>JBLWXT010000064.1:0-5043 GCA_048267305.1 Owenweeksia sp. | reverse complement strand
GTGTTATAGTTTCTACGAAAGTTCATTTTAAGATTATCTCTGTTAACACTAAAATCCCTAAGCCCCTAAATGATTCCAACCTCTTAGAAAAAGAGAGGTGCCAATGAGTTGAGGCAATTTCTTCACCACTCCTCTTATCGGGTCAGAGCTCGCTAAAAATTAACTAAACGTAAAGTATTATTATTACTAAAGAAAACACCGCCTCTTAAAGAACCTAAATGATCAGGTAAAAAGATTTCTTATAATAAAGAAAGTTACTAAAAACCAAAGGATTTCAAACCGATAAGATACTGAGGTTCAAGGAATTGAACATATTGACTTAGGGAATTGAATATTGATTAAAGCAATGAACACTCTTCTATTTGCCTTTATTTTGTTTGCAACAGGTTGTGTTGTCGGTGAAGTTCAATTACCTAAAGAAGAGGCCAGTGGTGCTCAAGCCGCTCTTGGTCTTACCAGTGTTTCTCCTTCAAGCGGTGTCATCGGTGGAGGAACCACAATCACGTTAACTGGTGTGCTCTTTGAAGCAGGCATGACTATCACTATCGACGGCAGCCCATGTGCTAGTGTAACTGTAATCAATTCAACATCGGCAACATGTGTGACCCCCGCACACGTACAGGGCTTTGTTCCTGTAAGTGTCGCAACTAGCGAAGAAATATCAACCTTAAGTAATGCCTTTTTCTATCAAGGCCCACCGACAATCTCTTCAATTTCTCCTAGCATCGGCCCAGATACTGGGGGCAGTATTGTTACCCTGACAGGAACAAACTTTTTAGCAGGAGTCATTCCCTACTTTGACGGTGTCGCTTGTAATTTCATCAATAGAATTAGTGACACTTCCCTTCAGTGTGTTCCTGCTGCCCATGCTTCAGCAACAGTAGCGGTTACTGTCGTGAATCCTGATGGCCAATTCAGTAGTCCAGGACCCACCTACCAGTATTCAACAGTTCCCAATCCAACTTCTGTGAATGTCAATGCAGGAGCTATTAGTGGTGGCAATGATATCATCATTGCGGGAACAAATTTTACAGGTGCCGATAGCGTAACCGTAGCAGGTATTGCTTGTGCTTCATACGTTGTCGACAATCCTCTTCAGATCACCTGTACAACAGGAAATGCTTCCGTTGCTATTGCCTCAGGTGATATCGTTGTTAGTCGTTCAGGCTTAAGTGGGACCCTTGCAAGTAGCTACTCTTATCAGCCAGCTCCCACCATAACAGCGATTAGCCCGAGCACGGCGAATCCCTCCATTGCGAGTACCATTACGATTTCGGGTCTTAATTTTGACACCGTCAATGGCGTCAGCGTTCTCATCGATGATGATCCTTGTACCGTCAATGCCCCCTCTTTAACCTCTACTTCTTTTGACTGTGTCACCCCCACTGGTGGTGGTGTGAGTACAGGTGTTTTTGATGTGGAGGTAAGAAACCTCGATGGAGGCGATGGGGTCACCGCCTATCAAGCCGATAGTGTTACAAATGGCTTCACCTTTCAAGATGCTCCGGCCATCGGAAGTATCACCCCTAATGCAGGTGCCTTAGCCGGGGGAACCGTTGCCACCATTTCAGGAACTGGCTTTCTCAGTGGGCTCTCCGCGACCATTGGAGGAGTATCCTGTACAAGTATCACGGCCGTGACGGCCACAAGTTTTAATTGTGGAATCCCTGCCAATGCCTCAGCGGGCGCTGTTGATGTTGTCGTGACAAATACGGATGGCCAAACGGTGACGGCCACCAATCTTTATACCTATCAAGTCGCCCCAAGTATCGCGAGTGTCACACCCAATGCTGGAGCTGTTGCGGGGACCTACACGATACGTGTTCTCGGTGCTGACTTCTTAACAGGAGCTACTGTAAGCATTGGAAGCACCCTTTGCTCATCGACAACTTTTATAAATTCAGGTGAACTCCAGTGTGTTGTGCCCCCTTCGGGCTCAGCGACCAATGCCAATGTTGTGGTGACTAACCCTGACTCTCAAATAGACACCCTCACCAATGGATTTAGTTACACAAACCCTCCGACAATAGCGAGTATCTCTCCTGCTATTGGCGACGATGGCGGGACCACAGATATTACGATTACCGGTAGTAATTTCTACTCCAGTGCCACGGTCACTATTGGGGCCCTTGCCTGTGGTAGTGTCGTGGTCAACTCAAGTACAGAAATCACCTGCCGCCCACCTGCTCAAGCGGCAGGGACCTATAATGTCACTGTCACAAATGCTGATGGAGGTAGTCAGAATGTAACAGCGACAGGGGCCTATCGCTACCTCGTGGCCCCCACCGTATCAAGTGTCTCCCCAGACTTTGGCCCTAACACAGGTGGCACGAGCATAACTGTTACAGGAACAAACTTCTTTAATGGTGCTCAAGTCTATATTGGTTCAAACCTCTGTAACAATATTGTCTTTGTCAGCTCAACGACGATCACCTGTGATACTCCAAGTGGTCTTTATGGTGATCGCGCTGTCGAAGTTGAAAATGTCGATGGTCAGTCTGGGATTCTTTCAAGTCCAGGCTTTCTCTATGTTCCTCCTCCGGCCATCACACTCATCAATCCAAATAATGGCGACCTCGATGGGGGAACACGAATTGTTATCTCTGGGACAAGTTTTCGCACAGGTGTTTCTGTTGAAATCGGCGGACTTCCCTGCTCCATTGTCGGGATACCAACATCAACGAGTATTACTTGTGATACAACAGGCCCGGCGACAGAAGGCCTAAAAGACCTCGTTATCACCAATACGGACGGTCAATCGGGAACGGAAACAAATGGTTTTCGCCACATCGGCCCTCCGACGATCACCGGTGTCTCACCTGGTATTGGACCTGACTCTGGCGGAACAACCGTTACCATTACGGGGACGAATTTTGTTCAACTTGGAAACGCCCTCGGCGTTACTATTGGTGGAGCAAATTGTATTAACCTTAATATTGTAAGTGAAAATGAAATTAACTGTGAAACATCAGCGGGACCAGCTGGAGCACAGGATATTGTTATTACCAATGGTGATGAGGACCAACAAACTGTCACTCTCACCAATGGTTTTACTTATATTCCCCCACCAACAGTCGCCTCTGTCAATATTCCTAATGGCCCTGCCGCAGGAGGCACCACAATTACGGTCACGGGAACCAATTTCATCGTGGGAAGTCCAACGACTGTGACCGTCGGAACTTTTGCCTGTACATCCGTTAACGTCACAACAACGACAACCCTCACCTGTGTGACAGGGGCAGGCACCGCTGGCAACTATCAAATTACGGTTGAGAACTTTGATGGTCAATCGGCTACAAGTGCCCTTAATATTTTCACTTATGACCCAGCACCAACCATCGCCTCGATCAATCGCTCAACGAGTCGCATGGCCGGCGGACTGACCCTAACGATCACGGGCTTTAATTTTGTCACCACTCCCAGTGTTGATATCGAAGGGGATGCCTGTGTCGTTTTCAGTGACAACCCCACGAGTATTTCTTGTACTCTTCCCGGTAAGGCGACAAGCGGTACCTATGATGTGCTGGTCACTAATCCAGATTTACAAACTGCTCTCTTAGTAGATGCAATTAATTATGTTCCAGCGCCAACAGTTGATAGTGTCGCCCCCGCTATTGTCGATACAGCGGGCTCTAGTATTACCATCACTGGCTCTGGCTTCTTTGATATTGTGGCACCGGTAGTAACCATTGATCCAGGTGGTCTTAATTCTATTTGCACCTCCCCCGTTGTCGGAGGTGGTGGCACCACAATCACTTGTAATGCTCCCGCAACCGCTGCAGGTGCTTATGATCTTGAAGTCCAAAATGGCGATGATGATCAGCAAGTCACAACTTTTTCAAGTGGCATTATCTTTTCAGCTCCGCCCACCATCGCAAGCATTACACCAGCCAATGGTCCACTCCCAGGGGGTACCAATATAACGATTAGTGGCACTAATTTCGTGGATACTCCTCCCCCAGTCATTACTGTCGGTGGAGATAATTGCACGAATATAGTTGTGAGTGATCCCAACACAATTACCTGTGATACACCAGCAAAGAGTGCTGGAGACTATGATGTCGTGATCACTCAGCTAGGTTCTCTTACAGCAACTGAGGTGAATGGGTTTACCTACGATCCCCCTCCAACAGTAGACTCTGTTTCCCCGGTCTTTGGCCCGATTGGTGGTGGAACCACTCTAACGATAACGGGCACTGGCTTTATCGCGACTCCTTCATCAGTGATGATCGCAGGAGTATCCTGTGGCACCGTCACTTGGAACTCAGCGACGGAGATCACCTGTGTAACAGGGGCTACCGCAACGGCCGGAGATTATGATATCACCGTCACAAACCCTGACGCTCAGGTTGGAGTAGGCACATCCCTCTATGAATATCTTGATCCCCCATCAATCAGTAATATCACTCCGGACAATGGTGCCGAGCTCGCCTCTCAAGCTGTCACCATTACAGGTTCCAATTTCTTTGCGCCAGTGACCGTCACTGTAGGAGGTCAGCCTTGTACACCTGTGACCTTTACAGACAGCTCTCAGGTAAGCTGCTTTACCGATGCCAGCCTGACGGGAACGACGGCCTATGACGTTGTCATCACCAACGGTGATGGCCAAACAGATACTCTACTTGGTGGCTACACGGCTGAAGCTATTCCTACAATTGCTTCAGTTGATCCCGCAACGGGAACCCAATCAGGGGGCACGAATGTCACCATTACCGGTACTAACTTTGAAGCAGGGGCCACCGTTTACTTTGGGGCTCAAGCTGTTTCTCCTGCCACGCTCTCGGCGACAGAAATAACAGTCCTCTCCCCGGCAGGAAGCCCCGGTGCCGTCAATATTAGAGTGGTCAACCCCACTGCTCAAGAGGTCACCAGCCCCAATGCTTTCACCTACTCTTCAAATACAGTTGAGCTTGAATGGCAAGTCGGAGCGACTTCACCAAATCCTCCAAACCCTGATACTTATGGGCCGACTTCTACTAATGTCACCCATACTTATACTCTTAAAAATGTAGGCTCTACCACAAGTGCTGTTATCACCGTCTC
>JBLWXT010000063.1:0-5324 GCA_048267305.1 Owenweeksia sp. | reverse complement strand
GTTGGATTAATTGTAACCACCTTGTCTGTAATACTAACTTGATCACTTGTAACTGCAATGGTTGCTACAACAGCATCATCTAAAGCATCATAAATTACAATGTTTCCTGTGCCTTTTGCCATGTTCTCACTAAAGGTAAGTGTTAAATTACTACCTAAAGCAACTCCCGTAGCATCATCTGATGGGCTTGTACTAACAAGCGTTGGTACAGTTGTATCTAAAATAAGTTTATAAACACGTACCTGACCTGAATTAGTTCCATTCACTCCTGCGTTATAAGGAGCTCCAATGGCAACCGTAGTTCCATCTGCACTCAAACTAACGGAATAGCCTGATTTATCATACTCAGTCTCCCCATTGATATCTGCTCCTACTTGTTTCCATGTATTATTAGTAAACCTATAAATCCGTACATGACCTGAATTAGATCCATTTTCATCGTTTTGATATGCTCCAATGGCAACAGTTTTTCCATCAGCACTTAAACTCACTGAATATCCTGAGTGATCACCTGAAGCCTCTCCATCGATATCAGTTCCTACTTGCGTCCATACACTGTTAGTATAGGTATAAACGCGAACCTGACCTGAATCAGATCCATTTCCGTCATTTCCATTAGCTCCAATGGCTACAGTTTTTCCATCTGAACTCAAACTCACTGAAACACCTGAGTAATCACTTACAGCCTCTCCATCAATATCGCTTCCTACTTGTACCCATGCACTGCCATTGTAATTATAAATGCGTACATGACCAGAATATGATCCATTTCCGCCATTTTGATTTGCTCCAATGGCAATGGTTTTCCCATCTGAACTCAAACTCACTGAACGCCCTAAGTTATCATATGAAGCCTCTCCATCAATATCAGTTCCTAACTGGGTCCAAGCACTCCCGTTATAAGCATAAATACGCACATGACCCGAATATGATCCATTTCCGCCATTTCCAATAGCTCCAATGGCAACCGTTTTTCCATCTGAACTCAAACTAACGGACCAACCTGAAAGATCATTTGCAGCCTCTCCATCAATATCGCTTCCTAACTGAGTCCAGGCACTGCCATTGTAGGTATAAACACGCACCTGACCTGATTTAGACCCATTTGCATCATTATAACGAGCGCCAATGGCAACCGTTTTTCCATCTGCACTCAAACTCACTGAAGTCCCTGAGTTATCTTCAGAAGCCTCTCCATCAATATCGCCACCTAACTGAGTCCAACTACTATTCTTGTAACTATAGATACGAACGTGTCCAGCTCTAGAGCCATTTCCGTTGTTATAATACGCACCAATAGCAACGGTTTTACCATCGGCACTGAAACTCACTGAATACCCAGAGTTGTCGCCTAATGCCTCTCCATCAATATCGCCGCCTACTTGTTCAGTAAATTCTGTGCCTGTGAGTCCATTTTTTGGAAACACATAAACTGTAATATCTTGATCTTTTGTTTTGCTTAAATGATTAGTTGCTGAAACTTTAAAACTATATATATTGTTTGTATCTGCATCTGCAGGATTGCTCCAATCTGGAATTGCTGCAAAAGTAATTACACCAGAATTCGCATCTATAGTAAAATCAGATGCATCTGTGCCACTTAACGCATAGGTTACATTGGTATCAGTGCTTCCGCCACTACCATCTGCTGCATTGACATCTAAAATGGTGCTTGTGGTAGCAACGCCTTCTTCTTGTACTACTGAGTTTGAGGATTCAAAAACTGGTGTCGGTACAATTAATTTATAAATGCGTACATGACCTGAATCAGATCCATTCTTAGGAGCTCCAATGGCAACCGTAGTTCCATCTGCACTCAAACTAACGGAATAGCCTGAATTATCGTTTGCAACCTCTCCATCAATATCTGCTCCTACTTGTGTCCATGTATTACTTGTAAACCTATAAATGCGCGCATGACCTGAATTAAATCCATTTTCATCGTTTTGATATGCTCCAATGGCAACGGTTTTGCCATCGGCACTCAAACTCACTGAATACCCTGAGAAATCATATATAGTCTCTCCATCGATATCAGTTCCTACTTGTGCCCATACACTGTTAGCATAGGTATAAACGCGCACGTGACCTGAAGCTGATCCATTTACTCCAGCGTTAGAGCGAGATCCAATGGCAACCGTTGTTCCATCGGCACTCAAACTCACTGAAATTCCTGAGTAATCACCTGCTGCTTCTCCATCAATATCCCCTCCGACTTGTGCCCATGCATTGCCATTGTAATTATAAATGCGTACATGACCTGAATCAGATCCATTTCCGTCATTTTGATTAGCTCCAATAGCTACAGTTTTTCCATCTGAACTCAAACTCACTGACCAACCTGAGTTATCACCTGCAACCTCTCCATCAATATCACCGCCTAACTGTACCCAGGCACTGCCATTGTAATTATAAATACGTACATGACCCGAATTTGATCCATTTCCGTCGTTTCCTAAAGATCCAATGGCAACCGTTTTTCCATCTGAACTCAAACTCACTGACCTACCTGAGTAATCATTTGCAGCCTCTCCATCAATATCGCTGCCTAACTGTATCCAGTCACTGCCATTGTAATTGTAGATGCGTACTTGACCCGAATAAGTTCCATTTCCATCATTTCTATTAGCTCCAATGGCAACCGTTTTTCCATCTGAACTCAAACTCACTGAAGTCCCTGATTGATCATTAGAAGCCTCTCCATCAATATCCCCACCTAACTGGGTCCAGGCACTACCATTGTAATTATAAATGCGTACATGACCTGAATCAGATCCATTTCCGTTGTTAAAAGGAGCTCCAATGGCAACGGTTTTACCATCGGCACTAAAACTCACTGAAGTCCCTAATTGATCACCCGCAGCCTCTCCATCAATATCGCCACCTACTTGTTGGGCAATTTCTGTTCCTGTGAGTCCATTTTTTGGAAACACATAAACTGTAATATCTTGATCTTTTGTTTTGCTTAAATTATTAGTTGCTGTAACTTTAAAACTATATATATTGTTTGTATCTGCATCTGCAGGATTGCTCCAATCTGGAATTGCTGCAAAAGTAATTACACCAGAATTTGCATCTATAGTAAAATCAGATGCATCTGTACCACTTAACGCATAGGTTACATTGGCATCAACGCTTCCGCCTTTACCATCTGTTGCATTGACATCTAAAATGGTGCTTGTGGTAGCAATACCTTCTTCTTGTACTACTGAATTTGATGATTCAAAAACTGGTATCGGTACAATTAATTTATAAATGCGTACATGACCTGAATCAGATCCATTTCCGTCGTTATAATAAGCACCAATGGCAACCGTAGTTCCATCGGCACTCAAACTCACTGAAGACCCTGAATTATCATTTGCAGCTTCTCCATCAATATCTGCTACTTGTGTCCATGCATTGTTAGCATACCTATAAATGCGTACCTGTCCAGATCTAACTCCATTTCCACCGTTATTAGGAGCACCAATAGCAACCGTTTTTCCATCTGAACTCAAACTCACTGAAGTCCCTAACTTATCATTTGTAGCTTCTCCATCAATATCACCGCCTAACTGTACCCAGGCACTGCCATTGTAATTATAAATGCGTACTTGACCTGAATCAAATCCATTTCCGTCGTTTCCAAAAGCTCCAATGGCAACCGTTTTGCCATCTGAGCTAAAACTCACTGAATTCCCTGAAAAATCATTAGAAGCCTCACCATCAATATCGCTTCCTACTTGCACCCAAGCACTACCGTTATAAGCATAAATACGTACATGACCTGATATTGATCCATTTCCGCCATTAACAAAAGCTCCAATGGCAACCGTTTTGCCATCTGAACTCAAACTCACTGAAGTCCCTGATTGATCACTTGCTGCCTCTCCATCAATATCAGTTCCTAACTGCGTCCAGGTACTGCCATTGTAGTTATAAACACGTACCTGACCTGAATTAGACCCATTTCCGCCGTTATAACGAGCCCCAATGGCAACCGTTTTGCCATCTGAACTCAAACTCACTGAATATCCTGAGTTATCACCTGCAGCCTCTCCATCAATATCAGTACCTAACTGAGTCCAGGCACTGCCATTGTAATTATAAACTCGTACGTGTCCTGAATTTGACCCATTTCCATCATTTAAATGAGCTCCAATGGCAACCGTTTTTCCATCGGCACTCAAACTCACTGAATACCCTGAGATATCGCGTGCAGCTTCACCATCAATATCAGTTCCTAACTGGGTCCAGGCACTGCCATTATACCTATAAATGCGTACCTGACCTGAATCAGCCCCATTTCCGTCGTTATAATAAGCACCAATGGCAACGGTTTTTCCATCTGAACTAAAACTAACTGAATACCCTGAATAATCATTAGAAGCCTCACCATCGATATCTCCACCTACTTGTTGGGCTATTTCTGTGCCTGTGAGTCCATTTTTTGGAAACACATAAACTGTAATGGCTTGAATTGTGGTAGACCCATTATTATTTGCCATTACTGTAATTGAATATATATTATTTGTATCTGCATCTGCAGGATTACTCCAATCTGGAATTGCTGCAAAGGTAATTACACCAGAATTTGCATCTATAGTAAAATCAGATGCATCTGTGCCACTTAACTCATAGGTTACATTGGCATCAGTGCTTCCGCCACTACCATCTGTTGCATTGACATCTAAAATGGTGGTTGTGGTAGCAACACCTTCTTCTTGTACTACTGAATTTGAGGATTCAAAAACTGGTGAAGCACTTTTTGCTCCTCCAAATTTTCTAGTATCTATTTTAGGTTCTTTATGAATATCCGTATCAGAAACAGATACAGTTTCATCTATATTTACTATTGGTGCAAACTCCATAATACCAGGATTAGGACTTTGCCCAAAAATAAGACTATTGACAAATAGCATTAAAAAAAGAAAAGAGAAAGAATAAGTAGTTTTGGTCATGGTACAATTCTTTAATATTGATTTAGTTGATTTTGAAATAACTTTTATAAAATTATATGCATCGAGATAAAAAACAAAAGAAATGAATTCTCAAAAGAGTATCCCTTTCTTCTAAATTAAAGGCTAAGATTGATAAAAAAATGAAAAAAACCGGTAAGAAAAGCGTTACAAAAGCGTTACAATTTATACTTCATAAAAAAAGCCTACGCAGTACTGCGTAGGCTTTTAATTATTGAATATCAGACAATTAATTATTATTTTTTTATAAACTTCTTCATCGTACTAGCAGTATCACTTTCTATTTTTAACAAATACATCCCTGATTGTAAGCTAGCGATGTTTAAAACCTCTTTTGAAGTATAGTCTTGTACCTCTAGAAGC
>JBLWXT010000062.1:0-5573 GCA_048267305.1 Owenweeksia sp. | reverse complement strand
AACTTCCCCTATTCCGTTTGGACGATTTTGATTTGTGATGCTCCTCCTCACGATGTACAGCCGGAATGACTTTCTCCCCTACTTTTAACTGAAAACACTATTTGTACAAATAACTGTGAATAGGTATTGGCCATGGTTACGATTTTAGGTTAAAAACTGAAAACCAAATTATTTGTCTCCATTATATCTCAACAAGTGCTCCTAGGCAAACTTGTTAAAACTATCAGGTTTCGGTGGACTGTTAAAATTCTCCCAACTCCCTTGTCCAATCCAAAACCCTTTCCTTACTTTGCAATTCAAAGTACTTTATGAGAACAGCTGAATCTGACTTAAAAGACATCAAGGAATTAATGGAGCGCTCTTCGCGCTTTATCTCCCTTTCGGGATTATCAGGCGTTTTTGCAGGAGTGTATGCGCTTATTGGGGCCGTTATTGCCTACCTCCATTTTATGCCCGAAACCACAGACTACAGTTCACCGGGCTATACAGGCAGCCTGGATAAACTCCCGGGAATGATAGTGATTGCCGGTTCAGTATTGATTCTCTCCATTATCACAGCCATATTTTTCACCACCCGAAATGCAAAAAGGAAAAACCAAAAAACCTGGGACAAGCGCTCTCAACGTATGCTTTGGAACCTGGCTATTCCCCTTGTGGCGGGAGGCATCTTCTTACTAATACTCCTAAAGCAAGGAACCCTTTACCTCATTGCCCCGGCCATGCTCATTTTTTACGGTCTCGCACTCATCAATGGAAGTAAGTACACCTTTAACGATATTCGCTACCTCGGTTATTGCGAAATAGGCCTTGGCCTTTTAGCAACTTGGTTTTATGGCAATGGACTGTTGTTTTGGAGTATCGGATTTGGAGTGCTACACATTGTATATGGTGCCGCCATGTACTGGAAATATGAGCGATGAAAAACCCTATTGAAGGTTTACATAAGGAGTTTGAAAACCGCATTAAGCTCGGTATCATGTCGGTGCTAATGGTAAACGATAGTATGGACTTCCTCGATTTGAAGGAAATACTACAGGTTACCGATGGTAACCTGGCCAGTCATATCAATGCCTTGGAAAAAAAGGAAATGATAAGCGTTAGCAAACAGTTTGTTGGCAAAAAACCCAACACCTCCTACTCCGCCACCACCAAGGGACGAACAGCTTTTGCCGAACACCTTAGCGCCCTTGAAAATTTAATTAAGAAAATTTAACCTCAAAATTTTTTACCCATGAACTTTGCAATTCAAAGTACTTTCGCAAAAAACAAATCAATCAACTGGACCATCGGACTTTCCACACTCAGCTTCTTGCTACTGTTCCACAAAACGGGTCTGGGTATCAACCTTGCCATTTTCGATCTCTTGATTTTAGCCTTCTGGCTGGCCACGGATACTGGCCGATTTAAGGAACCACAAATAATAATTACTGCCATTGCCACAATGGTTACAGCTGGTTGCACCGCTTGGTACGGCACTCCTGATACCGTAATCTGGAGTATTATTTGCCTCACATGGCTCAGTCAGCAAATGCTCTATCCTGAAAACAGTTTTCTGTTTTTTGAGACGAAATCCTTCATCAACATTTTCACCGGGCCACTCACGGCTCTTGCCGAATTTTTAACCCTTGACAAGGAACAGGTAACCAACCAAAAATTACTGAAAGGACTTTTTGTGGTGGTGGTTCCACTTTTCATTGCCATTTTGTTTGCTGCTTTTTACAGCAACTTCAACCCCTTCTTTGAGAAGGGATTTCAGGACCTGATAAACATGCTCGACTTTAGTATGATTCTCACCCTGCTGTTGGGTACATTTTTCTCCCTTTATATTTTTAAAGCACACTTACCAGCCAAACTCAACTTTTTTGATCAAGTACTAAGCAATGATTTTAACAAAAATGACGAGACCGGGGATACCCCAAAAAGCACTATAGAGAAGCAAGCAGGCCTCTCCCTTTTCGGGATTTTGAATTTAGTACTGATAATCTTCTTGGTGAGCGATATTGCTTTTGTAAACAAACTTAGCAATGGTGTTGGCGATAACTACAGCCAATATGTGCACCAAGGTGTGGGTATGCTCATCTTCTCAATTGTACTGGCTACATCCTTTATTCTTTACTTTTTTAGGGGACATAAGTTTAGCAGCCTGCCAAATAGCAGTTGGTTGAAAAGACTGGCCTTGCTGTGGATGGCACTGAACATAATCATGCTTTTTACCACTGGCTTTAAAAACCTGTTTTACGTAATTGAGTACGGTCTAACTCTAAAGCGAATAGGCGTTTTTGTTTATCTGAGTATGGCAGGTCCCGGCTTGGCAATTGCCTTTCTCAAAGTGTTTAAAGGCCGTACCAATGCCTACCTCTTCCGCAATTTGTACTGGTCGTTCTTCATGATACTTACAGTTAACCTCTGCATGGACTGGAGCACCATCACTGCTCGTTTTAATATCCATGAAAACATAAAAGACCACCGCAATCTGGATTGGAACTACCTGCTTACGCTGAATGAACGCACCGTGCCCATCCTAATACATTATCAGGACAAACTGAGGCTGGGCCGCGGGGAACAGGAAAATTTAAGATCACAGCTCGTCCACAAAAACAACAACCTTAAAAACTATACCCCAGAGTGGCGAGAAATGAGTTTGGCTAAACAGAATGCTAAAAATGAAATAAAATGAACATCTTCACTAAATCCCTACTCTACTTTGGCTGTACTATAATTTTGGGAAACATCTTTCTGATTTTAAACGAATACATTCGAAATCCAGACGAAAGTTTAGTTGTTATGATAGATGGACTCAAAAGCACAATTCGGTTTATTATGCTAAGCAGTCTTTTCTGTTTACCCTTACTTATCCCCATCCTAATATTTTTCACTTTGATTAAAACCTACAGACCCTATTTTCCGCTCAATATTATTTTGGGAGGAACCTTTGGTTTGGTTGTAAGTGTCGCCTGGATGCTCATTCTCAACTTTCTAACCAATTGGTTAGAACAGTATTATTACTGGCTGCCCTTTGTTGTTGCCGCCACCATCTCAGCTATACTGGTAGAACTGCTTAGTACACCATTTCCAAGAAAGCTTAGCATAAATAGTACTAACCTGAATTAGCAATAATTTAGAAAGAGGTTTTACTTTGCAATGTGTCTTACAATACCCTACAAACACCCATAGAATACCTAAAAGGCGTAGGCCCCGGTAAAGCTGATCTCCTCAAAAAGGAGTTGAAGATCTTTACCTACAGGGATTTGCTGCACCTTTTTCCATTCAGATATGTGGATAGGAGCAAGTTTTACAAAATCAATGAAGTGGTCTCCACCGAGGCAGAAGTTCAGGTGATTGGTAAGATCACTCAGGTGAATGAAATGACGGGCAAAGGCCGGAGCAAAAGGCTTACCGCCCGTTTTGAAGATGAAACCGGTAGTATTGAGCTCATCTGGTTTCAAGGGGCACAATGGGTAAAAAAGGCATTGAAGGTAAATCAGCCGTATGTATTATTTGGCAAGCCCAATGTGTTTAACAACCGCTACAGCTTCCCCCATCCAGAGTTAGAATTGTTGGAGGAATTTAAAGCCAGCCCCCTGCAGGGATTACAACCTGTTTATCCCTCTACAGAAAAGCTAAACAGCCGCGGATTGAATGGACGAGCCCTATCAAAATTAACCCGCTCCCTTTTACCTCAAATCAAAGGTCAGCTTGAAGATTTTTACCCACCGGCTTTTCTTGAAGAGAACAATCTGGCACCTTTGGAAGCTTCCTTTTTTGAAGTGCATTTCCCAAAAAATCTAAAGCGCCTTGAAAAGGCCCGTTATCGTTTAAAGTTTGACGAATTCTTCTTTTTACAATTGGAGATGGTTCGCCAAAAAATGATCCACCAACAAAACTTTCAAGGGTTTGTATTTGAAGAACTGGGTGAAAACTTTAATCGCTTTTTTAAGGAGATTTTGCCCTTTGAGCTTACCGGAGCGCAAAAAAGAGTACTTAAGGAAATTCGTAAAGACCTGATGCATGGCCGCCACATGAACCGCCTTGTGCAGGGCGATGTGGGCAGCGGAAAAACCATCGTGGCCTTGATGAGTATGTTAATGGCTATAGACAATGGTTTTCAGTCTTGCCTAATGGCACCCACCGAAATACTGGCCACCCAACATTACAATGGCCTAAAGGAAATGACCGATCAGCTGGGGCTGGAAGTTCGCCTGTTGACAGGAAGTGTAAAAACTGCCGCCAGGCGTGAAATACATGCCAAGCTGGAAAGTGGAGAACTGAACATTTTGATTGGAACCCACGCCTTAATTGAGGAAAAGGTAAAGTTCAAAAACCTTGGAATGGCCGTAGTGGATGAACAACACCGCTTTGGAGTAGCGCAACGTGCCAGCCTTTGGAAAAAGAACACCCTCCCTCCTCATGTGCTGATTATGACCGCCACTCCTATTCCTCGCACACTAGCCATGACGGCCTATGGAAATCTGGATATTTCTGTTATAGACGAACTACCGCCCGGCCGTAAGCCCATTACCACGGTTCACCGCTTTGATAAAAACCGCCTGCAGGTATTTGGTTTTTTGGAAGAGGAAATCCAAAAAGGCCGGCAGGTTTATATTGTATACCCTCTTATTGAAGAATCTGAAACGATGGATTACAAAGACCTGCAGGATGGTTATGAGAGTATAAAACGGGCATTCCCAAAATACCAGATTAGTATAGTGCATGGCAAAATGAAACCTGCGGATAAGGAATTTGAAATGCAGCGGTTTGTAGAAGGTAAAACCAAAATCATGGTAGCCACCACCGTAATAGAAGTGGGCGTAAATGTGCCCAATGCCTCGGTAATGGTAATAGAAAGCAGTGAGCGCTTTGGCCTCAGCCAATTGCATCAATTGCGCGGAAGAGTAGGCCGTGGGGCCGAGCAATCCTTCTGTATTTTAATGACCGGCCACAAACTGAGCAATGAGGCCAAAACCCGAATCAAAACCATGGTAAAAACGAATGATGGTTTTGAAATTTCGGAGGTGGATATGAAGCTTCGTGGTCCGGGAGACATTATGGGCACTCGCCAAAGCGGAATGCTGAATCTGCAAATAGCAGACCTGATGCAGGATGGGGCCATCCTTAAAGATGCCAGAGAAGCCGTTTTTAAAATTCTGAAGGAGGATCCGGGACTGAACAAACCTGAACACCGAGCCATTTTTGCCAATTTCAACCTAAGGATGAAGGGCAAGGCACAATGGGGTAGGATATCATAAACTAACCAGATTAGCGACTATCCATAATTGGGCGGTGGTTGAGGTCGTTTTTACTTTGGTTCTTGAAACCAGCCGCGCAAAAATTTTAGCATAGTCTCTTTTCAAGATCATCTGGCCTTAATACTATGATGACATGGTATTTCGGATCAGCGTAATTTTATGGGGAGAAGTTAGTATAAAGTACTTTGGCCGGCAAAAAATAATGGAAATAGCTAAGCAATCATTAGAGTACGTTTTTCCAAAAGAGCTGTTGGATTATTTTGAGATTGAAAAGGCAGCGCTACAGCTAGACAAGGCCACTCAGGATGAGTATCTGGAGGTGGAGTT
>JBLWXT010000061.1:0-6127 GCA_048267305.1 Owenweeksia sp. | reverse complement strand
AGTATACTGCAGTACGCAGACTGATCAAGGAATAAGGATCAGTTTAATAATTGTTTTAAAGCCCCCACTTGGTTCAGCCAAGTGGGGGCTTTTTGTTTTGTATATAAAAGCAGTTCGTTTTAGTAACAATTTATATCGAAAATAATAGACAATAAAAGATAATCGCCTAAAACCTTTTGTGGTAAGATACTTCAGAGAGGGGTGTGGGCGTGGGAAAAATCCGAACATAAAACCAAACTTATGGTAGGTGCTTTCTGTCGGAATTTAGATTTTGAAAGTCGTGTGATATTGGGTTTTGAAATTATTTTTCACTTTTTTTTCAGAGAGGCTGTTTAGGCGTAAAATGTTAATGAAGGCATTTTCAATTTATTAACAGAGACTAATTCTACAACATAGGTTTTCAGGGGGTTATAGGCTTCGGTTGTTATACGGGTATAATCAGCAAGTGTAACAACCAAATAGTTTATTGCTTAAAATGAACTCCGTTAACAATCGAGAAGTTCTAACTAAAAAATCTTTAATATTTATTGTAGAAAAGAAGATATAATAATTCAGCAAAGGCTAAACGGGTAGGAATGATTTTACCCTTCAGGCTGGTCGACCAAGATTCGCTTCAGGTAAAAACTGCTGAGCCAAGGCACAGTAAACTTGATTTGGTTGATTTAAGTGCTTCACAAACCGTGACTAGCATTCTTTAACAAATCCCTATTTCATTAATTATTGATTCTATGAAAAGAATTTTATTAACTATCAGCATAATAATATGCTGGCTGGGTATGGACGCCCAAAAGGCAAACATAGCGCCCTTGGCTACTGTGACTTGCACAGGACCTTCGGCCACCTTACCGCCTACTGCACTAAATGATTTGAATTTAGGTACTTGTGGCACGCAGCAGATGTGGATGTCTACCAATACCCCGCCATCGAGTACCATTGGTACGGATTGGATTGAGTGGAACTGGCCCACCCCCCAGAGCTTCGATGAAATAACGATTCATCATGGGGACAATACCACAAGAATAATGACTGGTGTAACTGTTCAAAGTTGGAATGGGAGTGCATGGGTAACCGCTGGATCTTTTACAGGTCTTACTGTGCAGTGTATCAATACCATTTCCTTTCCGAGGGTTACTACCAATCGTTTTAGGTTTACAAGGTTTGAGATGACAGGCCCCGGACAGTTGTCTAATCCTAACTTCAGAGAGATTGAAATTTTCAGGGCTTCTACAGCTCCAAATGACGGTGGTGTGGCTGCATCTGATAGTGTTCAGTCAGTATGCCCTGGCTCTTATCCGGTAAATGTTACCGTACAAAATTTCGGAACCAATAAGATTGACTCAGTATTGGTAAACTGGAGGGTAGATGGTATTCTTCAAACTCCGGTTTGGTACAAATCTCCTTTAGATACTATTGGAGGTTCAGGTAGTTCGTTTGGCGTGGTTACCCTGGGTAACTTCAGCTTTTTGGCCAATACCAATCACTTATTGGTAGCATGGACAAGTCTTCCAAATAATACCATAGACACCTCTACCTACAATGATACCTTAACATCTATAATGAAACTAGGTGCGCCAACAGGTCTTGTTGCCAGCAATATTACGGCAACCACAGCGCTAGTATCTTACAATGGGTTAGGGGGCACTACTTTTAATATAGAGTGGGGGCCAAGCGGTTTTGCTCAGGGTACGGGTACTGTTGTACTGGCCGCGGATACCTTTGCAACCATAACAGGCCTATTACCACTATCAACTTATGACATTTATGTAAATGCCAATTGTACCGGAGGTAATAGTGCTTATGCCGGGCCGATAACGATCACCACGGGGTGTCCTGGTGCAGTTGTAGGTGCCTATACGCTTGATCCGGCATTGCCTTATTCATCCACAAACTTTGTTTCTTTTACACAGTTGGCCCTGGCCCTCGATGTGTGTGGTATAACAGGACCGGTAACTATAAATGTGGCGCCCAATTCAGCTTTTTATGAGCAAATTACATTTAAACAGGTTACAGGAGCTTCGGCCACTAATACTATTACCATCAATGGAAATAATGCTTCACTGGCTTATCGTTCTACCAATACCAATGAGCGGAACACCATGGAGCTTAGAGGTACAGATTACATGACAATTGATAGCTTGCGTATACTAGCTTTGGGAGATGTTACAGGTGAATATGGTACAGTACTTCGCCTTACCGATGGGGCTAATTACAACACCATTAGTAACTGTCAGCTTATTGGTGATACCGCTTCTACCTTATCCAACTTTGCGTGTTTTTCCATATCAGGAGTGAACTCAGGTGCAGCAACCAGCTCCAGTGGAGCAAGTGGCGACTATAACCTGATTGAAAATAACCTTATCCGCGGTGGATACTACGGATTGGTGTGCAATGGTCAAAGTGTTGACTCGGCAAATGGTAACATCATCAGAAACAACAGGATTAGAGACTTCAGGTATTATGGTTTGTATACCTATTACAACAATGGAATTACTATAGAAGGTAATGATGTTTCACGACCATTCAGGACTAATCTTACTACTTCCTATTCTGTTTATATCTATGGTATGAGTGGGGGAGTTGTTGTTGCAAACAGAATACATGACCTAATGCAACAGAATACCACTCTCAATGCATCCATCTATGGTATGTACATGAGCCAGATGACGGGTACTTCCAGCAGGCCCAACCTTGTTGCAAATAACCTTATTTACAATTTGCAGGGAGGTGGTACCATTTACGGTTTATATCCAACTACTGCCAGCTATACCGATATTGTTCATAATACAGTAGTTATCAATGATCCTGCATCAGTAGCTACCGGATCAACCTATGGCGTATATGCTTCGGGCACATTAGGCGATGTAAACATTCAAAATAACCTGGTGTATCTTGAGCGTGGAGGTACTGCTACAAAGTATCTTGTATATCTTGGAGGAACATTAACATCCAGCTCCAAAATGGATAATAATGCCTTTTATGCTACACCGTCTACAACTCATAATTTTGGCTACAGTGGTGCGGTACAAGGTAAATTCAGTGAGTGGCAGGCCGCTACCAAAAACGATTCAAATTCATTCTTCCTAAATCCTTATCTGGTAAATGTATCCGGTGGAGATTTCACTCCTCAGTCAGCAGTAATTGATGGATTGGGTGCTAACTTTACTACACAGGTAAGTATGGATATTAACGGAATCACCAGAGGAATACCTGCCGATCCCGGAGCTTTGGAATTTACAGGAGCTCCCTGTACAGGGCCTAATGGAGTAGGAGTTAACAGCGTGACTTCAAACAATGCAGTTATCGGTTGGAATACCAATACCACCGCATTTACAATTGAGTGGGGTCCTGTTGGATTTAAGCAAGCTTCATTAACCGGTACAATTGTAAATGTAGCGTTGGGTAATACCACTGCAACACTTGCGGGATTGTCATCTAACACTTGTTATGATTACTATATTACACAAAACTGTACATCTACAATTGCCGGTGCACCCCCTGTATTAGGTCCGTTGAAAGTATGTACTAAGTGTGCTACTCCTGGTCTTGCTGGTACTTATACCATTGGAGGAACTCCCGGCCCAACCAATTTCGTCACTATTGATTCAGCTGCATCAGTACTTAACAGCTGTGGAATTTTGGCACCGGTTGTATTTAATATGAATGGAGGAAGACACAATGCCATTAAGATTGAAAACGTAAGCGGAGCAAGTGCTACCAACACCATTACATTCAATGGTTCCCTTACGGGAGATTCCATTATTACGGTTTCGGGTACTGCTGCCATTGATTTAGATGGAGCCAGCTATGTAACCTTTAATAACCTGTATATACAGAATAGTGGTGGAAGCTATGTTGTGTGGTTGCACAGTGGAGCCAAGGATATCAACATTATGAATTGTGATTTGATTGGGAATAAAGTGACATCTTCATCAGCAACATGCGTTGTGGCTGCTTCTAATCTATCTACATCACCAACTTCTTTTGGAGATAACGTTAGTAATTTAACAATTTCAGGATGCAAAATTGTAGGTAACTATTATGGTGTGTCTTTAAATGGTAGTGCTACAACTTCAAAAATCAAAAATCTAAAGATTATTGATAGTGATTTTGAAGATCAGTACTACTATGGTATCCGCACTTACTATGTGGATACAGTAGAGTTGAGAGGAAACAAGCTGTCTTCTTTCAGAAATGTTAACAGCTATGGTTTATACCTGTATTATACGGATAACTTTAAGGTAACTGAAAACAGCGTATTTGTAAATACCTACGCTTTGTACAGCTACTACTGTAATCAGTTTGCTACATCAGCAGCTACCGGCTTAGTGGCTAATAACATGCTTAGCGGCAGTGCTAGTGGTGGTGGATATTTTTATGCAGTTAAGTATTTGAATGCATACCACAATACCATGACTACCAGCGGTACTTATGCCTGTTATATCAGCGGATCTACCATACAGGGTACTACAAGTAGTGACAATATTAATTTCAAGAATAATATTGTGGCGCACACCGGTACCAACTACGCTATGTACATTGGTGCAGCTCCGTTTGGCACTTTCAACTTAGACTATAACCTGTACAGTACCAAAGGTACTAACCTGGCCTACAGTGGAGGAGCTCGTGCTACTCTTGCCGCATGGCAATTGGCCGAGCCTACCAAAAACGTTAACTCTGTTTCTGGTGACCCTCAATTTGCAAGTGTAAATGACTTACACGTATTAGGTGGATTGGCAAATGATGCTGGTGATAATTCAGTAGGTATTACCACGGATATAGATGGGCAAACACGTCCACAAGCGCCTTCAACCGTAGTGGATATAGGAGCTGATGAGTACACGCCAGTAGCTAGTGATATTGCTATTATAAGTGGTAATTTCTCTAAAAATGGCAAGTGTTTAAGAACCAATGATACTATTGTGTTGGAGATACAAAACACTATTGGTGCGATTAAGAACTTTGGCACTACATCGCTTACTGCAAGCTGGAGTGTTACGGGGCCTGTAAATAGTAATGGTACTATTACAGTTAATACCGGAACATTGGCGCCACAAGCTACCGCAGCTTTAATTGGTACTCCTGTCAATCTTTCCATACCAGGTGTTTATACGCTTAATGCCTATATCAACCCAAATGCTGATAACCTGACTAGCATCAATGATACATTGATTAGTAGTGTTACGTTTACGGTGTACCCGGTTTGGGAAGTTAGCCCGCTTGGCCCGGTGGTTATCAGTAATATAACAGATACGGTTGAGTTGGAAGCCAAATCTCCGTTCTTTGGAGGAAGCGACTTTTTTATTACCGAAGTATGTCATTATAAGTACACGGTTGGTGCTCCATTAGGTGGGTGGCCTTCTTATCTTTTGGCTGATGACTATATCGAGATAACCGGTGTTCCAGGATCTGATTTAGGTGGTATTACCCTTGAGCAGTGGGATCCATCATCTATGATGAGTACTTTCACTTTTACACCAGGAACATTACTTGGCCCTAACGGAACGGCTATTATTGCCGTTGGACAGATGGGGAGCAGCGTTCAAAGTCCTTCCAATTTTTACTATCACGGCAATGGCGCTTATACAGGCAACTTTAGCTCTGGTGGTAACAACGGTCGTATTTTGAAAGATGCCAATGGAGGTATTATTGACGCTGTAGGAGCGGGTACTACCTTTAGCTTCCCGGCTTCATCAGGGGTTACGGCCGCAGATTGGTCTGGAAACTCTGGTAATCATTCTACAACAAGTGGTATAAGGCTTTCTGGCACTGATTTGAATAACGCCAGTAACTGGGTGGTTTCAAGTGTTGATGCTCAAGATCCAAATGTTGTTAATACCAATGTACCTGTTCCAACAGCGGGTAGCGTTCAAGGATTTACATGGAGTTTAAATGGTAATCCTATTGATACTTTGCCAAACACTGTAGTAGGGCCATACTCTGCCAGTGGCGTATATAATTACGTGGCTACCTACAACAGTCCATGCGGAATTTTTACAAGTACAGTTACTGTAATTGTGAACATTCCTGGTGGCGGATGCCAAACACCTACCAATATTTCGGGTATTGCTCCTGCATGTGACAGTTTGATCTTCAGCTGGAACTCAGCAGCAGACTCAAGTATTGTAGC
>JBLWXT010000060.1:0-6638 GCA_048267305.1 Owenweeksia sp. | reverse complement strand
AGCTCTGGCTTTACAGCTATAAGGTGATCTTTTAAATCATGCGCAATTTTATGCCCTTCCCTTACGGAGATTTCAGCATCAACTATGGCGTGGAGGTCTTTCGTGTAAAAGTTGGGATATTGGGAGGAGAGAAGCTTTACTTGTTTTGTAAAGTGATTTTTCCTCGTATTACTTGATTGCTCCCTTCTATATGCACGATGTACAATCCCCGAGGAAATTCCGCTAAATTTATTTCCTGGTTCAGTGTTTTATTTTCTGGTGAATATTCTTCATCAAAAACCGGTTTTCCCAATACGTCCAGTAGTCGGATTCGAATATTTCCTTTACCCATTTATACGAACATGGAATGTATTCACGACAGGGTTTGGGAAAACCTGCCACTTCCATTTCTCCTTAATTTCCTCCATTCCAATATGCACCTGCACAAATTTCCTCAGGGTATCAGTACCACACGCATTGCTTACAACCAAGCTGATGCTCTGCAAGCCATTCTCGCCTTGCCTATATGTAATAGTATCTTTAATTCCACTTCCAGTACTATAACCATTGGTAACAATCGGCATAGGCTGAACTGGAGGCATCAACATAAATTTCAAAAACGCCATTTTTTAGAATGCTCTTGAGGGTGGAAAATGGTGTTGGTAATGGCCCACTATGGGTACGTGCATTCGCTGGCCCAAAAAAGAGGCTGGTATTATTGCTGCAAACGTGTGCTAAATAGAAATCATATATTGTTCCAGGGTTTGAGCTCGGTATTTGATAGGGTGCCTGTAAACTATCTGGTATGCAGGGGTTGCGCTGATAAACAGTGACTATACGCTATAAATAAAGCAAAGACAATTTTTTGCATTCTACTTGGAAGTTTAAGAATTCCCGCTATTTACTAGTCGATGATACGTCTTGAAAAGTTTGGCGACAAATTTTTTATAGAGTGAAAAGTGCTCTACATTTTAGAGCACTTTTCTTTTTTGACATTTATTATGATGATTCTTTACTTCTGTTATTTTTTCATAATTTGATAGACTTGATGTGCTCCATTTTCTTTTGTCATAGTAAGGAGGTAAACTCCTTGAGCTAAGTGACTTATGTCAAGGCTTTGCTTTTTACCTCGCCCTAGGGTTGTGTTTATCAAGACTTGTCCGGTTACTGTTGTAAGCTGTATTTTGAAATCACCTGTATAAGCAGAATTCCTCTCAATATTTAGGATGTTAGACAGGGGGTTGGGATATATGTTAATGTAATTGGTCTGTAGTTCGTAAAGGCCTGTATTGCAATCGGTAATCAGCAAATTGACGTGGGCAGTATCAGATTCGCATGCAATACCACTTACCACATAGTCAAAATGATAAACATTATTTGCGATTACTTGTGAAGCGTCAAAAATGCTTCCACTCAGAAATCCTGTTGCGTCTACGTCTACCCATTGGCCACCTATCTGTGCGTTGATATCCAGGTAGTTATTTAAGTTCACATTGTTTAGTGCACAGCTTGTATCCATAACATCTTTTCCGGCATTGGTTGGGGCTTCAACATTTACTGTCACAAGAGAACTATCGTCTGGGCAGCCCGCTTGCGATATTAGATAGGTAAATTTGTAGTTTCTTCCAGGGGAGACTAAACTAGCATCAAAAATAGAGTCAAAAAGGGCTCCAGAATTGTCAGTATCCTTAAATGTTCCACCAGAACTGTGGCCCTGTAAGTAATTCTTCAAATTCACTGCACTATCGTTTCCACAAACCGTAGTAAAGGAGCCTATGCCTGCAGTTGCCTGACAAGGGATGGCTTCGTAAATTACATCATCAAAGTAAACATAGCCTGAGGTTTCATTTCCATGAATGAAAGCCACATGTTTATGACCAACTGGCACGTTATCAAGATCAACCGTTACTTGTGCATAGTTAATATATCCAGCAGGGATTATATCGGCTACTACAAAAGTAGAGGAATCAGTAGGGTCAGACATGGTACCTACTATAATAGAGCTACCATCACTAGTTTTTGCCTGAAAACGTACGCGATTTAAATTGGTCGTTAAGTCAGAAAATTCAGGAGAAATAGCACCAATAAAATCAGAAGAGCTACTCCCAGGTCCGTGGTACATTACAATGGCATTGGGGCCAGACACAAAATTGGAACCTACCCCAAAGGTACTGGCGTAAGAAGCAAAGCCGCTAGATTCCACTAAGCTACTCCAACAGCCGGGTATTTGTGGCTGCACCACACCATTATCAAAACTTTCGCTGTAAGGAGCTGAAAATGGAGTGCAAAGGGTGGTAAAGGAATAGGGGCCTACCCAGTTGCTGACCATGCCTAATCCGCAGCTATCTCGAACATAAAATTCGTATTTAGAATTTGGACTTAATCCGCTTATTGTGGCACTGGCGGTTGATGTATTTATCGCGGTTCCGCTGCCAAGAGAAAAGCCTAAAGGGCCGTACTGTAAATTGAAATCAGATGCTCCACCCGCTGTCCAGGAAATATCTGCAGAAGCAGTGGTAATATTGGAGGCAGCCAGACTTGAAGGAGGGGGGCAGCTAGACTTCTGAACCTCAATATTGTCAATGAGCCAATACACCCCGGTAAAAACCGGTGCATAATATCTAAAACGTATTTTGGCATTGGATGAGCCTCCGGTTAGAGCGGTAATGTCATGACTTTCGGAAGTGGTGGTGTAAGTGCCCGAAGGGGGATTAGGGGAGGTGGAAGTGTCAGCCCAAGTGACTGTATCCCAAACGGTGCCGTTGTATACTTCTACAGAGTAAGCATTCCCGGTTCCTCCTGCACGAAAATAATGATCGAATGTTAAGGTAATCGTTCCGGTTCCTGAGGCGTCAAAGGTCGGTGACTCTAACACAACATCCATTAATTGAGCGTCAAATAGCCATTCGTTGTTGTCAAACAGAGCTATATTTCCACTCATGGGTGAATTTATGGCGTAGTTGCGTTTATTATAGCCAAACCAAAATAGTTGGCGATTATTATTAAGATTGACGTTGCTCCAACCGCTCAGGGTTACTGAATCAGTCGGGTTGGAAAAGTCTTCACTTATCAAAATTTGCTGTCCGGATACCACCAAGGTAAATATGGAGGATATCAACGTTAAAAAGTACTTCATTTTCTTCATAATAAATCCGTATGGGTTAGTAAATAATACAGTAGAAAAGCAAGTAGGTATGTGGGAATACCCAACCGTGCACTCTATTTCTACACAAATCACTTTATTTAAATATTAAGTTGCAATAGGGGGAACCATGTATTTATTGGCCACAAATTGATTTGAAACATGTGGCTATTATTTTGATGGGGGTAGTAGTTAATGAATTTGGGTGCAGATTTTCAGTGAGCTTTAAAACTGTGAGATGGATGATGGGCAGCTTCAGCAACAGTAACCTAAATTGAGCTAAAGGTAAATTGATGTTGCTTTTTGACCTTAAACGTTGGTACAGAAGTATAGACAATATTGCAATGGAATCGATAAGTGAATTACAGGACATCATAGTGGAATACACTTCAACTATGAGGCGAACTTTATACTTTGTGAGGGAGTTATTTTTAGTTGCTCGCAAAAACGATGGCCTCGCAGGCCATAGCAATGTGATTGCGTAAGGCACTTAGCCTAGTATTTTTAGGTTATGTCCCTATACGTCATAGCCATTGGCCATGGCATACTTTACGATTCCGGTAACATTATGAACATCCAGTTTTCTCATTATGTTAACTCGGTGAGTGTCAACAGTTTTGGGGCTTATGAATAGCTTTTGCGATATTTTTTTATTTGTGAACCCTTTTGCGATCAAAGTAAGTACTTCCTCTTCTCTTTGTGTAAGTGTTACCAATGGAATTACCGGAGTGCTCTTAGGGGCATTTTTTAGGCTGGGTTGGTCGTTAAAAATTTCTGGACTGAAATAGCTTTTACCTTTCATCACCAGTTTTAAGGCCATTTTAAACTCTTCTTGATCGGCATGCTTAAGCAAATATGCTTTGGCGCCAAGTCGCAATACTTCTTTATGCGTGACTGGATCTCCAAACATGCTAATAACAATCACCTTTATTTTTGGGTATTTTTCATTTACATACCTCAAAACTTCCAGACCGTTTACTTTGGGCATGTGAAGGTCGAGAATGAGATAATCAGTGTATTGGCGGTTAATTATTTCAATCGCTTCTTCTCCGTTTAAGGCTGTTGCTACTATTTCCAAACCTTTAACTTTATTGATCAGTAGGCGATATCCTTCAATTATAAGTTGGTGGTCTTCAGCTAAAATTATAGATTCCATACTGTTCTATGCGGTTAATCGTTCTTCTTCATTTACGGGAACCAGGATATGTACATAGGTTCCTTTGCCCTGGATGGGTTGAATTTCAATCTCTCCATTAATGGATTCAATGCGAGAGCGAATATTGGCCAATCCAATACCTTGACCTATTCCATCAGCATCAAATCCTACTCCATTGTCTTCCACTACCAGTATAACCTCTCCTTTCGGGCGCAAAAGTTGGATTCCTACAATGCTGGCATTGGAGTGTTTTACAATATTGGCTATTAACTCCTGAGCAATTCGGTATAAGTGGGTTTCTATTTCAGGAGCTAAGCGATTTGGACGTCCCTGTATCACCAAGTCTACTTGAACTGAATTTTTCACCAAGCATTGATCGGTAAGCCATCTCAACGCTTCTTCCAAACCATTCTCCTGTAAAATCAGTGGCATCATTTGATGAGAAAGTGAACGTATTTCTTTGCAAATTTCATTCACTTTTTTGATGATTCGGGTAGAGGTTTTGCTGTCATCGGCCATCTGTAGTTGCATTTTTAACGCGGCCAGAGATTGTCCAACGCCATCGTGTAGCTCGCGGGCTAAGCGTTTTCGTTCATCCTCTTGAGCTGTGAGAATTTGATTTAATTGAGTCCCTTTTGTTTGTAGAAGGAGTTTTTCTTTTTCTTGCTGGGCTTTAAGGCGGATGAAATAAATGGCGCCTCCGGCCAGGATCAATATGACAAGTAGGCTTCCGCCAAGGATAAATTGAACTCTTTTACTTGCTATGAGTGCTTTGTTTTTAGCTGTGATTACTTCATTTTTACTTTTTTCTAGAATATAAAGATTTTCCATATCTGTTAACTCTTGCTGGCTTGTAAGTGCGTGTAAACTATCTTTTAATCTTCCCCATTTTTTGTAATAAGTAATTGCTTGCTCTTTATGTCCAAGTATTTCATATACTTCCGCCAAATCTTTAATTAGATTGACTTTTTCACCTTTTAACTGACCAAACTTATATGAGTTAAGGAAATGTTTGATATTATTTTGGGCTTGTTCCTCTTCACTTAAATGTGCAAACATTTTGGCGAAGTGTAAATGATGCGTGTGGATATTAGGTGGTAAGCTAGGTTCTAGCTTGCGCATTTCCCTGAAATTCTCAACTGCTTGGCTTATTTTACCATGTTCTAACAATGCTTCTCCTATCCGCACTCTAATCATCATAACATAGCGGTAGTTATTGGCAGCAGAATATAGCTTCATAGAATGGTGAAACGCTGTTAAGCTCTCTTGAAATTTTCCGTTTTTCATTAAAACAGATCCATACCCCCGATATACTCCAGACAAATCGTAATGGCCTTTTCCATACGCAATTGACTGTTCAAAAAGTTCTTCTGCTTCATTCAATTGATTGAAATGCTCCTTAATTTGTGCTAGAATAAAATATGAAGCAGAAACAGGTAGGGAGTCCCCGGACTTTTTTGCGAATTCTGCCGCCATTATAGTTTTGTCAAAACTCTCTTGCCAGAGATTATATGCTTGTAAGTAAAAACTTTGCATAATATAAATTGTGGAAATTATTTGTGGATTTTTCGAACGCAATGCATAAGTGATTGATGTGTCCAAATAAGCCATTTGCAATTCACGGTTTTGTTCTTTATAATTTATAGCACTTTTTACGTAATAGGCCTCTGCCAGTTTCTTGTCTTGAGGATGTTCCTTGAAATACGTAAAAGCTCTTTGTAAATGATACTTGGATTGTGGTAAAAACCTGATCCAATAATAATCAGCCCAACGAAGGTGATTTTCTCCTTGGTGGTAAGCTTTTTCTGGACCACGTGGCAAACATTGAATGCGACTCTCTGCTATCTGAAGCAGTTTGAATGTGCTATCCTGATCAAAGTTGATGACATCTTCGGCTGCCTGATGCATTTCTTCAATACTCCATTCTTTATATACAGTGTGCCCCGGCATCCCTGAGACGCGACACAATAGAGAGATCAAAATGATTGTAAATACATGCTGTTGGCATTGTTTAAAAATCATAGTTTTATGTTTTTTGCTGCGGTTTGAAGATATGATTTCAAATCGGATTATACTTACAAAATAAGGTAAACACTTGATGCAAAATACAGTGTTCACCCGACAAGAGTTATTGGTCTGTCTATTAAGTTTTGATTCATTTAGAGTAGCCCTCTTCTGAGTTTTTATCCGAAAAGAACTCCGCTTATTTGGTAGTCCCTTTTCTAGGCTGTGAAGTATTATCGGTCGGAAAAATTTTTTGATACAGGGAAACTAATTTGTTTCCTTTCCAAACCCTGCCACAACTTATTTTGACTTGAGCTCAGATACTGAGGTAAGCAAAGTGGAGATTATGGATGTTTC
>JBLWXT010000059.1:0-6857 GCA_048267305.1 Owenweeksia sp. | reverse complement strand
TGGACAGACTTACCCATAAGCTGATCAGATTCTTTAATGTATTTAAGCCTCCGCGAAAGCGGAGGCTTTTTTCATTTAAGACAACCCACAATATTTTCTTGCCATGATACTGATTACGGTAATCTGTAAAGATTTTGCTTGATCACTGCTCAAAGCATAATGAATCTTATTTCTGCACCTCTGGTGAAAGTGTAAAATCACCTGCCGTGCCAGCAAAAAATCATATGTTAAAGAATCAGAAAAGCCTGAACTGCCCTACTGTCTATTTGCAGATGAAACAACGGCTTTCAGCTCCTCCGCTCCCTGCCTGAGTTGTTTTTTATCAATGCCTTGCAACACCACTCTAAACCTGAAATGGTCATCTCCATTTTCAAGCCTTTCTATAGAGTATCCATCCTCGGCCACCAGCCAGGGCATATTTAATAAAGTACTCTCTATTTGTTCTTCTACAACCAGTGGATCCTGATTTTCACCAATCTCAAGAATAGATATTTGGGTAACCCTGTTTTCAGAAGGACTAGTTTTAATCAAAGGCTGAGAAGCCAATGTAGAGTATGGAACCTTTAAGGTTTCCTTACCTGTGTCGTCAAGCTCTATATCGCAGTTGAGCGCATTTAGCCTCACTACCTTACCTTCATAGGAATCAAACCTAATAGACTGCCCAACTTTAATCCCCCCCCCTGTAAGGATTAAAATGCCTGCCACATAGTTTCTTATAAACCCCCATGTGGTAGCCAGCACTAACACTACTATTATAGACCCCACCAATGGATTTGGCTTGATAAGTGCACCCAGTGACCCCAAAGCAAAAAGGCTCCAAAACAAACGCTCCAACACAGGCCATTTATCTTTTACACTGATGATCCATGGAGCTACCCCATTATTTGCCATCACTATCCGGTTCAACAATCGAATAACAAAGTAGCAAACCAACCCAAACAGAGCTACTGTAAGCAGAGGCCAAAGGTTAAAGTTCAAGGCTTGTTGAATATCTACCATAAATTTCTACTTAAATGAGTTGAAGTATCTTAAGTCGTTTCATCACAAAAGGCTGCATATAGGGTGAAAGCTGAAATCCCCCGTTTGATATCTCTTCAATAAGTGCGGCCCTCTTTAAATTAGAGAGTAAATTCAATGTTTCACCCTGAGATTGGCTTAAAACCAGCGAGAGTTTTCTTGGGCCTGTTGCCTTATGAATTGCCAATTGGGTAAGTGCAATAAGCCATAGCTTATCGGCTACAGCAGGTAAATCCCTGAATTTCCCGGATTTCATAATCAGCAGATCGCCATCAACTTTTGATATGTGGCCAAGCCAAAGATTAAAGGCCACGCCAATATTACCATCGCTCTTATCCAGTATATACTCCATAAAAGCTTTCTGCTTACTCGCTGAAATGTTCTCTTCAGAGATTCCATCCAGCTGAATTTTAAGTCCTCCGGTTTTATGTCGCTCCACCAATGCCTCTTCCAGGCTTTTAAGAGTAAAGGGAGCCATGGGGATTGTTTCTATAAATACGTTGGCAAATCTTCTTTTATTCTTAATCAGGCGATATGCATTACTGTTCATACTCACAATAAATATATAATCCTGACTATAGCGCTCCACGGCCTCACAAAAAAGCTCAATTGTTTTCCACCCTTCTGCATGTCGGGCCCACCAAAGTTCAAGGTCATCAAATAGAAATACCGATCCCTTTGGGGCTGCCCCAAATGTTTCCACCCCCTTCGGCTCAACACCAATTTGATGACCCACAATTCTCAATAGATTATCGGGATTTGTACTACCTGTAGGAGGCGGGTCAATACGATAAACGGATTCCACATCAATGTGACGGCTTACCATTTCAATAAAAAACGACTTTCCGGAAAGGGCATCACCCAGGGCTACGATAGCTCCACCCGAGCCTTGCCTTAGGCGCTTTACCGCCACCTTCGCCTGTTGAATTTCTCGTTCACGGTGTATAAAAAGGTTTTCGCGGGGAGCATGTTTTCCTATAAATAGCTGCTTGTAATAAACAGGAAGTGCTGCCAATACATCCCGAGAAGGGGAAACGGATTCGTAGAAATTCCGCATAAGAGCATGCGCACTTTCATCCTTTGCATTTTTGGCCTTAAATTCCGCATACAGCAACTCATCCTTATGAGTATTTATAATACGGCTATACTTGTGAATGACAAGGCCCGTTCTCCTTATCCATCGGTCATAAAACCTGGGAGAAGAATTATTCCCATTATCACCATTTATGCCCCTGTTTACTTCCTGCGCATCATTTAAAAGGGTTTTGATGGATAATCTTTCAAACGCATTTTGCTTGATATCCCCAAACTTTGTGTAAAAATCATCCTTCACCTCCTTAAATGAATCTATTGCCCGTTTGAGGCTTTCCACACACTTTTGAAGTACCTCATCCACCGCCAAATCGCCTTCCGACTCCTCCATGTCTGCAGAAAGGGTAAATCCGATAAGCTTCATATTATTGGCAAGGGAGGATAAAGATGATGATGCCCGGGATGGCAACTCCAGCAACAGGGATTGCAAGGGGCTTGTAAGATGCATCTCAACGATATAATCCACTAAATAGGCCGCATCCATATTAACCTGAACTCCTGCATCAGAAAAGGTGGTTACTGATGGTGGCAGTTTACGGGTAAAATGCCGTAATAATTGCAAAGATTCATTTAGCTGTATCTCATCAAAATGAACATTCAGATTCATGGATACGGTCAATTTTGAAGCATCCTCCAGACGACCTTCATTTACCAGGTTACCGATATGCTCAAGTAATTTCTCTGATTTTTGAATCTCCTTCTCCAAAGGGTTAAATATGGCATCCTCCGCCTGTTGCACAAGAGCCTGCAGCTCAGCCGACATATTATTCTTAACCCGTGAGAGCTGCAGAGAAAGCCCCACACTGGCTGTCCATAACTTCATTTGATGCCCCCAACTGGTTCGTCCGCTCAACAGCCTGCTCCGCAACACATCCAACTCTGCCGAACGAGCCTTTTGCCCTTCTCTAATCCGGATGATGGATACCTGATGTACCTCCTCGGTAATCTGATCAACAATATACTTAGCACTTCTATCCACATATTCTTTCAGATAGGCAGTTTGCTCCTGTGCTAATTTTTTCAATTTTTCTATTCGCGATACAGCGCTTTCAGGGTCCTTCAAACTCTGATACACTACCACTGACCATGCTCTTAAAAACTCCTTTACTATGGCGGTAATCCTATCCTCTATACCCAGCAGGCGCAGCCTTCCATCCAAAGAAAAATGAAAAGTAACCACTTCCCTGAAAGGAACATTTACCTTAGGTGAAATACCCAGGGCTTTCAATGTTTTTTTACTGGCCTTGGCCTCCTGCTCTACCTTAGAGTCGGTTTCCTTTTTTACTAAAATGGCATCACTGAGAGGTCTTTTAACTCTGTTGGGCTGTTTAATCTTTATATCATCCAACCCCCTGGCAACCTCAGTTATAAATCCGCCTACCGCTGAGTGTTGTAACGGCAGCCCTACCTCCACATATTCATTAAGAGTTTTAATGAGACGGCTCAACTTCAAAGTCCCCACCCCGGCATTAGGTCCCCAAAGCTTTTCAGTTTCAGTAATAAGGCTAAGATGGGTTTCCTCAATCACTTTTAATTTTGCATCACAGGCATTGCCAAATAAGGCACATACCTGCCTATTCAATTCTGAAAGGTGAGGCTGAAGCACCTTATCCATTTCAAAACCTCTGTGCTCTGCCTGAGTCTCTGATAATATTTCGCTGGGGCTTAAAGACATTTATATGATATTTCAAATTGTTGAACCCTTCGGTAAACGTAATAACTTTTGAGTGAGAAATCTCGCTTCATAGGTAAACAAAATCCTGATAATGTAAACATGTATGCCGGCTTTTGTCAGCTTTCTGCAATTCTATAAATTCATCCTGAGCCAAATTAATCACAAACAGTATATTAGGGCTAATAAATTTCAAACAACCAATGACACCTGCACAACAAGCCAACACCCAGCTGAACGATCGTATAAAGCTGCCATTCTACTTTGATGCCACCAAAATGTTGAAAGACCTTGAAACCTTAAAACCGGGACATTTTGAATATTACAATGTAATTCCATTGCGGGCACCAGCCCATGTGGTTGATCCCTCACTACCCTTCCCTCCTCCTTCCGGTGATTATGCCGATGGTTCATGGACAGAATGGTCAGATACAGAAGCTCTTAAGCAATCACCCTACCTTATGAGTTTGGTAAACACCTTTAGGGAACACACCACTGTAACTCTTGTAAGACTGCTGAGGCTGGCACCTAACTCTATTGTAGAAGAGCACACCGACCCCACATTGGGCCTGGAAATAGAAAAATCCGTTGTACGCCTTACCATACCTATCCTAAATGGTGATGGTGTAACATTCTTTTTAAACAATATTCCTGTACACATGCAAGCCGGGGAATGCTGGTATTTAAAACTTACCGACCCTCACAAGGTCATTAATGATGGCGAAACAGAGCGAATAAACATGACTATTGATATGATACCTAATGAGTGGGTACGGAAGGTAATTGAAGAAGGTAAAACCAGCTAGAAATATTTATATCCTTTCTATAATCACCAGGAATTCCCGATCTTAACTATAGGTAATATAGAGAATGACAGCAGAGGTTTGCTAAAGATTACTCATATTCCGGAAATGATTGGGTGCCTATAGCAAAAAGTATAATTGAGTATGATAGCCCGCATATTTATGTAAGAAGTGAAGAAGAGGAGTCACGGCTTAAAAAGATTTACAGTTTGGATACGGATCAGAAATGTACTCAAAAAATTTGTATCGATGTAGCTGTGCCCGATGAGAATGAAATTAAACTTACATTTATCATTCAAAACAGCAGCGAAACCCAATTATATAGCTACACCTTGGAAGTAGGATCAACCAACTGTTTTACAGGTCTTTCATTACCTGATGATTTTATACTGGTAATAGAAGCAAGCGCAGTTGGAGATTACACCATAGACAATGTGGTGATTGAAGACCACTGTTTAGGTCTTGATTATTACTTGGCTGATGTTACCAGTGCTCAGGATTACTATCCCTTCGGCTCCATCATGCCCGGGAGGAAGTTCAGCAGTGATTACAGGTACGGGTTCAACGGCATGGAACAGGACGAGGAGATCAAGAACACTGATGGTTCTTCTTTGGACTTCGGGGCCAGGATGTACGACCCAAGGGTATCTAGATGGCTGAGTGTAGATCCTTTGGCTAAGCAATATGTGAGTTTGAGCCCATATAATTACGTTGCAAACTCTCCTATAGTTTTTATTGATCCGGACGGGAAAAAGATAATTTCATCTAAAAAGAAGTATCAACGAAAAACGCTTCGAGATATTAAAAAAACGCTGGGCAAGGATATTGCTGCAAATTTTGAGTTTAATGACAACAATGAATTGATATATACTGGAGACCGAAAAGTACTAGCATCTCAGTTAAAAAGCGGTTCTGATGAAGAGTTGGTGGCTAAGGCGCTATTTTACGTCATGGATGAAAAGGATGTTACGAACATTATTTACAAAAAAACTCATTCTATTGTAGACAATAAAGGCAATTTAATTGAAGTTGATACTCGTGAAACTGGAGGTGAAGGAACTGTGACAATTAGCGACTTTGATGTTAATGAAAATACTGTAGTTATAGATCCTTCAAAAAAGGCACCATACTTTACTGAAAGAGTAGATAGGAAGTTCGAGTATTATACCAAAACACCTAGAAGACAGGATGATGGAAGCGTTACATATGATGAAGGTACGACCTATGATCTAGATCATCCTTTTAGAACTACCACCACTACAGGCAAATATAAAGATGTCCGTGAGGTAGTTGGAACAACGCCTAGAAATGTGGGGTTACTTCACGGTATTGGACATGTTATCTATCAACTAAATAATCAACAAGGATATGTTATTGATATCGACAACGCAGCAAGGGCTGCATCTGGCGGAAAAACAACACCTAGATCTTATGATAAAACACATACGACCAAAAGTGGTTCAGATCCACTATCTGGATACAAAATTAAGTAGTTCATTAAAGAATGGTTTTTTTTCAATGCTTACTTTTATCCTGATCACCTTGAATCTGGCTGGTCAGACTAAAACTAATAGTATTAATGACACTCTGAATATTCTAAAAGTAGCAACTAATAACTCTCATAAGTTGCAACTAGAATTTTATAATAGCACGGATGACTCAATAGCCATATTTACTGGAAAGTTAGGCAATTGTCCCTTTAATAACTTTCTGACATTCCAAATTGACACTTCGAATAATACTGTTAATATAAACTTGTTGCCGAATTACATAAATCACGTATGGTATTACCCAAATTGTACCGATGAAACAGATGATGTCGAAATTTTGGGCTCATCAAAAAGTAGAATATTTGATATTAATAAGGATAAGGAATTGTTGACTTACAACGCAACAAATAACTGTATTCTGCTGCTCACGGAGAATACCGTCAATGAGATTAATATTAGAAAACAACCTTCTGATAGAGCGCTGTCAGAGTTTAGAAGTTTTAAAGTAATATTTTGGTATGCTATTTCATTTAATTTGGATGAAAGTCTTGTTGAAAATAGAGCGAAAGAGTACCCCCAATACTATCATTGGTTAAATCAATTTAGCATCCTTCGATATGATAGTGGTCTGCAACTTGATGACTTATTACAAACAGATTAAAATTAGGGAATTCCTTCGCTGCAGTAACGTTCCCTAGGTAGCTTTTCCCGGGTCACCTAAATTTTATGGGGAGAAGTCAGTATAAAGTACTTTGGCCGGCAAAAAATAATGGAAATAGATAA
>JBLWXT010000058.1:0-7010 GCA_048267305.1 Owenweeksia sp. | reverse complement strand
CTTTAAATAGTGACTTGCTGAGTCCAATCTATTTTGGTCCAGATAGTACATCGCAACATTGTTTAGCGCTTTTAAAATTCCTTCTGTATTATCGATAGTTTTATATAGAGAAAGCCCTTTAAGGTAGTAAGACAATCGGGCAGTATCAGATTTAGGAGTTATGTTACCATAGTTTAGATATCCACGAGCCAGTCCTACAGTGTCTTTCACTGAATTGTAAAGCTGAATGGATTCAAATAGATAGTGGGTTGATTTCTTATTATCATTCATCAACATAAACAGAAGACCTTTATGCTGAGTAAACCAGGCTTCTTCTTTCAGGTCATCTTGATGCCTAGCTTGTTCTATTCCTTTATTTATATAAAGAAGAGCGGAGTCAGGATTTTGCTCTAGATGTTTTTCGACCAGACTATGGAGGGATATCCAACTTATGCTTTCCCTACTAGGTTCTTGTTGAGCAATTAGGGAATACTGCAATAGGGCAAGTAGTATGGTTTGCAATAAAATGAACTTTTTCATGGAGTATGAGTGGTGTTAGCTATTCTAAATTCAAAATGACTGCTGCAAAATCAAGTTTTTTTTTGGTATTTGATGAAATATGTCTAGCCAATTAACTGCACGCGTTGGTGTTTAAGTATCTGTTTATCAATTTGTAACATAATGTGTCTAGTAGGTGTCTATGTGTAAAACAGCACTTAGGTGAACTCTAAGGCTACATTTACAAATGTGCAAATGAGGTACAAAAGGTTGCTCAATTGCACTATCCTTTAAAATATTAAAATTAAAACAATGATTAAAAAACTACTACTGCTTCACATGTTGCTTCTTTCATGTGGAGTGTTTGCACAACGCGTGGCTCCGTTTGCGGAGACGTTTTCCACACCCATTGCACCCCCAGTACTACCCATAATTCCGAGTAGCTGGCTAAATACTTCTACCTCTCCATCATCCAGTGCGCTTTGGCAACCCTCAAATGTAAGAGCTGTTACTTCAATGCACACTGATGGTGGAATAGCCAAAGATCATACGGGAGATGATAGATATTTTATCTACGTAAGGGGTGATTATTTTTATTCACCTGGACAATATACCAACTTGGAGACAGAGTACTTTAGTATTGATACACTTACCAATCCTGAGTTGTCCCTATCTATATTTAGCTATAATGTAACCTATGATAGTTTGGCTCCAAACCCTAATAAGTTTAGCATTGATTTTTTTGATGGCAATACTTGGCATGACAGTATTTTTACATTAAAAGATCAAAGCGTTCCAGCATGGCAAGACCAATTTATTGATTTATCAGCTTATTTGAGTGCCTCTTCAAAACTTGACAGTTGTAAAATAATATTTCGAACAGAAGCTTCTAGCAATCAATATACAGGTTCTAATACCAATCCTTACCACAATATTGCGATAGATGATATAAGGGTACAGAGTACTCCTAATTGTAATAGAGCGACTAGCTTGATTGCCAGTAATATCACATCAGGAACAGTTGATCTTAACTGGAATAGTGCAGGTGCAGGCTTAAGTTATGAGGTGGAGTACTGGAATAGATCAACGGTTCAATTTAGTCAAGGAACTAGTACAACAACAGGAACCACAAAAGTGATAGTGGGCACCAATTCGCATTCTATAGGCAATGTGAGTAGTAATACACTTTACGCAGCACGCGTTCGCGTTATTTGCACAGGAGGAGGTTATTCACATTGGTCAAATATTGTTAGGTTTGAGACTCCATGTGGGCCTATTACGGCTCCTTATTTCAATGATTTTGAAACATACGATTGGGATAGGGTGGATTCTCTACCGTCTTGTTGGGATATTTATACAACCGTTCCCAGTAATACTAGTTTTGAGATAGAAAATTACCCTCTGGGATCTTACAGTGTTCCACTATTTTTCACCGGTGGTGCGTACAGACATGTAAATGACCCTCTTGTAAATTATAAAGATACTCTTATGGTATTGCTGCCTGAAGCTTCTGATTTAACAGCAGGTGACAAGCAGTTAAGTTTTTATCTACAAGTTCCTTGGGCTTATGGAGGACAAACAATAAAAATAGGAACACTTTCTTCGAATGATCCAAAATCCAGTTTTACACTTGTTAAATCCATTACACCTTCTCAAACCAGCAATTACTATTATGTCGTTATACCTTTTACGGCTGCTCAGGGCTATAATGGAACGGATACTCAAATCGCAATAAGATGGGAAGGACCTGGTCTAAATACCGGTATTCAACTGGATGATCTGAGTTATGATTTTATTCCATTATGCACTCCTATAACTTTGGTAGATTTCAAGGTGGCGACAGACAGTTCTGCTACATTTGATGTGGACATTGCTGATCCAACTTCTAAAATGGAAGCGATTTGGGTACCAAAAGGTCAGCTGTTTTCACCTTCGGGTTCCATTTCAGGAGCTGGAATAATTTCAGGAAGTACGATCATTATAAAAAATAGTATAGATACTACAACAGGTAACTTTGGTTTGGTGGCTGGAATGTCCTATGATCTTTACTTAAAAAACATTTGTGATAATAGTTTTTACGGTCCAACTCCGTTCACCTTGCCATGTACGCCATTCACAGCACCTTATTATAATGGTTTTGAAAGTCAGCTTAATCTCGAGTCTGATTGTTGGACACCATACGCTAATACAATATCAAGCACCATCTATTATGATATTGACAGGATGCATCCCAGTGAAGGATTTCAACATATACATTTGAACAATACGGCCGCAAATGCCCTAACGGATTCCATAATGGTAATTAGCCCAATCTTTTCAGATATGCTTATTGGAAACAAGCAAATTCGCTTCCAACTGTATTCGGATGATGATTCTATTGCCAAGTATTATGGTGCAATTGCTATGGATCCAGAAATGGCTGGTTTGGTGGTAGCCACAACTCACTCAAGCAATCATAATGAATTTAATGTATTGGATACTATATATCCTTCAACCAATGGGGTGTATGAAGAAGTTATGGTTCAGCTCGATTCTTTACATGGGTACAATGGAACAGATAACCAAGTTGTTTTCTTGCATGGTCAAGAATCAAATAGAGAAAGTATCTTCATTGACGAGTTTCATTATGAGTTAAACACTTGCGGAGTAATTGAGAACTTAACAGTGGGTAATGTATTAGATACGAGTGCTACTCTACAATGGGATGGAGGTATTTATAATTCAGCTTATGAAGTTTGGTATGGTCCTGAAGGCTTTTTTCAAGGGACTATGACGGTAACTGGCGCTGGCTCCAAAGTTGTTGTAACCGCTGACAGTTTAGTACTGGATACTTTATCTGGGTTAAATTGCTACGAATATCTAGTTAGATCGATTTGTACTTCTGATACGAGTGGTTGGGTAGGTCCCATAAGTTTTTGTACTCCTTGCTCTGATGCTTTGGCAGGAACCTACACCATTGGCACTTCTGCCACTGCTGATTTTAGTTCATTTGGCGCAGCGGGTCAGAGACTCGCAGATTGTGGTGTGTCAGGCCCCGTAATATTTAATGCTGAGCCAGGAACCTACTCTGATACTTTGCACCTAATAAATGTACAGGGAGTATCTGCAACAAATACAATCACATTCAATGGTAGCGGTGCTCTCATAGAGCACCCGGCAACGTCAAATACAGGTAATACTATTTTTATAGATAGCACTTCATTTGTGAGTATAAATAAGTTTAGTATTGAGAATTTACTCTATACCAACGCATCTGGTATTTATGTATCAAATGCTTCACACATTAGCATTGATTCATGTGAGGTGGAATTAGACTCTCTTCAGAGTGATCAGTCTGTTATAGGCATAGTTGCCTACAATGTTGATACTTTGGTTATCACTTCTAATATTGTACTTGGCGGAGGAATGGGCTTGCTTTGTGAAGGAATTGGAAGTGGAGATTTTGCTCTTGATGTAACTATTTCTAATAATCGTGTAATAGATTATTATGAAAGAGGAATTGACCTTGATGAGCTTCAACATTTACAGGTAAACAATAACCATATTGAAGCTTTGAGTGTGGCCGCGAGTGGCGCAGATGGTCTTTATATTTTTGATGCTAATGACTTTAGTATAAAAGGCAATACTATAACTACACCTGATTTCGGTTTGACAGTGAATGATGGAAATGATGATAATTACAACCCTTCCACTCGTTCAGAAATTATTAATAATATGGTGATTAGTACTGGCGATGATGCACTGAACATAATTGACGTGAGACATGTAAACATCTACCACAATACTAGCTCTGGCTTGCCAGGTTTCAGAATTAATGATCAGGAATATGCAGATGTGCGGAATAATATTTTTACATCGCCTTCTGATTTAGCAGCACTTATTGACGATGGTATGGCTGTTACTGACTCTATGGATTACAACATCTATTATAGAGAGGATCAATCCGGTAATCTGATTGATGACAACGGAAGCACTTACACCAGTCTTTCAGCATGGCAAACGGCAAACACAAGTATCAATATCAATAGCTTAGAGGTAGATCCGGGCTTTGTATCTTCCACAGATTTACATTTATTGGGTGTGCTTGCTAATAATGTAGGTGACACTACTGTGGGCGTTTTGATTGACATAGATGGAGATCCTCGATTGGTTTCTTCTCCATTAGCTGTAGATATTGGCGCAGATGAATATGCTCCGGTATTTGATGACTTAAGTGTGATTAAAATATTAGGTATTGAGGGTGGTGTTTGTGGTGATAGCACCAATGCTATTTATGCTATTGTTTCCAATAATGGACTCCAAGCTCAATCCAATTTTGATGTAGGCATAAGTGTATCAGGAGGAGTCAATATAACCCAAACAGTAACCTATAGTGGCACTTTAGCCAGCTCTGCTTTCGACACTATATTTATTTCTAATTTGAATACATATGGTGGAGGGCTTATCAACATTAAAGCTTATACACAGCTAACAGGCGATCAGGTAATCACCAATGATACATTGAGCCTTGAGGTATTGGTTTTTGATAAGAGTGCCCCTGCTGCCGCAGTAGTGCAGGATACAATTTGTCCTGGAGAGATGGCTACATTATTAGTTCCGCAAGACTATGGTGTATACCAATGGGAAACCCAGAATGGAGTTTTTGTAGGCACAGGTGATAGTATTTCGGTTGGCCCGATTACTTCACCGGATAGTACCTTTGTTCTTAAGTCACTTGGGTTATACTCTGCCTCAGATACTGTGGGTAAATTCGCTTATGATATTGGTGGCCTAGGAGCAACAGCCTACTTGGGAGGTTTGAGGTTTAGAGTAAATGGTGCAATAACCCTGGATTCCGTAAAAGTTTATACCGAAACTTCAGGGGGATATGTGATAAGTATTGTGGATAACTCTACTGAGCTTCATGTATATGGTCCTGATACCATTAATATCACGGGCAACATTACCAAAAGCCCAATATGGATAGAGTTAGGCCAATACATTACTAGTGGGGATTATAGACTGGAAGGAGAACTTATTGATATTAATGTGAAACCACTATTGGTATATGATACTTATGGAGTTAATTATCCTTATACAGTAAATGGTGGGGTGTTAGAAATCTACGAGTCATTCAGAAAGCCTTCAAATACTCCTGCTGTAAATAGTACCAGTGAGTACAGACATTTTTACGATTGGCAAGTAACTATTCATGATTTGTGTAACCGAGCAGATGGAAAAATCACAATTTATGCAGACTCATCTAATGCTGTAAAAGCTTCCTTCATACCATCTGTAGGCAACCCCACCCAAAGTAGCACATCTGTGACTTTTGATGCATCCGGGTCAGCTGGGGCTACTACCTACGCTTGGGACTTTGGAGACGGTAGTACTGGTACTGGAGTGAATCCAAGCCATAGCTATACTTCTAATGGTACTTATACAGTTCAATTGGTGGTGGATGGTTCTTGTGGCACAGACACAGTTACTCAAGTAATTACCATTGAGGGGATCAATCTTAAAGAGACAACACTTAGTGAAACACTAAATATTTATCCTAACCCTACAAATGCAACCTTGTCTATCGAATTTGTGGGTGAGGAAAGTAATAAGGCTTCCATTCGATTGCTCGATATGAGCGGAAGAGAAGTATTTAAAAAGAACACCGATCATGTAAATGGTAGTTACTCAACCACAATAGATCTTTCAGGCTTGGCCAGAGGGGTGTATATGGTAGAAGTAAATTCTGGAAATACTACCGTTTATAAGAGGGTGTCAAAAGACTAGTAGTCTTTTCATAGATAGTGTTAGAAAAATAGGGAAAATGGAAACCACCTTAATGTCAGAGTTAGGGTGGTTTTTTTTTAATTTTTATAAAAGAATCAGGTGTGAAAAACAATCATGAGGGGATGAATGCCTCATTAGTAGTGAGTAAGTCGAAAGAGCGTTACTCTCTAAAGCTTGAAATAAAGACGGAAATAGGTGAAGCAAAAAATAGAGAGAGGTTGAGAAATGAATTCCCCGAAAGAGGACGATACTTTTTAAATGTAGCAAACACAATAGATTTTGTGAAGAAATTACAACCAGTTCTGTTTGATGAGCCAGAAAGAAATGAGTATCAATATTTACATCAAGGGAAGGAGGAGAAGTCATTTACTAAGTCAAATCTAGAAAAACTTGGAAAAAGGGAATGGGATGTGTTGGAGTTGATCATGACAGGTGGCTCTAACAAAGAAATAGCTGCACAACTTTTTATTAGTAGTAAAACGGTGGAGAAACACAGATCTAACATAATGCAAAAGTTGGAGGTGAGGAATGCAGGTGAATTAATGAAGCTTGTATACCGTGAATTATTTCGTTTTCAATCAAACTCGATCAAAAAAAATCCTTTGAAGGACAGGTTATTGAGGATACTTAATTTGGTCCTAAGCTAGAATCAATATAACCACTAACCAGTCAGAATTAATACTTTGAATGTAGGGTCACCTAAATTTTATGGGGAGAAGTCAGTATAAAGTACTTTGGCCGGCAAAAAATAATGGAAATAGATAAGC
>JBLWXT010000057.1:0-7865 GCA_048267305.1 Owenweeksia sp. | reverse complement strand
TTATCTATTTCCATTATTTTTTGCCGGCCAAAGTACTTTATACTGACTTCTCCCCATAAAATTTAGGTGACCCGTTAAATGGTCTGTCTTGTGGCTGGTGCTAGCCGTGGCCTTTATTTTTTCGGTATTTGGTCTTTGAATTCGTTATAGTTTTTTATTCCTCTATATGAAAATACATGGCTTAAGCATCTAGCTAATTCAGGTGGGAAATAATCTAAAGAGTCAGGTGGGTAAATCTGTTTCAGTTGTTGAAGGTTTACAATGGATTTGGGTAAGGAGGTGATAGGTGTATTCGCAATACTTAAAATTTCCAGGTACTTTAAGCTTCCAATTTGCTCAGGTAATTCGTTTATTTTATTGTTACCCAACTCAAGTTTTTTTAATGACGACATTTCGAATAGTTCTATGGGTATATCATGAAGGTCATTATTCCAAAGGTTTAGTTCGGTTAAGTTTTTAAATGTTAATACGGATTCAGGAAATTCACCAAGGTTGCAGTTTTGAAAACTTAGTGCGTATCATGCAACAGGAAAATATCGACATTCGGAATCTTCTTGAATTTGCAATTTCTAAGTTTTGCGGGTTTGGTGCCGGGAAATATGCAATGTAGTTGTTGCTAGCCGCTAGGGCTGTTTTTAGTAATAAAAACCGTAAGCGCTTTTTTACAAGGAGTGAGGGTTCTACATTTGCCAAAAGAATGGGGTGCCGCGCTTAGGTGTGGCTGAGATGATACCCAGGGGCACGGCCCCACACCTGATCCGGGTAATGCTGGCGTAGGGATTTTTAGGTTATTACCAATCGGTAATAGTCTTGGTTCATCTCCTCATTTCATTGAAAAAGTAAAAAACAATGATAGAGGAATTTTTTCTTCACCTCACATGGCTTCAGGCCATAGGTACCGTGTTTGGAATTGGGCAGGTAGTGCTTGCCCGGCAAAACAGCATTCACAATTATTTATTTGGCATTGTGGCCATTGTTACCAGCATGTGGGTGCTGTATCAAAGCGCGTTGTACGCTGATATTTTATTGAATCTATATTATCTGGTAATGAGTATTTATGGTTGGTTTTACTGGAAATTTGGTAAACATAAGTCCGAGACTCCCATTAGCATATCTGGCATGCAAGAGCATTTAAAAGCTCTGGGGATAGTGATAGGGTGCTTTACTTTAATGGTTTATTGGCTAAGCTTTCATACAGATTCTGACGTACCCATTTGGGATGCCCTTGTAAGTGCATTTGCCTGGGCGGGGATGTGGCTAATGGCAAAACGCAAAATTGAAAACTGGATATACCTCAATGTCAGCAATATTATTTCTATTCCACTTTTGATGTATAAAGAGCTGTACATATATGCGGCTATGTCGGTTTTTCTATTTGCAATGGGCACTTCGGGTTATTTAAAGTGGCGAAAATTAATGAACAGGGAAAATGAAAAAGTGTATGGAACAGCTTGAGGGAATGTTGGGAGATGCCCCTGCTTTAAGGCCCGAGGTATTGAACTGGATATCTGGTGAAAACCTTTGGAATATATGGGTGCCGGAGGAGTTTGGCGGACTGGAAATGGCTTTTGCCGCTGGGCTTAGTAAGCTACAGGCATTAGCCCGTTTGGATGGTAGCCTGGGCTGGACAGTAACACTTTGCAGTGGGGCAAACTATTTTATAGGAAACCTTAAACCGCAAACAGCCAGAGAAATATTTGGCGGACCAGCCATTTTGGGCGGAAGCGGGGGGTTGTTTGGCACAGCCCAAAAAATAGATGGTCGTTATAAATTGAACGGGAAGTGGCGATATGCTACAGGTGCTCCGTATTTAACGCACTTTACGCTCAATGCCAAAATTATTGAAGATGGTAAGGAGCTCAGTCATGATGATGGCTCACCTGAGTTTCTGTCATTCGTGGTTGCTGCCAGTGATGTAGAAATAATAGAGGACTGGAACACGATGGGCTTAAAGGCATCAGCCACACATTCTTTTAAAGTGGAGAATGTTATGGTTGATGAGGCTTACAGCTTTGTTTATAACCGATTTTGCCTTAATCAATCGATCTTTAAAATACCCTTTTCAGTTTTTGCTGATTTAACCCTTTGGGTAAATTATATAGGCATGGTTGAGCACTTTATTGAAGAAGTAAATGCAACAGATAAAGCAGAGACCACCGCTTTAGATGAGGTGATAGCTGCAGCCAACAAAAAGGTGTATGAACTGGCAAAGGAGATTGAGATAATAACGGCTCAGGAAAGGCAGTTTACCGAAAAATTTAATATGGAAGCACACCAGTGGGCAGCCGCTTCAGTAAGAGAACTGTCAAAAACCATAATTGCGCTATATCCTTCCCTTGGGGTAAATGCCAGCCGAGACGGCCAGGTGCTAAATCAAATTTTCAGGGACTATTTTACGGCTACCCAGCATCATAATTTTACAAGGTAGCATCGTGTAAATTAATTTATAACGGGGTATGGATGATAAAGTCAAAATCCATTTCCGTTATTTGCGTTAGGCCTTTTGTAAACTTAGTATGTATCATGCAAAAAGAAAACATCGACATCCAGAATTTTCGTGATTTTGAAACCCTTGAGTTTTTTGCACGCCAGGTGGTGGAAGGTTTTATTACAGGGATGCACAAGAGCCCGTTTCATGGGTTTTCGGTTGAGTTTTCGGAGCACCGTATTTACAATCCGGGCGAAAGCACCAGAAACATTGACTGGAAGCTGTATGGTCGTACCGACCGCCTTTACACTAAAAGGTATGAGGAGGAAACCAATCTCCGCTGCCGTTTGGTGATTGATACTTCGGGCAGTATGTTTTACCCCGAGGGCAGGATGGGGGATGTACAAAATCCCAATAAATTGCTTTTCTCTTGTATAGCCTCCATGGCTTTAATGAATCTTTTAAAGCGGCAGCGTGATGCTGTTGGGCTAAGTCTTTTCGGCAGGCATGATACCAATACGCCCGCCCGATCTACCTTTCAGCACCACAAGCTTATAAACACCGAGTTGTATAAAGTGCTGAGTGGCTACAATCGTAAAGATGAAAGCACGCTAAGTATGATTGAGTCGCTACACCTCATAGCGCAACAGATTCACAAACGCTCACTGGTTATACTGTTTTCTGATTTATTTGAAATGCAAGACAATCCTGAAGAGCTGTTTGATGCCCTTCAGCATCTGAAATATAATAAGCACGAAGTGGTGATTTTTTGGACTACTGATAAAACCACCGAGTTAGACTTTGACTTTAAGGAAAAGCCCTATCGATTTGTGGATATGGAAAGCGGTGCTACACTAAAGCTTAATCCCACGGAAGTGAAGAGTCATTACTTAAAGGAAATGGAACGCTTTAAAGCGAAGCTTACCCTAAAGTGTGTGCAATACAAAATTGATTTGGTGGAAGCCGATGTCAGTAGAGGCTATCACCCGATTCTTCAGGAATATTTGTTGAAGCGGAAGCGGATGTTTTGATTGATTAAGGGTTGGCAATAACCGTTGAGTGACAGTATCAGGCAAATTCATGTTTGAGCAAGTCTTTTTTTGTAGGGGCATTCGTCTTAAAAACCGCTCTGTATCTGGGTTTGCGGTCTGATTATCATTTTATTTTCAATTTTTTATCACCAAAAAAAGGCCAACGTAAAGAGTTGATAATTAGAGGTAGGTGAAAAATGAGTAAATAATAAATATCTGTATTAAGCTGATAGTCAATAAAATATGTTTTCACCTGGGGATTGTAAAAACTATTTTTGAAAGCGTAAATCGTTGGTACGGCATCAAAGAGATTTACACCAACTCACTCAAAAACCAACCAATATGCAGAGAGATTACTTCGGTATTTCCTCAGATTATCAAATCGTATTTCAACAGCGTAAAATAGCAGTACCCATTCCTTGGGAATCTGTAAGCTGATATAATCCCTTTAAAAGTAGTTAATGCCCGCACCTGTTCAACGAACGGGGAGGGATGGTTATGGCCGTTTATCGCCATTCGGACAATTCTTTTTGTAAAAAGCAAGTAGCAAAATTTCACTTCAAAAAAATGCCTTGGTATCACCTGATGCCAGCACCAAATAATTATTAATATGAAAATAAGACTAACTCATGGCCCCCAGTGGATGGTAATTGTTTTTACTATGCTGTCTTTCACAGTTTGGTCACAAACCACCCTTAGTCCTGGCGACATAATGTTTATAGGGATAAACTCAGATGCAATTGGTTCACCTTCGGCTGATGAATTTGATGTTTTGTTTTTAGAACCGGTAGTAAGCGGTACGGTGATATACTTTACCGATTTTGGTTATACAGGAAACTCAGCTCCTTATTTTCAGCAAAACCCTAATAATGGATGTGCATCTGGAACAGGGGCAGTAAGTGATGGTATTATAAAGTGGACAGCTACAAGTGCTGTAAGTGCAGGAACTCAGCTTGTGATAAGAGTGAATGTAACTTCAGGTTCTATAAGTGCCAGTACAGGTAGTCTTTCAATAATAGTAGAAACATCTACTGCAGGGGATGGAATGAGTTTAAGTAGTGCCGGGGAAGCAGTGCATGCTTTTCAAGGAACAATTAATAGTAGCGATCAGGTAACAAGCGCCACCATGATAGCCTCTATAGATTATGATGCATTGTGGACAGGAACGGTAACGATATGTCAATTTAGCTCCACTGTTTCGGAAAATCCGAACACCGGTTATGAAGTTGAGTTTGCCACACATAATGATAATGGATATTATTCCGGTTCAAAAAGCGGAGATAAAGCTACACTTCAGGCAGCCATATTAAATCAAGGTAATTGGACTCCAGCCAGTAATTATGGATATAATCTACCCATCACGGGTAGTTTCTCGGTTTCAGGTGGGGCTACACCTGTAAGCGCATCAATAACAGCACAAACCAATGTAGCTTGTAACGGAGCCTCTACCGGATCTCTCACCGCTACAGCTACTGATGGAACCGCCAATTTTGACTATACCTGGAGTAATAGTTCTTTTACTAGTAACACTTCCTCTACTACCAATACTATTTCTGGTTTGGTAGCAGGCACTTATACCGTAACTATTACTGATGGTAATGGAGATACCTCCTCGGTAAGCGCTACCATTACGCAACCAGCTCCTATTACGGTAAGTATTACGCAAGACAATGGTTTGTGTTTTGGCAGTCCGGTTGAAGCAACAGCCTCAGCAACTGGAGGTAACAGCCCTTATTCATATGCATGGAGCAATGGAGACTCAACCGCTAGTATTTCTGGGGTGGCGTATGGATACATTTATGTAATTGTTACTGACGCAAATGGGTGTAGTGGAGGTCAATCCATCACCTTCACAAAGCCTAGAAAATTTGCAGTGGACGTGGTGGTAGATAGCAATGCCTCGTGTAACGGACTACCAGATGGAGGCCTATCGGCTTCCATATCATATGGCGTTTCCCCATTTACTTATTTATGGAGTAATGCAGCTACCACAGCATCTATTACAGGGTTGGCTGCCGGAACTTATACGGTAAATATTACTGATGCCAATGGCTGTATTACCACTGACTCAGGCACGGTATCAAATCTAGTAACAGTAGTGGCCTCAGCGGCCGTAAGTTCTACATTAGATTGTAATGGAGATACCGATGGCCAGGTCACAGCTTCTGCCACTGGTGGCACAAGCCCCTATACCTACTCATGGAACACAGGCGGCACTGCTGCTTTGGAAACAGGCCTTAGCGCAGGAACTTATTCAGTAACTATTACCGATAATAATGGATGTTGGGACTCTGCTTCAGTAACCTTAACGGAACCTACGGCTTTGGTCGCTTCAGCGACTGTAAGTTCTACATTAGATTGTAATGGAGATTCTGATGGTCAGGTTACCGCATCGGGTACGGGTGGCACCAGCCCCTACATCTACAGTTGGAACACAGGCGGTACGGCTGCCTTAGAAACTAGTCTTGGAGCCGGAACCTATTCAGTTACCATTACTGATGCCAATGGTTGCACTGCCAGTAACTCAGTAACCTTAACCCAGCCAGCCACTTTGGTGGCCTCATCAAGTTTAGATAGTGATGTTACGTGTAATGGTGGCGCGGATGGCGGAGTAACCGCATCAGCAACGGGAGGCTCAAGTCCTTATACCTATTTATGGAATAATTCAGCTACCACGGCTACAATCAGTGGCGTGGCAGCAGGCACTTATACTGTAACGGTAACCGATGCCAATGGTTGTACCTCTACTAGTAGTAAAACAGTAACTGAACCATCAGCTTCAACAGGTGGCGAAATCTATTAATCGTCATGACTACAAGGCTTAAAACTCAAAACTTCAATCAATTAACCACCAATAAATGATGAAAGGAATAACTACTCAAAGACTTTTGCAATCTCTTGCTTTGGTATTTTGTCTGATAGGAGGTTCACTCCATGGTCAAAACACAATTACATTCGACAACCAAGGCTATGCAAATGCTCAGAACCTGAATAACTTTAGCTTAACCAATAATGGTCAGGGATTTAATTTTAGATGTGCTTCATCATCCCCGGGTTTTAAGTACAAAACTTCATCTGACTTCTGTGTCTATTCAGGAGGTGCTATTGTTGGCACGGGGAGCCCTCAAACGTCAATGACAATTTCTACTACTGATGGTACCGATGTAGATTTTATATCTCTTGATATAATAAATGACTTCGCTTGTTTTGGTTGTTGCCTATTGACCATAAATCTAACAGGTTATAGGGACGGTGTTGCTGTTTTGGGAGCAACTTATACCAAATCACAAACAGGAGTTTCTACAAAGTATGACGTTTCTGGAGACGATGACTTTGACGCTATAGATTCGTTACTAATAACAGCTTCAGGAGGTTCAGGAGGGGATCTGTCTTACAATTTATTGGATAATATTATATGGCAACCATCAGTGAATCCTTTTTCAGCTTCCATTACTGCGCAAACCAATGTAGACTGCTTCGGAGCCTCCACCGGGTCTCTCACCGCTACAGCTACTGATGGTACCGCCAATTTTAAGTATGTATGGTCTACTGGAGACTCTACTGTTAATGCAGCATCAACTACTAACAGTATTAGCAGCCTGGCTGCCGGAACTTATACGGTAACTATTACGGATGATAATGGAGATACCTCTTCGGTTTCAACCACCATTACACAGCCAACCATTTTATCAGCTTCAGCTGCTGCAACAAATGCCAGCACTTGGGGGAATAATGATGGTAGTATAGATCTTAGCGTAAGCGGGGGAACCACCTCTTACACCTATGTATGGAGTAATGCGGGCACTACCGAAGATGTTTCGGGCCTTACTGCCGGTACCTATTCGGTAACAATTACAGATGCCAACGGCTGCACCGTATCAGCAAGTGCAACAATAAATCAACCCAATGCTTATCGCGATTTGTGCTATGCATCTATTCCGGCTACTGTAGGAAACTTAGATTCTGCTTCGGGAGGAACAGGTCTTTTTACTTATCTATGGCAATATTCTTCTGATTTTGGTTCTAGCTGGGCAGCAGCTCCCGGAAAAAATGATTCCATTCTTTACGAGCCAGGTTTGGCTTTGTATGATACAACCTTCGTAAGAAGAATGGCAATAAATCAATCCTGTGGAGATACTTCCTATAGTAATGTTATAGAAATTAATGTTGCAGATTCATTGGGAGTGGCAGTAGCAGTAACATCAACATTAGATTGTAATGGCGATTCCGATGGACAGATAACCAGCTCGGCTACTGGCGGTACCAGCCCCTACATCTACAGTTGGAACACAGGTGGCACTGCTGCCCTGGAAACGAGCCTTGGTGCCGGAACTTATTCAATTACCATAACCGATGCCAATGGATGCACGGCTACAAACTCAGTAACCTTAACGCAGCCCGCAGCT
>JBLWXT010000056.1:0-9265 GCA_048267305.1 Owenweeksia sp. | reverse complement strand
TGCTGGGTACCGCAAGTGCCAAAATTTAAATCATTTAACGCACTGGGCGGTAAAGTGGCCGAAGGCCCTGTAGACGTCACAGTCGCCAGAGGCGCTATGTTCGTTTTTTGGGCATCAAGGCCCATCCAGCACATTAACATGCCGATAGATAGTAATAGTTTTTTCATTGTTTTTGTGTAATTAAGGAAATAAAGGACGGTCAATGTAGTGACTTACATTTCCTTACCAAAAAAACCCAATTGTTTATACCTACAGTCTTCACTCTATCACACCTTCAATAGCGAAGGGTAATTCCTTCATTGAAAACCATATTAGAATTGAACAGCAACAGCACCCCTCTAAAACACAGAAACCCCCTACGCACATAAAAAAGATATTGAATTTATTTATCAAAAAACCAAAATACATAGCTAAAACAAAAAGAGCCCGCTGGAATTTCCAGCGAGCTCTTCAATAAAAATATTACAATCTAAGTATCCTTAAAACTTTGTAAGTCTTCGGTTTACAATACCCAGATCAGAATTAATTCTAAGAATATATACGCCCTGCGCATATTTACTTAAATCAATGGTTCCCTCATACATTCCGCCCATGGCACCCAGGTCCTTCACAAGGACTAATTTGCCTGTAGCATCTAAAACCTCAAAGCTTAAACTTCCACCACTTGGCTTATTAAAGCTAAGGTTATACACACCCTCCGAAGGATTTGGATAGATGGACAAGGTTTTGGCAAACTCAGGCTCTTCCAAACCAATACGGGTATTGATAACGATAATTGTATCATCAGTACTACCACAACCGTTGCTAACGGTGAGTTTTACACTTACCGCTGTATTTGGAAGGTTGTAAGTTTCTGCCGCAGGATTTACTCCCGTCCCTGTATTTCCATTACCAAAATCCCAGCTATAGGTATCTGCATTAGTACTACCCGAGCCATCAAAGCTTATTACCTGAGTACTGCTAATGAAAACAGAACTATGAGTAAATGACGCTTTGGCTACTGGTGCTGGTTTTGTAGTAAAGTTTATCGGCCCTACTATTTGACTGGTATCGCCATTGCTGCAAGTATCAGCTACGTAAAGCTGGTAAACAGTACCTGGAGTAAGACCAGTGATTACATGCGGACTTGTAACAAAAGGTATAAATGTTCCGGTACCGGGGGTAAATCCGTTTGGCCCGTATTCTAATACCGAGTTGTTATTGGTATTTGACACCCAGCTTACCTCAGCACTATCGCAACCAATGCTAGCTGTGGTTACAGCTAAGCCGGTTGGAGCTTTACATACCGGAGGCGTATAAGGCGACATACAGAAATCATCAACATAGTAGTTGGATTGTGTTTGACCCGGATCTGTGGCAGAGTAAAAGTTTACACCGTTAATCTGCGTTGGTGTGGCTGACCCAAAGGTGTATTGCCAGCCAAGATTTACATCGTTATTATTCAACAACATCCAGGCAGTATCATTATCAAAGTCAATGATGTGCTGAAACATGTTCCACTGACCTACCGTATAGTTGAATGTACCTACCGTACCGGTAAAGTTAGTACCTCCCTCTATCCTGGCCACGCCAGCTGATGAAAGGTAAACTTCGATAGCCCAAAGGTTACCTGCTGCTCCTCCAACATAATTTTGCTGAAGGTTGTAATAACCACCAGAACCACCACTGGGCACATAAATGGCAAACTCAAGATTCCACACACCTGTATCTACAGTATCAAATAAAGCCACTATATCCGTAAAGGTATTGGGGCCAGAATCATAAATACGCATTGATTTGGTGCCTGTACGAGCATAGGTAGTGGATACCGTTCCGTCTCCGGCTACGCCTGACCAACCTATAAAAAGGGTGGATTGACCATAAATAGGACCATTGTTATAGGCCTCAAAACCATCTGTACAAATGGTAGGCTTGATATTAATGGGTATTGGCCCCGCCCATATACTGGAGTCGGTTCCACAGTTTACCATAATATAGGCCTGATAAAGCAAGTTGTTTTTCGGCAATCCATTTATGGTTACAGTGTTTCCGGTAGCCGGAACCATTGTTCCCTGCCCAAGTGTAAATCCATTTACACCATATTCAATTAAATAGGACTGTGCCCCGGCTATGGTATCCCATGATAAAACTGCAGAACTATCCGTTACAGATACTACAGAGAAATTTCCTGCTGGAATACAGTTTTTAGGCGTGTACTCATCTGCTCCAATATCTACTGTTCCCGATGGAATCAATGGACGTGGATCGCCATCAATATCTGTGGTAACCCCTACTGAATTATCACCAACATCATTGGAGGTTACTCCTAATACGTGAAAATCGGAATTACTCACAAACCCCGGAGAGCCTTGTACCGAATTTTGATTAATTGAACTATTGGCCGCTTGCCATGCAGCAAGAGTGGAATATGAGGTTCCTCCACTATAGCCAATATCGCCACCCGAGTTATAAAGGTTATAACTCAAGGTTAGGTTGGTTGGCTCAGTAGCTATATACATCGCATGACCAGCCGAACCCGTAATTCTTATGATATTATTACGGATGTCATTATTGGCATAATTGGCATTTGCAGGACCAGCAAGGTAAAAACCATACTGTGTTCCTCCCTGAATGGAGTTGTGATAAACTTTCACATCCTTGTTTCCATAGGCATATATACCGGCTGAGCCGCTGCTTTCAACCATATTATTCACAATTGAACTCTTACTGCCGGGTGCAGCAGAATTATAATTGCTGTAATAGAAGTAAATACCGTATGTGCCGGCACCATAAAGCTCATTGGATACTATATCAACATTGTTGCTATAATAGCTATAAACTCCATAGGCAGTACTGCTTCTGAAACCCGGTACTTCGTTACCGCTTATCATTACACTGTCACAATAATATACGCGAACTCCGTAAGTATACTGATTGGCAAATCGGTTGTTGGTTATGGAAATATTCCCAACCTGACCTGAAGTTCCCGGGCCATAAAAGCTTACACCATTACCATTTCCGGAAATGTTACAATCATCAATGCTAATATAACGGGCATTAATACCTGAACCAGAGGTGGATGTTGCACTGGCCGTAGCTGCTACTACCGCAGAAAGAGTGGATGTGGAAACACCACTACCCAAAAGGTAGCAACTCTGAATATTGATGCGCTCAGCTTCGTTGTGAAGCCATACCACATAATTGCCAACGGTGTTAATTACAAATACCCCGTTTACATTTACATATGACGTTCCATCCAGGTCGATAGCCGCCACCTGACCAGTGGTTGCCAAAATTGTATCTCCAAGGTTGGCAGAGCCATTTATGGTAATCGTATTTACAGAACTTGAACCACTAACATCTTTAAGTGCCACGGCATTGTGAACTCCTCCCTGCAAATTGAGAACTACAGGACCGTTAATACCACAACCATTCATGGTTGCAATCGCTGAGTCCAGCGTTAGAAAATTGTTAGGACCCGGTGTTCCTCCCACGGTAAAGGTTCCACTCAAAGGACCACTTGCACAATCGGTGCAAAAAGTAAAAGGTCCCATTAAAGGTGGCGCTCCCGGTAAAGTGGAGGTACAATTCATGCTTAAGTAGTAATCGTAGCAAGTATTAGAAGTTAACCCACTAATTACCGAACTGGTATCTCCCAGGGGAACAGTTATAATTGTTCCTGCTTGTGAAGCCTGCTTAAATCCTACCGGGCCCCACTCTATCGTTACCGCTGATGGATTTGGATCCCACACTACGGTACCTGAAGTAGGACCGGTGGCACCAACACCTATCTGGCTCAAGCCTGTACATGGTGCTGCTACAAATTCTATTGCACCTATATCAGGTTTGGCACCTCTGGCAACACCGTTTATATCTACACTGTTTAGCAATGGATAGCTTTTACCATTGGCATCCAACACAGCTGATTGAGGAGTGAAATCCCCATTGGCAAGATTTACAAAGTAGGGATTTGTGAATGCAGAATTTGCATCTTCTCCCGTTGCTACCTGCCATCCTGAGAAATTATTTATGCTGTTGGCAGCAAAATATCCAAACTCAGTAGCACCCCCACTAGGTATATAGTAGGCATTGTTGTTCATTTTTGTAGAAGACATTGTAGCACTAAAATACATCAAGGTGGAAACCCCACCTGCCATGCGATCCATGTACACAATATTGTTTGAAATATCACAACTGCTTATTGTACCCAATGCATAAAATCCACGGGTTACACCTGTTGTTCCTCCCGTAAAGGGATCATCAAATACAAGAGTGTTATTAATAACCTTAGTATTTGTCATTGTTGAGGGATAGAAACCATACATGGATCCATCACCCTGCATATTGTAAATCATATTATTAGCCACTACAGTAGGATCGGAGGCCGTTCCATCAATCTGCGACAAATACATTCCATATGCAGCGCTGGTAGTGCTTAGGGTTAGTGGAAAAGGATCGTGCAAACGGTTACCCACTATTCTTCCACTTTTTGACCCATAGTTATACATACAATATGTACTGGAATTATTGGTTCTGCCGGGTCTTGAAATATCATTCCCCTCAATTACAATATGATCGTTGTAGTAGTTATACATTCCATAATAATAGTAGTCCTTTATTATGTTGTTTTTAAAAACATTACCATTGGCCGAATCAGTACTCACTCCCACACAGCTTACTCCGTAGTATCCCCCTGTAATAATGTTATCCTCAATAGTATTGTAATTACCACTGGCTCCCTGAGTGGTGGCGGATGACATGGAAGCTGAAATATTCAAACCTGCGTAATTGGTACTGGTAGAATTGGCATCAACAGTAATATTACACCTCTTTATGGTATTGTGATTTGCATTGTTGGTAAGGGTAACCCCAAAACCATACTCCGAACTAAGAGTTCCACTTGCCACAATATTAAGACTGTCAATCGTCAGCCAGTCTGTACCATCTAAAATTACAGTTCCCCTTGAGGCCGTGTTGGTAGATGTATAGTCGAGCGTAACTCCATTACCATTTATAGTAACCGTATTTGTTGCTGAAGCACCTGTAATCTGACCAACCATAAATTGATCATTATATGGACCTGAGGATGGATCCACATTTATTACAACCGGACCACTCACCCCACATACACTCAAGGAAGCTGCAAGGCTCGAAAAGTTTGTATAATTTGTAGCAGAAGCAGGCAAAAGGTTATTTACCGTATAAGTTCCGGATAATGTGGTAAGACATTGGGTGGTAACCGTAATCGGCCCTAGCCAAAAGCTCTTGTCATTACTGGCGCAGCTGTCGCGCACATAAATATCATACGTGGTAGCCGGAGACAGTCCGTTGAGCACAAAGTTTGAACTGCTTGTCGCAGCTACCTTTGAACCCGAACCGGCAGTATACCCCGGTGTGCCATACTCTACCTGCCAGTTGCTGGCCCCTCCTGTAGTCCAGGATAGCGTAGCAGAACTTGAAGTAGTAGCTGAGGATGAAAGATTACTCGGAATTGGACAGGTAGGCTGCTGCCTTACATGGATATCATCTATTGCAATATCATTGTAAAAAGCAGTAGTAGACGTTGTTTGATCCACCACAAACCTAATGAGGCATTTACCCGTAATGGTAAAGGACGATAGGTTTACTACCTTAAATTGCCAGTTGGGGTTACTGCCAGAGTATCCATAAATGGAGTCGTGCCAAACACTGCCGTCATAAAAATCAATAAAAAATGTATTGTAACCGCTAGTGGCCTGCGTAGTATTGTTACTATAGAGGAAAAACGACACCTCTGGCAGGGTAAGCAAGCTCATATCTATTGAATCGGTGGTAAGTTCCACTCTTGGCTGAGATGGAACACTACCATCTGCCCACGCAAACCAACCCGTGGATCCGGAATGGTTTACAATAGTGGAGGCATCATAGCCCATGGCTCCTGAAAACTTCCACAAAGCCGCGGCATTAGTGGAAACAGGCACGGTGGTATTTGACCATCCTGTAGGCAGCGCAGAACCATTAAAACCCTCCGTAAAGGGCGCAGTTAATTGACCATAGGAAGTCAACCAACAGGAGATAATACCAAAAATCAGTAATAATTTCTTCATAATTGGGAAATGTTAAACGTTATTAGATTATGTGAATGGTCGTGAAGGTAATGAATGAAATTATTCGTTGTGGCTTTTTTTTCACGAGCCAAATCCTACATCCCAGCTATTCCCAATCCCTTTTCCACAAAGGGATTCTTACAGAAATAAAAAAACACTCATCAGCAATACTAAATTCTTATTGTAGTAATTACCTTTCGTTGAAAATCCTTAAAACCAATGCAAAAGACATGATTTAGCCTTTTTTTTTTAACTATCCAATCTCCCGGTAATAATCCTCAACCCCAAACACTATGAAATTTGCAAACCTGAACTGAACCCTACTGTGTCCATACGGTAGTCATCTCTCCTATCGGCAATGCTGTGAAATGACCATCGCCTTCTCCACAACGTATCCTGAAAAACAACAGTCCTTATATACATGGTAAAAAAACAATGCTTGACTGTTGTTAGTGTATCTACAGCTTAAACAATTCTACAAATTCCCACATCTTTCCAGAATTTAATGGCAACTTGAGCGCGTGAAAATTTTAGTAATAGAAGACGAGGAGCAGCTCCTGAACAACATCAAACTCTCACTGGAGAAGGAAAAATTCCTCATTGAAACAGCTGCAGACTTTCACAGTGCCATGGAGAAGGTATTGATCTATAGCTATGATTGTATTTTGCTGGACATCATGCTGCCCAATGGAAGTGGGCTCAATCTTCTCAAAGAACTTAAAGCTAACGGCAAAAGTGCTAATGTGATTATCATCTCTGCCAAGGATTCGCTGGACGACAAGATTGCAGGACTGGAGCTTGGCGCTGACGATTACCTCACAAAACCTTTTCACCTGGCCGAACTCAATGCACGCGTAAAGGCCATTTTAAGAAGAAAAAAACTCAGCGGACAAAACACCATCAAACTCACCAATATTGAGCTTGACTTAAACGAGCGCCAATTTTTTGTAAACGGAAAACATGTGCCCCTAAACCGAAAGGAATTTGACACGCTGAATTATTTCCTGCTCAACAAAAACAGACTGGTTACTAAAGTGGCTCTGGCCGAACACGTATGGGGTGATAATACCGATCAGGCTGATAATCTCGACTTTGTGTACTATCAAATCAAAAACCTGAGGAAAAAACTACAGGCGGCTGCAGCTGAAATTGAGATCGAATCCATTTATGGTATAGGCTATAAACTGATGGAAAAATGAAACTTCTCAATCAATCATTAAAACATCTTTCGATTTCTATTTTAATGATCGTTAGCGTATGGGCGGCCGTTTTTTACATCAATATGCTTCACGAAATAAAAAGCAGTATTGATGAGGGGCTGGAAAACTATAAGCGGCTGATCATCATCAACACCCAGAAGGATTCCACCATTCTCACCAAAACCTATTTTGACGAAAGCTTTTTTACCATAAGGGAAATAGAAAAGGAACGCGCCCTATTGATAAAAGACAGATATATCGATACCCTCATATTTATGCAGGATGCCGATGATGAGGAACTGGAAGCTGAACCTGTGCGCATGCTGAGCACCGCTTTTGAAAATAATGGCCGCTTTTACGAATTGAAAATCGCCAACTCCATGGTGGAGGAAGACGACCTCATCAAAACCCTGCATTGGGATATCGTTTGGCTATACATTATCCTCATTACCAGCATTATTCTAATCAATAACATTGTACTCAAAAAACTCTGGAAACCCTTTTACAGCTTCTTGCAACAGCTAAAAAAATACCGACTGGACAACACTCAAGAACTACCCCATGTAAAAACCAAAACCAAAGAGTTTACAGATTTGCAGCATGCCGTAAACACTCTGCTCAAGCATACCATCGCCACCTATCAACAGCAAAAGGAGTTTATTGGAAACGCCTCTCATGAGCTACAAACACCTTTGGCCATAGCCCTAAACAAATTGGAACTGTTGATGGAAAAAGGAGATCTACAAGACTCACAGGCCGAAAATATTGCCGAGGTTTTCCAGATCATCGAACGCCTGATTAGACTCAATAAATCTCTGCTGCTACTTTCTAAAATAGACAATAAGCAGTTTTTCAATAATCAGGCTATATCCATCAATGAGGTAGTACAGCAAAGTGTTTCTGACTTGAGTGAATTTGCAGAATACAAAAACATTGAAGTTTCAGTTTCTGAAACACAGGAGCTTTCTGTACTAATGGATGCTTCTCTTGCCAATATCGTGGTTTCCAATTTGATGAAAAATGCCCTCTTCCACAATGTTGATGGAGGACGTGTACAGATAAATATATCGGAGCAATCCCTTAAAATCAGCAACACCGGAAAGCCGCAATCGCTGGATGCTAAAACCATTTTCAACCGTTTTCAAAAATCAGATACAGAAACTACAGGAACGGGGCTGGGGCTGGCCATAGTAAAGGCTGTCATAGATCTACAGGGCTTTAGCTTGCAATATAGTTTTGAAAACAACCTCCATTGTTTTGAAGTAAATTTCTGCAAGCTTTAATCATTCCCAATTCTTTCCCAATTCCCTCCTTTGCTTTGTGGTATAAATTAAAAATTATAACAGATGAAAAAGCAAATTTTATTAATCGCAGCACTAGCCTCTTTTGGATATACCCAGGCTCAGAACATCCCGCAAAACCAGGTGCCTTCTGTAGTTCTCAGCAGTTTCAATACCAGTTTTCCTAAAGCTCAGGATGTAGAATGGGAAATGGAAAACGGCCTTTATAATGTAGAATTTGAAACTGGCTGGAATATAGATCACGATGTGTGGTATAATGACACCGGAAAGATGGTAAAACACAAAGAAGACATCTCACCTAAAGACTTACCCAAAAGTGTAAATCAAACCATCAAAAAAGAGTTTAGCCAATACTCTATCGATGATTTAAAGCGCATTACCGAAGGAAGCAAAGTTGTATACAAAATGGAGTTTGAATCTTTGATGGGTCAGGACTGGAAAGTGGTAATAGACGCCAACGGAAAAATACTTAGCAAAGTAGCCGACTAAAAGCGCCCCGAAAAGCAAAAACCCCATAGTTCCTCACTTTTTCGGATATAACTCATGCCCTGCCCAATTTGCTCCAGCAGACTGGGCAGGGCAAATCCATATGCCTGAAAACCCCAACCCACTCCTCTGTTTTTTTGGATCAGCGTAATTTTATGGGGAGAAGCTAATTTCAGGCAAATATTTTTTCCATTCTAAAGAGGAACAAAGAAAC
>JBLWXT010000055.1:0-9630 GCA_048267305.1 Owenweeksia sp. | reverse complement strand
TGTTTCTTTGTTCCTCTTTAGAATGGAAAAAATATTTGCCTGAAATTAGCTTCTCCCCATAAAATTACGCTGATCCGAAGAAATACCTAACTTTTGTTAGACGGATTTATTTCCAGATTATTAACAGCATTGCCTTTTATCCATCGCTGATTGCCTTTGCCTTTTTTATGCTGGGCATAGGTATCATGTATGTGGAGTACATGCCGGCTGTAGAGGCTTTTAAGGATAAAATCCAGTTTTTGCTTGTTGCCGATGTAGATACAGCCAAGGCAGTACTTACCACTTTGGTGGCCAGCCTCATTTCACTCACCGTGTTTAGCTTTTCCATGGTGATGGTGGTGTTGAATACTGCCGCGTCAAATTTATCTCCACGTGTGCTGCCGGGTTTGGTGAGCAAAAAGTCGCATCAAATTGTGCTGGGCTTTTATTTGGGGAGTATCATCTACTGCCTCATTTTGATTATTAACGTTCAAAAGAATGAGGAGAGCTATCAAACTCCTACGCTTGGGGTGCTAATGGCCATGGTGTTCGGAATACTTTGTATGGCCCTTTTCGTGTATTTTATTGATTCGATTTCACGTACCATCCAAACGGACCATGTATTGAATCAGATTTTCAATCAAACCAGATTGAGGCTGGAAAAGTGGAGAAAGCGATTTGAGAATGCTGATGCCGTAAAACTTCCCTCTACTGACAACTGGACATATATATATTCCAATCAGTCAGGTTATTTTAAGGATATGGCCAGGGTGGAGCTGTGTAAGCTATTGGCAAGGCATGATCTTAAAATGCAGGTGCGGATAACCAAGGGATTCTTCACTGTAAAGGGATTTCCGCTGATAAGCATAAATAAAGATATTGGGGAGGATAAGGAACTTGTGGAGGAGATCTTAGGGCACTTCACATTTTTTGTGGAAGAATATGCCCGGGATCATTATAGTTATGGGTTCCGTCAGATTTCGGAAATAGCAGTAAAGGCACTAAGCCCAGGTATTAATGACCCTGGCACAGCCATACGGGCGGTAGATATGTTGAGCATTTTGTTTATTGAAAAAATTGGTTTGCCGGATTATGATTTTCAATTGGATAAAGAGGGAGAGCCAAGGCTGTATTATCGCGAGCAGACTTTTGAAGAATTGCTTTTTGAAATGCTCACGCCTATCCGTGAATATGGAAATTCAGACACTTTACTGATGCTGAATTTAATTGAAGCCTGTAAAAACATGCTCTATTCACCAGACTTATCAGAAAAGCACGAAAAAGTTATTGCGAGGTTTTTAAAAGCCATTATTGAGGATGCCGGGCTAAAGATTGAGAATAGCCTGGATCAAAAACGTATAAATGAGGCACTTGAGGATTTGCCGGAAACGGCAGGAGAGTCCTTTAGAAACAGGCTAACAGCCAACTAGAAAATAAAATTAATTATTTTTTAAAATATACTTGCGCGATTCGCGTGGATGTGTAAATTTGCACCCCTCTTAAACAAAGAGACGTTCTTTATAAAAGCCTTGGAGAGATGGGTGAGTGGCTTAAACCAGTAGTTTGCTAAACTGCCGTACGGGCAACCGTACCGGGGGTTCGAATCCCCCTCTCTCCGCTGAAATATTTTCGGGGCGTAGCGTAGCCCGGTATCGCGCCTGCTTTGGGAGCAGGAGGTCGTAGGTTCGAATCCTGCCGCCCCGACAACAAAGCTTCATCAGAAGCCAAAAGCCTGCAAATCGATTGATTTGCAGGCTTTTTTGTTTTTTGCATATCAGTTTAGTTTAGACAATTTCAGTAAAAATGAGAACCAAACGGTGAACCAAATGATTGGTTATATTTAGTTCACCAGAATGATTCAAATATCTACAAAACAGATACTTACATCATTCATTTGGTCTGGTTTGAGCTTGTTTGAGTGACCCTTTGGTGGCAGTTCCTGAGAACCAGAATCAAGGAAACACAAAAACACTCAAACGAAATTGTCATGAGAAGCACAAACACCTTCGGAGTTCAGTTCATCACTAGGGCCAATAAATCTAAAAATGGCCTCCTCCCCATCTATGTAAGGATTACCGTTGATGGCCGCAGGGTCGAGATTTCTTTAAAGCAATGGATTGATCGAAAAGACTGGAATCATGTAAAAGGGCTGGCAAGAGGAAGCCGAGCAGAAATCAAATCCTTAAACCATTATTTGGATGAGGTGCACTCCAGGATTATGGAATGCTATCAAGAAATGCAAAAGCAAAAGCGTTTGATCACCGCAGCTGCCATTAAAGCTATGTTCCTGGGAGCTGATCAGAAAGAACACACACTATGCAATCTAGTAGAATACCACAACACTAAGATGAAAAGTATCTTAGCTTGGGGAACGTTGAAAAACTATTTTACCACACAGAAATATCTTAATAGATACCTCAACCAAAGATGTTCTACTACTGATGTATTCCTTTCTGAAATAAACTATCGCTTCATTACAGATTTTGAATTCTTTCTCAGGGAATGGAAACCTGTAGATCACCACAAACCATTAAGGAATAATGGTATTATGAAGCACATGGAGCGTTTCCGAAAAATGATCAACCTTGCAATAAAAATGGAATGGATGAATCATGATCCATTCTCTAAATACCAACCCAAGTTTAACAAAGTAGAAAGAGGCTTTCTATCTGAAGATGAATTGGGAGCTATCGAAAACAAGAGCTTTAGGATAGAACGGCTCAAACAAGTCCGGGATCTCTTCATTTTCAGTTGCTACACCGGATTGGCATATATAGATGTGATCAACCTGACTCCTGATAATATAACTAAAGGTATTGATGGAGGGCTATGGATAACCACAAGTAGACAGAAAACAAATAATGCGGTTCGAGTACCCTTATTACAACAGGCGATGGACATTATCGAAACGTATAAAGAGCATCCTAAGGTTTTGCATGAAGGATCATTACTCCCAAGAATGTCCAATCAGAAACTCAACTCCTACTTGAAGGAAATAGCTGACTTATGTGGAGTAGAAAAAAACCTTACTTTTCATTTAGCCAGGCATACCTTTGCTACAACCGTAACATTAAGCAATGGAGTACCAATTGAATCAGTAAGCAAAATGCTTGGACATTCCCGCATTTCCACAACCCAAGTTTATGCTAAGGTTGTAGAACGAAAAGTGAGTGAGGACATGAACAAGTTGAGAGAAAAACTCAATCCAACTCAGATCAAAAGAAAGTCATCAACTCATTCATAAGCATTTCTTTATTCACACATTGATTTTACTTCTGATTCGCCTTTATGGAGTCTTTATGCTTTGCGCCCCATTTCTCTAACTGATCCCAAATAGGTATCAGATCACAAGCTAGAGGTGTTAATTGATATTCTACCCTGGGAGGTACTTCAGCATGCACAGTGCGAATTACCAGTTGATCTTGTTCCAACTCGCGAAGCTGAGTCGTAAGCATACGCTCTGAAATACCCACTATCTCCCTTTTGAGCTCGCTAAACCTCAGCACCCTTCTTTTTAATTTAGAGAGTATAATCATTTTCCAACGACCTCCAATTTTACAAATAGCATAAACAGAATTGCATTCTTCCATTATCCATTTCTCATTCTCTAGATTAGTGCTGTTTTCTTTACGCCTTCCCATTACTTACTTTTTTGTTAGTACCATACATTAAAATATGTATAGACAAAAATACAGGTTGCTATCATAGTTTTGAAACCAAAAAGCAACTCAATGAGAAAATATGCATATATCGGCTGCCTAGGTTTCCTTGCCGTAATTACCACAGAATTTGGAATCATAGGTATTTTACCTCAGGTAGCAGATCATTATACCATTAGTATTGAAAAAGCGGGAGTATTATTAAGTGCCTTTGCATTAGTCATTGCACTCACAGGACCCTTCATGACTTTATTAGCTTCAGGTTTTGACCGTAAAAAAGTAATGCTCACTGCTATTAGTATCTTTCTATTAACAGGCTTAGTGTCTTCTTTCGGTCCACCTTTCTGGCTATTGCTAATCGTAAGAATACTACCCGCTTTTTTGCAACCAGTATACATAGCCACAGCTTTATCTGTAGCCGTATCAGGGAAGGGTGAAGAACATGCAAATGAATTGATGGGAATTGTTTTTATGGGTGTAGCTCTGGCCATGGTGACCACTGTGCCCTTTGCTACCTGGCTGGCAAGCATTCTCGTTTGGGAATACTCATTTATAGTACAGGCTGTAGTGAGTATGATAGCCTTAATAGCAATCTATATAGTGCTTCCACCTATGCCTGTTAAGGAAAAAAAATCATATGGAAGTCAGGTCAAAATACTGAAGAGGCCTACTTTCATTATCAGTACAGCCATGAATTTTTTCATGATCTCTGCCTGGTTTTGCACGTATAGCTATTTTGCGGAGTACCTGAATAAAGCCAAGGGGATGGATCAAACCATGGTTAGTTATATGCTGCTATTGTTTGGGGCGGTTGGAGTATTATCCAACTGGATAGCCGGAAAAATGCTCGATTGGAATGTCTCAAGAACCACCGCCATTTTTCTTTCTGGCACGGTGATCATTCCCTTGTTTTTCCACTTTTCTGGTGGAAATACCTTAATAACTTATATAGTCATTGCCATTTGGGGATTTATGTATTCACCAAGTTTTTTGAATGCCTCTACCTATATGATATCATCAGCTCCCGATGCACTAGAGTTTGCAAATAGCCTCGCCACTTCTTTCGGTAATTTAGGAATAACACTTGGCACAACCGTGGGAGGCTGGATTATTGCTACCCATGGTGTGGCAATGGCTCCATGGATGGGAGCTATATTTGGTGTTTTGTCCTTAGGCATGGTAGCATTGAGAGCAGTAATGGATAAAAGGAAAAGTATAAAAAATAGTTAATCATTAAAGAGCTAAAAATGATGTTAATCTAAAAGCTAAAAACCTACTATCTTCATTTTACTCATTCTTCGAGCATGAAATTGACAATACTTTCTACATGAATTTTTGTAGTGTCAAATACAGGAACTGAAAGGTGTTGTTCACCAATAAGTATAGGCATTTCCGTACAGCCCAATACAATACCTTCAGATCCTCTTTGAATAAGTTCCTCTGAATATTGTATGAGTTTCTGTCTGGACGATTCATAAATTAGACCTTTCCCTAACTCTTCTTTTAGGATACGTTGAATTTCATCAACATCATCAGTTTTTTGTGGAGTTAAAACTTGAATATTATGATCACCTAAAGTCTCTTTATAGAAACCCATCTCCATTGTGAATTTCGTCCCTAACAATCCCACTTTTCTTGATCCTTGTATGTTGATGACTTTAGCAGTAGCTTCAGCAATATGAATGAGAGGCACATTTATGCTAGATTGAATATCTTCCGTAAATAAATGAGCGGTATTGCAACACAATGCTATTCCATCCACATTGTTATTAATTAAGGACAGGCATGCCTCTACGATAAGGTCACGTGAATTGACCCAGCCTTTTCTTTGAATATCTGCAAAGTTCAACGAGTAAAGGACACACTTAGCAGACTCCAAACCACCAAGTTTCTGATTGATTCCTTCATTAATATACTTGTAGTAGTCGAGGGTTGAAGTCCAACTGATGCCGCCAACTAAACCTATGGTTTTCATAAATTACATTTCCAGTTACTAGGAATTAATTCAATAAAGGGAGCAACTGACCAGGCGTTAAGCCAGACCATCGTTTTACCTCCTTTATAAAATGATTCTGATCGTAATATCCATAATTCAGGAAATCAAAAACACAACCGCTTTTTTTGATGTGACGAATAGCCAGCCTGCAGCGAAGCATGGATTGTACCAATTTTGGTGTAAAACCTGAATACTTTAATGTGATTCGCTGTAAATGTCGCTGGCTCACACCTAGTTCCTTTGATAGTTTGCTAGTCGGCACGGCATAATTACTTCCATTGAAAAGCAGTACCAGAAACTGTTTCCATAGCATATAGCCACTTTGATGAGGCTCATGGGGCTGTTTTCCTAAATGATTGTTCAATGCCCCTAAGAATACATCAAGTTTCGTTTCCTCGAAGCAGTCATTTAACCAATTCGCTGATGGCAGTATTTCATCCTGCAAAATGATCTTATTGGTAAGTTCTTTAACTTCCTCCTTGAAGATTGGAAGTGTATTCCCAAACTGAAAAGTTACACCAAAAGCCAAATTTCCTTCCGGATGCAAATATTCCGCAAAATTACTTCTTGGCCCTAGTATCCTTGTATCCTTTACTTTGACCAGCCCGACCTCATCGTCTTTTACGGAATAGGGAGTCCCTAGGGTAAACACCCAGTTTACGTAAGGATAGGCAAACAAATGTTCAGTAAGGCTGCGTTCGCCCGAGCGTAAGTCCAGCAGCCAGTAATATCTTACGATATCACTCAGGTGTTCCGGTGGTGAGAATATTTGATACACTTTATCGGTTCAATTCTGATTTCAACTTAACAAGGTCTCCTAGGAGTCTCGTTTCCTTCACACGCTCTTCGAGCTTCATGCTTTTGGCCATTCTGTAGACCTCAAAGTTAAGCGTATCTATTTCGGTTTCCTTATGATTACGAATGTCCTGAAGCGTAGATATGAATTGACCATCTGACATCTTACTGATGGCCAGTACTTGTTCTTCAATTTCCTCCGCTTCTAGATCAATCCCCTTTTCTTTTGAGATGTGTATGCATTCACTAATGACCCTTTTAGCCAGTACAAAAGCCGTTTCATCTCTATAAAAAATACCGTTATCAACTTCTAATAGCGGACAGATAGAATTGAAGACACAATTGGCTATAGCTTTCTTCCAGACAATTTTCTCAATGTTGGCTTCTGTTACAAATCTGAACTCAGGTGTATCAAGTAAACGAACAACCTCTTCCAAGTCACATTCGTTTTGATCAACAACACCAATAGGTGAATCGGCTACTGGTTTATAACTGATTTCTCCTGTTGGACTTACCTGACTGGTAGCAAATAGAACGCATCGATATATTTCCTTAAAACCATTTTCCGTAAAGGGCTGTTCAACTCCCAGCCCATTTTGCATCAAAACAATGGGATAACTTCCGGTCTTTCCCTTGAGTTTTTCTGCAAGATTTCTGTTGCCAAATGATTTATTGGTGAGTACGATCAAACCAGCAAGCTTCGGTAAATTACTCAATGTGTTCACCCTCACATCAGCTGTGATACTTTTGCCATCTCTAAACTTCAGAGTAAGCGAAACATCATGGCAATTCCCATCATCTACACTTCCCCTAACCAGTTCCACCTCTTTTCCATTTGTCTTGAGACATACGGCCAGTGCTTTTCCAATGGCTCCCGCTCCAATAATATATACTTTCATTTAAGTTGTTTTATTAGCCATCTTTATCAAACAGCTCCAAAAATCCGCATTTGCTAACAATTCTTATAGTAAAAGATGGACATAGGAAACTCTTCATAAAGAATATCAAATCAGCCAGTCCATCTTTTACTATCATAAAGCTTGTGGCTCTTCCAAATTTGCAAGAAAAAGACAAATGGAAAAGGAAAACAATTCAGCAAGTAAAAATGAACTCATTTCCAGAGAGCCATTTCCTAATTCTAAGAAGCAATATGCTACCACTAAGAACGGTTGGAAAGTGCCTTTTCGTGCGGTACAACAAAATACGACCAAAGTTAATGGAACAGGAGAAAATCAGCCCAACCCAGAAGTTCCACTATATGATACCAGTGGGCCATATACAGATCAGGAAATTAGGATCCATTTAGAAAATGGGCTTCCATCTGCAAGGCCATGGTTGAATGATGACCCAAGCCTTAAGAAATTAACCGCTTTATCTTCAAAATATGGAAAAGCGAGACTAGCAGATAACCAATTGGACAAATTGAGATTCAAGGCTAATAGAAAACCTAAAAAGTCTAAAGATGGAGCACATACACAAATGTATTATGCTCAAAAAGGGCTTATCACTCCTGAAATGGAATACATTGCCCTTCGTGAAAACCTGTTAACAAATCATTACAATCAGCATTCGGGAAACGCATTTGGCGCCTCCATTCCCCGTAAAATCACACCTGAATTTGTTAGGGACGAAGTTGCCCGCGGACGAGCCATTATTCCGGCAAACATCAACCACCCTGAGATGGAACCAATGATCATCGGTCGTAATTTTCTCACTAAAGTCAATGCCAATATTGGAAATTCAGCGGTTACATCTTCTATTGCAGAAGAAGTGGAAAAGGCGGTTTGGGCTTGCCGTTGGGGAGCGGATACGATCATGGATTTATCTACAGGTAGCAACATCCATGAAACCAGAGAGTGGATTATTCGCAATTGCCCCGTCCCTGTTGGAACAGTCCCTCTTTATCAAGCGCTGGAAAAAGTAAACGGAAATCCTGAAAAACTAAGCTGGGAGCTTTTTCGGGACACTTTAATTGAGCAGGCAGAACAAGGGGTGGATTATTTCACATTACATGCGGGTGTATTATTAAGGTATATTCCTCTTACTGCATCAAGGCTTACAGGAATTGTTTCTCGTGGAGGTAGCATTATGGCCAAGTGGTGCCTTGCCCATCACAAAGAAAATTTCATTTATGAGCATTTCTCAGAACTATGCGAAATACTCAATAAGTACGATGTATCCATTTCATTAGGCGATGGCCTAAGGCCTGGCAGCATTGCTGATGCCAACGACAAAGCTCAGTTTGCCGAACTGGAAACACTTGGGGAGCTTACCAAAATAGCCTGGAAACATCATGTTCAGGTTATGATCGAAGGTCCAGGGCATGTTCCCATGCAATTAATCAAGGAAAATGTAGATAGGCAGTTAGCACTTACTCATGAGGCTCCCTTTTATACACTCGGCCCGCTTACCACAGACATTGCTCCGGGATATGATCATATCACCAGTGCCATAGGAGCTGCTATGATCGGCTGGTTTGGTACGGCCATGCTTTGCTATGTTACACCTAAAGAACACTTGGGCTTACCCAATAAAGATGATGTTAAAGAAGGGCTTATTGCCTATAAAATTGCCGCTCATGCGGCAGACTTGGCCAAGGGGTTTCCTGCTGCTCAGTATCGCGATGATGCATTGAGTAAAGCCCGTTTTGAATTCCGTTGGGAAGATCAATTTAACCTGGCGCTTGACCCTTATCGTGCTCGAGAATATCACGATGAAACCTTGCCAGCAGAAGGAGCCAAAATAGCTCATTTCTGCAGTATGTGTGGGCCAAAATTTTGCTCTATGAAGATTTCTCAGGAAATAAGAGACATGGCCGATAGGCATCAAGAAACCGAATCAGAAAGTATACAGAAAGGCATGGAAGAAAAGGCCAACGAGTTTACAGAAAAAGGATCATCTATTTATCTCTAATGCAAGTCAAAGCTCTTTCCATCGCTGGCTTAGATCCTTCAGGAGGTGCCGGTCTCCTGGCTGACATCAAAACCTTTCAAGCTTTTGGCATACATGGGTTTGCAGTGACCACAGCCATTACCGTGCAAAATGAATACACTATGAAAGAAATTCATTGGTTGGATCAGAAGCTAATTACAGCGCAAATAGACATCATTTTGAAACACCATGAAATGGATCAGCGTAATTTTATGGGGAGAAGCTAATTTCAGGCAAATATTTTTTCCATTCTAAAGAGGAACAAAGAAA
>JBLWXT010000054.1:0-9737 GCA_048267305.1 Owenweeksia sp. | reverse complement strand
CCCCGGCAAACTTGATCACAGTATCTGTTTGCCGGGGAAGTAACTTCATCATTTTCGTCGATATTAACTGCGGCAGCTAAGTATAGCTTTCCATTCTTATATTCAAGAGAGCTGATATCAGTGTCTGTAAAGACTGCCTGCTCCGTGATCACAGGGCTATAAATATTTGTAATGTCGAAAATATCAACTGCACCTAAGTAAGTATCGCCTTCAGTGTTATAGGCTACATAGGCATAATTACCATCTATATCCACGTGAGTAGCTTTAAGAGTATTACCATCTACTACAGGTGGATCTACCTGCGAAACAAGAATTAGAGGTAATTCTGTCGCTTCCTCTAGTATTCTTCCCTCAGGAGCATTAGGATCTATAAGGCCAATGACACCGGCATTGTCTAATTTCACACGTGTAGTCAGGGTTTGGCTGTCAGAATTAATAGTAATCGGGCCATCATTGACGGGGTTCGAAGTGTCATTACAGGAATAAAGGGCGAAGATTAATGCTAGTCCTAGAATAAGATGTTTTTTCATAATACGTTGGATGTAAGTAGAGCTGTGTTTCATCTCTTGAAAACTGTTTTTCAAATATTGTATTTAGAATTTTATTTCGAATGGATCTACTTATTAGACGATGATATCGAAAAATAGATTCATTCGATACAAAATTGAAATAATATTTTGATTTATGTCAATATTTAGGGGAGATATTTATGAGCGTGGATTTAACCGCGCAAATTTACCAAGATTTTCAGCTGGGTAGAAAGGTGAAAATAGTTTGAGATAGAAATTGAAGTGATTATTTTCAGCCTATGTGGAAGATGAAAACTTCAGTCCGATGAGGTGATTGAAAATAATTTCTGCAGGTAGGTTCCTACTAGTTTCGAAGCAACTTTATTTGTTGGGAATTAGTACCCCAGCGAATATCAAGTATATAAATACCAGCGTTCTTATTCCTGATCCATTCTGACACTACCTGAGAAACCTCTTCTGGGGAAGTAAGGGTCATAGATTCACCATCACCCAGCATATTTACTAATCTTATATATATAGATTGGTCATGATAATTTTGAAGCTGGGTAAGTTGTACGCTTACATCAGATCCTGTCAAGCTTGGGTTAGGGAAAGCAGTCCACGTAGAATTACTTTGGGTAGCTTCTGCCTGAATTGCTCTTGTTCTGCTATAGCTATATTTGCCTGAGAAATCTACTTGCTTTAATCTGTAGAATATGTTTCCTCCTGTAATGGGCAGGTTATTATCAGTAAAGGTGTATGCCTCAGGATTTTCTGAATATCCTTTACCTTCCACCCGGCCTATAGTTTCCCATTCCTTGACTGAATTAACCGCACGCTCAATTTCAAAATGAGAATTTTCCCATTCTTTGGCTGTGGACCAGTCAAGGATCCCTGAATTATCTTCTTTTAGGTATGTGGCGTTGAAGTAGAGGTAGTCGACGGGGAGGATTTTGTAATTTTCATAGCGAATAATTACAATGCCAGAACCTCCGTTACCACCTAGTTTGTTGTTTCCTCCTGCTCCCCCTCCTCCGGCTCCTGAATTAGGTAAACCATTACCTGGTAAAGTATTCTCATTTCCTCCGTTTCCTCCACCACCTAAACCTGGTAGCCCAATATTACTGGTCGATCCGGCTCCACCGCCACCACCGCCACCATAGCTTGTGGAAAACCCTATTGTTACAATTGTTCCTTGACCACCGTCTCCCCCTCTACCATTTGAGCTGCCTTCTGTACCAGAAAAAGAGTTTCCTCCTCCTCCTCCTCCGTATTGATTAGCGGAATTCCCACTTGATTTTGAGTTGCCACCGCTCGTAATTCCATTTCCTCCATTATCTTCATTATTACTGGATTGGGCGCCAGCTCCACCACCAGACGAACCATTGTTGCCATTGCGTCCTTGAGGAGAATTAGATCTGCCACCTGATCCACCACCTCCTGCGGTTATTGTTGTAATTCCGTTTGTGAAAGTTGAGTTTTGGCCATTTCTATCTGAGTTTGTTGCTCCATTGCTTTTCCCCCCATCTCCTACAGTTATCGAGTAAGTTTGGCCTGCTACTATTCCTGGTGCAGAAATTGTAAATTTTTGATATTTAACCGCTCCAGCACCACCACCTCCTCCGGCTTTATTCACATTTCCATTGTTTGTGTTGCCTCCTGAACCACCTCCGCCTACTGTAAGGACTTCATATTGCGTTAAACCTTCAGGAGGGGACCATGTATAATTACCGGGGCAATTAAAAACTAGAATTACTTCAAATTCTGAGGAGAATGCAGTTCTTGGTGTACAACCGCATTCACCAATCTGGGCATTGCTTCCAAAAATTGGAGCATATTGATTTGTAGCATTCTTTGACACATTTAATTGATATGAGCCAGATCCTACTGTTCCCCAATTAGTAAAAGTAGGGCCCTGGGTTAAAAAGCCATTGCAACTTTCGGTCGGTCCACCTGAAATAACTCCAGATCCATTATTTACTGAATTCCCATTCACTGACAATTGGCCACTGATTGAAATTTGACCATTATTTTCCAAATCACCATCGATATTGGTATTGCCTGATTTAAATACTGAGCCTCCGTTTACAGTCAATTTCCCACCAACATAAATATTTCCTGATGAAGAGTTTACGGTTGAATTACTTGTGAAATTTCCTGTTGAACTTAGATTTCCTGAGTTTGTGACTGTTGAATTTGAATTCACGGAAATATATCCGTTGACAGAAAAATTCCCCGAATTATTCAGAACACCATTTACTTCTACGTTATTATTAACTATTGTATTTCCTGTATTTGTAAAAGTTGTAGAATTGCTGAAATTAAAATTGGTTAAGTTTAAAACTCCGCTATTTGTTACAGATCCACTATACAAATTTAGGTTACCAGTTTGAGAACCAGAATTAATATAGGAAGGAGTTGGAGTATTATTATTTAAAGTGATGTTTCCAACAATTGTATTTCTATTCGTAATTTTTGCCCCCCCATTAGAAGTGAAGTTTCCATAGAGAAAGCCTTCATTATAAAAATGGCTTCCTGTCCCTAATGCAAAATTTATAGGCGTGCCTATTGTTCCAATTTGTCCATAATTATTCAAAATTGTAGGGTTGGAAAGATTCTGAAATCCCCCAGTAAAAACTGTATTTTCTGAAATACAGATTGTAGCATTTGTTGCATTTCGCAGGGCAACACTGCCTGTTCGATTCGTAGCTGTAATACAAAATGTTTTTCCATTGGAGTTCCATGGAACAGTTCCTCCAACATCTGGATCACCAGAAGTACTATTGAAAATGAAATCGCAACTTTCACATTGCGCCCACACCTCTCCACCCCAATACAATTGGACGCAACAAAAAATCAGAAAAAGGAACAGAAATCTATTCTTCATCAGGTGTTAGTTGGAAGTTGGAAATCAGGGCTAGGGTAGGCCCAACTTGGTATGTTTTAGGGTATTAAGGGTGTGCAAAGGTAAATAGACTTTTCCGTTCTGTAAAGATTAATACAAAAAAATGTTGTTTGAATAGTTGAATTGAGCATTCATGTGGCAGAACCTGGGATGTTTTTGTTAGGAGTAATTACGAATGGGATTAATAAATTGGTTTAGATATAAAAAAAAATATTTGGTTTTGCAGGGGAGTTTAGATTATAATTAAAAGAATGTGATTATCCGCAATGATGCCAGTTGCCTTAGATTCTTTGCTTATCTGGTCGGAAGACCGATGACCAAAGACTCCCGCATTGGCGGGACAGGCTGAAGTGACCTCAAATATAATTTTGAACAAATTCTAGATTGCTTTTCCCCCTTTACTGGTAGAAAAGCGGATATACATTTAAAAGAATTAGGATCATCGACTCTCTTCGATCCTTTATCCGTAAAAATAGGATTATTGAGCAAATGAATAGTAGTTCCTTATTGTTCCGCTATTCGGTACTTATCAGATTAAAAGAATAAGTCCTGCGGGAGTTTATTTCCGACAGGGCTTTTATATTTTAATATTTTATCACAAAGTGAATCTACCTTCTAAGAATCACTTTGTGATATTCTCGTTTATTTCCCCAGCTGATTTCAAGTGTATATATACCAGCAGCCTTTGTGGTAAACCAGTCACTGACCTGATTACCCATTTCTTGCATTTCCAGTACAGGTAGAGTTTCGTACTGTCCCGTTGCGGAAATAATCCTTAGAGTGATAGGTTCGTCACGATAAGAAGAAGGATCCAGGATTTCTATGTAGAATGGATGGCCTGTGGTCGGGTTCGGAAATACTTTCCAGCGAGTGGTGCCAGGCAACGGCTCGACTAGAATAGACCTGGTTTCACTATATGTAAAGTCCCCATCGAAATCAAATTGTTTCAGTCTATAGAAAATACGGCCTCCAGCAGCTGGTAACTTCTTATCGGAGTAGTTATAGGCCTTTTCGTCTTGCGAATAGCCTGCTCCAGCTACCTCATCTATTTTCTCCCATTCTTTGATATCATTCACTGAACGTTCGATTTCAAAACGGTCATTTTCCCACTCTTTTGCTGTGGCCCAAGTTAAGTCTCCTGAACGCTGCATGGAATTATACTTTGCACGGAAATAGAAGTAGTCGACTGGAAGAATACGGAAATTTGGATAACGGATGTAGACCACACCTTGGAAGCCATTGCTTCCTCCAGTTCTTCCGGCACCACCGCCTGAGCCATAAGTGGTAGCAGGTAAGCCTACACCAGTATTATTTCCTCTACCTCCAGCATAGAAGGTTGAACCTCCCGATGTATATTGACTGCCGCCCATTCCAGGCTCGTTGACGATAGCACCTGTGGATGTACCGCCGCCGCCTGCCCCATAATGCACATCTTCCCCAGAGATAGCTTGTATGACACCATTACCCCCTGAACCAGCAATTAAATGGTTTGCGTCTCCGCTGCCGTTTTCACCAGCAACAGTTACACCCCCGCCACCGGCGCCGGCGTTGCCAAAGGAGTCACCAAGTCCATTTCCTCCATTATTTCCATTATTTCCATTTCCTCCATTGGATTCATCTGTGCCATAAGCGGCACCTCCTCCGCCGGAGGCACCGGTACTTCCTTCCCTTACTGAGGAAGACGCATTGGAAGATCCACCTCCGCCCCCTCCAGCTGCTGAAATATCTGAAAATGTATTTCCTCCTGCATAATCAAAACTTGGCCCTCCAAATGTGGAACCTGTACCATCTCCTCCTTGCTGGGTTGAGTTTGAGGCACCCAGACCTAATCCACCGGGAGTCACTTGGAACACAGCACCTTGTAGGCCAGGGAGTCCATTCATGGTAATTCCAGTAAACTGCTGATAAATCACGGCTCCGCCTCCGCCCCCTCCGGCAGCTTCACCGAAGCCACCTCCACCGCCTCCACCAACAACGAGCACTTCAAATTCGTCTAATCCATCTGGTGCTGTCCAAGTCCATGAGGAACAATCTCCTGTAACACGTATCACGGTATAGCCTTCCGAGTCAGTATATTGGTAAATATCCCCAGTACCACTACATGGTGCGGGATCAGGGCAATCATAGGTGAAGACAACCCGGCCATCTCCAGCTGTTTCTGTAGTACTTACTATGGCTTGAGCAAACCTATCTGCCAGATCAGCTGTTGGGCTTAATGGGGTGACAAATACATTCGTTCCATCAAAAACTGCATATAGTGTACTTCCAGGTGTGACTGGTATTGTGATCGGTGCCGGATTCCCTCCATCACCAAATACCTGAACAGTCACTTCGCTTACCCCTGCTCCAACTGAATAAGTAGCGTTTCCATCCGCCTCTAAGTATTCAGTACTACAATTAATGCCATAAGGAACAGTATTGTTACTTGGCACTGAGTAAGGACATGTATCAGCGATTCCTTCGATGGAATTTATCGTGAGGATGGTCGTTCCTTCATTTGAATAAGGGAGAGACTGGAAGCTAAACTGGCCAGGAGTGGTTACAGTCACAGTAATTGTCTGATCTGAAATTGCATTTGCACCGCTTGTGCTGTAGTTTATTTCGTAATCTCCTGGAGCAAGTTCTGGACCATATACAGTAAAAGTGGAACTGCCAGGAAGTGAAGATGGGTTGACTACTTGAATATCCGAAATAGGGTAGGATGGATCTTCTACCGTAATGGTGCCTTCAGCATCTACGGTTCCGCAACCTCCTGTCAATGGGATGCTATAATTGAAAGTTCCTACTTCAGTCGGTGTTCCTGAGATAGTAATGTCGCCTGAGCCTGTATTGAAGGAGGCACTAATTCCCAACGGAAGACCATTGGCTCCGGCAACCCCTTCATTTAATATTCCAGTTGCACCTGTCGTTCTGTGAATAAGCGTAATTGGAACCACTGTATCCAAACATAATACTGGATCAGGGTTAACGGGTGTCACTGTATTTTCTGGATTTACTGTGACAACAATAATGTTTGAAGGTGAAGATGAACATTGTACTCCATTTAAGGTAGAAACAGTAATTCTTTGGAATTCTGTAGTTTCTGTTAAGGATGGTGAATCGTATGTGGAATTAATAGCGCTAGAAATAGAGGTCCAAGTAGGATTTGATGAATCTCTAAACTGCCAGATATAGCTAATAGCTCCATCTCCTGACCCGTCGTCAGTACTTGTGAATTCAGCAGGATCTTCCCCTGCACAGATAGTTTGATTTGCAGCTATAGTTCCCGCTATTGGTTCACTTTGTAGAGTAATTGTTACAGGATTACTTGCTGGTCCCTCGCAGGATAATCCGTTTACAGAAGATATGCTATATCTTCTGTATTGAGTTGATTCTGAAAGTATAGGCGGATCATAATCAGCACCTGTTGGATCACCTGGAACATCTACCCAATTTGGCGTAGAGAGGTCAGTATTCATTTCCCATCGATACGAGATTACTGCTCCAATATCTTGTGGATTATACACACTACCATTTATGGTGGAAGGAGTATCTCCTTCGCAAACAGTTTGATCGCTGGCAATTGTACCTGCATCTGGAACATCTTTTACTATAATCAATCCTTCCACCCGTACTTGCTGACAAGAGCCAGTAGTAAATACTTCATAAATATACTCTCCCGTAGTAGTTGGAGATCCGCTGATTCTCAGATTCAATCCGTTCCAAGTAGCTGTAACACCTGCAGGCAAACCAGTAACAAGAGGTCCATCCAAACCCCCACCAACAGCATATTCAATATCTACGATAGGAGAATCTTCACAAACCACTTGCCTGTCATCAGTTCCTACTGATGAAGTTAGTTTAATGAATGGAGAAAGTGTTCCGAATGAAATATCATCTATGCCAAAATCATTTCCGCCTTCCGCAGTGTTTAAGTTTACTATTTCTATAATTGCTGTGGTGGCTGTTCCAGAGCTCCAGCTTGGATTAGATCTAAACTCTCTCCAGTTATTTAGGTTGACATCTGCCTCACTTTCAGGTTTTGGAACAGTTGGATCACCAAGATCTAATACAGTTCCCACCAATTGTCCATTGATTTTAAACTGAAGTCTAGCCGGAGAACCAGGGTTCAAATTCATAGCCCATGCAGAGAAATAATATTCAGTGAATTGTTCTACTGGGACTTCTTGCCTCCAGATAACTGGCTGACGAAGTGGACTTCCAATAAGCTTACCACCATTGACCATCATAAAATTCCTAGCTCCTGTAGCATTATTGGTATGGTCTCGACCATGGAAATTAGTATGATATCCAACATTGTCACTTGGACTCCAGGCACTTTCGTCTACAGCATAAAGACCCTCAGGCCACAATCCTGTGGCGCCATTTACATTTCCGTTTCCAAATCTTCTAAGGTATTTTGATACTTGATTTGTACCATATTCGGTAAAGAAACTTGGATTGGCAGGGTCAAAGTTTGTGAATGATCCATCTACAATTAATTCTTCTGCGATACTTATAGAAGCTGTACTAATACATCCATCTGGAGATGTAGCGGTTACAGAGTAAGACCCAGCGATATTGACGAGCACAGAGGATGTAGTTTCTCCCGTATTCCACTCCCATGAGGTGCCTGTAACATTTGAACTTGCCACCAAGAGTACGCTACCATCTACCGCACAGTAATCCGCTTGCAATGTGATTACAGGAGTAGGATCAACGGTAATGGTGAAGGTTTTTGAAGGGCCGGGGCAGCCATTAACTGTAGGGGTCACAGTAATAGCCGCTGTAATACGCCCAGAAGTAGGATTTTCAGTTACAAATGCAGGGATATTTCCGGTTCCAGACGCTGCCAAACCAATAGATGGATGACTATTCGTCCAATTATATATTACACCTGCTACTGCATTTCCGCTAAAATTCACAGCTGAAGTAGATTGCCCAGAACAACCGATATCCTGATTGGAAATAGGATTTACAGTTGGCATTGGTCTTATCAAAACATCTACTTCCAACGTATTGCCAATACAGCCGTCCGGTGTGATAGGGGTAACAGTGTAAGTTACTATTTGATCTACCAATGAAGTATTGGTCAAAGTCTGTGAAATGCTGGTTTGAGGTGTTCCAACATTGGACTCTCCAGTTACATTTCCATTGGGAGATACGGTCCAAGTGTAAGTTGTACCCGCTGGAACTGATCCATTTGTCCCGTTTTGAGGAGTTACAGTAAAAGTGCCACCGCTACAGATTATTGTTCCAGAGATGTCATTTATCACTGGCGTAACATTTACATCTGTAGAATTGGTAATAGCTGTTACCGCCGTACACCCACCTGCATTGCTGTAATTCACCGAAACATTTTTGGTACCACTAGTTAACCAAGTAAGTGTGACAGTATGGTCAGTAGCTCCAATACCTCCAGAGGTTATGGTATAATCGGTTCCAGCTGTCCCAGGTACTGTCCAGATATAGTTGGATTGTCCTGGTTGTGTGGTATAGGTGACAGGAGCTCCTACACAGAGGTCAGCAGTAGGGGCTTGGGAAAATGATGGAACAGGGATTGGATCTACCTCAATGGTATTGGTAACAGCAGTTGCAGCTGTACAATTATTCGAGTTGCTATAATTGACAGCAACGTTTTTAGTGCCACTGGAAAGCCAAGTCAAGGTTACTGAATTATCAAATGGACCTATTCCGCCAGAGGTTATGGTGTAGTCTGTTCCAGCAACACCTGGTACATTCCAAACATAATTGTCTTGCCCTGTCTGCGTAGTGTAAGTTACAGTGGTTCCTAGACAAACATCCGAGGTAGGTTGTGTCAAAAATGTAGGTACTGGAAGCGCGTTGACGTTAGTAGCATTAACCAAAGCACCTACAGCTGTACAATTAGTGGCATTGGAATAGTTGATAGAAACATTTTTGGTACCTGCCGTCAACCAAGTCAGGGTAACTGATTCATCAGTTGTTCCAATTCCTCCAGCTGTGATGGTATAATCAGTTCCTGCTGTACCCGGTACTGTCCAGATATAATTGGCTTGACCAGGCTGGGTAGTATAGGTAACTGATTCTCCCACACAAACCTCGGAAGGTGGAGGAGCTATAAATGTTGGGGTTGGAAGCGCATTTACAGTGGTAGAATTGACTACAGCTGATGCTGCAGAACAATTGTCTGAATTAGTATAATTAATAGATACGTTTTTGGTGCCGGCAGTGACCCATCTTAGCGTCACGGTATTGCTAGATGCCCCTATTCCTCCAGCCGTAATGGTATAGTCAGTTCCGGCAGTACCCGGCACCGTCCAGAGATAGTTGGATTGACCTGACTGGGTAGTATAAGTTACCGG
>JBLWXT010000053.1:0-11523 GCA_048267305.1 Owenweeksia sp. | reverse complement strand
CCGCCAAAGGGCAATGATTTCAACAAATCAAACAGCAACTAATCTCTTACTTAAGATACCTAATAATTCAACTAAACACCACATTAAAACCATAAATAATTTTCACTTACCCCAATTAATCAACGAATAAAAAACGGGCAGGGACATTGGTCAGATCCCCACCCAAAAAATAACAACTAATAACCGGGAGTTCATTTCTCTTACCGGCTTGGGCTAAGAGACAAGCCAGCGCCGATGAAGCTCCCCAGGGAGATGCCGAAAACCCTTAAACCTGAGTAGGCAATTTAACCACTTCCGGAAAGCAGCAAGAAGCTCAATCCGGAACCCCTAAACGTTTTACCTGTTTTTGATCTGTTAAAAAACAGGACATTATATGAATAAGCTCGAGGGCAAGTTGCCCCTAATCGCGTTCGTAGTAGCTGCCTTCGCGGCAGTTGCGTTTACCAGTCCGAAAAACGTCGGCGAATTTGGAAAATCTGGTGAGATTTGGTACGATGTTACCGATGAAACCCCAGGACCGACCTCCTATGAGTGTAACAATTCACCGGGCCAAACCTGTCTTTATGATCAGGCTTTCGGGATGGGACAACCTCTTTCAGGAAGTACCAATAAATTGTTTGTACTTCATGACGAGGATATTCCGCGTGCGGAATAAGCACAATCAGGCCGGACAAGTTCCGGCCTTTTTTTTTGATTTATTCCATAAAAGCCAGTTCTCTCAATGAGATTTTCAAAAGAAAATTCTCAGGCTTGGATTCAAACAGGATCTCCTCCCCATCCAGGCTTCTTTTTAACCTGTCATTCCACTTATCCAAATAGCTGAATCTTTTTAAATCGGCCCATCGCTGACCTCTGAACAGCAAAGATTTTCTCCTTTCGCTTAGAACAGCTTCCAACAGTCCCTCTTCACCATATGTGAGTTGGAATTCGTTGGAATACCTCTTCTCAAGCAGGGTAACCAAATGCTCCAATCCTTCTTCCTCATTTCCCAACCGGAAATTACTTTCAGCCAGTATCAGATACACCTCATCCAATCCTATTCCTGTAAACACAGTATAGTCTCCGGTATAGCTTCCTCTATAGGATACCGTACCGAAATCATTGGAAAAAGTATACAAGGGGAGCCTTAAATCAAGCGAATCAAAACTTTCCATTAAATCAGCAGAAACATAAGCTATGTTATCGTTGGATACTGTTCCCTGGGTGGCCATAGCGGTGAATAATACCGTCTCGGAATTGAACAGCTCAAAAGGATAGGAAGAGGTGCTTTCCATCATTCCATAATCCATTAAGGTAAAAGGGCCTGTCAATACCTGCCCGGCATATTTCCTTGCCTCTTCATACTTGCCCAGGTATAGATTAATCCTTGCCAATAAGGCATACCCTCCATACCTGGAAGGCTGGGTAGCATACTCGGGGATTTCAGGGAGAAGGGTCAGAGAATTCTCCAAATCCTCTTTAATCAATGAAAACACTTCCTCCGCACTGGCGTTTCTTTTAGTTGATGATAAATCCGCATCAGTCACCAAGGGGATGAAATAATCCGTCCCGTCAAACCCACTTTCCGGTATAGGAAGGTGTAGTACGGCCAGTTCATAATACGCATGCGCTCTCCAGAACAGGGCTTTGCCTTTCAGTCTTTCCATATCGGCCAAAGACCAATCCGGCCCCGTATTGATTTTATCGAGAATAATATTGGCATAGAATATTTTCTGATACATCAGAAAATAATCCAGAGGGGCTTCGTCGGGAAGGTATGGATCATCTGACCAGTAGTATGCATTTTGCTGCCAGGGCAAAAACCGTTGCCAATTGGATACTGAAGTATAGTAATCATCCGCATATACAAAGGGCAACACAGTACTTATATTAATCTGGTCAAAATTGTCGATCAGCGCCTCAAACTCTGAAACGGATTCAGGCACAAGGATATTTTTATTTGGCTTCTCATCCAGGAAACCGCTGCATGCCGCAAACATCATCAGCGCAAGCAGATAGGGATATGAAGTATTTTTTATCATGATAATGGAGTATAAAGGGGTGGTAGGTAATACCTACCGGTGTCTGATTGGAACATTTAACCTTATGAAGAAAGCCAGACACGTTTACCCCGAAAATTAGAAATCGATTTTTAAGCCTATGGCAAACGAAGAAAGTGGTTTGGCAGTCTGGTAATCAGGATCAAGCGAATCATCGGAAGCTTTCCATAGAATGCCAAGGTTATTGGCATACCCATAGAGCTCAGCACTCCGGAATGGAACCCATTTCCTTTCCGCTTTCCCTAAAGAATACCCCAGCCTTATATCCTGAAGTCTTATATGATCTCCTTTCTCTACCAACAACGCAGAATTTGCATAAAATAAATTCCTCGTACTGCTTACTGAGGCTGGCATGGAAGGAATCTCGGTCTGTAGCTCATCCCCTGGATTCTTCCATCGGTTTTCGTAATCCCCATGGCCTATCTGACCACGTAGCAAAGAAGAATAATCAATGGATCTACGGCGGTAAAAGTAACCTAGCCTATAGGTGATATTTACAGACAGGCTAAATCCCCTCCATCCCACTGTGTTTCTCAAAGACCCAAAAACCCTAGGGCGTGCAGGACCATGATAGACCAGTGTTTCCGGAGTAGCGGTAGTAATAATAGGAATATAATCTTCACTGACTTCTCCATCCAATATCCCCTGTGGATTGCCGGTATCAGGATTCAATCCGGCCCATTCATAGGAATAGACCGAAAAAAGAGGTTTACCCTCCACAGGAAAAGGTATTGCGGAAGTCACAGCACTGATCAGGCCGGAGCCTGTTTGGGCCACATCCACCCGGGTCACTTCATCCTTTACCTGACTTAAGAAAAAATCGGACTTCCAGGTCACCTTACGATCCATCCATAGCCCTCCCAAGACTAGGTCGATTCCATTCGTCCTGCTTTGGGCATAATTTCCCGTTACCCTGGATAACCCGTTGGAAAGAGGTACGTCATATTGCCCGATAAGATCCTCTCCCTTTTTAACAAAGTATTCAACTGTAGCTGTCCATCTTCCTGATTTGGATTCAAAATCCACTCCTGCGTTGGTGATTCCTACCTTTTCCCAGCGGAGTCCAGGATTTGGCGGGTTCTGGACAGTGGCAGCGGGCATATTCGGTATGTAAGCATAATTAGGCTGGTTATAATAGGAAGCCGTAAGCAGGCCCGACAGGGATTTATCCAGGTTACCGCTGTAACCATAGCTCATTCTCAGTTTAAGGTATGAACCGTTCAGGAATGCTGAAAAAGGCTCCTCACTCAGGGTCCAACCTGTTCCCGCAGACCAAAGCGGAACGCCCCGGTCATTTGCATCAACCCCGAAAAAGTTGGACTGGTCTTTTCGAATGCTCACGGTCGCATCCAGTTTATTCCTGAATGTATATCCCGCATTACCATAAAATGAAACAAATCTGTCAGTCAGTCCGCTGTGACCCATCCCGGATTCTATGGTAGAACTGGCACCCGGATTATAGAAATACGGGAAGCGGGTCAGGTAATCCACTACCGAACTCGTGCCCAGGGCATCATTGTAGCCATAGTATCTGACTGCATCTGAACTGCTGGACAGATCGCGGATCTCCGAACCTGCCAGGACAGCCAGCCTATGCTTATCCGACCATTCTTTGCTGTAGTTTAGGACTCCTCTCATCGTATGGGAATACGAGGTGGCCTTTGACAAATCGAGGATATCACCTTGTGGCAGATACTGTTGGACTGTGCCAGACTCATTCAGGTATGAAAAACGGTTGACCAAGTCCCTCACATAATAGGAAGTAGCCGGGTTCCTGTTTCTGGTATCACTCCGGTTTGTCCAGTATTGATAAGAAACTGTGGCGCTAAGTCCTGCCATTGGCAGTATCGTCAATGCCGTCTGAAAACGTCCATCCAAAACCCCGGAGTTCTTATCCAGTATGCCCCGTTCATTGAGGGGAACATTCTTCCAGTCCAGTAGTCCTAACCCTTCCACAGAGCTGATGTATCTGCTGGATAAATTCGTGTAAATGGGAAGTGGCTCTCCCTGCCCGTCAGCGAGACTGGCATATGGGAAGCTTTGGGGAACATCGGTAGTCCCTGTATTATCCGACTGGGTCAGGTACAGCCCTACTGACCATTTCAGTTTATCCTTGGCAAAGGACCAGGAATTCTTCGCCTGAATGGTCCATCTATCATCCTTGTTCCCTGTCACACCCTGTTGGTTTCTGTCATAGCCCACACTGAAATAGTAGGCATTCGATGTTGATCCACCATTGAGGGAAAGCGCATATTGCTGGCTGATTCTTGGCCGATAGTAATACTCAGCCAGATCCCTTCTCAAGTCCTGTTCTTTATAGCTTGCTATCAGTGATGCTGCCTCTTCTGAGCTGAGCACGCCATCCCGCTCGGCTATCAAGGTTTCTACCACCGGGGATAATGCATTCTTGTTACGGCTGTTTTCCTGTGAGCGGTAATAGTTGTTCGCAAACAACTGTCTTTCAATCTCCACAAACTCCCCAATATCCATCTGTGGGACATAAAAAGGATCGGTTTGTTCAAACACATTGACAGAACTGTTAAAGCTCACCCGCGGTGCCGAGGCCCGTGATCCGGATTTGGTGGTAACCACGATCACCCCATTCCCTGCCCGCGCACCCCAGATAGAGGCTGCGGCAGCATCCTTTAGCACAGTGACCTGCTCGATGTCATTGGGGTTGATGCTTTCAAGGGGACCGTCATATGGAAAATTATCGACAACGATAAGGGGTGCAGTGTTTGCGAAGAGCGTTGACCTTCCCCTGATTGAGAGCTGATCCCTGCCCGTATTCGGGCCCCGGTTGAACGATACCCCGGGGGATACATCCTCCAGTCGGTCAATGAAATTGGAACTGACTTTCCGAAACACCAGTTCTTCGTCCAGAGAGACAAAGGAACCTGTTACCCGTTCTGCAGGCAGGGACTGATACCCTGTGGACATGACCACCACTTCCTGTAACTCACTCTGATCATGGGCAAGCGTTATCTTAAGCAGTTCACTGGAGGGGAGGGTAACCGGGAGCGATTTACTTTCCATCCCGAGAAAGGACACTCGTAGAATATATTTTCCGGGCGCGGCTTTTACTTCAAACTCCCCTTTTTCATCCGTGATAGTCAGCTGAAGTGAATCACCCAAAGCAACCAGGGCGCCACTCAGCGGTAACATATCATCCTGGCTGAACACCTGGCCTCTTAAGGAAGTAAGATCACCCTGCGCTTGGCACAGAAAGGCACTCAGGCATAAAAACGTAATATATAATACTATTTTTTTCATCTTTTTAGGGGGGTAAGGGTGGACAATTCTTCAGGACTTTCCTCTTTCATTTCATTGATCAGCTCAGCAAGCTTTTCCGGGGAATACTGCTGGCGGGTGAGCAACAGAAGGCGGTAATCTGCATCCACAAAAAGCTTCTGTGGAAAGGAGGCTATTTTGTAATAATCCAAAAGTCCTGTACCCGGCTTCTCATGTAGATTGATCATATCCCGGTGGGCATACCTTCCTGAACTGAGGCCTGTCTCCCAATTCTCCTCACTGCTGTCAGCATTCACCGTCACAAAGACCACATCCGGATCATCCTTTAACTGTTCAAATACAGGTCTGAGAGTCTGCTGATAGTAGCGCATACAGAACTTGCAGCCGTTCACCCAGAAACTCATGACTACTGTTTTACCTTCCAACTGCTCCAGTGGGTAGGGATTTCCGCTGCTGTCAGTCAGGGAGCCGGTATAAAAATCCGTTCCTTTCAGAGACCTGTGCTCCAGCTGTACCAGCAAATCCATGATCCAGGGAGTCTGCACGATCTCCATTCCGGATAGCAGAACAGACCTCTGGGAAGATTCCAGATACTTGTAGTTTTCAAGGACATATTTCCCTACCAACTGATCCCTTAAGAGCGAAGGCTCATCCTTGGCCAAAACAAATACCCCAACATCCTTTTGTCTGGCTTCCATCAGTAACAGATCATACTTAGCCTGTACCATCATCGGATCCAGCATCCCCTGTTCGCCAAACCCAGGCACTGCATCCAACCAAAGCTTATACAGCGAGGAATAGGGTTCTGAACCCAAGTGTCTTTTCCCCTGTTTTAACCTAGGCAGTGCCGAATTCAAAACCCCAGCCCATGCCCGCTGTGCTATAAATGCCTGACGCACGGAATCCAGCCCATCCTGTAAGGATGGAATTGCCTGTACCGCCCCATAATCTGAGGGGGCTTTTTGCAATAGGCGAAGCAGGTATTCCTGCCTTTCGGCATCCGGTACAATAAATTCAAGCCGGACCGATACTGACTCAGGCCGCTCCAATGACCTTTTATACAGTGCAGCAGTAAGGGAATCCTTCATCATCCGGCCGGGATCGGAAGTAACCATAAGCGGAGAAGCATTGAACCCCTCCTCTTCCAACAGCCTATCCAGGGTAGCCTGAGCCTTAAAAAATTTCGAGGAAGGCCCTCCTATCAGTGTTTTACCTGTATGGGTATCAAATCTGATCCGTACCTGATCCCTGGGAAAAACAGCCCAGTATCGGGCCAGGTAATGCTTTCCGTCCCTCAGGCTGAAATACATGGGAACCTCTGCTTGTGGACCTGCCCATCGATAGACACTGTAGTCCACATTACCCTCAAAGAAATTCCCCTGCTCTGCTACCAAGGGAACAGTAGTCCCCGGAGTGACTTCCTCATGCTCCTTTAATAGGTGGTGCCAATAGGTAAGCCATAGCGTATCGGGAGCATCGGCAGTTGGGATTTCCAGATGCAGCAAGATACTCTCCTCCAAACTGATATTATGCTCAACCGGCAAGGTATCGGAGCGGGTTTCCCCACTCCGATGAATGTCCCGCAATCCAAACGGGACGCTGGGGCGCGACCTATGAAGAAAATCCGCCCCGGGTGAATCAGCAACTTGTGCTGTGAGTGTGCTCCCAAAAAGACATAGCGATGCCAGGAAGCATGTGTATAGAATTTTTTTCATGCCATTCAATGCCTTGGAAGCTGACAGAACAAGACAAACCTCTCCCACCAACCCCCAAGGGCTTTTTTAACTAATAAGAAATAAGTGAAGTAATGGAGCTGTTGACCTGCTGCAGCAGATGATCTCCACCATCGTGTAACGTCACTCCCTGATCTGTGTCAATAGTCCCAACGGCGTATACAAAAACCTCAGAAGCAATCAGAGAGAATAAGTGCCTAAACCCTTAGATCGGATTCTTGGGCTTTAGAGGATACAGGCGATCATATTTTGATTGAATACATCCAAGCTTTGCCGCTAGAAACAATTCTTCAAAATGGACACATAACACCATACCTTTCATCAGAAAGAGAGAAGAGTAATGAAAAGAGGCAGTAGTTGTCTTAGAATGTCTCATTTGAAATGATTCTTGGGCAATTTTAACTAGATGTTTCATCAAAAAAGAATAAATTCGGTAGTATAAACTCTACAAATAGTAGTTTAAAACTACTATTTTCACAAAACAGCATTCAATAGCGCCAAAACCCGTATTTTTGGATAAATAGCATTATTATGAGAGAAAAAGAAGAATCAGATTTCACCGTATTGGAGAATAAAAAAATAGGTAGAAACTTTTATATGTACCGTAAGTTGACAGACACAAAGGCATTGGAAGTGGCTGAGTTCCTTGGCATAAAAGAAGCTACCTATACCAAGTATGAGCGAGGCGAAAGTAAGATTACAGTGGATATGGTTCAAAAGGTATCCGAGTTTTACAAAATTGATCCACTTCAATTAATTTCCACTCAACCTAGCTACGTAATTGAGAACTTAAAAAAATCTCCTTTTTCTTTTAATGGGAATGTCGAAACTCATTATTCGGATAAATCTCAAACCGAAGTCATGATGAAGATGATGGAGACTATGATGCAAATGAATGAGGCAATAAGGAAGATATTGGAGGGGAAATAAATACACCCTATAAATCACAAGTATTTCTTATTATCTCCATTAATTAATGCATGGGAATGAGTTTCATCTTTAGATCAACTTTTACTCTTTAATAGTAAATCATTAGCCCATTGCCAAAAAATGGGAGAATTATTTTCAGGCAAGTAGACAAAATGACTTTTACAATTTTAAGTAAAAGCCTTCCATTCATCAATTGGAAATTCTTATTGGTTTTGAATAGTGGTTTTTAATTGTACTGGTATGGGATTTATTAAACAAAAACTAGGCTCATATGAATCTTAAGGATCGGATGTTGGAATTGATTAAGTCTGGATAACTGGAGATGATTTCAACCCATAAAGCATTAAGTCTTCCAATTATTGAGCGGATTAATAAGAAAATGATGCTAAATATACAATTCGACGGTATCCAAGTAGATAAAGGTGTAATTATTAATGGACACCATAGATATCTTGCATCGAAGCAGCCAAATTTCAATCTAGATCAAGTACCTGGGATTAAGACAGCGGCAAAGAAACTAATTGACTGACAATAGTTTGAGTTAGTTGAAGATGATTGGGAAACCGAGTCTAAAATCAGGAATTTGAATGAAGAAGACACAAGTTATAATGGCATGAGCGTCGAAGAACTACTTTCTAAACTCGATACAATAAATTAGATTTACAAAATGCTGATTTTCTTAGATATAGATGGTGTAATGGTTTCAGGCGCGATCTGGAAAGTTCCGGAAACTCTGGAAGACGGATTTCCTATGTTCTTAGATAAAGCAGTTAAGAGCTTAAATTCATTACTTACTGAAGATAGTAAGATTATCTTAAGTACAAGTCACAGGGATCGATTTACGCTAAACGAATGGAAGCAGCTATTCCAACGAAGAGGGATAGAGGTTAGTAAGCTTGACAAATTGCCATCCTCTTATGGGCTTAAAAAACGAAAGGATGAAATTCTTGAATGGTTTGCAACCCATTCGAGACCTGAAAACTTCGTAATCATAGATGATGATAAGACCCTTTATGGTCTACCAAAGGATTTAAAAAAACATCTTGTAGTTACAAGTCCTTTACTGGGATTGACTATGGAAAATATAAATGAAGTGAAAGGGATGAATTTGGTTCCAGCCTAATAAATATGAGGTATTATTTTAATTTAGGAATTTTATACTGAAAGAGCCAAACGGCTCTTTTTTATTTCAAGACTGGCGAATGATTCGTTACCGAGGTTGGAAATATGGAACCAGTGAAGTTGGAGGTTTGCTGTAAAGAAGTTCGAATGATGAATGATGAAGTTGAGGCCAGTTAAGATACAGTTATCAGATGACGGTTGGCGTGATTCGGATTAAAAAACCTAAGGCTTGGAGTTGCCATTGGAACTATCGAATAACGGGAGCATGCTGAAGGCATGCCATAGTTATAGCCTAGGGTAAGAAGGTGCGACGCAACCCTAGGTGAAAAAGTTACGCTAGTTCACCAGCGCTGTCCCGGGATTGTCACTCGGAGACTGAAACGAGGTGCCAGCAAGAAGGAAACGGTTAGTTGATTTGATGTAGGCGGTTGGCGGTTCAGGATTGGAAGTTTGAAAGCAGTAAGGAGACTGCAGCAAGGTGAGGCCAAGTCGGGTTTAAATATTTTTTATTTGGAGAGTATAAATCGAATTTCCTATTATTGGAAAGAAAGAATTCGGGCTATCTCTATAAATTTGCTCTGTTTACAAATCACCATAATGAGTTAGAATGAGTTCCCTCATAAAATAAGCCCTTATCCTATGCCTTTCCTTGATTTCCATTGCTGCTTTTTGCCAAGAAGAAATACTTTGGGAAGAAGATTATATACTAGAATTAAAGAATTTTAAATCCAAGCAGTCAAAAATAGATCCTTCACTGAATTCAGTTTACATTCAATCCGGTACTACTATAGATTTTAGTTTTTCTATGTCCTCCTACGAATTTATGTTTACCAAGAATTTTAATTCAAAGGTAAAAACAGTTTTTAAAGAGAACCTCGCAGTGATTTCAGCTCCTGATTCAATACAGGCTAGCTACCTGCTGGAATATTCACGTTATGATTTTGACTTAAACGAGCTGTATGCAAGAAAATTGAGGAAGGAGCTTTATGAGCAAAAAGGGGCCTTTTCTGATGTGCGCTTTTTTCAGCCAATCTATGAGAAACTTCAGGATGAACTGTCAGCCGAAAATAGCAGAGTTCTGAATGAAACACATTTTGGGTCAAATTCTGATATACTGAAATCTGAACACGAGTCTGTGAGGATACAGATTTTAGCTTTAAGTGATTTTTGTATGGAATGCAAACCTCCTAAAAAGAAGAAGTAGGTAGTATATGAAATGTAAGATCAAGTGAAGCCAGCCTTCTCAACTTACCCAATCAAAAAAAATGTCCAAATATCTAGTCTTGATTTTTCTAATGGTATTTATCCAAAATGCAAACTGCCAGAAGCTTGTACCGATGAATGCCCACAAATTCTATATAACAGACACATTGAAGTATAAGCCAACCTTTTATGGTCAACTCATTGAAGATTCCGACAGCTTATATATTCATAACACGTTTGATACCCTGGGGAATCTAAGTAGTATAAGTAGAACATCGCTGGTAAAAGTAAAGAAACGCAGAGTACCTGTAAAAACCCAATCAGTCTCCCTCACTCCTTCAGGAGATACTCTCCATATGAAGGTCAGTGATTTGTTAGAAAAAAATGAAAGATACTATTATTATGATGAGGGGATTTTATTTTCGGAAGTTTACATGGAGAACTCTTATTTTGTATCAGGATGGGAAATACTTCCGAATAGCAGCCAAAAAACTCCGCTAGATGAGCACAGGTTTGCCCCCAGACTGATTAATATTGATGAGCTAAGTGTATTAATCAAAGAAAACTTAAAGTACCCTAAACTAGCTCGCCGCAAGGGAATTGAAGGAACTATTTATATGATTTTGACAATTGACGCTGAAGGTAAAGTAAAAGATATGGAAGTAGGAAACCCGGAATTTGAGCCACTTTTCGCGACTGAAGCAATAAGAGTACTGGCTAATTTTGAGTGGGATTTTGAACCAAAAGAAGATAGGTTAGGAAATCCTGTTGAGGGAGTAGCAGTGCAACCTATTCAATTTAAGCTGAGTAGTTATTATTAATAAGATAATGCTCAAGCGGTTGGAGGTTGGATGTTGGGGGCAGTAAGGAAACATGGGCCAACTGGATCTAAAAATAAAGAAAGCGGGCAAGCCATTCGAACGGCTAAATAGGCGAATAGTAACTCGCTCTTATGGATATAGTTATTTGAATAGCCTGAAAATGTGTAATCACTTCGAAGGTGATGATATAAATAACCGTTAGGAGACACTAACGGCGGCGGCGGAGATAATGGGATTAAAAAAATACAAGGTTCTACCCTTAAGTTAGTGGGGATATAGGTTTAGTCCGCCATGGAAAAACAGGATTGCGCTCCTAAAGTTGGTAAAAGTTCTATAGCCTTTACCTACAGTTTTGAGCTCTTGGATTTTGCCATTTAGCCGTTCTGCCATTGCGTTGTTTAGGTTCATCAATAAGGCATTCAC
>JBLWXT010000052.1:0-13562 GCA_048267305.1 Owenweeksia sp. | reverse complement strand
CTTATCTATTTCCATTATTTTTTGCCGGCCAAAGTACTTTATACTGACTTCTCCCCATAAAATTTAGGTGACCCGTTATGTGGTTGTTCGGACTGCTAATCATCGTTAACAGGGAATAAGTGGGATATTCGAGCAAGTTAATATCCTAATCATTTCTATAATTTGACACATCCTTGAATTGGAAGAAATAAAATTATTGCTACCATTGTAGCAGCCATTAAAGTATAGTAAAAGTCATACTTATTCAAGTTTGAGTAGTCATCATTCGGATAAATCAACTTGGTGAGAAAAATATCACTACCATAAGCAATAATTACATGACGGTTATAATTTTTAAGTGATAGTTTATCCAAATAATAGGCTACAGGTATGAATACTAAAGAAACAAAAACAATCTTGTTTAAAAACAGCCCCACCATTAGTTGTACAAACAAAAACAACACAAGTTTCTTAATATTTGTCAACTCCGGAACCACAAAGATTAATATTATGCCATATATAAAATGATGAATACTAACTTCTTCCATCCAAATATCAATTCTCTCTCCAATTGAAGTTTGAATAATAATCGACAAAATTAAGAGTATAGATAATCTAATGTTATGTAAATCCACCATGTAAGTGCATTTTGAGTTCATTATTCCGTAAAATAGCTTCCGGTTCTTTCTCCTGTATCCTTAAGCTTAAGAAAGACGTTAACCGTGCGCAAACTCTGTGGAGCAGCTTTCACAGGAGGTGCTAAAAGTCCTATTGTTGGTCTAACGTATCTATCGAATGTTCCTTCTTTCTTTTCCCCTAACAGGTTTTCACCTTTGCTAATGGTCTTTACAGAATTTGGCAATGCAAGCACGGGGTTCCAGACTAGAGACATATCTCTGGCTCCAATTGCCATTCCATCAGTGAATGGCTTAACATCTTCGGCTATTCCGTTCAACGTGCTCAAGCTACTCCGGTGCCCTCTCATCCATGTCTGAAAATTAGCATCCAACATATGAGCCAAGGTCTTATACACTCCATTTCTCTTCGAATTCTTAAATATAAAAATCTGATTCTCTTGGCCTAATGCTACATCAGGATCCCCTATCGTTTTTTCCTCATTTTCAGACCGATAAACTACTTTATAGTTCCCTCCTCCAATATCCATAACCTCTGCATTTTTGTGCTCACTAGCTATTTTATTTGCCTTAGCCTTTTCATCATTATTAAAAAGGTTATTCCAAAACCCCGCACCTTTAACCCATTTTCCATTCGGATCTACCAAATTCACAGGGTTGTTCAAAGTGAAGTTATACGGACTATGTGAAGGGTACCAGTGAGCTTTGGGATCCACACTCAACCAAATACTATATTTAGGGTTGTAATATCTGGCCCCGTAGTAGTAGTTGCCGGTTTCAAAATCAAACTCTTTACCATTAAAAGCATAAGGGCTGTCGTAATAATTGTATGGGGGATTGGCCAGTGATTGATATTTATGCTGGGTATGTGAATTCCGTTATGATCGTATGTGTAATGTTGGATGCCTATTAGCATGTTTATTTTTAGAGTTTCAATGCTTTATTATTTTTTTGAATACTGAGCTTCCGTTGGACTCTTTAAGTTCCAAAAGGTAAATGCCTGTTGGGAGTACAGAGAGGTCTAAACGTTCGGTAGTTTTGGTGAAATTGCCGCTTTTCACGGTTTGCCCCGATAGGTTGTAAAGCCCGTAGCTACAGCCCTCCGGCAAATTGTTAAGCTGTATGATGCCATTGGTGGGGTTGGGATACAACTCCATCCCGGCAAAAGCTTCTGCTTCTTCCAAACCTATACTCCCCGCAGCTAAACTATCGCAGGCCGTAACATCCGTACACTGAAAATAGGCCGTAGCACATACCCGATAGTAACCCTTGGCGGCATAACTGTAATTTATGCTGTCACCTTTTAAAATAGTGCCATCCCCAAGGCGCCATACCACACTATCAGCAGGACTGCCGGTGTAGTTTAAATTAAGCGTGTTGGTAGCATTATTGGCGGTAAATGTAAAATCGGCATTAGGCACATCGCAGGTGTATTGAGTTAAGAAAAAGCTGCGCTGGCTCCCCACTTTAAAAAGAGTATCGGGCCCCAGGTAAATTTGCTGATCAAAATTACCACCCAGATAGTAAGTGTTGGCCGGGCCTGCCGCCACAGCATAACCATAAGATGCCCCACCAAAGTTGGTTTTGGGCCGCGCCATGGTTATCAAATCTCCCGTGCTTTTATCAAAACGCGCCAAAAACGCATCGTAGCCTTGGTTACGGGCGGTAGGCATGGTATCCGTATAGCCTGGCCAGTGTAGATTCCCGGCTTGGCCAGTAATGGCAACTTCACTCCCTGAAACTGCAACATCAAAGGCATCGCAATTGGCCGTGGATTGCGATGCTTTTGACCAAACATGGTTTCCTAAATCATCCACCTTCATAACAAAAGGTACCCCAGTAGTAATACCTGGGGGCGTAAAAAGCACTCCATTAAATTCGGTATTGTTGGAAATTACTCCGGTAATATAAATATCACCCTGATCATCCAGGGTGAGTCCATTTATAGCACAATTAGCAGAACCGCTTTTCCCTTCCACTTTCCACAAATACTTACCGGTACTGTCAAATGCCGCCATGTACATACGGTCGGATAGGGTGTCGCCACCTATTACTACAGGCGCCCAACCCTCGTTAATCCCTGCTATATAGTAGTTGCCGGTTTGCGCATCGCGCTCAAAGTGTACGTTTCCATTATTGTAAAATCCTACTCCATCGGTTTCCATCTCCAGTTTTACCCTGCCGATTACTTCTCCCTGGCTATTATATTTTAATACATATATCCCTTTTTGGGTAACAATGTTGTTGTTTGACCATGAAAATTTACCGGGCCTTAACAGGCAAAACCAATGCACTGTCCCGTTATCTTCAACTACCGTTCGGTAAGGGAAACTATTCCTCGCTAATTGATTGGCAAAGGTTACGGTATCCGGCTCAGGCATGCGCAGCCATTGATACGTGCCAGCCGTATCATACTTTACCAAAAACATGATGCGCCCTAAAGTGTCTGACTTTACCGCTCTTGGTAAAATGGTGTCGGTATCAAAATGAATAGGATTGTAATTTTGATAGGGATCTACATTATTCACCCGGCCTGAAATATAAACACCTCCCGTATTATCAACGGATAATGAGTGTCCATAATCCTGGATTTCACCACCTATCACCTTAGCCCACCTGAATGTGCCATCTGGTTTAAAACTTGACAATAAGATGTCAGTAGTAGCCGCTGGAAAATACCCGGAATAAGCAACTAAAGGATGACCATCCACTTCTAACCCAACTGAACCCACCGGACCGAGGGTATAAATGTTTCCAACCGGGTCAATAACTATATTATTAATATTGTTGAACTCATGAGGTTTTTGGGGGTGCATGGAATTAATAGCCCCACCCCGCAAGCCCCATTGCCAGGCCTGGCCTGATACCATAAGGGTTGAGAGCATAAGTACGAGAAGGGAAAAAGTGAGTTTCATGTTTTTCATTTTCTGGCTGAAATTTAAGTTATAATTTCCTACAATAAGATGTAATTGAGCTAACGAAAAGGGAAAAGCTCCCCCACAGTGGGGGAGCTTTTGTATTGAAATGAATAGACTACCCGTTTTAACGATGGATCACCAATCGTTTGTAGCCATTCACCTCCCCATTCACACGTAGTACTACTATATACACACTGGGTTTCCAGGCTTTGGAGTTTATCACCTCATTGCCTTCATTATTCTCCAGTTTATATTCCGCCATTTTTGCCCCTCTTATGTCATACACCTCCACTTTGGCGCGGGTATCCGTTGTCCAGTTCTTCACATAGTACATTACGGAAACATTGTCCCAGGCCGGGTTAGGTGCCAGTTCAAAACGGTTATACAGTTCTTCTTCAGTAGTGCTTTGGTTCCCTGCATTGGCCATGGCCCTTTTGTACCACATATTATTGGCACATATAGGATTAGTCAGTTGTAATTCAGCCTCACCATAGCAGCGCTCAATTTGCATAGGTGGCCCCTGATACATATTTGAAGTAGCATATACCGAATCTATAGCTCCCGGTGATGAAATAGAAGGAATGTACTCAAAGGTAAACTGCGCTCCACCGGGAGGTACCGTTACCGTTGCCGGAATTAATATACCATACCGGGCATTAAGACTTACGGGCATTGGCTGTGGGCCATTATGGGCTAAAAAGATAACCACCTCATTCCTGCAAAGGCTGCCATTTGGTATAAACTGTACCGGATCAGGCACCACATCCAGCATACAATTCTGACATCCCACTTCATCCAGGTCAAAGAATCGTGAAGTAAATTCACAATCGTCAGTAGCCAATGTAAAGGTGTACGTACCCTCAATAGACGTTATGCCATTCTCTAAAAACATATTGGGTATAGAAGACGATCCAGTGGCAAAAGACCAAGGTATGTCCAATTCATCATTTAGATGCCAATCCGCAAATGGAATAATAGGATCTGGCAAATGCCATCTTTCTATTCCGGCAGTTTGTTGCTCACAAAGCTCATAGCAGCCCAGCGGATATATCCAGATAAACTCCTCAGGTGATTTAGGCACGTAAAATATTCTCTGGCTGCGGCATCCCCAGTCATTAATAAAGGTTAGCGTGTATTCCCCTCCTTTACTTACAAATATCTCAGGGCCTACCTGTCCATCACTCCAATTGAAGACCCCTGGCTCAGAAGCCGAGGCTGTAAACCTTACGGTATAAGGGTCGCAATCCATAACCTGTACCGCCACCGTGGGTGCGGATGGTAAAGCATGAACTTCCACACTATGTAAATCAACTGAACTGCACGTGATAGGTGAGTTACGGGTTACGGTCAGCACAAAATTCTGGCTCCCAACAGCATTGGCATAAATGGTAATGTTAGGATCTGTACTGATGGGGCTACCATTTTGCGTCCACAGGTAGGTAAAGCTCCCTTCTCCTGCATCTCCAAACAAACGGATACTATCACCCTCACAAATGTCATCCGGCCCTTCAATACTTACAGGTGGGTTAGGCACAAATTCCACTGTTGTGGATGCACTTGCATCATAACACATATTGGCATCCCATAAGGTAACAAAGTAGGAACCTGACTCTAGTACCGTTGTACTATTATTTGGGTGGGTAATTACGGCTAAACTATCCGGTTGAAAGGCATAGGTTGATGGTGGAGCACCTGTATAATTTGCCGTCAATGTCACAATACCTCCATCACAAATGATTGCAGGGCTTGGTGAGGTGGACATTGCATCAGCAATCAAATTGTTTTGAGCAACATTTACCGTTTTGGTAATGCTATGTGAACAACCCAGGCTGTTGGTTACAGTTAACTTAACATCATAAGGCTTGCCTGAGGCAAAGGCCCTATAAGGGTCTTTTATAGTACTGTAGGCGAAATCATCAAAGTCCCACTCATAAGTAAGCCCTGTAGCAGGTGTACTTAGGTTGGTAAACTCTATGGGGTAGCCCATACAGGCACCATTAAAGTTAAAGCTAAAGTTTGCCTCGGGGAAATCCGGTAGGTCTATGGTATCAAACAGTACACAAGGTGGCATCCCACTGCCTTCTATTTGCAACTGTATAGCATGGCTACCGGGGGCAAGTGTTGCGGTGTATGAGGTATTTGGCCCGCTTTGAAATCCACTCATACCAACATAAAAACTATAGTTATCAATGGGCGTATTGGGGTGGTAGTTAGAGTGGTCCAGTATGGTAACGCTGTACTGGCCATTGCTAAGGCAGTTTATATCATACTTAATTTTTGGCTCGTACGGGTTTATCACATCAATATACTCGGTGCTGGAGCATAGGCTATCCAGTATTGAGTCTTTATCAATGTAATAGCACACCGTAAAATACACGCGGTACATACCTGCCTTGTTAAAGGTATAAACAGCCTGCTGTGGGCTTGGGGTAAAGCTGGTGTAGGCACCATCAATGTCCCAGTGTTCAAACTGAAAAGTGTAAGGCGATAAGTTATAGGATGCATTAACCTGCACCTCACCACAACCGGTATTGGTATAGGATAAACTAATCGGTATGGTTTGATCTACATTACACTTAGCACAACCTTTTGGGCCAGAGCCGCCATCGCAGTCTTCGTAAACTACCACAATGTTTGTGGTATCCCTGCAGCCATTATCTCCTGTTACCACACAGTAATATTCTCCCAACTGGTCATAGTAAAACTTAGGAGAGTTCCCCACATGATTGCCATCATGGAACCAGGCAAACTTAACAGTAGAACCTACTCCGCTTTGCACCAGAGCATATAGAGTATCTCCTTGCACCTCATCACAAACCTTTATTGGGCCCTTGGGTGAAATATTGGCTACCGGGGCCGGTTGTACTGTAATTTTCAAGCTGGCTTTATAGGTAGTAATACAACCATTGGGGTTTGTCACTTTAACATTTACCACATAGTTTACATCATTGCTAAAAACATCCGTAAAGCGATGTGTTGCCGAGGTAGAAGTGGTGCTGTAGAAAGTACTTCCATCACCAAAATCCCACTCCACACTGCTATAGCTGCTAAGCGGAATGCCTGATAATGAAAAATAGGCAAGCTCATCACGGCACACCTTAGTAGGGCCGCTAATAGCCAGGTTAGAAGAAGGAACAACATACACTGTAAAAGTGTCAATTAGGGTAACACCACACTTACGAACCTTTAGAATGATATCAGCGAATTGTGGAGTGCTTATCGAATTCCATTGCACCACCACATTGGGTGAACCATTTCCGGAGCTGATACTACCTATAGTTTGTGGGGTAACCGACCACTCGTACAATTCACCACGCGTGTAAGCCGCCTGGTAGCTGGCAAAGGTGTTAGCACATCCATTGGCACTTCCCGTAATCCCGGGGTTTGTTCCTTCAGGAATTAAGGTCTTTGTTAAGGTATCGGAAATACAACCAAGGCCATTTCTCACTTTTCGCCATACTTTAACTTTATATGGGCCGCTACCCGTAAAGGTGGCACTTACGCTACCGCCAGAGGAAGTTGTAGCACCGCCAGAAAATGTACCTCCCGTAATAGCCCAATTAACAGTGGTGCCGGGTTTACCGGGGCCTGCCTGAAAACTGAAGGGTACATTTACACATATCGTATCAGGCCCATTTAAAAAAGTTGGCATCGTGGGTTTTTCCAACACCTCTATTAGCACTGGGTCTGGTGAACAAAAGTTAGGACTGGAAACATGTAGACTGTATTTACCGGGTGTATAAAATCCTGCATTAAAAACATTTCCATAACCTCCGGATACTGATGCTCCTGTATTATCAAACAACTCCCAATCGCCAATAAAACCATTGCTCAATTTATAATTGTAGGTACTGTCTGTACAAACCTCTACTGGTCCTGAAACTTTTGCAAGTGGAAGAATTTCCACATCTAAAAGGGCTTTTCCTCCACAATTAACCAAACCATTAGAATAGGTGAATCGGATAGTTCCTGTACCACCCGATCCTCCAAGTATGATCACTTCATTGGGTTGATCGGAAGGGAATGCGGTAATATTACCATCTACGCTCCATTTAAAGTCTGTAGCTGGCCATTGAGGCAGCCTATAGAGATATTGTCCGCCTTCACAAATTTGTAAGGGGCCATCAATTTCACCTTCTGATTTAATTACCGGTATTTTTAAAACAGTAGGGCCTTCACAGGGTGAACCACAATGGACATCATAGATCATTACATAACCAAATCCATCATCATCTACGTTATCCCACATAATACCTACCTCATCTACACCTTGGTTAGGTGTAACAAAAGTTCCACCAATAACCTCCCAATCAAAAGCTACACAGCCTGCGGAAGGATCTACGTTATAATATGATTCCTGATTTTCGCACGATACAGCTGCACATTTTACTATTAGCGGATCCTTCTCTTGTACATCCACCACAACCGTATAAGTACTCCTGCAATGACAGGCATTTTCTACCGTAAGTATTGCTTCATAAACACCCTCATTAGTATATACATGTGAAGGATTACGTGCTGTAGAAAATTCACCATCACCAAAATCCCATTGCCACGAGATTATAGGCGAAGTGCCATTTGCCGTTGATAAATCTTTAAACTGAACCTCACTCCCTCTACAGGCAACAACAGACGTTGAGCCTGAAAAAGGAACAACTTCAAAACTTGCGTCAGGTCCGGGGATTACTTCTATACATCTGGTATCTTCTCCATTACAACCCGAATAAATACCCGCTGTTACAGAAAGTGAATAAAAGCCTACAGTGTTGTACTGAAGTTTAATTGAATCTCCATAACCACCTAAAACTGTCGCACCTTGGGTTGACCAACCCACACTTGCACTATTGGAGTTTGCATAAAAGGTAACTGTAGCTCCTTGGCACACCATAATACATGCCGCACTATCAGGGTCTGGTTGCTCAGGCGGAAAGCCTTGTCTATTACACCCCCCGGCACTGTTACTGGTTATAAATGGTGCGCTTTCGATGTGGATGTTTAATTGGCCTGTATCCAATTGTCCACCTCCATGCACACCGGTAACTGCTACACTTCCAATTCCAGCAGCTCCCCAACTTACAGTCACCGAACTCTGATTAGATGAGTTTACCACTCCGCCTGATACACTCCACGTATATACTACTCCTGGAATGTTAGGGATCGTATATACTTCTTGATCCCCCTTGCAAGCAGATGTTTTTCCACTTATGGAGATGACAGCGGCCATCGCCTGATTTGCAGTTACCATTGCCACAATTGTGGCAAATAGAAATAAGATGTTTTTCATGGGTTCATACATTAGTTAATTATATAAGATTTGTTGAAAATGGACATCAAACCTCATTTAGCAGCAGAAGGTCATTGACTCTATTTTCAACATGAAAAGTACACTCCCTCAGCCTGCTTTTTTGAACTGTTTTGCCGTTTACCACTTTGAGTTTGTGAATCACCATTCTGAGTTTGTACTTTAAAATGACCAGGGCTAATAATTTAAAAATCGCTGCCTCACATGTTTAGGAAATACCGAATTACAGCTCAATTAATACGATGATAGGGAGCCTTACCTTCCGCTATCCTCCATGCATATCAATCTGCTTTTAAGAGACAACAAGCATGCTTTTATCATTAAGCCTTTCTGAATTCTTACAAGCTTCACGCCTCTTACATTACAACAAAACCCTGAGGGCATGAGCGATCCTCATTCCTGCGTTGCCCGCCTCTTGTAAACACTCTGTCAATCCTTTAAAACTAATTACCCCGGAAATAGGCTAACAGGTTTCCTCTGGCAAAACCCTCCCTACAAAAAAGAAAGATCTCTTAGTTTCAACCACCATAGAGTTTAATAATTGGTTTGGAAGATTGTACCTTTTGCCGGTCAGACCTTTTCATAAACTAATTGTACCCGCTATCTTGAAAGGAATTATTAAAGACCTGGAAAAACGAAATACAGAAACCTTACTAAAGAGAAAAAAACAATCACTAATACAACCAACAGAAAATTGATGTTCCTAATTTGACTTTTAAAAACCATAAAATAAATAACATTTGTCAACAATGGTTAGGCTTCAGGCAGACGGACAGTTTTCCGTAATCTATTTTTACATATCCGCCATCTTTCGCTTTGCCCCGCTGTATGGCATTTGTAATATCAGCTCTGAGGCCTGGACAGATGATTGGAGTGAAGCAACGAAAATTAAAACTATCAGGAATTATGAATAAACCACTAATTGCAATTACAGGAGCTAGTTCCGGAATTGGAAAAGCAACAGCCAAATTATTCTCAGAAAAGGGGCACCCACTTCTTCTGCTGGCAAGAAGAATTGAAATCATAGAAGGTTTCAACCTACCCAATACCTTATGTAAAAAAGTAGATGTTACAAACATTAAAACACTGAAACAGGCAATTGCAGAGGCCGAAGAAAAGTTTGGACCGGTAGACTGTATGATCAACAATGCCGGGATGATGCTTTTGGGCGATATCGCAACCCAAGACCCTTTGGAATGGAAAAAAATGTTTGACGTCAACGTTTTAGGACTGCTAAATGGTATGCAAGCCGTATTGCCGCAAATGAAACAACGACAATCAGGTACCATTATCAACACTAGTTCAGTTGCCGGACGAAAAACCTTTGCCAACCATGCTGCATATTGTGGAACAAAGTTTGGCGTGCACGCAATTACAGAAAATGCTCGCGAAGAAGCTGCTTCCTTTAATGTGAGAATGGTTACAATCGCTCCTGGAGCTGTAGAAACTGAATTGCTATCCCACACAACGTCCAAAGAAATGAAAGACGAATATGAAAAATGGAAAAAGAATATGGGCGAAATTTTAAAACCCACTGATATTGCCAATGCCATGTGGTATGCCTACAACCAACCCCAAGGTGTAAACATTAGAGAAATTGTAATAGCAGCAACTAAACAACAACAATAATCACTAATCAATCCATATCCCGTATTGCTGATGTACTCTCCTATTTCAGAAAATTAAAAACCACAGCCAAAATCAGAAAAAACAGAATACAGTAAAATCCGGGCTCAGGAAAAACTAAGCAAGCATGCCCAACGAACGGTAAATATTCACAGATTATCCTTCAAGTAGATGAGACAAACTATCATAACATTAGCAATCATGCTTAGTAGCACTTGCTTTTCCCAAAGCAAAGAGCTCTCAAAAACTCAGATGTATCACGATTTTGATTTTCTTATCCAAAAGATCCTGCAGATAAACCCATCCATAAAAATCAAAGAACAGCTGTATAAATACAACATCACTGATTCAATAAAATCATTCAGGAAAAACATAGAAAACTGTACTTCATTTAATGACTTTCAATTCATAACAATTAAAGTTATGAATACTTGTCTTGACGGACACAGCGCCATTTTAACACCTATACACAGAGGAAATATAAAATTGTGGATTCCTTTTACCTACATTGACGGGGCGTATTACGTTAAGCGCTCCTTCAGCTATAAAAATATCCTTTTCCCCGCTGGAGCCAGGCTAGTGTCAATAAATGCCAACAAAAACCTCAACCAGGAAATAAGAAAAGATATCCCATATAGATACATGATGAAGTGGGATAAAAAAAATAAAAACTTCTATTCAGAGGTATTCTATCTGTCTGATAGACACATAAAAAGCGGATCCATTGATTTATCTTTTCAATACGGTGAGAGTTTTATTTCCCAAAAGTTCCAAATGGATTCTGAAGTTAGTTTCGGAAAGCCCATTAACTGGAAGAAGGATATAAAAAAGGTGGTTTACTTTGAAAATAGCAAAATCCTGTACATCAGAGTCCCATCTATGAACTGGGAAGACCGAAGGTTTTACAAAAGCGAAATAATTAAAACCGCAAAGAACAAGGAAATTGACAAAGTGATTATTGATGTTCGAAATAATCCGGGGGGATCATCATTGATCGGAAGAAGCATTATTAGGTCAATTGTAGACAAACCCCTGAACATCCAATACAAAAACTACGGAAACAATCCTGACTTTTTATCTAAAAAATACAAAAGACTACACTCCTACTCAAGGCAAATAGATACCGATACAATTGATTTCCTAAACAATCACATAATGTACAGGTATATCGACAGAACTGAAACATTAAAACCTTATAAAAAATCCATAAGACACAATGGGGAAATATACATATTGGGAAATGAACAAATCTATTCTGCCGCAGGAGCCCTGTTTATGTTTGCCAATATCTCCAACACTGACAACATTTACTCAATAGGAACTCCAACAGGCTGCTTTTTGGGTGAGTTTTCAGACCCTGTTCATTTCCAACTACCTAATTCAAAATTAGATTGCATGATTGCCCCTGCAATGGACTTTAGCAACGTTACTGATACATCCACTATTTTCTTAGACTTTTATGACTTCGAACTTCAGCCCACTATTGAAGATTATAAATTAAAATATGAATATGACGGAGACATTTATGGGGAATATTTTCTCTTGAACTTTGATCCTTACTTTAAAACAATAATGAGCAAAACAGCAGCCAACAACAGTAGTCGTTGCACAACCCGCCTCAAATCAAAATAACGAATGGAACAGAAGCCCTTAGCGGGCTTTTTGTTATTTGGTTTAGATGGTTTTCAAGAAAAAATGGAGTTCGGGATATAGGGCGAAAATAACTCAGTGAAAAGCGATGTGTAGTAAGCCCATCACTTTGGGCGCTTTACTGCTTTGGGCCACACTTTTTGGGGGTGTTTTGGCAAACTTGAGTAGCTTCTTCAAGTTATAAGCAGTGGCTGCCATCAGCATTTGTTTGTTCGCATTTTCGTCCAAAAACCCTCCAAGGCTTTCAGGCTAGATACTTTTAATTTATTTTAGGTTTTTTTGCGGGGACTCCCGTTGTATGCAATGCTGAGAAACCATAGTGCTAACAGCAACCGAATGAAATGAAACCAATATCATTAACTAAAATAGCAGACAATTTAACCGACAATCAACATCGTGAGATAGCTGAGAGACTTGCTATTTATAAAATTGATGGAATTGAACTTTCAGAAGCAGGCGGACGATGGGGAGCAACTTGGGAAACGAATAAAGATTATAACTTAACATTCCTAAAGTTTTATAAAGGGATTAAGGCAATTAGAATATTTCTTACTGGTGTTGCGGACATAAAACCAATTCTTCATCTTGCCGACAGTCTGGAGAACCTACAACTTGGAGAGTTTAAGGATAAGAAAATTTCACTTGGCTTTTTGGGCGACCTCCCAAACCTCAGATACTTATCCGTAGTTAGACAACCAAAAGGATTGGAAAGTATTGTGCGACTTCCAAAACTGACAGAATTAGCCTTGACAGGTTATTCAGTTGACAAGCTTTCATTTCTCAATGACCTGCAAGGTTTGAGACGACTTTACATAGGTTTTGGGACATCAAAGAATATCGATACAATTAGTCAACTTAAAAATCTTGAAGAACTTGACATTCTCTGGGTAAAGCAGCTCTCAGACATAAACGCAGTATCCAAATTAACAAGTTTGATAAAGCTTAAAATTGAAGATGAAAAACAAATAAAATCATTGCCTGACCTTTCAAAGCTAATGCGACTTAAAAATATTAGGTTGACGAACATAAGTACATTAGAAAACATTTCAAGTTTGACCAACTCTTTCGTTGATGAGTTTATTATTACGGGACCAAATAAAAATTCTGACATTCTTTTACCAATTGCAAAAAGTAATTGCGTGAAAAAAGTTTATACTTATTTCTATCTTAAAAAAGAACAAGTTAAAGCCGAAAAACTTTTAGGAAATAAGTTTTATCCTTTGACTAAAATGGAGTTTGACATGACACACTTAAAACAAGTATCACTACACTATTTCGACTACAAAACAGGAGAAGAAATAAAATGACAACAAATATAGATCAACAAAAAGCACAGCAGGTAATCGAGGTACTGTCTTTAAAAACAAGCACTTTTAAATATATTGATTAAATTTATACTAGCGAAAAGAGGGCTTCAGACGATTCGTTGTGCGGAAGTTCATCTAGTGTAGC
>JBLWXT010000051.1:0-14069 GCA_048267305.1 Owenweeksia sp. | reverse complement strand
TTATCTATTTCCATTATTTTTTGCCGGCCAAAGTACTTTATACTGACTTCTCCCCATAAAATTTAGGTGACCCGTTTTTTTTAACTTATACAAAATCAGCCTGGCTGATAATATCTAATCAGCCCCATGGGCGTTACACCCTCAAAAAAATTCATAAATAGTATTTCCCCTACCCCTTGGCAATCGCCTGTCTTACTATCTCTTAAAAAAATTAATTTAAAGACAATTGAAACTCAATTCAATAGATTCCAAATTAATTCTAACTTTATCCCTCAACCAAAAAACCAAACATTATGAAAAGATCATTACTATTCGTGTGCCTTCTCCTATCTGCACAAAGCCTGTTTGCCTGGGGGCAAAACGGGCATAGAATCGTTGCCCAAATTTGTTACGACAATCTAAATGCTGAAACTAAAGCTCAGGTTGACGAAATTTTAGGTGACAATTACCTGGCCCAAATAGCAACCTGGCCCGATTTTATCCGATCAGAAAAGGCATGGGACTTTACAAAGCCCTGGCATTTCATCACAATCGACACCTTTAAAACGGTATCTCAGGTAATTGAAGAAGCGGCAGAAAACTCTGAAATTGACAATGTGGTTGAAGCCATAGAGTTTATGAAAAACATTCTGGCCGGAGATATACAGGCTACCACTAAATTTCAGGAGCTAATGGATGAAAACGGAGTTAAACCTCTTGAAGGATCGGTAAAAATAACCGCTCTCGCATTCTTGGTTCATTTTATTGGAGATGTTCACCAGCCCATGCACGTTGGCAAAGGCAATGATTATGGTGGTAATAAGATCAAGGTCTTCTTTTTTGACGAATTGAGCAATCTTCATTCCGTCTGGGATGAAGGAATCATTGAACAGGAAGGTTTGAGCTACACCGAACTTGCCGATTTTGTGGATAAGCATACCTCTCCTAAAAAGGCCGCTTGGCAAAAGGATCCCCTCAAAATATGGGTTCAGGAATCTGTGGATTACAGAGAAACAATATACCACTATAAGACCGTTAAGGATAAAGAAACCGGGCTACCCAGCCTATCCTATAACTACCAACACGATTTTATTGAAACAGTGGAAATCCGCCTTGGAGCAGGTGGGTTCAGGGCAGCAGCTGTTTTAAACTCCATTTTTGAATAAACCACATTTACATTAAGCAAACCTTTACGCTATGAAAAAATTAGCCATAGTGCTCTTGAGCATGCCATTCATTTTTGCTTTATCCGTAAGCAATTATGAAACAAACTTTTCCTATAACCACACTAGTACCAAAACCATTGAAGCACCGGGTAAAAGGTACAGGCCAATTGTGTTGCACCCCGACTATAACCACAACAGATGGGGCATTGAACCTTCCGACATCGTTTATAATTTTGCCGCTTACACCACCTCCTACGACTCTGATGATGATAATAATGGAGATGGGAAAGCCGACCTGTGGAACATCCCCGAATGGGTGGCATTTGAAATAAAGGCCAGGCCCGACAGCATGCCCAAATACAATCGCCCCTCCCCTTGGTTAACCGATGATAAACTCTATAAAAAAGGAATGGCCGCCAGCGATGCTACCTATGCCGTTTCAGGAACAAGTGAACTGAAGGTTGTAAAAACCAACAATCGTTTTGTGCGTGGACACATGTGCCCCAAAAATGCAGCCGATCGCTTGGGAGAAGATGCTGGATACAACACCCATACAGTGCTAAACGCAGTACCTCAGCTACAAGCACAAAACAATGGTATATGGAAGTATTTAGAACAAAACTGCACTGCCTGGGCAGATGAATATGAACACATTTGGGTGATATCCGGGCCAGCCTTTTTTAATCAAAGCCCAAGTATGTGGCTGGGCCAGGCGGGTAATGTGAGCGCAGCTGTACCTGATGCCATTTATAAAATCGTGATACGTGAAAATATGAAAAGCGAAACAGGGGTGGAAACCATGGCATTTCTATTTCCCAATATTATTGTTTCAAATAACAGCAGAGACGATATCCCCTCTTATATCACTTCCATAAAACAAATAGAAAGAGTTACCAAACTGACCTTTCTCACTGCACTTGATGAAGATCTCCAGAAAATTGAAAAGCTGAAAAATGACGATTTGAGTGAAGCAGAGAAACTAGCAACTTACAAGCTATGGTAACTACAACTAACCCAAACCTTATTATGAAAGCCAAACAATTCTTTATTGCAATGCTCTCCATTGCAATGCTCGCTTCTTGTTCTCAGCAAAAAGTTGAACCACCAGCTAAGGATGATAACTTAGTTCACATTACCATACTTCAGTTAAACGATGTGTATGAAATGTCGGCCGTGAGCGGTGGTACCTTAGGAGGATTGGATCGCGTGCAAACTCTTTTAAAGGAGTTAAAGGCAGCCAACAAAAACACATTCTCTGTTCTTTCAGGAGATATGCTAAGCCCATCGGCCATTGGCACCGCTGATTTTAACAATGATAAAATTGCAGGCCGCCAAATGGTGGAAATTCTCAATGAAATGAATTGGGACTACTTCATCCTGGGAAATCATGAATTTGACTTAAAGGAGGCCGACCTCCGGGCCAGATTAAGCGAAATGAAGTTTAAGGTGATCTCTGACAATGTTTTTGACACCAGCAAAGCTCCCTTTCCCAATACCCAAACCTGTACTCAAATTGAAGTGGAGGGAATAAAAGTGGGGATTATGGGAATTACCCTCAACAACTACAAGGTGGCCTTTGCCATTATTGAAGATCCGCTGGAAACAGCTAAAAACGCTACAAAGGAGTTAAGGGACAAAAGCTCGGACATCATCATTGCCCTCACTCACCAATCCATTACAGATGACGTAAATCTGGCAGCGGCCGTACCGGAAATCGACATCATCATGGGGGGCCACGAACATGAAAACTATAAACTCTTGCGAGGAGATAATTTCACCCCCATTACCAAGGCTGACGCCAATGCCAAAACGGTTTTTGTACATCAGCTAACATTTAATAAAACAACCAGACAATTGAATATCAATTCTGAACTTGTTTTTATAGATGACAAAATTGAAAGTGACCCTGCCATTGCAAAAATCGCCTCAAAATGGACTGACATTGCCTTTGAGTCTTTTAGAAAAATGGGGTATGAACCTACAGACACCCTTTGTATATCCGACAAAGTACTGGATGGAACTGAAGCTGCCGTAAGAAGCCGGGAAACAGAATTAACCCGCCTCATTACCCGGGGCTTTTTGAGCGCCTATCCTTCTGCTGACGCTTCCATTATGAATGGTGGCTCTGTGCGCATTGACGACAAACTTCAACCCGGGCCCATTACTCAATACGACATCCTCAAGATTTCCCCTTTTGGAGGAGATATTTCTCTGGTAAGCATGAAGGGAAAAACACTGGTTGAAGCACTCAACATAGGGCTTACCAATGAAGGCACAGGAGGCTTTCTGCAATACTCCAACATTGAAAGAGATGGCGAAAACTGGATGATAAATAAAGAACTCATTGATATGGGTAAAAGCTACATCATTGCACTATCCTCCTATTTAGTGGAAAAAGGCGATAAAGGCCTTGACCTGCTCACTTACAAACAAGCTCAGGTAAAACAGGCTGACACTACAAAACACGAATTCGTTCAGGTAGTAATCAATCAATTCAAAAAAGAATTTCCAACCAATTAATTAGTAAACCTTAAAATCAACCAATGAAATCACATCTGGATCATAACGAACAGAAACTATCACAGGATCATAGCTTACGCCATACCGAAGTATGGGAGTACACTCAAAGAGGCCTGGTATATCCTTCCCCTCATGCCATTTTTGCAAGCTTCTGGGTTAATGAAGGAAAAACAGTCAGCAAAGCTGATTTAAGAAACTTAAAACTAAAGCTTCGCTCTCACATTCATACCACCAAGGCATTAAAAGACAGCAGTACCACCGCTGTTTTGGGAGCAGGAGTAAATTTTTGGACTCAGCTCTGCAAAACTGAAAAAATGCCTCTCCCCAAAGGGTTGAAATTTAAATACCCCGACCCCAGCGGAAATTCCTCCACAGTCATTTCACGCTCAAGCAGTTCGTTTCAAAATAACAACGCTGACCTTTGGTTTCACATCAAAAGTGATGACATGAATGCCTGCATTCTTGTTTTGAAATATATTGTGAAAGAGCTGGGTGATAAGGTGAAAGAGCCCATTTATCAGGATGCCTCATCAAAATCCAGCCAGGTTGACGGTAAAGGTGGTAAGGTTTTGGGCTCCCGCTTTAGTGAAAACCTAAACAACCCTACAGATCCGTTAACCATCTCCAAACACTGCCTTGTAGGTGCGGAAGACATTGAACACTTTGGCGCTTCCTACGTATTGGCTCAGCGCTTTCAAATCAACTGGGATCAATTACACTCCATGAGTGAAGATCAGATTGAGGATTTAATTGGGCGTAAAACAAATGATACCATTATTCCGGATAGAGATACCAGAACCCACATAAAATCTGCCAGAAGGCAGGATGAATGGGGAAACACCACTCCCATCCTGCGTTTAGGTTTACCTTTTGGAATGAGCTCCTATGCCTCATGCCCACATTTGGCAGCTCATGGCAGCAACATTGCCGATGAAGCAGGAATTTACTTCGCAGGCTACACCAAAGACATCGCAACTCTGGAAACCATTATGGATAGCCAAATTGGCAACTCTGGAGGTTTTATGAATGATCGATTATTCAATCACATCAAATCGGATTTAGGCGGGTTCTTCTACATCCCAAGCATCAAGGACTTAGACCTTCATACCGGAGAATATCTGGAAAGTGACTGGCAGGGAAAGGAAGAACTGAACTGGGACAAATTTCCGGGAATGAACTGGAAACGCTTGGATCGCCATTTTGATACGGCCTCGGAAAATGGATTAATGCACTATAATCACAAAGAATACCTTTTTAGCCTTACCACCAAAACGGCCAAAGAAAAAGAGGAAGACAAAACCCCCAGCCCAAGAATTTTAAGCCTCCTGGAAAACTCCTTCTCCCGTTGGCAAGACAACTGGTACATCGACCGCAAGCAAGAAGAGCTCGGCCACATTACTCAATACTTTGAAAAGTATAAAAAGGCCTATCCAAACAGCAAGGTACCAAAGGATATCATGAAAGAATCAATCATGGTACGTAAAGGTTGGGCCATCCGGTTAAGCCTCCACGAACTGACTTCTGAAAATTATGGATTCAGGGGACAGCGGTTTTTACAGGATGACGGACAACTGGTGGAGATAAACTCCGGCAACCAGCACACTAAGGGAAGAGTAATTAATGGGGCTGATACCTACCGCATTCAACCCGAAGAAATTATTGTAGGTGGAATGCCAAACCTATCCCTGGGCGAAGGCCGTTACGCTATGCTCTACCTCAGCGATGAAGAACGCATGGATGGCTTCATGGCCAATCTAAGCGAAGCCTCTGGCGTAGGTCACAACATCCCCGGTTTTGAAGAGGTTTTAAAAGTTGGTATTGATGGCTTAATTGATCGGGTTAAGAAGCACGACATCGATGGTATTTCTCAGGAAAAAAGGGATTTTTATGAATCATGCCAGCTTTCGCTAAAAGGCGTAAGTGAATATGCTGAGCGATATGCTGCCCTGGCGAATGAAGTGGCCGGAAGAATGGAAGAAGGACAGGTATGGGAAAAAAATAATCTGCTGGCCGTTGAAGAGCGTATGAAGCACATTGCACATCATGCTCCACGAAACTTTACCGAGGCTGTACAGTTGATTTACACCGTGCATTCGTGCCTGCACCTTACCGGTGAACCCACAGCACTGGGACGACTCGATCAACTCCTGTTTCCTTTTTATGAGAACGACATTGCCTCCGGCACACTATCTCCGGAGGAAGCGCAGGAAGTATTGGATGCCTTTTGCATTAAACTGGATGAAAAAGTACAGGCCAACCGACTCTTTGTAGAAGATCACCAACCCTTTGGCAATTTAGCTATGGGAGGATCGTCAGGACCCTACCCGCAGGGTGCTTCGCTAAACCAATGGATACAGCAAGTTACCGTAGGGGGATGTGATAAGGAAACCGGTAAATCCGCCTATAACGATCTTACCAAGCTGTTTTTACGCTGTTCGGCAAGATTGCCGCTAAATGCCCCTTGCCTGTCCCTGCGGATGAGGAAAGATGTACCTGAGGATATTCTGGAAGAAGCAGCCAAAGCCATCCGTTCCGGTGGTGCCCATCCCATATTTCTAAATGATGATTTGTTTATAGATGGGCTGCAACAAAGTGGAAACGGTGTAGGTGGCGAGTTTGTAGATAAAGCCGGGGAAAAATGGCAATCACAGGTTAGCATAGAATCTGCTCGCAACTACGCCTGTGACGGTTGTTATGAACCCCAATTCCCCGGAGAAAACTGGTTCTCCCTGGGCGGATTCAGTACCTTGGAACCTTTGGAGTGTGCCTTGAATAAAGGAAAAACCTACTCTTCTGCCGGCTCCACTTACTTCCGTGGAAAGGTTTCTTCATTAACTACAAAGTCGGCTGGTGAAATTGCAGACTTCAACGAACTGAAGGAACTCTATTTCTACCACTTTAAAATATTAAACCAAAAACGAATCGGAGGACAGCTAATGGGCTACGGTGCCAACACCGCCTTCTGCCCGGCTCCTCTTTTATCTACCTTAATTGATGATTGTATCGCCAAGGGATTGGATTATTACAGTGGTGGTGCCAGGTATAATATTTACGGCCCCTGTTACATCGCTTTAAGTGCTACTATCAACTCACTATGGGCCATCAACCAAATGGTTTTTGATCCTAAAAAAGCGGTTACTTCCCTACCCGAATTATTGGATTGCCTTTCGTGTGATTGGGGCTACGATATGGATGAACCCTTTGTAAGTAAGATTTCAGGTGAGGCCAGAATTACAGCTCAGGCCGATCGCTACAAGCGATTGAGGCAAGTTGCCCTTAGCTTACCACGATACGGAAGAGGACATGAGGAAATTGACAAATTTGGAGATGAAATTATTGGCCGTATCGCAGATATTGCCGTCTCCACCTTTACCGAGCCCTTAAAATCAACCGGAGAATATCTGAACGGCTTAGCGGAAAAATACGGAACCGACAAACTGCCTTTTGGCATTCAGATTCAACCGGGAGTGGGAACCTTTGAAAACCATGTGGAAATGGGGGCCTGGAATGGGGCCTCGGCCGATGGAAGACGAAAGGGAACAACCATTGCCTCGGATATGAGCTCTATGCCCAGCCCTGCTGACTTACCTATTGACCATCAGGAAACAAGCTTTAAAAAGGCACTGGCAGGTTATGCCATTGGTAATGGTGTTAAGAAAATGACAGATGGCGGGCCTACAGACTTCAACATTAGAGAAGACTTTAGCCAGGAAGATTTGGTGGAAGTGCTAAAGCAATTTGCACAGGCTAAAAGCTCTAACATATTAACCATAAGCGTTGCCAGCCCCAACACCATGGAAGAAGCCATGACCAGCCCCGAACAATACGATTTATTAAGAGTGCGCACAGGGGGTTGGACAGCTTACTTTACTGCCATGTTCCCTACCATACAGGAGCAGCACCGAAGAAGACCGCTATCTGTTGCAGACTAGCTCTACCCTCTTATTATATGCTTCGATTGACATTTCTGATTGAAACAAATCCTTTATGTTAATCGAAGCTCATAACTCCATAACAATAACAGAATTCCTCATTCCTCAATTTTGCTGTTGTTGGCTGCACTGTTTTCAAATGTCCTCCCCCCATCAATGCCATTTCCATTTTCCCACAGATCCAAAAGCATAAATGGTAAATTCCGGCTAGATTCCTATACCTGGCCATAGCCGCTGTTGGTTGTAAACAACCACCCTTATTCCCCCGTTTCCGGACAATTCATTATCTCTATATTTAGAGCTAAAATTCTTACCTCTTTTGAGAGCTAAGCTTGAAGTAAAAGGCGGATTGGATTATCTTCGTCAGCCTTTATGCACTATCAAATAGCCTTTAATCTGATAATCAGGTGTGCCACTAAATGAGCGGCTATATAAAACCCATTTAAACTGTGGAAATCAAAGTATTTCTTGTTGATGATGAGCTTAGGGCCATTGAGGGCCTTACCAATGTTTTAAAATCCTTCTTTCATAATATAACCATTTTAGGCCATGCACATGATGTGGAAACGGCTCATTCAGAAATATTAAGAACTAAGCCGGATTTGATTTTCCTGGATATTGAAATGGGAAATGAAAGTGGATTTCAATTACTTCAAAAGTTTGAAAAGGTCAACTTCCATGTGGTTTTCCTTACCGCTCATGAAGAGTTTGCATTAAAAGCCATCAAGTTTTCCGCCCTCGACTATATCATTAAACCCGCAGAGGTAGATGAGCTCCAGGCAGTAATTGAAAAGGTTGAAGACCACCCTCTTACACATCAGGCCGATGTAAGGGTAAAACACATGATAGGCAATTTTTCAACCAATGAAAAAGTTGATCACAAAATCACCATAGCCGTTACCGATGGTTATCAGTTTGTTCAGGTAAAGGATATTTTATACCTAAAGGCATCAGGCAGCTATTGCAAGTTTTTTCTTAAATCCGGAAATTCACTCACCAGCTCCAAAAACCTAAAATTTTTTGAGGCCATACTTGATGGATATGGATTTTTCAGAATACATCACTCCACCCTCGTAAACCTGTCTTACATAAAAAAACTTAGTAAAACCGATGGAGGATCGGTGATTATGGACAATGATGAAATTTTAGGGATTGCCAAAAGCAGAAGAGACGAACTAATGCACCTATTGTCGCTGTGATGCTGCAAAATGGATCTAAAGATACTCCTGTAACCCTCCATTTCAAAAAAGCCTGTCTTACAGCCTTTTTGTTCGTTCTGGTATTTTCGCTAAATGCCCAAACAAGAATAAGCGTTGATAAAACGCTCGACTCAATATCCAATATCTCCGGTACATCTCCTGATGAAGGCATGAACCTCATAGACTCCGTCATCGCCTTATACCAAGAAAGGGGAAATCTTTATGGATACGCCCGAAGTATATCGCTTAAATCTTGGTTTTTAGTATACAAAGGCCAGTATGAGGAAAGTTTGAAATTAGCGCATCAAGCTTTGGCTGAACAAAAAAAACTGGGTACTGATTCGTTGGGCATTGGACTAACTTACAATCGCATCGGATTGGCCAACCTGTACTTTGATCGCGATGAGAATGGTTTAAAATATATTAGAAGAGCACTGGAAATTTTCACCGCATTAAAGGACACTTCAAATATGGATATGGCACTGAACAATCTTGGTGTTATTCATACAGAAGCCAAAAATTATGCTCAGGCCCTAAAGTTTTTTAAGCTGGTTTTGAAATTGAGAATACCCTCAAATGACCATTTATGGATAGGATATGCCTATGAAAATATGGGCATGGGCTTTAGATTTATGAATGAGCTGGATTCTGCCGAGATTTATTTAAGCAAAGCCAAAGATTCTTTCCTTAAGCTAGGAAATGAAATTCCTCCTAACCTTTATTTCGAGATATCAGAACTATACAAGCAGAAAGGTCAACTTACTATGGCTGTAAGTAGTGCAGAAAAGGCACTACAACAAAGTGTTCAGTCAGAACATATTCAATTACAAATGTCCTCATTAAAGCTTTTATCTACCCTTCATGCAGAAAAAGGCAATTATGCACAAGCTTATTCTTTCTTAAAGCAATTTCACTCCCTTAAAGAGTCTATCGACAGTTTAAATAGCTCCGAGGCCATCACAGAAATTGAGGAAAAGTATGAAAATGCAGAAAAAGCAGTTGAAATAGCCAATTTAAAAGCCGATAAACTGGAGGCCGACTCACAAATACAGCAGTCAAAGCTCCTGGCCTTGTATGCTATGATTGCCCTGATTCTCGGTATTGCTGTTTTTGGATACCTGTACCTCAAAAAGGTACAAAGACAAAAACTACAAGCATCCGAATTAAATGCCAAAATTGCATCAACCCGACTTATAGCACTCAGGGCACAAATGAACCCTCATTTTATTTTTAATTGCCTAAACACAACTCAAAACTTTATTATGGCTTCCCAAAAACAGCAAGCCTATCAATACCTCTCAAAATTTGCAAAACTCCTCAGGCAGGTTCTGGAAAACTCAGGAGAAACATTCATCCCTCTCGAAAACGAAATCTCACAAATAAAACTCTACCTCGAATTGGAAAAAGTGCGATTTGACAACAAGTTTGCATATGAGATTAATATTGACCCCGAACTGGAAGAAGGTGTATACGAAATTCCAGGCATGATTATCCAACCGATTATTGAAAATGCCATCCTCCATGGCCTCATCAACCGAAATGACTCCAAGGGCATCCTTAATATTAGCATTTCCAAAAAACAGCAGTCAGCAATTCTCTGTAAGATCCAGGATAATGGTGTTGGTAGAAAAGAGGCCGCCAGAATTAAGAAAAGTAAAAATGTACATTATAAGTCAGTGGCCATTCCTAATGTGCTGGAAAGACTAAAAATACTAACCGGAAACAGTACAAACATTGACATGAGAGTGTCCGATCTCCACATTAATGAACAGGCATCTGGCACTCTGGTAGAACTGACTCTTCCCTATCAGTGAAAACTATTCTACAAACTCAAACCGTACAACTACAAACTCAAACCGTACAACGGCAAAACAGCCGTAAATAACACTTTGACTCATAGTATTTTAGAAGAATTAACACTAACTAATCTCTTATATTATGAATGCAAAAAGAATTTTAGCCATTGCTATTGCCATGATTGGACTTTACGCCTGCCAAAAAGAACCCATCTCAGACAGCCAAAATATCCTCATGAAAAAATCAAGTCCCAACTACTGGACTGATGCATCAAATTCAGATAATCCCTATGAACATCTGGCAATAGGGGTATACCACAATAACTGTCTGGAATATTTTAGGCTTAATTCTGACCAGTATAGCAGCGAAGCTGAATGGATTGAAAGTAGATTTCAACTTTCCCTGGACTTCTTTTGCTTTGGAAGTGACACTACTTACTGTGATAACAATGTAAGTCTGGATGATCTTATTCATATTGATAGCATAGCTCTCAACGACAGCTTGTTTTATTTTCAAATAGAAAAATTAAGCCCGGAAACAAATCTAAATATTATCAACCTCCTCAACTTCCTGAAGGAATATGAAATGTTTGAGTTCGACTCCTTAAAACAGGATATTATTGCCCTGGAAGAGTTGGTGCAATCTGACTCCACTATTTCCAGTAATGAAAAAACACTATTTCTAATTGCATCACAAGTAAGCAGATACAGTTCTCTCTATTGGAAGGAACAAATTGAACAAAGTTTTTATGGATGGACACTTAGCAACAGTGATCGCGTTGGCTGGGCAGAAACGGTAGCCGGAGACATTAAAGGTGCCATTATTGGGTATATTTATGGGCTAAGCATTGGTGACCCTATTGCTACAAGTATCAAAGGAGGACCAACAGTCTCATCATCTCAGGCAACTAAGTCTAGTTCTGGATCTAAATAAAAAACATTAAATTAAATAAGGCATCCCTCCGGATGCCTTATTTTTTTCAACTATTCCTAAAAAATAGTCAATGATTAAGGATATGAAATATGCCCTATTTCCCTACACACAACAATCCTCAATCTTCACATAAACTAACACTAACAGGCCGTAGTAAGAAGTATCAATCTCTCTTTAGCCACAGCTAAGTTGAAGTTTAATTTCCAACATTTTTCATGCAATTTGTGAATAGCACTTTTAACCTCTCCATTGTACCTTATGAGTTTGCAGAGCTTAAAATCCACTTAAAATCTATCCACAGCTAAATCTATAGGCCAAATGAAATAGTACAAACTCAAACCCTATAACCACAAACCCAAACAGGCCAACCGCAAAACCACCCCCTATAATTACAACCAATGGGCTTAAATTGCTAAAATGCACAACAACAACTCATACAATCCCAACTATACTCTTATTGCCGCTATTGTAATTACCCTCCTGGGGATTATAGTTATAATGTTCTTTTAAAAGGGCAAAAGGTTTAAACACTAATCTATCATATTAAATATGCCATTTTAACATCAGGTGAAAATCAGCCTTACCTCAAACTACTTAGGCCCAGATATAATATGCTGTCTGAAAACATCCCAAAACTTTAACCTTCCTGACTCTACCCACCAATAAATCTTTAATGAGCAGCTTACCTTCATAACAAAATGCCAAGGTAAAGTTGCCCAACTGACTAAACCTGAGGGTAAGGTTTGGAGAAGAATCCATGTCAAATGAAAAAGCAGGGGAACTAACCGCCAACAAGAATATCGTCATTACCTGCAATCACGAGGCATGTAGCCAAAGAGATACCTGTACTTGCTGAAGTTTTAGCCAAATAAGATTTCCCTGTGGATTGAGTTTTTGGATAAAGAATTGAAAAAACCCAGCGGCAGGGCTATAAAGCATTTGCATACCCGGCCCTGGATCAATGCTCTAAAAAATGCATACACTAATAATACTTCTTTGAGCCCCCCGCCTACCCTTACTATCCACCTATACACCAGTCAATTAAAACTTTCTACCCAAAAACTGGCTTTTGGGCACTTAGTGCCAAACCGCTAAATAGCGTACAGAGTAGAAATAGTTTTTTGAGCATGTTTAAGGGTGTTTCATTTAGTTATTGGCAGGTGGCTGGTTGTAGCACGGATTGCAAATCCGCGCTATCGGGTTGCAAACCTGCTGCAACCTGATTCAAATGCCAATCCATGAGAATGATTTACAACCTACTGTTTCTGATAGTGACCAATTACTTTTCCCAACTTTTTTGGAGGTTTTAATTCCATCTCAATATAAAGGTAAGGAGGTGAAACCAATTGATTAGAGTGCGGACAAGTATCGCAAAATAGCATTTCATCAAGAAAAAACTCCTCATTTGTAAAATATCCAATACTGTAACCCTGCACCAAAATCCTTTTTTGATTACAATTTAGATAGTTCCTTAAGGCTTCTGGAAAATCGTCATACCTCTGAACCCATATCCTAAAACTATTCCGTTGTTCACTTAATTGCACTCTGGCAAAATATAGTTTGTCCTTTGCGGAATCCTGCTCAATAAAGCTTACAATCAACTTTTCAGCTTTCAACGGCATGTTACTTCTGACTGAACAATCATTTTGGCCAACTACAACATAGCATGTTTTAACCCAAATAATAAAAACAATTACCACTTTTCTCATTCCTGCTTTTTTGAATAAAATTTTAAGGCATCTTGCCGCACATTATAATCTAATGGTAAACCCGTGGATTTTACACCTTTAGGTGTAACTCTTGAAACTTGTATCAGATCTACAGCATATAGAGGAAAACCAACTATCCTTGCTGTGGCTTCATCGGACTCACCATCCATAGTCTCGTGGGCATCAGTCTCCATTGTAACTCCTCCCAATTTTCCAGTATGTCTATGTACACTACCAATAATAAGTTTATAAGGTGCATCCCCAATATCAGTCTCATGCCCATGGGAGTACGGTTGGGTTCTCCAGTTATCCCCTAGCGGATCCTTGCTGATAATTCCTTTAACAATTTGATAAGAAACCATTGCGGCTCGAGCATCAAAGATAATATGAGTACTAGCCTCACCATCATCATTTCTTTTGTATATTTCATCTAAGGTAATACCATTATCAAAAAAAGTAACTGCCCTTGATTCCGAGTCTATTTTTATCATTCCTTCTAAAGTTTTCTTGGTACTATTAAATTCATCCTTTGTCATGTCAATAGATCTCACATCATCCGAACTTCCAATCTTCCCCAAATATTCACCATCTAAGTTCCAATAGTGCGGTGTGACAGAGCCTCTCCCATCTGGATCAATTAAATTTATTGGATTTCCTTCAAGAAAGTTATAAGGTGTCAGATGAGTGAAGTTTCCTGCCAACGGATCCACACTCAACCACACGCTCACCTTCGGGTCATAATACCTAGCCCCATAGTAGTAATTGCCGGTTTCTGCATCCAACTCTTTACCATTAAAGCGGTAAGGGCTATCAAAGTAATCGGCCATAAAGGAG
>JBLWXT010000050.1:0-15645 GCA_048267305.1 Owenweeksia sp. | reverse complement strand
AGCAAAACCAAATTACATCAAAGCGGGAAATCTTCTAGGGAAATCCCGCTTTTTATAAAGTTTTATCGGACAGTAGTAAAAAGTTATATCAATGAAAAACTTCTTCGTAGTGCTATCAGTCTTCTTACTATTTATTTCTTGTAAGAAGGAAAGTGAAGAGAGGATACTTGGAACCCATATTTTTTGGTTTGATAAAGCTACTTCTGATAGTCTCATTGCTAACGGATATGATGAGCTTCATCTTAGTATTACTCAGTTCGAATTTTATCCCGGTGATGAGGTGGGCTTCTCAGTATTAGCAAGTGATTGGGATTCTACGCGGCCTGCAATTAAGAACCCTTCCTTAATGTTAAGGCATAAAATGGTGTCTGGAGATACCACAAACTTTGAATATAAAATAGACGCCACCCCATTGGGAGTAACACCCCAAAAATCAGGATTCAACAGGTTGATAAATTCAGTTGGTCGAGCACAACTAAGGGGGGGTGAAATAACTTACACTAAACTTGAGTGGAAGTAGATTTACTTCCTACTTACTCCTTTCCCCCACAAAATTATCTCTCTGATCTTTAAACAAAACATTAAAGGTGGTAAGGCTGCCGTAAATTCGGGTGATGTACTGCTGTAAATCCACTTTGGCGGCATCATCCAAATCGCTTGAATTTATCTTTTGCTCCATCACGCGCAGTCGATCGCGCACCATTACTATTTTGTGAAAAAAGGTATCGATAGGAATTTCCTTTTCGGCTAAGTCGCGCTGCTTGGGCTTTAATACCATGGTGCCGTCTTTCCAGCGGTCGGCTATTTTTACAGTTGGCGTAATGTCGCTCCAGCGTTGTAGCAGTTTCTTTAATGTAGATTCTACCTCATAAAAACTTACGAGGTCAAGGTCATAATCAAGAGCCTCAATTACTTCAAAATCGTCTTCCAGTTCAATGGTTTCTATTCCTTTTTCAATAAAGCTTACAAAGTAATGTGTGCTAGTAGTGTTGGTTACCACACCTTTTCCGTGCTTTGGATGATTAATGCGGGAGCCGGGAGCCAGTTGTTTCATGGTGTTGATATTTAGAGAATCGATTTTATGCTAAGGCGTAAAAATAGGTTTTGGCTTTTTCTGAATCAAATACAGCGTGGTAATATTTAGTGTGCGGTAGCTTAAACAACCTTAAAGGTAAAGTTGTAGTTTAACCTCAAATTTAATTCATCTCTAATATGCGCCTCTTTATAATTTGCCTTTCAATATTATTTATGATTGCCTCATGTGGCGGTTCTAAAACTGTGGAAGGCAATTCTAAAACCGAAAAAGAAATGTATTTATTAATTGGCCAGGGGGGAGGTTTTACAGGTGCTTATGACGAGTATATTTTATACCCTGACGGTAAAGTGGAAGTGTGGGATGAGAAGGAACAGGAATCTGTTTTTAAAGGTAATATCAGAAAGGAAGAGGCCTCCGCCATTTTTGAAAGTTGGGAGAAACTGAGCGACTTGCAAGTGCCAGCCGTTAAACCGGGTAATATGAATTACCGTATTGGCTTTCATACTAAAGGAACGGTCAAAACCTTTAGTTGGAGCGATAGTCAGAATATAGATTCCTCAATTTTGGAGTTTTATAATAACACTTTTCAGCTGCTAAGGCAGGTAGAATAATTTCAATAAAAAAACCTCCACCGATTTTTATCGATGGAGGCTCTGTGAAATTTTAAATGCCAATTTAGTTTAGCTGCACCTTCTCACTGTAAAGCACATCGCCTTGTTGCAGCTGCAACAGATAAATGCCTTTGGGATTATTGGCAATATCCAAAGTGATAGACTGAAACCCTGCGCCTAGCTCCATGGATTGCTGCATTACAACGGATCCTCTAATGTCAATGAGTTTTAATTGGGCAGTACCACTTTTTTGCACTTCAATATCCATGTTAATAATACCCGTTGTTGGGTTTGGATAGAAAGCCACTTTAGAAAGCTTGAATTCCTTTTCTCCGATAAACTCAAAATCCAACAGCTTAATATTATCCAAATATGAGTTGTCACCCTGAGTACTGGCCGGGTCTTCAGCCCTGTTTAGGAAGTGCTTTCCTTCAAAGCAAAACTCAAACTGAGTACCTGCATACATATCCAAATTCAAATAATGGGTTTGAAAAGTATCAGTAAAATTAGTGATTGGGTGGTACATGGGGCCAATTGGCTGTCCATTAATGGTGGTTCTCAGGGTGGTTACACGTTCGTTTGAATTTGATCCCAGAAACTGTGCATAGCTACTTGAAAAAGTTTGGCGTAAGTCAAATTGCAAGGTCACATGTTGCATTGCAGAAGCATCTACACACATACACGCCTGAGTTAAAAACTCCGGGTTTTTCTGAAAAACCTCTCCTTCGTTAGCCGGGATATCCAAACTAAAAAGATCGGCATCCTTTCCTGTCATTTCAAGCCCTCTAAAACCTGTGTTCTTCGCCTGAAAGCTAGGTTGAATACTTCCGTTTTCCCTGGCAATTAAATTGTGAATTGGGTTTTCAACTGATGCTAACTGGAATTCAAACGAGAGGCTGTCCCCATCAGTCATTGGTCCAAGTACCTTAATTTCATAGTTGTAAATAGTGTCATTGTCCTTATAGAAATCAGTAGCATAGTGCACCCAATACTTAATATTGTAAGTTCCCATGGTTAAGAAGTCTTCTTTGGAGTTGAAGGTGTAGTTAATCGTATCACCATCATTAATAGTGCTGCCCGGAATAAATACTTCCTGAACAGCTGCTCCGCCATTTACAGAGTAACCCATCACTAAAGTATCAGTAGCCTCTATAATGCTGTCGCAGCCAGATCGGTAATACACAAAATTAAAGCCCATGGTTTCCTGACTTCCTATATCACAGCTATTAAGAGGAGCTATGGCTCTAATTGCCTGAAGGTCGTTAGCCACGGTATCGCCTCCAATGCCCACGGCATACCACGCCTTTGCAATTAAATTAGCCTCGTATGAGCAACTTCCGTAGATGTCTTCCGCGGAAGCGATGGAGCCTCTGCGGGCATCAAAATAGTTGGAGCTTGGAGTGAGATAAAAATTGAGGTTGCGATAGGCAATTTGGGCAGCATTTGTAACCCCAAAGCTATCAACCTGATAAGGATTGCCTAAGTCGTTTACACCCTGTCCGCCTTCTGCCAAAAGGTAAAACCAAAAGTTTTGCACCCCGCTGTTGGTGTGTACTCCGCCATTATCTGCGGTACCTATATAGTAGTTTTGACCTAAATAGGTGTTGGGATCTCCAAAGGCTTTGGGGTTGGCCATATTTCTCAAGCGAAAATCCAATATGCCAATTTCCCAGCTGAAGCTGGCTCCCAAAACATTATATTCAATAGCATTTCCAAAAATATCGCTGAAAGACTCGTTTAGTGCTCCGGATTCATTGGCATACACAAGACTTGCACTATTGCCTGTAACCCCATGGGTAAGCTCGTGGCCCACCACATCAATACTAATTAAGGGGTTGCCATTTCCATCGCCATAGCGCATGGCAATACCATTCCAGCTGGCATTAAACCAGTTTTGGTTCCAGTGTACATAACTCACAATTTTAGAACCCTGGTTGTCGTAGCTATTGCGGTTGTGCTCTTGCAGGAAGTAATCGTAGGTCATTTCAGCACCCCAATGCGCGTCTGTTGCAACCTCGTCAATGGTAGGGGTTACATTGTCCCAAAAATTGTCGGTATCCTCAAAATCCACGGCCTGATTAACTCTTGTGGTAGTAAGTGCATTATAGGTTTCAATGCCACCGCCACGGGTATCGTCTTTAAGCACGTATTTGGTAGCATTTACCGAGTCGGTAATAATGTCTCTTACACCATGATATTTGGTTTGAGCTTGCGCAGATTTTGAAGTTGTGTGGCATTTATGCTCTTCCCAAATAAGATCACCCGTATGAGCATCAATATATAAGGTGCGGTGATCTTCATGGGCCTCAAAGTACAGATCCATTTTGTAGGCAAGTTTATAGGTATCACCGTTTTGAGAGAAGGTGGAGTCTACCCATACCAATTCATTTTTGGGGTAAAAAGTAGCATTCGGATTTCCCTTAACATCTTTAATAAAGGCCTCCATTTCGGGTAGCTCCCAATAAAAAACGGTAGCCCCGGTATAGGCTTTAGCTTTGTTTAATGCCTGCTCAAAGTTAATAGTGGCCATTGCTGATCCTTGTAAACCTTTTACAAGCCTTCCATTGGCCCGTACCAATTTGTTGTTAATACTATGAAGGATAAACTGGGCGCCCTCCACCGCTATACCTTTGTATTCCTGCTGATATCTGGCGTGGCTCATTCCTAGCTTATCTTCTTCATTCCTTATTAGTGAAAAGGAATAGTCTTCACTTAAGCCAAGACCAGATTGGTAAGTTTGAAAAAAGGTGTTGGCTTCAACCTTTTGCTGTTGGTTAAAGCTCCACCAGTTTTGACTTGCATCAGACTGGGCTACTAGGTTGAGGTTTGGTTGAGCGGATAATAGTTGGCTGCATATTAGCAATGCGGCAGTCTTAAAAATATTATTCATTCAAGAAATAGGTGTTAATTCAAATTTTAGGGAAGCGCAAGATACTGTAAGAGAGGATTCAAAAGAGAAAGCTTAGCGACAGTTGAAAGGCTGATAAAAGGAAACTATATTTTGTTTTTCATGAAGCTTAGGGGTTTGGCAGTGCCAAGTTCAATTATAAGGCCAATACCTGAGGAAAAGAGGTTTAAATTATATTGATACGGGTGATAGGTAGTGGTAGATTCCCCGCTTAAAGGGTTTGCGAGGGTTTCTGAATAATTGAAATCATATTTAGTGTAGTAATAAGCCAGATCCAGGTGAAGTAGCAAATATTTTGAGAGTCGGTAACCAATAGTAATAGCCGGACCTATGGATATTGCCGAGCTATTGTGATTCACTTCAAAATCTAAATTTAGCACTGTGTTTGTCCCTTTTTCTTTCAGTTTTACTTGCGCGCTATTTATAAAAAGGGCCTGTTGAGCTAATCTGGCTTTTATGAGAAACTGTATTCTATCCGTTTCAACTCTGTAAATTAATCCAAATATGTAGCGATAGGCGTTTCCCTCCCCAAGGGCTACTCCTCCAGGTTCACTGCCTGTACTGGATGATATATAATAGTCATTGGCATAAAGATTTTCCAAATTAGAGGTAAATGCAGCATTGTGATTTATGCCATCATTTGAATAGGCGGTTTGTAAAAGTATTTCGGCTCCAAAATGATGAAATGGGAAATATGCTCCCGAAAAAATCTGATAATAGGGTGTGCTAAAATCATATCGAATAAGATGATCGGTAATAGCGCCATTATAAATAGTTGTGGGGCTATAGGCATAACCAATAGAAGGAGTAAGTTGCCAACGCGAAAAATGCTCTTTTGTGTTTTGTGCCCTAATACCCAAACCAAAAAGGGCAAGATGTGTACAAACGAAAATGAAGCGTATTTTCATTTTAATAGAATTGAAGAGGAAATACTCTCTAAAACTCGCCCGTCTGAAAGCTTAATTTCGGTTCTGAACTGGTGCGGTCCCTCATTGGTTGGAGTATTTAAAAGTAACAAGTCAACAGTGGCAGTGGTATCACTTAATGAATAAAATTCTTCTTGAAGAATTTCGGCATACCGTGTTAGGCCTATGTATTGGCTCCTGTACGCTTTAAAGTAATCTGTAACATTTGTTCCGGCTAAATGAGTGGAGTCAAAATCATTAATGGTGTAAACTTCCAGTAGTTTAATGCTGTCGAGTGAATTGAAATTTATCCGGTCACAATCACAATCAAAGGCGTATGCAGATGAACTGAACATGGGCGGAGCAGAATTCATGCACACATTTTTTCTTCTGTTAATTGTAAGTCTCAAACCAAATGCTTCTTTTGGAACATTGTCTGCATTTGTTACTTCAGCTTTAGGTCCGGCATTATTGAGGTTTTGAGTTTCCACAGTGCAATTCGTGTAACTAAAGTTTTCAGGTGGAGCACAATCACAACAACTCACAATCAGCACATCCAGTAGCAGCGGCAAAAGCATAAGGGCGATGATTCGTTTGGTTTTCATTTTGGCTGAATTAGTATTATAAGTATTACGCCTAAAAATTGTCAGAGGTTGGGGGATTTAGCTGAAATAAATCCACAATAGGGTAAGCACAATATCTGGCATGGCCTATAAGTAATGTGGCGGTCTTAAAAATATTATTCATTCAAGAAATGGGTGTTAGTTCAAAATTTAGGGAAGCGCAGCATACTGTAAGAGAGAATACAAAAGAGAAAGCTTAGCGACAGTTAAAAGGCTGATAAAAGGAAACTATATTTTGGTGTCAAACTTATGTTACTCTTTCTTCCTTGGGCGGATTTTGCCAAACTCTAATGTAATACCGATCCCAGCAGAAAAAGAGTGAATGGAGTTTTCATATCTATAATATCGATCAGATTGCTCAGCGGTAATCACATTAGTGGTTGTTTCATGAAATTTAAATTGGACTGTAGAATAAGTATATAGTATATCCACATTGATTAAGAATCTCTTATAAAACCTATAGCCAACGGAAAATCCAGGGCTAATGGCAAAATTTCTATCAAAAGCTCCTGGTTTTTCATAGTTCAACTCTAAAATGGTATGAGTGCCTTTTTCCTTTAATGTTGCTTTAGCTCCACTAAGATCAATAGCCTTAGTGCCAAAAAGACATTTTGCTTTCGCCTGCAGCTTGTCATTCTGTATTCTGTAAACTAAGCCAATATAGCCTTGAATTATCTCCCCCTCAAAAAAGGCTGTTGAGTAGTCATCCCTGCCTGGGGGGCCAAGGGTCGTTACAAAATATTGATTTCCATAGGTAGCCTCCAGATCTTCCTCAAATGATGAAGATTTGTTTCTGAATTTTCCGGAGTTGGACCATTGAGCGGTAACCTCCACTCCCCAATTTTTAAAAACATAATAGGATCCAGAAAATATCTGCCAGTAAAAAGCATTAAAATCATAATCAACCAGGTAGTCGGTAATTTCTCCAAGCTCTAAAGTGGCTGGACTTGTATTGAAACCAACAGCAGGTTTAAAGTCTAACCGGGCATATGGCCTGTTTGGAGGTTGGGCTATTATGGAGGGAAAACTAAATATTAAAAGGATGGCAAAGTTATTTTTCATCGCAAGTTTACCATTGGTGAAAGTTCTTCGAATAACCTTCCATCCGAAAGTGAAACCTGAACCTTAAACTCGTGAGGTCCATTGTTATCAGCAGGGGTTAGCAACAACACATCAAATTGAAATATTGAATCCAGTGTATAAGGTAGCACAGCTTTTGAATTATTTATAAAACTATCAATATCCGGATAACCTCTGTTAACGACTTTAAAGTATGCTGAAATATCTGTTCCTGCTAAGTGTAATGAATCAAAATTGTTTACTGTTAAAACTTTCATCCATACAATGCTGTCCAACGGGTGATAAAGGTCTGGAGGGCAGTAGCAACTAGTAGCAAATGCGGTAGAACTGAACAAGGGTAAAGATTTAGCCATGCAAACATTCTCTTTTCGGGTAATTTCAAACCGCATTCCAAATGCCTCTTTTGGGATTTCTCCGATTTCACTAATAACGGGTTGAGCACCACTGTTATCAATATTTTGAATTACCAATGAACAGTTGGTGTAACTGAAATTTGCTGGTGGAGCACAATCACAGCAACTCACAATCAGCACATCCAGTAGCAGCGGCAGGAGCATAAGAACGATGATTCGTTTGGTTTTCATTTTGGCTGAATTAATATTATAAGTATTACGCCTAAAAATTGTCAGAGGTTGGGGGATTTAGCTGAAATAAATCCACAATATGGTAAGCACAATATCTGGCATGGCCTATAAGTAATGTGGCGGTCTTAAAAATATTATTCATTCAAGAAATGGGTGTTAGTTCAAAATGTAGGGAAGCGCAGCATACTGTAAGAGAGAATTCAAAAGAGAAAGCTTAGCGACAGTTAAAAGGCTGATAAAAGGAAACTATATTTTGGGGTAGGTGGTGTAAAATATCAATACGTTCTATTCTCTTCAACCTTGATTTTGGTCATTGATAATAGAAACATACAGGCAGGTTTTATGGTAGAATAAGGGATGTTGGTATTGTGGGCCTTATAATGATGAGATATTTTTCTTTCTAAAGTCCATGTCGCACCGTCATTCATCATCATATATTTCTCATTCGGGAGGGTTTCAAAGTTGCTATTAGCGACTAAGGATTTGAACTCGTTCCAATCGGTCAAGGTCAATTTGTGTGAGCCATTTTGCACTATCTCTTTTGGAGAATATCCACCAGCCCCGCTACCTCTTTTCCAGTATACTATTACCTCATTGCCTGTTCGTTCAAGTCTAATGGCGATGGGATTGTCAAAGCTGCGAAGCCATGTAAAACGAAAAATCTCTCTATCGTTTGGCAGTCGTTGCTTGTATAAGCATGGCTCGTTGAGGGCTTCCAACTGTTCTTTTAGCCAATCATTGCCAAACTCGGCCATAACCAATTCATGTAAATAATCAACTGTAATATCATAAGCCCAATCATCGGAAAGATTGGCGAAATACCAAATAGGGAAGTAACAGTTATCGGAAAGTCCAAGTGTGCTGTCCAATGGCTCTGGGTCTTTTTGATGTAGAAAAACCTCGAGTTGCTGGATTGGGAAAAAAGCGATAGCTCTTTGATGTTCACTTAGCGTTCGGAGCTTCTTAAAGTAATGGAGCGCACTGTCGCCTGAATTTGGGTTTACGGCAAGTTTATTTATTTGGTTGTAGATGTTGAGGGAGTCAATCCTTATTGTATCCTCCCTTGTAGAAGTCCATACGCTGTAAGCAAGTTTTTGATGGGGTCTTAGAAAGTCACGGTAATAAGTCTCGGCCACATAATAGTTGGCCGCAAGATTTCCGGGGTCAATCGAAAATGCTTTTTTCAGATGAGAAATTTTGAAATAAAAAAATTCTTCATCATTTAATTTATTGGTTCCAAGATGTGCCAATTTAGCCCTGAGTAGATGGGGTTGAACTGAATCAGGGAACTGGGTTATAAGATTGTTGAAAAAGATGGAGACAGAATCAATCTCTCGATCTTCATAATACTCGACAATGTATTCGATCGCTCTCTCATTAAAAGGATCCATTTTCTGTAAGAGCCGTGCTTTGGCGATTTTTCCGTATTCATATTCCCCCGAGTAATAAGTCCATAAATCTTCTTCGATCTCTTTAATGCTTTGAGACTCTAATGAAAATGACCAAATGGAGAAAATGGTCAATAAATAGATTGTCTTTCTCATGTTTTTATAGACTTTGCCCTTGGGAATGGTTGTTCTGGATTTTAAAATTGTAAAAATGTAACAAAAAATACTGTGCTCAAATAAATCCACAATAGGGTAAACACAATATGGACAGTGGTTTTCCATGTACTTCCCTTCCAAAGTTTTGAGGAGTAGCCAAAAAATTGAATGATGAGCCGCAGCACCCAAAAGAGGCCAAGTCCAAAACATATCCGCCTGCCAAGTTCAGTTTTTACTAAATCGCTGGCAGAGGTAACGCAAAGCAACCCCATTAAAAACACAGTTATTGCTATGAAAAGCGTGTGAATACCCATCATTTGGCGATTCATTAAACTAAGGTGAGCAAGTTCTGTTTTCCACTTAAAATAGCGTGGAAATACAGCATGAGAGCAAGCCAGCGTCATGAGCAGCCACCCAATGTTTTCAATGTGTACTTCCATGCTCTAATATAAAAAGTGAAACAAAAGGCGTGAGTTTGATTTCCTTTTGGAGACTTAGATTTGATTCCTTGAAAACGGCAAGCCAGCTACTTTTTGAGAAAAAATGAAACACCCCCGCGGTGTAAGCCAAAAAGTTTGAACAGTCCCTCAGATGTTCAATTACTACTACCTGCCCATTATCTTTAAGTGTTCTCTTTACTTCCTTAAAAAAAGCCAGGCGCTCATTAGTATTCCTGATTTCATGGGCGGCCATTATTATAAAAACAATATTAATTGAACCATCTGGCAATGGAAATTGGTTTGAGTTAATGGAAACTGTTGAGGAATGGTTTGGAAAAGCCTTTCGCGCCCGCTTTATGGAAATTTCAGTGTGCTTTTTGGGATCATAAAAGTCAAACCGTAAAAGTGTAGATTCCGCAAAATGACTTTGCAACAAATCACTGGTTTCATCAAAGCCCGCATGGATATTTAGGATGGTGCCGTTGGAAATTGGCTTTAGCTTTTTTAGCCAATCTAGTTTATACAGTCCGGATACATCGTAAATATAAAAGGAGACAAAGAGTGAGATAAAGATAGCGTAGGCAATTGCAAAGAACACCCAAACCAGAGCATTATGGAGTTGCGGTAAAAAATAGGTTTGCAAGGCCATTAAAAATAAAAGAGCGCAGCTCGCCAAAAGGTAAAAATGCCAGTTGAAACGGATAATGTTTGTAACACCTTGAAATGGCTTTCTTATATTTTCCATTTTTCAACTTTTCCTTTTTTCCAGTAATATGGAATGTTTTCCACAATAAAAGCATTGGCCAGTTTAGCCTCTCCAAAACCTAAATTTTTTAAAAACGATACTTCCTGATGGTTTACAATTAGAGGTTGAGGTTTCCAGTTTTCACGAACACCTTCCACTATCAAAACCTCCCTGGTTTTGGCATTAAAAGTAAATGTGAAGGGAAGCGGACCTGCAAACCTCCTTGCTTCTTTCCAATCTTTAAAGGGTGAACCGGCAGGCAATGGTACTTGCGAGTGGGATTTTTGAACTGCTACCTTTAATCCTGATTGTTGTGAAGTTACCTTGATTTCATCATTGATGTCTAGTAGATGGATATCGGTGCTGGTATAATTGTAATGAGTGAAAATGTTTCCGGCTGTTTCCATTCTTTTCTTGTCCGTTTCTGATTTTAAGATGTATAGCCCACGGAGCCGTCTGCCTTGTAAATTGTCATATCTCACAAAAACCCGATAACCAATTAGAAAAAAATCCTGACCCATATAATTTGGAAATCCTTTAGGTCTGAGGTTTTTGGTTTGCACTAAGGCTACTGCTATAAAAGCCCATTCATCGTTAAAAGTATCCAGTTGTAAGCACTCTGGTATAAATGCTTCGAGTTTGTGTTTAGGAAAAGCAAAGCTTAAAACGATTGACTTTTCAAAGTGAGCTTCTACTGCAAAGGGATGGTTTTTTAGGAAGTCAGACATCTGAATTTTGGTTTAGAGCGTTGGTGCGAAGTATAAAGCTGTTGTAATAAACCAAAGCAGAAAAAAGAATCGCAAATACAATATTAAGCTTCCCCCAGAGTAATAACTCGGGTGCCAACCAAAATTCCAGAACATTCATAGTAAGTACAATTGCAATTTGCATTAGGGCATTTATTCGAGATTTAATACCGCTTAAAATCCAGATGGCCATTAGGATTTCAGAGATGCCTATAGAAATTGTAAACTCTCTTGAGTAGCTGTTCCCCAAAATCTCTGCAACAATTTCTGTATGCCTAGGTGCCAGATTAAGTACTTTACATAATAACCCATTAATCAGCCAAACAGAGGCTATTAACGCATTTGTAATTATATGTAGAGTGTAGAGTTTCAATTTTTTGGATTGAATCAAAAGTATTGTTTTAGTACCATTAATTACATTTCGTAGCTTTTTAGGCAGCAAGCTCTAATCCTTATCTTTGCCCATCCAAAAAATCCCTCTCCGCTTAGCCGCGAGGGACTTATTTTTAACAATTTCATGAGCCGGAAAACTGCACTTATAATATTAGATGGTTGGGGGATAGCCAAAGACCCAAGCGTTTCTGCCATCGATAAAGCCAATACTCCTTTTGTTGATTCTTTGTATCACAAATACCCACATTCCCAACTTGAGGCCTCCGGGCTGGCGGTTGGTTTGCCGGCAGGGCAAATGGGCAATAGCGAGGTAGGTCACATGAATCTTGGTGCCGGCCGTGTGGTGTATCAGGATTTGGTAAAGATAAATCTGGCTGTGGAGGATGGTTCCCTGGCTAAGGAACCTGTTTTGGTTGATGCTTTAAACTACGCCAAGGAAAATGATAAGAAGGTTCACTTCATAGGCTTGCTGTCTGATGGAGGTGTGCACTCTCATATCAATCACCTAAAGGGATTGATTTCGGCTGCAGCGGAAAAGGAGCTGGAGAATGTGCTGGTACACGTTTTTACGGATGGCCGCGATACAGATCCCAATGGTGGTTTGGGGTACGTAAAGGATTTAGAGCAACATCTGGAGAAAACCACAGGGCGCATAGCCTCTGTAATTGGCCGCTATTACGCCATGGATCGCGATAAGCGATGGGAGCGTATAAAGTTGGCTTACGACCTTTTGGTAAACGGAGAAGGCGAAAAGTTTGAATCGGCCGAAAAGGCTATTCAGGCATCCTATGATGAGGGTGTCACAGATGAGTTTATTAAACCTAAACTGATAGTGCCAACTGTGGCCCATAGCAGAGCAGAAGGCGAGGATTCTATAACGGAAGGCGATGTGGTTATCTGCTTCAACTTCCGTACTGATCGTGGTCGTGAAATTACAGAAGCACTTTCCCAGCAGGATTTTCATGAGCAAAACATGCACAAGCTTAACTTGTACTATGTAACCATGACTCGCTATGACGATACTTTTAAGGATATAAAAGTCATCTACGAAAAAGACAATCTTAAAGAAACCATGGGTGAAGTTTTGGCGAAAGCCGGAAAAACCCAAATTAGAATTGCCGAAACGGAGAAATATCCACACGTTACCTTTTTCTTTTCAGGAGGTCGTGAAGAAGAGTTTGAAGATGAAACCCGAATTATATGTCCATCACCAAAGGTGGCTACTTATGATTTGCAGCCTGAAATGAGTGCGTATGATATTAGGGATAAAATTATCCCCGAACTGGAAAAAGGAGAGGTGGATTTTATTTGTCTCAACTTTGCTAATCCGGATATGGTTGGTCATACAGGTGTGATGGAAGCAGCTATAAAAGCCTGCGAAACGGTAGATGAATGCACTCGAGAAGTTGTAGAGGCAGGTCTTAAAAATGATTATGCTTTTATCATTATTGCCGATCATGGTAATTCTGATTGTATGGTAAACCCTGATGGATCGCCCAATACAGCACACACCACCCAGCCGGTACCATGCTTTTTAGTAAGCAATTGGTATAAGGGTAACATTGAAAACGGTAAACTTGGCGATATTGCGCCTACTCTATTAGATTTAATGGAAATACAGAAACCGTCAGTCATGACTGGAAAATCGTTGTTGGCCAAGTAGCCTGATAGCATTTGTCACCCTGAGTGTCTTCTTTTGCTGAAAGGCAAAAAGAAAAATTAGCTCTGCTGAGCGGAGCCGAAGCATCGAAGGGTAAAAAAAGAGAAATTAACGAGACCGACTTTATTTGAATATGATAAACCAAAGCTCAAAACTTATTGCCGTTGATTTTGATGGCACCATAGTAGAAGATAAATATCCTGCTATTGGCAAACCCATGATGTTTGCTTTTGATACTTTGAAAATGCTGCAAAGCGATGGCCACCGTTTAATCCTGTGGACATACAGAACAGGCGAGAGCCTTAGGGAGGCTGTGAAATTTTGTAAGGATAATGGGTTGGAGTTTTATGCTGTAAACTCCAGTTATGCCGAGGAAGAGTTTGACCCAAGGAAAAGCAGCCGAAAGATACATGCTGACCTTTTTATTGATGACCGTAACTTCGGCGGTTTTCCGGGATGGGGAGAAATTTATCAAAAGCTTAGTAAAGGTGAAGCCATACCACCTCCCAGGAAAAAGAAAAAAGGCCTGTTTGGATTTTAGTTCTAACTAATCTTCATACCAGGATTTTGACCTAAACCCTTGTCACCCTGAGCAGAGTCGAAGGGCATTCCAGATAAAGTAATAAAAATTGTAGCTCAACAAATAGCTCCTGATGATTAAATACAAAACAAAAGAAGAAATAGAGATAATGCGCCAATCTGCCTTGGTGGTAAGCAAAACCCTAGGTATGCTGGCCAGCGAAGTAAAGCCCGGAGCTATTCCCAAGAAATTGGATAAAATGGCAGAGGAGTTTATTCGCGACCATGGCGCTGAGCCGGGTTTTCTAGGATTGTACGGCTGCCCCAGTACATTGCTTATTTCTACAAACCAAACTGTGGTGCATGGCCTGCCGATAGATAAACCATTGGAGGAAGGCGACATTACCAGCATTGATTGTGGAGCCTTGATGAATGGTTACTATGGAGATCATGCCTATACTTTTGAGGTAGGTGAGGTTGACCCGGAGGTGAAAAAGCTATTGAAAGTAACCAAGGAGTGTTTGTACCTGGGTATTGAGCAAATGTATGCCGGTAAACGCATGGGCGATTTGAGCTATGCCATTCAAAAACATGCTGAGGATAATGGATATGGTGTGGTGCGTGAGCTTGTTGGTCACGGCCTGGGCAGAAAGATGCACGAGGATCCTCAGGTGCCAAACTATGGCCGCCAGGGAAAAGGAAAGAAGTTTCAGGAAGGACTGGTGCTGGCTATTGAACCAATGATTACCATGGGTACTTATCGCGTAAAGCAATTGTCTGATGGCTGGACCATTAATACGGTAGACGACAAACCTGCGGCTCACTTTGAGCACGATGTGGCTATAGTGGATGGCAAGCCCGAAATCCTTTCCACATTCGATTACATTTACGAAGCCCTCGGTATTACAGAAGAAGTATGATAAAATCTGCCTTTCGCTTTGCGCTGAATAAAATTCCACGCCCTTTACTTATTCGTTTAAGCTATTTGGCACGGCCGGTTTTAGCCGCGCTCTACAGCGGAGATAAATTTGAAGATCCTATTGACGGGCGCAAGTACAAAAAGATGTTGCCCTACGGATATGAAGGTCGCCAGCGCGAAAATGCATTGGCCCCGGGTACGCTTTCGCTGGAAAGGCACCGCTTGATGTGGCTATACCTAAAGGAGGAAACAGATTTTTTAACCGCGCCTCATAAGGTGCTTCATGTGGCGCCTGAACAGTGCTTCTATGGCCGCTTTCGCAAGATGAAAAATCTGGATTATCTAACAGCAGATTTAGACTCGCCTATTGCAGATGTAAAGATGGATATCCACAATATCCAATATCCTGATAATACTTTTGATGTGGTTTTTTGCAACCATGTGCTGGAGCATGTAACTGATGACATAAAGTGCATGAGTGAATTGTGCCGAGTGCTTACCCCCGGTGGATTAGCCATTATGCAGGTTCCGCTGGATGTTACCAAAGAACTCACAGACGAAGACCCAACACTGGAAGATCCGGAGGAGCGCAAGCGTAGATTTGGTCAGTATGACCACGTACGCCTTCATGGCCGCGATTATCCCGAAAGGCTTAAAAAAGCTGGCTTTAAGGTTACGGCTGTGGATTACTCCCAAAAACTTTCTCCTGAAATGTTTGATAGGTACCGTTTACCGGAGGGGGAGATACTTTATGTGTGCACGAAATAATAGTTTCCTTCAAAATGAGGCACTTATTATATATAGATATATCACTACTGTCCGATAAAAATAACCATTAGCCCTTTATGGCCTTGAAAGGCTTGTAAAGAGTGTATGGTTTTGGCCATTTTAAAAAGTAAGCCCCCTTTTTTAGGCGGAACTAAATTTGAACT
>JBLWXT010000049.1:0-17719 GCA_048267305.1 Owenweeksia sp. | reverse complement strand
TGTTTCTTTGTTCCTCTTTAGAATGGAAAAAATATTTGCCTGAAATTAGCTTCTCCCCATAAAATTACGCTGATCCTTTAATTTCTCAAGCCAAATCAAGAAATAAGACTGTCGTAGTAAACCGATAGATGAAAAGTGTCTTTTTAAATAAAAAATCCCCGGCTGGAATTTCCAGCCGGGGATTTTTTCAATTATTAAGAAGAGAAGGTTAACTATGCTTTAATGAGCTTTTTAACAACTTTTTGGTCACCATAGTTTACTTCCATCATGTATACCCCTTTGGAAAGGTTTGAGATATCAATAGCACCGCTGTATATGCCATTTAGGTTAGATTCTACTTTGCGGAATACTTCTTTTCCTTCAGAACTATATATTCTGATGGTGGCTGTTTGATTACCGGCAGTGTTGAAGCTAATGTTTACCACATCAAAACCTGGATTGGGATATACATGTACATCATTGGCCAGGGAGTTTTCGGAAAGTCCAATCCCACACTCATCAACATACAAGGTAAGAATGGCTACATCATTGCCACAAGTTTGGGTAAATGTCTGATACCAAAACCTGTAAGTTGTGTTTTTCACTGAAATCATTGAAGCATCCAAAATACTATCGGTTAATGCTCCTGATGCATCTGCATCTACCCATGTACCTCCAAAAGTGTGTGGGCCCAGTAATGACGCCAGATTAATTGAAGATGTATCGCATATGGTATCCGTTACATCAGGTCCTGCATTGGGAACTTGTTCTATCAATATGGATATGATGCTTGAATCTGCAGGGCAACCGATGGTATCGATTTTATAAATAAGCTCAAAAGTACCCGGTCCGGAAACAGATGGGAAAAATTGATTACCTACCATGGCTCCTGCTGCAGTGCCATAGTCCCATGTGCCAGTATTGTCGTGCTTACCCAGGGCATTCTCTACATTAATACCACCGGTGAAATTTTCACAATAAACAAGACTGCTATCCTGACCAGCTGAAAGACATCCGCTTGTACAAAAGGTGAACGGCCCTGCCCAGGTGCTAAGGAGAGTTGATCCACAGCTATCCTGAACATAAAAATCGTAGCAGGTTCCTCCCACCAAACCTGTAAGGGCTATAGTGTCGTTTGGAGTATCATAAATCATGGTTCCGTTTCCTTGAGTGAAATTGGTTAGTCCATACTCTACATTCCAGTTTGCTGCTCCTCCTGTAGTCCAGGAAATTTTGGCACTACCGGTAGTGATGTCAAAAGCTCCCAAACTGGTTGAAACATTACAAATTGTAGGTGTAAGTGTGGTAAATGTAAATGGTCCCACCCAAATGGAAGTTCCCTCTGTACCACAACTATCCTGAATATAGAAATCATATGTGGTTGCCGGAGCTAATCCTGATAAGGTATATGGATTGGCTACTGCTTTTACAAAATTGCCTGTTCCCTGTGTAAATCCGGTTACATCGTATTCAATGTTGAAAGTGGTTCCAGAACCTGATGTCCAGGTTAGATCACCTGAACTTAGGGTGATGTTGGAAACCAGGGCAGATGACGAAGCTGAACAAGGCAGTGCAAATTCATAGGCTCCCATATCAGGAAACTGAAGTGAACGACTATTTCCATCTATATCGGTAAGTACATTTAATGAATCTCCGGTGTTGTTAACCAATGCCGCTGTTGGTAACAGATTAGTAGTACTGGTATAAACCGGGTCTCCAAAAACTGCATTTACATTTCTGCTGGCATCTGCCGCCTGCCATAGGGCTAAAGTGGAATAATTAGTCAGGTCAATTTCTGCTATAGCCCCGCTTGTATTGTAATAGCAGTTATAATCAATATCAACAGTAGGGCTTGTAATTACTTCTTCAGCAAAAAAGGCACGGCCACCTTGCATCGCGAAAATGTTGTTTTTCACATTAACATCACTGATAATATCCTTAAATGAAAGCCCCACATAAGTGGCTGACGCATTTGTGGATACATTCGTAACGGAGTTGTGATAAACGTTTATAAACCTCGAGTCATCTAAACTAATTCCTGCTGAAGCATAGCGCGTAGTAGATTCTACTTCATTACTTGACGACACAATTACATTATTCTTAATGGTAGAATAGCCAGCAACCAGGCCTAGCGCATTTCCATCAGATAGAGAAATAGCAGTGCTTGTTGAGAAAACAGTGTTGTTTTCTATTTGGAAGCCTTCAAGATCGTTAAGATACATAGCCGTACGTATGGTATCATCAAATATGTTGTTGGTTACAGTAGTGTTTACCAGACTTGTAAGAGCCAGGGCATCACCGCTGCTTTTAAACACATTACCACTAATTACGGCATTGGAGTCCACAAACGAACCGCTTGGTCCGATTAACTTCAAGGCTGATAATCCACCAGAAATAACATTTCCGGTAATCGTGGTGTTGTTACCAAAATCGCCACCTGTAAATATACTGGCTCCCGAGCCGTTTCCTAGAATAGCAGCATTGTACAATGATCCTGTTCCGTAAGGTTCTACTTCAACTACACAATTAGAGATGGCTACATTATCAGCTTTGGATGTGAAATTAATACCCCACGCATAGTTGCTGGATTTGGTATTTGCAATTTTCATGTTCTTAAAGGTGATATAGTCGGTACCCAAAAGTTCAATAACAGCATTTTGATTGGCTCCATTATCAGTTAAGATGGTGGAAACAGAATCCACTCCGTTAAAGGTTATTGTGTTAGTGGCACTTGATCCTGTTACTTCATAAATGGTAATAGATTCGGTATAAGTGTCAGCTGAAACATCAAACGTAACCGGTCCGCTAATACCACAGGCATTTAATTTTGCGGCAGCATCGGTAAAGCTTATGAAGTTGGTAGCGCTTTGTGGCAGGTTTTTATTTATTGTAAAAACCCCACTAATTGGCCCCAGGCACTCGGTGTGGAAATTGTATGGTCCGCTCCAGGCAGTAGTGGTGGAGTTAGGGCAATTTCTGCGAGCGTAAAAGGAATAGCATGTTTGTGGCGAAAGAGAGCTAATGGTTATTGGAGAAACACCTATCTGGCCTGCACCTGTACCTTGTGAAAAGCCACAAGGGCCCCATTCTATCTCAAAGCTGTCTCCTGCCTTATCAAAAGCAATGGTAGCAGTGGTACCCGTAATATTTTGCATAATATAACCGGTAACATCAAAACAGGTAGTGGCGTTTGGAGTATATTCATCCGCACCCATATCCGGTGATGCGCCTCTTGTGTCGCCATCAATATCATCGATTAAAGCTACAGTAGGATCTGCTTTTTCATTTGGAAACCACCCTGTGGCATGTAGGTCTCTGCTTCCGGCAAAAAACGGACTACCCTGAATTGAGTGGATATTAAATGCCTTATCAATAGTTTGCCATTCGTTAAGGAAAGCATAGTTGACACCATTAATCTCAAAGGCGGTACCGGTTTCGCTAAAGTATAAGTTGTAGTCAATAATATCATCAGCCGTAAGGGCATTGTCTGTTCCTATGGCTACATCATTTTCTGAATAGAAGATATTATTGCGAATATCAATGTGTACGTGATCATTAATTTCAAAAGCAGGATCCCCTTTTACACTATTGTGGTAAATGTTGGTATACTCAATGTCGTCTATATCCATTCCGTTGTCGGTAGTGGAAATAATCATGTTGTTTGAAATTTCCGAACGTGTGGTTACGGTATAGTCTTCGTTGGCATCTCCTAAATCCAATGCCAAATCCTGTGAAATGATTTTGTTGTACGATATCACAAAGTCATTGATGTCCACTAGAATCATAGCGTCTGATCCGGAACTTCTTAAGCTGTCAATATCGTTTCCAATAATTTCCAATCCATTGGCCCCATCCATATCAATGGCGTGGTCATCCTGAGATCTGAATTTATTGTTGAGGATTTTGTGTCCTCTGCTGTAGGGTGTGGAAGAAGGCCCGTCAAGGGTAATTGCGCACTCACCTCCCGTAAAGCTATTATTGCTGATAGTTACGAACTCAGCATTTTCACCGCTACTTTCTCCTGACATACTGTTGGAGGCTATAATGGAGATGCGGTCAGTAGTGGAGGAAATGGGAAGGATGAAATTACAGGAGTCTATTAATATATGACTTGCATTGCTTTTCATCATAATGCCCCAGGCATCGCTAGAGCTGGAGTTGGTGATGGTTAGATTTTTAAAGTTTACATATTGAGTACCCGCCAATAATATGGTGGCTGTATCCTCGGTACTGCTGTAATTTAGTCTTACCAATGATGTATCTGCACCATTAAAAGTAATGGTGTTTGTAGCACTGGTACCTTTAATTCCATCCAGGAAAATGTTTTCTGTGTAAGTGCCGGGGGCGATGTTAAAAACCACGGGTCCACACACGCCACTTTGCCTTAAAGCAGCAGCAGCAGCAGAAAGACTTGTATAATTGGTGGTTCCTGATCCGGCAGGGTCAACCGTAAAAGCTCCACCCAAAGCGGTGCTTACAGTTAAAGTGGTAGTATCGTTTACAGACTTTCCATCTGCATTTCCATTTGGCATGGAGGTCCATACCTTAACATTATACACTCCATTTACTGCCATATTCAATGTTCCCAAAGGAATGCTTGCCTTAAAAGAGTTTTGGCCGCCCAGCGTGTCTATGGTTTGTGTGGTGGAAACGGGCGTTTGCACTACATTGTTAACCGACCAGTTTATGTTCAGGCTGCTTATTTGATTGCTTCCAAGGTTTTTTACGTCTACGCTAATAGGGTTGTTTCCGGGGCAGCCACCTGTCACGTTGATGTTTGCCGCGCTGGCATCGTTGGGAACAGGTACAAAGGATTCATATATAAGCGCTCCAACAAACTGACGCTGCGCGCTATTAAGGTTTAGGTTGGGCAAGTTGCCATAAAAGCATTTCCCCGGACCATTGGAAAGAACTACGGTACCGTCAAAAAACACGTCCGTTTTGGTTGAATCCCAATTCTCAATATGCATAGATGCTCCCGGATTTATAGCAAATCCATAAGTGCCTGGAGGTATGGTTAAGTCTAAATCCAGCGGAATGGTGGTTAACGGAGTTGTTAATACACTAGGTGCAGCTGATCCTAGGGAAATCCAGCCATTGGCTGCATTTACAATTGGTGTTGGAGATGTGCTGCTGGTGCCTAAGCCTCCTGGGCGATAATATATTTCGGCAAGTTCTCCCGGATCGTAGAAAGAAGCCATGATGTGTTGAACATCTATATGCTTATTTGTAGAAACCTCAAAGGCCATGGTATAGGTGATTGCTGTATTCATTGCCAATGCCGGGTAATAAGACGAAATGGTATCTACCTGCCCAAAAGTATTGGGTGCAATAAAAAATACTGCAGCAAAAATGACTGCATGCCCCGCATTTCTCATCTTCCTCAAAAGGAAATGTATAATTAAAAATGGTTGCTGTTGAGGTTTAAAGTTTTTCATATGAGGTGATTACATTTATGTTCGGAACAAATATGCTTTATTTCCCGCGCAAGGTCTATCAGGTGTGTTATGTAATTTCATGGGGCATTTTACCCAAATGAGTTAACGGAAAGTATATTTTACACTATTTTTCGCTAAATAAAGTATTGAAAGGCATGAGGTTAAAATCACACACGGGCTTGGCATACCTATCACTATGGGGATTTATATGTGTTTGTACATTATCGGCAAGGAGTCAAGTGAAAGAGCCAATGACCATTCCTGAAATTCATGCCCTTTTGGAAACGTTTATTAATTATTCGCCAGATAGCTCATTGGTACTGATAGATTTGGCTTCTGCTAAAATTGACCAATTGACAGATGAGGAATTAGCTCTCAACTACAGAGCAGAAAATAATTTGCGAAAGGCAGACTATTGGCGTACCCGTAATCTTGATGCTTCGAAGCTATATCTTAAAAAAGCACACGCTTACTACAAGCAGCATGCAGACAATAAAAAATTGGCGGAAATATATGTGCAAAAAGGCCAAATTATAAAGAATGAAGGAAGAATATCACAACATGCCCTTAATAATGCTCTGCCTTATTTTGATACGGCTTTGGTGTATGCTCAGCGATGTGATATTCCCGCTCTTACTTCATTTGTATACTTCGAAAAAGCATATTCCCTTCAGCAAGCTGACAGATGGCCCGAAAGTTTTGAAAATGCCTTTGAGTGTATGAATTACGCTGAAGAATCCAAGGACTCGCTTACTATTGCCAGTGCTTGCTTTTTAATGGGCAGAAACTATCATCACTTTGGTCTCTTTAATTCTTCAGAGTCCTACATTTCTAAATCCATTGGGTACGGAAAAGGGATGTCTCAAATATATTTTATCATTGAGACCTATGGCGACATTCTTCTCCAAAATGGAAAAGATGAATTGGCTATGGCCAATTATGAGCACGCGTTACAATTGGCTTTGGAGAAGAACGATACAAATATGGCCATAAGCATTTATACAAATATTGGTCAAAACAAGCTTAATAAAGGAGATATTAAGGGAGCTGAGGCTATATATTATGAAATGTCGGATTTATTAAAACCCACAAAAAATATTGGGTCGAGGACTTTACTCTTTTCTGCTCAAATGCACCACCACCTGGGAGATAATGAATTGGCTATACAGGGCTTAGAGCGGTTTATGAGCAAGTACAACAATACCAATGTTCGCCCAAGAAATATAGATGTATATAAAGGGGCGGCCGACCTGTGTGCAGCACTGGGGCAGACAAATGAGTCTGCTATATTCTATAAGAAGTGGGGTACTCTAAAGGACAGTCTTTATAGGTACACAAGTCAGTTTCAAATGACTGATTTAGAAAAAATGTATCTCAACGAACGAAACAAGAATGAAGAGCTACGTGTAAGCAGACAGCAACAAGCCACATTGGGGGGAGTACTCATACTTATAATACTGATTGGTGGAGGCTTGCTGTACTATATCAGATTGAAGGGTATTAGAGAAAATCAAGCGCTAAAACAATCGTTGGCTGCAAAACAAATGGAGCAGATGCTGGATGCGCAGGAGACCGAAAGGCAGCGCTTGGCCAGAGAGTTACATGACGGTATAGGACAATCCCTGGCGGCCTTGAAAATGCAGTTACAGTTTAATAAATCTCCAAAAGCTTTAGATGCCACAGCCCAGCATTTAGATAATATTTGCAATGAAGTAAGATCCTTATCTCATCAGATGATGCCTATTGTACTTAAGGAAAATGGACTGCAATCGGCCGTGGAGCAATTGATAAAACATAATTTTTCTGCTTCGTCTATTGAAGTTGATTTTGTTCACTTTGGTTTACAAAGAAGATTGACGGATAATATTGAGGTAAACGTTTATAGAATCACACAAGAATTAGTATCCAATATACTTAGACACTCCAAAGCTTCTAAAGTTACAATTCAACTATTAAAGGGAGAGAAAAAACTGGTGTTGATTGTTGAAGATGACGGAAGGGGATTTAACAATCCTGGAAAGGCTCAGGGAATTGGGCTAAGCAACATTAATGTAAGGCTCGAAGCATTGGGCGGCAAGGTGCAAATACAATCTTCAGATGGAAATGGAACCTATATTCATATATCCATCCCTACCAATTCTGATGAAAATAAAAAAACTGCTTAAAAAAACTTTATGAAAACCATAGTACTTGCAGAAGATCACAATCTGATTATTGAAGGGTATCGTTTGCTCATAGATCATATTGACGATCTTAAAGTTGTGGCAACTGCCTTTGACGGTCAGGAAGCGATAGGTGCATTGGAGCGCCATAAGCCCGATTACCTGATTCTGGATTTGCACATGCCGGTGGTAAATGGCTTAGATGTACTAAAGTATGCATCGGATTATTTTCCGAAAACGAAGGTTATTGTCATTAGTATGTTTGGCGACCCGTCAATGCATCGAGAAGTTGTAAGCCTGGGGGCAAAAGCCTACCTATTGAAAAATTCAGATCGGGATGAGTTTATTCTTGCTTTGAATTTAGTTATGAATGGCAAAAGCTATTTCAGCCCTTCTATATTTGAAGAGCATACTAAATGCCAAAACTTACCTGGTTCTTCCCGGGTAATACCAATGGTTAGCCTTACTCCCAGAGAAGAAGAAATACTTAAATTGATTGCACAGGGAAATACCAACAAGGAGATAGGTAATCAACTAAATTTAAGCTACAAAACTATTGAGTCACACCGTGCTAATCTCATGAGTAAAATAAATGTACACAACGTAACCGGCTTAATTAGATATGCCATGACCAATGGATATGATGATTGAATACCTCACTTTTAACACCCTTGAACAGGGGACTCTCTAAATCCTTTGCTTACCATGGTTAGCCAGGCTACAAGGGTTGTGGTGTATGTTTGAAAATCTTCTGCTTATATCTTTCGTTTGTGCTGATAAAGCTAGAGTTACTTGAGACAAGTAACACAGAAAAGGCTTTTGTGATGCTCTTATTTTCTTTGGTAGCAACAAAAGTCTGTGTGGAAAATGAATGGAAGGCATTTCTGAGTTTCCTCAATTTTATTTTGCACTTTGGATGGCTACCTACAGCTGTCACTCTTAAGAATTATCATACAGGGCTATATCAGACGTTGGCAGGTGAGGAGGCTAAGCCATCGTAGCGGGACTTTGTACACGTGAAACCGGCAACAGCATTAATTAAATTCTTGTGTTAAACTTTCACGGTGATATAATATTTCGAGAGTTATGCACCGCTTTGGGGTAAAGAAATGGTCTCTGGAAATATTCTTTGTTGAAAAAAAAAACAAGTGAAGTTTCAAATTGAATTGAAGTTTTGGATTGCTTTGTAGAAGCTTTTTTCAAAAAGGCCATGCCTCATTAAGCAGTGTAATTATGAGTTGTATAAAAATAAGAACCGCTTAATTTTGGCAGGAAGAATTTGTGTAAGGATTCTTCCCTGTTTACAATAACTTTTTTTGTCTCATTTAGGTTATTTGACCAATCTTTGCTTAAGGACTTAGCTGTACAGTTGTCGTGCTAAAATTGTAGATAAGCTAATTTTTTTGCAGCAGGTATGATATAGCCTTATATTGGCCGCTTAGCATAATGAGGACACGCATTTGCACTCTATGGAAGATGAAAGATATTTTATTGCCTCGAAACACGGTAAGCATGTAAAACCGATAAAACGGGCGCTAACTCTTTTTACTTACTTGCGGTTTCCTCGCATGCCTAAGGCATATAAGTACTTCGTCAGAGAGAATTATTTCAGTCAGCTTTATCAAATCAGGTTTTTCCTAAAGGACTATGTATATAAAAAGCCATATAAGGAAATAACATATATGGGTGAGTTTCAGCAAGAGCTTATATATGTATTGCCTTTTGCTTATTGGCATTATACAAATGGAACCTTAAAAAAAACTGTTTCCTCAAAATATACCAAGGAGTTTTACAGGTTTTCACCCAATCATGAAGAACGCTTTGAAAAGCGCAACTGGATAGGCATTTTTGATTATAGAATACCCAATGTGGCTCATGTAAAAACCTTCAATGAAAAGAAGTGGAAGGCAGTGCCTTACAAAGAGTGGTATCAAAATGACCTTTTTAAATTCGGAAAACCAATCCTGGTAATAGCCAATCGCTATAATGTGGAATGGGATGGTAATCCAATAAGCTTTTTTGATATTCCTACATTGGAGAAGTTGATAATGGATCTTAAGGATCACTTTCAGCTTGTGTATAATCGCCCCAGCTCATCAAACATTGTTGGCGACAATAGCACTGTACTTGGGCTAAATGAAAAAAAATGGATTAGGAAAAGCTTTCCTGAGGTACTTATTACAGATGATTTGTACACTCAGTACAAGGACAAGGTGAACAACTTTAATCACCTGCAATTAATGATTTACGCCAACTGCTCTCATTTTATTTCTACACATGGGGGTACAGGCACTCTTGCCAGTTGCTTTGGAGGAACCAATATTTTATTTTCTAAAAATGGATATGAGCATTACCTCAATGAGTTTGTAAATGTGTTCCCCAAACTGTCAAATTCAAAAGTTCATCATGTAAGCACTTATGAACAGTTACACGCCTTAGTGGAACAGGAGTTTTTAAGCCAGCAGAATAATCAGGAGCAAAAGATTCAACAGCACATTTAGGCAACCTTCGCACGTTGCACAATCAATTTACAAGGCATTTCAGAAGTAATGCGGGCCACGTGATCAGCGTAAAGCGGGATGGTTAAAAAATCTCCGGGGTTCAGATAATGGGTTTGATCGTCAATATCTATTTCACAACGGCCTTCCACCACCAGGAAACTTTCCAGCTCATCATCATGAACTTCAGCCGGCAGCATGGTTTTAGCCCACACAATGGCAGTGGTGAGCTTCTCATCCGCACCAATAATTTTAACAAAGGTATCCTCAGCATTTAAAGGTAGCACCATGTCCTCACGATTAAGCCAGGGGGTAAAGTCATCTATTGCAGAGGTATTGCTTAAGGCAGGAGGTGAGGTTGGGATTTCGCCACTTTCGAGGCGTTCCATATAATCAATAGTGCCAAACAAAAAGGCCTTTAATGGAGCAGGTGGAGCAACTGCATTTGCCTTTCCAAATTCTTCTAAAGACTTAGCCGCGGCATCAATTGCTTCTTGTATTTCAGGGAAATTCCTGGCCGCTTCTTTCAGATCGAGATTTTCCTCATCCGAGGTCATTTCCAGTAAATAGAGCTCAATTATTCCTGAATCGATATATTCCTTTACAGCTTCCTTCATTTATGATTCCCCGGGATATTTATCCCTTGCTTTTTTGTGGACACCCATTCTCCGGATGTTGATTTATACAGCTCAAGAATATTATTTACGGAGATAAGCATGTTTGTGGATTGCCGTGTCCTGAATTTTTTTATAGTAATTCGGTTTTATCAGTCATTATGCATGCCAAAGGAAACTCTATTTTTTGATTTATAAAATGTGTATAATATCAATGCTAAGGTAAACTCTTACGAATTGTCATTTTCTTTTCTAAGTTTGCAGGGATAGTGAAATTCTTAGCGGCCATATTAGCAGTTTATTTTCTGGCACTTACGGTAATGCCGTGTGTGGATCAGCAGATCATTCCTAATGGTAATGACATAGCCCAGGTTCATGATGATGCCAAGCATTCCGGGCATGATCACTCCTCTGGTGAGGATGGCTGCAGCCCTTTTTGCATGTGCCAATGCTGTCATACCGATGTAGTAAGTTTTGAGAAAATACAGTTGACTTCTGTTGAAACCGAACTTACTTCCACCGTTCCTGAGTTTAAGGGCCGCTTATTGTCTCCCTATCCTGATTCTCTTCTACAGCCTCCAAGAGTTTAGTTTTTTTGTTTCTACAGGATGAGTATGTCCTGTTTGTTCCGTTTTGCCTTAAGCATTTTGTAAAAAATTTAGATGATCTAAAAAGATCAACAGCTAATCTTTTGCTTGCTTATTTGCTCAGCGGGAAATGAATTCTATCAGAACTAAAATCGAATTAAATGATCAATAGTATAATCAGCTTTTCCATTCGGAATAAGTTAATCATAGGTCTGCTCACGCTTGTGTTGATAGGTGCCGGCCTTTGGAGCGTTAGGCAGGTGCCGATAGACGCGGTGCCGGATATCACCAATAATCAGGTGCAGGTAATTACGCAGGCGCCAAATCTGGGAACTGAGGAAATAGAGCAATTTGTAACCTACCCGGTTGAGGTGGGTATGGCCAATCTCCCTGGTGTTCAGGAAATCCGCTCGGTATCCCGATTTGGTCTTTCGGTGGTCACCATTGTGTTTGATGATGATATGGGCACTTATCTGCCAAGACAATTGGTAAGCGAAAAACTAGGCCTTGTAAAAGAGGAAATACCGGCAGGTTTTGGCGAACCATTTATGGGGCCCATTTCTACCGGATTGGGCGAAATTTATCAATATTCCCTTGCGGTGGATGAGGAGCATAAAGCCCAATATTCCTCCACCGATCTCCGTACAATGCAAGACTGGATTGTAAGTCGACAAATGGCCATGGTGCCGGGTGTGGTAGAGGTAAATGCCTTTGGAGGTGATCTCAAACAATATGAGGTAGCCATAGATCCAGGTCAACTTCGCGCCATGGATATTACCCTTGCTGAGGTTTTTAAGGCTCTGGAAGAAAACAATCAAAACACGGGGGGCGCCTATATTGAAAAAGATCATCAGGCCAATTTTATCCGTGGTGAAGGCCTGGCACGTAGCCTTGACGATATTGAAAATATAGTGGTGAAAACCCAAAATGGTATTCCCGTAAGGGTGGCGGATGTAGGCACGGTACAGTTTGGAAAAGCCATTAGATATGGCGCCTTTACGAAGGATGGTGAGGGCGAGGCCGTAGGTGGAATGATACTGATGCTAAAGGGTGGAAACTCCAACAAAGTGGTGGATGCCGTGAAAAGCAGAATGGCAGAAATTGAAAGCTCTCTGCCGGAAGGTGTGAGCATAGAGCCGTTTTTAGACCGAAGTAAACTCATAAAAAGTACCACTTCTACCGTTACCACCAATCTTGTGGAGGGCGCCCTAATCGTGATTTTTGTGTTGGTGTTTTTGCTGGGTAACTGGCGTGGTGGGCTCATTGTGGCTTCTACTATTCCACTATCGCTGCTGCTTGCATTTATACTGATGAATGTGTTTGACGTGTGGGCAAACCTCATGAGCCTTGGCGCTATCGACTTTGGGATAATTGTGGATGGAGCCGTGATCATAGTGGAGGGTACCGTGTTTTTCCTCGTTAGGAATATTCGGCAAACGGGCAGTAATACTCAAGATGATCGTGATAAAGTGACCTACACCGCATCATCTAAAATGATGAATTCGGCCTTTTTCGGGCAGCTTATTATCCTCATTGTATTTGTGCCCATCCTGTTTTTGGAAGGAGTGGAAGGCAAAATGTTCATCCCAATGGCACTCACCTTTATGTTCGCCATGATCGGGGCCATGATCCTTTGTCTCACTTATGTTCCCATGATTTCCTCTCTGTTTATAAAGGTTAGTTTAAAAGAGAAAAAAACATGGGGAGACAAGATTGTAATTTGGGTGGAAAACTGGTACGAGCGTGCCCTGGGGAAGGCACTTAATAAAGCTGCTCTAATTCTTATTTCGGGAGTGCTGCTGCTGGCACTGGCCATTTTTACTTTTACAAGGATGGGAGGGGAGTTTATACCACAATTGGATGAGGGCGACATTGCCTTTCATGCCATCCTAAAACCGGGAAGTTCGCTTAGTGAAACCGTGGAAACCACCACTAAAATTGAGCAAATTGTGAAGGCCAATTTCCCGGAAGTATTGCACATCATGAGCCGGATTGGTGTGGCTGAGGTTCCTACCGATCCCATGCCAATGGATATTGCCGATGTGATTGTAGTGCTGAAGCCTGAAAGTGAATGGGAGAGTGGGCGCAGCAAGCAGCAGTTGGTGGCCGATATGAAGGCAGCTGTAAGTGTGGTGCCCGGGATAAATTTTGAATTCACACAGCCCATCGAAATGCGTTTTAATGAATTGCTAACCGGAGTGCGTGAGGATATAGCCGTAAAACTGTATGGTGAAGATCTCGATATTCTCGCTGCCAAAGCAGAGGAGATGGGCAAAATTATAGCCACAGTGCAGGGAGTTGGGGATATGAAAGTGGAGGCTACATCGGGCTTGCCACAAATTACTGTGGATTATGACCGTGCCCGCCTGGCACAATATGGCCTCAACGTTCATGAGCTCAATACCCTTATAGAAACTGGGTTTGCCGGAGGTAAAGCCGGGGTGATATTTGAAGGTGAAAAGCGTTTTGACTTGGTTTTAAAACTGAATGAAGCTAACAGAACCAATATTGAAGATATCCGTAGCCTGTATGTAAATACGCCTATGGGCGCACAAATTCCCTTGCGGGAAGTGGCGGAAATTAGCTATCAGCCCGGACCAATGCAGATTAGCCGCGATAATACCAACCGCAGAACTTATGTGGGTATAAATGTGCGTGGCCGCGATGTAAAAACATTGGTACAGGAAATCCGCGAAAAGCTGAATGACCAACTGCAATTGCCACCCGGCTATTACATCCGTTATGGTGGTGCTTTTGAAAATCTGGAGCGCGCTACCGAAAGGCTGAAACTTGTGGTTCCCATTGCGCTGGCACTCATTTTTGTCCTCATCTTTTTTGCATTAAAATCCTTAAAGCAAAGCGTGATGATATACCTAGCTATACCTATGGCGGCCATTGGTGGAGTGTTTTCGCTTTGGCTGCGCGATATGCCTTTTAGCATTTCGGCAGGTGTTGGGTTTATTGTTTTGTTTGGAGTGGCTGTTCTCAACGGGCTGGTGCTTATCAGCGGTTGGAATGAGCTGAAAGAAGAAGGTGTTACCGATTTATCGGAGCGCATAAAGCAAGGTGCCCGAAGGCGGATTCGCCCAATTATGTTAACAGCACTAACGGATGTGTTGGGCTTCTTGCCCATGGCGCTGTCCACTACTTCTGGTGCTGAGGTGCAGCGCCCATTGGCTACGGTGGTAATTGGTGGTTTGCTTACATCTACTCTGTTGACCTTGTTTGTGTTGCCTATTTTGTATAAGTGGATGGAGGAAAGAGAGGGGAAAACTCAAATATCAAATCTCAAAGGCTCAAATATCAAATTACAAAGCCCGGAGGTCAAATTCCAATAGTAAAAGGCATTCAGCTCAAAGTGTAGCTATTTGAAATTTGTTTTTTGTGTTTTAGAATTTCAATATTAATAACATTAATAGAAAATTATGGATGGGAAATATGATTTAGAAGAAAGGACTTTCGTGTTTGCCAGAGAAGTGAGAAAGCTTATTCGGGAACTCCCCAAGAATATGATAAATACTGAAGATGGACGTCAGTTGGTGAAGGCTTCAGGAAGTGTTGGTGCCAACTATATTGAGGCAAATGAAAAATTGGGAGACAAGGATTTCTTAATGAGGGCAAAGATTTCCCGTAAGGAAGCAAAAGAGAGTGCCTTTTTTTTAAGGTTGTTGAAGGATGGAAATCCTGAATTTGAAGAGAGAATTGAAAAGCTATTTCAAGAAGCTGTTGAGCTCAAGAAGATTTTATCAGCCATAATTAGAAACAGGAAAGGATGAGAGAATTAAAATATCAAAAGCCAAAAGCCAAATTTCAAATATCAAAATTCCAATCTCAAAAAGCTAAAGGCAAAGTTCAAGGTCATCCTGCACAAAGTGCAGCTACTTGGAATTTGCCGTTTGTCTTTTGGAATTTCAACGCCTCCAGTTGGAATTTGAAATTGGTCATTTGGAGCTTAACTTTTCTTGGAATTTCTACCTCTCTTCTGGCACAGAATGAAGCCTTAGTTCCTTTCCTAACTATGGAGAAGGCATTAGATATGTCGGCCAAAAACTATCCGAGGTTGAAAGCCGCACGACTAGAGGTAGAACAACAGGAGGCTTTAAAGAAAACGGCATGGAACCTTGGTAATACACAGGTTTATATGGCTGGTGAAGAAATTAGTCAGGGTGGAAATGGCGTTTACACTATCATTGGTATTCAACAGCAGAATATTGATGTATTTGGGGTTGCTCCAAAGCTTAAGGCTCAAAAGCAGCGGGTAGGATTGGCTGAATCGGCTTTGGAACTGAGCGAGTTGCAATTGCAACAGCAAGTGAAAATGGCCTATGCTAAAGCTTATGTGGCCAGGCAAAATCTGAAATTGTTTACTCAACTGGATTCTGTGTATCGCAATTTTGAAAAAGGTGCGAAGCTGAGGTATGATTTGGAGGAAACTTCCAAGCTGGATTATCTGGCGGCAGCCAACCAGGTAAAGCAGATTGAACTACAAAAGCAACAGGCTGAGTATGATTACTCCGCTGCCTTGTATCGCCTTAATCTTTGGTTGGTAAGTGATACGTTTTATGCTGTATCTCCCGAAAAGGGGAATTGGCTAAACCCAAAAATGGGCGGTGATAGCTTGGTAAATCACCCAATGTTGCAAATGGCATCTAAACAGGTGGAGGTGGCCAATGCCGAGCGAAAATCGGCCAATGCAGCTTTTCTGCCACAGCTAAATGCCCTGTATGGTTTGCAGGAAATTGGAGGCCAAAGTGGCTTTTACCAATATCAGTTGGGGATAAGCATTCCTCTGTTTTTTATGCAAGAGCAGGGCAGGGCGCAGGCGGCCAAAATAGATCAGAAGATAGCCGAGCAAGAATACCTACAAACACAATATGAGGTGGAGGCCAACTATCAGGCACTTCTACAGGAGTACAATAAGTGGTTGGCTTCGTGGCAGTTTTATGAAAATGAAGCCTTGCCGCTGGCGCGGGAACAACGTACGGGAGCAATTTTGGCTTTTGATGAAGGGGCCATTGATTATGTGACTTTTATCCAAAATCTAAGGGAGGCCGTGCAAATGGAAGTGAAGGCCCGAGAGGCATTGCAGCAATATTTACAATCTAAATTTCAGCTCGAGTTTTACCTCGGCTCAACAAATAATTAAATCCAGGCACGATGAAATTCAATATAAAATCAATTTTAGGAATAGCAGTGGTGGCAATAAGTGTGGCCTCTTGTGGCAATACGGATGAGCATTCCCACGAAAGTGGCGGGCATAGAAATGGCATGGCAGACCACCATGACGAACATGAGGACGGAGCCGTGCATTTTTCGCAGCAACAATTTGATGCCATGAAAATGGAGGTAGGGCCAATTCCTGTAAAAAACCTTTCGCAGGGAATTGCGGTAAGTGGAAGGCTGGAAGTACCTCCACAAAATGAAGCGGTGGTAACGGCCATTTTTGGAGCCAATATTTCGAGTATTAAAGTAATTGAGGGCGATGATGTAACAAAGGGGCAGGTGCTCGGCTATATGTCTCACCCCAACCTTACGCGTTTACAGAGCGAGTATATGCAGGCCTACAATCGGTTTTTGTATTTATCTAAAAACTACCAGCGCCAAAAGAAGCTTTATGAAGGAAATGTGGTTTCTGGCAAGGGTTTTCAGGAAACCGAGTCGGAATACCGTTCTATACAAGCACAGGTGGCGAGTTATGAATCTCAATTGCGACAGTTGGGGTTAAACCCTTCCAAAGTAGGCTCGGGGGAGTTTTACGATCAGGTGCCTATTACCAGCCCCATTGAAGGAGCTGTGAGCAAAGTGAATGTGAAGACCGGCCAATATGTGCAGCCCGAGAAAAGCCTTTTTGAAATTGTGAACGTGCATCACATTCATGCCGATTTTATGGTGTTTGAGCGCGATGTAAACAAAGTGGAAAAAGGCCAGCGGGTGCGCTTTAACGTACAGACTATGCCCGATATGGAGCTATACGCCAAAATTTACTCGGTGGGTAAAAAATTTGAAGAAAGTCCCAAGGCTGTACACGTACATGCCGAAATAGAGAACAAAACCGGCAAGCTGTTGCCGGGTATGTACATCACCGGACAAATACTCTCAGATAGTACCACAGGCCTGGCTTTGCCCGAAGCCGCCATTACCCGCGTGGAAAATGAATACTTCGCGTTTACTGCCGAAAAAGAAGGCGAAAATGAATGGATGTTTACACCGGTGAAGGTAGCTGTAACCGGAACCTCCAATGGCTGGACATCAATTGAATTGCTGGATAAGGTAAAGGAAGGCGCTCAGTTTGCACTAAACAACGCCTACTATATTATTGCTGAATTGAAGAAGGAGGAGGCAGAGCATACGCATTAAGGATGGCAGGGATCAGCGTAATTTTATGGGGAGTAACTAATTTCAGGCAAATATTTTCTCCATTCTAAAGAGGAACAAAGAAAC
>JBLWXT010000048.1:0-18669 GCA_048267305.1 Owenweeksia sp. | reverse complement strand
GCTTATCTATTTCCATTATTTTTTGCCGGCCAAAGTACTTTATACTGACTTCTCCCCATAAAATTTAGGTGACCCATGATAATTAGCATATTCATATAATTTTTTCATCCTGAATTTTGTAATAGGTCATAAACCGATTGAAGCCAAATGTGATGAAGTGAGACTGAATTCCATAAGAATAGAATAACTCAGAATACCTTGTGAAAATAAATTGATCTTTATCACAAGATTAAATCATTCCGAACCTTGAGATTTGCCATTAAATTTCGATACTCAGGCAATTTTCGAGCACCCCATTTATCACTGTACAAAACGAGAGGATGTAAGGAAAAGCTTAAAACGGCAATTCACAAATTTCGATATAATTTGGACAAATTAATTCTGATATTTACGAGAATACTAATCTCATAAATCAATTTGTTATGAAGAAAATGATGATTTTATTATCAAAAATGCTATGCTTACTTCTACTAATGCCGTTAATATCTGGCGCGCAGGATTTCAGAAGTAGACTGATTAGCAATAGCGGTGTTACCGGAAAACACCTTGCTAACAGGGCCAGTGTAATAAACAATACTACTGACAATATTCACAACGTTGTTGCTGAATGTAATTCAGACGGCAATTTACAAATCACCACCCAGGATCAAAATGGCAACATCCTCGGAGTAGTAACTGGAAATCAATTTAACTACCAAGGTCAAAAAATTGAGATTGTTCCTGTCAAAATGATTCTGGCCACACCTCATGATTCCTCCTACCACTGTTTAAGTGATATTCCGGAACAATCATCAGATATTATCATGTTGGCCAGTGCCGAAATTTCTAATTATATATACCCATGTTTTATCAGGTTATCCAACTTTGGTGGAGACTCTTATCATATTGTGGGCGGCCCCGTTGTTTACGAAGGACACCTGGCCCCACAGTATCCCAGTTACGATTTACGTTCGGGGGCTTTTGCTTCCGAAATTATTGCAACTGTTCCCGGCATCCACCCTTCAGATGTGAAGTTTGCCATCACAGGTACAGATATATTATTCACCACTTCCTCATCAATTATGGAAAAGGCTCAACCCTTTATTATTTTGATTGATGGAAATGGCGCCATGCTGGACGCCCGTTCCTATGAAATCCCAGCCTACTCCGTAAATTCAAACCAGGAAATAACTGGTATTGACGAAAGGTCAGCCTCCAGCTCGATTGTTCAAATCCATGGCAACTGTAACAATCAGATACAAGAGGGCTTTGCCATAGGAGGAGCTAATATTGTGGGAAGAAGCGGATTTTTAATAAGGACAGATCCCCATTTAAATATAATAGAGCAAAGAGTAGATAAGGCAAATGATTCCAGCTTCTGTCCAAATGGCCTATGGTACTCAGACTTACATTTCCAACCCAGTAATGGAGAAATTTACGTGGTCGGTGCGAGCAAGGGTTTTGGAAGCTTACATTCATCTATTGACCTCAATATCGGAGGCTTTGTAATGCCAAGTGTTGATTATTTGGGTACTCCAGGGTTTTACACCTATAGTTTAAACAGCAGCATAAGTAGTGCATGGCACGATTTTGACGTTTATGATCATTCTAATGATTTCAGTAATTCCCGAACGGGAGGACTAGCTGCCAAAGGCTTTATTATTGATAGATTCACTCCATTGATGACCTATCAGACAGGAACCTACGGAGAAGGATCGGCAGGTTCTATTCCTGCCATTTTTCAAATAGATTTCTCTAGTCCTAATGATCCAAACCCTGTAGCTTACCTCTCTGATTACATAACATTTCCAAACGATTCCTCTTCATGGGGTTATGTGGCAAGTCCTAACCAAGATGCCTTGGGAATTTTAGCTAGTGGAAATGGTGTTGATAGAATTGCTTTAGCACCGGAACGTCAAATTGGGGCCAACCTCCGTTCCAGTGTATTGAATGATGAGTTAGGTAACCTTGCTCTTTACAACCTATGGACACAAGTATATGAGCAGAACTTTCTTTGGCTTGAAAACTCCACTACCATCCTAGCAAATAACTTTTGGAACTCCTGTAAAACCAGACCGCATCCCTTTACTAATGATCAGTTTTTAGCCTCTAAGATTTTTGGTGAGTTTGCTGAAATACCAGGCCCTAATGAAATGGGAATTGTCGATGTCTTTCCAATGATATATGACTTCATTACCACCACCTGTGACAATCAACCAGATTTATTCAAGACAAGTAACAATAATACAGGAGGTAGTACACACAATGATTTAGATGTAACGCAACATAGCGACATCCTGGCCATTGAAAGCGATTATGACTCCCAACTTGTGCCATTTTCTATCTATGATATGTCAGGACAGGTTGTGATGGAAGGGAAAACAGATGTACACCAATCTGCCATTGACATATCAAGCTTAAAAAGAGGTATACATATGTTAGTCATTAACTCTTCAGGAAAAGTAACCAGACATAAATTTTTCAAATAGAATTGAAAATATTATCCAATTAATAGATAGCCCCGGAGAAATTCGGGGCTTTTCTTTTACTGAAATTAAGCATCGAAGTATTCTTTTATAAAGCCCCTTTTTGCTTTTTACCAAAATAAACTTCAGCATCTGTAAAATATTGCTTTCTGTTTTCGTTAAGATCAACATGACAGCCCAAAAATGTCATACACTGGGTAAGGCGAAAAAATACCAGCCTGACAAATCGATACATTCCAAAATATCAAAAAACAAATCACAGTAACCTTTACATTTGCCAGCCCAAAAACAACTGGGTGATAGAGAGATAACATGACAGAAGATAAGCCCATAGCTTTAAGCACTGAGCAAATTGCAGAGTGCATAGCAGTACTGGAAAGCCTTAATGCTGACACCAATCAGATTTTTGAAATTCCTAAAGAAGAGCGACTAAAGCTTTTGATGGCTGCTGGTTTATTATCGCGACCCAGCCGCGAGGAATTTGCAAGACGCAAGAAAGAAGCTAAAAAAGCACAGAAGCGAAAGCTGAAGGAAAAAGACAAACACGCCAGAAACGCCACAGGTATACGCAGTGCCAGGGAAGCTTCCGTTTTTATTGCACCAGCCATGCTGGCCCTAAATGGTGCTGAAGCTGAAAAAGAAGTGGAGCTTGAATCTCCCAGAAACTGTTATGTATGCAAAGAGGTTTTCCACAAGCTCCATCACTTTTATGACACCATGTGTAAGGAGTGTGGCGACCTCAACTATGCCAAGCGATTCCAAACGGCTGATTTAACCGGACAAGTAGCGTTGGTTACGGGCTCGCGCCTGAAAATCGGTTATCATATTACCTTAATCATGTTGAGAGCGGGCGCTACCGTTATTGCCACTACCCGCTTCCCTGTTGACTCTGCCCTTCGTTTTTCCAAAGAACCGGACTTTACCAGCTGGGGACATCGACTGAAAATACATGGGCTGGATTTACGCCACATTCCCAGTGTTGAGATCTTCTGCAATTTTATTGAGCAGAAATACGACAGACTGGACATATTGATAAACAATGCCGCTCAAACGGTAAGGCGGCCAGCTGGGTTTTACGCCCACCTAATGCCCAATGAGGAGCGCGATTTTGCCGAGCTTCCTCTTTTTGCCAAAGACCTGCTTACAGACCATGCCAACTGTATAAACGAACTGCGCGAACTAAGCACTGGCTTTGCTGAAGGTCAGAACAAAAACCTACCCGTATCATGGCACGGCAAGCAGCCGGGTGTTGGATTAAGTTCTTCGGCTAAGCTTTCGCAGATACCCTATAGCATGGATAATGCCTTGAGTGCTGAGGAAGTATTCCCGCAAGGAAAACTTGACGCAGACCTACAGCAGGTAGACCTTAGAAAAACCAATAGCTGGAGATTAAAGCTGGGAGAGATAAACACCACGGAAATGCTGGAGGTGCAATTGGTAAACTCCGTTGCTCCATTTGTGCTTTGCAACCGCCTGGCTAATCTTATGAAGAAGGAAAACACCGGCATTAAGCACATTATCAATGTATCGGCCATGGAGGGTAAGTTTCACCGCTGGCACAAGGAAGATCGCCACCCACATACCAATATGGCCAAGGCTGCCCTTAATATGATGACGCATACTGCGGCTTCTGACTTTGCTAAATATGGTATTTACATGAATGCCGTTGATACCGGATGGGTTACCGATGAAGACCCTGTAGAACTTGCCAAACGCAAAGAGGAGGTTCACGATTTTCAGCCACCCCTTGATATTGTAGATGGAGCTGCCCGAGTACTGGATCCTTTATTTGACGGTATCAATACCGGAAAACACTGGTGTGGTAAATTTTTGAAAGACTACAAACCAATTGATTGGTAACTGTGCTTTATAAGTCATAGCCTAATACCATACTTTTATCCCTCATTCTTATTGAGTATGAAACTTTTAATAGTAGAGGACGAACCCAAGGTTGCGGCCTTTTTAAACCAGGGACTCAGTGAGCAGGGTTTTGACACCGATGTGGTATATGATGGACAAATGGGCCTCAAAATGGCACAGCGAAATGAATATGATATTATTCTGCTGGATGTAATTGTACCCTACATTAATGGTATAGAACTCTGCAAAAGCATAAAAGAGATAAAACCGAATGTGCCTATTATAATGCTTACAGCACTGGGCACAACGGATGATAAACTAAGTGGTTTTGATGCCGGTGCAGATGATTATCTGGTAAAACCTTTTGAGTTTAAGGAGCTGCTTGCGCGAATAAGGGCCCTGCTTAAGCGCAGCGGGGGCCAACAATCTGCTTCTAACAAGCTACGCGTTGCCGATCTTGAACTTGATCTCAATAAAAAAAGAGCAGTAAGAAACTCAAAAATCATAGAGTTGACGGCCAAGGAATTTTCACTTCTTGAATATTTGATGCGCAACAGAGGCAGAGTAGTATCACGCTCCGAAATTGCAGCCCATGTTTGGGAAGTAACCTTTGATACCGGCACCAATGTGGTGGATGTGTATGTAAACCTGCTACGTAAAAAGGTGGATAAGGATTTTGACACCAAGCTCATACAAACACGTATCGGGTCGGGCTATATTCTTAGCGAGGAATAAGCATGCAAATCCGCAGAAAGCTCACATACAGGTTTATCTCCATAGTGGCACTCATACTTCTGTTTTCATCCTTGGCTGTATATATTTCCTCGGCCGATTATCGTAGAGATGACTTTTACAACCGCCTAATTAACAAGGCCAGCAACACTGCTAAACTGCTTATTGAAGTGGAAGAAGTGGACGCCAAACTTCTACATCGCATTGAGGATAACAACCCCATGAGCTTGCCTGAGGAGAAGATTATAATCTTCAACTATAAAAACCAGCGCATCTTCAACACAGACAATACAGGCAAACTAAAAATATCCCCTGCCCTTGTGGATCAAATTCGGCTGGAGGGTGAAATCCGCTACGAACAGGATGGCTATGAAATAGTGGGATTTATGTTTACTGATACCTACGACAGGTTTGTGGTTATTGCTGCGGGAAAGGACATTTATGGTTTGGGTAAACTCAAAAATCTTAGAAACATACTGCTTTTCGTTTTTGCCATCAGCATCATCATTGTTTCCATTAGTGGATGGATCTATGCCGGCAAGGCCTTACATCCCATTAACAAACTGGTAGAAAGGGTTAATAACATTAGCATTACCAGCCTTAACCTGCGTTTGGATGAAGGCGAAAATCAGGATGAAATTTGGCAGCTAGCCCATACTTTTAATCAGATGCTGGATAGACTGGAGAAGGCCTTCAACATGCAAAAGAACTTTATTGCCAATGCATCTCATGAGCTTCGTACTCCCTTAACAGCTATCACTGGCCAGCTTGAGGTTATCCTGATGAAAGAAAGAACGGAAGGAGAATACAAACAAACCATGGCTTCTGTTTTGGAAGACATGAAAAGTCTTAATAACACTTCAAACCGATTGCTATTACTGGCGCAAGCCAGCTCCGAAACTTCAAAAGTGGACTTTAACCCCACGCGTATTGATGACCTGCTTTGGCAAGCCCAGCAGGAAATTGTGAAGCGCAATCCCGGCTACAGCATTAGTATCAGTTTTTCTGAAACCATGGAAGATGAAGATCAACTTACTATTTCCGGAAATTCACAACTATTAAAAACCGCTATCAGCAACCTTATTGAGAATGGCTGTAAGTATAGCGATGATCATAAAGTGCAGGTTTTTGTATCACCCCGCCCCAAGTACCTTTATATTGAATTTACCGATAAGGGGATTGGCATCCATCAGGATGATCTGAAACAGATTTTTGAGCCCTTCCACCGCGGTAGTAATGCCATTGGCTACAAAGGTCATGGTATCGGTTTATCTTTAGTTGATCGGATCGTGCAACTGCATGGCGGCCGTATTGATGTAAAATCAGAAGTTGGCAAAGGCACATCATTTACGCTTATCCTCCCCTACCCTAATGCTAAAAATGACACTGCTATTCAGGTCCTCAAACTTTAATCGGATTTTAATTCCGTTTTAATTCCGTCCTAATTTCACTACTGCACCTTTGTCTCAGAAAATAAAATAACTAACACATTTTCTAAGCGATGAAAACAGTAGAAAAAAGAGACAGAATCATAGCGGCCGCGTCTACCGCACTATTTGTAATTGCCCTGGTAGGGATGATTATTATCCACGATTCTAACCGGTCGCTGGAAGATATGCTCAACGGAGCAAAGTTGAAAAATGAAAGTATTTTATCGGAGAAGTTGTCTTTAGATAAGGAGATAAAAAACTTCAAAGGGCAACTGGCTGCACTGCAAGGTAAAAACAAGGATCTGGATAAATACCTGACTACAGCAAATGCTGATTTGGCAAAAAGAGAAAAGGAGCTAAAAGCAGCCAACTCTAATAAAACCTCAGCTAAAGAACTGGCTAACCTTAAAAGGATGCGTGGCGATTTGGAAAAACAGATCAATGCTCTAACGTCTCAAATTGCTGCACTTGAATCCAGCAATGCCGACTTTAGCTCACAACTGGCCAGTCTTACGGCTAAAAACAAGGAGCTTATGGCCAGCAATGATTTGATGAAGGCTTTTGCCGCCAACAACTACCGTGTGGAAAGCAGCCGTGGTAAAAACGATAAGCTGACCGTAGTAGCTCGTAAAACCAAAAAGTTGAAGATGGGCTTTGACCTTCCTCAAACTGTGGTAGAAAACATCCAGTTTAAAATTAAAACCCCAGAGGGTAAAGTAATCGACAAAGAAGAAGATGGACTTACGGCTACCATAGTGGATATGGAAGATGGCTCTGACCTTATTGCCAGCCTTGAACCGATGGGCGACTTTGAGGTAACCAAGCGCATCGAAATGAAATATGAGCCCAAGAAAAAATTGAGCAAAGGTGTGTACACCATAGATATTTACAACGGTACCACCTACATGGTAAGCTGCCAGGTAAAACTCAGATAGACTTTTTTAATTTTCGTTCTCAATAGGTTTTTGGTTTAGAAGAATCCCCTTATCGCAAGTAAGGGGATTTTTTGCGTTTCGGCTTTCTATGACACTATCGAAATAGCGGCTAATTACCTAAAACCATAATTTCCCCCTACCTCCTATCGGCTTTTTGAGCCTGCAAAACTTTCAAATTCTGTTTCACCTGCTCATTATTTGGGTCAATTTCCAATGATTTAGAAAAGTAATGCTCCGCCTTATCCAGGTTTCCCTTAATAGCATTGAGCACACCCAACTGTTGTAACACCAGGGCATCATTTGGTGCGATGGCCACAGCTCTGTTCAGATACACCTCGCTACTATCTGAGTTTCCGAGGCGGGCACCCCATATTTCAGCCATTTTGGTAAAAGCATTCACCTTATATCCTACATCTCCAAAACCAATAATCTGTCGGTATTTTTTCAGGGCCTCATCGTTTCTATTATTTTGAAAATCCAAATCGGCAATGATTTTCATATTGTTTAAAATGAAACCCTTTTCCTTTCTCAATGCGTGGTTTCTAAAGTATTCGAAGCTTTGATCAAAATCTGATTTCTCAAAGGCAATATTCCCCAACATATCCAATGGCGCTAAATACTCAGGATAAATAAACAAGGCTCGCTTGGCATACACCTCCCCTTGTTCCAGGTAGTTTGAAAAACCCGGGTTGAGAAGCGCATTATTGGCTTTAGTCTTGTGTAGATTAAGAGAAGCCTCTGCTGCCAGCAAATTGGCCCGTGCACTGCCGCCAGATACTTTAACATCATTTAAAACCAAATGATTATCTGATTTCCAATCCGGAATACGAATAAGAGTAAACACCATTAAGTACCCACAAAAAACCACTGCCAGTCCATTGTAAATTTTCGCTCGTGTAAATGTGTTTAGATAAATCAAAAGCTGAGCAAGCAAAATGGGCAGTGCCAGAGATGGAATAAACAGAAAGCGCTCATTAAAAAAAGAACCAATTGGAAAGAAGATATTAGAAAAAATAAGCGATGAGCCCAGGTAGAGCAACAGTCCAAACAAAACCATCTTCCACATTTCAGATTGCCGGAATTTGAAAAGACCTTTTACCACTAAACCGATAATAACCATAAGGCTAATAACAGCAAAGAGGAGCATGGCATCACTCCATTGGGGATATCCCGAAATACCCGCTTCCAGCTCCTCAAAAGTGCGGAAGGGATGATAGGGGTAATAATCGTGCGTAAGAGGAAAGGGCTTTATGAGTCTCAATAAACCCAATCCAAACACAAATAATATTCCGGCCACTTTTTCGGATACAGAGGCATTCAGGTATACGTTGTTTAGCAGCTGTTGTGAGGCCATACTACCCTCAACCTCACTAATAGACGACATTCTTAAAAGGTAATAGCCGATAAAAGCTAAGCCTACAGCTCCACCAGTGGTAAACAGAAGCTTTTTACTGGACCCTATTTTGGAGTAAGACAGAATATAGTAGAGCAGGGCTATTCCAATAAAGTTTACCGAAGACTCCTTGATAAAAAGAGCTGCCAAAAGACCGATAATACTAAACAGCAAATGCCTGATCTTTTGACTTTTGGTAAAATCGATAAGCTGAACGACAAACACAATCCCGAAAATACAGGATAGCATTTCATCGCGATTTTTGATGTTGGCAATGGCCTCCGAGTGCAATGGATGAGCTATAAAGGCAATGGTGCTAATAGTTAAAATGCCAATAAGGTTTTTGGATGATGCATTTTCGAAAAGCCGCAACAAAAAGGCAAAAACCACCAGACCTAGTATTCCATTGAAAATTGCATTTAAAAGGTGGCCAAAAAAAGGAGATTCTCCAAAAAACTCGCGCTCAGCAATGTGAATGCTCAAGGCCAGTGGCCGGTATCGCCCCCCTTCCAGAAGATTGTCGTGGCTTCCCCCATCATAGCCGCTCAACATATCTGTGGTCCACACTTCCCTCAAACCACTCCAACCCGATTTAACAAAATCATTTTGAGTGATATACATTTTGTCATCAACAGTATAATCATACGATACCGTTGGAAGGTACAGGGCCATACCGATTAAAAAAATCAAAAGTTTAAGACCTATGTAATTTGCCGATTTCATCATTTTACTGGCTTTCTAATTTTGACTTTGCCATCTGATAGTTGGCCATTACTCCTTCTGCATTGGGATTTAATTGCAATGCTTTTCCGAAATATTCAAAAGCCTTTTTATCGTTATTCAAATTTCCGTAGGCCATACCAATAAAGTTTAATGCCTCCCACGAATTTGGATTTTGGCGCAGCGAAGCTTCCATATAATAAATGGCATCTTCAAAGCGGTTTAAAAATCCACAGCTTACACCTGCCAAATAGTTGGCCCGTGCGCTTTCCACCCCATTTCCCTTTATATAGCCCTGAAAGGCCGGCAGGGCCTCCTCATACTTTTTCTGCTTATAAAGCAACAGGCCTTTGTTTAAGTACGCCTGGTTGTAGTCCGGTTTCTTTTCAATAAGCTCATTATAGATGGCAAGGGATTTTTCCTGATCATTAATTTTCTGATAGGTATTTGCCAGATTCAGCATGGCATCTGCATAAATCGGAAAAATGGCCAAAGCCTTTTTGTAATACTCAATAGCCAACAGCATATCTGCTTGTTGCTGATGCGTTTTAGCTTCAAGATCCACAGTGCCACTCAGGGCCGTAGCGTAATTATACTGCGTTCTATAACTGTGCTGATTTCGCTCCGCATCGGCTTTAAACAATGTGCTATTGTTTTTCCACTCTAAGGAGCGATAAACCGTTAATCCACCAAAAAGGATACAGATAATTGGAATAACCTTACGGAGAATCGGTGTTTTAAATTTTGACACACCTATTACAACAGGAATCAAACAAAGCGATGGAGCAAAGTCCAGCCTTTCGGCAAAAGTGGTTCCTATGTAAATGAAGATATTAGAAACAGGCGCAATGGCAATAGCAAATAGAAGTATGGCGAGAGTCCACACATTGCGGGTTTTAAGTTTAATTAGGGTGTAGATGGAAAGGCTCAACACCAAACCCCAACTGAGATACAACTGCCACGAAGAGAATGTAAATTCCGGGATGGTATTAAATGAATAATCCGAAAACAAGGGCCACGGCAGAAAGAGCATAAGTATGTATTTGCCCACCAGACCTATACCGGTTGACAATCTTAAAAATGGATTTTGAATGCCTATAATCGAATTGCTTGTTGCCGAAAACAAACCTTCATCCACCTCTCTGGGCATACTTGAAATAACATACTGCCGCCAGAAATACCACAAAATTGCAATGCCCATTAATCCCAGATACAGAAAAATCCTTTTTCGCTGCAGAGTTGGCTTTGCTTCTGAAAAAAGATAAACCAGCGGAATGATGAGTGTAAATGTAATGGCCGACTCCTTGGAGAAAAGCGCCAGAGTAAAACAAATTATGGTGGCCAGGTAATTCCGGGTTTTATCCAAGTTGAAAGAATAGCGAATGGCCAGCACACCAAATAGTAAAGCCAGAATTTCATCTAAACTTTTTACATTGGCAACCACTTCGGTATGTAATGGATGTGCAGCAAATAGTATTGAGCCCCAAAACACTGCGCTTTGATATGAAGGGAACAATAGCATGAAAGTGATGTAAACCACCCCGCAAAGCAGCGCGTAAAACAGCAGGTTAACCAAGTGAAAACCTACACTACTATCACCCCAAATGGCGTGCTCAATATTAAATACGGTAGGACTTAAAGGCCGGTATAAACCATCATTAAATTGCTGATAACCGTTTAGATAATTGGAAGTCCAGATGGCAGGAATGCGATTGATGCCCTGTGTAATATGCTGATTATCCTGAATTACAATTTTGTCGTCATAAACAAAATCATAGCCCATGGTAGTAATGTATAGCAGGCCTGCGAATATCACCACCACCTTTAGCGCATGGTTTTCTAACCACTGAAAATATTTCATACAAAATCGAAATTCGAATTTGTAAAAATAGACAAGTGATTCATCTGAGGCAGGTAGTTGAGATTTTTATGCCAATATCCCGTTTGGAACAAAAACACCCCTGGATTTTATATACCAATCTTCATTGAAAGCAACATCTCAAAACAAAAAAAGCCGCCACACCACAAGGGATATGACGGCTTTCACTCCAACCAATTTTGTTTAGCGGTAGTAGGATATTACCACTTTGCGGTTTAGGAAGTCGTTGTTTTTCAAATCCTTGATATCCTCAGCCAGCTTTAAGCTGATAGCTGATTCGTCAAAACCAATTACCTCGGTTAAAAACTGCTTTACAGCTTCTACCCTTTTGGCTTTTAATTTTTCGTTGTAAGCGGCATCACCGGTATTATCTACAAAACCGGTAAGAGTTACGCGCTCTTCATTTCCCGTAAGGGCTTTCATAAGTTCGCGCTTGGCACTTTCTGATAAAGTAGCTGAATTGGTAGTAAAATAAACAGCTTCCACGCCATGGGCCTTCATCTCCTTAATTTCAGCTTTTTCAGCCTCCAGGCGGGCAATTGCCGCCTTTTGTTCGGCTACCACCTCTTCCATATTTGCCATGCGCTCCTTAGCTTCATTAAGCTCCAAAGCCATAAGGCTATCCGCCTTGGTGTCCACTTTTACAGCAGATTGGTTTACACCAAAATATTCCTCGCTAAAAAAGTTTACTGAATACATTGGCTTGCTGTCCTTTTTACCAAAAGTGTAAGCCAAACCAATACCAGTGCTTAGGTAAGGATCGCTACCTGTTGAGTAGTTATAACCATCAAATCCATCATTAAAGGCAACGTTATAGGCTACATCCAGCTCCAGTCGCAAATAAGAATTCAGCTCATACTGAAGGCCGGCACCAAGGCGCGTTTCCCAGTAGCTATCGTCCATTGAACCATTGGGGCTATCATCGGCCACCAAAAAGCGATCGGCATCAAATGCTCCAAAACCAATACCTGCCTTAACGTAGTAATTCAGCTTGGCCTCTGTGCGCTTCTTATCCAGATTACTGATGTTAAAAAGCACATCACCATAACCTTCAGAAAAACTGCTTTTAAAATACTCCTGATTGTTGGCACCGGTAAGTCTGCCATTGCGGTAGCCTAGCTGCACGCCCCAAAGAGGTGTAAATTGCTTTTCCACGTATAGATCAAAACCAAGGTCAAAAGAGGTATTATCTCCGTTGAGGCCCTTAAGGTCTTTACTCAATTCAGAATCATAACGCTTGGAAGGCAAATCATAAAGATGCACAGCTCTAAGGCCCACACTATATGACTTTAGCTGTGGCTGATTGCTTTGCGCTTGCGCCACCCCTACTTGTAGGAGTGTCGCAGCTGCAATAAGTTTTATTGAAATTTTCATTACTAAAAAGTTTAAAGTTGGATTGGATTAATAAAGCACTACTCTCTTCACGGCTGTTTCGTTACCGGATTTGATGTAAACCAAATAGGTAGCATCCGGCAGGTTACTAAGGTCCAGCCTTGTTTTACCTTCTGCTGAAGTTTGCTCAGCCTGGGCGTAAACTTGCTTACCTGCAGTATTAAACACAGCGATTTCGATACTTTCTACCTGAGCGCGGTTAAGATCAATAGTGATTATTCCATTAGATGGATTTGGGTACAGATCAAGGTTTCCGAAGAGTTCTTCTTCAATACCAATTCCACCTTTGGCCTGACCGATAATTACACCATCAGAGAAATTCTCACATCCTGAACCGTTGGTTACTATTACCTGATAATTCCCGCCAAGGGTATAACCCAACTGTTGAGAAGTAGCACCCGGTATAATAACACCATCGCGGTACCACTGATAGGTTACATAGTTTCCGGTGGCAAGTGTGGTAGAACCAATTTTAGTAATAACCGGCTTAAGAGGCTGAGGCAATACGGTTACATAAATGCTTCCGCTTATGCTACAACCCATTTGGTCAACAAAGGTGTAATCCAATTTATGACGACCTGGTGTTGCCACCATAGGGTCAAAAGAGGTTCCGATGGCATTAATTCCCTTTCCACTCCAGCTTAGGTTTTGACCTAAAGTCATTTCCACTGCGGGCATGTGCTCACAGATTTCCAACAAGCTTGGTAGCGTTGGCAGTCCCTGTGGAACTACAAGCACACTAAAGCTTACTGTGGTATCATTACCATGAGCATCGCTAATGCGGAAGGCATTAACAGTTACACCACTCGGGAAGATACTTCCACTGCTTAAACCTGCAATTTGAGTTACAGTAACTCCCGAACAATTATCGGTAGCTGTAGGCATTGCAAAAGTGTAGGCAGAACCACAGCTTCCAACAGTATCGTTAGCTGGCACCGAAGTAACCACTGGCTTTTCGCTATCGCTTACCGTTATGGTAAAGCTGGCAGAAGCAACATTGCTGGCACCATCAGTAGCCGTAAAGGTTACTGTGGTAGTACCCAACGGGAATACACTGCCAGAAACATGAGAGCTTACAATAGTTGCTCCTGAGCAATTGTCAGTAACTGTAGGCATGCTGAAGTTTACAACTGCGTTACAATGCCCTTTATCTGCACTTACTGATATATTGGAAGGAACAGCGCTTATTACCGGAGCTAACTTATCAGCAACAGTAACTACAAAACTTACAGTAGTAGAGTTGTTATCGCTATCCGTAGCTGTATAGGTAACCGTTGTATTTCCTACCGGGAATATTGCTCCTGGCAAGTGAGATTTAGTCCAGATAACACCACCACAATTATCGATAGCTACCGGCTCAATCCAGTTTACCAAAGCATCACAGGTTGTTGTATTTGGGGTAACGGTATAGGTTGAAGGCACATTGCTCACAACTGGGGCAACAGTATCCAACACAATTATATCAAAGCTTTGCATTACAAAATTTCCACTGCCATCAGTAGCTGTAACATTTACAGTGGTAGTTCCCAGTGGGAATACCGCTCCGTTGGCTTTAGAAGTTGCAATTGCCGCTACGTTACAGTTGTCCGATCCGCTAATAGCCGTCCACTGCACATTGGCCGCACACTGGTTGGCAGGTGCATATACTGTAATGTTTGCCGGCAAATTATCGATAGAAGGATTAATAGTATCCAATACCGTTACAAAGGCACTCTTGGATCCTGAGTTATTGCTGGCATCAGTAGCGGTAAGCACCACCAGGTTTTGACCAAGATCAGCACAATCAAACACGCTAATGTCGAGACTGTAATTGGCAATTCCACAGTTGTCAGCACTTCCGTTATCAACATCGGCAGGTACAATATTGGCATCACCATTTGCATCAAGGTAAATAGTAATGTTTTGGGTAGCCACAACAGGCTTCACATTATCAACCACAGTTACAGTGGCCGTTTTTGTACTTACGTTTGAGTGATTATCAGTTACTGTAAGAGTTACTGTATTGGCACCCAGTTCAGCACAGGTAAAGCTTGTTACATCCAAAGTCATAGACTGAATTCCACAAGCATCTGTTGAGCCGTTGTTTACCGCTGCAGGCGTGATGGTAGCGTTTCCGCTGGCATCAAGTGCCACAGTGATATTTTGAGTGGCAACCATTGGAGAAATGGTATCCATAACGGTAACGATAGCTGTAGCAGATGAACTGTTAGAATTAGCATCCACAACAATAAGCTGTACCGTATTGGCTCCCAAATCCGAGCAACCAAAAGTAGCTTTGCTTAAGCTCATAGATTGAATTGCACAGTTATCAGTACTTCCATTATTAAGGCTTGCAGCCGAAATAGTAGCGGTACCGTTAGCATTTAGATAAACAGTAGCATTTTGAGTAAGCACCACTGGCGAGATTGTATCTATCACAGTAACTACTGCATTGGCCTGAGCCGCATTTCCACTTTGATCTTTGGCAAAAAGCTTAACCACATTTTGACCAAGATCAGCACAACCGAAAGTTGACTTATCCAACCGAAGGCTATCCACGCTACAATTGTCAGTGGTATTGTTATTTACATCAGCAGCCGTTACGGTTACAGAACCGCTGGCATCCAGGTAAGCAGAAATATTTCTGGTGTTAACTACAGGAGCCAGATAGTCTACCACTTTTACAGTAGCCATTCCGTTGGTGCTGTTGTTTTTGTTGTCAAAAGCCGTAACCATTACCTGGTTGTCACCAAGATTGCTACAGTTAAAGCTTGTTTTATCAACATTGAAGAACAACAGATTTGAGCAGTTATCGGCACTGGCACTATCCAACTGGCCTGCAGAAATACCGGCATTCCCAAACTGATCTAATGACACAGTAAGAGCCTTCTTAAGGTGTAATGTTGGGCTGATGGTATCCTTAATGGTAATCAGCACATCCTTAGAGGCAGTGTTGCCACTGGCGTCAGTTATGGTAAATGTCTTAAGATTAAGACCGGTTTCTGTACAGTCAAAAGTTGTTTGAGACAAGCTCAGGCTAAAACTACAGATATCAGAGCTTCCGTTGTCCACATCGACTGGAGCTACAGTAGCTATGCCATTGGCGTCTAAATAAGCTGTTACACTTTTCACTTTAGCCTTTGGGCTGATAGTATCAAGTACAGTAACGGTTGCTGAGGCAGAACCAACATTTCCATGAATATCTGTAACAGCAAGCATAACTGTATTTGCACCAACATGGCTGCAATCAAAATTATACTGATCTAAAGATGAGCTTGCAATTCCACAAGCATCGGTAGAACCATTTTCGATATCAGCATCTACAATAGAGGCTTGTCCACCGGCATTAAGATACATTGTAGTGTTTTTAGTAACCACTTGTGGAGCTGTAGCATCCGTAATATTCATCAGGAAATTACGGGTAGAACTATTTCCATTGATATCCTTAGCAGTAATCATAATGGTGTTGTAGCCAATATTGCTACAGTCCAGGGTGTCGGGTGTAAAGTAAGCCGTGTCAATTCCACAGGCATCATTTACAGTTCCTGTGCTAATAAATGAATAAACTGATGAGGCAAACCCCGCAATACCATTTGCATTAAGAGGCAAATCAACGGTATCAGTTACCGCCATACCCGGCCCAACATTAATTACCGGAGCGATGGTATCCACCATAATTACACTTCCGCTGGCCATAGCTGTACAGCCGTTGGCATCGGTAATGGTTACATTGTAGCTTCCGGATGATATTCTGGTAATACTAGCGGTGAAGGCTGTATTATTCCATAAGTAGGTATAAGGCGCTGTACCTCCTGTAGCGTTGGCGGTGAGTCCGGCATCATAAGCTCCTGTGCAGCTTTCGTTGCTATCCAAAACCATCGTGGCAGTTAATACGGCCGGCTCAGTAATAATTACAGAGTCGTTTACAGAACAACCATTGGCATCTGTTATAGTAACAAAGTGTTTTCCAGGAGCAAGACTGTCTGCCAAAGCCGTTGTATCACCATTAGACCAGCTAAAGTTAAAAGGTGAAGTTCCTCCAGTTGCACTGGCAGTTGCACCTCCATCAGCAAGGCCATTACAGCTTACATTACTATCAATTACAATTGAGGAAGTAAGAGGTGCCGGTTCGGTGATAATCATGCTGTCAGTTATAGTACAGCCGTTGGCATCTGTAATAATTAGGGAATATGTACCCGCTGGAATACCCGTAAGAGATGCCATAGAACTGCTATCACTCCATAGATAAGTATAGGGAGGAGTACCTCCGGCAACAGTAGTTGATAAGGCTCCATCGTTAAGTCCGTTGCAACTTACATTGCTATTTACATTTAAGCTTAGAGTTAGTGAGTCAGGCTCTGTAACCTCAATGGTATCTATTGCAGTACACCCATTGGCATCAGTTATCTGAATGATGTAATCACCAGCAGTAAGATTGCGAACAGCTGTATCAGAAGTACCATTAGACCAGCTAAAGCTATAGGGAGGAGTTCCTCCTTCAGGACTAAGTTCAATAGCACCATCGGCAGATCCCTTACAGCTTACATTTTTGATTTTCAAGGATGAACTAACTAGCTCCACACGTAGGTTTTGGGTTACTGCACCGCAAGCAGTACCGCCAAGACCTCCCCAGTTAGCGTTGCCAATAGCCGGCCTTACGGTTGGTCCTGAACATGAGCAACCTCCTGAACTAAGCATGTTCAGTTCCACAGCATCTTCTGGCACATTACAACTGGTACGACAACCTACGGCCACGCCCCAAGTAACACCATTTATTGTAACATTAACAGCAGTACCTGACTGCAAGGCCATTGCCAACTGCGTAACCGCTATAGGGTCAGTAGATGTTATTCCACCTGGCATCTCAGAACCGGAAAGAGTTATGCTGGTATAAGTAAGTGTAGTATCTATACTTGCACGGAAAGCGCCCCAATTGTCATAATTGCTGCTACCTGGGCAGTAGACATTGCCATTGGTAAAGACTTCATCATATACCAAAACTGAACTACCTGCAATTTCCAGTTTAGAAGGTTGATTAACGCTAAAGGATTTGCTCAAAGTACATCCTGAGGCATCAGTAATATTTACGGTGTAAGTACCATCTGCCAATCCATTTCTATCTTCTGTAGTAATGCCAGATCCCCAATCAAAAGTGTAGGGAGCTGTACCGCCTGTTACTGTTAAATCTATAGAACCATCTGCTGATCCATAACAACTTGCATTTTGCAAAGAAGCAGAAGCAACAATGGTTGATTGCTGAGTAACCGTGGCACCTGAGGCGGCAGTACATCCATTGGCATCAGTAAGGGTTACTGAGTATGTACCTGCAGTTATTCCAGCAATGCTGGCTGTAGTGGCGCCATTGTTCCATGTATAATTATAGGGTGTTGTTCCCCCATTTACAGAAGCGGTAATACCACCATCAGCATGACCATTGCAGCTTACATTGCTGTCTACAACTACGGCCACCGTCATTGAAGGAGGCTGTGTAACCGTTCCGCTTGCGGTAGAAGTACATCCATTGGCATCTGTAATAGTAACAGAATACGTACCGGCCGTAATTCCCACAACAGAGGCTGTAGTGGCGGCATTAGACCATGCATAATTATAGGGGGTAGTTCCGCCAGTAGCTGAAGCCGTAGCTCCACCATTGGCAAAACCATTACAAGCAACATTGTTGTCGATGGAAACTGATGCCATTAAAGATGTTGGCTGTGTTAGCGTAAAACTCTGTGCTTTGGTACAACCGTAGGCGTCAGTAACAGTACACGTCCATGTGCCGGCTGCTAAGCCAGTAACCGATGTAGTTCCATCTCCTGTGGGATTGCCTGGTGTCCAGTTATATGTATAAGGAGCCGTTCCACCTGTGGCGGCATTTACCGCT
>JBLWXT010000047.1:0-20386 GCA_048267305.1 Owenweeksia sp. | reverse complement strand
TGTTTCTTTGTTCCTCTTTAGAATGGAAAAAATATTTGCCTGAAATTAGCTTCTCCCCATAAAATTACGCTGATCCTAGCTTGCCTCGGGGGAATGGTAGCATTAATTTCTTTTCCTTATCTCATTGAAAAATGAATCATATTTAAGGTGTTGTAGCTAGTTTAACATTAAGTAAACTTTTCGCCCAAAAAGCAAAGTTTCTTGATAGGATTGATCTTTAGTGGGTTTTTGCAACTATTGTTTAAACAGGTGTTTATGTAGAATTGATTAAGTGAAAATAGGGCATTTGCCCTATGGAATCACAGGTAAAATCCCCATTGATGAGTAGGTATGTTTAAACAGGAATCCTCATTTTTGCAAACCAAACCTTTGTTGACCTATTTCGATGTTCTTATTACACAAATTCAGGTTATTGTTACTTGGCGTTTTTGCGCTGATTTTGGCATTGCCTGCTATGGCTCAGCCTACGGTTACCACTACCCCAGCTTTGATAAGCGATACTGTTTTTCTGTGTTTACCGGCAAGCTCTGTTACTTTCAATTCGTCCTTTTCCGGAACTTCAGATAGTGTTTATTGGAACTTTACAAGCGGTATACCTGGATCTGCCAATGGCATGGGGCCACATGTTGTGAATTACCCTGGAGTTGGCAATTTTGGAGCTAGGGTGAGGTATTATAATCTTGGTGTTGAGGTTGGTACAAAACTGGTGAGGGTTGATATTCAGCAAATTGCTACTCCCGGATTTTCAGTGCCAGACACCCTTTGCGAAAGTGATGTTCCCATAACCCTTACGGGCTCTCCATCTGGTGGAACCTTTTCTGGGGCAGGGGTAAGTGGAAATAAATTTGATCCGGACGCAGTTGGAATAAACACTAGCCATACAATTACGTACACAGTAACCAAGGGAGGTTGTACAAAATCCACAACACGGAGTATTTATGTTAAGGATGCACCTGAACCAAATTTAAGGTCTACCGGATCATCCCGCACATGGCAAGGGGTTACGACATATTACAAATGTGATACATCTTCATCTGCTACAAATTTCAACTTCTTTAATCAGTCTTTTTCCTCAAACTATACATCTTATACTATAGATTTTGGGGATGGCCAGTCTGCCACAGGAGCTGTGTTTCCAACCACAGTGAATACTGCTCTAAGTCATCCATATATGACACCTGGGCTCTACACGGTTACACTTACTTTTCACAATGCCAATGGTTGTGATCGTACGTCTACCATAAATGTTTTCTTTGGACGTCAGCCTGCCATTGGATTTAATATTCCTGGTGGTGCTATTAATCAGTGTATCCCGGACAACAATGGTTTTATAGAAATATGTGTAGCCATTACAAACGTATCCGCCAATTCGCCTTTTACTATTTATACGCTATCGTCAAATGATGGTAGTCCGGATACTGTTTTTACTCATCCTCCGCCTGATACAGTTTGTCACAAATTCTATCTGGGTTCCTGTGGGATAAATTCCTCAAAGTTTAACGATGCCTTTGAGTTAAGCCTGCGGGCATCAGTACCTTGTATTGATCGATCTGCCACCATTGAGCCTATCTATATTTCAAAGCCTTCAGTTGCCGCTTTTTTGGCACCACAAAGAACCTGTGTTAATAGTCAGGTCACTATTCAGGATAACTCAGTGATTGGCGGGGTGGCTCGACCATCTGGGTGCTTAGGAGGTTCAGCGGGGAGAACTTTGTGGGAGATAACCCCCAATACTTACACCACACCCAATGGGGCTCAGGATTTAGGAGGAACCTTCGGATCGTCCGACCCTCAAAATTGGGTTTCGGGCTCCACGCCTTTGCAAGTTACTTTTACCAAAACAGGGGTATATACCGTCACCCAAATTGTTGGAAATGCCTTGGAATGTAGTCCTGATACAGTTACCACAACTATTTGTGTGGATTCACTTCCGATAGCCGATTTGGCTTTAAGTAACGATACGGTTTGTGTGGGGCAGAGCTTGTCTGGCTCATTTCTTGGCGATATTTTGGGAGTATGCGATACTATGGACATTCGCTGGCATTTGCCCAAACCTACTGAGGGTACTAAAGGAACTTCCTTACCCTATGACACTGTTCAGAATTTCAGTTTTTCAAAAGTCGGCATCTACCCAATCCGCATGGTGGCCGAAAACTCCTGCGATAGTGTGGAGCTTTTTGATACAGTGGTAGTTCGTGGAATACCCACCACTCAATTTCCGAACGACACGGCTATTTGTGGTTTGGCCACAGTTGATTTTGCCTCAGCTCATTTACAGCCTCTGATTTTTGACAGCCTCTCTGATGTTAGTCACAACTGGAGCGTAATTCCCGCAACAGGATGGAGCTTTACAGGGGGGACGTCTGCCGGTTCGCCCTTACCTAAAATCATCTTTAGCCAGTATGGCACTTTTCAGGTGATCTATACCGTAAGCAGCACCTGTGGAAGCTATAGCGATACCATGACGGTTACCCTTACCGAAAAACCCATTTTACAGCCGGTGTATTTACCTTTTGCCGACACTGTGGTTTGCGAGGGCACAACCTTAACCTACAAAGCTTCGGCAACTTTAGGTTCCCAGCCGTACCAGTTCAGTTGGGGCAGTTGGTCGCAACTTAACCTCAGTTCGGCAGATTCCATTGTGCTGAACAACCTTTCGGCAGATACCACCATTTATGTAAAGGTTAGCGATGCCCTGGGATGTAGTGATAGTTTAGCTTTCCGCCTAAGCGTGGTGCCCGCACCAACGGTAAGTGCTGGTGTGGCTGGCAGTATTTGCGCTGTAGATTCCATTCAGCTCAACGGAGCGGTATCAGGAGGTGCTCCGCCATTTACCTATCAGTGGTCGCCAGCGGCAGGACTTTCGTCAACCTCCATATTAAATCCATGGCGAACACCATTAGACACTACTGTAACCTACACTCTTACTGTAACTGATTCGCTGGGATGTGTTTACACGGATGCCGTAACGATCACCGTTTTTCCTAAGCCAAATTTTAGCGCTGGGGCAGATTTTACCATTTGCATCAATCAACCCGATACATTGTTGAGCGGGGCTACTCCTTCTGGCGGAAGCTGGACAGGGCCGGGTTTAACGGGGGCACTATTTGATCCCGCCACAGCGGGATTGGGTTTAAAGCATTTGCTGTATAGCTACACTGATCCCAATAACTGCTCTTACGTAGATACCCTTGTAATAACTGTAATCGCCCAACCAACGCCTAATTTCGGGATGGATGTAAATCAGGGATGTTCTCCACTCACCGTAACCTTCAGGGATAGTAGCGGTGCGCCCAGCGGCCAACAGTGGTATATGAATGGCACTTTGTTTTCAACTACCCAAAATCCGGTACAAACCTTTACAAACCTTTCCCCCGACAGGGATACAGTCATTTCCATAAAGCTGCTTTTCCAGGCGGGAAGTGGTTGTAGTGATAGTATTGTGAAAAGTATAACAGTATTGCCTAACCCTGCGGCCAACTTTATGTTGCCGGCTGCCACTTGTGCTGGTGATAGTTTACAGGTGGTGAATACCAGTATTTTTAAACCAGGCTTGGTAACCTATCATTGGAGTGCTTCAAGCCCTAATGTGGTGATTTCTGATACAGCCGCTGCCAATCCTTCGTTTACTTTTCCTGATTTTAACAGCGGAACGGATAGCATGTATAGCATCTGTTTGGTGATGACTTCCGTGGATGGTTGTCGCGATACAGTTTGTAAAAACATATTGGTGCGGAGCAGACCAAAAGCCAACTTTACACTACCGGCAAGTGCTTGTACGCCTGTTTCTGTAGCCCCAATAAATAGCTCCCCGGGCACCGGATTAAACTATCAATGGAGTATTTTTCCATTGGGCAATGTTTTGGCAACAGGTACCCTTGGCGCAAATCCGGTATTCAGTTTTAGCAGTCCTCTTACTGATTCCACAACCTATACCATTACAGCAGTAGTTATTGATGCGCATGGCTGTATGGATTCGATTTCGCAGAATTATACCGTTTATGCTCAGCCTACTGCAGGTTTTTCGCTTTCGCGGAATGACAGCTGTTCGCCTTTTACCGTAAGATTTACCAACGGAAGCAGTAGTGGGCTTAGTGGCTTAGGGCAGGGGCTTACCTATCAATGGGATTTGGGCAATGGCCAAACTTCTGCTGATACCAATCTTTCGGTTACCTACTCCAATTCAGGTAGTGTTGATTCTACCTACTATATCCGCCTCATTGCTCAAAACAGTTTGGGCTGTGCTGATACCACTTATGATTCGCTGGTGGTTCATCCTAATCCCAGAGCTGAAATATTTTTTGTGGATTCCGTAAACTGCGCACCATTTTTATTGGACTCCAATACCGTACGTGCCAATCCTTATCCAGCGGCCAATGCACAGTATCAATGGACATTGTTTGATATGCAGGGTGTGGTTATCCAACAATTTACAGGTGCCGGAGCCATGAACTATCCTATGAATTTGGGAGGAGATTCCGTACTGGTGCAGTTAATTGCGACTAGCCCATTTGGCTGTAAAGCCGATACAGTCTGGCAATTGTTCTACACCATTGTAAATCCTCAACCTGATTTTACAGCTGTGCCCGATAGTATTTGTTCGGGAGGTACCATTCTTTTTCAGGATGGCTCCTCAGCTGGTGTTACCCACGAGTGGTTTGTTAACGGAAGTTTGTTTTCCACCAATAGTAGCCCATCGCTTCAGTTGTTTAACACTTCGTTTACCACAGACCGCACGGTAGTGATTAAGCTGCGTATTAAGGCAGGTTCTACGGGCTGTGCCGATAGTATCACTAAAACGGTGGTGGTTCATCCTGCCCCCGATGCTCAGTTTAGTATGCCTACAAGGCTTTGCGCCAATGATAGCGTGCAGCCCGTTAATAGCAGTTTATTTGGTGGTAGCCCGGTTTATCGTTGGAGTGTTTCCAGCTCCACAGTGGTTATTAGTGATTCCACTATTGCCCGGCCGTGGTTCCGTTTTCCGGATAACCAAAGTGGCTTTGATAGTGTTTATACCATTCAATTGATTGTAACCAACAGCTTTGGTTGTAGCGATACCGTTTCTCAAACTATTACCATCAATAGTCGTCCGGTAGCTGCTTTTACCCTTCCGGGAAATGGCTGTGGGCCATTGAGCTTCACACCTGCCAATATTTCAACGGGTACTGGCTACAGTTATTTGTGGAATGTTTCACCCACCACAGGAGCCACCACTTCCGGTTTAAGCACTTCCAGCCCGCAATTCAGTTTTGTTTCCCCACCTCAGGATTCAGCGCGCTACTTTATAACCCTTACCATTACCGATGCCAATGGTTGTATAGATACCCTCACCCAAACCTTTGATGTTTATCCCAAGCCAACAGCTGGTTTTACAGCTAGTAATGTTGATAGCTGCGGGCCGCTTACCGTTAGGTTTACTAATGGATCATCTAGTAACATATCAGGGCAGGATCGTGGTACTATGACGTTTACCTGGGATTTTGGAAACGGCCAAACCTCACAGGATAGCACACCGGTTGTAGTGTTTACCAATATAGGTGTCGTAGATTCTGTTTATTCTGTAACGCTTATTTCAACAAATAGTCTTGGGTGTAGTGATACGGCTTCTAATAGTATAACGGTAAGGCCAAATCCATTTGCAGAACTCGATACCACCACCACTTTTGGCTGTGCACCTTTTACTATTAACAGCAGTGTGGTGAAGGCAGTGGTTTATTCCGGGGCTAACTCCACCTACCAGTGGTCGGTTTTAAATCCCAGTACACTGGCCGTATTACAAACTTTTACAGGCCCCAATGCGATTAATTATCAAATGGCCAATTCGGGTGATACGGTATTAATCCGCCTGATAACCAATAGCCCCTTTGGTTGCAAGGCCGATACAGTAGATCAGCTTTTTCGCACCATTCCTAATCCCGAGCCGGGCTTTGTAGTTAGTGCCTATCAGGGGTGTCATCCCCTTACGGTTAATATTTCCGATACCAGTAAAGGTATTACGAGCTACGCATGGTACATCAATGGGCTGTTGCAAACTACCACAGCCCCAAACCCAACTTTTACACTTACCAATACCTCGCTTATCGCGGATGCCACCTACATCATTAAACTGGTAGGTACAGCGGGTACAGGTTGCCGGGACTCCATTCAGGATACCATTACAGTTTTTGCCCTGCCCGATCCATCCTTTACCGCCAATGAGGTGTGTGGGGGCGATACCACCGTTTTTAGCAATGGAACCTTTACTCTCGATACTATCATAAGCTGGAACTGGGATTTTGGTGATGCCACTTCATCCTTACTAAAAAATCCAACTCATGCCTATACCGCATTTGGTAGCTATCCTGTAACGCTTACAGCTACGGATAGCAGGGGTTGTTCACAAACATTTACCGACACCATTATTGTAAGGCCCAATCCCGTGGCTGATTTTTCAGCTTCTAAAAGCTGTGGAGCTGATACCGCCTGTTTAGGCCGCCCATTCAGTTTTACTGATCTTTCATCGGTGGTGGCCCTTGGCGGGAATATTACCTCCTGGCAATGGGATATTTTAAATGATGGAACAGTAGAGTACAGCACACAAAACCCACAGCACACCTTTAGCGCAAGCGGTATTTTTGATATAAAACTATCGGTACAAACCCAATACGGCTGCCGCGATAGTATTGTAAGGCAGGTACAGGTGTTAGATGCCATTACCGCCAATTTTTTTACTGATACCACCGCCACCTGTGGCCCGCTCAATATTGTGGCTACCGACAGCAGTACAGGTCCTGTAACTCAATACCAGTGGGAGCTGTACAGTTTGGATACTCTCGGCAATCCTTTACCGGCCTTTTTTACTTCCTCTCTTCAAAATCCCAATCCCATACCAAGCTTGTTGCCCAGTTATGTAGATGATACTACCTATGTGTTAAAACTTACGGTGAGCAATTGCTGCGATACTGTTTCGCATGAGCAGCGCTTTGAACTGAAACCACTCCCTGCAGCTGGGCTAGTGGCGCTGCCTCCTTCGGGCTGTTCTGGTTTTAAGGTTGATTTTGTGATTGATGGCAATACAACCGGGCATCCCGATTCGGTAATTATAAGCTTTGGAGATGGCAGTTCACAACAGATTTATACCCCTGGTCCGGTGTTTTATAAGGGAGATACCGTTTATGTGTTTGGAAAAAAGTCACATGTTTTTTTCAATCTTACCAATAAGGATACAACCTACTACGTGACGCTAAAAGCCAAAAACGAATGTGGTGACAGCACCGTTCAGATTCCGATTTTAGTACACCCAAATATTGTACAGGCCAGCTTTACCTATACCCCCCAGCAAGGTTGCGAAGATTTAACGGTGAATTTTACGGATGGCTCCTTCGGTGGAAATACCTATGCCTGGTGCTTTGATTTTGACTCCTTGTCTACTACCAACCATTTCAGCGATTCGGGTAAAGTGGCCACATACACCTTTCGGGATCCCGGTACTTACCTCGCGGCCTACATTGTAAGCGATGGCTGTAGTAATGATACCGCCTACACCACCATCACAGTGTTTGATGCCCCTGAAACCCAGTTTGTATTTACCAATAATGTGTGTGAGGGAGATTCCGTTTTCTTCACCAATCAAACGGTTTGGTCGCCCAGTACAATAGGCATTTACCGCTGGTATTTTGGAGATGGCGATAGCAGTACACAAAAGGATCCTGCTCATGTTTATGATACCTCAGGAGTTTTTACCGTTTGGCTCAAAAGCTTTTCACCAAATGGTTGCGTGGATTCCATCAGCCATCAGCTAACTATACATGACAGGCCCGATGTAAACTTTTCGGTGGAGAGCGCCTGTTTGGGCGTTCCACTTATTTTTCACGATTCCACCACAGTTAAAAATGCCACAATAACACGCACCACCTGGCGCATAGACAGCTTGGGAACCTACTTCAGCAATCCTTCTCCATTTTCTATTAACAATCCGGGTAGCTATCAGGTTACCTTGGTAAAGGAAAGCAGCAGAGGGTGTATAGATAGCCTAACCAAAACACTCAACATTTTTGAGGTGCCCCGTGCCGGATTTTCTGTGAAGCGCGATACAACGGTGGATAGCTGTGGAAATATTTCGGCCTATATTTTCCGTGACAGCTCTGTCAGCTCAACGCCCTTGCAATATTTCTGGGATTTTGATTTGGCCAATGCCGGAACCAAAATATCCAACCTTAAAAACCCGGGTTCTGTGGTTTATACTGATACGGGCTATTTCTACATTAGCCTCACGGTGTGGAATGGGGATAGTTGTTATGATACCTTTACGGACAGCCTTTTTGTGAAGCCAAAGTCACGAGTCAACTTCTCGCCATTAGCTCCTGAGGCCTGTATGTTTGATACTATTTATTTCCATGACTCCACCACATATCGCAGCGGAAGCGGAAATAATGTGCTTACCTATTTATGGGATTTTGGAGATGGTTCCACTTCGACAGCCAAAAACCCTACACATGCCTATAGCCTGGCGGGGATTTACACCGTGAAACTGAAAGTGTGGGACCCCTCTTGTGTGGATTCGCTATCACGGCAAGTGACCATTCACCAAACGCCTTTTGCCGAAATAGTACCTGGTAAATATGAACTCTGCTCACGGAATGAAATTGATATTTACTCCAACACCTTAATGAATTTCCCTAATGGTGATGTGGTGGATAGCCTTATTTGGATGGTAAATGATGGAAGAAAAAATATCAGCCGTTTTCAGGATTCCATGGTAAGCATTCCCTTTCCCTTGCCCGGAACCTACGCTTTAGGTCTGGTTGCCGTCACTGATAAGGGCTGCCGCGATACTGCGGATGTACAAATTAGCATTACCGTGCATCCTACACCCATAGTAGTGTTGGATGAAGAAACCATAAATGCCCGTACGTTCAGGTTTATGCCAGATGTGAGAGATGCTGTAAATGCAACCCATTACTGGGATTTTGGAAATGGCGATTCTCGCGTAAGCGAAAACCTGGACACTATACCGTATCGCTACACGGATAGGCTGTGCCGCATTGATAGTGTGATTCACCACTCCGTAACACTAACCGTGGTAAACCAAATTGACAATTTTGGGCAGTGCATGGATGCCGATACCATTGAGATTACCATGGAGGGTTACCACCTTAATGTGCCCAATGCCTTTGCGCCAGAGCACAATAATGTGGAGGATGCCAATGTGTTTCTCCCGAAAGGAAAACTATTGGCCAAATACAGGCTGCGGATATATGACGAGTGGGGGAATTTGATTTTTGAAAACGAAGAACTAACTCCGGAAGGCACACCGGCAGTGGGCTGGGATGGTATTTACAATGGAGAATTATTGCCAACGGGAGCTTATGTTTGGACGATAGATGCAGAGTTTAACGATGGTTATGGTTGGCCGGTGAAGGAGTGTAACACTGAAAATATTAAGGCCTATGGTACGGTTACCCTTATTCGCTAAGCGATGGGCGGCCATGGTGCTGCTTTTGCTATTTGGCTGTGCCCTTTGGGCGCAAGATCCGGCACTTACCAATTTTCATATTACCAAAAACTCGCTTAATCCTGCTTATGCCGGCTATAGTGGTGATTTGAGTGTAAGTCTTGACAACCGTATGCAGTGGCTTAAGCTCTCTAAATTCAGAACATTTAATACCTACAACATGGCCGCCAATATTGGTTGCGAGAGGTATAAACTTGGCTTTGCTGTATATGCTCAGGACAACGTGGAGGGCGAGGGATTTTTGCGCACCACTAATGCCGGTGGGCAGGTGGCGTGGTACCTGCCGTTCGATTATAAGGCTAATGGTACTACCCGAAGAACCAATAGTTCTATAGTTGCCTTTGGCTTGCAGGTGGGCTACAGCCAAAAGAGCCTCGACTGGGATAAACTTACTTTTAGTGATCAGCTGAGTACGGAAACCTATCAGTTGGTGCGCGATGTGTCGGTGATTTCTCCTCAAAACAATGTAACCGAGCACAGGTTGGATATGGGAGCAGGTGCCCGTTTTTTAACGGAATTGGGCTCCCGAAAACGAGCCTCTTTTTCTGCAGGTTTTGCGGCTTTTCACGTGTTTACTAATCAAGAATCCTTTTTTGGGGATAATAGCGATGTTACCTGGCCCATGCGCTACAACGGTCATGTCTTTTTTAATCGGCAGTTAGGTTCTAAAAAAGGCACACGCTGGGATGCCTCCTTTGGCGGAGTTTATAACCGGCAGGTTGGCCTCAACAACTTTACAGTGATGGCCTATGGCGCCTATGAATCTATATTGAAATTAGGGGTGGGCTATCGGGGTAAAGATCAGGGGAGACCTGATGCCATAATCATTCAGCCCACATTATGGGGTAAGGACTTTTGGGGTGGCCATGATTGGTTGCTTACCATTGGATATGAGCTTACCTCGCTTTCATCCGTAGGGCAGCACCGCACTGCGGGAACACTGGAGTTTGGAATTGCCATTCTCTTCAAAAACTCGGCTTTGTGCCGCACCTCAGATGTGCATTGCTTTTATCCCAGTAAGGAGATGAAAAAGTATAGTGTTTGGGGGTATTGATATAAAGAATTTCGCCTTTAGCTAGCACTCTTAGTTCTACTCAACCACAGCGCCACTTTTTCAAATAGCATATCACTGTTTACTGGTTTGGAGAGGTAATCATTCATGCCAATGGAAATTACCTTTTTCTTGGTTTCCTCCATGGTATCGGCTGTTACAGCTATAATGGGGATGTTGGTTTTTTCATTTCCCAGTTTCCCGGCCCTAATGTATTCGCTGGTTTCATAACCATCCATAACAGGCATTTGCAAATCCATAAGTATGAGGTCAAAGTGGGATTTTTCCAAGGCTTCAATAGCTTCCTTGCCATTTTCCACTACCGAGAAAGTGGTGTTTTTCCAACCCGATAAAATCTTACGCATGATGAGCTGATTCAGCATATTGTCTTCCACAACCAAGAGGCTGGCCCCTTCAAGGTCCTTGGTTTCCGAGTCAAATTGATGAGGCATGGCCGTGGCAACTTCAAGAGTTTTCATTGGGAGCGAAATAATGCACTCCGTGCCATTTCTATTTTCGCTGTTTAGATGGATTGTTCCCTTATGCAGGTCAACCAGTTTTTTTACAATGGAAAGCCCAAGTCCAAGACCACCGAAATTGCGTTTGTCGTTTACCGTTTCCTGTGTAAAGCTTTCAAAAATGGTATCCATCTTTTCTCTGGAGATGCCAACACCTGTGTCTTTAATACTAAGGACAAGCTCTATTTGTGTATCTGATGTTTTTTGAAAACTAACGGAAAAAGTAACATTTCCCTTTGGAGTGAACTTTATGGCATTGGCCAATATGTTATTCGCTATTTGTACCAGTCGGGCAACGTCTCCATTACAATTTTGTGGAATATTGGTATCTGCCTCAAAAACATAAAAAAGTCCTTTTTCACTGGCTTGTACTTTCCAGTTGTTACTGATGTGCTGTAAGGCTATTACAGGGTTAAATGGTGCGAATTCGAGCTTTAGCTTGCCTTCCTCAATTTTAGAGAAATCCAGGATATCATTAACGGAGCTCAGCAGACTTACAGAGGCATATTTTACCACCTCAAAATTACTGCGGACGATATCGTTGAGGCCCTTTTTCTTCATCATTTCATCTGCCACGCCCATTATGGCGTTGAGAGGGGTGCGCAGTTCATGGCTGATGTTAGACATAAAATAGGATTTTATGTCATTCAGCTCCTCTGATTTCCTAAGGGCAATCGCCTGTGATTGTGTCTTTTCCGTTCTTAATCTTCCGATAAGCTTTGTCATTGATATAGATAGAAAAATAACCTCCAGACCTGAGCCTATTTTTGACCCATTTTCTGTAAAAAAGTTATTGGGGATAAGGCTGAGGTTATTGGTGATGAAAATCACCAAACCCATTATCAGGAAGGCAATACCTGCTATATAGTACTTGTCCACAGCTATCCCTTTAATGCGAAGGGCCACAACAGAGGTTACAATGGAAGCAAGTAAAATAAGACCTGCAATATTTGCAAGGGGATAGCTTATTTCGAGGCCTTTGGCACTGCTTAAAAGGGCCAAAAGCATGAGCCCAATAAAAATGTAAATGACTTTGAAAATTCGTGGCAACCAAACTAAATGTCTGCTGGTGTTGAGAAAATTTTCGCTGTATCGGCCCAGAAAAAACATGGTAAGCAAGGCACTTATAAGAACGGTTCGCGAGTAAAACCAGCCTCCTTCAGGAAATACATATTGAAAAATAAACCCGTCCAGTGTAAATTGTAAAAGACCTATGGAAATTACGTAAATGCCATAGTAGAGGAAACTTGTTTTTTGAATTCCTAAATAGAAAAACAGGTATATGATACTGGAAATAATGATGATACCGTAAAAAAGCCCATAAAATATCTGCTGATTATAAACGGTGGTTATAAACTCATCTGGAGAGTGAATGATCAGTGGAAGGTTTATTACTTCCCCATCGCTTTTAAGGTTTAAGTAAAACTGATACGTAGCATTAGGTGCAAGCTGTAATTTAAAAATGCTGGAGCGATGTGGAAAAGCCCTTTCGGAAAAGGGAATTTGATCTCCTGAGTGGAAAATTTGTGTATTGCCATCCGGGTCAATTTGGTACAGATCCACCCGGTCGGTTATAGGGCGGGCTGTTTCAAAATAATAGGTTTGGTATATAGAGGTGATATTTTTTAATGAAAATCTCACCCAATAGGTATCTGAGGTAAACTCAAGATTTTCATTGGCCCTGGTGAGGGGAGTGAACTTTAATACAGCTTGTTGATTTAAAAAATCCTCAAAACTGAGGTCTGTTTTTCCTGTATTCACAATTTGAGCCCCGGTGTATAGCTCTAATTTGGCCTCATCGCCTAATTCTATTGCAGATATATCTCTAGGCTGAGCACCTAAGGATAAAAAGTTTGTAATTAGGAGTAGTGAAAAAAAATGCTTCAAATAGTAGTGAGTGAGTTTAGTGCAATATACTAATCCTAAACAATTTAGGAGATAGCCTTTTTTTTTATTGAAATTTGGCGAGAGGAATGGTTAAGCCGATTATTCCTTTATCCATTGCAAAGCTTCTTCTTTTTCCTCCATGCTAAAGCTCCTTTCCTTTATTGATGGGATTAAGGCATATTCGGCAGAAGCCACAAAGCGCATCCAGACCTTATCGGTAACAAGGGCAATTTTAGAGACATTGCTGAAATAAGATCGGCCTTTGTCAAAGGCAAACTTCAGGCTATCCCAAATCACTTCCCAGTCCGTGCCATCATAGCGGGTTATTTCTACATACAGTTTTATTTTTCCTGGGGCTTCCATTTTAGGGATTAGTTCCTGCATCATGTTTACAAATGCCGCTTCGCTTACTTTTCCCTTTACCTCAAAGCCAAGTATATCGGGTTCTGCAAATTGAATTTTCAGTATCATTTTAATTTGGTTTTAGATGGGTAACTGAAAAAGGAGGTAGAGGTTCGGTAGGATTTATGGGATTTTATCCCTTGTAGTGAAAAAGCTAATGAGAACTATATTAGCAGATAAAGGAATTGACTATTTAATTCAAACTATCAAATGACTAGTAAAACCGAGAAAGAAAGCAATGAATTTAAACAGGCATGTGGGGCACTTTACAATAATGAGTTAATGGCTTTTTCTCAAGTTGTAAATGGTATGGTTAACATCAACGAACGAGATAGGGAGGGGCGTACATTATTAGTTTATTGCATTTTGGAGAATAATTTGGAGTTTATGTCCATCTTGATTTCGAAAGATATTGATGTTAATCAAAAGGACCATGAAGAATGGACTGCCTTGCATTATGCCGCACAGGACTACAATTTGGAGGCAGCTAGGTACTTGCTTAAAAATGGAGCGGTCATCGATCCACAGAACAGTAAGGGAAACACACCGCTATTTACAGCTGTTTATAATTCGCGAGGCCGTGGAGCAATGATAAAGCTTCTATTGAGCTATGGGGCTGATGAGAATCTTAAAAACATAAGCCAGGTTTCCCCAAAGGTATTAGCGCACAAAATTGCTAATTATGATATTAATAAGTTTTTCTCCAATCAAACTGATCTATAGTGAGCGACCTCCGTTGCGATCACATTGTGCCTCCACACTAAATAAATTGGACTATTGAGGTCTTAATGTTATTCTATTCTTAATGCTGACAACCCCAAAAAGAAACCCCATGAAAAACATTCACGGGGTTTACTTTTTCTGCAAATGCAGAAAGGTTTGGTTGGATCGTTAGTTCTATAATAGTTTGTTCATTGTTTAAGTAGGAAGCAGCTTTTTGATGGGGTAAAATTGAAATTTTGTCAATAACTTATTTGGTGGCTATGTTGTTAATGTTGTTTATTATGATGCATTAAAAAGTAGTGTTGAGAGTTAGGTCAAAGACATTTGGTGAATTTAAAAGATATCGAAGACGACTTTTCAATCGTTATCAACATCCCATTTTTCACCCCAAGCTTTTCCTAACTTTCAACTTTCTACATTAGAACTTTAAACTCTTCTACCTCAGTGTTTTTAATATTCGATACCGAAACAACAGGACTTCCTTTACGTGATGATGCGCCATTAACGGACTTTGAAAACTGGCCAAGGGTGGTGCAGATTGCCTGGCAGCTGCATGATGATGATGGTAGCCTGGTGGAGGTAAAGGACTTTGTAATAAAGCCTGATGGGTTTGACATTCCCTTTAATGCGGCCAAAATTCACGGTATCACTACCGAAGTGGCCGAGCATTATGGTGTGCCCTTGGATGAGGCTATGGCTGAATTTTCGGAAGCCGTAAAAAAGAGTAAATACCTCGTAGGTCACAATATACAGTTTGATATCAATGCCCTGGGCTGTGAGTACCTTAGGTTGGGGCAGGACAACCTCTTTGAGGGAATGCCAAGCATTGATACCGGAGATGAAACCCGTAATTACTGTCAACTTCCCGGTGGACGAGGTGGAGGCTTTAAGATGCCCAAGCTGGAGGAGCTCCATAAAATTTTATTTGGAGAAGGTTTTGCCGAAGCACATAACGCAGCAGCAGATGTGGAGGCCACTTCACGCGCCTTTCTTGAAGCCGTGCGTATCGGTATTTATACTGATGAACGCTTAGACTGGAAGCCTGAAAACCGTGAGGCTTTTAATCGGGTAAACCCGGATACTGTAAAGCCAATTGGGCTAAAGGTTGAATCCTTTAAGGAGTTGGCCCGTAAGCTTGCCGAAGAAAGTACAGCCCAGCGAAAAGGGGAGGAAACTATTGAGCTGAGTGAAGATACCTCTTTTGTGCACCTGCATGTGCATACACAGTTCTCCATCTTACAGGCTACCTGCGATATTCCAGGCCTGATAAATAAGGCCAAAAGCATGGGGATGCCGGCTGTGGCCATGACGGATCACGCCAACCTTTATGGGGCTTTCCATTTTGTGCAAACGGCTCTGGCCAATGACATTAAACCGATTGTAGGTTGCGAGTTTTATGTAAACCGAAATCATAAAGACAAAACGGTAAAGGACAACGGTTATCAGGTTGTTTTTTTAGCAAAGAATAAAAACGGTTATCACAATCTGGCAAAGCTTTCTTCATGTGCCTTTGTAGATGGTTTTTACTATGTACCGCGTATTGATAAGGAGCTTTTACTTCAGTATAAACAAGATCTGATTGTTACCACAGGTAACACTTATGGCGAGATACCCAGCCTCATTCTGAATGTGGGCGAAAAGCAGGCGGAAGAGGCTTTTGTGTGGTATCATGAAAATTTTGGTGAGGACTTTTACGTGGAGCTTATCAACCACGGGCTGGAGGAAGAGAAGGTGGTAAACGACACCCTGCTGAAGTTTGCACGTAAATATGGGGTGAAGTATTTCGGTAGTAATGATGTGTATTACCTGGATCAGAAAGATGCCAATGCCCATGATATTTTGCTTTGTGTAAAAGAGGGCGAGTATCAAAGCACACCTAAGGGCAGGGGGCGTGGCTTCCGCTATGGGTTCCCAAATGAGGAATTCTACTTTAAGGATGTGGATGCCATGAAAGCTCTGTTTTCGGATTATCCGGAGGCCATCATCACTACCCTTGAAATTGCTGATAAAATTGAAAGTTATACGCTGGCGCGCGATGTACTGTTGCCCAAGTTTGATATTCCACAAGAGTTTATTGATCCTAAGGATGAGGAGGATGGGGGTAAGCGTGGGGAGAATGCCTACCTGCGCCACCTTACCTATGTGGGTGCTGAAAAGCGCTATGGCAAAATAACGGATGAAATAAGACAGCGGCTCGATTTTGAGCTGGAAACCATTGCTAATACCGGCTACCCGGGATACTTCCTCATAGTACAGGATTTTACCACCGAAGCCCGAAAGATGGGCGTAAGTGTAGGGCCCGGCCGTGGTTCGGCAGCAGGCTCGGCAGTGGCTTATTGTATTGGTATTACTAATGTGGATCCCATTAAGTACGATCTGCTTTTTGAGCGTTTCCTTAATCCCGATCGTGTATCTCTGCCCGATATTGATATTGACTTTGATGATGAGGGACGCTCCAAAATTATTGACTGGGTAGTAAATAAATATGGTGCAAATCAGGTAGCACAGATTATTACCTATGGAAGTATGGCCGCAAAGTCGGCTATACGTGATACAGGAAGGGTGCTGCAATTACCTCTTTCCGAAACGGATAAAATTGCCAAGCTCGTTCCTGATACCAAACTCTCTAAACTATTTGGATGGACCGATAAGGAAATGAGCGCCAACCTAAATGGTGATTTATATCAATTAGGAAAGCAACTGCGTGAATTGGCCGAAACCAATGGCCCCGAGGCTGAGGTAATCAACCAGGCAAGAATACTGGAAGGTTCGGTTAGAAATACAGGTATCCACGCCTGTGGGGTGATTATCACACCTGATGATATCACCAAGTTTGTTCCGGTTTCTGTAGCCAAGGATTCTGATCTGTACGTCACTCAGTTCGACAACTCCGTGGTTGAATCGGCAGGAATGCTAAAGATGGATTTCCTTGGTCTTAAAACTCTTACCATTATTAAGGATGCCATTGCGATAATCAAGCAGCGGCACAATGTTGATATTGATCCTGATGAAATTCCGCTTGACGATCCAAAGACTTTTGAGCTTTATCAGAGAGGAGAAACCAATGGTACCTTTCAGTTTGAAAGTGCCGGTATGCAAAAGCACCTTAAGGCTTTAAAGCCAGATAAGTTTGGTGACCTCATCGCGATGAACGCCCTTTATCGACCAGGCCCGATTGAATATATCCCCAACTTTATTGCCCGTAAAAACGGACAGGAAGAAATAGCCTATGACCTCCCGGAAATGGAGGATAACCTGGCAGAAACCTACGGTATTACAGTTTATCAGGAGCAAGTGATGCTTCTGTCGCAAAAGCTTGCAGGCTTTACCAAGGGTGAGGCTGACGTCCTCCGTAAGGCTATGGGTAAAAAGCAAAAGGCTGTACTGGATAAGATGAAGCCCAAATTCATCGAACAGGGAGGTGAGCGTGGACATGATACCGAAATCCTTGAAAAGGTATGGAAAGACTGGGAGGCATTTGCCGCTTATGCCTTTAATAAATCGCACTCTACCTGTTACTCTGTGGTGGCTTTTCATACCGGATATTTAAAAGCCAACTATCCGCAGGAGTATATGGCCTCGGTGCTTACGCATAACATGAGCGACATAAAAAAGGTGACCTTTTTTATGGAGGAGTGTAAGCGAATGGGGATTCCTGTTTTGGGGCCGGATGTAAATGAATCGCAATTTAAATTTGCGGTAAACGCAAAAGGCGAAGTGCGTTTTGGCCTTGGCGGGATGAAGGGTGTGGGCGAAAATGCAGTAATGGCCATTGTAAATGAAAGGCTCGAAAATGGCCCGTATAAAAATATTTTTGACCTGCTTAAGCGGATTGATTTACGGGCAGTTAATAAAAAAACCCTTGAAAACCTGGCGCTGGGTGGAGCTTTTGATGGGTTTAGCGGTGGTGCACGATCCGTTTTCTTTTATGCGGAAGGAGATGACAAAACCTTTTTGGAAATGGCTATTCGCTATGCCCAAAACTGGAAGGCTCAGGAAGAGTCTTCTCAGGTTAGCCTTTTTGGCGGAGGCCAGGAGGTGGAGCTTCCCGAGCCCAAAATGCCCGTAGTACAGGAATGGCCTCGCCTTATGAAACTCAACAAGGAAAAGGATGTCAATGGTATTTACCTGAGTAGCCATCCGCTAGACGATTTTAAATATGAGATGAAATACCTTTGCACGCACGAGTTTGCGGCTTTTGCAGATCTTAGCAGAATAGGAGAATATACAGTAGGCGGCATTATTACCGAAGCCCGCCACCTGATGAGCAAAAATGGAAAACCCTTTGGCTTTTTTACCATTGAAGATTATTCCGGCAACTTTGAATTCCGGCTGTTTGGGGATGAATATCTTAAGGTAAAACCCTTTATGGAAGCCAATATGCTGGTGATGATTCAGGGCTTTGTAAAACGCTACACACCTTGGCAGGGAGCAGAAGAAAGGATAGAAGCCAAGATTAAGGACATCAAGCTTTTACCCGATGTTATGGAAAGCGAGGGTAAATCCGTAGGAATTCAAATAGGTTTGGGAGATGTAACTCCTGATAATATAGATGATCTCAATGGGATAGTTGAGAAGTATAAGGGCCCTAAACGTATAAATTTGATGATCTTTGACCCCGAAAAGCCAAAGGTGAATGTGCGCATGCCTCGCAGAAACGGAGGTGTTTTAATAAGCAAGGAATTGCTTGATGAATTATCTTCGCGTGATTATATGCAGGTGGCACTCAATAAATAAAGTCAGTAATATGACGGATGGGCCTTATAGCTTAAATTAGTTTTGTAAATAATTTTTTAATCTTAATAGAATATAACAATGGCTTTAGAATTAACAGACGCCAACTTCGATGAGTTAGTAATGAAATCAGATAAACCAGTTTTGGTTGACTTTTGGGCTGAGTGGTGTGGACCTTGTCGTATGGTTGGACCAATCGTAGAGGAACTTGCCACTGAGTACGAAGGAAAAGCTGTAATTGGTAAAGTGAATGTAGATAGCAACCAGGAGGTAGCTGGAAAATTCGGTATCCGCAACATCCCAACCTTGTTGGTGTTTAAAAACGGAGAAATTGTTGACAAGCAAGTTGGTGTAGCGCCAAAGACCGTTTTAGCTGGAAAGCTTGACGCTCAAATGGGCTAATTAAAAATACATTCCTTCAGCAGAAGGTTTACTTATGAAAGCAATAAGAAAGTTTGGAGCATTTGGGCTTAAGGCCGTTCCGGCTTTCTTATTGCTTTTTTTATGCCTTGTAGTTCCTTCCGGTCAACAGGTTTTTGATCAGCAGGAAACGCAGCAGGCAACAACTTTAAATGATGGCTTTGTTCAGCTTGCCAAAGCGCTGGATTTATCGCCATTACCTTTTATACTTGAGCCTTCCATAGGTTCTGAGTCAGCAAGGGAAATAACCCCTGACTTTTTTCTTTCCACAGACTTTTTCCTCTTAAGCGCGCGCAGGTTTACCAATGTCAATCTGCTGGAATATTTCTATGTTCCGGATCAAAGGCGCACAGCACTACAGTTACTTTTTCCCTATCACCATTTCTGGTAAGCAGTCCATCTTCTCTGTTGCGCGGCCCCTGGCCGTATTTCTTTCAATTAAAATTTAAATAACAATAAGATGGATTTACCTATGATATGGACCAGCATTGCTGTGTCCTTACTATGTATTGGCCCGGTAGCCTGGCTGTTTTACAAAGGCTATGCACTGGAAAATAAATTAAAAAAAGAGCTTAAGGCTCTGGAACAAAAGAACGGATGGAGCTTTGACCAGACGGAGCTTAATGGCCAGCGGATATGCGGTATTGATAGCAAGCAGCTGGTGATGGCCATGGTATGGCTGGCGAAAAACGAAGTGAAAATAACTCATACCTTTCTGTTTGGAGTAAAGGAACTTAAGTATGCCACTGGTGGTGTAAACGAAGAGGAGGAACCTTGCGAGCTACTTGTAAAAAATGAAGATTCTTCCTCCAAATTTGTGTTTTACCAACCTTCAATTGATAATGCCCTAAAATTCAGAGACCTTGAATTATTTGGTAAAAGATGGTTTAACAAAGCACAAGAAGTGGCCGTTAAAATGGACAAGGCAGCAAAGCCAGCTTTTAGTGCTAAATTGTCAAGAGCTGTTTAGTTGTTTTAAGTATTAAATAGTTGCAAACAAGAAACCCTTTTCGTCTTGGTGAAGCTAAGGTGGGAAGGGTTTTTTTGTGGGTAATGATTTGATTATAAGAATGATGTTAAATGGGATCAGCGTAATTTTATGGGGAGAAGCTAATTTCAGGCAAATATTTTTTCCATTCTAAAGAGGAACAAAGAAAC
>JBLWXT010000046.1:0-21040 GCA_048267305.1 Owenweeksia sp. | reverse complement strand
TTCTTTGTTCCTCTTTAGAATGGAAAAAATATTTGCCTGAAATTAGCTTCTCCCCATAAAATTACGCTGATCCAATCAAACTTTGTAAAATAATTTAAGTGTAAACGCGAAGGATTTAAAGCTATCAGCTGTCTAACCAGTATAACTTAAATGACACCATGAAGTATTTCATTAATTCCATGCTCTTTGCTTCGGCAGCTGTACTACTGGCTTGCTCTTGCGACAAAGACGAAAACACCACCACTGAATCTCCGGAAACTACAATTAAGGTTGATGCCTCTCTATTCCAGTCTGGCGGGCTAACGATCACTACAGTGCCCTGTACTTTATCGGATGGTACTGTTACCGAATGCTATCAGATAGTTTCCACCTCTACCCCCGCTGACCATAATATGGGCCCATGGTGCCCGAACAATATTAGCGATGGTGCCGAAAGTGGTGGTATTTGGCTGGAGAACGGAGAGGTATATGATGTTGATGGTGCTTTTATCCAAAACATGGCTACCTTTTATAATGATAGCAAATGGCAGATGTATGATGCCAACGGAGACATCTATACCACAGATACCGAAACTGATTGTGGAAATGCAGCCAACCCAAATGTGGGAGTGCAATACGAAAACTTTTGCGTAGAATGCCTTCCTTCCTACGTAAGTAGCCTAACTCAAACTTACCTTATTCCTATTACTCCCATAAAACTTAGCAGTGCTGTACAATTTGGCGGTGCGGGCGGCCCTCCGGGACAAGCCCAGGGGCCATCAGTACGTGGTTTAGCATTTAATGGTGTGCGTTTTGACGCCCCGGCTCCCACTGATGCCATTTTAGGTGCATACACCTTAGCTCCTTTTGATGATGCCGGTGGGCACATTAATCTGAATGCAGGCTACCACTACCATGCAGCTACAGGCCTCACTACCGAAATTGCTCAGGCTGATGGACACGCCCCCATGATTGGCTATGCCGTTGATGGACATGGCATGTACGCCCAATTAAACGTTGATGGAACAGAACCAAATGATCTGGATGCATGCCGCGGGCACTATGATGACACCAGGGGTTACCACTACCATGTAGCTGCCCCTGGCACCAACAGCTTTATTGACTGCCTAAGCGGAGCTTACGCCAACTAAGTTACATTCAGTGCATCTCCGCTTAGCGGAGATGCACCTACTTTAAATATCATTATGAAAAAGTTTCTCTTCATACTAAACCTTATAGCTATACCATTTCTTACGGTAGCCCATCAACCCGACATATCTAGTACTATGTTGGTAGAAAATGCCAACGGAGAATGGATCCTGCATATCCGTGCTTCTTTAACTGCCTTTCAGCAGGAAATAAAAACGCACTACAGTGAACAGCCCTACACAACTCCCGAAGAATTTATGGAACAGGTGCTGAATCATGTGCAAAACAATGTACTTGTAAGTATTAATGGCGGAGATGCCCTTACACTGTCCAATGGTCAGGTTAAGCTTGGACACGAAACAAGTGTGTTTTTTCAGGTACATGACATACCGGATAACCTTAAATCCATAGCTGTAACCAACACCTGTTTTAAAGATATACACCACAACCAAAGTGCGTTGTATATTTTAAAAAGTGGTTTTGACAAAAAACAATTTACCTTAAATGAAGCCAACCAATACAGTATAAAACTAGCTGCTCAGGGCAATAGTTTTAATTTAAGCGAAAATGTAAAAACAACCAACACTCCTTTCGGTATTTACATACTGGTATTGGTGCTGGTTTTATTTGGAACCGTTCCCTACCTCGTCCATTATTCCAAAAAGCGCAATGTAACTCAGCTGGTTTAAGAGGCTATGTCCAAATTACAGAAACACAAAGTTTTCCCTAATAGTCAAAATATGAAAAAAATAAAGTTTTGGATATTCCCCATGTTATTGGCAGGCTTCTTCTTTACCGCCTGCGATAAACAGGATGGGAATGATGACGAGCCTACCAACGAAGATAATCTTCTGATTACGCAGTCACTGTTCAACAGCAGTTCGTTAATTTCCTTTGAAACGATAACTTCCACTCTGGAAGACGGCACCTCAGCCGAATGCTTTCGTATCACCTTTGCCAGCAACCCTGTAGCCAACGGGCCGTTTTGTCCGGAGACCATCAACGATGTGGCCGGAATGGGTTTCTATGATGGTGCTACAAATCCCGGCCTAAGGGTTTTTGCAGCCGACTTATTAAATGATATTGAGGCTGATGGCTACAACATGGTAAATTCTGATGGCAGTGTTAATGTTGATCGATTTACAGGCGTTACTGATCCCTCCAAATCCTATTGCCTGGAGGCAGCCCCAAACAACGACCTTGAACTCACCTTTATCATCCCGGCCGTACCGAAATTGGCAAACACCAATAATGTAATTGGAGAAGTTGAGTTTATTGGGATTACGCTGGATGGTGTGCCCATTAACGGAGATCCCCCTTCTGCCATAAACGGCCCAGCTATGGGTGGCCCTGGTGGAGGTGGATCAGAAATTAACTTCCCTTCACTCGACCCTTGTGGCGGGCATCACGATCCTGCCGGATATTACCATTGGCATTTTGTGCCCGAAGTAGTAAATCAAGTGCTAACGGCTAATGGAATAACAGAAATTTCATGTACTAAAATCCCCCAAACTACAGGTACCAAGCTAGTAGGCTTTGCTAAAGATGGATTCCCGATTTATGCCTATGCCAGTGAGCCTGCGGATTTGGATGACTGCGGTGGAAGAATGGCCACAACGGTAGAATACCCCGAGGGCGTATATCATTATGTGGCCAGCACTACCAGCGCGGCCAACGTTCCCAAATGCCTGAAAGGTGTAGCGGCAAACAATGCATTTCGCTTTCAATAGTTATACGGTGAAATATCTCCTAATTGGGCTAATCATATTGGTTAGCCCATTGTATTGCTTTGGGCACAATCCACTATCGGCCAAGTACCAGGTCGTAGCCGGAGAAAACGCCAGTTTACTCACCATAAACCTTAGTCAAAACGGTGTAAACCAGGCTTTGATAAACAAATATGGTAAACAACAATTGACAGCGCTAAGTAAAAAGGAGTTTGAAGAGCTGATGGTTGCCTACATTAAAGACAACTTTTCCTTATCCATTGATGATGAAAATATTGAGTTAAAAACAGGAGGTATTAAACCAGGCAGTCATCAAACAGATTTAAAGTTTGTTCTCCCTCCTATTTCAAAAAATGCACAGCGCCTTAATATCAGTATCCCCGCCTTTGCAGAAAATAAAAATCATCAAACTATTTTCTACTACCAGCTGTATGGAAAGCAAAACCACGTAATTCTGAGTGACTTGAATGACTATCAATCATCAATAGAGCTTTCTCCCTCGGCCCATATTAGTAATTGGGTATGGATGGCACCAATTGGCGCAGTAGGTTTAGCCTTGATTTTCCTCGTTAGAAGGAAACGCGCGCGCGAATGACGGATACTCCTGATTTGGCGGTATTAGCAGAAAGGCTTTTCAACTAATTGAATCCCTGTTTCCGAAAGGAGGCGGGGATTTTTTGTACCAGCAAATACTGCGAATTGAAGGGAAAGGACTATAATTGCGGGCATAAATGTGTTGAGGCCTACTTACTAAACTGTATTTTGTAAATCATATACCGGCCTCAATAAACCTTACTATTTCCCCTTAACAGCTAAATTTAGGATGCCAAGCAACAACCTTACGAAACCTAAACATCCATTAACAACTGTTTGGAATATAATTTCTGTAACAGGAACAATTCTAGGTCTAGTGAGCTTTGTGGATGATTTTGTTATCTGGAGGAATATCTTTTTGCGGTGGAAGTCATCAAAGAGTCAAAGTATTCTACTTCATTTTGTATCTATTGTTTTGGCCATTGGGAATAATAATAACCGTTAAACAAGTTTTTTTAATAACGAGAATACCAACGAAACACAAATTAAAACAAGATTCGAGCAATGGCTATTAGCTGCATTAATTGGTTTTATAGTATTTATCTAATTATTAATAATATGCTTCCTGATAAACTCTGAATCGACAATATAATTTAAATTCACAATGAGTACGATGGTAAAGAAAAAGATACACGTTTGATCAAAAATCCCACCGTCTAAACTCGTTTAAGTCCAATTCCAATCTTCATGAACAAACTGATCCTTGCCTTCACCATTTCCATTATCACCATAGGCGCAAATGCCCAATCCTTAAAACAGGCCACCAAAGCCTTAAAGAAGATCAATAGTCTTGAAGAATTTGAAACTCTGAAAGTCAAATACCCTGACTGGAATATTTCTGTTGACAAAACAGTGTATACTGATAGTAGCGATTTTCCCAAAATCGTTACAGCTAAAGAAGGAGACATACTGAAAAAGCAATGGCATCCCAATGCCCCCACTTTTGTAATGAAGGTAATGGAAACAGAGTTCACGGAACTTTGTAAAGTGAAGTACATCTACTTAAATGGATCCAAATATTCTTCCACAGAAATGGACTCTATCAGAACGCTGATAATAAGCAGATATGAGGATGGTGAATATTTTGAATCCCTCGCGGCTGAGTATTCAATGGACAACAATAAAACGGGCGAGATGGATTGGTTCCCCAAGGGACGTATGGTGGATGAATTTGACTCTGAAGTTAGAGTCAGAATCAAAGGTGAAATATTTACTGTAGACGTTCAAAAAAATGACTGGTACTATGTTGTGCTAAAAACCCACGATAATAAACTGGAGAAAACTGTAATTTCCATTCTCATTGAATATCATTAAGCAATTTTAGATAGACGCATACATACCTAAAATCCCTTTCTACCAGTTGATCAACCACTACGAAATACTAGGAGTTAAACCCTCGGACTCTAAAAACAGAATCTTCAGATCCTTTTGCAAAAGATTAAAAGTGGTAACCAAGCAGCACGTCAGCGGCAATGACCAAACTGAGAAGGTTGTAACATTATTCCAATCCTACTTTATTTTAGAGGGAGAAAGTTTCAGGAAATACTATGATTTACTGTTAAAGCATCAAAGTACCTCCACAGGAAAAACACTTAGACCGGATACCCTAATCAAATACACCAGGGTAATGGCCATGGCCTTGGTCAAAAGTAAAAAACCCGCCACTTTTTACTTAAATGAACCCAATGACCTTATGAAGAGATTCGACTCCAAAACCTTAATAATCATATTTGGAGATTTAATAATGTTCCCAATTATAATGTTGCTGGGAGATTTTGGTTCCAAAACCAGTTTCTTCATTCTACTCAGTATTGCTGCAGTTGTATTGATAATATACTCCATGCTTAATAAGCTACCATTAGCAGCTGGTCTGGGTATTTCAATACTCACCTCTGGCATTTACTTCTGCAGAGAAAGTATAACCACTTTACGAAGAGAAAAATTTAACGTAGTATTGGGCATGGAGTACAACTCTACGCATGATCGATATGAATTTTGAAGCTAGTAAATGAAGATGATTGAGTTTATAGAATACCAACACCTTAAGCAAATTAGAATACTCGCTGTTATTTTTATAATCCCACTTTTTATCTCCTGTACTAAAAACAATGGAAATATTGAGGAAAGAAATATGGCCTTCACAATCTCACACTCCGATACACTTCGCTACAGCCTGGGTTCCTTTGGGGATGAGGAAGGAGCCACTATTCAACTTCAAGCAGAACATTTTCAAATTAGTGAACTAAACAGAAATGGAAACTCTGGCGAAATAGTCTATCAATACAAGGCCGACTCCACTTTTACCGGATCCGACTATGTAGAGCTCAAATCTACTCGCGGCTCAAATGGCGAAAGCCCCGGTAACTTCATTATAATCACTAAAATAATCATTGATATTAAGTAAGATGAGGCCCTTCCTTCCCAGTGGGGTTTTACTCCCAAACACATTTAGGCAAACAGCTACATTTGTTTTACATCAATGGTAGAAACGAACGCAGGTATATGGAGGCATTAAGAAAATGGTGGGTAAGGCTTTTCATCAGTATAATAATCATCGGAATTATTTCCGAAATCTATAAAATTGCCACAGCGAATGAGCTTCCCATTAATGGTTTTATTCTGGCTTTGATACTCTATACTGGTTTGAGCCTTGCTTACGGATTTCATGCAAGAAAGCAGAGTAAATAATTAGAATCGCCATTCGATTCGCCCTGATACTACTACCGTTTTAATGCAACTGATGTAGTCAAAGCCTCCCTAAAAACATATTCCTCCTCAAAACCCCATATTTAACTCCCCCTTTCTTATTTTCACCCCCTAAAAACCCTTTAGTTATGGGAATTCTTTCCGTAAAGGAAGTTTCAAAATTTTATAGTGGCCACACGGCTTTAGATAATGTATCCATTGAGGTGCAGCAGGGCAGCACGTTTGGGCTGCTTGGCCCCAATGGCGCGGGTAAAACTTCTTTGATCCGCATTATTAACCAAATTACCGGGCCTGATAAAGGCGAGGTGCTTTTTAATGGCGCACGGCTTACTGAGGCTCACATTGGCCGGATAGGCTATTTGCCGGAAGAGCGCGGGCTTTACCCCAAAATGAAAGTTGGTGAACAACTGATTTACTTAGCACGCCTAAAAGGCCTAAGTAAAGAAGACGCCAAATCCCGTATTAAAGATTGGCTCATTCGATTTGAAGCTACAGGCTGGTGGGACAAAAGCATTGAGGAGCTAAGCAAGGGCATGGCGCAAAAAATTCAGTTTATTGCTACCGTAATCCACCAGCCCGAACTATTGATATTTGACGAACCCTTTACGGGATTCGACCCTATAAATACCAACCTTATTAAAAGTGAAATCAGGAGATTGCGAGATGAAGGTGCTACCATCATCTTCTCTACCCACCGCATGGAATCGGTGGAAGAGATTTGTGACGAAATAGCCCTGATTAATAAAGGCAAGAAAATATTGGGTGGAAAACTGAAAGACATTAAAGCGGAGTATAAGTCCAATATTTATGAAGCTGAGTTGTACGGAGATCAGGAATTTCAATCGCTGGCTTCTGCCCAAATCTTAAAGTCAACAACCGATGACGGGCAAATCTCCCTCCGTCTGCAGTCTAATGTGGAAGACAGCAATGCCATTGCCAAAGAGCTAATGCAGCACGGAAGATTAATCTCCTTTAAGGAAGAGTTGCCTAGCCTTAATGACATTTTCATTCAAAAAGTACAAAGCTGATGGATAAAATATGGCTCATACTTAAACGCGAGTTTAGCACCAGGGTGCGGAAGAGAACCTTCATCATCATGACGATACTTGGCCCAATTTTATCTTCGGCCTTGTTTATTCTGCCTGCCTATCTGGCTACCTTACCGGAGGATGACCGCGTGATCACAATATTAGACCAACCTGGCCTCATGGACTTTGACAAAGGCAAGGAGAGCATTCGCTTCCGCTACCTCCCGCCTAAGGAATTTGACCTTGAAAAAGCCAAGGAATTCTTTAAAAAAAGTGATGATTACGCCCTGCTCTATATTCCATTCAGCAGTAATAATGATCCTGATATATTAACCAATGGCAGCGTCCTTTTTAGCAAAGGCGATGTAAGTCTGGGTGTGGAAGGCTACGTGCAAAATCAACTGGATAAATACATCCAAGCTGAAAAGCTAAAGGCCCAGGGAGTGGATCCCGATATATTGGCACGAACCAAAACCAAGGTAAACCTGCGCACTATTAATTTAGATGCTGGTGAGGAAACCGAAAGTCTGGCCCCTGTAAAAATGGGCATAGGATATATCGCGGCATTTATGATTTACCTGTTTGTATTTATTTACGGATCGCAGGTAATGCGCGGAGTTATTGAAGAAAAAACCAGCCGGATAGTAGAGGTTATGATTTCATCTGTAAAACCCTATCAACTAATGGCTGGTAAAATATTTGGCCTTGCCGGAGTAGCACTTTTACAGTTTGTAATATGGGTAGTATTTGGAGTAGGAATTTACCTTTTGGCCATCACTTTTGTATTGGGAGACAAACTGGATGCTGCCAGGGTAGCCGCCAATGGCGCCATGCAGAATGTGGATGATGATATGATCTTTAAAATTGTAAATACCATTGACGCCATAAACTTCCCGTATATCATTGGGTGCTTTTTATTTTTCTTTTTATTTGGATACCTGCTTTACGCAGCCATGTTTGCCGCTGTAGGTTCTGCCGTAGACAAGGAATCGGACACGCAACAGTTTATGCTCCCTATCTCCTTGCCACTTATAGCGGGGATCATAGTATTGATAAGAGCTTTGGACAACCCTGATGGCTCGATAGCCTTTTGGTTTTCCATGATACCCTTTACCTCCCCTATTGTAATGATGGCACGTATTCCATTTAATGTACCCGTTTGGGAACTTGCCCTCTCCATGACTATTTTACTGCTGACTTTTGTTTTGATGACCTGGATGGCTGCTAGGATTTATCGTACGGGAATATTGATGTACGGTAAAAAACCCAAATTTAAAGAACTCATAAAATGGATAACCTACAAAGCATGATGGAACGGGTGCGAGAGTTTCTGGAAATCACGCTTTTTCAATCTGGAGACTTCCAAATAAGGGTTTTCAACCTGGCCAACATCATTCTGATCTTTTTGCTGGCCCGCTTTTTTTTGTTTCTCTTCAGAAAGTTCATAGCCCGCAGAGACAATAAGCACCTTGACCTTGGTAAGCAATACGCCATAGTGCAATTGATGAGCTATGTAGTTTATGTAATTGCCATCGTAATTGCCATAGATAGTTTAGGTGTAAACATCACCGTACTCCTTGCAGGTTCCACAGCTTTGCTGGTGGGCTTAGGACTTGGTCTTCAGGATTTCTTTCGCGACCTGGTGGCCGGCATTATCATCCTTTCGCAGCGCACGGTTACTGCAGGAGATATTGTGGAAATAGCAGGTACCGTTGGTAAGGTTCAGGATGTAGGTTTGCGCACCACCAGTTTACTTACGCGGGAAGACATTGTAATGATAGTACCCAACACCAAGTTGACCAATGAGAACGTAATCAACTGGAGCCAGAACAACAGTAAGGTTACGCGCTTCGAAATAAAAGTTGGGGTGGCTTATGGTTCGGATACTGCTTTGGTAAACGACCTGCTGATTAAGAGTGCCATTGAAAACAAGGATGTAATAAAAATTCCGGAACCCACGGTAATATTTGACAACTTCGGAGACAGCCGGCTGGATTTTCGCCTTACCTTTTATTCTCAAAACCTTTTCAGGATAGAGCGTACCAAAAGCGATATCCGCTTTAGTATTGATCGGAATTTCAGAGAGGCAGGCATTAAAATTCCATTTCCACAACGCGACCTTTGGGTGCGCCAACTCCCCGAACAATCATGAAGATTGCCGTAATAGACTTAGGGACAAACACCTTCAATCTCCTCATCAGAGACACCAAAACCAATGAGGTTTTATACAACAATAAAATTGGGGTAAAGCTTGGTGATGGCGGTTTGGATGATGACCAGATTATGCCTGTTGCATTTGAACGAGGTATTAATGCCCTTAGAGCCCATCGTGAAACCATTAGGGATTTTGAGGCAGACAAAACCTATGCCTTTGCCACTGCTGCCATACGCTCTGCCTCCAATGGCAGAGATTTTGTGGCCGCTGCCGCAGATCAACTAAACATCAACGTAAATGTAATTGATGGCCAAAAGGAAGCGGAGCTAATCTATTTGGGTGTTACTCAGGCATTAGAGCTTGGGGAAGGCACATCCTTAATTGTAGATATTGGTGGTGGCAGCACAGAGTTTATTTTGGCCACAAGCAGTGAAGTACTATGGAAAAACAGCTACAACATTGGCTCCAGCCGTCTTTTGGAAAAATTTAAACCCAAAGACCCTATTCATAGTTCTGAAAGCGAGACCATAGAAGATTTTATATCCCAGGTTACTATTGAACTTATGGAAGCCATTAAGCTTCATCCCACCACAACCCTTATTGGCAGCAGTGGTTCCTTCGACACACTGGCCAGTATGATACACGAGGCTTATCCCGAGGCAAACTATGATCCCCTTAAAACCTCCTATGAATTTGAGCTGGATCAGTATTTGGCTATTGCCAAAAAAATGATAAGCTGCCCCTATGAACAAAGGCTGCAAACCCCAGGTATGATACCCATGCGGGCCGACCTTATGCCGATGGCTTGTATTCAGATCAACTTTTTGCTGAAAAGCATTGGCATTAAAACAATGAAACTTTCCACATATGCCCTCAAAGAGGGTGTATTCACTACATTAAAAGAAAAAAACAAATGGCTAGAATCCTTATTGTAGAAGACGAAAAGGCAATTAGAAATGTGTTGAGAAATATCCTTTCGGATGAGGACAAAACCTTTGAACTTGATGAAGCCGAAAACGGAAAGCAAGCGATTGACATGCTTTCAGATAAAGAGTATGACCTGGTGCTTTGTGACATAAAAATGCCGGGAGTTGATGGTATTGAGGTTTTGGAAAATATCCGCGAAAAGCATCCCGATACTTCTGTAATTATGATTTCCGGACACGGGGATTTAGACACTGCCGTGGATTGCATGCGCAAGGGAGCTTATGATTACATCTCAAAACCACCAGATTTAAACCGCCTGCTAACCACCGTAAGGCGAGCTCTCGATCGTACTGATCTGGTTAAGGAAAACAAAACCCTAAAGAAAAAAATCTCAAAGGGTTACCAAATGATAGGCGAATCGGAGGCCCTCGACTCTATTAAGGATATGATCGAAAAGGTGGCTCCTACAGATGCCCGCGTGCTGATTACCGGACCCAACGGAACAGGAAAGGAACTTGTAGCCCACTGGATTCATCAAAAAAGTGATCGAAACAAAGGTCCGATGATAGAAGTGAATTGCGCTGCTATTCCCTCTGAACTTATAGAAAGTGAACTTTTTGGACATAAAAAAGGGGCCTTTACCTCTGCTGTAAAAGATAGAAAAGGCAAATTTGAGCAGGCCAATGGCGGCACCCTTTTTCTGGATGAAATTGGCGATATGAGCCTAAGCGCCCAGGCCAAGGTATTGCGCGCCCTGCAGGAAGGAAAAATCACCCCGGTAGGTGGAGACAAGGAAGTAAAGGTAAATGTGCGCGTGCTGGCCGCTACCAATAAAAACCTTGCCAGCGAAATTGAAAAAGGCAACTTTAGGGAAGACCTCTATCATCGCCTAAGCGTAATCCTAATAAAGGTACCTGCCTTAAATGACCGAAAGGAAGACATCCCCTTATTAACCGAGTATTTTGCTCAGAAAATTGCCAGCGAACAAGGTACTGCTCCAAAAAAATTCAGCGAGGAAGCCATGAAGGAATTAAAGAAAATTGACTGGACAGGTAATGTTCGGGAACTGCGAAACGTAGTGGAACGCCTGATTATACTTGGAGGAAGTGAAGTTAGTGGAAGCGATGTAAGAACTTTTGCCAGTAAATAACCTTATACAAATTCTTGCTATTTATTTTTTGAAGAGGCTATTATTATTAAAAGCCTTTCTCTATATTTAATTGCTTAAATACAACCAATGGAGTTACCACATTTTTTATTGGCAGACAACACCGATGTGCCAGATGAAATGTTCATCGTTCACACGGAGTTTCCACGATTTATATGGAATGTAAACCATGATGAAGTGGAATGGATGGATGAACTGGAAGGCGAGGAGGAAGATTTGGTAGATGAAATTGCCAATCTACTTGATGCTGCGGAGGCCTTTTATGAACGTGAGATGAAGCGGCACGAAGCCGAATTAATCTAATACTTTTGCAGGACGAAAATTCTCTCGTCCTGCTGTGACTACCAAAGAACATCTTAGAATAACATTTAGCCTGGCATGGCCTGTAATGATAGGTCAGCTGGGCCATGTTATGGTAGGCCTGGCCGATAGCATAATGATAGGTCAGCTGGGCACCATTGAACTGGCAGCTTCGGCATTTGCCAACTCCATATTTGTAATACCCATGGTATTTGGTATGGGAATGGCCTTTGGGCTTACAACTCCCATCGCCAATGCTGATGGCGAGGGCCGTCCCGATAAGGCTGCTAGCTACTTGCGCCATGGCCTTCTTATAAACCTGCTTACCGCAGCAGCCATTTTTATATTGATATTGATTTTTTCACAGTTTACCCACACCCTGGGGCAGGAACCTGAGGTAGAAAAACTTGCTCAGCCCTACTTACTCATTATTTCCTCCAGTATTTTCCCTCTTATACTTTTTCTCACCTACAAGCAATTTGCAGAGGGTCTTTCGTTTACACGTATGGCAATGATTATTTCCATTGGTGCCAACCTGCTCAACGTCTTTTTCAACTACCTCTTGATTTATGGAAACTGGGGATTCCCGGAGTTGGGATTAAACGGTGCCGGGTATGCCACGGTAATTGCACGTATACTTATGGCGGGATTTATGTACCTCTATATTTTTAAAGGAAAGCGATTCAGAAAGTATCTCCTCCATTATGCTCAAATAAGCTGGAACAGAAGCTATTTTAAGGAAATCCTGAATATTGGAGTTCCCTCGGGCAGTCAGTATATTTTTGAAGTATCAGCCTTTGCTGTGGCTGCGGTAATTGTTGGTCAAATAAGTGCTGAAGCCCTGGCAGCCCATCAAATAGCCATTAGCCTTGCTTCCCTTAGTTATATGATGGCAAGCGGGCTTGGAGCAGCGGCCACCGTACGCGTAGCCAATCAATTGGGTAAAAAGCAAATACGAACCATGCGCAATGCCGGGCGGGTAAGCTTTTTTATGGCACTCAGTTTTATGGCCTTATGTGGCCTTATGTTTTTTGTTGGCCGAAACTTCTTTCCCACTTTCTATACAGATGACGCCTATGTTTTGGGGATTGCCAGTCAATTATTAATAGTTGCCGTGTTCTTCCAATTGTCAGACGGCACACAGGTGGTTGCCCTTGGCGCCTTGCGGGGAATGAGTGAGGTTAAAATACCAACCATAATTACATTTATAGCCTACTGGGGCTTTGGCCTTTTACCGGCCTACATCATGGGTATCAAATACGAGATGGGGCCACAGGGCGTATGGTATGGACTGGCTTTGGGGCTTACCGTGGCCGCTGTTTTACTTTATTGGCGATTTGAATGGAAATCAAAAAAACTAATGAATGCAGATTAATATTAAAGCGGTAGTTACCGGAACAATAGTCGCAGCCCTTTTAGCACCCCTTGCATTTAACGTGCAGCATGTACCTGTTACTATGCAAACTTTTGTGCTATTTACTTTAGCAGCAGTGCTGGGCAAAAATTCAGGTTTTTTCATTGCCATGGCTTATGTAATTCTTGGTGGTATGGGCCTCCCTATATTTGGCGACCATACAGGCGGATACGAAAAACTAATTGGGCCCACTGCCGGTTTTATTTGGGCTTTTCCGGTGATATGCTACTATATAGGCTGGGAGTGTCAGCGCACACAGCAAAATTTCTTTTACTACATCCTCGCCTTTGTAAAGGCTCATATTTTGTTATTAATACCAGGTTTTTTGGTGCTTTACCTTATGGTAGATGGCATCCTGCTTTGGGATACACTAATTCGCCTTATTCCGGGGCTGCTTGTAAAATCCATAGCTGGCGGACTTTTAGCTATATGGCTCATAAAAAAGCTTCCGCCCACATGGACGGAAGCTTCATCTTCCTTGAGGTAAAAAATTACCTGAATTACTTTACTAAGAACACACCCTTCATGGCAGTGTGGCCAGGGTACGTACAGATAAACTGATAGGTACCAGCTTTTGCAGGAGCATTGAATTTCACTTCAACTGTTTCTCCTGGCTTAGCCAAGGCAGTAGCTGCAATGATATTGTCGTTTTCAGGTACAAAATCAGCAGCAGCACCAACTTCCATTGCAGCTTCGGCAATTTCCGTTTGTTTTCCCGGCTTAATAATTACCACGTTGTGAATCATGGCTTCACTTTTAGCCGTGTTCTCCAAAACAAGTGTTACTACAGAACCCGCTGCTACTTCAAGTTTAGCAGGCTCATACGCCATTTCATTCATGGTTTCGCCAATCGCCTTAAGATTGATGGTTACTTCCTGTCCCTGGGTTAAATTATCTGTAGTCTCCGTAGAGGCTTCATTTCCCATGTCATCAGATGTTCCTTCATCTGTTCCCATTTCTGTGTTTTCCATGGTACCTTCGTCCTGGGTTGCTTCAGTTTCTGCCGGGCCACAAGCTACCATCAGGGCAACTACAGTTAGCATTGAAAAAATTCTTCTCATAAGAGATTTGATTTAATAGATTCGTAAAAAAAATAAACGGCTCAAATGTAATAATGTTCAGCCCCATTAATAGATGATAAATGTTTTATTCCTTTCGCGCTCCACACTTTTCTCACAACCCGGAGGGGATACTGTACAAATAGAACAAACAGCCAGGTTTCTTAAGGCAATAGGATGTCATGTTGAAATCGGTTTAAGTGGTTCCTTCATCAATTTCGGGCAATTTGATCTCATTCACTTTTTCAACCTTATAAGGCCTGCCGATGCCAGCGCTGCTTTGCAATCTGGAGTTCCCATCGTGATTAGCAGTATTTATCACGACTATAGCGAGTATGATGGTAATCATCGCGGAGGCATGGCTAAGTTTCTTTACAGCTTATTTGGGAAGTTTGGCCTCGAATACCTTAAAACCATTGGCCGCTGGATTAATGGCAGTGACAGGTTTCCCGGTTTACCGTATCTATGGCAAGGGCAAAGGAAATCCATGAAGATACTTCTAAAAAGAGCTCATTACCTTATAGCCACCTCTAATCAGGAAATTGAACAAATTGAAACAGATTTGGGGAAATTACCGCCCTCAAAAAAAATAAGTCTGGGAAGTGAGCACATGCCTGAGGCCACGCAAAATACTGAACGCGAAGGAGTACTTTGTGCGGCTCGCATAGAAGGCCCAAAAAATCAATTGAAGTTAATCAGGGCATTACAAAACACTGGCATTGAGCTTAACCTTACGGGAAATACCGCCACCAATCAATCAGAATATTTTAGGCAATGTAAACTTGAAGCCGGTAAAAATGTGCATTTTCATGGGCGGGTATCCTCCGATAAATTGACTAAGCTATATCAGAAGAGTAAAGTACACGCTTTAATCAGCTATTATGAAACCACAGGACTTTCAACGCTTGAGGCGCTCAAAATGGGCTGCCAGGTGGTTATTACGGATAGAGGTGCTCAAAAGGAAATCTTCGCAGACCACGCTTTTTACTGTGATCCTGATAATATTGAGAGCATAAAATTGGCTATTGACAAAGCCCTCCTCAATGATGCTGAACATATTCATTGGGTAAAAGATAATTTCAGCTGGGCTAAAGCTGCCCATGAGATTTTGGATATTTACCAAACCGTAATGGACAAAACCAAATCATGAATATTGGAATAATTGGCACCCGTGGAATCCCCAACTATTATGGTGGTTTTGAAGAATGTGCCCAGCAAGTGGGCGTGCGCCTTGCTGCTAAAGGACATTCGGTTTTGGTTTACAACTCTCACCGTCACCCCTATCAACAAAAAGAATTTGAGGGAGTAGAGATCATTCACAAATACGACCCCGAGCACCGGATTGGCACCTTTGGGCAATTTATCTACGACCTCAACTGCATACTGGATGCGCGTTGGCGAAATTTTGATGTTATACTGATGCTGGGCTATACCTCCAGCAGTGTGTGGCAAAAATTTCTTCCCGGCAAGGCCATCATCATTACCAATATGGATGGCCTGGAGTGGAAGCGCAGTAAATACAGCAAGCGCGTACAGCAATTTCTGAAAAAGGCTGAAAGCTGGGCCGCCAAGGGCAGCCACATTTTGATTGCCGATTCTGAAGAAATTGAAAAATACCTCAACCAAAAATATAGAAGCCAGGTAATTTTTATCCCCTATGGAGCGGAGAAACTCAAAAACCCGGATCCTGAAATACTCACCAAATATGGTGTGGAAGCAGGTCAGTACAACCTTGTGGTAGCCCGGCTGGAGCCCGAAAATAATATTGAAACCATTTTAGGAGGAATCCAAAAGAGTAAAAGCCCAAAATTGACCTTGATTATTGGTAATCATGAATCTGAATATGGTGAATACCTGAAAAACACCTATCGCGACAGCCGAATACGGTTTATTAAAGGCGTTTATAAAAAGGAGGCCATTCACAATCTTCGCTACTTCTCACACATCTTTTTTCACGGGCATTCAGTAGGCGGCACCAATCCCTCTTTACTGGAGGCCATGGCTTGCAGCTGCATGATATGTGCCCATGACAACCCCTTTAATCGCGAAGTGTTGGGTGAAGATGCCGCTTATTTTAGTGATATAAATGATGTGGCCAATGCCGCTGACCTATTAGAACGGAATGATACACAGCGAGGGAAAATCAAAAGTAATCTTACTAAGATTAAAGATAAATACAACTGGAACCAAGTGGCCGAGCAATATGAAATTGTAATGCAGCAGTCTGTTATTTAGATGCTCATCTTGAAACGTTGGATTTGAGATTTGAGATTTGAGATTTGAAGCTTACTATTTTTAGCTTCCCCTATTCCCTTTTATAGTTTGGATAACGGTTAAGAAGATAATCTTCAAATCCAATAGCACCGACCAATTTTCGATATAATACACATCGGCCTTTACCCGCTCCTCCATTTTTTCTTTGGTTTCGGTTTCACCTCGCAAACCTGAGGTTTGAGCCATACCGGTAATACCCGGCTTTACCAGATGCCGCACCATGTACCGATCAATCAGTTGGCGATATTCCTTTGTGTGTGCCAACATGTGTGGCCGCGGACCAACTACAGACATGTCTCCTTTAAGCACATTAAAAAACTGTGGCAGTTCATCCAGGTTGTGCTTTCTTATAAATCTGCCGAAAGGCGTAATACGGGCATCATGTCCTGTGGCCTGCTTTTTATCCGCATCTGGGTTTACCACCATACTTCTAAACTTTAGTATGGAAAAACCATCGTCTTTAAGTCCCGTTCTGCTTTGGCGAAAAAATATAGGCCCCTTGCCGGAGAGTTTTACGCCAATCGCCAGAATGGGGAACAGCCAGGGGAATACCGTAATGATTACCAAAAGTGAAAAGACTACATCACCAAAGCGCTTCAGTAAACGATTGTGCAAATGCTCCAATGGCTCCTTGCGGTGAATCAAAACCGGAACATCGTGATGGAAATCTATATCTACCCTGGTGGTATGTTCAATTCCCAAATCCGGTATTACGCGGAAGCGGATTAAATTTTCATCGGCATATCTGAACCAATAAAGCAACTTTTCATCCCCGGAAGGATAGGCACAGAAGATTTCCTCAATATTATTTTCTCTGGCAAATTCATCAAAAGCCGACTCCGGCCCATGGATAGGCACATCACTCACGGGTTTATCCGAAAAATATCCGGCCACCTCAAGTCCATACTCCGGATGTTCGCGCACCGACCTGTAAAACCGTGCTAATCCAGGCCCACTGCCCAACAGCACTACTTTTCTGAAATTGGCACCCCTGCTTCTCAATGCTTTAAGAAATCGCAGAAAGTAAAAGCGCCACGGTAAAATGGTAATCAAAAATGAAATGTAGAAATAGATGAGGAACAAGCGGGAATATTCGTCCTTTTTAAGACTCACCAAAAAAAGCAGCAGAATAAAAATATGGAGGAAATAGGCATTCAACACCTTTCCTGTGGCCTTGCGCGGAACCAATGTTCTACGCGTATCGTAGGTTTTAAAGAGCAGCGAAAGGAACATCCACGACAAATTGAAGAATACCAACAGCTGCACATAATAATCGTAATACTCGGTATTCTGAATGCGGATTTCGTCAAAGCGCAATGCACCCGCCAGCAAAAAACACCCATTGAGCAGGAGTAAATCGCCAAAGATTATGATGAATTGAAAAAACCGTGCGTAGCGCGAATGCATTATTCGAGATTTAGGCCAAATGTAAGGTTGACCAGGCGTTTCTCGAAATCACTAAAATTATCCTTGTGCCATTCAATATAATCGTCAATCAAGGCTTTGTATTCGGCATTTTGGTAATACCCTTTCAGATGACCACGGGCTTCACGGGCTAAAGTTCGATTGAGATTAAAACCAGCTTCGAAGTAATTCTTGATAAGACTCTTATCAAAATACTTCAAAGCGCTCAACGCATCCATGGCTTTGGTGCGCGTCATAAAATCATAACCGGATGAAGTGTATGCTTTCAGCTGATCCAATGCTTCTTTATCCTTCAGGAAAGCGGTACGGTAAAGCAAAGCTGTAATAGCCACCTTATTTCCCGGAAAACCGGGTTCTAAATAAAATATTGAATCCATTAACCATTGATTGGCCTCGGGGTTTTTGGTATCGATACTTTTGTGAAGGGCATTTTCGCGGAGTTCATACGAATTACCTTTTCTCAAATCTGCTATTAAGGCGAGTTGCTCTTCCGTTGGATCTTTCACCAACTTAATGGCTTCCTTTTGCAATTGGACGTCTTTACTTTGAAGAGCAAAGTTTAAGAGTTCTTCTGCTTCCTCATGCTCAGCCTCAACCAATTGTTTTAAAGCTTCAGCCCTTACAGAAAAAAATTCCTTCTCCTTTCTAACAGTAGAAATAAGCACGTTATCTGTGAGCCAGATGTTTTTGAACTCCCTCATTGCCTTTACAGCATGAAATCTATCAATCAAATTTCGAGATTGTTCTAGTTCGGCTTTCCAGTTTTCAAAATTCTGTGTAAAATAAATATGCCCCAATGGTCTATGGGACTCATCTATTGTATAATACAACACATCGGTGACATTAAAATTTACGCTATCAAATTCAGCCTTTATTAAGGTATCACTTAAGTCCACTGGAAAGGATTGTGATCGGCCATTTTTAAAAACAATCTTGACGGAGGTTGCTACAGGCTGGGTAAATGGCATGTAAGTTGGTTTTGTGAAAATTTTCAGTTTACCTTTTCCGTGCCTAATTATTGTAATATCATGAACTGGCTCCCCTGCCGTAAAAACCCACTTTTCAAAAAACTCAGTGTAATCCTTACCAGTAACTTTCTTAATAGACCTATTAAAAGTTTCAGTATTCACCACCCCAAACATGTTTTTCTCCAAATAATGTTTTACAACCTTTCTAAAGGTTTCATGGCCCAGCTGCTGATCCAACATATAAAGCACCCAAGCCCCTTTTTGGTAAAAACGGCTACTTCCTGCCTTTCCATTTCCCAGTGGTATGGTATCCATTTTTGAAGCTTCAAAAACCAGCTGAGCGGCTTTGTAGCGCTCCCAATCAAAATAGTCCTGACCATATAAATACTTTTCAGAAAGCCATTGGTAGTAGGTGGCAAAACCTTCATGAAGCCAATGGTGGTCGCTACTTTCAGCTGTCACCAAGTTCCCAAACCATTGGTGGGCCAGCTCATGGGCATTTACATAGGTGTAGTTTCGGTCATTAAAGGCGTGTTCATCCACCAAAAAGAAATCGCCAAAAATGGTGGCCGTGGTATTTTCCATAGCGCCATGCTGAAAATCCTGCACCGGCACCTGCGTGTAGTTTGTCCAAGGAAAAGGCACACCAATCTCCCTTTCCATAAAATTGAAAATTTGCTCGTTTTTATGGTAATACCAGGGGTAATCGGCCTCCCTTTCGGGATAGTAATATTGCGTTAAAGGCACGCCTGATCTACTCTGAGTTCGCTTATTGGCATACTTTCCAATCCCAATCATCATAAGGTAGCCAGGCATGGGGCTTCTCATTCTGTAGTGCCACACGGTCTCCCGTGGATTGAACTGATTTGGAGCTTTGAGAAGCAATTCTCCATTGGAAACCACTTGATAAGCCGAGTCAAAAGTGATAATCATTTCTGTGGTCAGTTTATCGGTTTGATCATCTTTATAAGGAATCCAATGGCGGTGATCAATCCCCTGCCCCTGTGTCCAAATTTGCCTTTTAGAAAGATTGGTTTCATCATCCCAACCCACAAAAAAGATTCCCCGCAAGGGGTTACAACTGTAGTGAATAACTATTACGTTCTCCCTGGCGCGCAGCACTCCTTTTTCCGGTGTAAACCAAATGCCGGTTTCATCATAATTAAAATCGGCCTTCTCGCCATTAAGGCTCGCCATGCGGTAGTGCATCTTTATACCATTCAGGTAAACCGAATCCCTTTTCCCTTCCGGTGAAGATTTGTAATCAAAAGTAAGAGCCACGGTTCCTACAACTTCCCGCTCATTAGTATCCAGCCTCACCGAAAGCATCAGATGGGTAAAGTCGGTGGTTTGGGCAAATGAAAGTTGGCTGGCAATTAGAAACAGTAAAAGGAAAATCTTTTTCATGGGGTAAAAATAAGGCAGGGAGATGTTAATCGAAACGGGTGTTTTGGATTAACCACAGATTAACACGCATCGATCCCGTTAAATGTTAATGTACCCCTACAGGGTACAATGGGAATTTGTCATTCGTAATTCTATTGACAAACCACCCTTACAGGGTGTATTGTTTCCACAACGCACCTCATTCCAAGTCAAACAAATATTGCTCGTCATATTCAATCTCAAATTTTTTCATAAACTTCCGGTATTCCGTTTTGAACGATTTTGATTGGTGATGCTCCTCCTGCTTTAAAATGTAATTCACCACATTATCCACCTGACTCTTGGAATAGGAAAATGCTCCATACCCTCTTTGCCATTGAAATTTAGTTGGCATCCAACTTTTATTATTTATGAATTTTGAAGATTCGGTTTTGATTTTCCTTACCAAACTAGCGATTGCTATTTCAGGATTGATGCTTACCAAAATGTGAATGTGATCCGGCATGCAAAAGATAGCCATTAGCTTTTGACCCTGATCTGCCACCAAGGCCGAAATGTATTTATGAACCTCCTCACGATGTACAGCCGGAATGACTTTTTCCCGACTTTTAACTGAAAACACTATTTGTACAAATAACTGTGAATAGTATTGGCCATTTGTGAAATTCTTTGATTAACAACTGAAAATTAGAAAATTTGAGCCAATTAAAACCTGATGGGTATATTTAGACAAACTTGATAAACCTATCGATTGGGTGGACATTATTGTACCCCTACAGGGT
>JBLWXT010000045.1:0-22128 GCA_048267305.1 Owenweeksia sp. | reverse complement strand
AGCTACTATCTCCCATTACCATAGTTCCTGCGGGCATGGTTCCACCTGTAAGCACATAGGCTACAATACTTGAGTCTGCTGCTGAGTTCCAGCTGAAGATCAAACTGTCACATGCAGGAGCAATACCCGAAATATTAGTAGGCACAGGGCAACTTCCCGGTAGGTTTACAATTACGGTAACAGTATCGCTAAATACGCCACATGGGCCGTTGAACGTGGCTACATAATGGAATACGCCACCTGAAGTATATGGACCTACTACCGTTTGTGGCATAGTATCTATTACTACTCCGTTTAGCTTCCAATCAAAGCCTGCTGTGCTGGCTGCTGCTGGCACGGAAACGCCTGCATTCACAATATTTGGATCTTGAGCCGTCACAGTAGAAAGTACCCAATTACTCGCATTGTTCAAATCCGGACCAGTAAGATGCAAACCACTCATTCCACTGTGGCTTCCTCCAAATCCTGACCAATCTGCAGCTGTTACTCCTGATGCTGCCGGGAAGGAATAGGTAGAACCTACACCTACGGCATCAATGATATTTCCACTACCATCTTTCAAGATCCTACCATTATTTCCTCCTGAACTAAAAAGCCCTGTGAAAGTTCCGGTTCCATGATAATAAAAATTAGACGGACTAGGAGTACTACCTGTTAGCTGTCCAATTGCAATGATAGCTGTACCATTTGGTCCAAGAATAGTTCCTGGTCCAAAGGTATAAGTACTCAACATCGATGAGGCATCCCATTGCTCTAATGTTATTCCATCTAAATCAGAACCTGGAACTCCGGTGATTTCCAAATAATCATCAGCAACCAACCAAGGAAACGGACCTGAAGTGCCCCATCCTCCAACAGGAGCTCCATTTGTTGTCTTATAGTGACATACTTCAGATATAAAGAAAGTACCTCCACTCAAATATGGTGATTTAGCCTCCAACACTACAGTATCGGTCATATTGCTAATCACGATTACTGAATCTGGCTGAACATCCCAATCATCATACACCGTAAAGCTTACTGATTCCAATGTATCATTAACACCCATTAGGTTCTCAGTACTTGGACTGATGTACGCATTCAGAGTATAAACTCCAGGGGTTGATAAATCTACTGGTGTTCCGATCAATCTCAAAGTATCTAATGGCGCTAATGTGCCACTGTTTACCGTGATTGTACCATTGCTGTTGATTGGGCCTGTTACATCCCAGGTAGCGGTAAGTGATGATGTACCAAAGTTTTTGGTTACTCCAATTACGTTTTGAATATCCAATACTATGGTATCAGTAGTATTTAAACACTTACTCTTTTTGGAGAACTCACCGTTGATCAAAGCAATATCATGAGTTACCGGTGTGTATTCGTCTGCTCCTATATCTACAGTTGTAGAACCTGAAGCCGGACGAGGATCGCCATCCACATCTCTCGAAATACCTACGGTATTGTCTCCGGCATCATTCGCCAATCCTCCCAATACGTGGAAATTATTGATAGCTACCAGTTGTGGATTACCTGATACTGAGTTTACGTTTTTCGTAAGATCTGCTGCCTGCCATGCCGCCAAAGTAGCTACACCATTAGCAACGTTACCACCTGAATAATAAAGATTGTAATCAATGGTAGTATTTGTTGGTTCTGTTGCAATGTATAAAGCAGTTCCAGTACCATCGTTTACAATGATGTTATTTCTGATATCCACATCCTGGGTAGCCGTAGTTGTAAGTCCATTTAAGTAAAGACCATATGTTGTACCACCCTGAATGGTATTGTGGAACATATCCACATTATTAGGGTAGTAGAAATACATGCCATACGTACCATTAGACTGTAGCATATTATTAGCCACAAGGCTGTAACTACCAGGTGTTGCATTACTATAGTTACTGTAGCCAAACATGAAGGCACTGTAACCTGCTCCATACACCTCATTTTCCGTTACTGTTGCATTATCAGTGTAGTAGCAGTACAAACCATAAGAGTTAGTGCTATTTCTAAAGCTTGGAATGGAATTCCCGCTAATCACTACGGTATCCGTGTAATAAGTTCTTACGCCATAGTAATACTGATCTTCAAAATCATTGTCCAAAATATTTAGACCGCTGATTTTTGAAGTAGTAGAGCTACCGTTAAGCGATACTCCATAATAGTTTCCTACTATCTTACAATCGGATATTGTAAACCCATTTACATTATCACCAGAACCTGTGGCTGATGTAGATAGGTTAGCGGCCGCTACTACAGCTGTGGCTGAACCAGTAGCCGTTCTGCTTCCAATCAAATCACAATCCAATATATTGATGTTTTCAGCGCCTGCATGCATCCACACTACAAAGTTTCCTCCTGTATTTTCCATGTACACATCGTTGAAAGTAATATGCCTGGCACCATCAAACTCAACAGCTGCTGATTGACTTGTTGCAATAATACTATCACCCATATTGGCTGATCCGTTGAAAGTAATGGTATTGATTGCACTTGCCCCACTCACATTGGTAATGGTAACGGCATTGTGCACACCGCCCTGCATGTTGAACACCACTGGTGCCAAAATACCGCAGCTATTCAATACAGATACTGCTGAATCCAATGTAGCAAAGTTGTTAGGACCTGCTGCACCTCCAATAGTATAAGTACCGGTAAGTCCTGCTGTTGCACAGTCTGTACACACCTGTATAGGCCCGATTACAGGAGGTGCTCCCGGAATAGTGGATGTACAGTTTTGCGTGATGTAATAATCATAGCATGTATTAGAAGTCATACCTGTAAGGGCTGCTGAAGAAACTCCTGTTGGTACATTTACTATAGTTCCAGTAAGAGATGCCTGCTTAAATCCTACCGGCCCCCATTCAATAGTGAAAGGAGTGGTATTTGTGCTCCATGTAATGGTAGCACTGCTGGACGTTACCGTACCTGTAGTCAATCCTTGTGGGCCTGTACATGGCACTCCCATAAACTCCAGTGCTCCCGGATCCGATGGAGTACCTCTGGTTGCTCCTGTAATATCCGTAGATACCAATGAAGCGAAGCTTGTACCTCCCAGGCCATCCAACACGGCCGATTGAGGAGTATAATCTCCATTCACTACATCCACTAAAAACGGGTTGATATCAAAGGAATTAGAATCTTGACTGGTAGCCGCCTTCCACTGATTAAAGGTGGATATACCTGCGCCCATATAGCCAAACTCATAAGAAGTCATACTTGGATCTTCGTAGTAAGAGTTATTATCTAACTTAGAGTTAGAACTCAACGTACCTCCCATATAAATCAAATGTTTGGTACCCGTACCTCCTCTATTCAAATAAAACAAGTTGTTCTGAATATTTGAATTATCTATGGAACCTAATACATACGCTGCACGGGTTACCCCTGTAGCTGTGGATGAAGGATCATTGATCACCAAAGTATTGTGAACAAAATCAGTATAGCTCAAACCACTTGGGTAAAAGCCATAAATTGTACCACCACTATTGAAATTATAAATCATATTATTGGCCACCAGGGTACGAGCACTTGCCGAACCAATAAGCTGTGACATATACATACCATAGGCGGAACTATTATAAGTAGGGTCATTTCCAAAGGGGTCATGCACCTTGTTTCCTATAATACTACCACTATTAAAACCATAGATATACATACCATAAGACGTGGTTAAATTGGTACGGAAAGGACGTGAAACATCATTGCCTTCAACCGTCATACCCTTGTTATAATACATGTACATTCCATAATATCTGTAGTCTCTTACCACATTATTTCTAAGAATGTTTCCATTGGCTGAATCCGTGCTTTGACCTGTAGATACTAATCCATAATATCCTCCAATTATCGTATTTCCTTCTATCAGGTTGTAATCTCCACTTGGGCCTGAAGTAGAAGTGGCTGTGGTATTGGAACCTGAACCGTTTATAGCAAAGTTGGCAAACAAAGAAGAGGTAGATGCTGTATCGCCTGTTAGTATACAGTTACGAATAATGTTATAATCTGCATCATCAGTAAGACGTAAAGTCATTCCATACTCTCCTGTAGCGGCACCAAGAGCCTTAATATTCAAGCTATCAATGATCATGTGATCGGTTCCCTTGAGAGTCATGGTAGACCTTTCATTAGTATTGGTAGATAAATAACTAAGCGTAGAACCATTACCATTTATAGTAATAGTGTTAGTAGCAGAAGATCCTGATACTGGACCAAAAACAATTTGCTCGTAAAACGACATACCAGGAGCCACATTTACAGTTACCGGACCTGAAATACCACATATATCAAAGGCTAGTGCCAATTGAGCAAATGAAACAAAGTTGGTGGAAGAATAAGGTAATCCGGGGTTAAGAGTATAAACACCCGATACCGGCCCTGCACATCCTGTTGTAAAGGTTATTGGTCCTGCAAAAACACCTACGTCATTTGCGCCACAGCTATCTGCTAAATAAACATCATAATCTGTTAAAGGTGTAAGCCCTGTAATTGTGCGGGTTAGCCCTACGCCAGTAGCAGTGGCACCTGTACCCTGAGTAAAGCCGGCTGGGCCCCACTCAATTACATATCCTGCTCCTCCAAGTGTATTCCAAGAGATATCAGCCGTTGTACCTGTAATATTTGCAGAAGAAAGACCTGTCGGGGCTATTAATCCTGATTGACGGACACTGGATAGGGAGTCATTTGAACTTACATTATCAGCAACACCATTGGGCAATGAAGTCCATACCGTAATGGTATAAGGAATGGCTGCCAAAAAGTTATAGTTCCCAAGGGTTACTTGTCCTGATACTGATCCTGAACCTCCTATGGTATCTAAAAGACCTGTAAAGCTGAATGGTGTTTGCACAACTCCATTTACACTCCAGTTTACTGTGGCACTTGTTACCACATTGGTTCCGTAATTTTGAATGGTGGCAAGCACACTGCGGCTACCTGCACAAAAGTTATTAGGAGCATCAATAGAAATTGTTCCTATATCATCACTCATACCTGAGCTTAAAGGGGTAATAACAACCTGACCATCGCCAAGTTGAACACCTGCCAGATTCAATGCATTGTTTCCTGAATTAAAGGAACCACCACCCCCACCTCGGTGGGTTGTAGCTACTGTGTTGGTTTGGCCACCAGCACCTCCAGAGTAGCCACCGCCACCTCCAGATCCGCGCCAGCCTGAAGATGTGGCACCACCGCCACCTCCAAAACCACCTGGATAAGGAGTGGAGCAACTAACGGCCAATCCGCCTATCCCTCCATTCAAAAAGCTTAAACCAGACTCGGCACCACCTGTACCACAGGTTCCCGTTAAATCACCATCGGTGAGGAATCCTCCACCGCCACCAGCACGATTATTACCGTTTGGCACAGCTATTCCTCCCCCGTTACCGTTTATACCTCCAATACCAGATCCATCAACACCGGATCCGTCTTTTCCAGAAGTAGCTGCGCTACCATCACAGTCAGTGTTTGCTATCCCAGGATTTCCACCACCACCACCAGCTATTACTAGCGGGGTAACTTTTTTACCTGTTGATGTAATATTAGATGATGTGACGTCTTTAATAGCTACAAATGAACCCCCACCTGCCGAAGCGGATCCATCTGTCCCATCCAAACCTTCTTGCCCTACAATTATAAAGAGAGTATCTCCCGCTAAAAGCGAAAACTCACCTGTAATAGACGCTCCCTTTCCTCCGGAAACACCACCTCCTTGGGCTCCCAGGCTGTGGATTCTATAATAACCACTTTGTGGTACTACCCAGTATTGCATACCTGCATTGGATGTTACCTGACCTGCAAGAGAGGTTCCTGTATAGGCTGTGTTAATATCTGATTGTGTTGGGCCAAATTGCCCCGTAGCTCCTGCCGTTGTAAAGGTATACTGCAACTGAGCTGAAAGGCTCGTCCAGCACACAACAGCACCAAATAATAATATCAATTTTTTCATAAAAAAGTACTTGTGTGTTAAATGATTAAGAAAAATAGGACTACGAAGATAACCAACGCACTCACCGTCAACAATTCATATTATGCTTAAAGCCAATGGCATATTATTCATACATAATACTTTAGGTAGTCTGATTCTTACCAAAAAACACCCTTATGGATACTTTCCCTTATTCCTGTTTGTTCTTACGGATTTTACCTACACATTAATATCTCATCATTATTTTTTATAAGTTCTCAACAATTAATAATCAAAACCTTTGGTATTCACAAAAAAAAGGCTGCCCGAAAAGGCAGCCTTTAAAATCTAAAAATGGAGAATTAAATCTATTGCTTCACAAGTCGCTTTCTGGCTTTAAGCTCCCCATTGGAAATTTCAACCATGTAAACTCCATCTGCAAGTTCTTCAAGATTGATAATCAAATTAACCTTAGCACTCAGGTTATCATGCTCTTCCAGCATGATTTCCTTTCCTGAGAGATCAAGTACACGAAGTGTCATTTCGGTAGCTCCTGCGTCAAAGCTCACTTTCACCTGATCCTTAGCAGGATTAGGGAACAATACCAGGCTTTGAGCCAATACATTGTCACCATAACTAAAGGTGGCCGGCAGAGTACATGTTGTAGTATCTGTTCCACAGGCATTGGTTACAACCAGGGTAACTGTTTTAGCACCTCCACTACCGTAAGTATGAGTGGCATTTACACCTGAGGCTGTAGAACCATCTCCAAAGTCCCAAGTGTAGGTATTGCGATCTCCGGTACTGGCACTGGCATCAAAATTCACCAATAAACTAAAGCCCTGTTGTTGTAGAGCACAAACTGCTGCAGGAGCACCAGTACTACCCGTGCTAAAGGTAAACGGACCTGCAACACTACCTGTATCACCCTTGCAAATGTTACTTACATAGTAATCATAAGTGGTATTTGCAGAGGTACCCGTAATGGTAAGACTACTGTCTCCTATCACCAAAGATCCTGTACCCGGAGTACCACCTGTTGGCACATAAGCCACGATAGCTGAATCTGCCGCTGAGTTCCAGCTAAGCTCAACACTATCACAAGCGATTACATTAGCTGCAAGATTTGTTGGTATAGGACAAGCTCCGGGAAGGTTTACAATTACTGTAACCGTATCAGAGAACAACCCACAAGGACTGTTAAATGTAGCTATGTAGTTGTATATCCCTGAATTGGTATATGGACCAACCACTGTTTTGGGTAAGGTGTCTATCACTGCGCTATTAAAAGTCCAGTCAAAACCTGATATAGCACCGGCTGATGGTACGTTTATATTAGGATTCAAAACATTGGCATCCTGTGGAGCAGTTGCTGAAACAACAGCCCAGCTGGAGGCGGTATTGTTGTCTGGAGCTATAAGTCTAATACCGGCAGTGCCACTGGTTACCCCCGTATTTCCAGACCAATCGGCAGCTGAAACCCCCGCAGCTGCGGGGAAAGCAAAGGCCGGACCATATCCTACCGCATCAATAATGTTATTACCGGCATCCTTTAAGATCCTACCTGCATCAATTCCCGAGCTAAAGGTAGAGGAACCATCAGCGTGATAATAGAAATCAGAAGGGCTTGGCACGCTGGTTCCCAACTGGCCTACGGCAATAATTGCCGTTCCATTTGGCCCTATTAATGTTCCTGCTGGGAAAGTGTAAGTATTGATTAAGGAAGTAGTATTCCATTGCTCAAGTACTAAACCTCCTAAATCAGAATTAGGCACACCTGTAATTTCAATGTAGTCATCCGCCAGCAAATAGGGTGGCTTAGTTCCAGGATTAGTTCCAAAACCATAATAATGCGAAACTTCACTGAAAAAGAAATCACCTCCACTAAGGAATGGTGACTTAGCTTCTAACTCAACCGTATCCGTAGTGTTAGTAATAATCACCACCGTATCGGGGCTTACACTCCAGTCGTCATAAACGGTATAAGTAACCGAGCTATACAGCGTATCGTTCAGCCCATCCAGATTTGTTGAGTTTGGATTGATATAGGCATTCAAGGTATATACTCCCGGTTGAGACATATCTATGTTGATAGCCATCATACTTATAGTGTCACCTGATGGCAACGTACCTGTATTAACTGTAATGGTACCACTGGTATTGATCGGTCCGGTAACACTATAGTTTGCCACCAAAGGGTCAGTAGCGAAGTTTATGGCACTACCCAAAAGATTCTTTGCTTCCAAAACAATAGTGTCATTGTTGGTCAAACACTTGCCGTTTCTCTCAAAACGCCCGCTTAGCAACTGAACATCCTGAGATACCGGATACTTAACTTTGAAGTTATTGATATAGGCATCGGAGCCCCAATCGGTAATAGCCTGAAAAGTCACTCTTATTGAGGAATTGGCATAGGTAGCCGAATCCAAAAGCAGATTTTCCTTAATAAAATTACCCGGGCTAGTGTTACCTGCAGTAGGATCGTTAAAATTACCAGGCCCCTTGAGGTTAAGTATGGTATCCTTTATTGATGTCCCCACTTTATTTACAATAACCAAAATCTGATTATCAGGATAAAAGGCGTCATAAAGGTGTGACCACTCAAATTCAACTTCTGCCTGTTGGGCATTGAGGTTGATAATGGGCGAAGTCATAAAGGCCTCTCCGGATGACCACAGCCAGAAATTAGCTAAGGCATATTGATCAGTACCCGGTCCTGCAAAATTTGTCCATGTCTGTGACCCTGAAAGATCCCAGCAACCCAAAGGCCAGGTATCAAACGACTCCTGATAAGGTGCCGTAAAGGGCAAACATGGAGTACAGAATGCCTCTGGTCCTATCCATAAACTGGTGTCACCAGGTCCACAAATTCCTCTTACCAAAAACTCGTAGCAACTGTTATCAGAGAGTGTATCCACTAACAATCCCGGTGATGAAACCATCGAGCGTACTCCGCCAACAGTGGCCGTTCCCTGAAAGAAACCCTGTGGACCAAACCATATTTCATAGGAAGCTGCATTTGGATTCCCCATCCAACTCAACATTGCCGAAGAGTCCGTAATATTTCCGGCTGAAAGATTGGCCACATTTGGACACAATGGAGCATCCTCAATATAAAAGTCGTTTACATATAGATTGGGGCCATAACCCGAATTTGCCCTTAACTCTACAACTACATCGTGTCCGGTATAAACCAGGGCATCCAGTAAAATCTCCTCTTCAATAAAACTACCCGGTGCCGTTGCTGAAGCTGTTGGATCATGAAAATCAACGGCCCCTTTAAGGGTAAGCAGGGTATCCCATTGTCCTCCCAGAATTTTGGCTCTTACCATAAGTTCATCATCCGGATAAAACGACTGGTACTCGTGCGACCAGTAAAATCTGATCTGCGCATCCCGCGATATAGTTACAGGTCTGGAAGTCATCACCATGCTTTCACCAGATGGAAAGCTCCAAAAAGAGGCTTCGGCATGACTGCCACTGGTACCAACGTACTCCACCCAATTTTGGGTACCGCCCGTCATATCCCAACAAGACAATGGCCATAAATCAAAGCTCTCATAGTACGGCATAGCTGCACTAACACATTGAGTGGTAAAAGTGAAAGGTCCTATCCATGGGCTAAAGCCATTAACAGCACAGCTATCTCTCATATAAAACTCATAGGTGGTTTGTGCTGCAAGCCCGGTTACCATTCCCGTATCAATACTTCCTGCAACGGAATCAGCAAATACGAATGAATTTGTGCCCGGCACAAAACCAACTGGTCCCACTTCATAATGTGATTCATCACCCGCTGTACCCGAACCCCAATAAACGTTGGCGGTGGTTATACCAGCATCCACACCAAGAGTATGGAGAAATGGATAACTACAGGCCGGGATTTGCTCATAAACAAAGTCATCTATATAAATCAGGGTAAATGTTCCTGCATTGCCATGCCTGAAGGCTACATAATTATCCGTTCCGTTATAGCCATTTGCAGCATCAAGATTTATTACAAAAAATGAATTTGTTTCTGAAAGACTAACCGTGTCAATAACATTAAAGGATAACATGTCTTTTGGATCTGCCATGGTACCTACTATCAAGGTATTGTTTCCAAAAGAAGACTTGGCCGTAAACTGTATACGCTTGTCTGAGCTAACCATATCACTAAACCGCGGGCTTACAAACAAGGTTGTATCTGCAGGTCCGGCCGGATTACCATTATAAAAATAAATGTTGTTGGGAGGACTACTTGGAGATCCAAACGCATAGGTATAAGCCTGCCCTACCGTAGTACGCCCGCCTGTTTGTGTCAAGGTCCAGCAATAAGGGGTAATATTGGTAGGATAACTATCAAAGTTATCTGCATAAGGTGCCGAAAATGGCGAACATGCTGTTCTGAATGTAAAGGGCCCTGTGAGTATACTTACACCACTTGCCGAATCCAGACAATTGGTTCTTACATAGAAGTCATACTCAGTATTTGGCAACAAACCTGCAAGGGTATCGGGCTTGCTGCTGGTTGTCATATTAAAGGTACCGGGAGATCCTTGTTGGAATCCGGCCGGACCCCAGAAAATGTCCCATTTTGTTCCTGATGGATCACTCCAGTGTGCGATGGCACTTGAATCTGTAACGCCACTTACACTTAAGTTCACCGGCCATGGGCAGGTTGGCGCCTCATCAACTACAACGCTATCAATGGCAGCATCTCCACAACAGCCTTTAGACACCTGCACAAACCTTAGCATTACGGTATCACCTGTATAAGAAGACAGGTTTACAAACTCGAGCACCCAGGGATCACTTAAGGAAGATTGAATATCACCGGTAACGGTATACTCTGTATTCCAAGTGGTTCCAAAGTCATTTGACACTTCAATACTCATATCGGCAATATTACCTCCACTGTATCTGTGTTGGAAGAAATACAGAGCTGGCGTGGTTAATCCACTAACATCAATGGGAGGGCTGGTTAGGTTGGCAATATTACCACTGGCACCATAAGATGCCTCTCCATAAACAAAGTTCCCACCGGTCATGTCTGTTGTTGGTCCATTACCACTTCCCGGATTTGTATTGTATGGCCCCATCTGAAACACGGATGGAACGGCCAAATCAGGGGATCTTGACCAACATGGGCTAATGGCAGAATTTGAGTTTTGCCCGGATGATCCAGCTACCCAATCCGCACCGTCAAAGTTTTCACTAAAGGGTGCCGATGCAATCACGCAGGTGGTTCTGAAATTTACGGGCCCTATGGTATCGCTAAGTCCGTTTGTAACTCCACAATTCGCTATTATATATAAATCATAGGAAGTGTTTGGTGTAAGAGAAGAAATCGTTTGGGGAGATGACCCCACCACACTGCTTACCCCGGAAGTAGCCGGATTAAATCCAACAGGGCCATAAATTAATTCAAAACCATTTGCCGCTCCTGAATATCCCCAACTTACCTGAGTACTGTTAGCCGTGGTATTAGCCGTGCTCAAATTAAAAGGCGGAGAACAAATCTTGGTGGTTGTAAATACCTGCGGGTTAGGAAAATAAATCGAATCTGATCCCGAATTACAGATTTCACCAAAATATACATCATAAGTAGTGTTTGGTGACAATCCGGTAAGTATAACCGGGGGTTGACCACCAGGAAGGGTACCTGTAATTTTGGTACCGCCAGATCCACCCGGGGTGAAGCCCGTAACGCCATATTCCACATAAAAGGAAGTGTTGCCGGAGCCCGGAATCCAGTCTACCTTGGCAGAAGTACCGCTTATACTGTCAATTTTAAAATCACTAAAAGCATTTGCACAACTCCCCACATAAGACAAGGCATAGGTAACGGAGCCCAGGAACTGCCTTGGATGGAAGGTCCATGTGCCAGCACCACCATAGCCAATACCCTGGCCTGTATAAATAGTTAATGTATTATCTGTAAAAGTGTCCTGGCCTGAAGCAACCCAGGATTGATAGCTTAATCCTCCAACAATTGCAAATCCTACTCTTTGCCCCGCTGGAATGGTAAGGTTTGTCCAGCCGGTGATTGACACCGGAGATGTGCCATTACCAACTACCGGCCCAACAAAGTGCTGCACCCAGCCATTGGCGGCAGTTACCGATGGATTACCTGCAGAGTGCTTTACCCCTCCTATTCTGTACCAAACCTCTACAGGAATGGTACCGGAGTTGAACAGATTCTTTATATCTGTAATTACTGCTGGTGCAGAACTCTGTACCTCAAATGTGACTCCGGTGGAGCCATTGTCATTGATAAGCGGGGGAATTGTAGTAACCGTTCCCTGGCCAAATATGGTAAACCAACATGCTACCATACTAAACAATAGTAATAGTTTTTTCATATTTAATAAATTGTAATTAAGGAAATAAAGAAAGCTAAATTTACATACTTATTTGGCTACAAAAAACAATACTCTTAAAATTTAAGGTAATTTAAATACATCACTACCATAAATTTGGTGGCCATTTTCTTACAAACATCAATCTCGTTTCTCTATACATAGATATGTGTATCAAAACATATTACATACCCGCCTTTTATTCAGAAAAGCAACATTTCACAATCAGCCTATAACCCAAAAAAAAGCTCCCACACTGACGCATGGGAGCTTTTCTATTTTGTCAAATAATTTTCTACTGCTTAACTAACCTCCTGATTGCTTTAAGTTCTCCGTTAGAAACTTCAATCATATATACCCCATCAGCCAGCTTGCCGATGTTTACAATAAAATCAACTTTTCCATTCAGGTTATCTACCTTTTGAGAGATCACTTCCTTACCACTTAGGTCTGTAATTCTCAAATCCATTTTACTAGATCCCAATGGGTCAAAGCTCACTTTAACTTCATCATGGGCGGGATTAGGATAAATGACCATACTTCTCTCCAGTGCATTTTCATCCAGGCTGATATTCATCAGAAAAGAGGTATCAGCTACACTTGTGCTATAGCAATCTGTGCTGTCACTTACCGTTAAGGTTACCGTATAATTGCCATTGGTGGCATATGAGTGTGAGGTGGTAATCCCTGTACCGGAGCTTCCATCGCCAAAATCCCAGGCATAATGATCGCCATTTACCGTAGCGGTAGCGTCAAAATTCATTGTCATTCCGGTACCCGCAGTGGCACTAAATGCCGCAACAGCTGTATCCGAGCCAATGGTAAGGTTTACCGATTTACGTACGGTAGAGCAACTTTTTCCACCATAGTAGATGGTTCCGTTCCAATAGCGAGGGTTGAAGTTCGAACCCAATGGCCAGGATATTCCGGCTCCCTCATAAATAATGAGATCACTATTTTGAGCAAGTACAGCTCCTGTCGTTGAACCATTGGTATAGGCTATGCTTGTACTTGTGGTAAGTACTACCATCATACTGTATAGCTGGTTTCCATTAAGCTGTAATGGATTTGTAAAGGGCACCGGAGTAGCTACTCCTGTTCCTCCACCTGTCACAGCAACAGTTTCATGAAGAGTCCAGCCTGTTAATGCCGTATTAAACCCTACATAACTTCCCGTTCTATAATATATGTTAACGGACTGGGCCGCTGTAGTGGAAACATGAATATCAATACCGGTGATACTTATGGTACTAAGTGGTAACAAATCAAAAGCATTACCTGACTGACCATTTCCTCCAACGAAGGAGGTGGTTAAGCTACCTGCTGCTCCTCCCCCATATTCAACATAATAAGTTGGCTGGGTAGAACCCATGGGAATGGAAAATGGATTTCCTGTATACAGAGGTACGGTATCCGTTGCATTGGCAAACCAGTTGTAAGTTACTCCGGGAACAGGATATGCCAACAATACCGCTGTATCCTGATTGGTACAGAAGGTGGTGTCATAAGCCACAGGATCCAACGGAATGGTTATTATTGAATCATACCTCAATGAATCGTTGATACTGATTTGATCTTTGGGTAAATTCACATAGCCTGTATAGGTAACAATGGCTCCATTAAGCGTATTAATAGTACCCATAATAACGGTATCTGTTGCTCCTGAGGCTAAAGGCCCGGTATAAACCGTATTAAAGGTATTGTTATGTGTACCCAGTAATGATACATTTATCGGGAAACCACCAATGGGATTATCGCCATTATTTCTAATGATAGCGGTTATCTGGCTGGCTGTACTTCCACAACCATCCGGTTTTCCTATATCAAGTAACTCAGCATCGTAACCTAAATCCGTGCAAAACACAAACGGACCGGCCCAGGCACTGGTATCACCAGGCCCACAATACGAACGCACCAAATACTCATAGCAAAACTGAGACTGAAGCTGCTGAAGAGTTAAGGTATTGGTTGTACTTAACACCTTAGTTGCCCCTGTAGAAGCCGTACCCTGAAAGAACCCTTGAGGCCCATACCAAATCTGATACTGTGCTGCATTGGGAGAAGGACCCCAGGTAATCACAGCAGAGGTATCTGTTACCTGAATGGTATCCAATCCTGAAATAATAGGACATGTTGGAGCTTCGGCTATTCTGAAGTCATCGATGGCGGCATCTCCACAGCATCCATTACCTTTTTGGATAAAACGCACCTGAATGGTGTCTCCCACATAGCCTCCAAGAGCAATGATTTCATCTACCCATGGATCAGCTGCAGCAGTTTGAATATCTCCTGTTATGCTGTATACATTAGACCAGGTTACACCAAAGTTATTGGTAACTTCTACTTCCATATCTGCTATAGTGGCATTGCTATATCTATGTTGTGAAAAGTATATGGCGGGAAAGGCCAGTGAGCTAACATCCACAATCGGACTGTATAAATACGCAACATCTGTATTAACACTTCCTGATGCTTCGCAGTAGAGATAATTTAAACCGGTCTTGTCACTCAAGGGGCCATTACCACTGGTAGGACCTGTAGAACGAGGTATCCATTTAAAAACAGTACTACTTGTAACGTCTGGCGATGAAGTCCAGCAAACATCCAGGCCATTACCGGCATTGTTTCCACTGGCCAGCCACGTTGTTCCGTCAAAATTTTCCGCAAATGGCGCACTTAAAATATTACAGGCTGTGGTAAAGCAAAATGGCCCTACCCATGGGCTGTAAGAATCCATTGCACAACTATCTCTTACATAAAAACAATATGTAGTTTGAGGTGTAAGACCACCCACCACTACTGTATCAATGCTACCGGAAACCGAATCGGATGCCACATGGTTGTTGGTACCTGGCGTAAAGCCTACCGGACCTACTTCCCAATGCGTTTCATCACCATCAGTACCTGCACCCCAGTAAAATGTAGCTGTGGCAGGCGATACTCCTGCCACTCCCAATGTATTTGCAAAGGGAGGATTACAACTTGGAATAGCCTCATATAGGAAGTCGTCTATATATATGGTGCGGAACGTTGCTCTGTTTCCATGACGAAAGGCGATGTACTGGTCTGTACCATTATAACCTGAGGCTAAATCCAACTCTACTACATGCAGGTTATAAAGGGTTGTAAGCTGAACAGTATCAATCGGATTAAAGGATAACACGTCCAGCGGATTAGCCATGGTACCGATTACCAAATCATCTCCTAAGGTAGAGGTGGTTTGTGCATAAAACTGTATCCGCTTATCACCCACCGGCATGTCACTAAACTGTGGACTAATAAGCAAGGTAGTATCTCCGGGCCCCGCAGGGTTACCGTTGTAAAACCTGATATGGTTGGGCGAACTGATTGGCGTGCCAAACTGATAGGTTTGCGCCACTCCATTGGTGGTTCGTCCTCCGGTTATATAATTGCTCCAGCAAAACGGCACGGCATTGTTAGGAGAACTGTCAAAGTTATCGCTATAAGGTGCTGTAAATGGTAAACAAGGCGTACGGAAGGTAAACGGACCTATCAGCAAACTCACTCCATTGGCTGAATCTGTACAGTTGGCACGTACATAATAATCGTACAGTGTATTGGGCAACAAACCATCTAAGGTATCAGGGTTTGTGGAGGTAGTCATATTGAAAGTACCGGGTGAGCCTTGCTGAAAGCCGCTTGGCCCCCAACTCAAATCCCACTTATTGCCTGAAGGATCGCTCCATGCTGCAATGGCGTTGCTGTCTGTAATACTGGTTATGGTAAGTCCGCCTGGCCATGGGCATGTAGGCGCTTCATCCACTATAACATCGTCTATTGCCGCATCACCACAACAGCCGTTTCCTTTTTGTCTGAAACGAATCTGAATGGTATCACCTGTATAAGCGGCAAGGTTTACATATTCCAATTGCCACGGATCACTGGAGGAGGTTTGGATATCTCCACTAACACTATATACGGTACTCCAGGTAAGGGAACCATCATTGGTTACCTGTACCTCCATATCGGCTATAGTGGCGCCACTATATCTATGCTGATAAAAATAAAGGGCCGGGGTAGTCAATCCACTTACATCTATAGGAGGAGTGGTTAGCAAGGCTGTATCGCTTACTGCACTGCCGGAAGCCTCCACATACATAAAGTTGCCACCTGTTTTATCCATCAAGGGGCCATTACCACTGGTAGGGCCGGTGTTTCTTGGTATCCACTTAAAAGGCTCTACGCCATCACTAACCGGTGGAAAGCTTGTCCAGCACTGGTTAATGCCATTACCTGCATTACTTCCGCTTGCTACCCATCCGTAGCTTGTACTGTCAAAGTCTTCAAAAAACGGGGCTATATAGGTTAAACATGGTGTATAAAAAGACACAGGACCTGTGGTATCGCTATAGCTTGATCCACCACATTCAGCTACCAGATAAACATCATATAGGGTATTGGCTAAAAGCGGGGTCATGGGAGCTGATGCTCCGCTACTCAAAACCGAATTACCTGTAAACATGGGATTAAATCCCCCCGGGCCATAGATTATCTCATAGCTTGTGGAAGGAGCCCCATTCCAGACAGCGGTGGCTGCAGTAGCTGTAACACCACCCACGGCAAGACCGGATGGTGCGCCTAAACGAAGTACACTTCTGGTGGTATCGTTAAAATTGGTAGTATCACCTGTATTGTTGGGAAGGCTGGTCCACGCCCGTACCACATAATTGGTATTGGTTAAAAACGAATAATTACCCACGCTAACCTGTGCGCTGCTGGGTCCCATGCCTCCAAATGTATCCAACACTGTATTGTGCATCTTCGGAGTTTGAAGAATCCCGTTTACCTCCCAGTTTACCAATACCGAATCAATAATATTGATACCAAAGTTTTGAATCGTTACATCTATTGGTACGGAAGACGGACATACCGCTACCAACCCACTAATAGCTGTTGCACCTGCATCATGCCGACCTGAGGGAGCCTCATACACTTCTATTTCCCTGTGATTGGGATTGGAACCGGCCAGCGCGTTGAAGCGAAGCTTGGTTGATGTTACACGGGTAGGCAAGACTACAGTATCTGCCGAGCCGGGTGTGGGATCCAATAAAGGACCAAAATTGGCAATAACAGTTACGTAAGAACTTGTAAGGGCATCCCAATATTGAATTTGCCCAGCCGTAACCTGTCGTCCTCCATCATAAAACACAATGGTTTGAAAACTCTTAGGAGTACTCCAGGTATACTCTATCCAGCCACCGGCTGTAACCCAACCCCAGGGTTGAGCTGTTCCAACAGAGATTACACCATCGTTGTAATTCGAGGCATCAAAGGTGGTGGTACCTCCACCGGAATGCGCAGCAACAGCCTGAAGGGCTATGTTTTGCTGAGCCATTGCCGGAAGCCAACAGAGCGCAGCTAATGCCACAACTAGTAAAATTCTTTTCATAGTATAAAATATGTAATTAAAGAAATAAAGGATGTTCAATTTACACACTTCTATTGCCGAAAAAACAACAAACACAAATTTTTGAACCACTCTAAACAATTGTACATCAAAATCTTACATAGTATTTTCTTACAATATTCTATAAATTCCTGCATTTTGAGGATGATACTAATTTCAATTCAAGAATCGTCCTACACTCAGTTAGTGGATATTGAATTTACTTATACGAATAACATTATTTATAGTTAAAACAAATATTAAAATTTACGCTTAAGACCAAAAAAAGCCCCCATGCAAAAGCATGGGGGCTTCTCAATTTAATGATTGACGACCTACTGCTTAATCAACCTCTTGGTTGCTTTAAGCTCTCCGTTGGAAACTTCAATCATGTAAACACCGTCAGCCAAGTTGCCAATGTTTATCATGAAATCTACTTTTCCATTTAGGTTATCATGCGCTTCAGTCATGATCTGCTTTCCGCTAAGATCAAGCACGCGAAGTGTCATCTCGGTAGATTCAGCATCAAAACTCACTTTCACCTGATCTTTAGCTGGATTGGGGAATAAAACAAGGCTTTGAGCCAAGGTGTTTTCTCCATAACTAAAGGTAGAATCCAGATTACAGGTAGTGGTATCTGAGCCACAGGCATTGGTAACAACAAGTGTAATGGTTTGGGCGCCTCCTGCAGTATAGGTATGAGTGGTATTAACACCTGTACCTGTATTACCGTCTCCAAAGTCCCATGCATAACTATTGTCTTTACCAGTACTGGCACTACCGTCAAAGTTTACAAGTAAGCTAAAGCCTTGTTGCGTTACAGCACATGCTGCTACAGGAGCTCCAAAGTTGCCCGTATTAAAGGTAAATGGACCAGCCACAGCGCTGGTATCACCACCGCAGATATTGGCTACATAATAGTCATAAACCGTATTGGCCGATGTACCTGTAACGGTTAGGCTACTGTCTCCCATTACCAATGTTCCGGTACCTGGAGTTCCACCTGTTGGAAGGTATTCAACCAAAGCTGAATCCGCTGCTGAATTCCAGCTAATCTCAACACTATCACAAGCGATAACGTTAGCAGCCAAATTCGTTGGTGTTGGGCAACTTCCCGGAAGGTTTACAATTACTGTAACCGTGTCAGAAAATACTCCACATGGGCCGTTATACGTAGCGATGTAATTGTATACCCCTGAACTGGTGTATGGTCCTACCACTGTTTTGGGTAAGGTGTCCACAATTGCACTGTTCAAAGTCCAGCCAAAACCGGCTATACTTCCGGCAGAAGGAAGAACAACTCCTGTATTTAATGTATTCGGATCCTGTGGTGATGTAGCCGAAGCCACCCAACCAGTTGAGCTATTCAAATCAGGACCTTCCAAACGAATACCTGAGGTAGAGGTTGACGCTGGTTGAGAACCAGACCAATCTGCCGCAGTAACACCAGAGGCTGCCGGGAATGTATAAGTACCATAAGCTACTGCATCAATGATATTGTTATTCGCATCTTTCAGTATCCTTCCTGCACCGGTGCCGGAGCCGTACGTAATAGTACTGGTTCCTTTACCATTGTACAAAAAGTTTGTTGGATCATCAGCACCAGCTCCTGATCCTATCGTTAAAATAGCAGTGCCATTAGGGCCGATTAAAGTACCGGCAGGGAATGTGTAAACACTCGAACTAGCCGTTGCACTCCATTGCTCTAACACATAACCACCTAAATCAGAGTTTGGAACACCAGTGATCTCGATGTAATCATCCGCTGTTAAGTAGGCTGGCCATCCTCCTGAAGGAGCACCTGATGCTGTTTTAAAATGACAGATTTCAGAGATAAAGAAGCCACCTCCTCCAAAGAGTGTTGACTTTGCTTCTAACTCAACCGTATCCGTGGTATTTGTAATAACCACTAAAGTATCAGGAGTAACCTCCCAATCATCATAAACCTGAACAGTAACACTGGACATCAAGGTGTCGTTAGACGGATCCAAATTCTTAGTATTCGGGTCTATATAAGCATTAAGGGTATAAAACCCTGGCTGCGACATGTCTATGTTAGTGGCAAAGAAACTCGTGGTATCTCCTGCCAGCAGTGTACCTGTATTAACCGTAATAGTACCATTGGTATTTACCGGACCACTAACATCATAGTGAACCAATAGACTGGTGGTGGCAAAGTTTACTGCCGCCCCCAGGTTATTGGCTACATCAACTCTAATGGTATCATTGGTGGTAAGACATTTTCCAACGCGAACAAAGTCGGCATCAACAACCGCCATATCCTCACTTACAACATCTCTGATGATGAAGTTGTCAATAGCCGCATCCCCACAACATCCGTTACCGGTTTGCACAAAGCGAATCATAACGGTATCACCTACATAACTTACCAAACTTGCTGATTGGGTTACCCACGCTGCTGCCGCTGAAGTTTGAATATCTCCCGTTACACTATATAGATTCGTCCATGTATTACCAAAGTCGGCAGATATATCCACATCCATATCGGCAATAGTGGCCCCACTATAGCGGTGCTCATCAAAGAACAATGACGGATTGGCCAGAGTTCCCAAATCAATTTGTGGAGAAATCAATGTAGCTACATCATTGGCAGAACTACTGGAGGCTTCAACATAAAGGAAGTTACCACCTGTGTTATCACTTAAAGGTCCATTACCACTGGTTGGGCCGGTAGCTCTTGGTATCCATTTAAACGGTTCCACGCCATCTGATACATCGGGTGTGGATGACCAACATCCATCTAATACATTACCGGCATTGCTACCACTGGCAATCCAGTTAGGGCTATCAAAGGTTTCAATGATGGGTGCATTAAAGATGCCACATGGTGTACAGAACTCATAAGGGCCTGCAAAAAATGAGGTATCGCCAGGGCCACAGATGTAGCGGATCACATATTCGTAACATACTTTAGAACGCAAGGTATCAAGTACCAAAGACGGTGTGGTGGCAATACGCTTGGCTCCACCTAAAGTGGCTGTACCCTGATAAAAATTACGGGGGCCAAACCAAACCTGATAACCGATTGCACTTGAAGAAGCATTCCAACTAAGTGTAGCACCTGTATCTACCAAATTAGTGGCTGTAAGGCCTGTTGGTGTAGGACAAGTAACCTCTACTAAAGATACATCATCAAAGGTAAATCCATCAGAGAACGTAAGGCTGGATGCCGTAAACCTTCCCGTTTGCCCAAAGCGTATTTGAGTATTGGCACCTACAGACTGACTGGCAGCTGCAAGTGGGCCCACAATATCCACATTGGTCACATCGTGATAAACCCCGTTTTGTCCCTGGGTTACATCCAGATCATAAATTTCAATCCACGGATCAGTTCCTGAACCTCGAACCCAAACTCTGTTGCTGGGGCTACTTTCCTGCCCATGACTCAAGTAGCTGAAATTTAACTCAATACCATTACTGGCGGTATAGCTGGAAAGATTAATAGCTAAAGTCAGGAAGTTGTCTTCCGGAGTGATGGGCGCAGGAGAATGATCCATCGTAAAGGCTTGTTGCCCTGTTTTATAAAAATTGGTACCTCCTTGTACTCTTAATCTACCAAACGAATTATCAGCCTGGAAATCCCAGTAGTAACTATTAAAACAGAAATCCTGGTCCTCAAAATAAGGTCCTACAGCATACGATTCAAATCCATCGATAAATGGAAGTACAGCTGGCTGAGTAAGTACACATTTGGTGGTAAAGGTGATTGGCCCAACCCATAGGCTAAAGCCATTGGCTGCACAACTATCCTTAATGTAAACATCATAGGTGGTTTGTGGACTCAGGCCTGTAAGCGATAAGGTATCAATATTTCCTGAAACTGAATCACTACCCAAAGCTCCACTGGTTCCTGGAGTGTATCCTAATGGGCCCCACTCTACGTGAGTTTCAACACCATTGCTACCCGCTCCCCAATAAACACTGGCAGAGTTAGCCATAATATCAAAAGCTCCCAAGGTATTGCTCAACGGAGGATCACAAAGTGGTATCTCCTCATACAAGAAGTCATCTATATATATGGTACGGAACGTTGCTCTGTTTCCATGACGGAAAGCGATATAGTTATCTGTACCATTATAACCTGATGCTAAATCCAACTTCACTAAATACAAATCGTAAAGAGTTGTAAGCTGAACAGTATCAATCGCATTAAAGGATAATGCGTTCATTGGATCAGACATTGTACCTATCACCAGGTCGTCTCCAAGGGTAGACGTGGTTTGAGCGTAAAACTGTATCCGCTTATCACCTACCGGCATGTCACTAAAATTAGGACTGATCAGTAAGGTGGTATCCGTAGGGCCCGCAGGGCTACCATTGTAAAACCTGATATGGTTGGGCGAACTGATTGGTGTGGCAAACTGATAGGTTTGCGCCACTCCATTGGTGGTTCGTCCTCCGGTAATCAGATTGTTCCAGCAATAAGGAATAGCATTGTTGGGAGAACTATCGAAGTTATCGCTATAAGGTGC
>JBLWXT010000044.1:0-25446 GCA_048267305.1 Owenweeksia sp. | reverse complement strand
AATCAAGGAAATCGACAAAGTAGTAGCCATGTTTAACAACCATATAAAAGGTGTCGTGAATGCCTTATTGATGAACCTAAACAACGCAATGGCAGAACGGCTAAATGGCAAAATCCAAGAGCTCAAAACTGTGGGTAAAGGCTATAGAACTTTTACCAACTTCAGGAGTGCAATCCTGTTTTTCCATGGCGGGCTAGACTTATATCCCCACTAACTTAAGGGTAGAACCAATAATTTCGCTACCCGATCAGCCAAAAATCCATGGCTCATGGAACACAACGCAAGCAAATTCCTAACGTGGGTTTAGGCTTCCTTTTTCGAAAGCAAGCGGCTTTATACCGGTAGCTTAAGGTTCCCCAGATCCCATGGATTTCATTTGTGAGAAATTCAAGAGCGGTATTCACCAAAGCAAGACTCCCGTTTACAAGGCTGGTATTGCTCCACTTCCCTACTTCTACTTTGAAACGGTTTACTGAGTTTTGCAATGTCCTACTTCTAACTAGAGAACCTCTTTTAGCATGGTAAACAAAAATCGAACTATCCTTCTAAAAATCTCTTGCAGGCTTGGGCAAAGCCTTCCTTTCTTCGCACACTGATTTCCAGCACCAAATCATTCGAAAGTGTCACGTAGCCGTTTTTGGAATAACCGCTCACAAACTTTAAGTTGATCAGATGGGAATTATGGATCCTGAAAAAACCGAAATCCACCAGAAGACCTTCAAAATACTTTAAGGTCTTGGATACGGTATGTTTCTTTCCGTCAACGGTATACAAATGGGTATAATTCACATCTGCTTCGCATCGTACAATATCCGAAATGGATAAAAACTGGAAACCATCTTTGGATGGCAGACTGATTTTTCTGTCTGTAGTCACCTTTGAAAGATGGCTCAACAATACTTCTACCCTTTCCCTGAGCTGATTCTGATCCAGCTTTTCAAAGGCTTTTTGTATGGCCAGCTCAAAATCTTCCCGGTCTATGGGCTTAAGTAAATAATCCAGGGCAGAAAATCGGAAAGCATCCAGGGCGTACTGTTCAAAGGAGGTGGTAAAAATCAGGCAAAAATCTGAAAATGATAGCTCGGAGAGCAAATCAAAACCGGTTTTTCCCCCAATCATGACATCCAAAAAAACAATATCTGGCCGTTCCTTCTCCAAACCGGCTATCGCTGCAGGAACTGAATCATAGCACACTATCTTAACCCTATCCTGGTATGGGGCAAGAAATGCCAGAATCCTGTCTGTACAATGCTGTTCATCCTCTACAATCGCAATTTTCATTTCCATAATCAATAAGCCAATAGTAACGGCAGGGTAATCTCTACTGTTGTTCCTGAATTTCCGGGTTTGTCAATGATGTGGAGTTTCCCCTTGCGTCCAACCCGCTGGTTGAGGATCTGGATCCGGCTTTCAGTAATCCCAACTCCCATGGATTTTCTGCCATTGGGATAGTACTCAGGGTTCCTTCCCATGCCATTGTCTTCAACCCGACAATGCAGGGTTTCATCCCCTGCCCAGAAACTGATTTTGATTTCCCCCGATTGCAAATTTTCAGCGAATGCATGCCAGATGCAGTTTTCTATAAAAGGCTGTAGTAACATAGGCGGGACCAAAATATTAGCCGTATCCATAGTTGCCGGAACCTGGATGGTGTAGGAGAACTTGCCTGGCTGTCTTTTACTTTCAATTTGTAAATACATTTCCAAAAACTTCAGATCCTCATCCAGGGCAATTTCCTTTTGACCTGAATTTTCCAATACCATTCGCATCAGCTTGCTGAATTTGGAAAGATAATCCTGTGCTGCATCCGCATCATTTTTTAGTATATAATCTCCGATTGAATTCAGGGAATTAAAAATAAAATGCGGGTTCATTTGGGATTGAAGGGCTTTTAACTCTGTTTCAGAAACCAATGCCCTGAATTCTGCATCCTGCTTTTCTGCCAAGGCATCCTTGCGCCGGATATAGAAATACCCCCCTGCCAATAAAAACAGAACAAATAAGATTGCCAGCCCCAGGGTGTATTTTCTGACCAACTTCTGCCTCTGTATCTCCGCATTTGAACGTGTCCGTTCCTGTTCAAAATCAAAAGCCATCTGCTTTCTGTTGACTTCTACCCTACGGTTTTGGTTGTTCAAACTGTCTTTCAGTTCAGAGAATTCCCTAAAGGTTTCCAATCCCTTTTTGTAATCCCCCTTTGCCGAATAGATATCAGAGAGCGTTCCCAAAGCTGATTTCTGGGCAAAAAGATTGCCTTGCTCCCTGCTGGATCTGAGAGATTCCAGGGCCAATGTTTCTGCTTTATCCACCTTCCCCTGTTCAAGGTACGCCATTGCCGCATTGGCATAGGCAGTAGGTCTGACAAATTCTATCCCCAGTGAATCCACCAAAGCCAGACTCCGGCTTGCAAAGTCAATGGCAGGTTCCGCTTGTCCTACCTGAACATAGATTAAGGATAGGTTACTGTATAGATTCGCCTGCTGTACCGGGTTGTTTTTGATCTGATCAAAGGTCAGGGCTTTTTTGAAATAGAATATGGCTGAATCATTTTTTTGTTGTGCCCCGAAAATGTTCCCGATGTTCAAAATTGCCGTCAATTCTGAAGCCGGGCTGTTAGAAGCCACTTCCCTGAATAGTCCCAGGGCCTTTTCATATTCCTCCTGCTCATAATAAATGGTGGCAATATTACCTTTTACCCCCCATTTATACTGATCCAACCAAGCAGATTGCTCAGCTAGGGTGAGTGCCTGAAGATAGTTATCCAGGGCTTTGAAAGGATTGGAAAGACTGTATTGATAAATAAGCCCAAGGCGTTCATAAGCCATCATACCCCCTTTTTTGTAAGCTAAATAGTGGGATAACTCCAGGTTTTCCAAGGCCATTTCCAATAGACTGCTGTCGGCAGGATTTGCAAAAAGCCGTTGTTTAATGTAATCGTTTCTCTGATCAACAGTCAAAGAATCCAGTTCCTGGAGATCGGAGCGGTCCAAGGTCATATCCCACAGGTCCTGATGGATGAACCCAAAAAACTGAAAAACAAAAGCCAGGACCAGACAGTAATTCATAGCGAGCAAAAAGGGAAGGTAAATTATTGTTTTAGCTCAAATAATAAATAAAACCTTCCGATAAATTATTCAGGATCTACAGCTAATCACCGGCTATTTCCCAAACCCTATGGCCTCAGTATTTTTATCAAAAAGCCAGAAAAAATGAATAGTCAAAAAATACGCACCTACTTTTCAAAGCCTGAAAAACTGCTTTTGGGAGTTGGGGCGGCAGTTGCACCAAAAATAGGTATCCCAACGCTTGCCATCAGGATAACCCTGCTGCTTATCACCCTGCTGTTCATTCCAATCGGTATCCTGCTATACCTTATTCTATACCTTGCCTTTGTTTCAAGACAGGGTAAAAAACTTACTTTCTCGCTGGCAGGTGCTCTTTTGGGCATTCCATTTAGCTATTACTTTCAGCCGGACATGGTAAAAAGGTGGAGAGGTGCAACAGGTGTCTTCGGCTATATTTTGAATTTTCCATCCATTATGGAGCAGTACCAGCAGATTGTGGGAAATGCCTGGGTATTGCTTGGAAATATCCTTTTGTCCATGCTCATTTTTGCCTTTATAGGAGGAGCCATTGGCTATTACTCCGAAAAAAACTTCAACCGCTAACAGTCATGAAAAAATCACTAGTCTTGTCCATTTGCTTGCTTTGTAGTCTGTTCCTAGTGGTAGGATGCTCCGGTGAGGATGATAATCCCGGCAATAAAAAGTCAGCCTATTATTTTCGTTTCAAAGTAGACGGAAAAGCAGTAGCCTATGCTTACCAGCCAGAAACCCAGATTAATTTAACCGGGGGAAAGTATTATGATGGGGTAAACAAGCTGCATATCATCCAACTTTCAGGAGCAGAAAACATTTTTAAACCGCTTACCAATCAGGTCGTTTTCCGTCTGGATCATACCGAAGACTTTGTTACCGGAAGCACCTATTCCAATTTATCATCATCAGGAGTCATCACTGCCCATACATTCATTTTTGGGTATCATGATGAAAACGGTAAAAGCTTTATTGCAACAAACAACAGCAGTGTGGCCCCGCTTTGGGACGCAGTTACCATTACCTTCGAACAGCTTGATGCAAACGGGATAAAAGGCACCTTTTCAGGAACAGCAAAAGCCTACGACAGCAGTACAGGTCAAAATATACTCACCGGGACGGTACAGTTTACCGATGGAGAGTTTTATGTTCCCAGGAATAACGAATAGTATTCGCGCCTATACCCAAAAAAAAGCCCAGCCTACCAGGCCGGGCATTTTTCCCAAAAATCAAATGATTAAATATGTCGCACAAAGATACCTATTTATTTAATTAAACCCGCTTACCTTTCCCTTGTTTGGGCATTTTTGGTGTCTGGGGAAGGGAAGTTTCAGGAGCAGCTTTCATAACCGCCTCCTTTTTCTTCTCCCCTGATTCAGAATTCACCACTTTCTTCTTCGCCGACTGACCTTCCTGCTTCATCTCCTGCTTCATCTCCTGCTTCACTTTTTTTTTAGAAGAATCCTCACCAGTCAGATCACCTCCATCAACTTTCACTTTTGCGCTATCCAGCTTTAAGTCCTCAGACTTCACCGAGGAAAGTGAAGCATCGTACACATTGATGGATTTGAATTTGGGGTTGGCCTCGATAAACATAATCTCTTCTTTTCCCCCCACTTCCATGGATACCGGATATTGGTTGCCCTTCTGCAGGGATTTCATCATCCAGTCCATCTTGGTCTGATCCTTTAACTCAGCAATGGGAAATTCCCTGAGTTTGGCTCCCAGATCATATCCATAATTCTCGTGGTACTGATTGAGCTTAAAATTCCCATTTTCTTCTTTATTGCCCAGATCCAGCTGCAGCCAGGCTTTGTATTGCTCTTTGTCCGCATTGAGCAGGGTTTTTTGAACCGCACGCCCTTCCAGCAGATTAAATGCCTCCTTTGCCGTAATGCCCTGGTTCTGGTAAAAACTGTGGGTTTTTCCTGCTATTTCAGGATTTACATTTGGAACAAATACCTCCATCTTGTTAAAGAAGTACCGCTCACTGACTTCAGAACGTTTAAAGTGCAGGTTAAAATCCACCTGTTTGGAATCAAAGTCCATGCGAAGAGGCAGGGTAAATGCAGGCGTCTCTGCCTTTATCAGCTTTTCCAAGGCCCCGTTCAGCTTATCCTCAAAACCACTGTATTTGAGTTTTTCGGTTAGGTAATCAAAATTTTCCTGATCCATCGTTTAATTGGTTTAGGTTAGAAATAGGCAATAGGTCTGCTTTGAGCAGCTTCTTGCCGGAAATTTGTAGTGGTAGTTGCCGGTCTCCGTGCAGCTCGTAAAAGCTGAACTCCAGCACTTTATTCTCCGCTATGGTGAACACCGGAAAAGCCAGCATCAGGGATTCTGAAACATCCCCGGTAAATGCATGGCCCTTTTCCACCGAACTATAGGCAGGAACCAGGGAGACGGTCCTGAAACTGCTCCGTCTGGATGACCTCTTATCGCTGATTTTTACCTCAATCCGATCCAGTTCAAAGGGTATGACCGAATGATTGAGTAGTGTTAAATCAAAAAACAGTATTCCTTTCGAAAAGTAAATCCCTGTCAAGCTCCCCTCCATTTGATAGGCGCTGCTTTTGACCAACCTCCCGGCAGCATTCAGCCCCTGATGTATGCTTTCAAATTCAGCAACAGAAAAAGGCAAATCCAGGAATGCAGTTTTCTCCGGATCTGAAGAAGCAGTTCGAAGATCAACGGTCAGCTGGACAGGATCTGCCGCATACCTCACGGTAAAATCATGCAGTTTCCCATCTGCTGTGAGCACATGGAGGTTGGTATACTCCAGATCTCTGCTGCCTGCCTTCAGTTTGAGTAAGTTCTTCCCAGCCTCATCTCGTTGGCTCATCAGCATGCGGGAACCCCGGTCCACCGATTCAATTGGGGCATCAAACACCAGAAAAGTGGTTTTGTCGTAGGCAACTTCTACCTGTTGCTGGGCGGCAACCTGGCTTTCGACCCAGCTCAACATCAGGGTAAGTATCCCAATTCTTATAAACAACCCGGTTTTCATACCCTACCTGATTTAGCGTTAACCAGCAACACCGGATGCCCTGCTTTCAGGGTGAGTTGCTTAGCCCTGGATTTTGATTTAAACAGGCCTTTTGTAGCCTGTATTCCTGAATTGGCCACCTGTGCCTGCCAATCCATTCCCATACCCAGTATTCCGATTGACTGAAGTTCAGAACTGCCTTCTTCCATCAGTTGTGCTCCGCTGCTTTTTGCATGGACCGGTAATCCGGCAATGGCATCGGTACTGTATACTTTCAAATCAAGGGGCAGTAAATGCTTGTCCCACAGGATACCCGGTATACTCACCTGCAATCTGTTTCCTGAAAGGCTGGTGGTTCCAAAAAGGGAAGTCCCGGCAGGAATCTCCGTTCCGTCCACCCACATGGATTCCTCCAATTTGAGCTCCAACACCTCTCCGGGATAGAGCTGCTGGGTCCTGGGGATAACCGCAGAAAAAGTGGTCGGTGCATCAGATGAACGCAAATCCGTACCGGGATCATTCAGGCCAAAAAAAACGTTGGGAGCCTCAAGCCCCTGGTTTAAACCTTGGGTTTCTTCAAAACCAAAAGGTGACCCACCTACATCCACCCCTTTTTCCTTCAGTGCTGGAAAGGCACGTTTTTCCTTGACTATGGACGGCTCAACGAACTGTTCCCCCAAGGCTGGATTTTGTATCAGCAGTAATTTATCCATGAGCGCTGAAAGCTGCTCGAGTTGGGCATCAGGCTGTTGGGCGGAAGTCTGCAGGTCCTCCATCATCTGCTTCATCAGAACCAGTTCCGGGGTCTGTTCCTTTTCCAAATCCAACCCATCATCCAAATCCAAACCCAGAGCTGCTTTTATTGAAACTCCCGGACCGGCTTCAGCACCAGTATTACCGGAAAATCCTCCCAATGCCTGATTTCCCAGCAAAGCATCCAGGCTTTGCAACTGTTTTTCGATCAGTTCTTCCTTCTTATCCAGACCAGTCTTGTTTACAGGTGATTCTTTCTTTCCTTTTATAAACTTGGAAGGAATTCCTGAACCGAACTGCTCAGTTTCTTCCCATCCATTATCGGCATCCACAGCATCGGCTTCATTGTCATGATCACCCAGAAAATCACCCATTTGGTAAAGCGCCGGCAGCTCCCAGCTGTCAGGCTGCCTGGTGGCTTTTTCCTGAAATTCATAGGCTGCGGCCTTGGATTGTTTTTCTGCTTTCAGCTGAGGGGCAGGCAATGCGGTATTCAGGCCCGTAGCCTGCGTATTCGTCTCCGCCTGCACCGGAAATAATACCCAACTCAGGCCAAACAACAAGGGAATGACCAGTACGGGCAGTAGCAGGTAGAAAATTCCCTTTCTGTATTGTTCGGGACTACTTTTGTTCGTTTTCATAGATAATTGGTTTAAGTGTAAAAGCATGAATAAGTGTATCGGGGGCCAAGGTCGCCCGATTGGGTAATGGTGGGGGAAAGCTTGCAGCCCTGGGCGGAATACTCACAGGAGAGGAGACCACCCATCGGACCAGGGGCCAAACAGCCATGATCAGCAAAAAAAGCAGGATCAAGCCATAGCAAAGGATTTTTTGACTATTGTTCAACTTCCTGTCAAATGCCTCCAGTCTAGTGCAGGAATAGTCCCGGATATGGCAATAGCCCTGATAAAGCCATCCCACTACCAGTTCCCTGCCTGATCGTTTGCCCTTCACCTTGGCACTGCCACCAAACAGGAACCAATGAGAAATTACGCCGGTCTTGCTCATCGTGCATAGTGGTTTAGATCCCTGTTTTCAATGATTTCCCAGTTTTCTATCAGGAAGCCATGGGGATTGTGTTCGGATCGCTGAACCGCCCTTAATTTGCCTACCGTCACCAGTGAGCGAACCACACGTGAGGAGGAGCGTATAATTTCCTGTTTGCCATAAAAGGTGAATGGAAAATCCCCTTGGGTAATATCCACCGCAATGCTGTCCAGCAGCACCCGCTGGCTGACACTTGCTGCCAGTACCTGTTTGTAATAACCCGATTCTTTGAGGTTGTCCACATGGAATTTGATCGAAGCATCCCCTAGGTAAAAGGCTTCATTGAGTTGGTCGTTGATCAATTGCTCATCAGGAGAGAACATAAACAGCAGCTGATGCACCTGCTTGATATGGGCTCTGGCTTCCACTTCCAGCAGGGATTCCCTGGGGTTGGCTGATGCTTTAAGCACCTGATTCTCCGCCAACAGGTAGATTTCCCGTTTGGCCTGGTTTACCGCATGCAGCGCATAGAACCCGGAACTGAGCATTGCCAGCAAGCAGAAACCGACGATCCCCAGACTCCACCATTTCACCAGTTGAAAGGCCGTATCCAGTTGAGTTAGTTGTTTGATCATAGCATACCTGTTTATTTTCCTGTGATTAATTTGCCGGCCATGCCTGCACCCCCACTGACCACATTACTTGACTTATGCAGCAGGGAATCATTTCCCCCCGCATAAATGATGTAGTTGGATACCGAAGGGACGGTCATATAGCCCAAAATGGCAATGACCATAAAGATCAGGTAAGCCGTATCGGTGGATGAGAAGAAGGTCTTCCCTGTATTTTCGATCTGCGCCAGATCAACTTCCAGCAGGCCTTCCTGAATTTTGCCGATCACCACTCCGAAAATATTGGCCACCGGCAACCATAGAAACACATTGATGTAGCGTGCCACCCACTGGGTCAGGGTATGTTGAAAACCGTCAAACACCGCCAGTCCAAAACTGATGGGGCCCAGTATGGAAAGGATTACCAGGTAAAAGGTCCGGATGGCCTTGATAGCCAGCGATGCTGACAGGTAGAGTACCTGCAACACCTCACTTATCCAGGTTTTGATGTTCAACTGCATGTGAAAAGAGGCCTTTTCCAGGGCAAACTGGATTCCGTTCCCTACACTTTCCATCCAACCTTCCTCCCCGGCTTCCGGATTGGAATATTCATACCAAAGCTCCCGATCCCCCTGCCCGGCTTCCCCCACATACATTTCATAGAATTCACCGTTTTCCAAGGCCTCCTGTTTGGCAGCAATCAAGCGTTCTATGGCAGTGTTCGAATCTTCCTGCATGCTGTAAGTCGCCAGTAATACCGGGTTCATCAGCGCCTCAATAAATCCAATCACCCAGCTAAAATTCAATATCAGGATAGTCAGCACAAAGGGTCTGAAAAGCGGGTAAAAGTCTATGGATTCAGCCGCAGCAATTTGCTTCCATACCCGGTTTCCTATGTAAAAGACCGCCCCTATTCCCGCTATTGCCCGTGCAGCATTCCGCAGTTGGGCAGTCCCGGGTCCCAAAGACTCACCCACCTCATCCAGAGTTTTCTGGAAATCAATCATGGATTCAGAAAAACTCTGGGCAAACCCAAGGCCGGGCAGGAACAGAAAAAAACCTGTTCCCAAAACCAATACAAGGCACTTCACCCACCTGTCCCTACCGATTAACACTCCTGTTTTCATTGGATTATTCATCAGACAGAATACTTTTTAGGGTGAATTGGGCTGCCTTCTCCCGGGATCTGAGCAGAAAGAGTTGCTTAAACTCTGCTGTTACCTGTTGGCTGTCCAGCAGTAGCTTCCGCATATCGGAATAAATCCGGTCAATAGCCTGAATGCGCTCTGCATCATCCATCTGGAACTGTCCATCAGTGATCAACAGGATCAACTCTTCCAGGTTGCTCATACTTGCCCCTTGGAGTCTGGAAAATACCCCAGATAAGTAGGCTATATCCTCCAGACTGCTTCTGGACTCCTGCTTCAGTCCTTTCAGGGATTTGCGGGTAAACTCCAGCAGCTGTACCTGTAACTGGATAATTTCTCCTACTCGGTAATAGGCTTTTACCTTGGGATTGACCGTATAGAGGCGATTTAAAAAGACCTCATGCAAGTGGAAATTTCCTTCCGTGACGGACTTGACCTGCAAGTACCCCTGCTGGACAATCTCATAGTTAGCCTTCATCTGAGCGAGTAATTCCTTGAGCTGGTTGAGCTTCTCCACATTGAGCAGCAGCTGCTGGATTTCCTGATCCTGTGCCATTGAAGCAGGACCATTACCCAGTAACAGGATGAAAATAGACATGCTGCCCACCCAAGCCTTTAACCTGCCCACTCCAATTTTACCGGCTATACGCCTCTTCTTTTCCATAATTCCCCAGTTTTGATCCTTCAATTTTGATTCAACTGATAGTAGCGTATGTACTTATGCCCTTTTTCATGGAGCAACAGTAAATCAGATTTGATCTGACTCATTTCTGACTGCACTTCCTTGAGTAGCTTTGCACGGGCCACATCCTCCATCTCCAATTCCTGCCTACCCAGGAGTAAGTCCACAAAGCTCCCCTGCTCCTTTACCCGATTCATCATACCCAGATGAATAGCACTGATCCACTGATAGAGTCTGGGATAATCCCAGCGGGATTTGATCCTCCAATACTGCCTGGACTGCAATAGCAAGGCTTTTACATCCTCGGGAAGCAAGCCCTGCTCCTCCATTTGCTGAAGGGCAGCAAGCGATATACTCCCGGGTACCTGATGGCTTTTAAAAAAATCCGTATGCCGCCTGTATTCCCCATCCTTGGATTCCCCGATCCTCCCTAATCCCACATCAAGTATATTACCTGACTCCTTTACCGCTGCGGTATAGCTTTTTAAGGCAGCAAGCTGTTTGACCAGGTACTCGATCTGGGTCTTTTTAGGCCGTAGCCATTCATCCAGGGTCTGCGCATTCACAAATCCCCCGATCATATTAAAACCAAGCAGCAAGCAAACACCGACGACATGCGCACTGACCACCTTTCTGAAACCACTGCAACTCATCGCGTAAGCTCCTTGAATGTTTTGAATGCCCCTTTTGCATGCACCCTTTGCCTGGACAGGGTTTCCAGTTGCATGGAAATCCGCATCAAATCCCGGTAGTTATCCTGCATGTGGGTATCGAGCAAATGAATCCGCTCCAAACGGTCCGCATCATCCTGCTGGCTGTTCATGGAGCGCAACAACCCGGTCAGTTCCTCCAGGTTCCGGATGCTTTGCCCCAGAATTTTTCCATACCTGTCCTGAATCAACCCCAGTTCAGCAGCGCTAAACTGCCCGCCTTTCTGGATGTATTGCCAGGATTTTGCATATCCTTCTACCAGCTTTCTCTGGGTATCGGCAATTTCCTTCACCCGCTTCATCTGTGTGATGACTGATTTTACTTTCCACAGACTTTGGTAGTACCCATCATATAGCTCCCGCTGTTTTTCCGACCATTCGGCAATTTCATCCAAGCGGGTTTTGGACAGGATATTCTGCAGATGTTGCTGTGCCTGTTGCAGGGCGATGGTATGATTCTGCAAGCGTTGCACCTGCAGGTCCACTGCCACGATCACCCGCTTGACTGCCTGTCTGATGATCTCGGCTATGGGGATAGCCCCCTGGGAAACCGGAGTATTTAACAGCAGCAGAATGGGTGTCAAAACCAGAATTTTCCGCAGTGTTCTACTTAAAGTAAAACTGTTAAACAAAATATATATACTATTACTATTCATGATGTTGAAGTTTATAGGATAGTGCTGTAATCGCCTGTTTCCGATCTCCATCAAATGCTGTACAGAGCTTTTCCAATTCCATTTTCTCCCGCTCTTCGGTGGTATAGGTGAGGTATTCTTCCATGCTGACCTCGGTGCGGAACACCTGGCTTTTACTACCCAGTCCGATGAAGACTTCCTTGTAGTGAAGCCCGGGATCGTTTGCCTTGTTCAGTGACAATACCAGCGCCTTATCCTTTTCAGTCAGTGCCAGCAGGCGCTGGATCTGGTCAAACTTGTTCTGGTATTTGTACTGGTCGAGCAGGATCTTACAGTCTGAATTGTTGATGATGGCCTCCTTTACAATGGGGGAATGGATGATGTCTTCCACCTCCTGGGTCACCACGACTGCCTCCCCAAAAAACTTGCGGACCGTCTTGAACAGGTACTTGATGTACTCGGCCATCCCTTCTTTGGCAATGGCCTTCCAGGCCTCTTCGATCAAAATCATTTTGCGGATTCCTTTCAGCGTCCGCATCTTGGAAATAAAAATCTCCATGATGATCAGGGTGACCACCGGAAACAGGATGGGATGATCCTTTATCTTATCCAGCTCAAATACGATAAAAGGCTGTTCCAATAAATCCAGGTTCTCCGATGCATTCAGCAGGTAATCAAATTCTCCCCCGGCGTAAAAGGGCTTTAAGACATAGAGGAAATTTCCCAGATCAAAGTCTTTGACCTGCACCCCTTCCTGCTTAATCAAGGCCGTATACTCAACAGATAAGAACTCGTAAAAGGTATTAAAGCAGGGCGTAACAGTGGAATCCAACCCCAGCTTTTCGTAGTAGGCCTTAACCGCATTGGATATCCCCACGTATTCAGAGCGGCGAAAAGGCTCATCCTCCTTTTTCCATAAGGCCAGCAGGAGCGTCTTCAGACTTTCCTTCTTTTCTGTATCCAATCCCTGACTGCCCACATAAAAGGGATTAAAGCAAATGGGGGTAGTCTCAGAATAGGTAAAGTATGCTCCACCAACCAGCTCACAGAGTCCCTGATAGGAATGCCCCACATCCACCAGCACTACATGGGTTCCCTGCTCGTAATAGGATCTGACCATATGATTGGTAAAAAAGCTCTTTCCTGATCCGGAGGGACCGAGGATAAACTTATTCCGGTTGGTAATCCAGCCCGCAGCCACCGGCCCATCGGAAAGATCCACCCATAGTGGCTGTCCATAGGTTCTATCTCCCAGTCGAACCCCCTTAGCCACGAGCGATTCCGCAGGGCTGCTTTCCAGGTTAAACAGGCAAAGCGCAGCATCCAGAAACATTGCACAGGTCTCATTGCCCGGCAATGCAGTGGCATTTCCGGGAATCCCTGCCCAGTACAACTGGGGAGCCCCTAAGCTTTCAATCTTAGGCTTAAGCTCCATATGGCTCAAGGCAGCTGCGGTCTGTTGAAGTGCAGCAGTCAATTGCTGCTTACTCTCACTCCAGCACAGCACATGGGCATGCATGCGGACCGGAACCTTACTGTCCTTTATGCCCGCTGCCAGGTATTCCTGAATCCCCTCGGCTGCCAATTCATTTGCCCTGCTGTACCGGGACAGCGCCTGCATGCGCAGTCTTTTACTTTCCAGTTTCCCATAGGTCTTCTCCTTTCCTACCAGTTGAATCACCTGTTGATAGATATGATTGCTATCCAGCAACTGTCCAACAGCCGAGGCATAGCCCAGGTAAAACTTGCTCAAGTCACCCGAATAAGGCTCATAGATTTTGCTCGCCTCAAGTGCTGCAGGCAGCTGATCCAGGGAAGAAACACTCAGCATCCCTAAATACTGGCCCCCGGATTTCCAATCTGGCCGTAATTCCTGATCCAGCAACTCCTGTCCAACCGCGCCCGGCATCAGGTATTTTTCCAGCAAGCCTTTTTTTGCACTATCCCCCAATAAGTCAGACTCTTTCAATTTCCTAAGACCAATAGGCCCACTTGCCAGCAAATGCTCCATCTGCCCCAAGACTCCAGTAATACCTGAAACCCGCTCTGCTAGCACCGAAGGCTCTCCAACCCAATGTGATCTGAACAGATTGGAAAAACTACTGTCCCGTAAAGGCTTATCTGATGCAGGAAAGGTGACAAACAGGTAGCAGGAATGCATCAGTACCGGTTTACCGGAGAAATACTCATCACTCTTTCGGGAAAGGAAACTTGCCGTTTCATTCACCCCAACACTAAACTCCCCTTTCTCAAACCAATCCTGCTTCCAGACGATGGTTCCCTCAGGCAAAACTTTAAAGGCTTTGACAAAGAGGGCATGGATTTCATCTACCTCTGCTTTGGAGGAGGTAAACAAAGGGGGTAATTCCAGCCCGTAGCAGGCGGTGAGATCCCCAGTTCTTGAAACCAGCAACCCGTCCATAAACTTGTAAAGAGGAAAGAGCTTATTTATATCAATGCTATTCATAGAAACCCAGATTAGTGTTTGTTTAAGCTATTCTCAGAAGAGCGAAGCTCCTTCACAAAGCTTCGGTCATACATCCGAATGGATGCCGGCAAGCGCTTAAACGCCTGCCGTTTCAACATCCCGTCCATGCCCAGCTTCTTATTTAAACCCGAAACCCAGACACTTAAATAAAAAAATGAACCAACACAAATTAGTACGCTTATAATCAATGGAAAACCTATGGAATACAAGACAAAAAACAGCAGCAATTCCGCACCCAAAATTATCCCCATATAGGTCAGATACCGCCCTTTCAATCCATGGAACTCCATCTGATGATCCACACCTTTGAAAACTTTAAATCCCATATTAAGCTCCGGGAACAGCAAAGAAACTGGACAGCACCGCTGCCACGACTACCAAAAACACGCAGCTCCCAAACCAGGCTGCTGCCACCTTTCCGGTATCCGGTTCACCTGAGTTCCACTTGTTAAATACCTTTACTGCACCGATCAAGCCCACCACTGCTCCAATGGCATACATCAGATTTACCCCAGAGGCAAAAAAACTATTGACCAGTCTGGCTGCTTCAGTTATCCCTTCTGTTCCTTGCGCAAACAAATTTGAATTGCCAACCAGAATTGAAAATCCCATGGTCATTAATCCTGCCTTTACTCTTTGATTTAATTTCATAGCTATTGTTGGTTTAGTTTGATATCAAGTGTATAGTAATACTTTACTTAGCCAGCTGTCCCAACAGCTCCTTAAAAGGGGATTTTGCAATGAGCTCCTGCTCATGGGCATCCAATGGCGCCTGCTTATCCAATAGGAGTTTTCTCTGTATAGCCAGGGAAAAGGCCAGTTCATCTATGCTTATATGGGAAGATGCCTGCTTACTTCTTGTGCCGATCCCGGTAAAAAATGTGCGGATCGGACTTTTAAAAAAAAGGATACAGACTACCCCGTAATAAGACAGGACCACACCAAGGAATACTATCCAAAACACTTCACTGCCAATCAGTTGCTGAATCATAAGCCGGGAGTTTTATTTAAAACTTAGGCTCCAAAACTCAGGAAATTTTGATCTTATAATTCACAGGGAGACACCCACTTGGGTAATAAAAAAAAATAAAAATGCCCCCAGATTAATCTGGGGGCATACCTACATACCGCTACGGATACCGAAACTCATTCCTCTTCACTTCTATCAACCATTCACCTTTGGAGTTCAGTAAACCGTATTTGGGTATATAGGATCTATTATTAGGGTAGTAGTTTAAACCCCTTCTGATTCTTCCATGTACCCTTCCATTTTATCCCTGAGCAAATCCAGAAATACCGTTCTGCTCTTCTTCCTGATTCGGATCTCCTGAAAAGTCCGATAGTAATCTTTTATCTCCTTATTGAGCAGGATTTCCAGGGTAGCGGCAATTTCGCGGATATCCGCTGTCCCATGATTGAATACCCCTGCTGACTTTAGCCCATAAATCAATTCGACTAGGTAGACTTTTGGGGCAGTCCATGTTAAGTTGAATTTTTTGGCTAATCCCCTGGGATCCGATTCCCCGTTCAATACTGCCAACTCTTCATAGATATAATCGGATATGGCAAGAGTGGCCTTTATTCTGGCAAAGGAAACGGTGTACACCGTACAAAATCGGGTATCCAGAGTATGCCAGAACAGATTGGGCTTTAAAATCGGAGACTGTGCATTCCGTAGAAAATAGGTTCTGTCGTAATGACTTTTCTTGAGCAGCATGTAATTGTACAAGGCCTGCTGATTGCTTAGAAAGTCCCGCACTCCCCTTAGCTCCTTTTCATAGAACTGTTTGATGTCTTTTCGGGATCCCACCGGACGATTGGATTCTATTCCGAACAACTCCGAATAAAAGATCGAGTCCTTGAGAAACTTAGACATGTAGTATTTGAAAAAAAGAATTTCCTGCTCCTCATCTTCAAACTTATACTCACTTAAATAGCCCTTGAGCTGCTCCATAGATTTATCCACCAGGCTAAAGGCACTTTCCAACTGAATCAGGCGATTATCACCCTCCAACTTCACTACAGCCAGTTCACGCTGCAGACTTTCATACAATTCATTCGAATACGTTAAAATTGACATCATTATCTACTTCACTTATTTCCAACATCACAACCAATTATTAAAATACCTCTTCGTATCCTTTACTGACCAATCCAAAGCACCGGAAACTTTATATTTCAGCTGCTTGAGTATGGCCAATACCAAATCCTTATCCGGATTATATTGCTGGGTCCATTCAGCATTGATTTCCATAAATTCTTTCACTAACCGGGCATGTTTTTCAACCAGGAAATCCCGGGCCTGATCTTCGGTCATTCCCTCCGCATTTACCAATACAGGAATCCAATTATGGAAGTCGTTGGCTTTTTTCACTTTTTGGTAGGAAAACAAATCCTTGGTGATCACGATCAGCTCCTCTGCCAGTCCCCTTACATGGGCAGTTTCTTCCCAGGCTTCCGCCAAAGCCGAAAATTCCGTTCCCATTCCCATGGAAGTAAACGCAATCGCCAATCTCCCTCCTGAAAACACGGGACGATACAGCTGGTAATCCGCCAAGGTTGGGACCTGCTCCTTGTCTTTATTGGATGACTCCCGCCGTTTGGCTTCCAGGTATTGCCCGAGCTGATCGGTGATAAACCTGATATAGGCAGCATCTCCCCTATGTATGAGGTTAAAATCATCCCATAGGCTTTTAAAAGCCCTGATATATTTTTTTATCATTACCCCGGAAGCGGTAAGGGATTTATTGGAAATTACCTCGTTAAATCCCAACTCAATATCTTTCCAAAAGCGATTTTTTAGTCCCAAGGGAAGATTATCCGTGGTATCATCCAATACAAAAAGAAGCAGGAAAAGCTTTGCCAGCCAACAGGCAGAATCCCAGTCTGCCTCGGGGTACAACCTGGCCGAAAGCCAGGACCACTTCATGGCCTTGTATTTTTTCTCATCCGTAGTGGCATTCAAAAACCCATGAAAATAAGTAGCCCAGGCAAATACATGCTCATCAACCTCTTCAACCCGGTCATAGATTTCGCTCTTAAAGCTGTACGAAAGCTTTTCTTTGAGGTACCTGATATCCTTTTTACTCCGCGCCTGATCGTAAATCTGTCTACGATAGCGATAGAAAGTAGAAGGGTTGATCTTTAGTACTTCGGCAAGATGCTTCTGCATGATTTTATTCTCTATTTCTGGATCTTTATATTTCAGATAGGCCAACACTTCCCTCCAGGAAAGCTGTGACAGAGCCAACCAATCGCTATTGGATTCCTGGGCAATGGCGGTCATTTTGGTTGATAGGACGGAAAATTCAGGTAATTCTTCCAGCAATAGTTTCTCCCCTTCCCGGGTGAGATTGGCATAACTGGAATCCTCAAATGCTTTGAATTCATATTTACTCGGGGTATCCATAAAATAAGACTCCGCATCCATCATGATTTCCTTGGGAAAATAGATACGGATTAGTTTCCCATCCCGAAACATGCCGACAAGACCGGAGAGCAGTATTCTTGAATCCTGTTCAATCACTCCTGCAGGTTTGATCAGTTTCTTTCGTTTTACCGAATGTAACTGGATGTATTTCCCAGCCTTACGGTAAGATTCGGCTGATACTGATTCAAGCGGATCAAGGAGCGGTTTTAACACTATGGGAGACCAGGCCATGACCTTATAAAATTGAGTAATCTACTAACTAACTAACCAACTTCAACTAACCGCTCTAGGAAGAGCGATACCTCAGCCCCAAAAAAGAATCAAAGGGGCATTTTGCATAGAAAAAGCCATTGACCAATGACAAAAACTTAACATTAAGTTAAAACTGAAAAATTAATAACTCCAAACCAAACGTCATAAGAATAAGAAATACCTTGTTTTTTAAGGCATTGCATGATTTTTTTACAACTCTTCCCCAGATACGAACCCAGTAATCCAGCACATACTGGCTTGATCACATGAAGCAGATCAGTATTAAATCAAGAAATTCCCTGCCGCATATTTTTTTGCTATTGTTACCGCTATGGACTGATGCAGGATTGGACAAAAGCAACGGAACGGAAACCAGCAGAAGGTTAGGATAATTCTAAAGTACACCCCTCCTTACTTTCTCCCTCTACTTTCTCCCTCTCCTAGGTAGGACCGCTCTGGATGTCCGTCCGACTTTGATATAAAAACAGCAATTCAGGAGCTTTATAACAGAATAACAGAAGGTGTTATCAAAGATCAGTACCAAACACTACCACAACTGCAATGGACAGTGAAAGGTCTGATAAGTTACAGATGGACTACCAGTCATTTACTAAACCTGAAGGGCCAGCCCCCTATCAGTGAAGAAGTATGTTTTTATGCCTGATCCCTTCCGCGTTTATAAGATCAGGACTTTTATTGCCTGTACTGTACAAATTATCTGATACATGCAGTTTTTTCCCAGTAAGAACTGCCTCCTGGCACATAATTTTCAGCCATTCTTCCTTTCCCTTCCCGAAATGATACCTGACTGAAGCATTAAAAATTACTAATTTTTAAAGTTATTTTATTATTAATAGATAATCCACCCAATTTAAAGCTGGTAACCTAAAAGCAATATCATATAGCTTTGAAAATCAAGTTAATTACCTTAAAATACAGCAATCTTATTCAAAAATCAGCACCTATTAAACAGCTATTTACATTAGATATTTTGGTTTTTATATAATATTAATTGCATTTAAAATCTAACTGGGATATATACGTATAAACACTTATTTTTTGATTTATTGCACCGTTTTATTCAGGCTATATATAACTTCGTAAATTCATATGCGGTTGGTGTAGGTAGTTTGTCGTAAATATTGTAGGTGAGGTTCAAACTTTTTTCAAAAAGTTTAACTTATTCATCAGAAATCACATTATTAGCATATAAAACGCTAACTATCAATACCTTTAGAGTACTATTAGCTTTTTTATTGATTTTCCAGACCATACTATGCACAATGAAGTACAGCGACAAAGACTAATTGAAAAATACAATTTACTTGATACGCCAAATGAAATAAAGTTTGATAAACTAACTGAAGAGCTAGCTAAGGAAATTGGTTGTTACGGAGCTACCATAGCGATTGTATCAACAAAGCGAGTTTGGTTCAAATCCAGGTATGGATTCCTGACCGATGAAGTTAATGTATCCTGTTCTTTATCCCGAAAACTGGTATTCAGTAAGCGTGATTTATTATGTATAGAGCAGTTTAGTACAGACCCAAAATACAAAGACCATTACAACCACACTATTTTGGGATTTGATTTTTTTGCTGCCGTACCAATTGAATTAGACAATGGCTTTCGGATAGGTGCCTTGTGTATATTTGATTTTCATCCAAGAAAGTTAACTCCTGACCAAATTTCAAGTTTAAAGAAAAAAGCAAACTACATCGCGGGCCTGTTTAAAAGCTGTAAAAATCAGTTCTTTAATCTTGAATCAACAAATCAATCCCAAGAAAACAACATCGTCAAAAAAAACTCAAGTCTGGGTGATTTTGGCGGGTTTTATGCCGATACGGTTACCAATGAACTCAAATGGAACCCGATTAATAACAGACTTCTGAACCTTAAACCTGATTGGACACCTCAATTCAATGACTTGCTCAATCCTGATTTCTCAACTCATTTCAGGGCGAACAATGATGTATTTCGGCTTATTAAAGAGCTCCAGACCTTGATCCAAAACCCAGATGCAACCCAATATTCCCACTTATATACATTGAATTTCGGTTTACCCCGCCCGGTGTACATCAATATGATTTACCATAGAAGTGGAAATAATATTCATGTGGTTTTCAAGAATGAAAGCAGGTTGTTGGACCATGTCCAGAAAAACTCCCTTAAGAAAAGTCTACTTTATGAAGTAGAATCTATTTCCAAAATAGGAGGCTGGGAATACCTTGTTTCAACCCAAGAATTGCATTTTTCAAGGAATGCTTCCCATATACTTGGAACATCAACCTTCACCGGGGCCTCCCCGGCTTTTTTACGGGAAAACCTGCGATTCAAAGACCTTGATAAACTGGAGAAAGGATTTGTTGAAGCTTTTAAAAACGGTAATGAATACCTAGGCATACATGAGTATAGCGCTGAAAACATGCCTGTAAAAACCATACGTATAAAAGGAAAACCGATTTACAATAAGCTGAAGTTGATCCGGGTCGTGGGAACGATCCAGGATATTACAGAGGATAAAACCCCGTTGGATTTACTTTCTCGCATCAACCCTGATAATAAAACGCAGGTAGGTTTTTACAAAGCCCTGAAAAACAACAATACAATCTTCATCTTACAACTAGCTGAAGATGGCTCTCTTGTTTTTTCCAATTCAGCTTACAATACTGTATTTGTCGGTAAAAAAAATTCAGCCCACCTGATTGGCAAAAATGAATTGCTTTCCTATTCAGAGAAGAATCAAACCAAATTTCGTGAAGTCATTGCCCAATGCTTAGCCGAACCCGGCAATTCATTTCCTCTTTTAACCGAACGAAAAGATGCATTTGGCAGAAATTCCATAACTGCTTGGGATTGCTGCAGCATTGGCAATCAATCCGGGACCATGCAGGAAATTCTCTTCATTGGAATCGACACGACCCAACTGGAAAAAAATAAAAAATACCTGTTGAAATTAGTTGATAAAGTCAGCCTACAAAATGAACGAGCAATAGAATTTGGACATATCATCAATCACCATGTAGGCTCTCAGGTTGCCAACTTAGAAGGGCTGATCCAATTGATGGAATTAATTAATTCACCGGAAGAAAAGATGGAGTATTTCTCCCATTTGAGAACGACTGTCGTAAACCTACTTGAGATTACCCGGATTGTGTCCACCGTACTCCATTTACAAAACCACACCCAAGTAGAACGGACTACTGTAGAAGTGGAAAAACTGCTGGACCAAGTGATTTCTGAGTTTTGGCATGAGCTGCTGGTAAACCCCATCAGTATTGACTTAAAAATTCCCAAAAACCTCCAAATTCTAACCGTCACACCTTATTTAGAGAGTGTTCTAAAGGAATTGATTACCAACTCGATCCAATTCAGGAAGCCTGACCAAGAGCTAAAAATCACCATCTCAGCTCATAGGCATGAAAGCTCAACAAAATTGATTATCAGGGATAATGGAATCGGAATTGACTTGGACTTACATAAAGACAGGATGTTTAAATTATTTAATACGTTAGATCCCTATTCAACCCGAAAAGGTGCAGGCTTATACATGACCCGTGTGAGGGTCACTGCTTTAGGCGGCACGATCAAAGTAAAATCCACTCCAAATAAAGGGACATCTTTCTCCATAGAATTACCAGATGAAATCAGTTAATATTTTACTTGTTGATGATGACAATCTTTGTCTAATGATCGCCAATAAGTTGTTGCGAGTCCATTTCCCAGAAGACTTTAAGTATCATTCAGAACCGTTCGATGATCCGGTAAAGGGTTTTAACCGTGCAATTAACTGCTTAGAAACCAGTAAAAACGCTGGATATAACGAATTGACAATTGTATTGCTGGACATCAACATGCCTGTTTTGGACGGGTGGAATTTTTTAACGCAGCTAGCTGAGAAAGACCCGGATAATGAAATTAAGGTTTTTATGCACAGTTCTTCCCTCAATGAATCTGATAAGCAAAGAGCCCTTGGATTCACGCGGGTACTGCATTATTTCAACAAACCTATGACGCCAGAAAAAATCCACCTGTTCCATTCCAAAATTGTAGAAATAGCAAGTAATATCCTTTGACACTCAAGCTAGTGGTACCTCAAATACCTGCTGCACAAGAGAGATTCAACCCTCCCATGTGCAGCAGGCTAAAGTAGGCCATATTCTGACTTTCATTCAACCCACTCAGCTCAAATTCACCTTTACCCAGCTGAACCTGAGTTGACTGGCCCCTTTACTCACTTTTCAGGTTTTTTACAGGATTGCTAAGCGCTGCTTTTACTCCGTGGATTCCTGAAGTGAGGAGTCCAATTGTCAAAGTCACCCCTGCTGCCACCACTACAGCCCACCAGGGTGCACTGATATGAAAGACAAAATCATCTAGCCAGAGACTCATCGCCCAGTAGGCTATCGGAGAAGCAATCAGGATTGCCAGAATAACCAACCGTACGAAGTTCCCCGAAAGAATATTCAAAATCTGGAAGGTGGAAGCGCCCAAAACCTTGCGGATACTCACCTCTTTCAAGCGCTGCTGGATCAGATAAGAAGACAATCCAAATAAGCCCAGGCAGGCCAGAATGATCGCAATGCTTGAAAAAAGATTCATAATCTTTCCAAGCTGCATTTCCGACTGATACATTCTGGTGTAATCCTCATCCAGGAATTTGTAGGAATAAGGCATTTCCGGCAACACCTTGTCCCAGGTTTTCTCAATAAAATCCAGAGTCTCCGGAATGTTTTCCCCATTGATTTTAACCAACAACCTACCACCCCAGGAGGCGGTAAACAAAACCAAAGGCTGGATATCATTCCGTAAGGACTGAAAATGAAAATCTTTGATCACGCCCACCACAGTTCCCTGGTCATTGAGGATCATTTCCTTACCAACGGCTTCTTCAGGGCTCCAGCCGAATTTAGCTGCAGCACTTTCTGTAAGGATGTAGTTATAGGCCAGGTCATCTCCTTCTGAATCTGTCTGCCTTACCTGCTGTTCGGTAAAATTAGACCCGGCCAGGAGTTCCAAACCTGTGACTTGAATGAAGTTTTCATCCACCGGATTACCATTGACTGCGATCACCTCATTTTCCGGTCTTGTAGGCAAATTCATGCTGTATCCACTGAAAATACTTACCGGACTGGAGCCGGCTCTGGAAACCTCCACGATCTGGGAATTGGACTTCAGCTCCTTCTTGAGTGTATTGACCTTCTCAAAACCGGTACTCCAGCCTACAGGCAGGGAAACGATATGTGACCTGTCGTAACCCAAATCCCTGCTCTGGATATAATTAAGTTGTCCTTGCACAATCAATGTGGCTATGATCAGGAATACGGAAATCCCAAACTGAAAAACAGTAAGTGATTGCTGAAGCCATTTTGCCGAATCGGTGTTTTTAAAAACGCCCTTCAACACCCTCATAGGTTGGAATTTGGACAGGATCAACGCAGGATATGCCCCGGCAATTAAACTGATCATCAGGACCAGGCTCAGCGCAAAGGCTATAAATACAGGGGAAAGCAGATCACCTAAATGCAGTTGACGGTTGATCAGGTTATTGAAACCGGGAAGGAATAGATACACCAATACGATGCTGACCAGAACGGACAAGCCGGAAAGCAGGAAGGATTCTCCGATAAACTGCCAAAACAGCTGGGAAGGCTGTGCCCCGGAAACTTTTCGGATTCCCACTTCCTTGGCCCGCTCCACAGATTTGGCGGTACTCAGGTTGATGTAGGTAAAACAGACAATGACCAATATCAAAAAAGCCACTCCTGCCAGCATGTAGAGGTAATCTATGCTGGTGTTGGGCACAAAATCAGAATAAGGGGAATGCAAATGCACCCGATCAAAAGGTTCTAACGTGAAGTTGACATTTGCACCCATTTCAGCAGATTCCTTCTCCATAAATGGCGGGATTTTTTCCGCCAAACTCCCGAAAGAGTTCTGATCCTGAAGCAGCAGATAGGTGGTATAGTTGGCATTCCAATACGTATTATTTTGATTCTCTCCCAAAGAAGAAAAGGAAGCTAAAAAATCAAATCGAAACTGGGAGTTATAGGGATAGTCTTCCATTACCCCGGTTACCTCATACATGGTTTTAGCATCACCGATTTCAAGCCCCTGTCCTACAGGGTCTGAGTCTCCAAAATATTTTTTGGCCATGCTTTCAGTCAGTACCACTTTTTTTGGCCCATTCAAGGCTGTTTTGGCATTTCCTTGTAGCATAGTAAAGGCAAAGGCATCAAAAAAAGTGGAATCGGCATACATAAAATCCGGTTCTGTTACCGGACTTCCCTGAAGCTGCAAAATCGCAGACGATTTACTCATCCGGATTCCTTTCTCAACTTCCGGAAAGGTGCTTGAAAAAACCGGAGCTACCTTGGTACTGGTGAACGTCCCCTTTTCACTTTCTTCTGAGCCCAGAAAGGAATACTCCATCACTACCCTGCCTATTCTTTCCGCATTGGGTTGAAAGGTATCATAACTCATTTCATGATTGATGAACAAAGCAATCAATAAGCAGGAGGTAATCCCAATGGATAGCCCAAGCATATTGATGAGGGTGGAGGTCTTATTTTTCCAAAGTGTCCTTCTGGCGATTTTTAAATTACTGCGAAACATATCGATGTGGTTAGTTTTATATTCCCTGTTTTTGATTCCTATGATGCCCGGTCTGAACAAAAGCAGTACATCCCGGATAAACCTGATATCTGCTTTAAATTTCCCTTTCTTCTCCACTCGTTCATGGTATAGTTCCATCAAATCACCCTCTATTGAATCGAGTAATTCTTCAGAGCAGAACCAGCGGAAAAATTGAAGAAACAACTGGGGTGGCTTTAATTCCTTTTGCATGGTATACCTTAGGTAAGCTTGAGTTTCCAGGCAACCTCCGGAATAGAATTCCAGAGCTCTTCCCTGGTTTGTCTGGTATAATGCATGGCTTCCTTGCCCAGGGCGGTAATCTGAAAGTACTTCTTAGGACGTCCTGCCCTTTCTTGTGTACTTTCTCCTTCTCTGGATTTCAGGTATCCTTTTTCATGGAGTCTTTTCAGTGCGGTCTGCAAGGCTCCCACACTTACACTCCGGTCCAGCCTGCTTTCAATTTCCTTTTTGATGGACACCCCATAGGCTTCATCAAATAAAACCCCTACGGTAAGCATGACCACTTCCTCAAATTCCCCTAATTGATACTTCTTCATTGCACTAGAATTTATTCCTAATTGTAGTATTTAAAAATAATGCCAATGCAAAAAGGGCTTCTGATGTGCATTTAAAAGCCTCCAAAAAATCTTATCCAATAAAAGTGGACGATTTCGTCCGATTTTGGAACAGGCAGAAAATAAATCCCTCCCCCCTGCCCAGACCAACTCCTTACCTATAAAAAAACATCTGCAACTAACGGATTATTTAATGCATTGCATGATTATTTAACAACTCTGCCCGAGATGTGATATCTCCAATCCGTCAATTTCTAGCTTGAACTCATGAAACAGGTAGCGATCAAATCAGGAAGTTCCAACACACTAATCCCTATACCATTGGTCCTGTTATGGGCCTATACCGGATTGGACAAACTCCTTGGCTGGGAAGCCAGCAGAAAGGCATTCCATAACCAGACCTTTCCCTCAGAGCTGGCAGAAGTCTTGGCCTATGCAGTACCAATAGCCGAGTTGCT
>JBLWXT010000043.1:0-32050 GCA_048267305.1 Owenweeksia sp. | reverse complement strand
CTTATCTATTTCCATTATTTTTTGCCGGCCAAAGTACTTTATACTGACTTCTCCCCATAAAATTTAGGTGACCCGAAAGATATTTATGCAAGACGGGGTCCGCTACTATTATCAATTACCAGAGTTTGAAGTCAATTTCTTTATCGCCAATAAGCAGTTGGTATTTGGGAAATATATTATCAGACTTTTTTCACCACTCCATTGTCCTCAGTTAAAAGAGGATGATTTTTGTTTTGCTTCGATAGGAACATTTTCAAGTTATTCGTCTTTTCAGGATAATTTGGGAGAATCATTTAAACCAATTTTTGGTGACATTAGATTTTATGGGAAACTCAATTTAAGAGGGTTGAATAAATGGCGCCTAATTGGTCATGAAGACTTGGGTATAACAGTAAATGATTGTGCGGATATTGTTTCTTGCAGTATTGATACAAGTGTCCATCCTAGTAAAAGAAAGTGGTTTCTTGAGAAAAATGGTGGCCTAGGTGATTTTCAAAGAGAAAGTCTTATGTGGGAATTTTGGAGTTCGTATGAGCACAAGGACGTTTATGTATGGCCTATGGTGTACTATAGACTGGTTGCTTACGCGATAAGTAGTACTTTAAAAGAAGAAGGATTGAAAATTGTGTTTAGTGAGTTAAAGGAGTTAATAGAGCAGTTCGTGGATCTTCATAATACATGTTCATTCACGAAGGAAACCATGATCAATATGCATAATTATTTCTTAAGAGATGTAATTAAGTTATGGGATTCAGATCCTGAAATGGTTTTGTAGTATCATCTAAGCTACTCAAGGCGGAGTTAATTTACATGTTAGTTACAAATCCGGGTTTCAAACTTACATCGGTAAATGGTTAATGGAATAGTATTTTAGTGAACATCGCACAAGTTAACTTTGCCCTCTACTCTTTAAATAAAAAATGCCTCAACAAAATTTTTTAGTAATTGGATGGGATGCTGCCGACTGGCAGGTAATTGAACCTTTGATGGCGGCTGGTGAAATGCCAACCCTCAGTAGGTTGTTAAAGGGAGGCGTGAAAGGCAATATTGCCACATTAAGCCCCCCGCTTAGCCCTATGCTGTGGACGAGCATTGCTACTGGTAAAAGAGCGTACGATCACGGTATTCATGGTTTTGTAGAAGTGGATTCACTAACCGGAAATATTCTCCCCGTAAGGGCCACAACAAGAAAAGCCAAGGCCGTTTGGAACATATTGAATGAGGCCGGCCTTAAAACCAATGTGGTAAACTGGTGGCCTTCGCATCCCGCTGAAAAGCTGAATGGGGCTGTGGTTACCAATCAGTTTCACAAGGATGCACCCACGCATGGTAATGATTGGCCACTGGAAACCGGAAGTGTTTTTCCCGAGAATCTATTTGAGACTTTAAAGGAGCTGCGGGTTCACCCGGCAGAACTTACCCTACAGCATGTTTTGCCTTTTATACCGCAGGCGGCAACTCTTGATCCTGAAAAGGATAAGGTGCTAAAACCGTTAATGCGTGTTTTGGCCCATTGCGCTTCGGTGCACAATGCTGCCACCTACCTCATGGAAAATGAAGAGTGGGATTTTATGGCGGTGTATTATGAGGCCATTGACCACTTTTCACATTTGGCGATGAAATACCATCCGCCACAGATGGAGGGTGTGGATGATAAAGAGTTTGAGCTTTACCACGGAATAATTGAAGCTGCTTACCGCTACCACGACATGATGTTGGAAAGGTTACTAAACCTTGCGGGAGAGGGTTGTACAGTTATGCTGGTTTCCGACCATGGTTTTGAATCGGGGAAGCTTCGTCAGTTGGAATTACCAGATGTAGCCGCAGCACCTGCTTTAGAACATCGTAAGTATGGAGTACTGGCTGCTGCCGGACCTTCCTTTAAAAAGAATGAGCCCATTTTTGGTGCCTCACTTTTGGATATTACACCCACTATCCTCCATCATTTTGGCTTGCCTGTTGGCGATGATATGGAAGGCCGTGTATTGACGGATATTTTCAGTAACCCCGAAAAACCGGGGGAAATACCTTCCTGGGAAATTACAGGAAAGCAAGTGGAGTTTTGTGAAGAGGAGAGTGGATCATCTGCAGGAATGCTAAAGCAACTGGAGGAGCTGGGGTATATAAACCTGAGCCAAAAGGATAAAACCACCTATGTGGAACAGGAGTTGAATTACAACCTGAGCCTGAGTTTGCTGGATGGAAATAGGCTGGAACAGGCCAGGGAGCTAACCTCTAAAAATTATTATACTCACGGTGAGCTGAGATATGGATTATTGCTGGCCCGAACTTTATTGAGATTGGGAAAATCTGAAAACCTCAAGGAACTACTCTCAGATTTAACACAAAAATTCCCCAATCAAAAGGCTATTCAACATTTTGAAGGTTTACTGGCTTTGCGGGATGGTAAAGTGGAAGAGGCCATTTTGAGCTTTAAACAACTGGAAAGTCGCGGCTTGGTTTCCATAGAGTTGTTGTTGGAAATTGCCCGAGCGTTAATGATTTCAGCAGAGATTTCTGAAGCAAAAGCCTACTTTGAAAAGGTATTGATGCTGGACAGCGATAATGCGGTAGCCCTCAGTGGGCGGGCGCAATGCAATCTTGAATTGGGCTATACAGCCGAGGCTTTAGCCGATTTGGAGAAAAGTCTGGAACAGCAGTTTTTTCAACCCAACAGCCATTACCTCCTCGCGCAAGCCGCACACCAACTTGGTTTTGATGAAGTGGCCGTGAAGGCCTTGAAAATATGTTTGCAGCAGGCACCCAAACATCAGGCTGCCAAAGCTCTTTTAATCAAAATGGAAAAGCTGGAACCAACGCGGACGGAGCCTATAATTGTAGTTAGCGGTTTCCCGAGAAGTGGAACCAGTATGCTGATGAAGATGCTCCGTGAATCGGGCCTAAGTCTTTATCAGGATGAAACCCGCGAAAAGGATGAACATAACCCTGAGGGTTATTTTGAGCATGAGCGGGTAAAGAATCTGGGACTTAAAAACGACTGGTTGCATGAGGCACGGGGAAAAGTGTTAAAAGTGGTGAGTCCGCTGTTGCGCTATTTGCCTTCTTCAGAGATTTTTAAGGTTATCCAGATAAAAAGGCCACTTACTGAAGTTATAGTTTCTCAGGAAGTAATGAAGGGAAAGAGGAAGGAAGAGGTGATGAAACAATTCCCATTTCAAATGGCAATGGAAATGCAACAGGAGGAAGTACGGCTGGAAAACTGGCTGAAAATGCAGCCCAATATGGAGTTGCTGGTTGTGGAATATTACGACTGCCTTGACAATCCCACGAAAGTGCTGAATGAAATAAAGCGTTTCTTAAACTTACCTTTGGACATTGAAAAAGGCGAAAAAGCAATTAACAAAAAGCTGCATCGCAATAAATTGGCTACCTAGCAAGTTTTTAAGATTTTTGCCACCTCATAAATGAACATGAAAAAGGAACAGTTAGAAAAGATTCTATTGCGTTATTCGGGCGCAGCAACGCTAATACTTGGTGCCACTTCGGCTCAGGGACAAATCGTTTGGACCGATATACAAGATACTACTCTTAGCAATAATAATCAGCGATACGATATTGACGTAAACAATGACGGTGAAGTGGATTTTCGCATCACACAGTTTGTTGATAGTATTGTGAGTGGAACCAACCTTACCGGTGTGCAGGTGGAAACCTTTGGTACTGCCGGAAACCAGGTTTTAGGTCTGGATTACCTTAATTACAACTATCCTTTTAGATTAGGAGTGGGCGATTCCATTGGAGCCGCAGAGCCTTTTAAAGGTTTGGGACAGGGTACTGCCCCAAATCGTTTTATTGGTTACATGGGCCTTGGCGTTAATGGTGTTACTTACCCCAACAGCCAGTTTGTTGATACAACCAATGGCATTACTGATGGCTTTTTAGGCCTTAAGTTTCGTGCTGATGTAAATGATACTATCCGTACTTTTTATGGTTGGGTTCGTTTGGATGTGGCAGCTGATCTAAGATCGGTTACTATAAAGGATTATGCCTATGAAAGTACGTACAACGGTACTATTCAGGCAGGTTTTGGTTCTCCAATAGGTATTGATGAAGTGCAGGTTGATAGACCAGAATTGGTTCAGCGTGGACTATTTTTAGATATCGAATTGCCAGAAGGTTTCAAACCCCAGGGTGAGATTAGTTTTTTCGACCTTGGTGGCCAACTTATCCGTAAGGAAGAAGTGAGCGGGCAAAAAAACAGAATTCCATTAGAGAGCCTGCCGAAGGGAATGGCCATAGCTGTGTTTACCAGCAATGGAATGGATACAAGTAAAAAAGTGGTGGTTTACTAATCATCTCAGTTTAATTTTTTTTTTTGAAAGGCTGTCTCGTTTGAGATGGCCTTTTTTGGTTTATTACATTTTGGAGACGCAACTAAAAAGGGAGCTTATGCATCTAATAAGTGTTTGGGCTAAGCTGTTATCAATCTTAAGCTAATTGGGCAAGAGTTTTAACAGAGTAGCTTGAAATACTCTCAGATTTATAACACCAATTAGCCTGGCTATGAAAACCAAAAACTTTATCCTTTTCGCCATAGGAATCTTATGTATTCTATTTGTGGCCTTCTCTTGTTCTAAAGAAGATTACTCTTATAATACCAACTCCCGCACTTTGGATTTGGGTGAGAGCTACAACTACGCCAGTACAAGTCCGGATGTTGGTAAACTGGGTCGCGTACTGTTTTATGACAATTCGCTCTCCATTAATAATTCTGTTTCCTGTGGGTCGTGTCACAAACAATCCCGCGCTTTCGCAGATGAAAAAAGATTCAGCAAGGGATTTGAAAATCTGGAAACTTCCAGAAATACACCTCCTATTCAAAACTTAAATTTATTGGGGCGAAACGTAACCTTTGGTCCTGACGGAATGATTGGCCAGGCGCTATTTTGGGATGGCCGCGAGCGCGTACTACAGAATATGGTAGTGCAGCCCATCTTCAATCACGTTGAAATGGGAATGAGAGATACCAGAAAAATAGTGGAGAAGGTGGCGTCCAAACCTTATTATACCCAACTTTTTATTGAGGCATATGGAGATGATGAGGTTTCAATGGAAAGGATTTCAGAGGCACTATCTGGCTTTGTTTCCAGCATAGTATCATTCAACACAGGCTTTGATGCGGCTTTTCCCTTTGGGCCTTTTACAAATCCAAACCCTACCACTGCGGAGGAACGTGGTATGAACTTGTTTATGGGTAAATACAATTGTAATAGTTGTCATGATATGTTCTCGCCTTCTGGTTACTCAGAGCCTTTAGACAATGAGTTTATCAATATTGGCCTGGATGCCAACCCTTCAGATTTGGGTAGAGGAGCACTTAGCGGTTTAGAGGGTGATAACGGGAAATTCAGAATTCCCAACCTAAAAAATGTGGTGCTTACGGCACCGTATATGCACGATGGAAGATTTGCCACTCTGGAGGAAGTTTTGGATCACTACAGCCATAATGTAGCCAGACATCCAAATCTTGATGATCGATTGAAAGATCAAAATGGTAGCCCAAAGGTGCTTAACATCACGGCTAGTGAAAAGAAGGATATGATCGCTTTTCTCAATACACTTACAGATATGACGATGACGACCGATCCTAAATTCTCAGATCCTTTCACAAAGAGATAATTCCCGAAAGCTCATGCTTAAAAACGTTACGCTAACTACCTTTCTCCTTTTTGGAGGAATATTAGCCTTTGGTCAAATCGAGAAAACCGCAACACCTGATAGAATCACACATTACACAGGTTTGCAGGTGAATCAACTGCTAAAGCAAATCGTGAATTTTGGAAATAGCCCTTCGGTTAACAATCCTTTTTTGTTGAAATATTCTTTGAGGTTTAATGAAACTCAAACTCAAATAAATGCTGGGTTTGGATACAACTATTCTCAGCAAACCGAAAAGGGCGGATTGAAATCTGACCTATCCAATCTTGATTTCAGACTAGGATATGGAAAGGCCTATCCAATAGGTAAAAAGTTTGAGCTTGGTATTGGAATAGATGGGGTGTTGAAAGCACAAAACATTCAAACTGTAAATGTGCAGTCGTTTAATTTTGGTAGCGGAATAGATTCTACCATTACCACTTCAAAATCCGTGGCGATGGGTTATGGGCTTGGGCCGCAGGTTACACTTACCTATGCCATTACCGATAGAATACTAATCGGAACCGAGGCCAGTTATTACTTCATTCGCTCCACTCAAAAGCTGGAGGTACAATCCAAAAATTACTCTTCTACTTTTGGTGGGCCAGAGATTTTAACCGTAGATACTCAAAAGGATGAGAACAAGGGAATGGATCTAAATCTGCAACTGCCGGTGGCTTTGTTTTTAATTATTACGTTTTAAATCAATATTCAAGTTGACCATAATAGCTTCTCCACCCCTGGGTGGATTTTTTTGTTTAATAAGGTAGTTTTAGGCTTACATTCGCCTACTATTTTTAAAAATGAAAAAACTCAATACCATTCTTTGTCTATTCTTTTTTGCGTGTCTGACATCTTTTTATAGTCTTGCGCAATCAGGTGTTTACACCATGTTTGGTATAAACAATAACAGCTATCTTCATGAAGGCTTGTTGCATGTGAGTGGCGCAGGTGCCCCTGATAGTTATACTAGTTCTGTATTGAGCGTACCGACTATTGGATTGGGTTATAAGAATGATAAGTTACGCTCTGCCATAGAGGCTAGTGCTTACTTTGGAATTGTTCCAACCTTAGATACTACTTATGAATTGATTTACACCAAGTATGCGTTCTTTATCGAATATCTGTTCTATATCAAAAACTTTAGAGTAGGATTAGGATATGGTTTGCAAGATCAGAAAACACAGGTGGTATTTGCCACAAGCCAGAATTCATCTCCTAATTTTTATAATGGAATTTCCCTTAATCTCGGGTATGAATATCAGGGATTCTTAATAGACCTACGAAAGGAATATGCCTGGTATTTTTATGGTAATGGCAAAAGTGAGCCCGCAGCACTTTGGGACTATTGGGCTTTGAGGGTGGCGAAAAAATTTATGTTAACCAACCAGAAGGATCAGGGAACGAAGAATACCGAACCCTCTAATTTAAGAATATTGCTGGGCTTGAATACCACTATGAATGCGTTGCGTGAAGAGTTTACTTTTCAAAGATTCTTAAAATTTTCCGGAGCTATAGGCGTGGAATACTTTATTAAAGATATCAACGTGTCTTTATTTGCAAGGCGGGATATATGGTACGCTCTTCAAAACTTTGATAATACCTTTCGGGTAAATTCTCAATCAAATTACGTAGGTGTGAGTTATTGGTTCCCTTTAGCGCAGGATAGGTACCTTAAGTTGGGGCTTACCCACAACTGGGGCTTAAACAGAGCTATGCAGGCTTTGGATTTTGTAGAAGGGAACAGCAATTTCTCAATTACCAACGTTTATCAGGATTTCAGCATTGGAGCCGATGTACGCTATTCTATCAATCCATCCTGGGATGTGGCCATGAATTTGGATTACTATTACCAAGCAAATCCAAGGTTGGGCACAGGTTTCAATAGAGAGAGCCTAAAACTGGGATTGATTTATAATTTGGATTAACCACCCCTACCCCTCCTGAAAAAGGAGGGGAGAGAAGTTATTACAAAGGGCAGGCCGCTGCTGCTTAGCCCTCACGGGTCATTAGCCTAACGGCATCTGTCGTCCCTAGCTGTAATTTTTTATCGCATTAACAAAGGCCTTAGCATGATCAACCGGTACATTGGGTAATATACCATGGCCAAGGTTGGCGATGTACTTGTAGGTTCCGAAATCGTCTACCATTTGCTTTGCTAATCTTTCAATCTCCGGGATTGGGCTCAGCAATCTGGCAGGGTCAAAATTCCCCTGAAGGGTAATTTTATATTTGGTAAACTCACGTGCCATTTGAGGGGTGATGGTCCAATCCACGCCAAGTGCCGAAACAGGCATTTGAGCCATTTGCTCAAGGGCAAACCAGCATCCTTTCCCGAATACAATCACAGGAACTTCGGTGTGTAAAGCGTCCACAATCTGGCGGATATACTGTAGCGAGAAAGTTTCATAATCCATTGGTGAAAGCAAACCTCCCCAGCTGTCAAAAATCTGAATGGCATCGCAACCATGCGCTCTCTTTTCTTTAAGGTAAGCGATAGTGGCATTGGTGATTTTCTGCAAAAGCAAATGGGCAGCCTCAGGTTGTGAGTAGCAAAATTCCTTGGCCTGATCAAAGGTTTTACTCCCTTGTCCTTCTACCATATAACATAGAATGGTCCAGGGTGAACCAGCAAAACCGATAAGGGGAACTTCATTTGCCAAAGCATCCTTGGTCATATCGATAGCCTCGTACACATAGCTCAAACGATCTTTTACATCAATATCAGGAATGGCCTGAACCTGCGCCATCGTGCGAATAGGGTTGGGAATATATGGTCCTTTACCGGGAACCATCTGAACTTCCACCTCCAGCGCCTGAGGAATTACCAAAATATCGGAAAACAAAATGGCAGCATCCACACCTACCTGATGAATGGGCATAACGGTTATTTCGGTAGCCAGTTCGGGAGTTTCCACACGATCAAAAAAGCTGTATTTAGCTTTCAATTTCATGAAATCAGGGAGGTATCTACCGGCCTGACGCATCATCCATACTGGTGGGCGGTTTACTTTTTCTCCCGCAAGGGCTTTTAAGAATAGGTCGTTTTTAAATGTACTCATAATAATAGGGGAATAATTTTTTGTATGCTTTTAAACCTTCAAACCTTCAAATTTTTGAATCTTAAAATACTCAATCACCTTATCAACCACCGATTCAATACTGGGCTCGTCAGATTCAATACGTTTATTGTTGCAGCGCAGATGTATGGCTTCAGAAGTGGTGGCTCCTATGCAAAAACCGGGAACTTCGGGTTTAATCTTATTTTTCTTGAAAAAGCTGTAAACGGCAGTAGGAGAGAGGAAAATAATGCCATCAATATTTTTGGTTTCCACCTCGTGATGTACCAGTTCTGTTTTGTACACAATCTCTTTATGTACAATAATTCCCTTGCTTTCCAGGTATTCAGGTAAGTCGTCTAATGATTTGTTTCCACAGAAAAAATCCACTGCCTGCACATCTTTATTGCGCGCAATGATTTGGGCAAGGCTAATGGCATTTCCGGCACGTGCAGCTGTGTTTATTCCGAGCTCAGTAAGCATTTCGGTAGCTCTTATGCCTACAGTAAAATTTTTCTTTTCAGAGATTTCCAGCATGGTAGTCTCGGCCAATTTGGCCAAACTGATTACCGCATTTTTACTGGTAAAAACCCGTGCCTGAGATTTTGGATTATTGAGGTAGTTTAGAAACGATTCAGCATCGTAATCGTTGGTAACCTCAATAAAGTCATCCTGAATGAGATTGATTCCAGCCTTTTCCAGCTTTTGCTTCAGCTTTGGTTCCAATACCTTGGTAGAGAAAATTAAAGGTCTTCCGTCTTTATCAGGCATGTTTAATTTTTTCCATTATTTCCTTTCCTCCATTCGCCAAAACCTCCAGAGCAACTGTTTTTCCCAAGCCATTTGCATCACTTATTGCAACTGTTTTTTCCAGAACTACTTTATGGCTTCCGTCCAGTTCAAATACACCAGCGGTTAGTGTAATGTTTTCTCCATTTAATAATGCCAGCGCGCCAACAGGGGCGGAGCAACCTCCTTCAACGGTACGTAAAAAATCACGTTCCACAGTTGAGGTTAAAAAGGTTTCCCTGTGATTGATTCCTGATAGGAGTTCCACAATTTCCTGATCCTTCTGGCGGCAGCCAATGGCAATAACCCCTTGCGCTGGCGCGGGAATCATCCAGTCTAATATTATGTGATTTTCGGGCAGGAGTTTTACCCGGTATAAGCCCGCTTTCGCGAAGATGGCACCGTTCCATCCATTCTCTTTCAGCTTGCGCAAACGCGTTTGCACATTGCCACGCAGATTAGCAGTATGATGATTGGGAAATCTGTTTTTCCACTGAGCGATACGCCTGATACTTCCCGTGGCAACGGTGGCTTCTGTATCATTTTCTAAAAATGTCGTATTGCCATTGTATACCAAAATATCCTGATGCGGTCCGCGCTCCAACATGGCGGCTATGGTAAGCCCTTCCGGAGATTGTGTGGGGTAATCCTTTAAGGAGTGCACGGCAATGTCAATTTGATTGGCGAAAAGGGCATCATCCAAAATTTTGGTGAAAATACCGGTGGTGCCAAATTGATGCAGGGGAGTGGTAAGGTCAATGTCTCCGGGCGATTTTACGGCAACCAGTTCACACTGTACCCCATGAGATTCCAGTCGGCTTTTTACCTCTTCGGCTTGCCAGAGGGCCAGTTTACTATCTCGGGTTCCTATTTTAAGAGGGGTGTTCAAGAGAAAATGATTTTATAAACCCCTATTGATATATAAGGATTTACTTGTTTGTTGTAGGCCCAAAGATAATGGGCAATCGGCAGTATTTAAGCATTGCGGAGATAGAACTCCTCAATGCCTTAATGCTCGTTGGGTATTTCAAAAATGTGGTGGATGGTTCGCAGGTCTTCGCTCATGTTGGTACCTGTTTTTAGGCCTTTGGCAAACTGCCCTGTAATGCGGTTTAGGAGCTGGTCAGCCAAAATATCGGCATGCTCGGCATTAAGTTCCGGGTATTTTTTAAGTATAGCCTGTACCTCTTTACTTTTCCATGATTCCATTTTTTGACGAACGGCATTTAGGGTAGGGGCTACTCTGCGGCTTTCCAGCCAGATGTAAAAGTCGTTAATCATCTCATTGATGATTTCATTGGCAGCAGGTATTTCTGCTCTTCTGCGCTCCATGCCCTCTTCAGCTATGGCAGAAAGTGAATCCACATCAGCTACTTCAAAGGCAGAATCATTATATATGGCGGCCTCCACATTGCGTGGAACGCTAAGGTCAAGTATCAGTCTTGCTTTTTTGGCGGTAAAGTGATTGTGAACCACGGTTGGAGCTAGGGCTCCTGTAGCCACAATTATAATATCAGCAGCATTAAGAGTTTCCTCAAGGTGAGAGTAGTCCATATGCTTTACGCCAAATCGCTCAGCCAACCTTTCGGCCTTTTCATCCGTGCGATTAATCAGGGTAATATCCTTTAGCCCGGTTTGGTTCACCAGATTTTCGCAAGCGGTACGTCCAATTTTCCCGGTGCCTACAAGCACTACTTTGGAGTTTTCATCAAGCGAATTATCCTTGATATAATTTTTTATTTTTTGAACAGCCACAAAAGCAACAGAGGCTGCGCCAGTGCTGAGCTGGGTTTCGTTCTTTATCTTTTTGGATGTTTGAATGGCGCTGTTTACCAGGCGCTCCAAAAATGCGTTGTGAGCAGCAAGATCACGTGCAAATTGAAATGACTTTTTTATTTGCCCGATAATCTCAAAATCACCAAGAATTTTGGACTCCATACCAGAGCTTACCTTAAATAGGTGCTCAATGGCCTCTCTGTTTTGCTTGATATTTTGAAAACGGTAAAAAAGTTCAATCTCCACTTCTGTATGCTTGCAGAAAAGAGAAATGATATCCCTGGGGCAATTTCCGAAGGCGTAAATCTCGGTGCGGTTGCAGGTGGAAACCACCATAATGCCATCACCACCCAGTTGTTTGTAATCATGTATTATGTGGCTGGCTTGCGCTTCGCTTAAGCTGAATTTTTCCCGTATATCCACTGAGGCTGATCTGTGATCGATACCTACGAGGAAAAAATTTGAAAATGAACTTACCTGAAAGTCTTTCATATCTGTTTAGATGCTGCGAAAATACCTTGCCTTCAAAAATGTTTATACCCCAAAGCGAATAATTAATACCCTGATAAATAGAATCCATTTATTTAGATTCGTTCTACTTAGGCTTTGCTTTAGCTTTGCGCAATGTTAGGCAGGCAGCGGGTTTTTAATTATGATAATTGTCATACCTACCAGAATTTTACCCATGGAGCTGATATTTGAAATTGATAATAGCGAAAAAAATACCTCAAAAGGTAAAATCGAAAACACCTGTGTGGGTGACGGCTTTTATATGGTAAAGGTTGAAAATCGTGATGATAAACCTCTTCGCATCAAACGTGATATTGATCAAAGCCTCATTCAGTTTTATTTTGCTGTACAGGGTGGTGCCGGGTTTTTATTCAATCAGGGGAATTACAAATTAAAGCTTGAACAGGAGAAAAGTTTACTTTTCTATAATCCCATTGTGGCGCTTCCTCTGGATATTGAAGTGCTTCCCGGATCAAAGTTGATATTCCTATATATAACTGTAGAAAATCTGCACCGCCTTTTTGTAGCAGGTTCTGAGGAAATCGAGTTTATAAATAAGGAAAACGTAAATAAAAAATTCTACGGTGATCGCCCCTTGAGTCCACTATTGGTGGTTACGGTAAATCAACTCTTTGCCAATAACGTTAATGGACTTGCCAAGGCGGTATTTGAAAAGGCCAAAGCTTATGAAATACTTGCCTTGTATCTCAATAAGGAGGAGGGAAAGGACGTGGAGCAATGCCCGTTTTTAAATGATGAGGAAAATGTAGAGCGGATTAGGCTGGCCAAAAAGCTGCTTATCGAGCAAATGTCAAAACCTCCCACCTTAAAAGAACTTTCAAGAGAAATAGGCCTTAATGAATATCGCCTTAAGGAAGGGTTTAAAAATATCTATGGAAAAACGGTTTTTCAGTTTTTGAATGACTACCGGCTTGATGCTGCCCGTCATATGCTGGATTCAGGAAGCATGAAGGTGAATGATGCGGCATACCATATAGGATATACTAACCCCAGCCACTTTATTGCCGCCTTTAAAAAGAAGTTTGGCGTTACACCTAAAAAGTATTTAATATCCAGAATTTAATCTTTGGCACTGTAAACAGGTATAGCCAATGCTAAATCTGCAGTCTTAAATTTTCAATGAATGAAAAAAGCAATCCTGCTTGTAAACCTTGGCTCACCTGACTCGTACGAAGTAAAAGACGTAAAGGAGTATCTCCGCGAGTTTTTAATGGATGAAAGGGTAATTGACAAACCCTACTGGTTTAGGTATGCCCTTATTGAAGGCATTATATTAAAAACTCGTCCTGCAAAATCTGCGGAAGCATATAAAAGTATTTGGTGGGAAGACGGTTCACCGCTTATAGTTTTGAGCAAGCAACTTCAGGCTGAAGTGCAAAAACACACGGAACTGTCTGTGGGTTTGGGAATGCGCTATGGCAACCCTTCCATTGAACAGGGTATTCGCGATTTAGTACAGCAACACCCTCATTTGGAAGAGGTGTATATGATTCCTCTTTATCCTCACTATGCCATGAGTAGTTACGAAACCGTGGTGGTAAAGGCCCGTGAAGTTGCAGACAAGGAATTCCCTAAACTCAAGTTGAGAATTAAGGATGTCTTCTACAATGATGAGCAGTATTTGGATACCCTGGCAAATAGTATAAAACCGAGTTTAACTAAGGATTACGATCATATCCTTTTTAGCTATCATGGTATTCCCGAAAGGCATGTGCAAAAAACTGATGTAACCAATAGTCATTGCCTTATGGTTGAAGATTGCTGTGCCAAGGACTCACCAGCACATCAAACCTGCTATCGCCATCAGGTTTTTAAAACTACCGAGGAAGTGGTGAAAAGACTGGGAATACCTGAGGAAAAATACAGCAATAGCTTTCAAAGTCGCCTGGGGCGCGACCCTTGGTTACAGCCTTTCTCTGATAAGGTGATAAAGGAGCTTCCGTCAAAGGGAATAAAAAAACTACTCGTGGTTTGCCCGGCCTTTGTATCTGATTGTTTGGAAACCATTGAGGAAATAGGCGTGGAAGCCCGCGAGTTTTTTATTGAAAATGGAGGTGAGGAATTTACCCTGATCCCGTGTCTTAACTATAATGAAGCTTGGGCCAAGCTATTAGCTAGTTGGGGCGATTAGAACTATAATTTTATTGGAATTTAAAAGCCCCTCATTTGCGTAAATGAAGGGCTTTGTCTTTTAGAGATAGTCTATCACTGTAGGTTTTTCAATTACAGACCCACTAAAGCCCGTAGTTGATTTCCATAGTCTAGAAACTTACCATAAGCCGTGTAGGTGGCGTTGAGCACGGGGTTGAAGGTTCCCATAAATTCACCCTTCAGGTTATAAAGATAAAAGAGCCCATCTGCACCTTGGTAAACAGAGCCTGCGGCAGAGCCTAAAGTATCATAAATACTTTCGGGGATGGAGTTTAATGTATTCATTGGTATTTCTATTAGAAGTTAGAAACCAATAACAAGTCTTTCGAATTTTGGTTTAGTGGTTAAGAAATAATTTTGGAGATTTTGAGTGGTGTGAAATATCTATCCCTCTCTCCTCATTGACAAATAACGGCATGATTTCTGTCATCTTTAAGACAACCTATTAGACCATTAGAGGTCAAATTTGTACAACACCATATATCATGAAGAAACTGTACCTCGCATTGTTTTTTGGAGCCTCTTTAATGCTTTCAGCACAAGTAGCTGATAAAACCGTTACTGACTGCAACTCCAACTCAAAAAGTATATATACATCACTGGCAACCGGCAAGCCATTGGTAATTGCATCAAAGGGTTTTGATTGTACAACATGCCAAAGCACTGCTGCAGCTCTTCAAAACTGGGCTGCTCAAAACCCGGGCGTAGAAGTTTGGGGCGCAATGCTTAATCTTAATACTTCAAATACACCTAGCTGTACCAATGTATCGGCTTGGGTTGGCACTTATGGTTGGACTAATATTTTTACCTTTTTGGATGATACGCGGTTTTGGTTCAAGTTCGGTACTCCAAGGTATTACGTATATAATCCTGCGGATAGCACCATTGCCTATGAAGGTTCGAGTCAAAGCACAGCACTGAGTACAGCTTCCGGCCTGGTTACAACAGTAGGTCAGCGAGAAGTGGAAAAAAAGGAATTTTCCCTTAATGCCTCAAACGGTAGCTTGAGTTTATTTAATCTGCCTCAGGGCCCTACCACAGTGCAGGTGGTGTCATTAACAGGAAATGTGGTTAAAACGGTTAGCTTTAATTCGCCCGGCTCTTTAGAAAAAGTGGATTTAGGAAATTTTTCGGTGGGGATATATTTAGTTAACGTTCAAAATAAAGGCGGTTTTAATACCGTTAGGAAAGTGTACTTGCGCTAATCTCTTGGTGCAATAGCATATATGGTTTGGTTTGGTTGGAAAGAGCCCTGATGATTTTAAAAAGTCGGGGCTCTTTTTTTGTGCGTGTATAGAGGCAAAGGCAAGCAGGTATTGAGCTTGGGATAAAGTTGATTGCACTTATATACATGATGCTAAAACAAAGGTGTGCATTGCGTCAGGATATTATGTTTAGATGACCCATTAAGAAATCCATCCAGGCGGTCAGTCTTTTTTCTACGGACATGAGCTTCTTGTGACAATCAATAAACTACTAAAGAAACTTATTGCATCAGGCATTTAGGAGATGAATAGGTGTTGATGCAATAATGATATAGGTTTCTATAAAATGAAGAAAGGGACGACCCTGATAGAGTCGTCCCTTTTTTTTAATGAATTACTAAGACGTTTGGCCTAGTAAATTTTAGCGTTATTTCTATAACCACTTGCGTCTAGATACCAGTCGGTATTGGAAGAGCCACCGCTAAGTGCCCATGCTGCAAAGTTGTTGTAGGCAGAAACAACATCTGCTTTTTCAATGGGGTAATCAAAGCTTACAGGTATGTTTAATGCCCAGGGTAAATTGTTTTTGTTTACGTAGTATCTGCTGTTGGAAGGCTCAGAGTCGTCAGATGCAGTTCCAAATAAATTGGCATCAGCCAAATCAGTAGGAGCATAACCTGATAAGTGAATTTCTCTACCTCTATCCTGATTTACTATCATAAATGGATTCATGTTCATGATGCTGCTAAGGCTTTGAGAAGTGGTAAAGGTTACAGATGCCTGAGACAAGCGAGGAGTGCTATAAGGGCCATTGGGCACAGTGTTTACAAATGGTCCACCTGCATTTGGCAACTCATCATTTGCATTTTCAAAGAGAATTATCACAGCTTTGCTTTGTCCACTTTCGGTACCATTGGCATTCAATGATATTAAATTGCTAAGCGAAGTAGTTCTGGTAATGCTTTCAACAAGGGCTGGAGATACGTTGATTTCCACACCAAAGCCATTTCTAAGGCCGGCACCAATTGCTCTAACCTTATATTCAAATATCACATCTTTTGCTTTGTTATCAGCATCGGTAATCCAATGAACTCTATAATCCAAAACAAGGTCGTTAAAGTCATAATCTCCCATAGCAGGCCATAAATCTTCAAAAGCTATGGTACCAAAAGTATTAGCGCTTGGGTAGTAAACTTCGCCAGCTCTATCCGGATCGTTAGGGAAAAGGTCATCATCATCAGGTACATTGTCGCTGTCAGCATCCTGAGTTGCAGGAGTGCTGCCATTGCCGGTAGGGTTACAGCTACTGGTAGGGATATAGGTGTTTCCACAAGCTAAAGCAGCAGGGCTATTAATGCTTCCGTTATTTGAAAAGCTTCCACCTACACATAATTCAAGGTTTCCGGATATACCTGCTCCTCCATTGATTTGCACATTCCCGTCAATCTTTAATACTGATGTATTAGATACCCCATCAACATTTGCATTGATATGAGAGTCGTCTTTACCATAAACCATGGCGCCATCATGTAGGTTTAGATCACTTCCACCATTAATTTTAATTTCCTCACCAGCTTCAATATAACCGTAGTTTTCAGTATTGTTGTTTATTCTCAGTTCCTGAGCAACAATAAGTTTACATCTGTTGATAGTTGTAGACCCTCCATTTAGGTTAGCGTGGCCTCCAACGGTGATGGTACCGTTATTAACAAGATCATCATTATTGTTTAAATCCTTTTCAACGTCAATGGTTCCGTTATTTGTTAAACCTGATCCATTATTAACGTTAAGGCCTTTTTCAATAGTCAAATCTCCATGATTTGTTACAGGACCATTTGGTGAAAAGTTGTTTTCAATGGTTACAGTGGCGTCATATATGTCAACCTGTGATCCACTATTTGCACCCAGGTTTTTGACAGTAACGTTCGCACCATCCACAATTTCAAGAAAACTTCCATTAGCCAGGTTGAGGTTTTGAATATCTGCAGTTCCGCACAATCTTATTGTTACACCGCTTCTGTTTACATTAATACTGGCTGTAGTGTTTCCTGTAAAACAATAAACACCGGCAGCATCATTACTGTTTATATTGAAGTTGCCGCTTTTATTACTATAGGAATAGTCACAACCTACATTGCATGTTGGTGATACTACTACGGTTTTCTTTGTGATAGCTTTTTTTCCAAAAGTGTGGCTAACCTTTTTGCCGGTAACGGCAAGGGTTTCTGTAGTGCTGCTTCCTGTGGGATCAGTTTTTACAACGTATAAGCGCTTAAGAGTAGACGCAACGGTTAGTTCAGCATTCAATTGATTACCTGAGGTAAATCCCTTAAAAATAAGTTCTCCTCCACCCAATGGATTGCTGTCGTAAATTTCAATAGTACTGGCCTGTTGAAATCCGGAGTTTGATATATTGAGGTTTAAGGAAAGACCTTTTGTTGCGTTAAAACCAAATCCTTTAGGAGCTGTGATCTCCGAGAAGCTTTGTATTTCGCTTGGGTTTTGTTGACTTGTAGTTGTCTCCTTTTGACAAGAGGCAAGAAACAAAGCAGCTATAGCTGCCAATGCGCTGATTTTTTTCATAAGTGTAATAATAAATGTTTCAAATGTTCTAAGGATCGTTTCAAAATCCGAGGCGAAAATAGTGTTCCATCGTGTTTTTTAGTGAAGCCTTTAGATGAATGGTCAAAAAACTTCTTTAAGTGGAATCACATTGCTGATTAGGATGAAAATATGGCAAGGTGAAAAGTCTGAGGAAATAAAATAATTAACCTGGGTAATGTCAGTCCATTAAATAAGAGTACTTTTGCCGCCCTTTTTAAGACGTACCTTTATGAAATTGAGAAACATAGCAATTATTGCTCACGTAGACCACGGAAAAACCACTCTTGTGGACAAAATGCTTCTAGCGGGCAAGCTATTTGGTGATCACGAAACTCCTGGAGATTTGATCATGGACAGTAATGATCTTGAGCGTGAGCGCGGGATTACCATTCTTGCAAAAAACGTATCTGTACGTTACAAGGATTATAAGATCAACATTCTTGACACCCCTGGTCACAGTGACTTTGGAGGTGAGGTGGAGCGTGTATTGAATATGGCTGATGGTGTTGTTCTCTTGGTGGATGCCTTTGAAGGACCTATGCCTCAAACACGTTTTGTACTTTCTAAAGCTATTGAACTTGGCCTGAAGCCTATAGTGGTTATCAATAAAGTGGATAAGCCAAACTGTACTCCTGAAGAAGTACATGAATTGGTTTTTGATCTTATGTTTAACCTTGGAGCAACAGAAGATCAGCTTGATTTTGCTGCCGTATACGGAAGTGCAAAGCAAGGCTGGATGGCTGAGGATTGGAAAAAACCTACCGATAATATTACCTATCTTTTAGATACTATCATTGAGCATATTCCAGCACCTGTACACAGGGATGGTACTACTCAGATGCTTATTACAAGTTTGGATTTCTCCTCTTTTGTAGGGCGTATTGCTATTGGTCGTGTACACCGCGGTACCGTTAAAACCAACCAGCAAATTACACTGGTAAAACGCGATGGATCTAAAACAAAATCAAGAATAAAAGAACTCTTTGTTTTTGACGGATTCAATAAAGTAAAAGTAGACGAAGTTTCCAGTGGTGAGATATGTGCACTTACCGGTATTGAAGGTTTTGAAATTGGTGATACCATTGCTGATATAGATAATCCTGAGGCCTTACCAACCATCAAAATTGATGAGCCTACTATGAGTATGACCTTTACCATTAACGATTCTCCGTTTTTTGGTAAGGAAGGAAAATTTGTTACTTCCCGACATATTAAGGATCGTTTGGCTAAGGAAATTGAAAAGAACCTTGCCCTTCGTGTGGAGGAAACCGATTCTGCAGATACCTTTAGAGTATTTGGGCGTGGGGTACTTCACCTTTCTGTGCTTATTGAAACCATGCGTAGAGAAGGATATGAGCTTCAAATTGGTCAGCCACAGGTAATCATCAAGGAAATTGATGGTGTGAAAATGGAGCCGGTTGAAGAGCTAAGCATCGATTTGCCCGAAAATGTTAGTGGTAAGGCTATTGAAGCTATCACTATCAGAAAGGGCGAAATGCTTGAAATGGTGCCAAAGGGAGACCACATGCATCTTGAGTTTGAAGTGCCTTCTCGTGGTATTATTGGTTTGAGAAACTATTTACTTACCGCTACTGCTGGTGAGGCGATCATGTCGCACCGCTTTAAGGAATTCCAGCCTTATAAAGGCGAAATTCCCGGAAGACAAAATGGATCTCTTATTGCACTTGAAACGGGTACTGCCATTCCATTTTCGTTGAGCAACCTACAGGATAGAGGTAAATTCTTTGTGCCACCAAACGTGGATGTGTACGAAGGACAGGTAATTGGCGAAAACAACCGCGCAGGTGATATGACAGTGAATATCACTAAAACCAAGAAAATGTCAAACATGCGTTCTTCGGGAGCTGATGATAAGGTGCGAATTGCACCTCCAATCATTTTCTCTTTGGAAGAAGCACTTGAATATATTCAGGGAGATGAGCTAGTGGAGGTTACTCCCAAGTCTATCCGCTTACGTAAAATTCACCTCAAGGAGGTGGAGCGTAAGAGATCGGGAAAATAATCTCCGATATTATAGTATAAAAGCGGCTTTCGGGCCGCTTTTTTTATGGGATAAGGTTTCATGAAAAACAGCTGGCCGATGGGCAATGCATAATTTACACTGCTTGAAGAGTATTTTTTTTAATGACATAAATACCTGTGGCAATGCGCAGGGAGGAGGGTGTAAGTGCAGGTAGATAAGAAAGAATGGTGCGGCAATGTCCTATTTGCACTTCCATAAACGTATTAACTCCAACATAAAATGAAAAACCTTTAAAATTATCATTATGAAAAAAGTACTATTTACACTTTGTCTTATGGGCGGGCTGTTTGCCGCTAATGCACAGCAATCATTAATTCTGCATTACGAGGCATGGACAAATGCCATGGGTACAGGTAACGTGGTCAATCAACCAGTTTGGGTAAATGTTAATTCCAGCTTGCTTGGTACAGCCCAATACCAGTTTACAACCGATATTAATGGTCACGTAAGCGATTCGATTTCTCACCCTGGTGTAGCTACGGTAACTTTTATAACCTATGATTGCCGGGGTAATATTATTTCGGGTACAAAATCAATTACCCCAAATAATTCCTGGACGGGAGATACGGCTATTATTTCTTGTCCATTGGTACTTAATTGTCAGGCTTTTATTCATGCAGTAGGGAGTCCGGCAGGTTTAACCTTTAATTTTCAGGATTCCAGTTTTTCTGTAAGAGGTAACGCAGTTACGCACACAAGCGTTTGGGATTTTGGCGATGGAAACTCGTCTGTATCGGTTAACACATGGGGTACGCCTCATACCTATGCTGCTGCAGGGGTGTATAATGTGTGTTTAATTTCCATTGATGAGGATACTGTTAATGGTATAACATTGTGCGCAGATACAGTTTGCCAGTTGATAACTGTTGGAGGTGGTAACCCTACCGGCTTTTGCTCGGCATCTTACTGGGTTGATACTTTAGGCTCTGGCTCTGGAAATGTTAATATTTACAATGGCTCTACACCGGCCAATAGTAACTCTGGTTATCAAAATTCTTACAGTTGGGATTTTGGTGACGGAAGCCCTCTCGGTACTTCTGCATTTCCCTCGCACACCTATGCTAATCCCGGTATTTATCAGGTTTGCTTAACCATCACCTCGGTTGATGCACAAAATAATGTTTGTACTGATACTTATTGTGACAGTCTTGGTATGGACGTTAACGGAAATCTTATTTATAAAACGAGTGCTGGATTTTCTCTCAATGTTTTGGACCCTGCAACTATCGGCCTGAATGACTTCACACTTAGAAATATCGAGTTATATCCAAATCCGGCAAATACAGAGGTAAATGTAAATCTCGGTTCAAATGCCGGAAACGTGGGCTGGAAGCTCTCTGATCTTAAGGGTTCTGTAATTAAAACAGGCACTACATCAGCTGTTGAGTTGACAATAGATCTTCATGACTTGAACAGAGGTGTATACTTTATAAATCTTGAAACAGATAACGGTATAGGCAACTACAAACTGGTTGTTGAATAAATTGACGCTTTTCCTAATCATAAAGGTGCTCTTGCTAACCCAAGAGTACCTTTATCAAAAGGAAGAAAAACTTTACAAAAATATTAACATGCGGGTAAGGAGTTTATAAGGATATTCGCTCAGCGATATAAGAAGTAGTATTCTTACCTAAACTTCTTTTTAAGGAATAAAGGAACTCATAGGTTTAGTTATAGTTTAGGAAAAACGATCCCTATTCCTATGATGAAGAGCCCCTCTCGGTTATGCCGAAAGGGGTTTTTTTTATTCTCAAAATAATTTCGGCTTTTGATGTCCTATTTAGCAGTTTACATTCGTATTAAGGATAACTAAAACATAAAAATGAAAAAGTCTTATCCCTTCTCGCTAAAAAAAATGGGCCTCACCTTAGGGCTGCTGTTTGTTTTATCACTTGGTATTATCGCTCAACCATCTATTCATGTTGAACTTTGGAAGAATGTAACAGGTTCAGGAGGTACCGTTAATAACTATCCAGTTTGGATAAAGTTGGGCGCGCCCCTAAACTACACCATTTCAGGAGTAACTGACAATTCAGGTCGTTACACGGATTCCATTCCAAATATTACAGTGGCTACCCCTGCTACATTTATTACCTATAGTTGCACCGGAGCAAGAATTGTTTCGCAACAAACCTTAGCTCCAAATAGGACTTCTTATGGGGATACTTTGGTGGTTACTTGTTCAAACCCTGCTCCGGCAATCAATGCATATCTTTATGGTAGCCCTAACGTTATCAATCCAATGCAGTATTCATTTGTTGGTGCTAAAAGTGATACTGCACTACCTAGCTCAGATATCAGGTATAACTATATACTAGACTATGGTGATGGTCAATCAACAAATGGAATTATATATTTTCCTGGTACCGTAAATAGAACACATAATTATGCCAGCATTGGCGGGTATACTACATGTTTTACCGTTACAGCTTATGATTCCATTACAGATATTGAGTTATTTACAGCCACAGATTGTAATACAATTAATGTGGTAGCACCTAGCCCAAGTTGCAGTGCCAACTTTACCTCTTCCTCAAGTGGAGCAGGTTTATTCAATTTTTCTGATGCTTCTACAGTTGGTAATCCACCCACCGGGGGTTCTACATCTTATGGATGGAACTTTGGAGATGGAAATGGGGCCAGTACACAATCTGCTAATCACACTTATCAATCTAATGGATTTTATACCGTTTGTCATTGGGTAGTGCTTAGGGATACTCAAAACAATGTAGTATGTACGGATACGGTTTGTAAACAGATTAATAACATTTCAAGCCCAGTTAGCTGTAACGCTAACTTTAGCTATTTAACTTCTGGTTCCGGGGTTTATAATTTTATAGATGGCAGTACGGTTGGCTCACCAACTTCATACCGCGTAAGTCATTATTGGGATTTCGGAGATGGCTCAAGTGATACTAATGCCAGTGTAAACCACACATATTTATCTACGGGAACATACCAGGTGTGCCACACTATTGTAGCATATACTTCGGGTAGTCAAAATGTAATTTGCTCAGATACTGTTTGTAAGCAGGTAAACTATGGTACCAGCCCAACAAATTGCTTTGCCGACTTCATGTACTCTGGTACTAGTTCGGGTACCTTTACATTTATGGATAGCAGCTCTGTAAGCTCCGTGCCTGCTGGTGGCTCAGTTTCATACGGTTGGGATTTCGGTAATGGCTTTGGAGCAAATACACAATCAGCCACTCATACCTACCAGGCTCCGGGTGCTTACAATGTATGCCATTGGGTTGTAGTGAGAAATGCTCAAAGCAATATTGTTTGTACGGATACTATTTGTAAATCGGTAGTGTATGTTGGTTCCGGAGGTCCCTCTTGTAACCTTGATTTGCTTGTTATTATTGATACTACTGTAGGTCAGTACAATTTTGGAGCAGGTGTTGCAATAAGTGCAATCTATGATAGTTCTTATTTCTATTTGGATTTTGGAGATGGGAATGATACGTCACTATCAAATATCATCCCCTCTATTCCTTATACATATCAATCCTCGGGAACTTTTATTGCCTGTGCAACCATGATTTGGTTTGATCAGGGTAATCAAGTTTGTACTTCTACAGATTGCGATACTATCAATGTACAACTCCCAATATCTCCCTTCTGCAACGCCCAATACATTGTTGACACCGCCAACTCCTACCAAGGCAATGTCTTTATCTGGAATACCAGTACACCATCTAACAACAGTAGCATCCATGTCAATAGCTACCAATGGAATTTTGGGGATGGGAATACCTCCACTCAACCTTTCCCCACACATACGTATACTAGCCCTGGCGTTTATGGTGTTTGCCTAACCATTACCTCTACTGATTCGGCCAATAACATCTGTACCGATACTTACTGTGATACCCTAGGTGTAGATTCTCTGGGTAACCTGATTTATAAAACCACGAGTGGTTTTACACTGAATGTACTTGATCCCAATGCTATTGGTTTAGGGGAGCGAATTGTGGAAGAGTTTGCCGTGTATCCAAACCCAGCTACTAACGTGGTAACCGTGGCCTGGAATAATGTGGTAAATGGAGAAATGGAATGGCAGATTACCGACTTAAAAGGTGTAATGCTAATGAAGGGAGTTGAAGATGCTTCAAATAAAAAGGAAATGCAATTGGATGTAAGCCGACTGAAGGCTGGGGTGTATATACTCTCCGCTTCACACAAAAACAACCCTGTTGCTCACTATAAATTGAGAATCAATTAACAAGTCTTGATTTCCCCAAAAACGAGGGCTGGTTGTGGTTTGCCAGTCCTTGTTTTTACTAACTTAACAGAATAACCAACAATGGCCCATAAGGTCATCAATTATTTAGTGAAGGATATCTCTGAGATTATAGAAGGTTGCTTAAAGAACGACAGGCGATCTCAGTTTATGCTGTATGATTACTGTTTCGATGGTATGATGGGGATATGTATGCGCTATGAAAAGGATGAAACCCGGGCTTTGGAATTATTAAATGGGGCTTTTGTCAAAGTTTTAAAAAACCTGAATTCCTTTGATAATAGCCTGGCATTTATGCCTTGGTGCAATCGACTTACGGTAAATGAGGCGATAGATAATTACAGGGAAAAGGTACGAAGGCGTGAAATATTTGATCAGGAGCAAGAGGAGTTGGAGAATCTTTCAGGAATGGCAGATTGCCAGGTTACACTAGACTGGGAGGAAACCGAATATTTGCAAAACCTGCTGACAAGCCTGAAGGAATCAGAAAAAACGGTTTTTAACCTATTTGCTATTGACGGCTATTCTCATAAGGAAATAGCTGCTGTGCTGGGCATATCGGAGAGGTCTTCTATACGGCACCTTACTAATGCCCGCAAAAAATTACAGGAAATGTTGCCACAAAAAGAATTTGGAATAAAAAAGGCGTGAACTGGATAGATAAAATATTTAAGGATCAGTTAGGAAATAGAAAATTTCCGGATGAGCTGCGCAATAAAGGCAAGGCTGATCTTGAATCCTTGCTGGCCAAGGAAATGCCTGTTAACGCAGCCAATGCTGCGGGTAAAGGTGGCTTGTTTTATGGAGGTCTTTCAATACTTCTTTTGGCTTTGGTAGCCATACCAGCAGGTATTTGGTATTTCCAGCAGGATGATATTTCCACAGAAAATCAGCAGCAATACTCATTAAACTTCGGGCAAGCCAGTGTCATGTCTGATGCTTTTGTGGCAAATTCCAAGGTCGGTAGTTCCGGATCGTGGAAAGTGGAGGGTGATAACAAGCCTTCAATTGAAGAAGGAGTGCCGAAAAATGGCGCAAACATATCCGAAAGTAAAATTCAAATTGAGTCTGAGCAAAAAGTAGCCTCTGCACTATCATCAGATAATAAGGGATTAAAAGCTTCACTAACAGAAATGGTCAGGGCGGAAAAAACAGAGGCTATTGTCGCTGATAATGTTGGTAATGAAGTGAAATCACCTTCTGCAAACAAAGTAGATGGAAATAAAACGGTTGATGCTCTCATGGATAAGTCAGAATCCTTGACCACGGCAAATCAGGAAAAATCAGAAAGTGAAGAGCCTCCAAAAAAGCGTAGTGAGAGGTCGGCTGTGATGCAGTTGGCATCCGCAGGAATTGAAACTAATATTGAGGAGGTTGCGGTAGAACTGGATGCGCAGGAATCTGTTTCTCAAAATACAGGAATTGAGCCCAATGAAAAAGAGGCTGAGGTAGCAAACAATGAAATTGTAGAGGAAAAGGTTTCTGAAACTTCAGTGGTAGATGTATTTGAAGTAGATGTATCTGAAACAGATAAGACGCAAGCTGTTGTAGAAAAACTACAGAAAACTGGCGCAACGGAAGATTATAAGTCAGAAGTTGACGAGAAAATCCCATCATCTGTAGATGACGAAAAAGAAGAAGCGGTGCATGCAGCCGTTAAATTACAGCTTAGCAATTTGGCATTCAGTGAGGTTCAGACAACTTCATCACCTGATTTGTCACAATACAAATCTTTATCGCTTAAGCGAATGGGAATTTCCATGTGGGGAGGCTATGCCTATGTGGGGAAATCCGTAAAAGGAGGTAGTGACGAGTATCTCAATATCCGTAAGGAAAAAGAAGATGCTATTTATACGATACCCACTGGGTTGACCTTTGACTATTATCTGACAAGGAAATGGACGCTTAGTATTGGCGCGGGTTTTAGTGAATATGGTGAGGTGCTTAATTATGATTATGAGTATAAGCAAAAAGGCTATGTAGATGGTCGCTATGGTTCACCAAAGGATTATACGTCTATTACAAGACTGGATTCTGTGAGGGTAATTACAGCAATTAATCACGGACATTGGGAGTATTATTTCGATTATTTGGAAAGTGACTCCGTTATCAAAAATAATAATGGACAAACACAATGGAGCTATGTAGAAGTTCCAGTAATGTTTGGTTATAGATTTGGAAGCGGAAAACTTAAGCCCTGGATTCAACTGGGAGCCTCGGTTGGGATTCCATACAATCAAAAATTCCGTTATATATCACCTTCCGGTGATGGCTTACAAACCAATGCGGAAAAAGGGTCTATTGCAGATGTTCAAATTAATGGTTTGCTCAATGCCGGGGTGGATTTTTATCTAAATCGTTACTTCAGCCTGCGTATTAATGCCTTTGGCAGTTATCAGCTAACTCCAGCCTACACATTTGAAGGTATTGAGCAGCGTTATTATCGCTTGGGAGGAACACTGGGATTGGCTTATAATTTTTAGGTTCTTTTTGCTTTTTGGGATAGATAAATAGCGGTTTTAGGATTTGTTATATTTTAGGCAGAATATATTTTGTAGTCATACTATTATAAATATATTAGCATTCACACAACAACAGGGGAATATTCGTTATATAGTCGCATTAACCCTATTGTAATCATGTCAACAAATAAACTTATTGAACGCTCTTTTAAATTGGAGTTGGATGAAAACCGAAAGCAATGCACTGTGCAGGTGTCGGGTTTGGATGAAGGATATTGTCACTGGACGATTTTAGATCTCAATGCTCAGGTTATTCTAGAAGAAGAAGTTGTTTTAAAAAATCAAAATTCATTTACTATCTACACAGGTGATATCAAGCCTGGTCAATATATACTTTCTATTAGTGAAAAAGGGCAGGGTACGCGGCACTTAAAATTAATGATTTAAGTATGGCTATTCCTTTTCTTACATTGCCTTCCTAATTTTTTAAACGCTGTTCTTTATGAATAAATTACTACTGTCAATTTCAATGACCTTGAGTTTTCTCGGCCTTTACGCGCAAAACACTGATATTTATATTGCAACATGGTCAGCTCCAGGAGTTGGGTTGCCAAATTCTGCGGTTTGGGGAAATTTTTACAATAATGGCAATTTAGTAAGAGCCATTACCGGGGTTACGGATTCTACAAATTCTGCGGTATATCATCAAAGCCTATCTGGTACTTTTACTTTTGATAGTTTGGTTTGCTACTCATATGATTGCAACGGCAATATTGTTTTTGGAGTACAGGGTTCAATTTTACCCAATACCTTCAATTTTTATGAAGATACCATTTACATGAGTTGCGCCCTTTCTACCACTGGTTGCCAGGCCTCCTATATTGCCCGGCAGTCCACATCGCAGGCATTAACAATCAATTTTACCGACAATTCCACCAAGTCGCCTATTCCAAATAGAGCCACATGGAGGTATATTTTCTTTGGAGACAATGATTCATCCTTAGTGCCTGATAACTTTAGTCATACCTATCCTGCCTCCGGTACTTATTATGTTGAGTACAGATATGGTGAACTTGACTCTATAAGCGGCAACTATAACTTTTGCGAATCACGGTTTTATGATACGATTACAGTATCTGCATCCACAGCTATTACTTGTAATGCCAACTACTCAATAGATACAGTAAACTCAGGCAGTGGGACAGCAATTATTTATAATAACTCAACTCCGGCTCAAAACAACCCAGCCTATATTAATACCTATTTCTGGGACTTTGGTGATGGTAGTACTTCTAACCAACCTTTTCCAATCCATAATTATGTAAATTCAGGTATGTACCAGGTTTGCCTAACTATTACAGCCGATAGCTCAGGATCAATATGCTCCTCTACTTTTTGTGATTCGCTGGGTATAGATTCTCTTGGCAACTTACTCTATAAGTCGTCTGCCGGTGCTGGTTTTACACTGCAGGTATTGAATCCTGTTGTTGGTATTGATGAAAGCCCTATGAGTGAACTTATGGTTTATCCAAATCCTGTAAAAAATGTAATTAAGGTAGAAACGGGAAACTCCAACCTAAATCAGTTGAATTGGGTTATTACTGATCTAAAGGGAGCTACTTTGAAAAACGGAGACTTTAAAGTAGAAGGGTCGGAATCAGAGCTAAGTATTGATGTAATAAATCTTAAACCTGGAGTTTATATGCTTCAATTATCTAATGAGGAAGGTCAAACTTCTCAATATAAAGTGGTGAAGGATTAACAAAGGAATTTTAGAAGTTTTGTGGTAGTAATTAAATTAGGTGGCCCGTAGCTTTCTTATTTGAATATTCTTCTCAGGCTTGTGAATAGCTTGTATCATTAAAAAAAATGCCCCTTTGAAATAATTTCAAAGGGGCATTTTTTAAAGTTAAAAATCTGTTTTACTCTTTTATGATTTTAGCATAGCGCACTTCATTACCACTTGTAAGACGTACAAAGTAAATTCCTCTTTTCAGCTTATTGAGGTCAACCTGATAGGTTGGTTCTGTAGTGCTAAACTTGCGGTGCAACATGAGTTGGCCATTCAAACTGTAAACAGACAGTTCACGGTTTAACTCATAATTTACCTCTCCAACCTCAAATGTCAGTACATCAACAATAGGATTAGGATAAGCAGTTAACAAGAGGTTTTCACTTCTTTTCACTTCCGCATCTTTTTTAACCAACACAGATTTACCATCCTTAGTCATATCCATACGAAAGGAAAGACCTCCCACATTATTGGGGTTGGCAGGGTTGCGCAATACAATTACCAAGGTGTTTGTTCCTTTCCTTAGAAGTGTTTCTAAGTTGAAACTAGGGATATAGTCAAATTGATCTCCGCCCAGGTAACCATTATTCAAAGTATTGTCACTGCTTATAAATAAGTCATGAGGCACTCCACGAGAGTTGTTGCGATCCATGTTTTCTTCACGTGCAATCAGCTGCCCGTTAATGTAGATTTCGGTTCCATCATCCATGTACATTCTAAAGCGAGCTTCGATGCCACTGGTATCGGTAAGTCCAAAGCTCTTGCTGAAGTAAGAAATATTACTACCGGCTTTTAGGCACATCGTGCCAGGCAATTCAGTAATTCCACCCCATGCAAAGGGTTGCCCTACTTCCGCTGGATTTTTAAAGGTAGAATCATGAGGAAGTGAAGCTACTCCTCCCCACCATCCTGAGTAATTACTTGGAGTAACTACAGAGCTTACCAGCCAATTGCTATCGGAAACACAGCTATCCATAACTTCAGCAATGGAGCACTCACTAAGTCTGTGTACTCCCTGTGCCTGCACATCAATTAGTTGTAATGGATTTGTTGATGACCGCACACCAACTCGTGACGGCATAAACTCCATGGGGTCAGTAAATACAAATGAATTATTGGCACTGCCGTATTGGTAATAGGTAGTTGGATTAAAACTACATTCAGTCAAATCATCTACCAATCCTGTTTGGAAAACAACAGGGTTGTTTGCAACCACGTCAATGTTGTTACGGCCTTCTGAGGTCTCGTTATATTTTACTTCAAAGCCATACTTTCCTGGAAGTAAACATTTGTGAAGTGATCCCGGAAAAGCCATCTTGTTGTTGGCTTTGCCGTAAACATAAAACTGTACATCCTGAGGTACTAGCTGACTTGTACTGTCATGGTTCCAAAGTTCCAAGGCTACATCCACCATTGGGAAGGTGAAGGTGCTGTTGGTGTTTATATTCTGCACCAAAGTGTTGGTTTGTCCAAGATAGTTTACCACAATACCCACCTGAGTTAAATTGTCATCTACTAACACCGGGAATGAAGTGGAGCCGGTAGTGCCGGCACTGTGTTTGTTGTTTGCATTTCCATAAACATACCATTGCACATCTACTCCTGCTTGGTTTCCACTATGGCAATCGAGCACATCTACAGTAAGGGCAGTTTTGGCAAATGAGCAACCACTTAAGGTTAAATCTTCACGGCCTGTTCCGCGGAAGTTAAACTTGTAAGTTCCTGGCAAAAGCTCTTTAGGGCTGTTGAAATAGGCAGCATCTCCAGTGGCACCTCCATATGATATGGTACCGGCATAGTTAAGAACAACGTTTACTGTTTTCCAGGTGATGGTATCGCCTCCAGCCGGAATTACAACATTCAGTTTTTGGTCAGAGGTATGCTCATACTGCATATCAAAGGAGTAAGTACCGGGGAACATTTGACCTGTAACCATTCCGTTTATATCGGTAGACGTTCCGGGGTTGTTGGGAAACCATCTTGTGGTGAAGGTACTGCCACTGCCAAATCTCGCGTTTCCTCCCGCTAAGGGAGTACCTGTACAACTCTCCAGTTTAAGAACAACTTCATCGGTTTGGAAGAGGTAATAAGAATCCAGCTTTGGATTTTTTGGACCTACTTCGGCAACTGTTCCGTTTACTTTAGCCTCATACGCCAATGAACTTCTGTCGCCATCGCGAATGTCTAAAAGAAGACCGTTGGCATTGGTGCTACCCGCAACGTGCCATGTGGTTGGTGAGTTGTAACCACCACGTGCTGTAGCTCCCTGAGTGGGATTGCCATCACTGTCCAATACTCTAATTACCGCCAGTGTTTTTTCTACAGAAGTGAGGCCTCCATAAAATATATCAAACTGAATACCCCGAACGTCATTCCAAACATGTCCAATATTTATTCGCATGGTATCACCATAAAAGTCATAAGGGAAAAGCTCTCGTGCCGGCCATTCGCCCCCTACTTTAGGTCCAAAGCTTTTCCACGAGCCAGAACCTCTGTAATCAAGATAACCACCTGAAAAGTGAAACTTTACATTGGTGGTTTTAAATCCCAGCGAGTCACCTCCGCTACTTACAGTAAGATTTACACGTTCAGTGCTGGTGTTTTGGTAGATAGCCCAAATCGTATAGGTATCCCCTGCGGTAAGGTTGGCTGTGTCCCCTGAGTTAAAAGTACCTATAAAGTTAGGCCCCTTCTGTATTTTGAAGGTCCCCGCAATTGGGTTGCCCTGGCTGTCAAGGGTGTAAACCCTAACGTCTGCAGCATTAATTACAAACCCGGTAAATAGCAGTAAAAACAGTAAAACCCCTTGTTTGAGAGCTTTTAACGAATGAATTGGCAGCGTGATGCTTAAGCCAAACAGTGTAGTGTTTGTTTGCATAGTTTTAAATAAATTAAAGTTGAAAATAGAGGGAAGGCTGAGCGGTATTTTACGAAAAGTCAATTACCGATAATAGAGGTTTGCTTTTGTGAAACCCACACAGATGTGCCCTCAGCATTGAGAACTTAAAATCTATGCCAGTAGAGTTAAGGTGTTGGATATCAGAATTCTGATTATTGATATTCTGCGCAATTAATCTTGTAGTGGGAAAACTACAGCGCAGGAGTTTTAGAATGGGAAAAAGAGGGGATGTTAGGGGGAGTTTGTGCTAATAAAAAATGCCTTAACTAACTCTATCAAAAGTTAATTAAGGCATTCTTATTATAATCTCCGCTTTTGCGCAATTAGATTTTTGAAGTCACTGCTTTCAGCAGTACCCTCAAAAATGCTACAGCACACTTAAAGTGAGACTTGATTTGTGGAGCTGGTGGGAGTCGAACCCACGTGCAAACAAGGAAAGAAGGTGCCTTCTACATGCTTATTTTGTTATTAGGTTTTAGACGGCAGTCTGGGAACAAACACCCTAACTACAGCTTAGTTGCGGATTAATTTTCGGAAGTGCAACGCAACGCTACACTAACTAGTCCGGATTTAATGATACCTCTTGGTCTTTCCCAACCAGACATAGGGAAAGAGAGATAGCTCACTCCCGCGTCTAACGCGTGGATTAGCGGTAATCCTCTATCGAGTGATTACGCGGCAAGCGCGAAGTTATTTTCGCCAATTGTTGTTTGAAACATCTTTATAACGGACGATAGCTTCATAGTCCGGCATGCTTACAGCTTAATTCATCTTGCTGTCGAAACCGGTCAGCCCCAAAATTTTAAAGAACGTGGCCGCAAAGTTAGTACTTTA
>JBLWXT010000042.1:0-32691 GCA_048267305.1 Owenweeksia sp. | reverse complement strand
TTGGCCATTGTGATGTTGGCCTACACCTGGGCCTATAAAACAGGGATTTACCTGAACGATAAGGTAAAACAGATCAAGGTGAAAAAACACGGCAGAAGGGCGAAAAGCCTGGTCAAATACGGCCTGGAGTTTTTGGCAGAAATCCTCCTAAACCCTTTTAAACTAAACAAAATCAATGTGTTTAGTTTTTTGTCATGTACTTAGGGAATTCATATTGATAGCGGGACTTTTTCACCTCGTTTTAATGAAACTCCATGGAAATTCGTGGGGCAGTTTAAACAAATAGAATCTACCCAAAAACTATCATCAACATACTCAACAAGAATGCTCAAAACTTTCCTCTCCAAACCCTTTTCCCTTCGCCCTACTCTGCTACCTTTGCTCTATGATTTTCATTTTTGGATACCATCCCGTTACCCGGACAGAAGGCCCGGTTGAGGAAATAGAATGTCCCAATTGCCACAACACCCGGCATTGGATTTTAACAAAGATGACGTACTTCGTTAGCTTGTTTTTTATTCCCCTAATTCCCACCCGTAAGGAGTACTTTAAGCAGTGCCCTATCTGCCAGTTTAAAAAGGAGGTTACCCGCGAGGAGTTTAGCCACGCCAGCAAATTGGCCCATTTAAATAAAGAGGCCGTGGAAAATGATATGAGTGAGGCTGAGTATGAACGTAAGCTTAAAAAAATGCGCAAATGAGAAGGCCACAGGAAGGAGAATTTGGAGCGTTTTATAAAGGTTATATAGACCTGACCAGAGGTGCTGATGCTCTTCAAAATTTGGAGGACAGTGCCGATATGCTTTTGGAATTTCTGGAAAACCTGCCTGTGGAAAAGCGCAACTATAGTTATGCCGAGGGCAAGTGGACTATTCACCAAATGCTTCAACACATTGTAGATTGTGACATGGTATTTAGTTACCGAGCACTTTGGATGGCGCGGGGCGGAGAGCCAAACTTACCCGGCTTTGATGAGAATGATTGGGCCGATAACTCTATGGAGGCCCTTGCCGGTTGGGATGAGCTAATTGCCCAGTTCAAAAATCTACGCAATTATTCCATGAGTCTTTTTCACAGTTTTCCGGAAAAACTAAAGGACAATAAGGCCATTGTAAGCGGCCATAATACTGCCCTGAGAAGCATACCTTATATAATAGCCGGCCATACGTTTCACCATTTGCACATCCTTAAAACGCGATACCTATGAAATGGCGATGGTTTGTTGCTTTGATCCCGGTGATTATTAGCTGTGAAAATATCGCGGTGGAAACCGAAGTAAATACAACAATACCAACCGTTGCCACGGATAACTGGAAAGCTGAAATTGACTCTGTAATGAGCGCTCAGGAAATGGCATGGAACGCAGGCCAGCTGGAAGACTTTATGCAAGCTTATATTCAATCAGATTCACTTATGTTTATTGGAAGCCGTGGACTGAATTATGGTTGGCAAACCACATTGAGCAATTACCAAAAGAGCTATCCCGATAAGGATGCTATGGGCAGCCTGAAATTTGAAAATCTGGAGTACAAAAAACTTGGCGATGAAAATGCACTTGTAATTGGCCTCTGGAATCTCTACAGAACTACCGATACCCTTAAGGGCAGCTACTCACTTAACTGGCAGTACATTGACGGCCAGTGGAAAATTATCGCAGACCATTCCAGTTAAACTATGAAAATCAGCGGTTTCACTTTCGTTAGAAATGCTACAAAGCTTTTTATTCCCGCCAGGGAGGCCATAGCCTCCATACTGCCTATAGTAGATGAATTTGTAGTAGCGCTTAGCGAAGGTGATGAAGACGATACCACCGAGCAGGAAATTCTATCACTGAAAAGTGACAAAATTAAAATTGTACGCACCCAGTGGGAAAGTGAAAAGTTTCCTAAAAATACCCTTTTTGCAAGACAAACCGATATTGCCAAAGAAGCCTGTACGGGCGACTGGCTGTTTTACCTGCAGTGTGACGAAGCGGTGCATGAGCAGTATCTTCCGGTAATCAAGGAAGCCTTTACCAAGTATTATGACGATAAGGAGGTAGAAGGTTTTGTGTTTCACTACAAGCACTTTTGGGGAGATTTTGAGCACTACAACCCCTCACATGCATTTTACAAAAGAGAAGTTAGGGTAATCCGCAACCTGCCGCAAATACATAGCTTTAAAGATGCGCAAAGCTTCAGGTACCATTTTGGTGATTTTAACTACACCTTTGATGATTATCAACGTAAGGAGAATACACGAAAGCTTAATGTGGCTCAGATAAAAGCAGAGATTTACCACTATGGCTGGGTACGTCCACCCGAATTGATGGGCCGTAAACGCAAGGTTTCAAGCACTTCATACCGTGGAGCTGAGGAAACAGCCAGGCGATTTAAGGATGAGGATGATCATTTTGACTACGGTCCTATGAATCGGGTGCAAAAGTTTAATGGTACCCACCCTGCCAGCATGAAAAATTGGATAACGAAGATTTATTGGAAGGATCAACTGCAATATTCGGGCAAACCAAAAACCAAAACAGTAAAACCCAAAAATGAGCGTTTGAAATACCGTATGCTCACCTGGGTGGAAGTAAATCTCCTGATGGGAAAACAAATCGGGGAGTTTAAGAACTTCAAGCGCATTAGATAGTTACTTTTCTAAACTCAAACAAAATGAACACACTCAATATTCCAGATAGCAATTTACCTCGTATAGTTGTTATCGGATGCGGGTTTGGAGGCCTCCATCTGGTTAAAAAGCTCAACAAGAAGCCCTATCAGGTGGTGATGATCGACAAGCACAATTACCACACTTTTCAACCCTTACTATATCAGGTGGCCACTGCTGGTTTAGAGCCCGACTCCATTGCCTATCCTATTCGGCATATTTTCCGTGGACAAAAGGATTTTTACTTCCGTATGGCTAAGGCCGAAAGTATTGATGCAGATAACAATATCCTGAAAACCAGTATAGGCGATATTGACTACGACCATTTGATAATTGCCACGGGCAGTAGCACCAATTATTTTGGAATGAAAAGCATTCAGGATTTAGGAATCCCAATGAAAAGTGTTCCCGAAGCCTTAAATCTGCGATCCATTATCCTTCAAAGCTTTGAAGCAGCAAGCCTTACCAGTGACTTAAGGGAGCGTGAGCAGTTAATGAACTTTGTGATTGTTGGGGGTGGCCCTACTGGCGTTGAGCTTTCCGGTGCCATTGCGGAGCTTAAAACTCATGTACTTCCCAATGACTATCCTGATTTGGACTTCAGGCGCATGTCTATTCACTTATTGGAAATGCAGCCAAACGTTCTTCCTCCTATGAGCAAAACGGCTCAGGAAAAGGCCACCAAATATTTGGAAAGCCTGGGAGTACAAGTGTGGACAGAAACACAAGTAAAAGGCTACGATGGCAAAACCGTTAAAACCAATAAAAAGGATCTACCCGCTTCAAACCTCATTTGGGCAGCAGGTGTAAGCGGTACGCTCATTTCCGGATTGAAGGAAAAAGAAGATTTTGACAGAGGACGATACATAGTAAATGCCTACAATCAAGTTGGAAATCATCAAAACATTTATGCCATTGGTGACGTAGCCTCCATGATTACAAATGAAACTCCAAAAGGACACCCTATGCTTGCTCAGGTGGCTATACAACAAGGGCTCAACCTTGCTAAAAACCTTGAAAACTGGAGAAAAAAACAAGCTGTAACCAAATTTAAATACAATGACAAAGGCTCTATGGCTACCATTGGCCGTAACCGCGCGGTTGCCGATATAGGTAAACTGCACCTCGGAGGTTTTCCCGGCTGGTTTCTTTGGATGGCGGTTCACCTCTTTAGCCTTGTGGGCTTTAGAAACCGAATGGTTGTTTTACTTAATTGGTTTTTCAACTATTTCAGTTATGACAAAAAGATACGCCTAATTATAAGACCCGTAATTCGAAATAAGGCGCAGGAGCAGGAATTGGCGCTGGATGAAGATTTGGAGGCGATAGATGTGAATAAGCAAGAAAGTACCTCTTAGAAAATTCAAATGTGTACTCTCACCTACCTCCCCACTCCCACTGGTTTTATCCTTACTCATAATAGAGATGAACGCATGGACAGGCCCACCTCTAAGGAATTTCAGCAGAAATCGATGAATGACCAAACTCTTTACTACCCAGAAGATTTAGAAGCTCATGGCAGCTGGATTGCCTTTTCCAGTAAAGGAACCTCGGCTTGCCTTCTAAATGGTGGATCAAAACTTTATGATAGAAAAGTACCTTATCGCAAAAGCCGTGGATTGGTGGTACTGGAGAGTTTTGAGTTTAATTCAATTAAGGATTTCCATCAGAATTATGATTTTAGCAATATTGAGCCGTTTACGCTAATTATTAAGTCTGCAAAAGAATTTTATAAAGTAACTCATGATGAGGATGAGACTTCCCTAGAAGTTCTTGATCCCGGCACCTCAAATATCTGGTCATCCACTACACTCTATACCAAAGAGGTTCGCGAAAAACGAAAAAGATGGTTTGAAGCCTGGCTCTCTAAAAAACCAGATTTAAATCCCGATAATATACGTGCCTTCCACAATAGCGCTGGTGATGGCGATACCGAAAACGATTTGGTAATGAGTCGCTGGGGTATTCTAAAAACCCTGAGTATTACTCAAATTGCAGTCTCTTCTAATAGTGCCGACTTAGTTTATCAGGATTTTGTACAAGTTAGTGGAGATAAAATTTCTATTGATATTCAGGCCTAGTTTCTCCACTATTCGTCAAATCGAAAGACGGTCAAGTCTTAATTCCTTAAGCCCTCTTCTCTAAAACTTCCCTCCTTTATAAAGGATTGGGGGTAGTCCATTTTGGGCTTTAACTCAGCTGTCCTATAGTTTAAATCACAGTCAATAATCACGACTTCATACCTATCACAACTTTTCAGGAATATTTTAACCACTGGAAATCAATGAACTAAAAACAAATACAGTACTTTGTATTGCATAGTACTAAAATATTCACATATCTTTGTTTAACCAAGTTCTATATGATGAAGAATATTTGTTTAATGTGTACAGCCTTTCTATTAGCTGGGATGGTGGCCTGTAATCAAAGGCCAGGCAAACCTGCTGAATCGTTTGTATATGAAACAAAGCGAACTGATGATATAGTTGACAGCAAGCAAAACCTAACATTCACCACAACAAAAATTAATGAAACTGAAGTGATGTATGAGCTCACAATGAAAGTGGACACAAACACATATTACCACATGGTGGCTGTTACCGATCTGCAGACGGGAAAGCCAAGCAAGCGAGTTCCTAACTTTAATGAAATGGAAAAATGAATTTAGAAAATACAAAAGCCCAGATGCGCAAAGGAGTTCTCGAACTCTGTATCCTGTCTATGCTGCAGGCCAAAGATGCCTACGCATCAGATATCATTGAGCATCTTAAAAAAGCGGAGATGATAGTGGTAGAGGGCACCCTCTACCCCCTGCTCACCCGTCTTAAAAATGCCGACCTCCTGGCTTATCGCTGGGAAGAATCAACCTCAGGGCCACCCAGAAAATACTATTCCTTAACAGAAAAAGGAAAGACTGCCCTGAGCGAACTATTACAATCCTGGGATACCCTCGTGGAAGCCGTAAACAAAACCGTAAAAAAATCCTGATCTGCCATGAATAAGACACTAAACATAAACCTTGCGGGATTCATCTTTCATGTAGATGAAGATGCCTTTATCCGACTCGAAGGATACCTGAACACCCTTAAAGCCCAATTTGTAAATACTGAGGGCGGAAAGGAAATTATCAGCGATATAGAAATGCGTATTGCTGAGCTTTTTAAAGAGCAAACTGGCGATAATAAAGATGTAATAAACTTTGAGGATGTAGATAAGGTAATCTCCATTATGGGACAGCCCGAAGACTACCTCGACCTGGGTGAAGATGAAGTTCCTAAATCTCCCCAACTGGAATTTACAAGCCGTAAAAAGCGAATCTTCCGTGATACGGATAACCGCATTATTGGTGGTGTGGCAGCAGGAGTAGCCGCCTATTTCAACATCGATACACTATGGATAAGACTGATTTTTATCATACTGTTTTTTAGTGGTTTCGGCTTTCTGTTTTACCTAATTATGTGGCTGATTATACCCAAGGCCCAAACCACTGCCGAAAAATTACAGATGCGCGGTGAAAAGGTTAATATCTCCAATATAGAAAGATCCATTCGCGATGAAATGCAAGGCTTTAGCGATAGGGTTTCTGACTACGACTACAAGAAAACCAAAAGCCATCTTTCTTCCTTTTTTACGGATTTAGGAGAATTTATTCTGGATGCTCTTAGATTGATTTTCAGGATTGTAGGAAAGCTGTTTGGCGTGTTCTTCCTTATTATGGGCTTCATTATACTGGCAGCACTGGTAATTGGCCTGTTTGCAGGAGGTGTGGAAATAACCGGTTCCGGCTATGCCCTTAGCGATTTGTTCGACTTCTTTCAACTGGTAACTGTAAGTGAAGGACATTACAACTTGTTGTTGGCAGGTATAGTGCTAAGTGTTATAGCGCCTTTCTTCCTGCTGTTTTATTTCGGAATAAGATTGTTGTTTCAACTGGAGCCCTTAAACTCCCCTACCCGCAGTGGTTTGGTTTTAACTACATTTTTAGGACTAATCTTCCTATTGATCTCTGGAGTTAAAATCGGTTTACAGTTTGATCGCCATGCGGAAATTACACGTGAACTTCCTTTGGGAATGGCCAAAAACTATACGCTTGTAATTGAATCAGATTCATTAAATCACCAGTTTTTAAAAGGTGACGCCCCACAGTGGATTCATGAGGGTGAATTGAATGCTTTTAACTTTGTTTCACTCGATGTTAAAAAAGCCAATGGCGAGAAGCCCTATCTCAAGATTTATACAGAATCTCAGGGTAATGACCGAAAGGCGGCCCGCTACAATGCACGTGAAATCAGCTATAACATCGTGGTAAAAGACTCCACTATTCTTATCCCAAATCACTTTTTGTTGAATAAAGGCCAGAAATATAGAGGACAGCGTATAGAGGTGGTACTTTATCTGCCGGAAGGCTACAGTACCTTTATAGATGAGAGTGTTGTGGAGGTTTTGGATGATATTGAAAATCTTCAGAATACCTGGGAAATGGAAATGGGAAATACCAAATGGATAATGACCGACCGCGGGTTGAGTTGCGATGGATGCGCCATACCAGAATATGAAGAGGAGGAGGAATTCTTTGACGATTATGAATCAGATCACACCGACTGGGAAATTCAGGAAGAGGAAGATCAGCTTAGGATAGAGAATCATGATTCTGAAGGCTCTGAAGTTTGGATAATTGATGAAAATGGAATCAGAAAGAAAACTGAAAGGAAAAATCGCAGTGAAAAAAAGAAAATTGAGCTTGATAAAACAGGTGAAATATCATCTCGCTACAGCAATGACTTATTGACTTTCAAGAGTGATTTGGAGGCTATCATTTGAATACACCCTCATTAGATTATAGCCCCTAAAGTTTTTAGAAGCTTTAGGGGCTTTTCGTTTATACCTCTATTACTACGGCTGTCTAATCAGCTACCGCTATATTTGCCGAAAAGCTGTAAACATTGAAGTTTTATCACTTCCTGATCGCTCTACTACTCGGTGCAAACCTTAGCTGGGCTCAAGGAAATAAATACGCTTACTCTCTTACCCTCACAGATAGCACCCACATGCTAAAAGGCTCTGCTGAAATCACTTTTGTAAATTCGTCAAAGCTATTGCTGGATACTGTTTTTATTCATCTACCGCCACGGGCATTAGAGTACAAAAAATCATTTCTGCACAAGCAGCTGGCCGAATTCCAAAAAATTGATGCCTATTACGCCAAAAAGGAAGAAAGAGGTTTTATTACAGTTGAGCAATTAGCCATTGACGATTTGCAGATTCCGGTTTGTAAAAAGTGTGAGTTTGTGCCCCTAGCTCTGTCAGCACCTTTAAGCACAGGTGATTCTATAAAAATCACTTTTGATTTTGAAATACAACTTGGTTCATCAGAATTTATTGGAGTGGGATTTGACAGTCAGGTTTATAGGATTATTGACTGGCTACCAAACATCCCCACCCTTGATAACAATGGATTTAAGCTCTACCCTGTCACTTTTCAGCGAGACATTTACCCAGCCAAAAACCATTACTCTGTTAAACTAAGCCTTCCGGCAGATATGCTTGTTGCTTCAAACGCCACTCTCACTACAACCGCTGAATTAGCAAAAATAGATAGCTTAAAACAACTTCCCTTTAAAAAACCATCTCCAACAGCAGGAGTAAAAACCCTGAACTACACACATACAGGTACCAACCTACAGTTTTTTGCTTCACGGGATCTGTTTGTCTTCCCAATGAAAAATGGAGGTTCTCTTTATGTTCTTGATCAGGATTTGTACTTCCCTTCCGTACTTGATAAAACCAACAGTGAAATTGATGACTTCCTGCGCAAGCAAATTGGTGAAAACACAGAGGAAAAGTTTGATTTGATTTTATTACCAGAAAAAAATGGGGAGTATCAAAGTGATTACTTGCTTTCGCTGGAAACACCAAAAGATTTATTCAAGTTTTCATCAGAATTGTGTCATGCCCGGGCAGAAATGATATTTCGGTATAAAATGCAGCCCAATGGCTTTAAAGATCCATGGATTGCACGTGGCATTCCGTATTTCTACAAGTATCACTTTGTCAACGAAAATTTCCCGGATAAAAAATGGCTACCATTTAGCAACTCCTTTATTGGCCGTTTTTTCGCGCTTGATCAGTTTGACTATTCCTATCAAAATCAGTTTTTATACCTGTATTTGGCTCGTCAAAATTTGGATCAACCCATGTCCACTCCTGTGGATTCATTAACACGCCTTAATTATGAGGCAATTGCTCAGGCTAAGGTATATATGGCACTTAGCCATTTAAGAGAGTTTGTCTCGCCCTACAATTTTAGTCGCTCCATGCGAAGGTTCTACCTCAATCACAATGGCGAGGCAAATGCCAATAACCTAAAAAACAGCTTTCAATATTTTGCCAATAAACCTGTAGATTGGTTTTTTGATGAATGGATTTCCACTACCGAAACCTATGATTATAGATTGGTTAAAACCGAATACTGCCCAACTATAAGCACTGCCACGGTAACCAATACCGGTGCGCTCAGCCTGCCCTACTCCCTTACGGGAATAAAAGACGGAAAACCGGTACTCACCCAATGGTATGAGGGACATACTGGTAAAAAATCGGTGCAAATGTACCATGCAGATTATGATGAAGTAATTCTGAATTACCCGGGCCGTGTGCCGGAATACAGCCAGCGCAACAATACCTATTACAATCGCGCCTTGTTTCCAAGGATGGAACCCTTAAGCCTACCTTTTTACTACAGTTTTGAAGATCCACAGCATAGCCAGCTGTATTGGACGCCAACGGTAAACTTTAATGCCTACGACAAAGTACTTCTGGGTGCATCCCTCGACAACAGCTCTCTGGTACAAAAATCATTTGAATACATTATTGGACCTGAATACAGTACAGGTACAGGGAAACTAACCGGTTATAGTAGCTTTATCTATAACTTCCTACCGCGCAAAAGCAAGTTCTTTCATCAGATAAGGGTTGGAGTTTTTGGACGCTATTACCATTATAATGAGGATCTAACCTACTTAAGACTTTCTCCCGCTATAAATTTCTACTTCAAAAAACCCTATCCCACCAGTAGTATTCTCCAAAACCTCAGATTTAGGTTAGTAAACCTCGAAAGAGAATTACCTGATAACTTTAATGAGCCCGCAAATCAAGTAGGAAACTCCAGTTTTAGCGTTTTTAATGCTACCTATAAATATGAGGAAACCAATATTTTTAAGCCTTATACCATTCAGGGAGATTTCTACTGGGGAGATCAATTTAGCAGATTAAGCATAGAAGGAGATTTCCGCTGGATGCTTCCCAATAAAAAATGGCTGATCTGGAGAAACTACGCAGGTTACTTTTTCACCAATAAATTTGCAGCCAACGGTACTACCAACAATTACTATAGCCTGGGACTGAGTGGCACACGCGATTTTCTTTTTGATTATCAATATTTTGGACGTTCAGATAGCTCAGGTATTTGGAGCCAGCAAACCTTTGTAACCGAAGGTGGCTTTAAATCTCAAACCAATGCCTTTTCTGATGACTGGATGATAAGTACCAACGTAGTGGTGCCCATTTGGTCAGTATTTGGTGTATTTGCCGATGCCGGATTGATTGACAATACCGACAAACTATACTATGATTTTGGGGTGCGTATTGCCTTAGTAACTGATTTCCTTGAAATCTACTTCCCGTTGATGAATCAGGACCAAAACTTCATGACGGCACCAGCCTATTACAAAAACATTCGCTTTGTACTGGATATCGACCAAAGCAACATTATCAATAGATTGAGAAGGGGATACTATTAAAAAGGCCCTTCAACTTTTCAGTGAAGGGCTTTTTTCAGTTCCTGATCATTTCAACTTTCATTCCGCTTTTGAGTGTCTTAACCTCAAGAGCCTTGGAATAATTGAGAATGAATTGCAATGTTTCTTTCCGCGGTTTTGTATGAGCCCCGGACTCATCTTTAAGTGTAGTTGAATTTCCCATAGGCGAATTTTTGTTCGGTATGTCATTAACGACAGCAATTTATAACTTATTGCGCCCGAAAAAAATATTCACACAAAAATTCAGCTCACTACTGCATCAATAAGGAAACGTTGTTCTTCTCCATCATTTTACGGAGGTTGATCAACGCATAGCGCATACGCCCAAGGGCAGTGTTTATACTAACATCTGTTTGATCTGCAATATCCTTAAAGCTCAAACCCGAGAAGTGGCGCAGCACTAATACCTCACGCTGCTCATCTGGCAACTTCTCTATAAGTTTATGTAAATCCTTCTCAATTTGATCCTTCACCATTACCGCTTCAGCGTTTAAGCTTCCATCGTGAAGAATATTGAAAATATCAAACTCATCGGTTGGAGCCATGGTAGGCATGCGCTTTTCACGTCTGTAGTGATCTATAATAAGATTGTGGGCGATACGCATGGTCCATTGCAAAAACTTGCCTTCTTCATTATACTTCCCGCGCTTTAAGGTATTTATAACCTTAACAAAGGTGTCCTGGAAAATATCATTGGCCAAGTCAGCATCCTGAATGCGAACAAGTATGTAAGAGTAAATCCTCTGTTGGTGTTTAGAAACAAGAAACTCGAGGGAGGTCTCTTTGCCTGACAGGTAACTCCTGATGAGTTCACTATCGCTCAATTTTGAATAATCCATAATCTACCTGATTGGGTTAGTAATAAAATTTCAAGTCAAGTAATTATGTTTTATAAGCGATGTGTTTTTTAAGTAAAAATAATAATCTGTCTAGGCAATAATAGAATTCAACGTTCCAAATATAAAATTTTTTTATTCAAATAAACAAACGACACTGAGTTTGGTAAATTTGCCGCTCATTTTTTGAAACTCTCCATGGCCAGCAATCCCTTAGAAAATCTAGACCCACGCAAGTTTATTATCATTAAAGGCGCTAGGGTACATAACCTCAAAAATATTGATGTTGCCATCCCCCATCGCAAGCTTACGGTTATCACCGGCCTAAGCGGTTCTGGTAAATCCTCTTTGGCTTTTGATACACTGTATGCCGAAGGTCAAAGGCGATATGTGGAAAGCCTTTCCTCCTATGCTCGTCAGTTTTTAGGTCGCCTGGATAAACCCGAAGTGGAATACATTAAAGGAATATCTCCTGCCGTTGCCATTGAGCAAAAGGTGATTTCACGTAATCCCCGATCAACCGTTGGAACATCTACCGAGATATACGACTACCTTAAAGTGCTTTACGCCCGTGTTGGAAAAACCATTTCTCCAACAACAGGAAAAGAAGTGAAGCGCCACGAAGTGCGCGATGTGGTTGATTACGTAGGCTCACTACCCAATGAAAACCGCATAATGGTAAAATGCCCATTAGTGTTGCACGACAGAAAACTGGAGGATCAGCTGGGTATTTTAGAGCAGCAGGGCTATTCCCGCTTGGCGATAAATGATGAAGTGCAGCGTATTGAAGAGGTTGACACAAAAAAAACAAATCCCAAAAAGGATAAACTTGAGATTGTAATTGACCGCATTACTGCGGATTTGGGAAGTGAGGAAAACCAAAATCGCCTGGCTGATTCTATTCAAACTGCCTTTTTTGAAGGACGAGGATATTGTATCATACAGGATGTTACCGGAAATACAAGTCAGCAGTTCTCCAATAAATTTGAGGAGAATGGGGTGGAATTTGAAGAGCCATCTATTCACTTATTCAGTTTTAATAATCCGTTTGGCGCCTGTCCCAAATGCGAAGGTTTCGGTAATGTAATCGGTATTGATGAAGATTTGGTGATCCCCGATTCCAGCCTTTCTCTTTATCAGGAAACCGTTGCTCCATGGAAAGGAGAAAAAATGCGTGAATGGAAAGACGATTTCATAAGAGGCGCGGCCAGGTATGATTTTCCCATTCACAAACCTTATTTTGATTTATCGGAAGAGCAAAAAGACCTTCTGTGGAATGGCGCCAAGGGCTTCAAGGGAATTAATGATTTCTTTAAATACATAGAATCCAAAAGCTATAAAATTCAGTATCGTGTTATGCTTTCGCGTTACCGCGGAAAAACACGCTGCCCCGAATGTAAAGGTGCCCGATTGCGCAAGGAAACCTCTTTTGTGAAAATTAATGGAAAAGCCATTACCGAACTGGTGGTAATGCCTATTGACAGACTTTCAGAGTTCTTTAAAACCATCACCTTTAATGAATATGAGCAAAAGATAGCCAAGCGTATTCTTACAGAAGTAAACAGCCGTATTAGTTATTTGCAAGAGGTTGGTTTGGGCTACCTTACCCTGAATCGCGTTTCTAATTCCCTTTCGGGTGGAGAATCCCAGCGTATAAACCTCGCTACCTCTCTGGGCAGTGCCCTGGTTGGTTCTACCTATATTTTGGATGAACCCAGTATTGGGCTCCACCCAAGAGATACTGCCAGATTAATAAACGTAGTGAAACGCCTCAGAGACATTGGTAATACCGTGGTGGTGGTTGAACACGATGAGGAAATGATGATTGCTGCCGATCAGATTATAGACATTGGCCCCGGTGCCGGAAGTTATGGTGGTGAAGTGATTTTCAGCGGTACCTATGATGAAATTAAAGGTGAAACGGAAAGCCATACTGCCCGATACCTAAATGGTTTGGAAGAAATTGAAATACCAACAGAACGCAAAATTCCACGTAAGTTTATTGAGCTTACCGGTGCTCGCGAAAACAACCTGAAAAATATAGATGTTAAAATCCCTCTACACTGTTTAACCGTGGTTACTGGTGTAAGTGGTTCGGGTAAAAGTTCATTGATCAGTAAAGTCCTCTACCCTGCCCTTAAGAAGCGTTTGGGTGGTTATGGCGATAAAACGGGCAAGCACACTTCACTCGGTGGAGATTGGCAAAAAGTTGCCGATGTGGAATTTGTAGATCAAAATCCGATTGGTAAATCGAGCAGAAGTAACCCGGTAACTTATATTAAGGCTTACGATGATATCCGTAACCTGTATGCCTCTCAGCCTTTGGCTAAAGCCAGAAATTACAAGGCCGGAAATTTCTCCTTCAATATAGATGGCGGACGTTGCGACAAATGCCAGGGCGAGGGCGAAATCACCATAGAAATGCAGTTTATGGCTGATGTTCACCTTAAGTGTGATGAATGTGATGGCAAACGCTTTAAGAAGGAAATACTGGAAGTGAAATTTCAGGATAAAACCATTTTTGACATCCTGGAGCTTACTATAGACGATGCCATTGTTTTCTTTAAGGAAAATGGACAGGATAAAATTGCTGACAAACTGCAACCGCTGGAAGATGTTGGTTTAAGCTACGTTACTCTTGGGCAGAGCAGCAGTACCCTTTCGGGAGGAGAGGCTCAGCGTATTAAACTGGCAACCTTTTTAGGTAAAGGCGGAAGGTCAGAACACCAATTGTTCATCTTTGATGAACCAACCACCGGTCTGCATTTTCATGATATTAAAAAGCTGTTACAATCCTTTTATGCCCTTATTAAAAACGGACATAGCATTTTGGTAATTGAACATCACCCTGATGTAATAAAATGTGCAGATTGGGTAATTGACCTCGGTCCTGAGGGTGGCGAGGAAGGTGGACATCTCGTATTTGAAGGTACTCCTGAGGATTTGGCTAAAAATGAAAAATCATACACGGCAAAGTACGTGGCTGAAAAGCTGCACCTGCCGCGGGCAAAGGTCTAATCGTTTTTATCAAAAAAGGCAGATAGTATGGTTCTAAGGCCCCTGATGGCCAGGTAAGCGGCCGTACACATCAGCACAATGCTAAGGATAAACCATATATAATTCCCCTCACGTGAATAAGGAATTCCCATTGAGGTCATTAACATTGGTCCCATAAAAATAAAGGGAAAGCCGATTGCCAGAAAGCGCACACCGCGCATCAATTTGTCTTTATCTGTAGCCATGGAGCGAAGGTAGAAAAATAGGTATCCCCCAAACAAAAAATTCCCCACTACAAATAGCGGGGAACCTTTAAGGTTTACGGACAAGATCACAAGGGGTAAATTAATTCTAAAACTTATGCACTATCTGATCTGAGGTAGTAGTCCGTAAACTTCCATCACACAAAATCCTTGGTTGACAAGAGGGTTTTTAGTTGGTTCAAATCTCTACAAAGCAGATAAGGTAGTTTTGTAAATATGTTGCTTTCACTTGCACTTAAGTTGCAAGTGGCATTTTTTATAATCTTGTTTCTTTTAATGATCACCCGCCTATATTTGCCACCTGCATGAAGCAACAGAACATTTCATACCTGCTATTAGCATTGCTCCTGAGTACTTTAGGCTATTTATTCTATAGCAACACCATTGGGCTGTTTCCCACATTTATTCACGGCTGGACACAGTCTGACAGATATGCTCTTGCCCTCGCCTTTTTAGATAATGGCATGAATCTGCTTAAGCCACAAACCTTTAACCTGATGACGGTGGATGGCGTTACCGGAGTGGATTTGCCCTGGCACGAGTACATTATTGCCTGGATTATGAAAATCACGGGGAATCAATCACCCCTGCTCTTTCGTACCTATACCTTGCTATTTTCTTTGGTGGGATATTTCTATCTCTATAAACTGAGCCGCCTGTTCAACAACTCCATCGTAAAGTCTTTAGCCGTAGTGGTATTTGCCTTTACCCTTCCGGTGATGGCTTACTACCAGGCCGGTTTTGTGCCCTCTGCTCCTGCACTATCCACAACATTTATTGGTCTTTATTTTTACTTCCGCTATCAGAAAAATGAAAAGCTAACTGACCTCTGCCTAGGCATCGGTTTGATAACAGCAGCTGCATTGCTGCGCTCACCTTATAACATTGTTCTATTCGCTACGCTTTTGCAGCAAGGCCTCAAAACTTTTCAGCTTAGAAAAATCAATTTGAAAGAGGCTGGGATCTACTTTATAGCCTACGGTTTAATTATCAGCTGGCACTTGTACAAATCCTACCTCAATGCAGAGTATGGCAGCATGTTTCTTACACAGATAATGCCGGCTGAAAGCTTAAATCAACTTTGGAATCTAATAACAGAAGTGAAGGCTCGCTGGCAATGGGAATATTTTACAAGTGGACATTACTTTATGATGCTAATTGCATTGATATCAACCCTCCTTTATCTTTTCAGAGAAAAAGAGTGTGATCACTTAAAAACAGTTCTTAGTCAACAGGTGATACTCCTAATCCTTGGCGGAGTATGCTTTTTTCTTTTAATGACGCGCCAATACCCGGCCCACGACTATTACATAATTGATAGCCTTTACCCCGGTATCATTATACTCATTTTGTTAGGGTTTACACTACTGCCAAGCAATAGAAGCTGGCAAAAATGGTCCACCGTGATTGTACTTTCCTGTTTAGCTGTGCTGGCGATAGCCAGAAGTATTGACATCCAAAAGGAACGCTACACTTTTAACTTTTGGGACAGAGGTGCCATTACCTGGCAAAACTTTAAACAGGCTGACCTTTTTCTTGATTCACTGCGAATTGATCGAAGTGCCAAAATTTTGGTTTTGGACGCCTACTCTACCAATGCTCCGCTAATTTTAATGGACAGAAGAGGTTATACCGTTCAAAATACCACCAAGGAAAATCTACTGGAAGGTTTGAGCTACCCCTTCGATTATATTGTAGTTCAGGATGTGTTTCTCCCCTCTGATATTCTTTTTAATTACCCCCAACTCAGTAAGCATTTAAAACGATTAGGCGGAAATGGAAAAATTTCAGTTTATGAATACTCTGATACCCTTTTGGAACAGGATTTAACCGAGAATTTAGGAATTCCGTCTGCCGCTGAAACTCATTTGTTGTCATTTGCTGATAGCAGTTATTCGCCCTGGGAGCATAACATCGAAAGTGCTTATGATATGGAATTAAGCTCCACCATTGGCCTTTTGAAATCCGATCAGCTTTTCGGACCGATATTCGTGCTAAACCAAAATCCTGATAAAGACAAACTCCTGTTCTCGGCCCAGTTTAAGCACTCCACTTCTGAAGTTCGCTTTGAAGTACTGGCTACTGTTATGCAGGGAGATCAACAGCTCTATTATGCCAGCTTCCCTGTTCATTTAACCAGAAAAGATGAATGGAGAAAATTTAGCTGCCTTTTTGATTTGCCGGATGATCTACCGGAGAACATTCAATTGAAGTGCAATATCTATAACCCCCATGGAGCAGAGGTAGAAATGGATAGTTTAAGTGTAGTAATGTGGTAATTGGTAAAGCTGAAAACTATCACTATAAAAAAAGGCCGCTCAACTTTTTGAACGGCCTTCTTCACACACAACGAGAAAATTCTGTTGGTTAACAGCAGTTTTCCTAAACTACGCAGCCATTCTAGGAATAGCTACTTCTTAATAACCTAACTGGGACAAATATCGTGGGTTTAACTATCTAAAAGGACGACTTATGTTGATTTTACAATAACTCATGTTGTAAATAGCTTTTCAAAACAACCATTGCTTTAAATGACAAATATATTGTCCACCAGTTTGCCACTACCCTTAATCAAAGTCGGTTACTGAACAGCAAGGGTGCCGGAGTTATAGACCATTGTTGCTTTACCGGCCGAGTTTTTAATATTAATTTCTGAGTTTCCAAAGAAACCAATTTCAATATCTTCAGTAACCTGAACAGAATTAGAAATGCCTCCGGCACTAAGAAGTCGTCCAATATCAAGAGCAAAAAAATGGTGCCCTTTAAATGTAGGATTGTAATTTACTGCGCACACACCTGTTAAATAGGCATTGTATACCAATCTTACTTTCATTACTCCTCGACTGGCACTTAATTCAGCCAAAATTGATTCTCCTGGCTCAAGTGTTACGCTAACACCACTTGAGGTTCCTATTGTAACCGATTTAGTTTCAGAGCCGCCTTGCCCCCATGAATGCTCATAGTTCAAAGAAGTTTCTCCCTTTACGCCCTCTCCTAAAAAACCAATTGAGTAAGATATTTTCTGACCAACAGATATCTTATCCGATGAACTCCAACTGCTTTGGCTAGAATTACTAACCTGTTGGGTAATTGCAACATTAAAATTTCCCTTTATGCTGCTATTGTTAGAAAACTTTTGACTGTTCACAATTTGTGGCTCAGAAGTTATTCCTAAAATAGTAGCACTTTTTACAACGAGATTTGTCTGTACCTGAGGCCAATTATAAGTTTTGTAAAGATCTCCCCAGGGAGTGTCCGAATGTAAATAGGCATCATTTGGTGATTTTCCAAAGTATTTCTCTACTAATTTCTTGAGGTTGGAGTCCTTAATATTAAAAGTACCTCTTTCTGTGTCTGTAATAACATGTAAAATGTTTCCAGAAGCTTGCACGCTAGACGTAGATGCATCTAAACCAGCATTGACATTGATTTGAATTGCCATTTTTTTGAATCATTAAAATTTCACCTACTCTAAAACAGTTTTCGGCATCCCTGACTTATGGCATGATTTCACCACAAATGAGGAGAGTTTAAATTTTAATTCTATGACAATTCAAATGTCTATTCTTTACTTTTTATTGTCTTTTAATTATGTTGAATTCATATAAAATAATGATGCAATCAAACTATTCAAAATCCTGATACAACAGATATTTTGCTCTCTTATTTTTAAAAGTATTGAGGTCTGCCTGCCAGCTTTCCTTTATCTGCTCCACACTTTGGCCTGCTATAATCGCTTTTCTTAGTTTATCCGTTCCCGCCAACGTATCAAAAAAGTTGTTAAAGAATTTGTCCTTATCAGGAGCCCGTGCATACGACTCGGTAAGCCAGTGTAAATAAATTTCTCCCAAACCTGAGACGTAAAACTCCGCAAAGTCTGTGAGATCAAATCCCCTGCATGCCTTACCCTCGTACATCGGGTTTTTGGCGCCCTCATTGGGAGCGGGTGTAAAGGTTATACTGCCCTCAGTAAAGTATGGTGCACCAATCTGCTGAAATGGTTTATCAGTTCCCCGGCCAACACTCACCGTGGTTCCCTCAAAAAAGCAAAGCGAAGGATACAGGGCTATGGCCAGTTTATTGGGTAAGTTAGGCGATGGCTTTACAGGGAGTTCATAGCTGGTTTGATGATCCCAGCCCTGACACTTTACCACTTCAAGCTTACACTTAACCCCATCTTTTAACCAGCCTTCACCGTTTAGCATTTGTGCATATTCACCAATCGTCATTCCGTGTACCACAGGTACGGGATTCATCCCCACAAAAGACTCAAAACCCTTTTCGAGCATCGGGCCATCCACATAATAGCCATTGGGGTTGGGCCTGTCTAAAACCACCAGCTTTTTACCATTTTCGGCACAAGCCTCCATCACATAATTTAAAGTAGAAATATAGGTGTAGAAGCGAGCACCTACATCCTGCAGGTCAAATACAACTACGTCCACATCACTGAGTTGCTCGGGCTTTGGCTTTTTATTATTTCCATAAAGGGAGATGATGGGCAAACCCGTTTTCGAATCTTTTCCATCCTTAATATGTTCTCCCGCGGAAGCGGTACCCCTGAAGCCATGTTCCGGAGCCATTACCTTTTTTACATCAACCTTGCTGCTTACTAAAAAGTCTACAAGATGCTCACCCTTGGTAATACTGGTTTGATTGGCCACTACAGCCACGCGCTTACCATGGAGTAGCGGGAGGTATGCCCCCGCCCTTTCGGCTCCTACCTGTATGTTGTCAGAAGTTTTTAATTGCCCAAAAACAAGGGCCGGAAAAAGAAAAGCTGCCAAGACCAATTGCCTATATTTGGCAGCCGCAGTAAATACCTTCATATTCTTGAATTTCGAATTTTTTATAGCCAACCGCATTACCAAGAGCAAAACGGCTGCCAAAAGAATCACCCGTCCGGTAATCCGCATTTCTATCTGGGCCATCGCCATTGGTATTATCATTATGATAATTGCCATGGCAACCGGCAATGGACTGCGTAAGGAGATTCGCAACAAAGTAATCGGATTCAGCGGAGATATTCAAATCCTGAACTATCAACCCAATGCTACTTACGAACAAGTTCCTGCCACGCTTACCGATTCGGTAAAAAACATTATTGCTCAACGAGAGGAAGTTTCACGCATTCAGGCCGTTGGACAAAAGGCCGGCATTTTAAAAACAGACAAACTTTTTGAAGGCGCCATACTCAAAGGTGTGGGCTCTGACTACGACTGGGCCAACATGCGCCAGTATCTTCAGGAGGGCTCACTTATCACTATTAATGATACGGCTTATAACGACTCTGTAGTTATCAGTAAAACACTGGCCGATAGATTGGAGGTAAAACTCCACGAAAAGCTAAGTATGTATTTTGTGCGTGAATCGCCTAAGCCACCGCTCTTGCGGAGATTTTACATCAGTGGAATTTACCGTACCGACTTTGAGGAAATAGATAACAACTACATCATTGGAGATTTAAAGCACATTCAACGGCTTAACGGCTGGGATTCCTCGCAAGTAGGTGGTTATGAAATCTTCCTGAAGGATGAAACCCTTTTGGAGAAAGCTGCCGAAATCCGACTACTGTTACCGTATGAACTGGACGCTATCACCGCAAGGCAACTCAATGAACAGCTCTTTCAGTGGCTGGATTTGTTTGACTTCAACATCATTACCATCATCATTATAATGATAGCTGTAGCTACAATTAATATGTCTATTGCATTGCTGATACTTATTTTGGAACGCACCCAAATGGTAGGAATATTAAAAGCATTGGGAAGCAATAATGGCAGTGTTCGTAAAATCTTCCTTATTAATGCCGGCTATTTAATTTTGCGCGGCCTCTTCTGGGGTAACCTTATCGGGATTGGGCTTTGCTTGCTACAGCAAGAATACGGCCTGATTAAACTCGACCCAGCCACCTATTACGTTAGCGAAGTTTCCATAGACCTAAACATCGGCTTTCTGCTGGCCCTCAATGGAATCACCCTTGTTATTTGCCTGATTTGCATGGTGCTTCCCTCCTTCCTTATTACCCGAATCTCTCCTGTAAAAGCCATTAGGTTTGATTAGTTTTGCGGATTGAAGCAGGAAGTAGTTAGTACTGAGTATTTAGTATACAGATAGCTGTAGTCTATGGACTGTTGACTAAAAGCAAATTCATTAAATTTTCAATAAGCACATGCGCCCAGTAAAAAAGATATACGACAACATTTTAGAGACTATTGGTAACACTCCAATGATTCGGCTGAATAAGATTACGGAAGATATTCCAGCCACGGTATTGGCCAAGGTGGAGTACTTCAACCCCGGACATTCTGTGAAAGACCGTATGGCTCTTAAGATGATTGAAAACGCTGAAAGAGACGGAACCTTAAAACCGGGCGGAACTATCATTGAGTGTACTTCCGGTAACACAGGAATGGGACTGGCACTTGCCGCCATAGTAAAGGGATACAAGGTTATCTGCACCCTCAGCGATAAGCAGAGTAAAGAGAAAATGGACATCCTAAGAGCGATGGGAGTCGAAATTCATGTTTGCCCTACCAATGTAGCGGCTGAGCATCCTGATTCTTATTATTCAGTGGCTACGCGCCTTCACAATGAAATTCCAAATTCATTTTACCCTTACCAATACGATAATGTGGGGAATGCCCAGGCGCATTACGAAAGTACCGGCCCGGAGATTTGGGAACAAACCGATGGCAAAATCACACACTTTGTAGTGGGTGTTGGTACCGGTGGAACTATTTCCGGTGTTGGAAAATATCTAAAAGAAAAAAATCCAAATATTAAGATTTGGGGAGCAGACACCTATGGTTCTGTTTTTAAGAAATACCATGAAACGGGTGAGTTTGATGAAAACGAAATTTACTCCTACATCACTGAAGGTATTGGTGAAGACATTCTTCCGGCCAACGTAGATTTTAGCGTGATTGACCATTTTGAAAAAGTGACGGATAAAGACGGTGCCCTGGTTACGCGTGAGCTGGCCAAAAAAGAAGGTCTGTTTTTGGGTTACTCTGCAGGATCAGCCTATCAGGTTATCCGCCAAATGAAGGATGAGCTTACCAAAGATGATGTGGTGGTGGTACTTTTCCATGACCATGGCAGCCGCTATGTGGGTAAAGTGTATAACGATGACTGGATGCGCGATCGTGGCTTTTTAAACAATGAAATTTCCACAGCACAGGATTTAATGCGCAACCATGCAAACCTCCCCTTGGTTACGGTTAAGGATTCTGAATTGGTGTCACACGCCATTCAGAAAATGCAAAAGCACGATATTTCACAGTTGCCTGTGATGAATGGCGATACTGTAGTAGGCTCATTGGATGACGCACACCTTTTCTCCATGATAATGAATGACCCATCTACTGGCGACAAAGCCGTTGCAGAAGTTATGGGCAAGCCCTACCCCGTGGTAAGCGCTACCGAAGAAATTAAATCCGTAGCCAAACACATCAACAAGGAAACCAGTGCTGTGCTGGTAAAACTTCCCGAAGGTGGCTACCACATTGTTACCAAGCACGATATTATTGGTGCCCTGAGCTAAACCGAGCTATGCCCGAGTTTACTGATCAGGTTGGCCGAAAAGTACATTTGGAGAAAGCACCGTTGAGAATTGTCTCAACGGTGCCTTCTCAAACTGAATTGCTGTATGACCTTGGCTTAGGCGATAATGTGGTTGGAATTACAGCCTACTGCGTACATCCCAAAAACTGGATTAAGGAGAAAACCATAATTGGTGGAACCAAGGATTTACAAATCGAAAAAATCCGCTCACTAAAACCTGACCTTATCCTTGGAAACAAGGAAGAGAATATAAAGAATCAAATTGAGGCTTTGGCAAAGGATTTCCCCGTTTGGCTGAGTGATATCATAACTGTGGATGATGCCACAAACATGATTGCAGCTGTTGGCAACATCTGCGATAAGCAAAACGAGGCCGAAGCAATCAACTCCGAAATAAACAGGCTACGCCAAAAACTTCGGGAGAAGAATACCACGCCCAAAACAGCGGCTTATTTTATCTGGAAAGATCCCTATATGGTTACGGGTGATGCCACTTTTATCAACTCCATGCTTCAGGAGGCCAACCTCATAAATGTGGTACAAAACCATAAAGACCGCTACCCGGTTTTTACCTTACAGGAATTGGCAGAACTGAAGCCAGAAGTGGTTTTGCTCTCTTCCGAGCCTTATTCTTTTACCACTGGAGATTTGCATGAAATTGCCCCACACTTTCCAAAATCAACTTTACGGATTGTAGATGGTGAGATGTTTAGCTGGTATGGCTCGCGAATGATAAAGGCGTTGAAATACTTTAATACTGCGTTTTAGGAGATTACGCCCCTTCAGGGCTTAAAAAGTATTCACTCCTTATTACCCCATCCCGCTTTACGGGATGTTAACAGATTATGCCCTTTCAGGGCTTATATAACTGGGAGATTCAATCATAAACCATCCCGCAACACAGGATACTCTCATATTGGTCCCTTTCAGGGCCTTCTTCTTAATGACTGCTCAATTTATAGCTCCAAAGGAGCGAAATACAATAGCGAGGCGGCAACGCCCCTCGCTTAAAAGAATGGGATAATTAAAGCAAGCCCCGAAGGGGCGGCATCCAAAAACGAGGAGTGAAGCCCCTCAGTAATCCATAAGCCTTACATATCAGACCTGCAGTCCAGCCCGTACATTCTGGCGGGGGCGAAATACAAACCCATTACGCCCTAGCCTTCAAAATCCCTTTACAGATTTTCTTCACCATGGCCGGGCCCTCGTAAATAAAACCCGTATAAACCTGCACCAGACTGGCACCAGCGTTTAATTTTTCCAGAGCATCCTCAGCTGTAAAAATGCCACCCACTGCTATTATGGGCAATTTACCGCCCGATTTATTGTGCAAATAGGAAATCACTTCCGTTGATCTGGCACGTACGGGTTTACCACTCAATCCACCGGCACCAATGCTTTCCACCTTTTTGGCATCTGTTTTTAGCCCTTGGCGGGAGATGGTTGTATTGGTGGCAATAACCCCATCAATCTTTGAGTCGCGAACGATTTCAATAATATCATCCAATTGAGAGTCCGTAAGATCCGGAGCAATTTTTAACAGGATAGGCTTAGGATGGGCATAAGAAGTATTCTCCTTTACCAGCGCCATCAAAAGCTTTTTCAAAGGTTCTTTTTCCTGTAGTTCGCGTAGTCCTGGAGTATTTGGTGAAGACACATTCACCACAAAATAATCCACAAAGTCAAAAAGGCGATCAAAACAAATCAGGTAATCATCCAGCGCATCCTCATTAGGTGTAATCTTGTTTTTACCAATGTTGCCCCCAATAATCAGGTTGCTGGATTTTCTCCTTTTCAGGCGTTCCACCAACTCATCTACTCCCCCATTATTAAAGCCCATACGGTTAATAATGCCGCTATCCGCAGGAAGTCTGAAAAGCCGTGGCTTCTCATTTCCAGGCTGAGCCTTGGGCGTAACGGTTCCTACTTCAATAAAGCCAAAACCATAATTTCCCAGTTCGTCAAACAGTTTTCCGTCCTTATCAAAACCTGCAGCCATGCCTACGGGGTTTCTGAAATCCAAACCAAAGAGGTTTACCTCCAGTCGTTTATCATCCACAGAAAACATACTGCGGTTAATGGCAGCCATACCCGGAATTTTATGGATGGCCTTTATCAACTTAAAGGTAAAGTGATGAATTTTTTCGGGATCGTAACTAAAAAATATCGGACGAATAATACTTTTATACATGCATTCAGTTCAAGGTTCAGGGTTCAAGGTTGGATGTTCTGACTCGCTCAAACTTTGAACATTCAACTTTAAACTTTAAACAGATTCTGCCCGCGAAAATACGGAAGGATAAGCTTACTATATTTGCCACCCTATGTCAAAAGACAATATCAACATAAAGAACCGCAAAGCCTGGTTTGAATACGAGATTCTCGATAAATACGAAGCTGGTATTAAACTGGTTGGCACCGAGATAAAATCCATTAGAGATGGCAAAGCCAGTCTCCCGGAGAGCTATTGCTATTTTAAGGGTGATGAGCTTTACATCAAAAACATGAACATTGGTGAGTATAGCCACGGCAGTGATCAAAACCACATACCTACCCGTGAGCGTAAATTACTCCTCCACAAAAGAGAGCTAAAAAGCCTGTTTGAAAACCTCACCAAGGGTGGAAATAACACCATCATACCGCTACGCCTTTACATAAACGACAATGGTATTGCCAAGCTCGAAATTGCCCTGGCCACCGGTAAAAAGCTGTACGACAAACGCGCTTCTATCAAGGATAAGGATATGAAGAGGGAGCATGATAGGAGGTTGAAGATATAGAATGAATTCATTATATCATTATTGTATATCCTGCTAAAGGATGCGTTGTACAGTAAGCCCAAAATGAAACTTAAAACTAATAAGCTTCTAATCGGTACCGCATCAATAATAGCAATGCTGTTCCTGATTGCAACCTTTTCCCCAATGCTAGATTTTGAGAAATCTTTTGCTAAAAACCTAGTGTTCATATGGATATTGGTATTTGGGGTAAATGTAGCAGGCCTTACTCTTGGAATAATCGAGAGAAAGAAAAATCGAAAGAAAGCCTTAATCGGAATAATTGGTCATTCGCTGTTGTTGGGGCTTTTTCTTACCATTGTAATCAGTGCAGTGGTTATGAACTAACTTTCCCCTGAAATACATTTATATTCCGCGATTCAATTCCCAATTAGATCAATTTGGACATAATATCTCACACCCTAACCGGAATTGCTGTTGGCACTGTATTCGCCACCATTTCCAATGGCTCGTTTAAAAAGAAGGGCTTAATTATCCTTGCAGGTGGTTTGGGAGGTGCTTTACCCGATTTTGATGCTATTTCGCTGTGGTCAAAGTTTGATATTACCATTGGGGCATGGTTAAACCTTCAGCACTCTGGTAAAGACATATACTTTGGAAAGCTTTGGTATTCGCATCATGCAGCCATGCATTCAATTTTAGCTCCCCTGGCATTTATCCTCTTTTCAATACTTATGAGTTTCGCAATTAGGCGAAAGCTGAAGTTCAATGAATTCAAAAAACTCATGGTCTCACGAAGATACTCCCTCCTGTCTTTCTTCTTTGGATTTCTGTTTCACCTTTTAGAAGATATGCCAACGCCTGCAAGTGTTTGGGGTGGTGTTAATCTGTTTTTTCCAAGCTCCGGCTATGTTGGTGGTTTTGGAAATATTTGGTGGTGGAACAATTATGATCTCGTTCTGATAATCTTTAGCGTTATTGTTCTAAACCTGATTTTGAATGTACTGCCAAAACGATTTTATGCTTTTAAGGTAAAGTCCAGCCTCGCAGTATTCCTAATTGCTCTGTCTGCTTTTATATATCAGATAAAAACAAGGCCTATTGACTTTAGTTATACGGGCCACACCAAGGAGTACAACGAATTTGAGATACAGTCAAAGCTTATTCAAAAGGAAATTTTAGGTAATCAATTATTTGAAATCATGAATGATATTGACAATAAAATACCTTTGAATTTTTGATTAATAGCCTGTTGCCCTTTTATAGATACAAAAATGAATACGATGAAAGAAATGTGGAACAAACGCTATGTAGCGGAAGCTTATGCTTATGGAATTGCTCCAAATGTATTTTTTAGGGAAGCTATTGAGAAGTATAGCCTTAAGGGCAAAATGCTTTTACCGGCAGAAGGAGAAGGAAGAAATGCAGTTTATGCTGCTAAAAAAGGATTGGATGTAACAGCATTTGACATCAGTAAGGAAGGCAGGAATAAAGCTCTGAAACTGGCCAGCAAGGAGAATGTGACCATCAACTATGAGCTGGGTGAGTTTTTTGATTTAGATGTAGTTAATCACCAATACGATTCTGCAGCATTGATTTTTGCGCACTTCCCACCACCGCTGTTGTCTAAGTATTACAAAAAGGTTGGCGAATTAATTCGTCCTGGCGGAATGATCATACTGGAGGGGTTCAGTAAAAACAACTTAAAGCTAAGAGAACAAAATCCAAACATTGGTGGCCCTGATAAAATTGAAATGCTATTTTCAAAAGAGTCCATTCAAGAGGATTTTCCTGATTTTGAAATTATTCAGCTCGAAGAAGTAAAAGTTGAATTGGCTGAGGGCGATTTCCATAATGGAACAGGAAGCCTGATCCGTTTTATCGGACGGAAAAAATAGAAAAACGCTACAGTAGCATATCAAAGATACCATTAACAGCTTTCCTTTTGGTTCCCAATTTTGCACTAAGGATCTTGCCGGAAAGCCTCCCCCCACTCTGGCGGAGGAAGTCAATTTATTCGGCTAATGCTTTCCTTTTGTGTCGTCTGACCTTTAGCTCAAGCAGAATCAACGATAGTCCGGCAAAGATGGCTGCCAGAATCATCATAGCCTTTATCTGTGGCATCAAATCACTGAGATTGGCGTGATACAGCATCAACTTCCTAAGGCCTTCTAAAAAGTGCGTGAGCGGAATGGTATTGGCGAAGGCCACTACATAAGCGGGCATTTGGCTTAGCGGCCATGTAAATCCACTTACCACAAAACTTGGCGTGGCAATAACCATTAAAACTTCGGTTGCTTTTAGTTGACTTGGGATAGCGATGCTGAACAACACTCCCAAAAAACTTACGGAAACCACCAGTGCGGTGATAAGAGCTACCGCTGCGGAGGCGTCAATATCAAACGGGATTCTAAACAGGGTAAACATGCCGCGGATGAGTGCCAGCATTACTATACCCATGAGCCAAAACGGGATGGTTTTTAAAAACATGGCGTTGACCATATTTTTGGCTTTGGGCATAAATTCGGTAAAAAAAGTGCGCTCTTCAAATTCGCGCGCAAAGCTGAGTGCCAAGGCTAGCATAAACACTTGTTGTACAATTACGCCAATCATTCCAGGCCATAAAAAGGTCATATAATTGGCCGATGCATTAAAAAACTTAACGTAACTCACTCCAAAGGATTCGTACTGACTACTGGCGGTTACAGCCGGAACGCCTTGCTTTTTCAGGCCTTCTATTTCTATACCGGCATTGAGGGTACCCAATACAATTTGTATTGCTTTAGAAGCGTAATTGGCCGTAAGAATATTGGCTGTATTTACTTCCACCTGAATCTCCGGATGGCGCTTTTGAATGATTTCTGCCTCAAAATTTTCAGGGATGGTAAGAATAGCGCTGTACTCCGTTTCAATGATTAAGTGCTTGATGTTGTTTTGATCGTACACCACTTTAGGCACCACCACCTCATTGTCATCCAGCATATCCAAAAGCTTATGACTCATGGGAGTATTGTCTAAATCGATAACCAAAACAGCTAAGTCGTTGACCTTCCCTTTTTGATAAACGGCTCCAAATAACAAGCCGTAGGCCAATGGCGCACCAATAAAAATGGCCATGATTACCGAGTTGCTAGAGAACTGTTTGAATTCTCTTTTGAGTAATGAAATCCAGTTTTTCATGTCTAGAATTTACCGTAATAAAACAGTGATGTTGGCGTACAATTCGTTGGCTGATGTGCCTTCAGGAACAATCTTCAGTTCATAAGTTGCTTCGCCCAGCTCGTAATCAGGAAAGGCTGAAGTAATGTCGGCATAGCGCGTTAATTGTTTGATAGAGATCAATTTACCTTTATAGGAAGCATTGGTAAATGGTGAAGTAACTTCATAGGTTTCGCCAATTTTATAGTTGGCAATTTTACTTTCCGGCACGGTAAATCTAAAGAAGGTACTGTTTATCTGGTAGCCTGTAAAAATTCCATAACCCGGCAGTGCCAGTTCACCATCTTTAAGGGCAATGGTTTCTATAGTCATGTTTTGAGGCGCAATAATATAGCGTTCGTTATAGGCCACATTGGCTTCCTGTAAGGCACCTTGTGCGCGCTCATATGTTCCCAAAGCCATTCTTATCTTCTCGTTACGAACCCCTTTTTTCACTTCGTCATATTTAGCCTTTACGCCCAAATACTGTGCTTTAGCACCTTGGTATTTCATATAAACTTCATCGTGCTTCTGATCGGAAACCAAACTGTCCTTATACATGGCATCTATGCGATTATATGATTTTTCGGCAAATTGATATTGCTCGGTTACGGCATCCAGCTTGGCGCTGATTTGTGCCAGTTCATCTGAAGAAGCGCCATTTAAAGCCATTTCATATTGTGCCTTGGCTGCATCTACAGCACCTTGCGCTTGCAGAAGTTTAGCTTCTACTTCCGGCACTTCAAGCAATGCCAGGGTATCGCCCTTACTTACCTCCGCCCCTTCTTCTACAAAATGTTCTAAAATCCGACCGGGATATTTACTTACCACCGTAAGGGCATTTCGCTTGGCTTTTCCCTTTACTCCTTCAATTTTGGTAGACTGATGGCAGGCAGACAGAGAAAGTATTGCTAAGCCTGCGATGATGATATTTCTTGATTTCATTGTATTAAAGTTTGTCAATTTGTAAGCTACCGGTAGCTTTTAATAGTTCTATAGCGCTGTTTCTTTGGTCGCAAACCGTAGAATAATATTCTAAGGTAGAAGAGGTAAATTCAGATTGTGCTTCTAAAAAATCAGAGAGTTGAATCAATCCGTTTTTGTATTCCTTATAACTAATGTCCATTGACTCCTTGGCGGATTGACGCTGTTTTTCCTTCAATTTTACCTGAGCGGACAAGTTGTAATATTGAGATAAACTGTTTTTGTAATTCAATTCGAGCAACTCCTTCACCTCTTCCTTTCGGTTTTGAGTTTGCTCCATTTCAATTTTTAATTTTTGACGTTCGTCTCGCGTATGTAAGCCATCAAAAAGCTCCCACTTTACACCTACACCCACCATATTTAAGGGATATGCGCTAATTTCATTGTAGGCCATTCCTCCGGTTTCTCCATTGCGAAGCCCTAGGTATTGGTGTGAGGCAAACGCCTGAACCTTGGGTAAGTAGCCACTTATTTCTGATTTGTATTTGTATTGGGTAGCGATAGCCGCTTCGTCCAAAGCCAACAATTCCGGACGATCTAAAAAGGTTTTGTTTACAGCTTCATTTTCTAAACGCATCTCAATATCTATCTGTATGGTTTCCAGATCGGCAATGGCAACACCTGTTAGCTGGTGTAGTTTTAAATACAACAACTCTTTGGCCCCCTGAAACTCCAAAATTTTCGACTCAATAGTTAATTGAGCTATTTCTATTTTCCGAAACTCATGTTGCGTAATCAACCCCAGCTCTAAAGCTTTGGTAGCCACCTGCGTTTCCTTTTTTAATCGGGCAGATTGAATGTTGAGCACTTTTTGGGTTTGTGCCAAAAGGGCTATTTTATCATATAGGGCAGAAATCTCGCTGATTAAATCGGCTTCCTCTTGGGTAAACATGTGCTTTTGGGCCTCAATCTTATGAGTCATTGCCTTAGATAGGTTTGTTGCCTTCAAGCCTGTAAACAAAGTCCATTTGGCCGTCAATCCCGCTGTCCAAAGGTTTCCATTAAAATCCACAGATTGATTTATTGCAGGAATTGTAGTGGGAAAAGGAGGAATTGTTAGTACCGGCATAGTAGGACTAGTGGTAGGAAGAGAAATTCCAGGAAACTGAATATCCGCTGCTTTTGTATCTATATTTATGTTTCCGGAGGTATAGGCATACTTGCCTTCGGCCTCAAGGGTAGGAACAAAAGTGTGTTTTATTTGAGTTTTTGTTCTCTCACTTTTTTCTATTTCGAGCTGTGCATTTTTTAGGCCTGTATTTTTACTCAACCCACGTGCTACCAGCGATTGTAAACTCAGGGAATCGTTTGTAGCTTGAGCCATCCCAAGCATGGGCAAACAAAGAGAAAACCAAACTAACATGGCCCGTTTTGTCATTTTCATCATTTTAAATTTTAATCGCATCCCAACAGGCTTGCGCGTATTCTTCAATATCAGTTTTGGTAATGGTCAGCCGGCCATAATTGGCCATTCTCACCAAAGAGGTAATGGGACTGTGACAGAGTGCTATCAGCGCAGCATTTGGAATATTTTTTACCACCCCCTGCTTTTTGGCACGGGTAAAGATTTCCAAAACCGGCTCCAACAAAACATCGGGTTGGTTAGCTGTTTGCGAAATAATATATGGTGAATACGTAAACTGAGTTATGAATTCCGGCTTTCTGGGATCATTAACATACAGCTGTAAAATGGCTTTCCAGATATTTAAAAAATCCTGCTCAAAAGGAATGCTGTCATCATGTGTCCTGCTGATCAATTGGTTTATTTCTGCACCAATGCTCAAGTACAATGCTTTGATCACTTCTTCCTTATTGGCGAAGTGATTGTAAATACTACCTGCCGCTACTTCAGCGGATGTGGCTATCATCTTAATACTTGTTCCATGAAAACCATACCTGGTAATCTGCTCCAGCGCAGCATTTAAAATGGCTGTGTGCTTGTCTGCCACCTTCGTCTTTGTCTTTTGGGATGATTGTTTTTCCTGATTCATGGGACAAAGGTATAAAAATGAATGATCGTTCATTCATTTTTGAGGGAAAATTATTTATGTTCACTAAAGCAGCTATTAGCCATCGGTTTCCTGTGGCGAGACGCACCACCATATGATTATTTGAGCGATAACGATATGAAGACTCGGGAAACTACATGCCTGGGCGAAAGCCCTTTCGAGTGATCATCCTCTGTAAGTGTACTCATCCCCTACACCATAGATTTTGTATAGCACTAAGGGCTACAACAAATTGCCCATCACATCCGGTCTTTCCAGCAATTACCTATTCAGGTATCACGTATCAGCAATAAAAATTAATCCGGGTGAAGGCACCTTATAACTTAATCAAGTAATGTATTTTGGCTCTTGGAGAGGGTGTTTTGATCTGTGGTATACCAAATACGAGCTTCAGCCCACCCCACTTTTTTACGGTTCACAACCTTATATTTTGACGGGCGCACGGGCAGTTATAGGTATTTATACTTAAAAAATGAATGATACGATAAAAACCAACATCCTCTATCAACGTGTTTTCCAGTCTTCTGTGGAAGGTATTATAGTGGTTGATAGTGATGGTTTTATCATTCAGGCCAATCTTGCCAGTGAAAAAATGTTTGGCTATGATGCTGGCGGATTAATTCAGAAAAAAATAGAGGCCTTAATTCCTGATAATTTTAAGAACGATCACGAAACTCATAGATCAAAGTATGCAAATAAACCCAAGACAAGGCGCATGGGACAGGGCCTGGATTTATGGGGATTAAAAAAAGACGGCTCACAGTTTCCACTTGAAATAAGTTTAAGTCCCACAGAAATTGATGATAAACAGGTGGTAATTGCCTTTGTTATTGATATCACCGAGCGCATGGCTGCAAAGCAAGCTTTGATAGTTAGTGAAAGTAGAATGGCAGAGGCTCAGCGTATAGCACATGTGGGTAACTGGTATTGGAATTTACAAACGAATGAGAGAAGCTGGTCGGATGAGTTCTATCGCATCTGTGGCCTACCTCCAGAAGATGATCGACTCAATGCAGATACTGCCTCATATTTTATTCATCCCGAAGACAGAGAGAAGGCACTAAAAGCAGTGCAGCGTGCCATTAAAGACAATACACCCTATCAATACGAAAAAAGAATTTTAAGGAAAGATGGCTCTATACGCTATGTTATTGCCAATGGTAAAGTAAACTACAACAAGCAAGGCAAACCTGTGGAAATGTTTGGAACCTTACAGGATATAACCGAACAAAAAGAAGGTGAGCAAAGACTTAGGGCAGAAAAGGATATTAATAAGGCCATATTAGAGGCAATACCTGATATGTTGTTCATTCAGGATTCTGACGGTGTTTACCTTGAATGTTTTGCACCCGAAACTGAAAAATTGTTCGTCAGTCCAGAGAAGTTTATGGGCATGAATATGAAGAATGTATTGCCCCCTCATGTTTTTCACATTCTTAAAAAGGCTCATGACCTGGCCTTTAAAAGCGGTGAGCTCCAAATTGCAGAGTACAGTGTGGTCAATATAAACGTAGAGCATTTTTTTGAAGCCCGGGTGGTGTGTTTAAATACCTCAAGTGCTAAGTACATGACAAAAAACTAAACACATTGATTTTGTTTGGTTTAAACGGGTTTAGCAGGATTTCTGCCAAATAC
>JBLWXT010000041.1:0-34977 GCA_048267305.1 Owenweeksia sp. | reverse complement strand
CTTCAGGTGGTATGGCGTTCCCTATGTGGTACACCAACCCAGCACCTGGACAGACTTACCCATAAGCTGATCAGATTCTTTAATGTATTTAAGCCTCCGCGAAAGCGGAGGCTTTTTTCATTTTGACCATTCCTCTCTTTCACCTACTTTGGCAGTACAAATGATAACACGCGTATACTACCTACTTATTCTTTCGCTTTTTAGCGTGCAAGGCTATGCCCAGCGGATTGACTCAGAAGAAATTGCCTATTACGAGCAAAGAGTGGAAAGCGGCCGCCACATTAAGAAAATTGGGATGAGCATGTTTGTTCCTGGGGCTGTGATGTTAGCCACGGGTATTGTTATGATATCCACAGCACAATACGATAGGGATGCCACAGGTGCCTTGCAAATAAATGACCCTAATTTCAGTCTTGGGTTTGCTCTCACCATTAATGGACTTCCCCTGAGTGCCATTGGCGGAATTATGACCCTGGCCGGAAACTCCAAAATGAAAAGAGCTCAACGACAATTAGATAGATTATCTCTCAGCTATTACAAGGGTAGTGGTCAGCAAGGGGTTGGAATTACTTATCGCTTTTAAATTGTAAGCAGCAAGGTACATCAGCATATAGAACTTGCTGGCGAATACGATGTAAATTACACTTCTGGTTTACTCAGGATACTGCACCCTTACGTGATAGATATTCATCAACATTTTCTTGAAGATCTTCTTGATTTCCTTGATCTCCCGTAAGGTGATGTCGGCATTTTCAAACTGGCCTATTTCCATTTGGTGATCTATGATTCCATCTACCAATTTGTCAATTTTCTCATGATCGGGTTTGGGCAAGCTCCGGCTGGCGGCTTCTACTGAGTCAGCCATCATAAGGGCCGCTGTCTCTTTACTGAAGGGTTTTGGTCCCGGATAGGTAAACTTAGTGAGATCGGCCTCCTCCTCAGGAAAGTTCTTTACATACTTTTTATAGAAATACATCACAGTGGAAGTACCGTGGTGTGTGCGGATAAAATCAATGAGTACATCAGGCAGGTTATTCTTCTTAGCCAGTTTAATTCCATCCTTTACATGGCTGATTATGATCTCGGCACTTTCCTCAAACGAAAGTTCATCGTGCGGGTTAAGACCTGTAGTTTGATTTTCGATAAAGTACATGGGGTTATTCATCTTTCCGATGTCGTGATATAAGGCTCCTGTTCTTACCAGAAGCGCATTTCCATGAATTTTAAGTACTGCGGCTTCTGCGAGATTAGCAACTTGCATACTGTGCTGAAAGGTACCAGGTGCCTGTTGTGCCAGTTTTCGCAATAGCGGATTATTGGTATCGCTGAGTTCCAAAAGACTAACATCAGATACAAAACCAAAGGTCTTTTCCTGAAAGTAGATTAGGGGGAAGGACATCAACGTGAGGAAGCCGTTACCAGCAAAAAATGCAAAATTCAGTTTATCTATTGGCTGAAGATTCCCCTCTTGTATCACAGCCATAGCTAGGTACGACAAGCAATACACCAGTATAATTTTGGCGGCAGTAAAAAACAGCTGACTTCGCTTATACAGATTGTTTACCAAGACAACAGAAAATACACCTGCTATAAACTGCAGATATATAAACTCAAAGCTGTTGGGTAACATGATTCCACATATAAGCACGGCCACCATATTTACAAATAGTGCCAGGCGTGTATCAAAAAATGATTTTAGGGTAATTGGAAGAATGGTAAACGGAACCAGATAAACATACTGAACACCAAAACTCAGCACAAGTCTTACCATCAACACTACAAATAGCACATTCATAAGAATGAATGTAAGTTTGGTAATGTCTTCCATCAGTTGTTTTCTAAACTGCATCAGGAAGATATAGAGCACGGCAAATAAAAGTCCCATCTGCAAAATTTGTCCTCCCAATAAATAGTAAACACCGTACTTATTGTCGAAGGAGCCCTGATAACTCAACTTTAACGAATTTAGCTTGGCGAATTTTTCATCATCAACAATGTTTCCTTTAAAGATTATGAGTTCACCATCCTGCACAACACCTCTTGTAGGTACTATTCCTTCCATTTGCGACTGCAAATAGCTATCTGTAGTTTTCTGATCCATGTAAACATTGTACTGCAACTGATCAAGCACAGGAGGGATCACCACCTTTCGTATTGCCTCTTCCTCTGATTTAAAGGCAGACCGCACGGCTTCAGTTGCTGTGGCGATGGAATAATAATCGGTTAGTTGAACGGATGAACTTATGCCATGAGAGGTTAGTAAAACCTCACCGTATTGCAAGCCTTCCTTTTCAAAGGGTTGAAGTACGCCTTTTTTGTAGATAGCAGAGAGGAGGTTTTTGCCCCTTTGCTCAAAGCTTTTTCTTGCCTCTTCTGTAAATAATTTATTTGCCCTCTTATTACCAGAAGAATCCTCATGTGCAACAGCTTTATTCCATCCGGCAGCAAATTCAGCTTCAAAGCCCAACAAAGCATTTTCGGGGATATCATCTTTTGCCTTAAGAAATAGGGTTTTCTCCTTGTTCAACCTCATTTTTTCGGCTTCGATCTCTTCCTGGGTTTTTATTACTGGAAAGTCAAAGGGCGCCACAAGGTTTTCGTATAACCAGGGTTTACCTTTCTGAAACTCGTATTTAAACTTTACTTCTCGCGGAGTTAAATACACAACAAAGGCGATGGATAGCATAAACAGCAATAAACTGCCAATGCGAGTTTGATGATTTTGGAGATAAAGGAGTAAGCTCTTCATAGATGGTATCGATTTCAAAAATAGCGATAAACGCTATGCCCGCAAATTCGCTCGTTTTTTCTGTATTTTCGCGCCATTGAAGAACATTTTATCACCACAAAATTAGCATTCATGAAAGAAGTTGTAATTGTTTCTGCCGTACGCACCCCAATAGGAAGTTTTGGTGGAACACTTTCTCATATTCCCGCCACTAAATTGGGCTCTATAGCCATTAAAGGTGCAATAGATAAAATCGGGCTGGACCCTAATGAGGTTCAGGAAGTTATAATGGGTAACGTGTTACAGGCCAACAATGGTCAGGCTCCTGCCCGTCAAGCCGCTATAGGTGCTGGCCTTTCGGTAGATGTACCATGTACTACTGTAAATAAAGTTTGCGCCTCAGGTATGAAGGCTGTAATGCAGGCCGCTCAGGCCATACAATGTGGCGATGCCGAAGTGGTAGTGGCCGGTGGTATGGAAAACATGAGCATGGTGCCTCATTACCTAAATGGAAGAGAAGGCCAGAAGCTGGGCGACATTAAAGTTATTGATGGTTTACTGCGTGACGGCCTTATGGACGTATACAATGGTATTCACATGGGCAACTGTGCTGAGCTTTGCGCTAAAGACATGAACTTTAGCCGTGAGGAGCAGGATGAATTTGCCATGGAAAGCTATCGCAGAAGCGCCAAGGCTTGGGAAGCGGGTAGGTTTAATGATGAGATTGTAGGGGTGGAAGTGCCACAGCGCAAGGGAGATCCTATCATGTTTGACCATGATGAAGAATACTCTAAAGTAAATTTTGATAAAATACCACAGTTACGTCCTGTATTTGATAAAGCCGGTAGCGTAACTGCTGCCAACGCCAGTACTTTAAATGATGGTGCTGCAGCACTTGTAATCATGAGTGCAGAAAAAGCTGCGGCCCTTGGTCTTAAGCCTTTGGCTAAAATTAAAGGATATGCCGATGCAGCCCAGGCCTCTGAATGGTTTACTACATCTCCTGCCAAAGCAATACCTGCCGCAATAAACAAAGCAGGACTTGCCAAAGAGGATATCAGCTATTATGAGCTTAACGAAGCGTTTTCGGTAGTAGGTTTGGCAAACATCAAATTACTTGATATTGATAAGGACAAAACCAACGTAAACGGTGGTGCTGTTTCTATTGGGCACCCACTGGGTTGTTCAGGTGCACGTATCATAGTTACACTAATGAACGTGTTGAAACAAAATAATGGAAAATACGGAGCAGCCGGTATATGCAACGGTGGCGGTGGTGCTTCAGCAATTGTTATAGAATCAGTTTAGATTTCCAACTAAAGCATGCAATACGGAGTATGTGCGCTTAGCGCTATCCCCATGCGGAAGGATCCTGAGGATGCCGCAGAAATGATAAACCAGATACTTTTTGGGGAAACCTTTGAAGTGGTGGAGCATCGTAAAAAATGGTCTTTTGTGCGCCTTGCCCATGACCAATATGAAGGCTGGATAGATAATAAGCAGATGGATCCATGTACCGAAGATTTTTACAAGGCATGCTCCACAGCAACTCCCTCTGTATCGCAAGAGCTGATTGACATTATTTCAGAACAAAAAACGGCAGAATTCTATCCCATATTTGTGGGATCGGTTCTGCCTTTTTATTCCCCCGAAGGGAATCTAAAGATAGGAGAACGCGATTTCACATTCTCCGGCTCTGCTCATCAGGGGCAAAAGGATAGGGATGCTTTGGTGGAACACGCCTATCAGTATCTTAATGCCCCCTATTTATGGGGAGGTCGTACACCTGCCGGTATTGATTGCTCCGGGTTTACCCAAATGGTATATCGCCTGGCTGGTTTTTCGCTGCCGCGAGATAGTGGGCAACAAGCAACTCACGGCATCACCTTGAGTTTTATCGAAGAAAGTGAACCTGGTGATTTGGCATTTTTTGACAATGAAGAAGGTCGAATTGTACATGTTGGCATCATACTTCATGACAATTACATTCTCCACGCCAGTGGAAAAGTGAGGCTGGACAGACTGGATCAAACCGGGATATTTAATAGACAAACCGGAAGTCATACCCATAAATTAAGGGTTATCAAAAAGATTATTTGATTCCATATGCTGTTTACTCATTTAGTGAGGAAATTGCAAATGGTTAATAAATTCTAATAACTCTATGTTCATACATTTTATCTCATCCTTATCTTAGGAGAGTTAAAAAAGTGAACATTTTGAAAGTAACTGAAATCTTACCCATAACGGACAACGAAGCTATAAGCCTACCTTATTTTGAGGTTGGCGTTTCAGCTGGTCATCCTACTTATGTTTCAGAGTATTTTGAAACAACTATCAACGTTAGCCGTGAGCTAATAAAAAACCGCAGCTCCACCTTTTGTGTTCGGGTAAACGGGCAATCTATGATAGATGCCGGTATTGATGATGGTGATTTACTAATTGTAGATAAATCTCTTCCAGCAGAAAACAACAACATTATATTGGCTGTGATCAATGGCGAGTTTACGGTAAAACGCCTTTATAAAAGGGATGATGACCTGTATTTACAGCCGGAAAACAAGAACTACAATCCCATAAAAATCACTCCATTTATGGATTTTAGAATTTGGGGAGTGGTAACAGGGCTGATTAAAAAACTGCTATAACATCGTAAAAGTGATGTAAAAAACGAAAGCCGCTCCATTGCTGAAGCGGCTTTTTTGTTTTAGCGGAATCTGTTTATTCCATTTCAGTTGATGCTGAAGTATTTCCCTCCAATATCTTAAACAACTCCTCAAGTTTTGGGGTAAGTATTATTTCCGTTCTGCGGTTTTTAGCCCTTCCTTCTTTAGTAGAGTTAGATGCTACCGGTTGGTTGTCGCTCATGCCTGATGCAGTAAGTCTTGAGCCTTTAACGCCATATTCCTCTGTAAGTAAACGCGTTATTTCAGTAGCACGGGCTGTGCTCAAATCCCAGTTATCTGCATATCGGGCAGTTTTAATCGGAATGGAATCCGTATGACCAACAACGTCTATATTGATCTGTGGGTTTTCCTTAAGTACCTTTCCAAGCTTACCAATGGCATCCTTACCTTCTTTATTAAGGCTGGCACTACCAGATGGGAAAAGTAGCTTATCACTAAGTGATACATACACCTTTCCGTTTTTCACCTCTACACTTAAATCCTCAGATTTAATGTTTACCAAAGCATCCTCAACGGTCTTACGAAGATTGTTTACAATTTGTTGCTGCTTATTTAGGCGATCCTCTAACGCTCTTAATCTTTGTGCACGCATTTGTAAAACCTGATCTTTTTCATTCAATTCAGCCCCCTGCTGTTTGAGTTGCGCCATAAGGGATGTTCTCTCGTTTTCAGCCTGAGTTTTGTACTTGTTATATTGCAGCTCGGCATTTTGAAGATCCGTTTGAAGTTTATTAACCTTGCCTACAAACTGCGTACTGTCTTGCTTTAATTTGTCAATGTGGGTTTCGGCAGCTATGTACTTTTTCTTGGAAACGCATGACGTGGAAAATGCCACCAACATAACTGAAGCAGTGGCAAGGGTGAAAAACTTTCTCATGATTTGGAATTTAAAGTTTGTTTGTGATAATATGATAAACTATAACATTGCCAAATGTTAGGTTGTTTAAATTGAGGTAGTTGTAAATAAGGGTTTAGGGGAAATTACCCCGAAATCAATAATGGAATTGCCATTTTGAAAAGTTTAGTACTTCGATTCATGGCATTTCACCACAGGTGATGATGTGAAATTTTTCTTCCACAATGTATTGTTGGCTCAACATTCAATCAAAATGTAAGTATTGTTGGCTCATCTGCTATATTCGCATTATAATATTGAAAATTAGTTCCGCTTAATTTCCCTCTCGAAATAACTTCTTTAGTATGCAATCATTAGGAGCCTACACCTTTATTATAGCAGCAAGTATTATTGTACTTCTTTCATTTCTGTTTGGGATGGTGGCCAAGAAAACCAATATTCCAGCGGTGCTGATGCTCATAGCATTGGGAGTTGGCGTACAATACTTACTGAAGTATGCCGGTATCGAAAATGTAAACTTCTTTCCCATACTTGAGATACTGGGGATAGTAGGGTTAATAATGATTGTATTGGAAGCGGCTCTTGAATTGGAATTAAAAAAGGAAAAAGCCGGATTGATAGGTAAATCCTTGGTAGTAGCGCTGCTTGGTTTGGTAGCTTCGGTAGGTTGTGCTGCTGCTATTATCTACTATATGGTTGACGGCATGAGCTGGTGGCAGGCAATGCTTTACGCCACTCCCTTGTCTATACTTTCAAGTGCGATTATTATCCCTAGTGTGGGCAACCTCGCACAGCACAAAAAGGAGTTTCATATTTACGAGAGCACTTTTAGCGACATTTTGGGCATCATGCTCTTTTACTTCATTATAGGCGTTATTGAGTCATCAGCCCCCATAGAAACTGGAGGTCACGGAGGGAATCCTGTAGCCGACTTTTTTATAAGCCTTGGGGTTACCATTGCTGTGGCGGTAGTTGCCAGCTATGTTCTGCTCACAGTTTTCCAGCATATTAAAGGTGGTGCCAAGTTGTTTCTGCTTATCGCGATGTTGTTGTTATTGTACTCCGTTGGCAAGAAAATGCACCTTTCGCCACTTATCATTATCCTCGTATTTGGACTTGTTGTGAGCAATAGTAAGCTGTTTTTCAGAGGATTTTTAAGTAAGCTATTACACCGTGAAAAGTTTCACGAAATGGAGCATGGCTTGCATGTAGTTACTTTGGAAACAGCTTTTGTGGTTCGCACATTCTTCTTTGTGATTTTTGGTGCCAGCATAGCCCTGTCCAGTCTTTTAAATCTTGATGTGCTGTTTATCAGTTTAGCTCTGTTGGGTAGTATTTATGCCGTGAGATGGATTTTCCTGCGGATTTTTATTGGAAAGGATTTGACGCCTCAATTGTGGATTGCACCGCGCGGATTGATAACTGTATTGTTGTTTTATGCCATTCCTGCCGAGCATATAAACCCTGAGTTTCAGTCAGGAGTACTCTTGTTTATTATTATAGCTACCGGCTTGGTGATGACGGGTGGCATGATTGCCGCGAGCCGGAAAAAGTCAACTACTAAATCAGATAACATTGCTGATGATTTTCCCTTTGATGCGCAGCCCATGCCTCAGTTGGAAGAAAATAGCTGAACTGCTGAAGATTGCTGAAACAGCATTTTTGTTATCTGCAAACAAATATTTAAACCAAGAGAGGCCGCCTTTGCTAAAAGGGGCCTCTTTGAGATTATGTAATACAACTTATACGATTCGGGCCGCAGCCAGGTATATTAAAAGTTTGGCTTAAGCATGTATCGCTTGTAAAAGTCCTCGATTACTGCCACGGCTTCATCAGCAGTGTCAACAATGCTAAAGAGGTTTAAATCATCTGCACTCACATTGTTTTCGCGTGTTAGTAAAACCTCTTTAATCCATCCCATAAGTCCATTCCAAAATTGGGAATCTACTAATACAATAGGAAAACGGCTTATTTTAAAAGTCTGGATTAATGTGATGGCCTCAAATAGTTCATCCAGGGTTCCGAAGCCCCCAGGCATAACTATAAACCCTTGTGAATACTTTACAAACATTACTTTTCTTACAAAGAAGTAATCAAAGTTTAGGTTTTTATCCTGATCAATATATGGGTTTGGCTCCTGCTCCATAGGCAGTTCAATATTTAGGCCTACCGATGTTCCTCCACCTCTTTGAGCACCTTTGTTTCCTGCTTCCATCATACCGGGGCCACCTCCGGTAATCACGCCATATCCTTTTTGGGTAAGTTTAAATGCAATTTCCTGAGCCAATTGATATTTAGGATGACCAGACTTGGTTCTAGCCGATCCGAATATGGATACACAAGGGCCTATTTTGGCCAGCTTTTCGTAACCATTTACAAACTCAGACATAATCTTAAATATGGCCCAGCTGTCGTTTGATTTTATTTCACTCCAGTTTTTGGAATCCAAAGGCTCTCTTATTGTAGGCTCTTTTTTGTTTTCATGTTTTTCACTCATTGTCTAAAAGTAGTTTTTCAAAATTTAATGGGTAAGTGGCTTAGAGCTAAACGGCATGGTAACCTTTTTCAAGTTCCAATTTCAGAAACTGACCTGTATAACTCTTCGGCTCCTTTATTATTTGTTCAGGCGTACCTTCAAAAACCACTCGTCCACCAGCGGCACCACCTTCCGGGCCAATATCAATAATGTGATCGGCCAGTTTAATTACATCCATGTTATGCTCAATAATTAGCACGGTATTACCCTTGTTTACGAGCTTTTCCAAAACGTCCATCAGAACTCGTACATCTTCAAAATGTAAACCTGTAGTTGGCTCGTCAAGAATATACAAGGTTTGCCCGGTATCTCTTTTGCTTAGTTCGGTGGCAAGTTTTACACGTTGCGCCTCTCCTCCAGAAAGGGTGGTAGATTGTTGTCCCAGATTGATATACCCAAGACCAACATCCTTCAGGGTTTTCAGTTTGTTGTAAATTTTAGGGATGCTCTTAAAAAAGTCTACAGCATTATTTACACTCATATCCAGCACATCGGCAATGGATTTACCCTTGTAACGAACCTCAAGGGTTTCACGGTTAAACCGCTTTCCCTGGCAAGTTTCGCAAGGAACATACACATCCGGCAAAAAGTTCATTTCTATAACTCTAATACCAGCGCCTTCACAGGTTTCGCACCGGCCACCTTTAACGTTAAAACTAAATCTGCCCGGCTTGTAGGCTCTTATTTTAGACTCAGGTAGGTTTGCAAAAAGATCGCGAATATGAGAGAGAACACCAGTATAGGTTGCGGGGTTCGACCGTGGAGTTCGCCCAATGGGTGACTGGTCGATATCAATTACCTTGTCTATGTGCTGAAGCCCCGTTATGCTTTTATGTTCAAGTGGTGCCTTTACCGAGTTGTAAAAATGCTGGCTTAAAGCCGGATACAGGGTTTCGTTTATGAGTGTGGATTTTCCACTGCCAGAAACTCCGGTAACAACAATCAATTCCCCCAGAGGTATCTTGATGGAGACATTTTTTAAGTTGTGTCCTTTAGCGCCTTTTAGCACTATTTCCTTTTTGTTACCGCTCCTGCGGGATTCTGGTATCACAATCTGCCGTTTACCTGTGAGATACTGGGCGGTAAGGCTATCACTTCGCAGTATATCCTGAAAGCTGCCACTGGCTACAATATCGCCACCACGCCTTCCTGCAAAAGGCCCAAGGTCCAAAATGTAGTCTGCATTTTCAATCATATCACGATCATGTTCTACTACAATAACCGAGTTGCCAATTTCCTGTAATTCCCTTAAGGAGTCAATCAGTTTGTGATTATCCCTTTGATGTAATCCTATACTGGGTTCGTCCAAAATATAGAGGACATTTACAAGTTGCGATCCAATTTGTGTGGCTAGTCTTATTCTTTGGGCCTCACCACCGGATAAACTTTTTGCCGGCCTATTCAGGCTTAGGTAGTCTAATCCCACATCCAGTAAAAAGGAAGTTCTTACCCGAAGTTCTTTTAAAATTTCAACAGCTATTTGTTTTTGATTGGAATCCAACTGATCTTCAACAGAATTGAACCATTTGGAAAGTTCTCCCAGGCTCATGTTAGCCAGCTCTGCGATATTTTTATCACCTACCTTAAAATGGCGTGATTCAATTTTTAGCCGCTGGCCATTACAATCGGGGCAATCCACTTTATTCATAAAGCTTTCTGCCCAGCGCTTAATCGATTTGCTTTTAGTCTCTTCACTTTGATTTTCTATGAAGCTAATAATGCCTTCAAAGTTGATGCTGTACTTTCTTGTTATCCCAAGATTTTTATTTTCTACCTCAAACGCTTCATCAGAGCCGTAGAGGATAATGTCCATACCATCCTTTGGGATATCTTTTATAGGAGTGTTGATATCGAAACCGTATTTATCCCCAATTATTTCCAACTGATTGAAAATCCACGTTTTCTTATACTCTCCGAGTGGTATAAAACCACCTTTTTTTATGCTTTTTCCCGTATCGGGAATAATCTTGTCAATGTCAATTTTAGAAACTTCACCAAGGCCATTGCAAGTGGGGCATGCACCTTTTGGTGAGTTGAAAGAGAAGGTATTTGGTTCTGGCTTGGAGTAAGATATCCCCGTTGTAGGGCACATTAAATGGCGGCTAAAGAATTTTGGATTTTCGCCATCCTGATTAACAACCAGCATCACACCTGCACCATGGTGCATGGCGGTGGTAATGGATTCCCGCAGTCTTTTTTCACTATCAGCACTGATAGCCAATCTATCTATAACCACTTCAATATCATGCGTTTTATATCGATCTAAACGCATTCCTTTTGTAATCTCAGTTATTTCTCCATCCACTCTAACCTTTACAAAGCCTTGTTTGGCGATACTTTCAAAAAGCTCGCGGTAATGGCCTTTGCGCGAACGAACCAGTGGCGCGAGGATATTTATGCGATGACCATCAAACTCCTTTAGGATCAACTCCAGTATAAGTTCATCGGTATAGCTCACCATCTTTTCTCCGGTATTGTAGGAGTAGGCAATGGAGCCTCTGGCGAAGAGCAGTCTTAGGAAATCATATATCTCAGTAACTGTACCTACGGTAGATCTGGGATTTTTACTGGTGGTTTTTTGCTCAATGGCAATTACGGGGCTTAAGCCGTTTATTTTGTCAACATCTGGTCTTTCAAGGTTTCCCAAAAACTGACGTGCATAAGCCGAAAAGGTTTCTATATATCTTCTTTGCCCCTCTGCATAAATTGTGTCAAAGGCCAGTGATGATTTTCCACTGCCACTAAGGCCCGTTATAACCACCAACTGATTTCGGGGAATGGTTACATCAATGTTTTTTAGGTTATGTACCCTGGCCCCAAATACTTCTATCTGTTCCAATTCCGTTTCCGGGTGATTTTGACTCATGCCTTCAAGTAAATTTTGAGGCTGCAAAAGTACGGGTTTACGTGGGCATTTTAGCAGGTAATAGCCTCTGCCCATGAGGAGTTAGATGAAGTTGTTTGCCCAGGGCGCAATGTGCTAAAACCCCAGTGCTAAAAGAAAAAAGACAATAATGGAAGTATTTGGTTTATAACACTTGCCTTTGCTATTTATATGACATCTAAAATGCAATATTTTGATATTTGTAAAATAAGAGTGGAAGGGCGGTTATTTTTCACCAAAAGATTGGATATTTGAGAATATAGTAGAATTCTTTAGCTATTACTTAATCTAAAATGAAGTATGAGGCTATTATCAGCTTTTGAAAGGATTGATTATCCGGAAGTAATCAATTTTCTGATTGTTATTACCATAATAGGGAATTTGTTAATGCTCCCAATATTTGTGGGGCTTGATTTTGACATTGAGGGAGTGGAAAGCAACGTGGTTTTTACACTTCAGAGTATATTGACTGATAACAGTACGTTGTATAACAACCCTGAGAACTTCCCTTTTTCTGTCACTCAATACTCTCCTTTATATTACATCCTTGCAGATGGTGTACTAACTTTGTTTAGTATAGATGCCGCTGATGATTATCTGATAAGAATAGTAGGCAGAAGTTTATCTGTGGCCATTTGTTTGGTGATGGCCATGATCCTTTATAATACTGCTAAGAGGGATATAGGAGCCAATAAGCTGCTATCTGTTTCTTTAGCCATAGCCATAATTGCTTTTCCTCTGCCATGGTATTATCTCACTCGTCCAGATGTATTATTGGCTTTGTTTTACCTTTTATTTATTAAAACCACTTTTAACTACATAAACAGGCATTCCTTTTTATCTGCTTTTTTAATGGGAGGTTTAGCTGTGCTGGCTTTTTGCTCAAAGCAAAATGGAGTATTCCTCATGGGAATTGGAGGTCTGTTTTTTTTATACTATAGGGATTTTAAGGGACTCCTTTATGCTTTTTTCGGTTTCACGGTATGTGCCTTGTTATTTATTGGAGTATACAAATGGGCGGGCTACGAAGGTGAGTATTTTCTTGAAAATGCATTTGAAGGTGTTAATAATGGTATTGGCATTCGTAGTTTTTTGGATCATACCTTACTTGCTTATTTCAGTATGTTTGGGTTTTATACAGCGGCAACGATGTATATTATTGTTAAGCTCTTAAAACAGGAGGAGCCTTTGGATAAGCGACTTTTTTTCCTGTTATGGTTCACTCTTTTCTTATTTGCCTTTTCCACACTATCGGCAATCAAAAAGGGCTCTGCGATAAATTATTATAATGAATTTCTACTGAGTACATTATTAATATGGGCGTTCTATATGCGTCAAATAGCCTCAGACGTTTCCTTAAAGTGGAAACAAAGAATTATCGTATTCATTTTGTTGTCCGCACTATTTGCCACTACCTTTAGTATGAGAATTTATACATTCGTTAATATCAAGGAATGGCTTAATCCAGAGCAATCCTTGCAAGATGTTAGGGAGTTGGTAGATAAGGAAATTGATGATGATTTTCTTTATTCCAATGTGAGACAGGTAAGTCTCAAATTTCCTGGTCATGTTGTGCTTCCTCAATTTGATATTGCAGAATGTTGCGCATTTCCCAGAGGAGTGTATGACTACAGCGAGTTGTGCCGGCTTATCCAAAATGGGAGAGTTAAGTTTTTGATTCTTGATTCCAGGGCACCAGAATCTTTATATGGTTGCAATGTGAATAGTCATTTTGAACTTTACAGAGAATTTGACGGATATTATGTTTATAGAAATATAAATCATCCGGAGGGGTGAGACATAGCTTCAATAAATAGGCTTATTCCATATATAAAATAGTTATGACAGCACCAGAAATATCCATTATAGCGCCTTTGTTTAATGAGGAAGATACCTTGCCATTGCTGGTGGAAAGGCTAAATGCCGTAATGGATGATTTTGATAAGGAAGTAGAGGTGATTTTGATAGATGATGGCAGTAAAGACAGAACTCCACACATGATCAGAGCTCTATCTCTAACCGATGAACGATATCAGGCCGTATTACTTTCACGAAACTTTGGACATCAATCTGCCTTATCCGCGGGTCTTAAGTATTGCAATTGTACTGAAGCCGCTTTTATTATAGATGGTGATTTACAGGATCCACCGGAATTACTGCCCCAGTTTTATGAGAAGTATGAGCAGGGTTTTGACGTGATTTATGCTGTGAGGAAGAACAGAAAGGAAAACGCAGTAAAAAAAGCAGCCTACCACCTTTTTTATAGAATTTTAAATAAGATATCGAATATAAACTTACCCGTTGATAGTGGCGATTTCAGCCTTATTAGCCGGGAGGTAATTGAGGTTTTGAACCAAATGCCAGAGGAAAGCAGGTATATAAGAGGTATGCGAACCTGGATCGGGTTTAAGCAAACAGCCTTTGAGTACAACAGGGCAGAAAGGGTAGCGGGTACATCCAAGTACTCGTTTAGGCAACTATTCAAACTGGCTTATAACGGTATCTTTAATTTTAGTGAAGTGCCTATAAAAGTACTTACCTGGCTTGGGGTTACTTCTGTTCTTTTTAGTGTTGTTTATTTAATTATAGTGGTAATTAAAAAGGTGTTTTATGGAGGGGTGCCGGAGGGGTTTACCACTCTTTTTCTCGCCATTGTGCTGTTTAGCGGTGTTCAGCTGATTAGTATTGGTATTATTGGCGAATATGTACTTCGCATATTTTTTCAGGTGAAAAAGAGGCCACTGTTTGTTGTAAAGGAAATTATAAAAGCGCAGAAAAAAGTATTTGTGGCCGGACTGCAATCACCAGCTATGCCTACACTAGGTGACGACACCGAAGAAATACCATCAAAGAAAAACCTTAAAGAAGATACTTATGGAACTGGAATATGAAAAAACCTACCATGAGGTGGAGCGCGATCATTGGTGGTTTAAAACCAGAAGGAATATTCTTCTTAAAATGATTGAAGGTGTTGATAAGAATTCACGTATCCTGGATATTGGTTCATCATCCGGCCTTATGTTGGAAGAGCTGAGGAACTTAGGTTTTAATCCCGATAATCTTTATGGAGTTGATATCAGCGAGAAGGCTATAGCCAACTGCCATAGCAATGGTTTTAAAAATGCCTTTGTGATGGACGCCCATAATATTACTCTTGAAAAAGAGAACTTTGATTTGATAATTGCTTCTGATTGTCTTGAGCATTTGGAGAGAGATAAGGAAGCATTGGCCAACTGGTATAGTTTACTAAAAACCAAGGGTCAAATTATCATATTCGTTCCCGCGTATCAATTTTTGTGGAGTAGCCATGATGATGTAAACTTCCACTACAGGCGATACACCAATGGTGAGCTACGTCAAAAAATGGAAAATAATAACTTCAGGGTTCAAAAATCAGGATATTGGAATTTTCTTCTTTTTATACCTATAGCAGGAGTGAGGCTGTTGAGCAATCTTTTTGGTGGTAAAAAGAAAAGTGACGGAGCAGAGGAAATGAATGGAGATTTAGCCATGCCCGGTAAACTGTCCAATACAGTACTTAAAAGCGTGGTAAATCTGGAAAACACATTGATTCCCTCCATACGTTTTCCATTTGGGGTGAGTACCTTTTGTGTTGCTACAAAATAAAAAAGGGAGCAGCGGCTCCCTTTTAATATTTACTTTTTTCGAATTATAGTGTCAGATATAGCTGGTGCCACAGGAGCCAGTGTATCAATAGCCTCTGCCTCAATTTCGTCATCAGTGAGTTCAAAATAACCCTCTTTAGGGATTTTTATCTCATATTTCTTTCCCGATGAATTGGGTAAATAATCGTATCGAAGCCACGGGTTGTGGTACTTTAAAATTCTATAGTTAATACCAAGCTTTTCTGCAAGACTGCCAAAACTACTTACGGCAGTATCCACTTCTATGGTATGAGTTGGAATTACCTTATAAAGGTCTTTATCGCGGAAGTGAAAACCGTACTTCTGTGGATTGGACATTATTTCCTTGGCAGCTAAAATTCTGAATACGTATCTCTCCGTTTCGCTGTTTAGAGTAAGGCCATAATAGCTTCCAGCCTGTTGTCTTTTCAATTGTTTTTTTATGCCACTAATCCCCATGTTGTAGGATGCAGCGGCAAGGGTCCAGCTTCCAAGTTCCTTTTTAGCCTGCTTAAGGTATTTACATGCTGCTTCGGTAGATTTTTCGAGGTGATAGCGCTCATCCACTTCCTTGTTGATTTCAAGGCCGTAACCCTTTCCTGTAGCTTCCATAATTTGCCAAACACCTGTGGCACCAGCAGGCGAAACAACGTTTGTCAATCCACTTTCCACTACTGCCAGATATTTGAAATCCTCTGGTACACCATGCTTTTTAAGGATGGGCTCTATAATATCAAAATAGCGGTTGGCACGCTTAAAAAACAACATGGTTTGGCTTTGCCAGTAGGTGTTTACCAATAGTTCACGATCAAAACGTTCGTAAATTTCAGGGTCATTAATTGGAATATCCTCGCCTGCAAACTGTATATCCATGGGTAGCTGCAGGGCATAAATTCCATATTTGTCATTAAATGCTCCCTGAAAATCGTCATCACCTAATTTATCATAGGTAAAAAAGGTGAGGGTGCTTATGGCTCCGAAAATCAGGATTACCAAAACGGAAACTCTTAAAAGCTTTGTCATTTAAAATGAAAATTTTGATTTCAACTCCATAAAACCCGGTGCTTCCTTGTCTTTACCAGAAACACTGGGGTTTTCCACATTCCAATCAATCTTAAGGGTGGGGTCATTCCAATAAATACTACCCTCACTTTCCTTGTTGTACATACCTGTGCACTTGTAGGCAAATATCGTGTCATCTTCCAGCGTAAGGAAACCATGAGCAAACCCAGGGGGCACCCAAAACATCTTTTTGTTTTCGCCAGATAGAACTATTTTGTGATGCTGCCCATAGGTAGGTGAGCCTAGGCGTATATCCACAGCAACATCCAAAACACTACCATGTATTACCCTCACTAATTTGCCCTGAGCATAGGGAGGATTTTGAAAGTGTAAACCTCTTAAAACTCCTTTGGCAGAAAAGGATTGGTTATCCTGTACAAATTCGGCAGTAATGCCAACTTTTGCAAAGCCATCTTTATTATATGATTCATAAAAATAACCGCGTTCATCACCAAAAACAGCAGGTTCAATTTCCAATAATCCGGGTATGGGAGTTTTACTAATCTTCATACGGGCAAAAATACAATTTTGGGACACCTCTATAGGATATGTTTGTGGGCTCGAAAAATTTACTCCTTTTAAAAACGGCAATAATTTTAAACAACTCCCTTTTTAAGACATTTGTAAACTCAAATGATGTATATGAATAAGAAAGTTTCTTTTACAATTTTTGGAATAGCGCTGCTTTGCGTGGCGTTTCTCAATTTTTCCTTTGTTGCTAAGGATGGACCTCAGAAACCACTAAACATTATCCTGATGATAGGTGACGGTATGGGGCTTTCGCAAATGTCGTCTGCCTTTTTTTATGGTGATCAAGATCCCAACTTTGCGAGGTTTCCTATTGTAGGTCTTAGTCGTACGTCATCGTCTTCTGATAAAATCACCGACTCTGCAGCAGGGGCTACGGCTCTTAGTGCCGGAAAAAAGACCTACAATGGTGCCATTGGTCTTGATGCTAAAAAGAAAGAAGTGGAAACCTTGCTGGAGTATTTTGCCAAACAAGGCAAAAAGACGGGTCTTGTGGCCACATCATCCATTACTCATGCCACTCCAGCTTCTTTTTATGCCCATGAGAAATCTCGCAACAGCGAAAACAACATTGCCGAACAGTTGGTACAGGCACCCATAGATTTTTTTGCTGGTGGTGGCCAAAAGTTCTTCAATATAGGGGAGGGGAGGAATGATTTGGTTGAGCAGTTGGTAGCCAAGGGTTTTTATATCAATACACAAGAACTTGATAAAAAGCTTCCGGAAAGTGATAGCGGAAAGTATGGTTACCTGCTGGCTAATAATGGCATGCCCAAAATAACCGAGGGCCGTGGCGACTTCTTAACCAATGCCAGTAAACTGTGTATTGAAGCGTTAAAGGATAATGAAAAGGGCTTTTTTATGATGATTGAAGGTTCGCAAATAGATTGGGGCGGCCATGCCAATAACGCTACTTATGTTATTACCGAAACATTAGACTTTGATAAAGCAGTAGGCGCGGTGTTGGATTTTGCCGAGAAGGATGGAAACACCCTTGTTATAGTAACAGCCGACCATGAAACGGGTGGTTTTACCTTAAAAGCCAAGTACAGGAAAATACCCTTTGGGGGCTTGCGTGCAGATTATGATGAGTTAGATCCTTCATTCTCCAGCCGTGGGCATAGCGGTACTATGGTGCCGGTGTTGGTTTATGGGCCGGGGCAGGAGCTGTTTTCCGGTATTTACCAAAATACCGATATCCACAAAAAGATTTTGGAGTTGATGAAGTTGTAGTTGATGCCTTCAGGAATTTAGTCATAAACCAAAAAATCCGGCTCATGGCCGGATTTTTTGGTTTCATATCTGAAAGTTTAATTCGCTACATCGCTCATAAACTTAAGGCGTACAAGCCTGAGTTCCTCCTCGTCATAGTCACCATCAAACTCGGCATGGGCCACTTTAAGGTCATCCGTATCCGATTCCATAAAGTACTCGGTTATTTCCTCAATCTGGTCTTCATCCAAAAGGCCTTCTATGTAATAATCGATGTTTACCTTGGTTCCGCTGTTTACAATGTGCTCAATTTCAGTAAGAAGTTCGTCTATACTAATGCCTTTAGAATTGGCGATGTCTTCCAGCGGAAGCTTGCGATCGGTATTCTGAATGATGTAAACCTTTAGTCCGGATTTGTTTACCACAGACTTTACTACAAAATCGTCTGGTTTATCGATACCATTTTCTTCAACATACTTGCTGATCATCTCAACAAAGGGCTTTCCAAACTTTTTGGCTTTTCCTTCGCCTACACCGCTGATATTTTTCAGTTCATCAAGGGTAGTGGGGTAGTTAAAGGCCATCTCATTTAATGAGGGTTCCTGAAAAACAGCATAGGGAGGAACACCTTTTTCCTTGGAAACCTTTCGGGTAAGGTCTTTAAGCAGTTTGTAGAGGGTTTCGTCCATTACAGCGCCACCGGATTTGCCGCTGGCGGCCATTACTGCCTCGTCATCATCAGCTTCATCATAATTATGATCTTCAGCCATCATAAAGGAGGTGGGCTTTTCTATAAATGCCAGACCTTTTTCGGTAAGGTTGAGAACTCCATATTTTTCAATTTCCTTTTTCAGGAAGTCATTGACTATGGCCTGACGGATTACAGCCATCCAGTATTTGTCATCATAATCGGCACCCTTCATATACTCATCCAGCTGATCCACTTTGTACTGCTTTAGCTGGGTAGTCATTTTTCCGATAAGGATATTTACCAAAGGCTGTGCCTTAAAGCGTTCATTGGTGGCCTTAATAACTTTCAACAGAAGGTGAAGGCTATCCCTGGCTTCAAACTTTTTGCGAGGATGACGGGTGTTGTCGTCATTTTCAGCCCCTGGGCCATTTATCTCATCAAACTCCTCTCCAAAATAGTGAAGAATAAACTTCCTGCGGTTCATGCTGGTTTCGGCATAGGAAATAATTTCCTGCAAGAGCTGCATACCAACTTCCTGTTCAGCAATGGGTTTTCCATGTAAAAACTTTTCCAGTTTTTCTACGTCCTTATAGGCGTAAAAGGCCACACATATACCTTCGCCACCATCGCGTCCTGCACGTCCGGTTTCCTGATAATAGCTTTCCAGGCTTTTAGGCATGTCGTAGTGGATCACAAATCTTACATCAGGTTTGTCAATCCCCATTCCAAAGGCAATGGTAGCCACAATAACATCGGCATCTTCCATAAGGAAGGCATCCTGATGCTTTACTCGCGTTTTGGCATCGAGGCCGGCATGGTAGGGCAGGGCATTAATACCGTTTACCTTAAGGGTTTCGGCAAGTTCTTCCACTCTTTTGCGGCTCAGGCAGTATATAATACCACTTTTGCCCATGTGACCTTTTATGAATTTAATGATGTCGCGGTCAACATTTTTAGTTTTTGGGCGAATTTCATAGTAAAGGTTGGGGCGGTTGAAGGAAGCCTTAAATACGTTGGCGTCATCCATCCCAAGGTTTTTCTGAATATCACTTTGCACCTTAGGAGTTGCAGTTGCAGTAAGTGCAATTACCGGCTTTCGCCCGATGGCGTTTATTATACCTCTTAAGTTGCGGTACTCAGGGCGGAAATCGTGCCCCCATTCAGAGATGCAATGTGCTTCGTCTATGGCAAAAAAGGAGATATTGGAATTTTGAAGAAACTCAATGTTTTCCTCCTTGGTAAGAGATTCGGGTGCTACATAAAGTAGTTTACAAACACCGCTTGTGATGTCTGCTTTCACCTGCTCCGTTTGTCCTTTGGTGAGGGATGAGTTTAAAACATGGGCTACGCCATTTTCTTCAGATACCCCCCTGAGGCTATCCACCTGATTTTTCATCAATGCGATAAGAGGTGACACCACAATGGCTGTACCTTCCTGCATGAGTGCCGGTAATTGGTAGCACATGGACTTTCCACCACCTGTAGGCATAATTACAAAAGCGTCATTACCATCAAGTACACTTTGTATAATAGCTTCCTGGTTTCCTTTGAATTTGTCAAAACCGAAGAATCTCTTTAATTCTTGTTGTATTGACCTTGTCTGCGTTTTCAATTTTTTATGTTTTTCTTTCGAATAAATCTAAACAGGGCTTTAAGTAAGCCCTTGAGTTCCGTAGTTTCGGAATTCGAGTAGCTGCAATTTACATCACATAACTTAGTTAGCGAAGTATTATTTTAACATTTAGGCAGGAAAGGTTTTGGAAAGGCTCAAAGGTCGGTATAGAATTTTTACGAACGAAATAAAACCTCGTTAAATTGGTGGTCTTAATCGATGAACTGATTTCCAAGTATAATATTCATGTGATGGTTTGCATTTTTTGATGGATTTGATTCCGCGTTCCTAAATTTTAAGACATTTGCCGCGATTTTATCAAAACCGCAGATGGCCAAAAAGGAGAGAGGAGAAATGTCGTTTTTACAGCACCTGGAAGTGTTGCGTTGGCACTTGGTGCGCTCAACAGTAGCCATTATGATATTTGCCAGCATTGCTTTTTTTATGAAGCACCTCCTTTTTGATGTAATCATATTTGGTCCAAAAAATCCTCAGTTTATTACCTATCGCCTTTTTTGTGAACTTACCAGTATGCTTACCTCCGAAGGTTTATTTTGCATGGACAAAATGCCTTTTACCATCCTTAATACTAAAATGGCCGGGCAGTTTAGTACTCATATATGGGTTTCGCTTATTGCAGGTTTTATAATTGCATTCCCCTATGTTATTTGGGAAGTGTGGCGATTTATCAAACCCGGGCTTCACCCTACAGAAAGAAAGTACAGCCGATGGGTATTGTTTTTTGCATCTATCCTTTTTATGTGTGGAGTGCTTTTCGGTTACTACCTAATTGTGCCGCTGTCAGTTCAGTTTTTAGGCACATACTCAGTAAGTAGTGAGGTAAATAACCTAATAGACCTGGTGTCATATATAACTACTGTGTCCACAGTTACACTCGCTACAGGTTTAATATTTGAACTTCCTATTATCGTTTACTTTTTAGCTAAGGTGGGCTTGCTTACACCAGAGTGGATGCGTACATATCGAAAACACGCTTTTGTAGTAATCCTAATATTATCAGCCATTATTACTCCGCCCGATATTACCAGCCAAGTACTAGTTTGCCTGCCTATTATTGGTTTATATCAAATAAGCATAGGTATTTGTGCCCGTGTGGTGAAGGCACAGCGCAAGCAGACGCTCACCTGAAATTGAGGTACGGCAATTGCTTAACTTGCCGCTTTACAAAGTGAAAACATGAAGCTTAGAGCAGATAACATCATAAAGAAATACGGTAGCCGAACAGTGGTAAAAGGCGTAAGCTTTGAGGTAAATCAAGGAGAGATTGTTGGTTTGCTGGGGCCTAATGGAGCCGGAAAAACCACCTCCTTTTATATGGTTGTTGGGATGATAAAACCCAATGAAGGCCATGTTTACCTGGAAGGAGAGGAGATAACCAAGTACCCCATGTATAAGCGTGCCCAAAGCGGAATTGGTTATTTGGCTCAGGAGGCATCTGTTTTCAGAAAACTCAGTGTGGAGCAAAATATTCTTGGCGTGCTCGAAATGACAGGTAAATCAAGGGCAGAGCAAAAGGCAAAACTCGAATCACTTTTGGATGAATTTGGCTTGCAGCACATCCGTAAAAGCCGTGGCGATTTACTTTCTGGAGGTGAACGCAGACGGACTGAAATTGCCCGGGCCTTGGCGGTAGATCCTAAGTTTATCCTTTTGGATGAACCCTTTGCAGGAGTTGACCCCATTGCGGTGGAAGACATTCAGGAGATTGTAGCTTCCCTTAAAGATAAAAATATCGGCATCCTCATAACGGATCACAACGTACAAGAAACTCTAGCCATTACGGATCGCACTTACCTTATGTTTGAAGGGCGTATACTAAAATCAGGCTCAGCCGAAGAGCTAGCCGAAGATGAGCAGGTGCGTAAAGTATATCTCGGTCAAAACTTTGAGTTGAGGAAGAAAAGAGCCAGGGTAGAGAAGAAGGTGAAGGAATAACTATCTGAAACCCTATTGGTTATTGTGTATTAAATGCCGCCCTCTTCAATCTATCGTTTATCGCCAGGCCCAATCCCGTTTCCGGGAATTTTTCAGCTAATATTATTGTAATATCGTCCCTGTCCAATTCCCTTAAGGACTTAAATAGGTTGGTGGCAGCCTCTTTTAAATCCCCTTTAGGGGAGAGTACTTTTTGATTTTCAATGGCTAAGTTTTCAAGCTTTCGCTGAAAAGTGATAGTGGCAACATCCTGTCCTTTGAACTCTTTAAGTAGGCTATCAATATCTCCAATAAAAAGTTTTTTACCCGGAGAGTAATGAGAGCTAAGCATACCCGGAGCCTTTGGGTTGCTGGATGAAGTTTGTACTTCAATAGGGCCGGTAACCTCTTCAATTTCCTCCTTGGCCAAACCACCTAACCGCAATATGAGGGGGATGTCTGTGCTCAAATCAATAATGGTGGATTCAATTCCAACTTCACAAGGCCCTCCCTCCAAAATATAAGGTATGCGATTTCCCAGTTGATTGTTTACGTGCTGAGCCGTGGTTGGACTAACATATCCAAAGGGATTGGCGCTTGGTGCTGCCAATGGCAGTTGTGATTCAAAAAGCAATTCGCGCGTAAGCGGATGCCGTGGAAAGCGAATACCCACTGTTGGATTGCCACTTGTGACCAAATCGGGAACCCTGGCTGTTTTGGGTAAGATGTAAGTTACAGGCCCGGGGCTAAAGGCATTGTAGAGCTTATAGAATATCTCAGGAATGTTTTTACAGATATCAGCAAGCTGGCTTTTATCGTACAAGTGAACAATCAGCGGATCGAAGTGGGGGCGGTTTTTGGCTTCAAATATGGAAGCCACAGCAGCCGGATGAAAAGCATCGGCCGCCAAACCATATACTGTTTCGGTGGGGATGGCTACAAGTTTGCCTGCTTTAAGCAAATCCTGAGCATGTTGTATGTCTGTTCCTATATGTGCCACTGGGCGCAAAGGTAAGTGGCTGCCGGTATCAGTAAAACAACAGAGCTATAAAAGCAGCAAGGGCAAAGAATAATCCGAAAACAGGAATGATGATTAGGTTCAATAGAACGAACTTAAGCAGGGTTTTACGGGTGCTTTGTTGGTAAAACCTTTTCATGGCTATAAACAGATATAGCCCGAATGCTGCGAGAAATAGAAAGAGAAAAACCACTTCCAGTGTGCCGCTGAATATACTGGCTATAGAAAGCAGGAGAAAAAATAAGGATTGGTTGTAGAAGGTGAAAAATAAGTGTTCGGGGTAGTAAAAGGACCTTCGCAGGTATAGTAATTTTAAGATGAGGGCTAAAATCGGGAGGAACAGAAAGAGCACCCAAAACATTTTTGAGAACAGGAATTTATTGAATTCATTGCTGTCAAATTCTGCAACTTTAGCTCCCTGTGCGTACATGAAGCGATTTACATAGGTGTATTCATAGCCCAAAGAATCAAGGGCATCCTTCATGGGCAGGGTTTTATTGTGCAGATAGAAATCGCCCATTGTACTGAGCCGCCTGAAGAAACCAGGTGTTTCCTTCTTCTGAACACCCGCGTCAACAGGCACTTCTGTGGTTTCACTGGAAATCATGCTGGAGTCGCCCGGGGATACGGTTTCCGTGGTTTCTGCCTTACGAATTTTAACCCACTGTTTGGCACCATCCTTAATCTGAACAACACCTAAAAGCACAACGCTAGTAAGGAAATAGATGCGTACGGGGTTCATGTACTTGGTGCGCTTTCCCTTTACATATTCCTTTGGCACCTTGCCCGGGTGCATAAAAAGGTTTTTTAGTGTGGAGAAAAAACGACCATCAAAAGCAAAGAGGTTGCTGATGGTTTCAGTAAAGAAGTGCTTCAGGGTAAGCTTTGTGGCGTCATTCTTTTGCCCACAGTTGGGGCAGAAGTTTTCGCCATTCAGCGGGGTCTCACAGTTGAGGCAGTTTTCTGATTTTTTAAGTTGGCTCAATGTTGTTTTTAGTAAAGATCTGCAGAGCTAAATTCGCCATATCCGATTAATCTGTCATAGCGCTGTCCGATTTCGCGGTTATATACCAAAATTTGGTAGGTGTTTTCCGTTTCCCAGTGGCTACCTTCAACGGTTGAGATATCTGCTTGTTGAGCATCACTATCATATACTGCGTACATAAAGTTATAATACCCTTGCTTCAGAAGCACTTTGGCGTGGTATGCCTTTCGTGCCGGGTCATAGCTTAGCCTGAATTCGGGAAGCAACTTCCAGTCTGTATGTTTTCCAAATACATAAACATCTCCTGTAGTAAGAGGAGCGGGGTAGCGCAGCTGAAAGTCAACATACACATAATCTGCCTCGCTGTCTGAGTTAGTGGCATCAAGCCTTCGCACTACAAATTGCCCGTTAATATCGGGATAGGTGGAGTATTTGGCAATTTCACGACTGCCGTCATCCTTCAGGTAAACAGTATAAACGCTGTCGATGTCTACCCACCTCATGTTCATAGTAAGGGTGCGCATATTTTTAATGTCAAAAAACCTAAACTCGTTACCTCCCGCAAAGGTGCTTTCACGGTTATAATTATATATGAGTTGATTGTTTTGTAAAAACTGGGGTTTGAGGTCTGTGATGGTGTTGTCCCACCTTTGGTTTTGCATTACCTGCACTTTCAAATCTGTAAAAGGATTTGGAATATTGTAATTGGGGTGTGAAATTGTAAAGCGTACTTCCTGACCAGTGCTAATATAGTCAACAATAGTTGGGCGTTTTACCTGCCCGGCAGGAGTAACAATATCTTCATACACCATAAATCTCTTGGTTAAAACAAGGTCGCTGGGGTCGTTATTGGCATATACCTTTAGGAGGTAGTTACCCGATTTCAACAGTCGCATGTTTCCGTTTGGGATGTTGAGGTTGTAGTGGGTATATGAAAACAGTGTGTTGAGCGAATACTCGTAATTCTGTATGTAGCCGTCCTGTAAATTGGCGATGTATTCCTGGGTTAAAAGCCCTGAAGGAGTCCAGTCTGCATTACAGTGTATAATGGTGTAACTGAGGTTCATAAAGTCGGCATAGAGGTCGTCAAAAGACAGTTTTAATGTACCGCTGTTTAGTCGGATAATGGGCATGGCCAACTCATCTTCCACGGGGTGAAGTCTTACCGTTCGAATGCCGGCTTTATATACATGGTCTTCATACAGCATTTCCTTTTGCTGATAGTATTCATCAAGCACATATTGAGAGTAAGAGCCTTTACTAAATAGCAGGGTCGCCATGAGGATTGAGAGGAAAAAAGGACTACGATGCATTAATCAGAATTATCTTAGGGTTAGTATTTTTTGAGAACGATTAATAAGTAACTTTGCGCGCTGTTTAGAATAGCTCTAAATATAAATATCACGGCTCTAAAGTAGTGGTACTTTATACTTTTGCGCCAAATTAAGTTAGAATTTTTTGATTCTACCATAGATGTCAGAGACAATTAAAATTAAACGCGGTGTAGACATAAAGCTGCAGGGCAAAGCAGAACAGATCTACGATAACGCGGAAATGCCGGAAACATTTGCCCTTAAACCCACAGATTTCACTGGTGTAAAACTCAAGCTGGCCGTAAAGGAAGGCGATGAGGTAAAAGCCGGAACTCCATTGTTTTACAATCGCGATCGTGAAGCTGTAAAGTTTTGCTCCCCTGTAAGTGGTGAGGTTGTAGAAGTGGTAAGAGGTGCGAAACGTAAACTTCTTGAGGTAAAGGTTCTTGCCGATAAAGAGACTAAATACGTGGATTTCGGCATTGCAGACCCAAAGAGTTTAGATCGCAAAGCGATAACCGAGAAACTGTTGAGTTCAGGTTGCTGGCCTCTCATTAAGCAGCGTCCCTACAATATTGTTGCTAATCCGGAGCGTACGCCAAGAGATATCTTTATATCATGTTTTGATACAGCGCCTTTGGCTGCTGATATGGACTTTGTGGTTCATGGCATGGAGAAGGAATTTCAGGCGGGTATTGATGCTCTTGGAAAGCTTACAGATGGTAAGGTGCACCTTGGGTTGGATGGCAATTCCAAGCCCAGTAGTGTATTTGCTTCATGTGAGGGCGTTGTTCGTCATAAGGTGAAAGGTGTGCATCCTGCAGGTAATGTAGGTGTTCAAATTCATCATATAAGCCCCATAAATAAGGGTGAGGCGGTATGGACGCTCAATCCGCAGGATGTAATTATCATCGGTCGACTTTTCCTTGAAGGTAAATTTGATGCACAGATAAATATTGCTGTTGCGGGTTCTGAGGTTTCTAAACCCAGATATCATAAAACTATACTTGGAGCCTGCGTTAAGCCTTTCTTGGCTAATAATGTGAGCGACAACAAAAACCGCTATATAAGTGGTAATGTACTTACGGGAACTCAAATCAGGCCTGAAGGGTATTTGAGTTTTTACGATCGTCAGATAACTGTTATACCTGAAGGAGATCAGGATGAGTTTTTTGGATGGTTAACTCCCGGATTCGATAAGTTCAGTATTTCCCGCACTATGGCCGGAGGTCTTTTTGGAGGTAAAAAATATACCCTGGATACCGGTATGCATGGGGAAGAAAGGGCTTTTGTGGTGACTGGTGAGTATGAAAAAGTTTTTCCTTTTGACATTTATCCGGTTCAGTTGCTGAAGTCTATCATGGTAGGAGATATAGAGGCCATGGAAAATCTCGGGATATATGAAGTAACGGAAGAGGATATGGCCCTTTGCGAAGTGGTGTGTACTTCTAAAATTCCGGTACAGGCGGTATTGCGTGATGGCCTGAATTTAATGATTAAGGAATTAGGGGATTAATTCATTGAAGGATAAAAGATGAAGATTTTTAAGAATATACTTGAAAGTGTAAAGCCTCATTTTGAAGAGGGAGGAAAGCTGGAAAAGCTGTACCCTGTATATGATGGTTTTGCCACATTTTTGTTTGTACCCGGGCACACTGCGCACAGCGGAGCTCACATTCGCGATGGTATAGATTTAAAGCGCACCATGATTACCGTGGTTTTTGCATTACTTCCGGCCTTGCTTTTTGGGATGTGGAATGTGGGGTATCAGCATTATCTGGCCCTTGGTATGGCGGATGTCACTTTTTGGGATCAGTTTTTATTTGGCCTTATAAAAGTACTTCCAATAGTTGTAGTGTCTTATGCCGTTGGGCTTGGTGTTGAATTTGCCTTTTGCGTAATCAAAAAGCACCAGATAAATGAGGGCTTCCTGGTTTCAGGGATGCTTATTCCTCTAATCATGCCGGTGGATATTCCACTATGGATGGTGGCTCTTTCCACCATTTTTGCGGTGGTAATAGGTAAGGAAGTGTTTGGAGGTACGGGGATGAATATCCTTAACCCCGCGCTAACTGCACGTGCATTTGCATTCTTTGCTTATCCTACTTATATGTCTGGAGATAAGGTTTGGATCAATACATCTACCGAAGCCGGACAAGCTGTTATTGACGGCCATTCAGGTGCTACGGCACTTGGGCAGCTGGCTGTTAGCGGCAAAACAGACTATGCCCCTATTGATGCCTTTATAGGTACTATACCGGGTTCAATTGGAGAAACATCAGTTATAGCCATTCTTATAGGAGCAGCTATTTTACTGTTTACAGGAATAGGAAGCTGGAGAATTATGTTATCAGGATTAATAGGAGCCATAGTAATGGGCTTGATCTTTAATGCAGTGGCGCCTTATGCCATATCTCCTGAGCAAGTAGCATTTATGGGAGTTCCCTTTTATGAACAACTGCTTTGGGGTGGTTTTGCCTTTGGTTTGGTGTTTATGGCTACTGATCCGGTATCGGCAGCCCAAACAGATAAGGGTAAATGGATTTATGGCTTTTTGGTAGGCTTACTCTGTATAATGATTAGGGTATTCAACCCTGCTTACCCGGAAGGTGTAATGATGGCCATATTGTTTATGAACGTTATGGCTCCGCTTATAGATCACTATGTGATACAAGGCAACATCAAGAAACGTAAGAAAAGAATTCAAGTTAAAACTGCCTAAGAGATGGATGTAAATAAAAACAGTTACACGTTTATGTTTGCCGGTGTAATGGTAGTAGTGGTTGCAGCATTACTTTCATTTGCGGCTACCAGTCTTAAACCTTTTCAAGACAATAACATTAAGCGTGAAAAGATGCAAAACATCCTTAACTCTATAGGGGTGGATGTAGAAGCTGATAAAGCCGAGGAAGCGTATAAGGATTATATCAAGCAAGAGCTTGTAATCAATAACAATGAGCTTAAGGAAGGTGTTGAAGCCTTTAATGTGGATCTGGCCAAGGAGATTAAAAAAGCTCCTGCAGATAGAGATGCACCACTTTACGTTGCTGAAAAGGATGGCGAAACCTATTATATTATCCCGATGAGGGGTAAGGGTCTTTGGGGTCCTATTTGGGGTTACATAGCCCTTAAGGGAGATGTAAATACGGTATCAGGTGCCATCTTCGATCACAAAACCGAAACTCCCGGACTGGGAGCTGAGATCTCCACACCATTCTTTATGGATCAGTTTGTAGACAAGAAGATACTGAATGAATCAGGAGAGTTTGTAAGCATACAAGTAATGAAAGGTAATGCCAGTGGTGATTATCAGGTGGACGGTATAAGCGGGGGGACGATTACCTCGGTAGGCGTTCAGGATATGATTGATGATTGTATGAGATCATATATCCCTTTCCTTAAGGGATATTCAAACCCCGGCACAGCAGAAGTGAAAACAACTTCTGAAGAAATAAAGAGTACTGAAACAGCAACTATTGCAGAATAAGGAAGAGATATGTCTGAAGTAATAGAAAAGCAAAAGAAGCCCAGTGAGCCTCTTTTTAGCAAGAAGAACAGAAAGCTAATTAGTGATCCACTAAACGACAGTAATCCGATTACGGTTCAGGTTTTAGGAATCTGTTCGGCATTGGCGATTACCGTTAAGTTGTATCCGGCACTGGTAATGTCTATATCAGTACTTTTTGTACTGGCGGCAGGTAATGTTATCATCTCTTTAATGAGAAACATCATACCCAACAGGATCAGGATTATTGTGCAGCTTGTAATTGTTGCAGCTCTCGTAATTCTTGTAGATCAGGTTCTAAAGGCCTTTGCTTACGATGTAAGTAAAGAGTTATCCGTATTTGTGGGTTTGATTATTACCAACTGTATCATTATGGGGCGTTTTGAAGCCTTTGCCCTGGCCAATGGCCCATGGAAATCATTTTTGGATGGTTTAGGTAATGCCTTTGGCTATGCCTGGATTTTGATGGCCGTTGCCTTTTTCCGTGAGCTTTTAGGATCAGGAACATTGTTTGGATTTCAAATTATTCCTGATAGCTGGTATATGTCAAATGGTGGATTTTACAGCAACAACGGTTTGATGTTGCTACCACCCATGGCTCTTATAACCGTTGGTATCATCATTTGGGTGCAGCGTTCACGCAACACCAAACTAATCGAAGAAAACTAGAATCATGCAGGATTTAGTAAACATATTCGTAAAGTCCATTTTTGTTGAGAACATGATTTTTGCCTATTTCCTGGGCATGTGTTCTTACCTGGCAGTATCCAAAACGGTAAAAACCGGAGTTGGACTTGGAGCAGCAGTAATCTTTGTAATGGGGATTACGGTACCGGTAAACTACCTTTTGGAAAATTATGTATTGAAAGAAGGCGCCTTGAGCTGGTTGGATGCGAGCTTTGCCGAGGTAGATCTTAGCTTCCTTTCCTTCATCATGTTTATCGCAGTAATTGCATCCATGGTGCAGTTGGTAGAGATGGTGGTGGAGAAGTTTGCCCCCGCTCTATATGGAGCACTGGGTATTTTCCTTCCACTGATTGCTGTAAACTGTTCGATCCTTGGTGGATCATTGTTTATGCAGGAGCGTGATTATGGTACTATAGCCGAAGCGACCGTTTATGGCGTAGGTAGTGGTGTAGGTTGGTTTTTGGCCATCGTAGCCATAGCGGCTATTCGCGAAAAAATTCGATACTCCAACGTTCCACCGGCCCTTAGAGGTTTGGGGATCACATTTATCGTAACCGGATTAATGGGGGTAGCTTTTATGGCCTTCATGGGAATCAAGTTGTAATTACAGACATTTAAGACAGACGTAAGATGGTATTATTAGCAACTTCTACAATTATCATTACCAGTATAGTTGTATTCTTTATAATCATATTCCTGCTTGTATCTATCCTTTTGGGAGCAAAGGCAAAACTGGCACCATCTGGTCCGGTAACGCTGGAGATAAACGGAGAAAAGAGAGAGGTAGAATCAGGTTCTACACTACTGAGTACTTTATCCAATGAGAAAATATTCCTTCCATCGGCTTGTGGAGGTGGAGGTACTTGTGCAATGTGCAAGTGTCAGGTATTTGAAGGAGGTGGGGATATACTTCCAACGGAAGTGGGATACTTTACCCGTAAGGAAGTTCAGGAAAACTGGAGACTGGGTTGCCAGGTGAAGGTAAAACAGGATATGAAGGTTGGTATTCCTGAAGAGATTTTTGGTATTAAGGAATGGGAAGCTACAGTTGTTTCCAATTATAACGTAGCCACCTATATCAAGGAGTTTGTAGTGGAAATTCCAGAGGATATGGATTACCGTGCGGGAGGATATATCCAAATTAAGATTCCGCCAACAGTGGTGAAGTTTTCCGATATGGATATTAAGGCTCACCCGAAAGATCACCCGGGCGAACCTGATAAGTTTGAAAAAGACTGGTCAGAAGGTCCTTTTGCCTTGCGCCATTTGGTAATGAAGAATGACGAGGAAGTTATTCGTGCCTACTCCATGGCTTCATACCCTGCAGAGGGAAGAAACATTATGTTGAACGTTCGTGTGGCAGCACCACCATGGGATAGAGCTAAGAATACCTGGGCTGACATCAATCCTGGTATAGCTTCTTCTTACATATTTAACCTTAAACCCGGAGATAAGTGTACCATTTCAGGTCCTTATGGTGAGTTCTTTATTAAGGACACGGATGCAGAGATGCTATATATAGGTGGAGGTGCCGGTATGGCTCCGATGCGCTCTCATATATATGAGTTGTTTAAGACTCTTAAAACAAACAGGAAAGTATCTTACTGGTATGGAGGTAGGTCTAAAGCCGAGTTGTTCTATATTCACTATTTCCGTGAAATTGAGAAGAACTTCCCGAACTTTAAGTTTTACATGGTATTATCAGACGCGAAGCCTGAGGATAACTGGAAGGTGAAGAAGGATATTTACGATGAGGAAGGTGATGGCTTTGTAGGCTTTGTTCACACCCAGGTTATTGAACAATACCTGAGTAAGCACGAGGCGCCAGAGGAGATTGAATTTTACTTCTGCGGACCTCCAATGATGAACCAGGCTGTATTAGGCATGTGTGATGATTGGGGAGTACCACCAGAGAATGTATCTTTTGATGATTTTGGAGGATAACAGATATCAATATAAAACAGAAAGGGCGGCCATTGGCCGCCCTTTCTGTTTGTAGCTGCATCTCATCTCTTGAAGTAGGAGTTGATTTTCTCTTTAAAAACTTCTTTGGTGATGGGTTTTACAATGTAATCCGTTACCTCTTCTATTTTCCTGGCTCTCTCTATGTCACTCTTTTCGGGAGATGAACTGACCATATAGATGGTTGCCGTTTTTGACAGTTTTGATTTTATCTGCTTAAATATGTTGAGGAAAGTCCAGCCATCCATATAAGGCATATTTATATCCAGAAATATAATTCCGGGAAGCTTTTCCTTAAAATCAAGATTATCCCTGAGGTAGTTTAGCGCCTGCTCTCCATCTGAGAAGAAGAGTACATCTTTAACATTTTTGAGTTTGGCGAGAATTTTCTTTGCTGTAAACTGGTATACGAGGTCGTCATCTACCACACAAATTGTTTCGTTTCTCATAAAAAATAACTGAGCTTTTTTGGTTGAAGTTTTAAAGGGGGTGAAATTAAAATAATCTTACATTAGGATTCTTGCTTTAGGGGAAATATTAAACACAAGGTGGTTTACACATGATTAAGGTTTTTGTCAGATTTTTTGCACCCATGATTCTTTTGCTATTGATGGTATTTTATTTCATCAATATGCTTGAAAAAAATCATCAGCGCGAAACCGCCATTATACAGGGTGAGTCTCAGGTTAAGGTGTGGGAAACCAATATCCTAAACATTGTAGCTCCATTAGTAGCCAATAATATGTACTTGAGCAGGAGCAGGCTGCTTCATCTGGACCTTTCAGATAGCACAAACCGGGAGAAGGTTTTGGTTGATTTACTACACTTTGCCAGGGTATTCAGATACTTTGAGCAGGTAAGGGTATTGGATGCCATAGGTGAGGAAAGCCTGCGTATAAATGCATTTGGTGATTCAATTGAAGTGGTGAGTGAGGAGGATCTGCAAAACAAGAAGGGAAGAAGCTATTTTAAGATGGCGGAGGCGCTGGCCCCGGAGGAGTTTTACATTTCACCCATAGAGCTCAACAGAGAGCATGATAGTATTTACAGACCCTATCATGCTGTAGTGCGTATAATCAGCGCTATTAGCAGCGATGCAGGCGATAGAAGGCTGGGGTATTTTGTAACCAACATATCCGTTGAGAACCTTGTAGAGTCATTGGTTACGGGGGAGACTTCGGATACGGCTCAGCTACTGATTCTAAATTATCGCGGGGAGGGAGTTTATAAGCAAGCTAAGGACATGGGGTATAAGTTTAGTGATATTAGCCCATCTTCATCACTGGGAGATAGCCATCCCGCGCTATGGGCGGAAATAAGGAACAATGAGACAGGACAGGTGAGTTTTGACAATGGTATTTATGTATACAAAAAGCTGGATTTAGTGAATGAGCTTTCCCATGCAGGGGCATTAAGAGGGATTGACTTTATTAGGCCGGACCACTCGGAGTTGATACTTATTTCGTTTATACCCTTTTCCAATAAGGGTTTTTTCCAGGGTATTGCCTTTGAAGATCAAACCCTTTTACTATTTCTTTTATTGGTATTATTAGTGGGAGCGATAATGTTAACCTACAGGAAGTTAAGGGAAGAAAAAATGTATTCTGAAATAATTGACCTCAATGAGGAACTTATTGAATCGCAATATGCGCTCAACCGGGATAGAGTGAAACTGGAGAATACTGTAAAGGAATTGTCAAGACGTAATACTCAGTTAAAGGAGTTTAGCCATATCATATCACACAATATCAGGAGTCCAATTTCGGGTTTGACCCTTTTGGTTGATTTCTTGTCGCAGGATCAAATGTACCTGTCGGAAAAGGAGAAAAGGGAGGTTATTGAAAAGTTGGTATTATCCACAGAAACGTTGAATAAGCTCACGGAAGATTTGATGGAGACGGTAAGTATACTGGACGAGGGTGAGATTAATATGGAGGAGATAAGTCTTTTGGCTGTAATAGACCGGAGCAAGGATATGCTCACGGATAAAATTCTGGAAAGAAATACGATTATAAAGACCGATATGAATGCCTGGAGCAGCATTATATACAACAAATTGTATTTGGAGAGTATAGTGTTAAATATACTGAGCAATGCCATAAAGTATCACGATCCCGGCAGGGCACTCGAAATCAATATTTATACAGAGATAGTTGATGAGAGAAAGGTGTTGAAGATATCGGATAATGGTCGTGGTATAAACATGGAATGGCATGGCCAAAATGTATTTGGGCTGCACAAAACCTTTCACAGAGATGTTCCGGGCAAGGGGTTTGGATTGTTTATGACTAAAACCCAAATTCAGTCATTGGGAGGTGAAATATCCGTGGAAAGTGAGGAAGGTGTGGGATCAACATTTATTATTGTTTTTTAGAGTGTGTATTTTTTAAAAAGTACTTTATATTTGCAGCCCTCAAAAACAAGGTCCCGTAGCTCAGCTGGATAGAGCATCTGCCTTCTAAGCAGACGGTCATAGGTTCGAATCCTATCGGGATCACCAATCGGCTTCACCGATTTTCAAACCCCTTCAAAACGTGGATTTGAAGGGGTTTTTTGTTTTAGGACGTTTCGTGTTTCCTTGTGTGAGAAGGGGAGTTGAAATGTGGTATGGATTTCAGTAAGCTGAAAATCTTATCTCAAAACCCTTTTTGTTGATGCTGTTTAAAATGTACTTCCTACGGGGTAGATGATGGTAAGCAGGGAGTATAAATGCCGTTAGCCCGTGTCAACCCTTAAGTATGATCGGAGGGTCCCCGTTTCAACCCCATGGCGCCTTTCCCCTGATATGAATGAGGAGAGGAGAATGAAGTGTTAAAGTGAGTAGGTGAAATACCAGCAAGATTAGGAGATTGATATAAAATTAAACTAAAATTTGGATTTTGAGCAGGGTAGGGGCTGTTACCAGCTTACAGAGGCCGCGGGCCATAACAAAAACGTGGACCACATATGGCTTGGCCTGAGCTTGCTGAAGGGTACAGTGGTGTGAGACCTGCCCGAATGAATTCATTCAGGCGGGGGCGCACTCCGTTCCTAATCAGGGGCGGAGCCGTCTACTCATATCTTTGAGATAACAATAAATGATGTCTAAAATATGGTTTGTAGTTTTAGTAAAACATTATAGGAAGGAAAGGA
>JBLWXT010000040.1:0-36098 GCA_048267305.1 Owenweeksia sp. | reverse complement strand
GCCTTTTTTCATTTGAGTTTTCTTTTGCGTTAAGTTTAAAGTTCGTAGTTAAGAAAGACTACTGTTCCATAATTTTATAGTCAATATGGAGGCCACTAATTTTGTGGAGCCTAAATGTGCTTACTTTCAGGTAGATAGTTAATTTAATTGCGGAAATAAAACTCTCTATTTTGGAAATGATTCCTGCCTTTTTCCCAATTGTAGAGTTTGTGGTTTCTATAAGACGGATAGATATTATAGACAGACGTATTCAGTTAAAGGATAAGTCTGTAATACTCGAGAGGATTGAAAGAGTATCAAAAATTTTCTCAAAGGCAGGATCCTTATTTTTTGCTGCAGCTCTTTATGAAGTTAGCCTTATTTGTTGTGAGATAATTTGTAAACCTGCACTGGAAAGTTGATGGCAAAAAAAAAGCTCCGGGAATACCGAAGCTTTTCTGATAAGGGTGAAAGATGGGTCTCGAACCCACGACCTCCTGAACCACAATCAGGCGCTCTAACCAACTGAGCTACAATCACCATTTAAACCGAGTGTGGAATTGCTTCCAAAACGGGGCGCAAATATACATTTATTTGGATTTTCTCAAAAAATTTATTTCATCGTTTTTCCCTGTCCTTATCAGAAAGTTTGCGGATGAGTTGACGTTGAAAATCGCGCTCAGCATCATGGAGTTTGGCTACCTTTTTTATAGGGAGCACTTTTTGAAATTTGAGGAAGTAGTTCTCTCTCAATTCCAGTAGTTTAGCTTGCTTTTCCATGTGTCTTTCCATCATGGTCTTTACCTCGCTATCCGTCATGCTGTCAATGTCCGGGCGCTTCCTGTCCCTTGGATGACCCTCTTCTTCCGACCCAATAATTTTTTCCAATTCCTTGCGATACTGGTTATATACGGGCCAAAATTTCTGTGCTTCCTCCGGAGTGAGGTCAAGCTTTTGCGTAATAAAACTGATGCGCATGGCTTCAATTTTGTCCTTTATATCCTGCTTTTCGCGATCAGGTTGTGCGTATGCTACAGTTCCAATTATCAGGAATAGTGCAAAAAGGGTGTTCTTATAAATATTCATAATCCAGTGTTTGATCAAAATTGTTGTCAATAAATTCTTTTAACTCGCTTTCTTCAAAAGTGTTAAAACTGATGGCTTCTAAATCAGCAGCAGTAAGTTCATTAATAATAAGGGCTTCTTCCACAGGGCTGCTTGGATACTCTTCAATTAGGTAATCCTCTATAGATGCATTGGTAAGCTTAACCTCAATAGTTGGTGTTGCGGTGTTGGCAGGTGCAGAGGGGTATAGAAATACTCCAATCAAAAGTGCAGCAGCAATACAGGCAACCCAACCAAGAGTGGTTTGTAGTTTAAAAAGCCTTGGTTCTGCCGTTTGCTCATCATCGGCAATGGCAAGCAGCTCCACTTTTTTCCTGCCAAAGTAACCCTCAGGCACTTTATGCGGGTTTTTCCGCTTATCAAATTGTTTTAAAAAATCGTCTTCCATTATAATCGTATGATTACTGTTCTCGTCAAAGGTTTAATCCCTGCTAACATATTCCTTTATTTTCCCTACGGCCAATGAGTAGGAGGCTTTAAGTGCTCCTACCGATGTACCTGTTATATCAGCCATATCCTCATATTTCATTTCTTCAAAATATTTAAGGTTAAAAACCAACCGCTGCTTTTCTGGAAGCGCGGCAATACCCCGGTGTAATTTCGCTTCAGCCATTTCGCCATCAAAGTAAATATCTCCACTGGCATTGTCATATGCCACATTTTCTCCATCTGCACCAACCATTTGCAGTTTCTTGTTTTTACGGATGTGATCCAAAGCCTCGTTGGAGGCAATGCGGTACAACCAGGTGTAGAGTTTTGAATCGCCCCGAAAGGAGGCTATGTTTTTCCAAATCTTGATGAAGGTATTCTGTAACACATCATCAGCATCTTCATGATGAGTTACCATCCTGCGTATATGCCAATACAGCCGTTCACTGAACGTACTTACGATCAGCTCAAAAGCCACTTTAGACTTGTCTTTTTGGTTTAGTAATTCCAGGATGCGCTCCTCCAACTCTCAAATGTTTTGTGAAAGGTATGACGGAAGAAGGGAAGGAAGGTTTAATTCGAAACTTGATTTGCCACAGATTATGCTGATTTGTACAGATTGTGTAAATCACACTTAGGCCTTACATTGCCTGTAAGCTTTAGCTTATTGACTCCGCTCAGATTTAATCGAAGGTGCAAACACAAATCAAAAAAAACGCGGAGAAAACTGATTTCTCAGCTTTATCCGCGCTATAATAATATTAAGAAGAATTACTTTCTCTGAATTGCATTTTTAGCAGCCTCAATAATATTAGCGGTGCTTAGTCCATATTTTAATAGCAATTCCTCTGGTTTTCCGCTTTCGCCAAAAGAGTCATTAACGGCAACAAACTCTTGTGGGGCAGGTTTTTTACGACTTAATAGTCCGCTTACGCTTTCGCCTAGGCCACCATACATTTGGTGCTCTTCGGCAGTTACCACACAACCTGTTTTTTCTACAGATTTCAGAATAGCTTCCTCATCCAAAGGCTTAATAGAGTGGATGTTTATGATTTCTGCACTTATGTTTTGCTCAGCCAAAGCTTCTCCAGCTTCTATTGCTTTCCAAACCATGTGGCCGGTGGCGATGATGGTTACGTCCGTTCCTTCATTTAACATTACGGCTTTTCCAATTTCAAACTTCTGATCTACAGGAGTGAAATTTGGCACTTTTGGGCGGCCAAAACGCAAATATACCGGGCCATCATAATCGGCTATAGCCAGGGTAGCAGCTTTGGTTTGATTGTAATCACAAGTATTAATTACAGTCATGCCGGGAAGCATTTTCATCAAACCGATATCCTCCAGTATTTGGTGAGTTGCTCCATCCTCACCTAAAGTAAGGCCAGAGTGAGATGCGCATATTTTTACGTTTTTACCAGAGTAGGCAATGGATTGGCGAATCTGGTCATAAACCCTCCCGGTAGAGAAGTTGGCAAACGTTCCTGTAAAGGGAATTTTACCGCCAATAGTAAGTCCGGCAGCGATGCCCATCATATTGGCCTCGGCAATACCAATCTGAAAAAAACGATCTGGAAACTCCTTTTTAAAGGCATCCATTTTTAATGAACCGGTGAGGTCGGCACAAAGGGCCACTACATTTTCGTTGCTTTGTCCAAGTTCCAGCAGTCCGGCTCCAAAGCCTGAGCGTGTGTCTTTTGATCCCTGATCGGTGTACTTTTTCATGGTGTTAATTGAGTTTTACGATGGTGGTGGTTCCTGATGTTATTGTAAAAGTTCGGGCAATGGAGTATTCGCTTTTGCGGGAAGATTTGGAGCGGAATATCACTCGGTAATTTCCCGGTTGCAAATACAAGCTATGCCTTGATAATGTATTGTCTAAATCGATAAGCCAAACCTGTTCATTTCCATCCTCCAAAAGTATAGAACCATATCCGGCTGAGGTACTGCTAATGTTTAACCTTCCGGGAGGAGGAATGCCAATAGAGGTGGTTTTACCTGCCTCGATATTGAGGTTATCCTGGGTGTAGCGCGGTAATGTTAATATTTCGATATCGTAAAAGCCGGCTATATAAGGCTGTACAGTGTTAAAATCCTGTACATGTAAAATTTTCTTCGAATTATGTTCACGCACAATGCACTTCAGGTTTTCGTAGGCATTTCGGCTTGAGCCCATTTTGAGTTCCAGTTTACCCCGTGGGAGCTTGGCGCCAATCTGGTTGTGCTTGCCAGCATAAATACTGATGTTTTCTATGGTAACTTCGGGCACGGAATGTATCGTCATGCGGTAGGTTACCAGTGGATCCAGATAAATGGTATCGGGGTTTCCCTTAAAATTGAGAGTGTGTACCAACTGCTTTTTTACCTGCCCGCTTACCTGATCATAAAAGGTAATGGGCACATCGGTTTCGCTGGGTTTATCATTTTGATCCAGCAGGTTTATTTGAGCTGAAGTATTGTCCAAAGCCTGAGAAATCACAATGCCCAGCACATTTTGAAAGGTCTTTTCATCAGCCGCATCAAAGTAGGTGCCTACACATTCAAAAGTTTGTTGAAAGCCTTTGTCCAAACCAATACCAATTACAAATGGTTTTAGCGCAATACCCTGCTTTTGCAGCAGTAGGGAAGCTGCGCAGGGATCTTCGTCACAGGCCTCCACACCATCCGTAATTAAAATAATAATGTTACGGCAAGTGGGGCAGGGCGGAAAATCAGATGCCGAACGCAATAGCGAGCGAGCTATAGGTGTGGTGCCTTTAGGACTGATTTCCCTGATTACCTTCTTTATGCTCGGAATGTTGTTGAACTTAAAGGGAACTTCCAAACGGGTGTCGTTACAATCCTGTGGGGGTACTGGTTTTTGATGTCCATATACACGCAGCGCCAACTGAAAACTTTTGCTGTCCAAACTTTGCAGGCTGTCCAGCATTTGCGTCATCAGCTTTTGGGCAACATCTATTTTGGTTCCGCTTTCCCAGCGCCCATACATGCTTTGGGAGCCATCAAATACAAATAGAATACGGGTTAGGTTTTCCTCCTCCTTTTTGCCTTGCGCAAAAAGAGTGCTCCCAAAAAGGATAAAAAGGAAAGCTATGTAAAGTTGCTTGCGCAAAAAGTTGATTTAATAATCGCCTAAAGTTTCCTCTAGCTGCCCCAAAGCATCTGCCAACTGCTCATCACTTGGAGCAATGCCGTGCCACTCATGGGTGCCTTGCATAAAGTCAACACCGTAACCCATCTCAGTATGCATAACTACACAAACCGGTTTTCCTTTTCCGGTAAGGGATTTGGCTTTTTTCAAACCATCCACTACCTGCTGCATATCATTGCCATTTTCAATGGACATCACCTCCCAGCCAAAGGCTTCAAATTTGCCGGCAATGCTGCCCATTGGCAATACTTCATCTGTGCTTCCGTCAATTTGCTGACCATTGGCATCAATGGTGCAAATAAGGTTATCCACCTTTTTGGCAGGAGCATACATAGCTGCTTCCCAAATCTGTCCTTCCTGTAATTCGCCATCTCCGTGAAGGGTATAAACGGTGCGGTCATCGCCATTTAGTTTTTTGGAAAGTGCCGCGCCAATAGCTACTGACATTCCCTGGCCTAATGAACCCGAAGCGATGCGAATACCCTCCAAACCTTCGTGGGTGGTAGGGTGGCCTTGCAGGCGAGAGTTTATCTTACGGAAAGTGGAAAGTTCCTCAACCTCAAAATATCCGCTGCGGCTTAGCACGCTGTAAAATACAGGGCTAATGTGGCCATTGGACAAAAAGAAAAGGTCTTCGCCCGTACCATCCATATTAAACGGTTTGGGAGTATGCTTTAAGATATCAAAATATAAGGCTACAAAAAATTCGGTACAGCCAAGCGAGCCTCCGGGGTGCCCCGATTGCATACTGTGAACCATGCGAACTATGTCGCGCCTTACTTGTGAAGCAGTTTTTTCTAAGTCCTGAATATCAGCCATGATTGTTTTTTTGGTTTTGCAAAAGTAGATTTTCTGTCTGCGGTGGAAAAAGGAATGTTGATAAAAAATGGAAACCTGCTTAGGTAGGAAATGCTATAGTTAACAGGTCAATTGGTTAGAAGCGAAATTTGATTTAACAGGAGATGTAATACTCTTGTGATTAATTATGCGATGAACTTTTCCCACTTTTGCCGCTTCAACTATTTTTCTCAAAATGCGAGTTTTACTCATTCTTATATTAACATCAATTCTTGCTGGCTGCGGCCAGGATGCATCCACCAGGATTCTTTTTAAAAACAATCTGGAGGAATACGAGAGCCGGAAACTCCATTGGGGTGACCCTATTCAGGTTAGTGTGGAGGGAAAAGATCACGATTCTATTCAGGTTTTTTTGAACGGCAAAAAACTTGTTACTAACAGTAAGATATCGGATGACAACAGCCACTTTGGTATCAATGTGTTGAAGTTGATTATTTATCACGGGAAAACCGAGAAAATGGAACGGGAGGTTTCTGTTTTGGTACTTCCCACTGAATCTCCTGTTCAAAAGGAGTATAAAGTGGTAAATCGCTATAAGCACAATCCGGCCAACTTCACCCAGGGGTTTCATTATGAAGATGGATTGATATATGAAGGTACAGGGCTGCGCGGTTCCTCAAAACTTGAGATTTATGATTTAGTTACGGGGAAAGTTCAGCAAACCAAAAAACTGGAAGACCAGTATTTTGGAGAAGGTATCTCAAAGGTTGGCGATAGCATTTTTCAAATTACCTACACTTCACAAAAGGCATTTGTATATGATGCCAAAACACTGGAGCGCATTCATGAATTTACCTATCCGTTTTCGGGTGAAGGCTGGGGGCTGTGTTTTAACGGTGAATACCTGATAATGTCCAACGGCTCACATCTGTTGCATTTTATCAACCCAAAGGATTTTAGTTTGCATCATACTATTCAGGTAGTTGATGATAAGGGCGCAAGAAACAGATTGAATGAACTGGAATACCATGATGGCAGGATATATGCCAACGTGTGGTATGATAATGCCCTTTTGGAAATTGATCCGTTGAGCGGAGTGGTAACTGCTATAATTCAGTTGCCGGAGCTTCCTGCAGGAATGACCCGCGAAAATGTGGCCAATGGAATAGCGTTTAAGGGAGAAAATGTTTTGGTAACCGGCAAAAACTGGCCAATTATATATGAGCTTGAATTAGCGCAGCCGGTAAATTTGTAAATGATTTTAGGATAAAAGAGATGATAAGAATTTATGCAATAGGCCTTATTATATTGGCTGGAGTGGCTTGTTCGCCAAAAAAACAAAGTCTTGTAAAAACCCTCGAAAAAACAAATACAGTTGAGGAGGCCCTTGAATTGAGGGAAAAACATCCCGAATGGAACGTTGAGGTTACAGAAGCCGCTACAGATGGCCGGGCGCCTAGCCCTGTGCTTCAGCGGATGATTGATGGCGAGGTTTTACAATTGCCGGACAGTACCGGGCCATATCACAAGATAGTAAGCCTTACCGAAATTACTCAGTACAACATGCGATACATATATTTTGATCCCAAGAAGCTTTCGCAGGAATCCATAGATGCCATTAGAAAGGATATCACAAAAAGATTTTTGGAAGGACAGGAATTTGCCACACTTGCCAATCAGTTTACCATGGATGGAAGTACAAATGGCGGAGACCTGGGCTGGATGAATGAGCCTGACCTGAGGCCGGAAATGATATCGGCCATGAAGGAGCATAAAAAGGGGCAGATCTTTCCCGTGGATATTCCTGAGGAAAACCTCCATTATTTATTCCTTAAGGTACAGGATGAGCGCACTATCCTCCGAATGTTTATGGTTAAGGTGAGTGAAAAACAGAAATAGCTGTAGGCTCATTCTCATTTTAGTTAAGGTTATCCCTCACCAGATGCAGCCTACCTTCATTCGTTGTACATTTTTGATGAAATAGGTTATCATTGTAATCCAATATAAACAGAACCTTATTGGTTCTGACTTAACCTTGTTAAAACCTAGCCATTATGTGGAAGATGAAATGGATAACGCAAAATCTCCTTAACGGGAAGACCTATGCTATCCTCTCTAAGAAAATACAAAGCCCACTTTATTTTTACCTACAGATTTTTTTAAAGCTTGCAAATGACAGACCGAGGCTGGTAAAGATTAAGTTGAAGTCTGGTAAAGTGTTTTTTGCATATAGATTCATGGATTTATTTAAGCTCTATGAAATCTTTGTGGAGGATGACTATGCTGTGGAATTGCCTCACGCTGAAAATATTGTGGATGTAGGTGGAAACAAGGGATATTTTAGTCTCAGGATGTCTGAACAGTACCCCCTGGCAAAATTTTATTGTTACGAGCCAGAGCCCAGTAACTTTAAAAGCCTTCAGCGGCTTTTAAATGAGAATGGTATTAATGCCGATGCTTATCAGGAAGGTGTATCGGGCCAAAGCGGAGAGTTAGAATTATTTATCCACCCTAAAAATGATGGGGGACATTCACTTTTTAGTGGAATTAGTGGAACAACCTCAGTTTCCGTTAAGATAATTAGTTTAGATACACTAATGAGTCGTTTGCCAAAAGGAGCCAAGATAGATTTAATGAAACTTGATTGCGAAGGTGCAGAAAGGGACATTATTCTCAATATAACCCCTGAATATGCCAGTCGAATAAAAAACATCTACTACGAAGCCACCCATTCGTTATATGATCCTGCACTCCTGAATAAACACCTTGAAAATCTGGGATATCAGATTACTGAACGCCACGGAATTTTTAAGGCAAGAAAGCCTGTTGCAGTTTGATGAACTTCAAAGATCTAAAAGTCTAAGTTCCTTACTACATTTGCCGGCTCAAAATTTTACCCATGAAGTGCGGAATTGTAGGATTACCCAATGTTGGAAAATCAACCCTTTTTAATTGTCTCTCTAATGCCAAGGCACAGAGTGCAAACTTTCCATTTTGTACCATAGAGCCCAATGTGGGTATGGTTACCGTGCCTGATGTCAGGTTGGAAAAGTTGGAATCTTTGGTGAAGCCAGAACGTGTGTTGCCGGCTACGGTGGAGATTGTGGATATTGCCGGATTGGTAAAGGGAGCAAGCAAGGGCGAAGGTCTGGGGAATAAATTCCTTGGGAATATCCGTGAGTGTAATGCTATTATCCACGTATTGCGCTGCTTTGAAGATGACAATATTACCCATGTTGACGGTTCTATAAACCCTATCCGCGATAAGGAAACTATTGACATCGAGCTACAGCTTAAGGATCTTGAAAACCTGGAGAAGCGTGTGGACAAAAGCCGCAAGGCTGCCCGTACAGGCAACAAGGCCGAGCAGGCCGTTGTAGATATGATGGATCGCTTAAAGGCACATCTTGAGCAAGGTAAAAGCGTTCGCAGCTTTGAGCGCAATAAGGACGAACAGATCGTTATTGATGAATGTCAGTTTTTAACTGATAAACCCATCCTTTATTTGTGCAATGTAGATGAAGCCTCGGCTAAGGATGGTAATCACTGGGTAGAGGAAGTAAAGGCAATGGCCGCAGAGGAAAATGCCGAGGTTATTTATCTCGCGGCAGCTACTGAAGCTGATATTACCGAACTCGATAGCTATGAAGAGCGCCAGATGTTTTTGGAAGACCTGGGCTTGGAAGAAGCAGGAGTAAATAAGGTGATCCGAGCAGCCTATGACCTATTGAATCTTCAAACCTATTTTACGGCTGGGGTTAAGGAGGTTCGGGCATGGACTATCAAAAAAGGGTTTACCGCACCTCAGGCAGCAGGTGTAATTCATACTGATTTTGAAAAGGGTTTTATTCGTGCTGAGGTTATTGGTTATGAAGATTACGTGAAGTACGGATCAGAAAACGCAGTAAAGGAAGCCGGAAAACTTAGTATTGAAGGAAAAGAATACATTGTAAACGATGGTGATGTTATGCATTTTAGGTTTAACGTTTAATTGCAGGCTGTAAGTTGTTCAAGCTATATTGAACAACCATCAATGTAACATCCGTCTTGCCTCGTGCATAACCTGTTTATAAATGCCAACCCTTAACCATTAAGGGCTTTGGCTTATTTTCTATTTTTAGCCGTTACATTTTGTAAGATTGATTTATGGCTCAAGCAGATTATACAGAAGACAATATTCGATCACTCGACTGGAAAGAACACATCAGGCTAAGGCCTGGTATGTACATCGGTAAGTTGGGTGATGGATCTTCTGCCGATGATGGTATTTACATTTTGTTAAAGGAGGTTCTCGACAACTCTGTGGATGAGTTTGTGATGGGAGCCGGAAAAACGATTGAAATCTCCATAAAGGATGGCCAGGTAGTGGTTAGGGATTATGGAAGGGGAATACCACTGGGAAAGGTGGTGGATGTTGTTTCCAAAATCAACACCGGTGCCAAGTATGACAGTAAGGCCTTTAAAAAGTCTGTAGGTCTTAACGGGGTTGGAGCCAAGGCCGTAAATGCCCTGTCTGACAACTTTAGCGTACAAGCCTTTAGAGACGGTAAAACCAAGGTGGCCAGTTTTGAAAAGGGAGAGCTTGTTGGAGAAGAGGATATAAAAGAATCCAGTCAACGTAAGGGTACCAAAATAACTTTCAGGCCCGATAATTCTGTTTTTAAAAACTATCGCTTTGTAAATCAGTACATCGAAAAGATGTTGTGGAATTATGCCTATCTCAACCCGGGGCTTACCATAATGTTTAATGGCGAAAAGTTTTACTCCGAAAATGGATTAAAGGATTTACTAAAGGATAATCTGGACGGACCTATACTTCATGATATTATCCACATTAAGGATGACGATATTGAAGTGGCACTTACCCACAGTGATAAAAGCCAAAGCGAGCAATACTATACGTTTGTAAACGGACAGCACACCACTCAGGGAGGAACGCATCAGGCGGCTTTTAGAGAGGCACTGGTAAAAACCTTACGCGACTTTTACAATAAGAATTTTGACCCATCGGATGTACGTCAATCTGTAGTGGCAGCCTTAAGTATTAAGGTTATAGAACCCGTTTTTGAATCCCAAACCAAAACTAAGTTGGGTTCTACTGATATGGGCCCCGATCTGCCTACCATCCGAACCTTTATTAATGATTTCCTAAAGAATAAACTCGATAACTTTCTTCATAGAAACGAGGAAATAGCAGGGGCTATCTACAAAAAGATTTTACGTGCTGAAAAGGAACGTAAGGAGCTGAGTGGTATTAAAAAACTGGCGAGAGACCGTGCAAAAAAAGCCAGTTTGCACAACAAGAAATTAAGAGACTGCCGGGTGCACTACAGCGATATTAAAGATGAACGCAGGTTGCATTCCACCTTGTTCATCACCGAGGGTGACTCCGCCTCGGGCTCCATTACAAAATCACGTGACGTTAATACACAGGCCGTATTTAGCCTAAAGGGAAAGCCTTTGAATTGTTATAACCTCACCAAAAAAGTGGTTTATGAAAATGAGGAGTTTAACCTCTTGCAGGCAGCTTTAAATATAGAGGACGGCCTCGAAGACCTGAGATACAATCACGTGGTGATTGCAACTGATGCCGATGTGGACGGAATGCACATTCGCCTGTTGCTCATTACCTTTTTTCTACAGTTTTTTCCTGAATTGGTAAAGGAAGGACACCTGTATATTTTGCAAACCCCACTGTTTAGGGTGCGAAATAAAAAGGAAACCATGTATTGTTACAGCGAAGATGAACGGAGGGCAGCCTTATTAAAACTGGGAGCAAGAGCAGAAATAACCCGATTTAAGGGTTTGGGTGAAATTTCACCGGATGAATTTCAGTTTTTTATTGGGGAAGATATTCGCCTCGACCCTGTAATGTTGGGTAAGGAAGCTACAATTGATCAGCTGCTGGAATTTTATATGGGTAAGAATACTCCCGACAGACAAAAGTTTATTATCGAAAGACTGCGAATCGAGAAAGATGTTATCAAAGACGAGGAAACGTTGAGAAAGGAAGCCGAAATGGAACTTAAAGCTGAAGAGGTAAAATAGATGAGACTTAACACTCAAAGTTCCGGCCGGGTATTGCGATTTATTTATCTACTGTGCATTTTTACATTGGTATTTGATGTTATAATGCTAAATATCGAGGGCTCATGGAATAGCATCACCAAGCTTTCTCCATTTGCATTTTTGATCATTATTTTCTTAATATATCGGGGATTACCACAGTTTATTTACGATAGTGATGGCGAGGTGCTAAACTTTACCGCCAGAGAACCCAATCTTAAGTTTTTGGGTAAAAGATTTAATGAACATACAGAGTTTCCAAAACGCAAACTTTTAAAATACAGGGTGAGTGTATGGCCCTTTAAACGCAGACTGATTTTGTACATACAAAGCAAGGAAGGCGGCCCTAAGCGGGTGGGCATCAGTATTAGTTACCTCACCAGAACACAACTTCGCGACCTCAGAAGATCACTTGATCGGGTGGTGGCAACAAATAGGGAGCAATAAGAAAAATGGAGGAACTTGAAAACAACTCTTCAGAAGAAACTAATGAAGTAAGTAAAGGAGTAACGGTAACCCATGTTGCGGGGATGTATGAGGACTATTTTTTGGATTATGCCTCCTACGTAATATTGGAAAGGGCAGTACCCGCCCTGGATGATGGTCTTAAGCCAGTACAACGCAGGCTGTTGCATTCCATGCGCGAGATGGACGATGGCCGCTATCATAAGGTGGCCAACGTAATCGGGCAAACCATGCGCTTTCACCCTCATGGTGATGCTTCCATTGGTGATGCACTTGTACAGCTGGGGCAAAAGGATTTAATGATTGACACCCAGGGTAACTGGGGTAACATTCTTACCGGAGACAGATCTGCGGCACCAAGATATATTGAGGCTCGCCTTACCAAGTTTGCACTGGAAGTGGGCTTTAGCCCAAAAGTAACCGAATGGCAATCCAGCTACGATGGCCGGGCAAAAGAGCCGGTAAACCTTCCCGTAAAATTCCCATTGCTGCTGGCACAGGGAGTGGAGGGTATTGCTGTTGGTTTATCCACTAAAGTGCTGCCTCACAATTTTAATGAACTAATTGACGCCTCCATAAAAATATTGCGAGGCCGAAGTTTTGAGATATTACCCGACTTTCCAACAGGAGGAATTGCAGATTTTTCCAATTATCAGGAAGGTGTGCGTGGATCAAGGGTGCGTGTGCGTGCCCGAATGAATATCGATGACAAGAAAACCATCGTCATCACCGAAATCCCTTTTGGCACTACCACAACCAGTGTTATTGAATCTATCCTTAAGGCTAATGATAAGGGAAAGATCAAAATCAAGAAAATTGAAGACAATACAGCCAGTGAGGTGGAAATACAGGTTCATCTGGTGCCAGGTGTATCACCTGATAAAATGAAGGATGCCCTTTATGCCTTTACAGATTGTGAGGTTTCAATAGCTCCGCTGGCCTGCGTTATCGAAAATGACAAACCCATATTTGAAGGGGTTAAGAATTTGCTGAGAAAATCAACCGAGCGTACCGTTGATTTGCTAAAGCGCGAATTGGAAATTCAGTTGGGTGAGTTGCAGGAGCAATGGCATTTTGCATCACTCGAGCGCATATTTATTGAGGAAAAGATTTACCGCGACATTGAAGAGGCTGAAACCTGGGACGAGGTTATTTCCTTTATCAGAAGAGGGCTCGAACCACACATAGGAAGCCTTATCAGAGATGTGACGGATGAGGATATTACAAGACTTACAGAAATCCGGATTAAGCGTATTTCAAAATTTGATAAGGATAAAGCCGATCAGCATATTCTTGATCTGGAAGGTAAAATTGAGGCGGTGAGGTTTAACCTGGCCAATATCATTGATTTTGCTGTTGATTATTTTAAAAATATTAAGAAGAAATATGGAGCAGGCCGCGACCGTAAAACGGAAATAAGGCTGTTTGAGGATATCGATGCCACCAAGGTGGTAATGGCCAATACCAAACTATATGTAAATAGAGAGGAGGGCTTTATCGGTACCAGTCTTAAAAAGGATGAATTTGTAACCGACTGCTCGGATATTGATGATATTATAGTGTTTACACGTGAAGGTAAAATGGTGGTTTCCAAAATCGATCAGAAAACCTATATCGGTAAAAATATAATTCACGTTGCCGTTTGGAAAAAGGGCGATAAGCGTACCATCTATAACATGATATACAGGGATGGAAGCAAGGGAGCTTCATTTATGAAGCGTTTTAACGTAACCAGTATTACCCGCGATAAGGAGTATGACCTTACAAAGGGCACAAAAGGTAGTGAAGTTCTTTACTTCTCCCATAATCCAAATGGAGAGGCAGAAACAGTTACCGTGTTGCTTCGCAATCTTCAAAGACTTCGTAAAACCAAGTTCGACATTGATTTTTCTGAACTGGCCATTAAGGGTAGGGTGGCTAAAGGAAACCTCGCTACCAAATATCCTGTAAAGAAAATTGAACTTAAGGAGGAAGGTGTAAGTACACTGGCTGCCCGTAAAATTTGGTTTGACGAAACGGTAAGACGCCTTAATGCCGATGGCAGAGGTGAACTTCTGGGCAGCTTTAAGGGAGAAGACAGGATTTTGGAAATAACACAATCCGGCAATTACAGATTGTTGGGCTTTGATTTGAGTACACATTTTGAAGATGATATGCTCATTCTGGAGAAGTTTAATCCTCAAAAAGCAGTGTCTGCCATCTATTTTGATGCAGAAAAAGAGAGGTATTTTGTGAAGCGCTTTATTCCTGAACTCAGTGAAAAGAAAGAACTTTTTATAAGTGATAGTGAAGGTTCGCGACTTGAGTTTGTTTCTACAGATGCGCAGCCAAGGGTGGAAATAGTATTCAAAAAAATAAAGGGCAATCAAAAAGACAATGAAGAGGTAAACCTCTCCGAGTTTATTGCCATTAAAGGTATGAAGGCCCAGGGTAATCAGCTTACCCGGGATGAGGTAAAGGATATCAACCCACTGGAGCCTATTGTTGTAGAAGAAGAGGTAGAAGAAGAAACCGATGACTCATTGGATACAGACACCAGCTTTACAGGTGAGGAAGAACAGGGGACATTGTTTTAAATTAGCCATATGAGAAAATTACTATTGGGTATTTTGGCCCTTGTTGGTGCCGGCAGCTATGCGCAGGACAGTCTTGAGATTCGCAAACTGGGCAATCTTCCTTACAACGATATCATTAATGATGTGTGGGGCTACTCCACGCCTTCCAGCGAGTATGCTTTGGTAGGGGTAAATACGGGCTTCTCGATAGTTGATGTAACCAATCCGTCCTTACCTGTTGAAAAACACTTTATCCCCGGCAATAATACCGTGTGGAGAGATATAAAAACATGGAGTCATTACGCTTATGTGGTTCATGACGGGGTAGGAGGTAGTAATCCTTCAGACGGAATACTGATAGTGGACCTGAATACCATAGACTCTACAAACATTTCTTATACTCAGTTCTTGCCCTCAGTAACCATTGGCGCCAATAACTTTACCTATAGAAATGCCCATAACTTATATATAGACGAAAACGGAGTACTATATCTGTTTGGTTCTAACCTTGGTGTTGGCGGGGCTTCCATGTTTGATTTAACCCAGGACCCCAATAACCCCACTTTTTTAGGTGTTTATGATGGAGCCTATTTACACGATGGTATTGCCAGGGGTGACACACTTTATGGAGCTGCCATCAACATCGGCAAGTTTGAGGTAGTGGATGTATCTAACAAAATGAATCCTACTGTTTGGGCATCAAAGGCCACTCCAAATAACTTCTGCCACAACATTTGGTTTTCGGCTGATAATAAAACCATTTTTACTACCGATGAAAAAAAGGGAGCTTATGTTACAGCCTATGATGTAAGTGATTTAAGTAATATTACCGAGCTTGACAGAATCCGAACTTCCATTTATGATGCAAATGAGGTAATTCCTCACAACACTCATGTTAAGGATGATTTTCTCGTAACGTCTTATTACACATCAGGATTGCAGATTGTAGATGCAAGTCAACCGGATATTCTTATAGAAACGGCTTATTACGATACTTCACCTGTGGCCGGGGATGGTTATGATGGAGCATGGGGAGCTTACCCATATTTGCCAAGTGGCAATATCCTGGTGTCTGATCGGCAGGAGGGCTTGTTTATATTGAGCAGCACCTATCCAAGGGCGTGCTTTTTTACCGCTTTTGTAAAAGATTCGGTAACTCAAAACCCTATACCAACGGCAGATATAACTGTGGTGAGAGGTGATATTGGCGGAAAAACCAACCTTTTCGGAAACTTTAAGGGTGGACGAAGGGATACCGGAGATTTTCTGGTAGTGGTTGAAAAGGTGGGATATCATACCGATACCATGCATGTGAAATTGAGGAGGGGCGTGGTTCGTCATCGCAATATAGCCTTGATACCCATAGGCTTTTCAATTGATGAAAGCGGGAACCTTTCTCAACATATCAGTATATATCCAAACCCAACTAAGGGAGAGTTTAACCTTGAGTTAAAAGGTATTGAGGATCCAAAAGCCAGAGTTGAAATATGGGATATGGCTGGTATACAGCATTTTAATGAGGCCCTTGATGTAGCCAATGGCAATATGCGTCTACGCCCTGCTTTAAATCAAGGAGTTTATATAGTGAGGGTTACAAATGGTGCCATAACCTATGCAACTCAACGATTGGTAGTTACTCCCTAAATAAAATTTCGGATATTTCGCCTTTGAAACATAACTCCTAAAAGGTGCTTTACTCCATTTTGCATTTTGTCGAAATTTTCTTTCTGGTATTGGTAGGTATGCAGGTTTTATACCTGTTTGTATTTTCTGTAGCCAGCATTTTTCCCTTCCGGGTAAAGCTCAAAAAAGAAGCTTCTGACAAGAAGAATAAAATTGTTGTTTTTATACCAGGCTACAAGGAAGACAGGATAATTATTGATACAGCCTCCCAGGCCCTGAAACAATCCTATCCAAAGGATTGCTACACTGTAGTGGTTTTAGCAGATAGTTTTTCTGATGAAACTCTGGACGGACTAAAACAACTGGATGTAACCACCCTTGAGGTGAGTTTTGAAAACAGCACCAAGGCCAAAAGCCTGAATAAAGGCCTGCAAGTATTTAGTGATCAAAATCCGGATATTGCAGTTATTCTGGATTCAGACAATGTAATGGCCCCTGATTTTCTTGAAAGGATAAATGCCGGGTATAATTCCGGTTATAAGGTTATTCAAGGTCATCGTACGGCTAAAAATCAACAAACCGATTTCGCCCTCCTCGATGCTATTAATGAGGAAATAGGAAACAGTATTTTTCGAAAGGGACATAGAGTTTTGGGGGTTAGTTCAGCACTTATCGGTTCGGCCATGGCCTTCGATTTTCAATACTTTAAATCTATAATGGATGATATTGAGGATGTAGCCGGAGAAGACAAGCTGGTAGAGTTGAAGATTTTGAAAGAAAAACAACTTATAGAGTATTTTGAAGACGCTTTGGTTTACGATGAAAAGGTGTCTAATGCCACAAACTTTTCAAAACAACGTACCCGATGGGTTGGGGTTCAGATCTATTTTTTCAAAAATTATTTTTTGGATGGACTCAAAGAGCTCTTTCTTAAGGGCAATGTAGGTTACTTTGATAAGGTATTTCAGTTTTTTCTTATCCCGAAAGTTTTGTTGATAGGACTTATGGGGGTGCTGGGCGTATTGTCAGCCTTTGGGGTGCTTAGTGGTATTTGGCTCTACATGGCCATAGCTTACACCTTTGCCTTGCTGTTTGCCATTCCCCGCAGGTTTTATAATCTCAAGTTGTTGAGGGCTGTAATCAATATACCTAAGGCCATTGTTTTTATGATTTTAGGAATACTGAGAATAAGAAAAAGCACAGCCTCTAAATTTGAGGTAACCGAGAAGGGGGTAAATTAAGCAGTTGCTTTTTTTTGACGTTTCTGAATAAGCAGATGAAGCGTCATTCTTGGGTTTTCTGGTTTTTTCAAAATTTCAATTCTTCATAAAATTTATGGGTTGTCATGAAAAAACCTTCTAAATTCGAGCCCCAATTTTAAAAATAAAATTGGCCTACCTTATGGAGGATATACGAAAATTGCCCATTATTATGTGCTCCATGTCACGGTGGGACGGTGATTTATCATCAGCAGCCTATTCAATTGCCAAGGAGCTGGCAAAAACCAACAAGGTTTTTTATATCGATTATCCTTATACCATAAAGGATTTTATCAAGGAAGGAAGGTTGCCATCCGTGGTAAAAAGACGAAGTGCCATTTTGTATGGTAAGAATATCTATACCAAGGTTCCTGGTCTTCCTGAAAACTTTACAGCTGTTACACCTGCAATGATGATTTCCATAAACTCCCTGCCCGAAGGCATGTTGTACCGGAAGTTGAGCAAGGTTAATAACAATCGTTTTTTTGACTGTGTAAGGAAAATACTGAAGGACAATAACATCAGTGATTTTATATTTTTCAATTCGTTTAATCCTTTCTATGCCGTAAAACTTCCAAAAGACATTAATCCCCGGCTTTTTATCTATCAGTCCAGGGATGATATAAGAGCCATTGATCAGGGAGCAAGGCACGGTGTGAGAGGAGAAAGGCTTGCATTGAAAAATGCCGATGTGCTATTGGCAACCTCTACAAATCTCAAAAAGGTGCTGGAGGCTGATGGAGGTGAGAATGTTCATATTTTGCCAAATGCCGCTCAAGTGGATTTATTTAAAACAGCCTATACCAACAGGTTTGAGGAAATCCCACAATTAAAGGGGAATGTTAAGCCGGTGGTGGGCTATGTAGGACACATAGGCTTAAGAATGGATTTTGAGCTGCTTACAAAGGTGTTTAAGGCTCATAAGGATAAAATATTCTTGATGGTGGGCCCCGGGGATTATAGCCCTTTTACCGATGAGGATTATCACGCCTATCCCAATGTTATTTTTATAGGGCCTGAACCATTGGAGCAACTGCCCCGCTATATCCATTTTATGGATGCAGCAATTATTCCCTTTGTGAAAAATCAGCTCACCAAAAGCATCTATCCATTAAAGATGAACGAGTATTTGGCAGCAGGAAAGGCAATTGTAACCACCGACTTTTCAGAGGATGTAAAATCATTTAGCGATGTTGCTTCTGTGGCAAAAGATCACGAGGAGTTTTTGGAATTGATCAACCATGCGGTTTCGGCCAATACAGAAAACGATATAGCTAAGCGCTTAAGTGTTTCTGAAGGAAACTCATGGGCCGATAGGGTGGAACAGCTATGGAAGCTACTGGAAGCTTCTCAGGTTGAAAGGTGAAATCACCTGTTTGATTAGCTAAGATTGGGAATTAGCACACTCATCATATTTTGCCATATTTGCGGCCTCAAAATAGAGTAACCGTAAATCGGGCTGAAAGCTCTTTATGGCTATGGTTTGTTCTTTCAGAATTTTTGGTTCTATAGGTGCTTTTTATATGCACAAACATGTTACAGTAAGGCTTAAAGGTGGAGAAATATAAACATTGGTTTAATCGCGAGCACTTATCTACTGATCTAAAATCTCAGTCTATAAAGGGAGGAGTGAATACATTGGGTTCTGAGGCGATTAACTTCATCGTTACAACCGGATCCACAATTATACTGGCCAGGCTTCTTGTGCCTGAGGATTATGGTTTAATAGCAATGGTTGCGGCTGTTGTTGGCTTTGTTTTGATCTTTAAGGATCTGGGCCTGGCACAGGCCGTAGTACAAAAAGAGTCGTTGGATCATAATAATGTAAGCCAGATTTTTTTAATCAACACCGCTTTGAGTTTTGTCCTGGCCATACTTATTGCGGCTATGGCGCCACTTATCGCTAATTTTTATGATGAGCCAAAGCTTCTTGAAATAACCCTTGCCTATGCCTTGGTAGCAATTTTAGGAGGGCTGGGCACACAACATCAGGCATTACTAAGCCGGCAGATGCAGTTTAGAAAACTGGCAAGCGCATCTGTAGCTTCAAAGGCCGTGTCAGTAGGTATTGGTATTGTAATGGCTTTTATGGGATATGGCTATTGGGCTTTACTGGCGGTTACTATTAGCGGATCGTTGTTCAATACAATCCAGCTTTGGTATTATTGCAACTGGCGCCCGTCACTTGTTAAAATAGACCGTACGGTGGTTGAGTATGTGAAGTTTGGAATGGGGGTAAGTGGTTTCAACATCATTAACTACCTAAGTAGAAACTTAGATAATGTGCTGATAGGAAAATTTGTTGGTACTGCCGCTCTGGGGATTTATTCCAAGGGCTATCAACTACTCATGTTGCCTATCAATCAGCTTAGAAACCCACTGGTGAATGTTGGACTTCCCGCAATGAGTTCATTGGTTAATGAGCCGGCACGTTACAGGGACTATTACCGAAAATATGTGTTTCTTCTTGGCTTTTTAACCATGCCTATAGTGTGCTTTTTGGCAGTTTCTGCAGAGCCTGTGGTACTGCTCATTTTGGGCGAACAGTGGATTGAGGTAGGGAAGATTTTCCAGCTTCTGTCAATAATAGCCATTATGCAGGCCGTAACAAGTTCTTGTGGGTTGGTGCTTATCTCGATGGGGCAAACCAAGCGCTATTTTTGGTATGGAGTTATTAACTCATCACTAATGGTTGTGTCCTTTTTTATTGGGATAGAGTGGGGGGTTGAAGGTTTGATTATCGCCTCTACCATAGGTTTTTATCTGCTGCTCATTCCCATAGTTCTCTTTTGTATTAAAAAATCTCCCGTAAAGCTGATCGACTTTTTATCACAAGTAGCTTATCCGCTGGTGTTTTCATTGATGGCAGCAGGAGTAACATGGCTGTTTACCAAGAGTTTTGTTATCACCCACTTGTGGCTTCAGGTGATTTTAAACGGACTTGTTTATGGAGTGGTCTTTTTAGGACTTTGGATGCCATTCAGGTTTTCCAGAAGGAAAATGATGGAAGTTTGGGATATCATCCGTACAATTTTAAAAAAATAATGACATTTTCTATCGCGCTATTCCCGTGTTTTTTTAGAATGCGCTATATGCTGGTATAAAGCTCTTTCTGGGAGTTGGGCTGTAGAAAAAGTGTTATAACATTTTCCATACATAGGATATTGAGTGATAAGATATTAACATTCAGAGGTTTGGTGCTTTTGTAATTAATTATACTTTAGCCCTCAAGATTTATTTATACTCACTCCATGTCAATTAGAATCAACTATAAATCTATTGCTGACCTAAACTCTGCAATAGTGAATAACCTCTGGCAAGTTTCACCGGATATAGACCTTTTGGTAGGTGTACCCCGAAGTGGGCTCCTGGCCGCCAATATCATGGCTCTGCATCTCAACTTACCTCTTACGGATTTGGAAGGTCTGTTGGAAAAACGCCTTATAAAATCTGGTAAAAGGCTTTCGGCCACCCCCTTCGATGAGTTTAAGAATATCCTCATAATTGAGGACAGTGTTTGGAGTGGTTCTTCAATAGAGGAAACCAAGCAAAGAATAGCCGGTAAATTGGATGATAAGAACGTATCCATGATGGCCGTGTTTATGGCACCCGGCAAGGATGATATAGTTGACTTTTACATGGAGATGGTTCCGGGGCCACGGATTTTTGAATGGAACATGATGCATCATCCCATGTTGGAGAAGTGCTGTGTGGATATAGACGGAGTTTTGTGCGTGGACCCCACAAAAGAAGAAAATGACAATGGCCCTCGATACGAGGAGTTTTTAACCAACGCCAAACTCCTCTCCAAACCCAGTAAAACCATTGGCTACCTGGTAACAAACAGATTGGAAAAATACCGCCCTCATACGGAAGCATGGCTGGCCAAACATCACATAAAGTACAACGAACTGATAATGGAGGATTCGGCCGGGCCGGCAGAAAGATCTAAAAAAATGCCTGGCGAGTTTAAGAGCAAGGCTTATATACAATTTAAGCCCACTGGTCTTTTTATTGAGAGCGATAGGTTTCAGGCAGAAGAAATAGCTAACCGATCGGGAAAACCTGTGTATTGCTATGATACCCGCGAACTGATATATCCAAATCCCTTAGCGGGAAAGTACAGGCAGATCGCCTTGAAAACCGAGCGTTTATTTAGCCGGGTTTCAGCTAAGTTAAAGAGATCCCTGGGAATAGCCGGATAAAACGGAATAATGCTACTTCAAAAGGGTGTTTGCTCTAAATATCAGCCTAAATCAATTTCCACAAATTTTTTTGATGCCCCGTTGACTACTAGTGGGAGGATTCTTAGAAGGGAAAAAATAGTGTACATTCATCCAAAATTGGGAAGTTTTATAAAATGACCCCTTTTAATTTTAAAAAAAAATACCAAGGCCTAATTTTACCATAATAAAGAAGTAATCACTTGATTTTAATAAGGAAATGATAATCAATAATCTAGTTGAAAAACCAGAGACTTACTCAACTCATTTTTTTTATTCAGGGATTGTATTCCAATTTTGAGAAAATATTTAGATTTGGCAAAGTAACATCTAACAAATGAATGGTTTTAAAATATTCATAGTTGACGACAACGAGCTTTACGCAAAAGCCAGTCAGCATCATCTTGCGCTGAATCCTGATAATGAAGTGGAAACTTTTGTTACTGGTAAGGAGTGTCTCAATAATCTATACACCAAACCCAATATGGTGTTTCTGGATTATTCACTGCCAGACCTCTCAGGTATAGAGGTTCTGCGAAAAGTTAAACAATCGTTTCCTGAAATTCCGGTAGTAATAGTAAGCGGGCAGGAAGATGTAAGTACAGCCGTAGAACTGCTGAAAGAGGGCGCTTACGATTATATAGTAAAGGACGAGAACGCCTACGAGCGTATGTGGAAAGCCACTAACAACATTAAGGAAAACGTGTTGTTGAGGGATGAGATAGATCGCTTAAGGGAAGAGGTGGATCATAAATACGACTTTTCCAATATCAAGGGAAATAGTCCCGCTGTAAAGCGTGTATATAAGCTGATAGAAAAGGCGGCCCAAACCAATATTACAGTTTCTATTTCGGGAGAAACAGGTACAGGAAAGGAGCTGGTGGCAAAGGCTATACATTACAACTCCAAGAATAAAAAGAAAAATCCCTTTGTGGCGGTAAATATTGCAGCCATTCCCAGAGACTTGCTCGAAAGTGAGCTTTTTGGACACGAGAAAGGAGCCTTTACCGGTGCTGTAAACAAGCGCATTGGAAAGTTTGAGGAGGCCAACGGGGGGACAATCTTTTTAGATGAAATCGGAGAGATGGATATGGCGCTGCAAGCCAAGCTGCTAAGAGTACTTCAGGAAAAAGAGGTTACGCGAATAGGCAGTAATACAGCCATAAAAATAAATGCGAGGGTACTTGTGGCCACGCATAAAGTGATGGCCGATGAAGTTAAGAACGGTCGTTTCAGAGAAGATTTGTACTATAGATTACTGGGGCTTCCAATAGAATTGCCGCCACTTAGAGAAAGAGGTAATGATATTATCATACTGGGAAAGCATTTTCTTGATGAATTTACCAAGGAGAATGATATGCCAAAGCTTCAACTAAGCCCTGAGGCCCAGAAGAAAATGTTGAATTATGATTGGCCGGGTAATGTTAGGGAGCTAAAGGCCGTGATGGAGCTGGCTGCCGTTATGAGTGATGACCAGAAGATCGGTGAGGAGGATATAACTTTCAATTCAACCAATAGTGGACTAAATGATATGATATCCAAGGAGCTTACACTTAAGGATTATACCGTTAAGATAATTCAGCACTTTTTGGATAAGTACGAACGGAATGTTGTAGATGTGGCCAGGAGGTTGGATATAGGTAAGAGCACCATATATAGAATGGTGAAAAATAACGAATTGGAAATTTAAGAATATAAAAATGCCCGATAAAAAATATAATCTAAAACAGCTCGAAGAGCTGGCTGGGGGAAACAGCGATTTTGTAAATAGTATGGTAGAGACTTTTCTAGAATATACGCCAGGTCAGCTGCAGGAAATGTTGGATGCTCATAAAAACAAACAACTCGATGTATTGGGCGGAATAGCTCATAAAATTAAGCCTAATATTGATTTGTTTGAAATTGAGGAAATTAAGCAAGAGATAAGGCTGATAGAGGAACATGGGAAAAACAACTTAGATACTTCACAACTTCAAAGCAGCCTTCAAAAGGTGGAGGTTGTTTTAAACGAAGTATTTCAACAACTTGAGCAAAGATGAGCGAATCACTTAAACAGGTTTTGGTTATTGATGATGAACCTATCATGAGAAAATTGCTGATGCAGATCTTAAAGGATAAGCATGAGGTGATTTTGAAGGAAAATGGACGTGAAGCCCTGGAATGGATGTACTCCGGGAATATTCCCGATTTAGTTGTGGCAGATTTGAATATGCCGGAAATAGATGGTTTTGAGTATATAGAAAAGGTGAGGGAAAGCGGCTTCTTTAGCGATGTTCCGCTTATTGTACTGTCTGGAGAAGAAAGTAGCTCAGAGCGAATAAAGTGCCTTAAGCTAGGTGCTAATGATTACTTGATAAAACCATTTAATCCGGAGGAACTGGCTTTGAGAATAGATAATCTGATAAAGTTAAGGTCTTGAAAAAGATATTTTATATTGGGGAAAATGAGTCCTTTCTCTCTTGGTTAAAAGAGTCGGAAGGCGTTGAGGTTACCAATGTTGCCAATGTTGTGGGCTTCCACAACAATCTGGCAAGGCTGGATTACTTTGATCTGGTTATTTCTGATATAAACCTAAAGGGCCTTGACGGGATGGGTATTTTCAGGAGATACAAAACGCAGTTAAACAATAATGCCTTGCCTTTTGCCCTAATACTTGACCACCCCGATAAGGCTTTTCGCTTGTCTTTGTTAAATGAGGGAGTGACTGAGGTTTTTGATCCTACAAATGAATCAGGGCAGATAATCCATCGTGTTGACTTCTTAAGGGAAATGTTGAAAGCCAGGCTTTCAACCAATGTCAAACCCAAGTTTAAAGAGTATCAGATTCCCATTTCCAAACGCATTTTTGATGTAGTGGTGGCCGGTTGTGCCCTGGTATTTTTATCACCTATCTTAATAATTACAAGTATTGCACTAAAGCTGGAAAGCCGTGGCCCCATTTGGTATGTGTCCAAACGTGTGGGTACCGGGTATAAAGTGTTTGATTTTTACAAGTTTAGGTCAATGTATGTTGATGCAGACCAAAGAATAAAGGATATGAAGCACCTAAATCAATATGCGGTTGAAGCCGAAAATGATATTGATGAGGCCGAATTATCCAGGAAAACGCAAGGCAATAGCCCCACTTTGATTTATAAAGACGGGCAGCCTATGAGTGAGGAGGAATACCTCACCTTTAAGAGAAGGCAACAGGCAGGTACGTTTGTTAAGTTTAAAAATGACCCCCGTATTACCAGAGTGGGCCGTTTTATTAGGAACACCAGTGTGGATGAGTTGCCTCAACTTATAAATGTATTGAAGGGGGATATGTCTATTGTAGGAAACAGACCATTGCCTCTTTATGAAGCTGAACAACTTACCTCAGATGATTGGGGAGAGCGCTTTTTGGCACCCGCTGGTATTACCGGCCTTTGGCAGGTAATGAAGCGCGGAAAAGGGGAAATGTCGGAGGATGAAAGGAAGGGACTCGATAATCAATATGCAAGAAATGTAAGTTTGTGGAACGACATTCGTTTAATCCTGAAAACTATTCCAGCTTTATTTCAAAAGGAAAATGTATAATATGAAGATATTGAAAACTACTCTAAGTTTATTGGTGTCAATTACACTAAGCTTTTCAGCAAAGGCACAGATAGATTCAGCCCAGGCAGCAATTGATTCTATAACAGCTGATAACTTTATTGACCTGGCTCAGTACCTGCCTCCTTTATCTATTCTTATAGATTCAGCTATTGCCAATGCCGCAACAGTGGATTTGATGGATGCTCAGATTAAATCTTCTGAGTATGCCGTTTCATTAAGTAAGAAAGACTGGACTCAGCTTATCAATTTGTCGGCTCAGTATAGAGTAAATGAGTCAGGCGTGGCGCAGGTGCAGGATGGAATATTTTTCCCTGCTTCTGAAGAAGGTGGCGGACCAACCGCTGGTTATATTTTAGGGATAGGCGTAAGCCTGCCTTTGAGCTATTTTACCACCAGAAAGGATAAACTGAACATCTCCAAGCTTGAGGTAAACCAACTGGAAATCCAAAAAGAATCAGTAGAAAGACAAGTGAAGGAGGAGGTGATTAATACCTATAATCAGCTTCTGTTACTTCAAAAGTTGATAAGAATCAGTACTGAGGCTAAGGAGTTTTCGGATATTATTTTTCAAATGTCTGAAGAACGGTTTAGAGATGGCGATTTAAGTTTAGACCAAATGGGAGCCAACCTCGGGCTCAAGGCAAAGTACGCCACGGAATATGAAGAATTGAAAACAGAATTTAACAATACTTATGCTTTGCTTGAGCGTTTGGTAGGAGTGCCACTCAGTAAACTGAAAAACTAAAGCCGCATCATGAACATTATACGTTTTTTACGACTCCTTAATAAAAACCTTAACCTATTGTTGTTGTGCTCTCTCGCTTTAGCAATAGTGGTATTTTTATTTACTCGCAACTTACCTCAAACCTATGAGGCTAAAACCGAAATATATACAGGCTTGGCCTCAGGGCCTAGTGTAGAGGCACTGGGTGTTACCCGGGTGGATTTCATGACGGCAAATAATGAGTTTGATAACCTTATCTATGTTGTTAAGTCAGAGCAAACTCTTAGTGAAGTTGGTGAGCGATTGTTAACCAAGCATTTAATGATGTTGTCTGATGACAAGATCCACAGTACAATAGATGAAAGAACCCAGGAGCTGCTGGATGGATTTTTACCTCAGTCAATTCGGGATACATTAGTTGTTCCTGGTTCCGAAACAATGACTTTTCGGAATATTCAAAATTTGCACAAAAAGCACTTTACCAGCTGGGCCTCCCGTAATTTATTTGAAACAGAATGGTCTCCCTATGGCGTGCCTGCTTTAACTAACTTAAATGTAAGGCGTATAAGTAACTCCGATCTTATTGAGATAAAATATGCGTGGACAGACCCTTACATATGCCAGCAAACATTGGAAATTCTCAACGATGTATTCGCCAAAAAGCTTCTTGAAATCAAAATTGGGCAGTCCAATGATATTGTGAAGTATTTCAGGGATCAGGTAGAGGAAGCGAGACTTGATCTGGTAAATGCGGAAGAAGAATTAAAGAACTTTAGGGTTGACAAAAAGATCATTAACTATGATCAGCAAACCAAGAATATTGCCGGTATGCAAGGGCAACTTGAAGCGCAATATCAAGAAGAGCTGAGGTCTAAGGCCGCTGCAGAATCTACCGTGAGGCAATTGGAAAGCAATATGGAACTCAACAAGGAAATGTTGAAGTTTAATGAGGAGATTTTGGCCAAGAGAAAGAAATTGGCGGATCTTACGGGTGAAATAGCGAAACTGGAGACTTTTTATAACGATGATGAGCAGCTCGGGAAACTAAGAAATAGACAGGAAAAACTAAAGGCTGAACTTGATAACGATGTAAAGCAGCGTTATCAATATAGCAGAACCAAGGAAGGTGTAAATAGCGCTAGTGTGATTCAGCAGTGGCTTGCTGCTACGCTGGATTTGGATGCCAGCAAGGCCCGATTGGGCGTTTTAGCCAATCGTTCCAACTATTTTAAGGATGCCTATAACGAGTTCTCTCCCCTTGGTTCTGAATTGGGTAGATTGGAACGTGCTGTAAGCATTGCAGAGAAAAAGTATCTCGAGTTGAACCACAGCCTGAATATGGCTCTTACAAATCAACAAAGCGAGTCAATTTCAACAGCGGGTATCGTTGTTACGGTACCTCCAAAATTTCCACTGGAGCCACTTCAGTCTAAGCAGCTATTGTTGGTTTTGGTATCAGCAGTGGTGGGCTTTATTGTGCCTTTAGCTCTGCTTGTGGTTATGGAATACCTCGACTCCACAGTTCGTACCCCCGTTAGAGGAGAGGAGCTTACCGGACTTAAGTTGTTGGGAGCTTACCCCGATTTAACACAGAAAACGGAGTATAAAAATGTGGATATCGAGTGGCTCAAACAAAAGGCCGCAGGTCATATAACCCAAAATTTGAGGCTGGAAGCCAGAAAACTTGAGAAATCAGGGGGCAGGCCAAAGTCAGTTTTAGTGTTTAGTACAAGGAATTTTGAGGGAAAGGATTTGGTTACCCATGTGATAGCTGGTCAGCTGGCGGATCTTGGCAATAAAGTTTTGGTCGTAGGTCATAAGCAGTATGAAAACGAACTTGAAGAAAAAATCGATTACGATAATTGTTTTTATGAAATAGATAATGATTTCCTACGGGCAAAATCCATACAGGAATTGGTGCCGGAGGATATAGATATAAATTCCTATGATTTCATACTGTTTCAAATAAAAGGTGTTATTCGAGATCAGTATCCGATTGAATTAGTTGAAAAGTTTGCAATGGCAATTTGCGTGGTGTCTGCTAAAAGATCGTGGAATAAAGCTGATCGCTTTGCCTTGGTTGAATTTATTGAAACACTAAAACTACAGCCCAGGTTGTTGCTAAATGCTGTTGAACCTGATTTTATGGACTCCGTACTGGGTGATATTGAGAAGTCAAGATCTACCCTGCGTAAATTCCTAAAGGCAATGGTTACACTTCAGTTTAAGTCGGAAATTCGCAAAAAGAAAAAAAGTATTCAAACAAAAACATAGCAAAAGGCTATTTTCATAAGATGCACTTAAGGCCTGGATTTGAGAATTTCCAGACCTTTTTTGTGAGATGATGCCTTTGGAATGGGAGTGGGGTGGTTACTGTTATTCAAATTATTATGTAATTACCATTTCAAGAAAGCCCTGGTTTTGTACTTCCGAAACAGCTGTACTTTAAGTGCTGTAGATTAATTTGAAACATTATGAATCTATTTACTCCCCCCAAAATAATTAGGTATTACCATAGCCTTCAACAGATTGATTATGGAGATGTGGAGCCGCAGATTGTAGAGGGGGTAAAGGCTAAAATGTTGAATCTTAACAGTGATAAACCAAAGGTTTCCGTGGTTTTAATTGCACACAACGAAGAGAGAAACCTGTTCGGATGTTTGGCAAGTTTATCACACACCGTTGTTGACTTTCCTATAGAGATAATTGTAGTAAACAATGCATCTTCTGACAAAACCGGGCAAATAATCGCTGATGCGGGTTTGAGGGAAATAGTTGAGCAGAAGAAGGGATTTGGGTTTGCCAGGCAAAGAGGCCTGGAAGAGGCCAGGGGAGAAGTTGTGATAACCGGAGATGCGGACACTATTTATGGTCCGCACTGGGTGAGTGAAATGGCAGCTCCCTTTGAGCAGTCAGATACAGCATGCGTATATAGTTTACATGCTTTACTTTCTGAAAATGGTAAGTACGGGCCTGGTTTAATTACTTATCAGTTTTTGAAGCTGGGTTCATGGATGCTGAAGCACAGGAAGAGACCACATCTGAATTGCGGAGGGGCAAGTATGGCCTTTAGAAAAAAGGACGCCATGGCTGTGGGTGGCTATAAGCTGGATAACCAAAGATGGGAGGATGGTATGCTCGCTTACAAGCTAGGCGAGCTTGGAGAAATCAGAATGGTAAATTCCAAAAGGGCAATTATCTATACAAGCATGAGAAATGTTTCCAACGATGGAACATTATTTAGGGCATTTATGAAAAGACTTGGTTATAGAATCCGCCACCTGGATAGCTTTTTATTTACCCAAACAGATTAGAATTTTTCCTTATTTCCAACGAGAATCCAGCTGGGATCTCCCTTCAATAGGGGTAGTGGAAGAAGGCAGTTCTACTTCACCTTCATCATTCCAGTACTTCATACTCAAAATTATAGGAATACCCAGGAAGGTCATAAGGCTTACTGGGAATTGAGTCATTACCTCATTACCATAATTGGCCATTAGTATACCCGCATATCCGGCAAGAAAGGCCATTGCTATGGTTTGATCTTCCTTGCTCTTTAGTTTCCACATTACAGCCACTCCTCTGGCGAGAATATACAACCACATACAAACGTAAAACGTTCGTCCTATCCAACCGGTTTCGGCTCTCATCCTCGTGTATAAACCATCCGGTGGAAAATTTGCCAGCCAGGTATTAGGAGAAAATTTCGCACCCCATGCTCCTGAAGATCCCAGTCCACCTCCAAATGGACGGCCTTTTAAATATTCGGTTAATCGCTCGCGGTTTACAAGTCTGGTGTGCAGAGAAGCATCTTCAGGGTTTAAGGCTGTTCTCAGTCTTCGTACCTGATCATTTGAGTGGAGGATGGTGGTAAAACGCAAAAAGGAAAAGCTGAATGCCATCACAATTAATCCAAGAGCAATAAACTTAATATTTCTAATCATGATAAGGTAAAGCATCCCACCAATGGCAGGTACAGCGAGTGCCCCCCTGGTGCCACTTAGCATTAAAGCATAAAAGGAAAAGATACCTACAAGGAAGTACAGGATTTTTCTTTTGAGGCTAAACGGCCCTAAAAACAGAATGAAACAGATGATACTCATTTGCCCCATGGAGGCACCAAAGGTTCCCGCATCAAAGTAATAGGAGAAGACTCTTAACTTACCAAAAAGGACATGTGTTGTTGAAGCTCCGGCATCAAGCCATTGTTGTTCCGCTTCTGAAACACCAAAGATGGATTGCTTGATAGCCCAAACAATAGCCAATATTGTAAACGCAAGCCATAGATTAAAGAAGTTGTACCAGTCTTTACGACTATTAAACAGGATGAATCCCAAGGGAATAATTAGAAATTGGTAAAGCCCAGCACCACGCATGGTGTAAAACCAGGCAGCTACACTCCTTGCCTCGGGATTGGCAATTTGAAGAACAATATATCCCATCCAAAGTGAAAGTAGAAGAACCACATCATTGGAAGCAAGTTTAAAGTCAAGATATTTCCAATGTTTAAGGAATAGAACAATATAGGTTAGTACCAATAGGATGTCAACCAAAAGGCCCCAGGGAAAGGGAATGCTGGAGTACCTGCCCAGAATTGGTAAAATAAACCCCATCACCAATGCCGTATATACTCCAAGCTTTGGGTTTTTGAAAAAGAAAATAAAGTAGAGTATAACAAAGGGAAAGCTTAAGGCAATGGCTATAACGGCCATCCCTTTGTATGCGGCTAATGCACCCACTCCTACACATAGAAGCAGGGCAATTATTATTTTAACAGCAGGGTGAAAAACTGTTTTGGTGGAGGCAACCGGGGCGTTCATTTACTTATTATTTGGAAATAAACTTCATTTGTGTTGGCAGCGAGAAAAAATCTTGAAAGGTATAGGCATCAACTTCATAGTAAATGAAGTCCAGTAATTTTTTGTTTCCATAAACGGATTTTCCATTGAGTTTAAAGTCATGGAGTACGCCTTCCACATCGCTGAATACATCGTGAAGCGATGCAAATTGAAATTGAATTTTATTGGTTATATCATCTTTACGAGCCGTAAAGGTTAGAAACCGGTCTGTTTTTGGTTTTATAATGATGTGTTGCTTGATATCATCCAACACACGGCCCTTTTTTGTTCTTGAAATATGGCCGAAATCCCTCATTTTTAATTCAATAATACTGGTTTTGCTACCAATCGTACTTAACTTCTGAAGTTCCTTGTGATCAACAATAAAATAATAGGCTATGAGGCGATCGTCCCAACCCCGTTTGGTACGTTCATACTCATATTGACCACTATTAAACAATTTAACCAACATCACCAGGGTGTCCTTGCCATACATAATTGGGTAAAGCTGAAGTTCCTCTATGTTGTCATTTCCTAACTCACTCAGTTTGGTTTTGTATTCCTTCTCATTGGTGGAAATAAGTCTTGGTGCAATGGTCATTTCCTTCGGTATCCATTGGCCATCTAAACTTAAAGACCACCCTGTCACACCCTCATTAAGCACCTTTACAGGTTTTTTTGTGAAAATTGGTAACGGTTTATTTTCACGGGGTTGAGCCATTACTGCTTGACATAGAGTGAGTAGAAGTATTAATTTTCTCATGTTCAAATAATTGTATAAAAACAAAAGTAAATATACTATCGCGATGATAGGATAATATCACTTATTTTTGATCGTACTATTTAGTATTAAGCACTTGACAACCAACTCTACTTCTTCACCATTGGTGTCGTTTCTTACGGTTAATTACAAACAACCGGAGGTTACGTTACAGTTAATCCAAAGTCTTCAAAAACTCACTTACCCCAATTGGGAGTGTGTTATTGTAAACAACGGAGATGACGAACCCTTGTTGGAGGCGTCAGTAAAGGAGATCGCGAATATAAAGTATATCAATACCGGAGCGAACCTTGGTTTTGCAGGAGGCAACAATGCGGGCTTGCACCTATGTGAAGGGAGCTACGTTTATTTTATTAATAATGACGTAGTTGTTGAGGAAGATCTCATTCAGCCATTGTTAAAGTGTTTTGAATCCAACGAGGGTATTGGAATGATTAGCTCCAAAATACTGTTTTTTGATAATCCAACTACATTGCAGTACGCTGGTGCTACGGAGTTAAACCCATATACACTCCGTAATTCGGGTATCGGATTCGGGGAAGAGGACAAAGGACAGTACAATCACTGCGTGCCTACGGCATTCATACATGGCGCATCAATGATAGTGCCTATGCAGGTGATTAAGGAAGTAGGTACAATGTACGAGGACTACTTTCTATATTATGAGGAGTACGACTGGTGTCAAAGAATTAAGGACGCAGGCTACGGAGTTTATTATTGCGGGCATGCTCTGGTTTATCACAAGGAGTCAATCAGCACAGGGGTGAATAGCCCATTGAAGATATATTACCTTACCAGAAACAGGTTGTTATTTGCAAGAAGAAACTTTAGCGGACTTAAGATGTTCATTAGTTTTTTATATCTAAGCCTTGTGGCATTGCCGGCTCATGTACTTATCAAAATCATTAAGGGGGAGAGGGCGTTGGCACTTGCTATGCTCAAAGGGTATTTTTGGAACTTTAACCATAAAGCAGCAGTAAGTGAAAATAGGAATTGAGGCACAACGAATCTTTAGGCATCACAAACATGGGATGGACTTTGTGGCACTGGAAATGATAAGGAGCCTGCAAAAAATAGATCTCGAAAACGAATATGTCATTTTTGTAAATGATGGCCCCGATAGATGTCTGGAAGAAACTAAAAACTTTAAGATTGTTCAATTCTCGGCACCATATCCTATATGGGAGCAGGTGAAACTGCCAAAAGCAGCCAAAGAACATGGCTGTAATATCCTGCATTGTACATCCAATACTGCACCGGTGCGCTGTTCTATACCCATAGTGGTAACCATTCATGATATTATTTATTTTGAAACCAACCCACTTACAGCCAAAGGGTACAGCCTGTATCAGCGTTTCGGCAATTTGTACAGGAGGCTCGTGGTAAGGAGGAATATTGTCAGTGCTAAAAAAATCATAACAGTTTCTCATTTTGAACGAAAGCGCTTTGAAGAGTTTCTTGATTTGGATGATGGGCAACTGAGTGTTGTATATAATGGAGTGGGAACACATTTTACACCACAAAAAGAGGATGTCCTTGCAAAAATCAACAGGCAGTATAAGCTTCCGGCTGATTATTTTCTTTTTTTAGGAAATACGGATCCTAAGAAGAACACTGCCAATACGATTGTAGCCTTTGGTCAGTTTTGTGAAGAGGTTACCGATCAATATCAATTGGTGGTGGCAGATCTCGATCCTGGTAAGGTTAAGAAATTACTGGCCGAAAAGGGCCTTGATCAGCATTTTAACAAAATCCACTTTACAGGCTACATCTCAAACAGTGATTTGCCGGCTGTAATACAACTGGCTACAGTTTTTCTTTATCCAAGCAAGCGCGAAAGTTTTGGTATACCAATACTGGAGGCTATGGGAACGGGAACACCTGTTATTACTTCAAACGTAGCATCCATGCCTGAAGTGGCTGGAGATGCAGCCCTGCTTGTTGATCCTTTGAATCCAAATGAAATAACTGAGGCGTTGCGACTATTAACTGAGAATAAAACGCTGGCTAAAGAGCTTTCAAAAAAGGGAATTGAGCGTTCCACTCATTTCAGTTGGGAGAATACCGCCACTGAAGTATTGAAAATTTATGACACTCTACTCAAAAACCCTAATCAAAAACTTTAATCATGCTTCAATTTATTCCCACCAAATCAATAAGGGAGATCCAAAATAACTATGACTTAAGCCCTGACGATATTTCGGAGGCCCAATATGCTGAGGTAAGACAAAAATTCACATCCATTAGCAGTGAAAATCCCCTGGTGTCTGTCGTTTTAATAGCCTATAACGAAGAAAACAACCTGTTTAAAACACTGGTGAGTCTTTCAGATACGGTAAGCCGTTTTCCGGTTGAATTCATTGTGGTAAACAATAATTCAAAGGACAGGACACAGGAGATAATTGATAAATGCGGGGTGCGGAGTGTTTTTGAAAAGCAACAGGGGTATCCATTTGCCAGACAGGCAGGGCATGAGGTGGCCAGAGGGAAGTATATTATAAGTGGAGATGCTGATACTCTTTATAAACCTACCTGGGTACAGGCCATGATAGAGCCATTTTTGAATGATGAGGGAGTTTCCTGCACTTACAGTTTACACGCGTTTTATACTGAGGATGACCATTATCCATTTTCTTTGCTGTTGTATCAACAAGCCAAAACAATGGGAGTTTATTTTAGGCACCTTCAGCGCCCTCAACTTAATTGTGGTGGGGCGAGTATGGCTTATCGCAAGGATTTGGCAGATGAAGTGGGAGGGTATAATATTAAAATGGTACGTGGTACAGATGGATTTATGGCCTACCAGCTGTCTGCTTTGGGTAAGGTTGAAATGGTTAGGTCAAAAAAAGCACTTATTTATACAAGCATGAGACGTACAGATATGGACGGCAGGCTTATAGATGCCTTTATGATAAGGGCGCAACGGTATTTTAGGAATATGTTTAAGTATCTTACCCCACAAAGAGAAGGTTAATGGAATTTTTTTTCTGGTTGTTAATTGGCCTGGTTGTATATACCTATATAGGCTATGGCTTAGTGTTATATTTTTTAGTGCGCCTGAAGCGATTGTTTAGGAAGCCCGATGTGCTCAAGGAGGGCTTTGAGCCTTATGTAACTTTGGTTATTCCAGCCTATAACGAAGAGGGCTTCATCAAGGCTAAAGTGAGCAACAGCCTCAAACTTGATTATCCATCCGAAAAATTGAGAATTCTTTTTATAACAGATGGCTCAACGGATAATACCTATAGTATACTCAAGGATATGCCCGAAGTTGAGGTTATTCATGATCCAAGGCGAGCAGGAAAGGCTGCTGCCGAGAATAGGGCCATGAAATTTGTGAAAACTCCCATAGTAATTTTCTGCGATGCCAATACCCAGCTAAATCGGGATTGTATTAAGCAACTGGTAAAACATTATCAAAATGAGAATGTGGGAGCAGTAGCCGGTGCTAAAAAGGTAATATCAGAAGGAGCTGATAGTGCCAGTGGGGCAGGAGAAGGACTGTATTGGAAATATGAATCGGCACTTAAAAAATGGGATAGCGAGCTTCATACGGTCGTGGGTGCTGCAGGAGAGCTTATCTCTTTCCGCACAGAGTTGGTAAGTGAGCTGGAGGAAGATACCATTCTTGATGATTTTATGCAGTCGCTTCGTATCTGTTCAAAGGGCTATAAAGTAGTATATGAGCCCGATGCTATAGCTGTGGAAACAGCCAGTGAAAATGTGAAGGAAGAGCTAAAGAGAAAGGTGCGTATAGCTGCAGGTGGATGGCAGTCGATGAAAAGACTTGCTCATTTGCTCAATCCCATTCACGATCCTCTTCTTACATTTCAATATGTTTCCCATCGTGTATTGAGGTGGTCAGTTTCTGCATTTGCCCTACCTTTTATTCTATTGCTGAATATTGTTTTGGCGTTTACATTTAAGGATGGTCCCTATTTAACACTATTGATTTTACAACTAGGGTTTTATTTTCTGGCCCTTCTTGGATGGTTTCTCGAAAACCGTAAAGTAAGACTGAAAGTTCTTTTCGTGCCTTACTATTTCCTTATGATGAACTATGCCGTTTTTATGGGTTTCTTCAGGTGGATCAACAATTCTCAGGCTTCCACCTGGGAAAGATCTCAGAGGATAAATCCTTAAGGTGGTTCATGGAAAAGTGATACCTCGGCTCAATCTTATGTATGAGTTTTGTTTACAGCTCCTTTGATAATAAGGTGGAAGGTTCGTTTTCTGGATGTCATAAAATCATCTCCAAAAAACTTTTGTATTTCCCTACATTCCCAAATGTATCATATATCTCTATTATTTCCAATTTTGGGAAAAGCTCATATTCTATAACGTTAGGTTAAATACCTTGATAATCAGTCATGTTGATTGGATATTATTTGGTGGCACCGGTATTGCTTCTGCCCTTGCAGCCAGAAATGGCATTTATCATAATTAAGTTGTTAACCCATTGACTAACGTTTTAAAGAAGAAAGTAAAATGAAAAAAGGT
>JBLWXT010000039.1:0-36984 GCA_048267305.1 Owenweeksia sp. | reverse complement strand
GTAATCAGGCCATCTACGGCAACTTTACTTTCAGGCTCATTTAGTTTTAAATCTACCACCTTGGTACAGGATGATAGAAGAATAGCAAAGGCGGATATTAATAATAGGGATAAATTTTTCATGGTGTTAAAATTTAAAGTTTAGGGTGATAGCGGGAACCATAGTTCCTACCAATGAGGTTTGTACTGCTTCGGTTTGCCTTGGGTTGTCAGCATTTTGGCGTACCTGAATGCTGAATGGGTTTTGGCGAGCGTATAGGTTGTAGATGGAGAAGTTCCAGCTGTATTCCCATTTGCGTCCCGGCTTTTTCTTTCCATCTAGTGTGAAGGAAACATCGAGGCGGTGAGAGTCGGGAAGGCGATAACCATTTTTCTCATCATAAACTGGAACTACTACACCGTCAAATTCATACGAAGACGTGGGTAAACTTATTGGCGCTCCACTAGAATAGGTCCAGGCTGCACCAAATTGTAGTCTGGGTTTTATTTGGTAAGATGATACAATGTTAATGGCATGGGGACGGTCCTGAGTTGGCAAGTAAGCTTTGCCATCATTAATACCTTCAATAGTGCGCTCGGTGTGTGAAAGTGTGTAGCTAATCCAACCTGTAAATTTCCCCTGTGTTTTCTTTAGCATCAATTCTAATCCATAGGCTTGCCCATCACCAGAAAGCACTTCATTTTCAAGGTGCTCGTTCAAAATCAGATTTGCATTGTCTTTAAAATCAATTTGATTTTGCATGTATTTATAGTACACCTCTGCCGAAAACTCATAGCTATTGTCATTAAAGTTTTTGAAGTACCCTAGAGCAATCTGATCCGCAATTTGAGGCTGGATGTTTTCCGAAGCGGGAAAGTAAATGTCAAGTGGCGTTCCCGTGGTAGAGTTTGAAGCCAGTTGCAAATACTGCATCATTCTATTGTATGACATTTTGATAGAACTGGAAGTGCCCAACATATGGCGCATACTAAGTCTTGGTTCAAAACCGCCTTGAGTTCCATGAAATTCACCAGCATCATAATCTATACTTGATAATGGTTCATTTGTACTACTCTGATAACGATTTACCGTACCGCCAATATTTTGGAACATCGAGTATCGCAGGCCGGCATCAATGGTAAACTCATCATTCACCTTTATGGTAGAGCTCAGGTAGGCAGATGATTCAAGTGCTCGCTGTGTTTCCAGGTCAAAAGATGTTTCTACATCACTGCCGGTAATGCTGATGTTACCCGGGTGTATAGTGTGATAGATAGAAGCCGCACCTATTTTGAACGAGTATCGTGAATTAGCCAGGTAGGTGAAATCAGCTTTTAGCGTTTCATCATTAATTCGGGCTTTCCATTCTAAATTTGAATTTCCGGTAGAGTTTACGGCCAACGTATAGTTGAAATCGCTGTAAAGAGCAGAGATATCAGCAAACAGCTTGTTAGAAAACGAGTGCTTCCAGTTTGCGGTAGCGGTTCGGTTTCCCCAATTCCAGCTTAGCTGTTCTTTGTTTTTCAGAACATCATCCCCATAATAACCCGCAATTGTGACAACATCCCTATCCCCTATTCTAAAATTCAGTCTCCCGTTAAGATCATAGAAATACATTACGCTGTTTTTTAGATCTTCTCTTTTGCTCATGCGAGTAAATATATCAGCATACGTTCTGCGGCCAGCCACCAGAAATGAGCTTTTTCCTTTTTGAACAGGGCCTTCCAAACTCAATCGGCTGGCGATAAGTCCTAAGCCTCCATTTCCATGAAATTTTTCATTATCGCCATTTCTCTGCGTTATGTCCAGAAGTGAGGCAGATCTTCCACCGTATTGTGCAGGAACGCCTCCTTTATAGAGCTCCGCTTCCTTTATCACATCGGCATTAAAAACCGAAAAGAAACCCATTAAGTGGCTTGGGCTATAAACTGTTGCACCATCCAGCAAAACCAAATTTTGGTCAGCTGAACCACCGCGTACAAAGTAACCTGTGGTTCCTTCGCCACCAGATTGCACGCCCGGCAAAGCCTGAATTGCCTTAAGTACATCAACCTCACCCATAAAGGCAGGAATTTCCTTTATGGTTTTTATACTAAGTACCTCGCTACTCATTTTCATGTCCTCTACATTGGCGGCCTTTGCCTGATCAGTTACTGTAACTTCAGTAAGCTGTGTAGAAGAAGGGGCAAGTTTTACATCAAGTTTATGGTTGCCCGAAATCTCGATTAATACAGTTTTGGTTTCATATCCGATAAAACTAATTTGAAGTTGGTATTTACCTGTTGGTAAGTTCAATGAGTAAAAACCATTGAAATCGGTAGTGGTACCAATTTTTAATTGTGGAACATATACACTGGCACCAATTAAGGTTTCGGCAGTTGCAGCATCTTTAATGTAGCCGCTTAGTGTTACTTTTTCTTCGGCTTGGGCTAAAGAAATCAGCAGACTAAAAATAAGAGTAAATACTTTTCTCATTGTATTGGTTTTTGGTTTTGATGATAAGTGATTTAGTTTTTATCTCATTTGCCGGGGCAAAGCTATTGGTGGGCTAAAGCTGATAAGTCCTGCATTTCACGCAATAGGTTCGGGATTATAAATGGGGACAAATCGGTTAACGTTTTATGCCTTAGCGTATGGCTGAATGTGAAGGACTCGATTCCTGAAGTTTATGGTTACAATGCCAGATGCTAGCAAGTCGTAGCCAATCAGGCCGTCTACATTAATTCCATGAGATCTCAATTTTTTGAAGTCGGTGGTGAGTGTGGTTACCTTTTTAAGGTTCAAACCAATTTTGATGTTTTCCAACTGGCGGATTTCGATTCCGGATTTGGAGCCATCCGTGCTCAAAAGGGTTTGGTTAGAAATCAGGCTCGTATAAATCTTGTCACGAACCACCAGATTCTTGTCCAGCAGCAGCGTTTCGGAGCCCGTGTCAAAAGCAATTCTATACAATTGACTATTGATTTCAGCCTGTAGCTCAATGAGTGCTCCGCTGTATTTAAAAGGCATGGAGATTAGATCTGATCTGTATTTTGGAGCATTCGCATAAAGTCGGTTACCATCCTTATCAGTTTTAAAGATTTTAAGAATATGCTTGTGTAAATCGATTTCCAGCTCAACTCCTCTGAATAAATCCACACCTAAAAGTCCAAGGATTTTTACGTTTCTCTTTTTTTCAATGTGGCTGAGGTCAATCAAATCAGCAGTCTGCTGCTTAAAGGCTACTTCACCTAGTTTCAAATTGCGCACATAAAGAATACGTGCATCATGAAGCTGTCCGTTCACACCTGTCACTTTTCGGGTTGGGTCGAGTTCGTAATCCTCAAAGTGAGCCTCATTAAGCACCAAGCCGGGCGCCCCGGTATCAAAAATGAAGTAGCCACTTTCTCCACGCACTTCTCCTTTTATTAAAATGAGCTTGCTGAGTTTGTAAAGCGGTATTTGTAGTGGACTGAGGTTTTCTTCAACAGAGCTTTCTTCTGACCAGTAAATTTCACTATGTACTCCACAACTGGTGAAAAGCAGGCCGCCAAAGTATAGTCCAAGCATCATTTGGAAATATTTTCTAAGTGCCTTGGTTTGGTTGAATTTATTCTTCATGCTAGTCGTTTTTTGATGGGGCAAAAGTCATTTGGGAGAAATCCGTCTGCGGGTTTCAAAAGCAGTTTGATTGGTTCGAAAAGGATTATCACCATAGTGAGCGTTACCCCAGTTAAATCGTTGGGGCAAAAGAAGCTCGAAGCTGAAGTCTAAAGGTTCGGGATTCGGTTTAGGAGGTATGGAATTACATATCAATACCTATTGCCAAACTACATTGCGAATGGATGGGTAATGCTAAAAATGAAGAACCCCTCTATATAGATAGAAGGGTTCCTTTTTAATGGGACAATACAATTGGTTGATTGGTTTAAGATGCAGCTGTGCGTTTTCTACCTCGTATTAGTAGCCAAACAGCAAATCCTAATTCGCCAACCGTCATAGGGATGCTAAGAATCATTTCTAAATTGGTGGCCAGACTTTCTAAGCTTTGGAATTGCTTAAGTATACATACAAGGGAATAACTAAACCCGGCAATGATTAGGAGAATTCCCCAAAATCGAAGTCTAGATTTAAGAGCCAGGTAGCCAAGCCCGATTAAGTGAAAACCAAATACTATGAGTCCCAAGGTCCATATGTTATCAAAGCTTTGAATATGCTCCATCACTATTTGAGCATTGACTTCACTGGTTTCTTCAAGTAGCTTACAGATGTTCATCAGCTGTCCTATGGCCATTCCAAGAATGATGGAGTAGATAATTCTTATCCATGCTGTGAGTGCAGAAATGGATTTGTTTACACTTTTAAAAAAGCGATATAAAGCCCAGGACACGGTTATATCAAGAATTAAGATCAGACACCAGCCAAGAATCTCAGCTTGGAAAAGTCCTTTCGACTGCATGAGATTTTGTAAAGTGGTGTTGGCATCACCCAGCTGCACAAGTTGTGAATGTGCATAGCCGAATGAAAAGCCTGCGGTGATAGCCATTAACAGTAGTGAGGCACCTGCTATGATGGCAAATTTGCTTAGAAATGTGTTAGTTGCTTTCATATCAATGAATTATATAGCCAACTGTGGAGTTGTTGCTTTTTTTAAATCGTAGTCCCCTGATAAGAAGGAATAGCGTAAGCGAAAACTCTCCAATAACACCTCCGCTTATAACTAGCATTTCGAACAAGCTTTGGTAATTTTTATAGTTTGAAAGAAATAACTGTGCGCCACTATCCATTAGATAAGCTATGCCAGCAACTTGCAGTAACACCCCAATTATCTGCGGAAAACTAGCAGAACGGAAGATCAGTAATCCAAGCAGTAAGAGGTGCGCTCCAAAAAACAAGAGTCCAATATTCCAAACCATGTTGAACTGTGTAAGTAATCCCTCCACCTGGTCGGTCAAATCTTGAGGAGAATTCTTTGCAAGGCTTGCTATCTCAAATAGGCTAAATAGGGCTATTGCGAAAATGGCTCCATTGATTAACCTAAGGATAGACGATGTGATAGCCAGTCGTTCACTCTCACTTTTCAGTAATCTATAAAGTGGGAAGGCAAGAATGATATCTACAATAACCATTATAGAAAAGGCAATCAGGCCCATTTGAAATTGAGGAAATCGATTGATGATATTTACCGCAGTTAATAGTGCATGTCCATCTACAACCATACTTTCAAGGGTGTAGAAATTGGCGAAAAAGCCAGAGATAAAAATGATTAGATATCCTAGCCCGGTAAGTCGGGCTGTGGTTTTTAGGGATTTCATAATTATTTTTTTTGTGTTTTTTATGATGTGGATTTCCAAATCATAAAGTTGTATTTGAAAATTTTTGAGGTCTGTTTCAGAGAATTAACTTTCGGGAGCGAAAGGCTCTTTCGTAGTGAGAGAGATTAAGCCAAGTGGAATCGCGTCTGCGAAGCAGAAAGAGCGTGAAACGTAGGATTAACCTGTTTTTTGCGCAGCCTGCGGAGCAAAAACTCACCTTGAAAGAGCCTAGATTTTTTCTTCCTTTTTCATCGATGGAAAAAGGAAATAATCATTTTTATTAGCGAACAGCTATTACTACGTTACCCTTCTTATGGCCAGCACTCACATAAGTGTGGGCTTCCGAAACTTTTTCTAAAGGGTACTGACGGTCGATTATAGTTTTTAAGCGGCCTTGGCGAATGATGTCAATGAGTTCAGCCAACATCTCTTTGATTTCTGGAGATTTGAGCATACCTGTAGCCGCAAACTTTGCTTTTTTAGAAGAGAAAGCTGAGGTCCACATCATTTGAAACAAAAGCCCAAGATCGAGAACAGGCGAAAGATATTGGCCATTTTCGGCAAGCACGCGTTTACAATCTTTAAAACTTCTTTTGCCTACGGTGTCGTAAATCACATCATAAGTTTTGCCGCTTTGAGTAAAATCATGTTTGGTATAATCAACCACATGGTCGGCTCCAAGAGATTTAACCAGACCTATGTTTCGGGTACTGCAAACACCTGTTACCTCTGCGCCAAACTGTTTTGCCAACTGAACGGCAGCTGTTCCTAAAGCTCCGGAAGCTCCATTGATAAGCACTTTTTGGCCAGGCTTGATGCCTCCACTCACGTTGCGTAAAAAGTTTAGTGAAGTAACCGGACCATCGCCCATACCAGCAGCATCTTCAAAACTGATGTTTTCAGGCAGTGGCATTACTGTTCCATCTGCGGGTACAGTAATATATTCGGCATAAGCCCCAAAAGATTCAATGTTTTCGCCAAATACTCTCTGGCCTGGTTTAAAGGTTGAAACTTCGGCACCTACCGCCTCAACTATCCCTGAAAAACTGGTTCCCCAAATTTGGTGTTTAGGCTTGAACAAGCCAAGCATCAACCGCCCGATATAGGGTTTGCCGGTGCGCATCATGGCATCAGCTTGTGTTACGGTAGTGTTTTTAATTTTCACCAACACCTCATTGGGTTTAATGGCGGGTTGGTTTACATTTTGTAATTGAAAAACCGATGGAGATCCATATCCCGTAGCTACTATTGCTTTCATTGTATTTGTTGTCATCGTAATTGTTTTTTGGTTTTAAATTGATTTACGATGCAAATGAAGCGCGGAATGGTAGTGTGGGAGTTCGGGATCTACAGGAGGAGGTTCGGGATTATAAATGTGGACAGGAAAGTGTTTGCACGCAAAGTCGACAAGGCGCGAAGTTATCCACCCCCACCTTTCAGGCACCCCCGCCAGCGGGGCACAGGCAGCCGCTATCTTTTTGGCAAGTGAGAAATTTTGGCTTTTGGTAACGAGTTTACTTCTTTATGTGAAAATGCCCTTGGATAGGCGTGTCCCCCGCTGGCGGGGCTGGTCGCAGAGCGGGGGTGGATATTATTTATTTGTGAAATAGCCTACGGCTTCAATTGAGCCTTCAACCACTCCTTGGGCGTCATTTCCACCTCTTTTTTAAAGTAAGTGTTGAATACCGTTTTGGAGTTAAAGCCACTTTCATAGGCCAGACCAATTAATGAAATATGAGAATTGGCTTCATCCACGGCCAGACTCTTGAAGTGCTCCACGCGATAGTGGTTTATAAACTGGTTGAAATTTTTACCTAGTCTGTCATTTAGTAGCCATGAAAGTTGGTTGGGGTGAATTTCAATTCTTTCTGCCAAAGAACGTAGCGAAAGGTCAGGAGAGAGATAGGGCTGTTCTTCAACCATATAAGTGAGAAGAACATTAGAATAATTGGAAGCTGTTTTGTCATCCAACAAAGCAGTTTTTTCCTTCTCTGGCTTGGCTTTTGGCAACTGCCCATAAAGTTTGGAATGAAACACTGTATAGCGTTTATCTTTACGAAGGTTATTGTTGAGAGGGCCTGTAAAGCTTAATAAAAGAATGGATGATTTCATGGAAATGGCTTTTTCTAACCATTCAAAAGCATTGTCATATTCTTCTTTTAAGGCGTAAGCCTGTATCAGGTAAGCGTGCTGCTGAAAAGCCATTGGATTTTGAGCTTGCTTCAAAAGTTCTTCAAAACATAAGTCACTTTGAGTTTTATCCTTAGAGATAATGTGCGCAAGGCACGGAACCCCCAACGCATCTCCAGGAGGAACAAGTCCTTCAGGGGCTTGTTCCATTATGGCTATAGCCTCATCCTGACGATTAATATTCAGTAGGCTATAGCACTTGGTAATTAGGGCAGGTAAGTTTTGAGGGTTTTTGTCAAGGCACTGATTCAGAATATCCAGTGCTTTTTCAAACTCTCCTGAATGATGGTGGTAAAATGCTTTGTAGAAAATGGTTTCCTGATTCAACGGGTCAATTTCTAATGCCAATTCGAGGTGTTGCCAGGCTTGCTTTTCATCTCCGGAAATAAGGTGTAAAAAAGCCAAAAACTGCTGCGCTTCCGGATAATTGGGCTTTAATTCAACCGATCGTTGAGCATGTTTGTAGGCTTCCTGAAAATCAGCATTTACAAAAAAAGCAATGTTGGCCAACTGGTAGTGGGCCGGAGCGTTGTTGGGATCCAGCTCTAAAGCCTTATTAGTAAATTCCGAAGTTTTAGTCCAAGCCTCTTCATACGGCATATTTTGAGTGACACCCAAAAAGCCATAGGCATCTGCAATTCCCGTTAAAGAAGGAATATGATTGGGGTCTATAGCCAATGCTTTGCTCCATAGTTCTATAGCTTTTTTTACATCGTCTGGGTTCCATTTATTTAAAAGAAACTTTGCCTTGAGGGAATATTCATAGACATCCAGGCTCTCTGTTTGTTTTTCTACAAGGTGCTCGGCTATTTCAAAGTGTCCGTACTGTTCCCTTAATTTTTCTGCTATGAGTAAGCTTATTTCATCCTGTATCTCAAAAATATTTTCCAGTTTTCGATCCCAGGTTTCTGACCAAAAGTGAAAATCATCTTCAGCCTGAATGAGCTGAGCCGTAATGCGAATCGTGTTGCCAGCCGAGCGTACGCTACCTTCAAGAATCACGGACACATCGAGTGTTTCTGCAACCTCTTTTATCGGTACGGATTTGCCTTTAAAAAAGAAAGATGAAGTGCGGGAAGTTACCTGTAGGCTTTCGATTTTAGCTAGAGCATTGATGATTTCTTCTGTAATACCATCGCTGAAATATTCATTCTCAGGATTGGAGCTCATATTTACAAAAGGCAGTACGGCTATGGTTGTGGAAGGCATGGCGGCAGTTTTGAAGCGCAAGATAGCCTGCTCATTTCTAAAACTAAAAACTGTAGATTAAAAATTAGGTGTTGCCGAGGACCCATATTTATGAGCAGCCACTCCTTCGAGTAACCTCAAAGCTATGCTATAAGCTTTATTGACTTTTCAGAATCTTTACAATTCTATTATTTATGATTTCTGACAAGTTCCAATTGTACAATTTAGGATCAGTAGTACTGTAGAACTCAACAACAACAGCATCAATATCTTTATGATATTTTGCAAAACTTTGATATCCCGGAACCCAGCCTGCATGCTCATATTTGTAAATGGAGGAATAAATTTCCTCTTCTCCTGGCCCAAACAATGATCCGTCATTCAATGCGCGCAGAAAAATGCCCACGTCTTCGGCTGTGGCTAACATTCCATGATCGTCTGCTTTTAAATCAAAGGGATGCCCAACATGGTAGCCACTCATCACATCGTCCATATTTACGTCATTGAGCGAACTGAACGTATTATTAAGACCTAGCGGACTTAGAATTTCTTCCTGGATGAATTGGAAGTTTTCATAACCCAGTTCGTCATCCATTATCTTATTGATTAAAAGGTAATTAGTATTGCAGTATTCGTAGTCTTCACCGGGTGCAAAGTTGGCGGACTTGTCCAGAATCAAAGCGAGGCTTTCTTCATAACTCTGCGTAGGGGCGGCCCAAAAATTTGGAACATCCGTAAAATTAGGGATGCCACTTCTATGTTGTATCATCAAACGCAAAGTGATTTTGTCTGCGTTTTCAATTCTACCTTCAAGTTCAGGTAAATAATCAGCCAGTGTTTTATCGAGAGAAAGGCGTCCGTCACTTGCCAATTTGGTTACGGCCACAGCATCATACAACTTACTGATACTGGCAATTTTGAATAGGGCATGAGGATTTACCGGTATTTTGTCTTCACGATCATGCCAGCCAGCTGTAAAATACTGTGGAGCTTTCCCTGCTTCATCTATATAAACAATCACTCCATCAAACCCATGATCGATAGCCTCATCCACTTGTTCTTGAACCGTATCAGGCAATGGAAGTATCCAGGCCTTTACCAAAATCCAAGGAACAAAATACAGGGAAACCACGGTTGCTGCCAGTAAAGCTATTCTGATCATGCGTTTGATTGGTTTATTCATTCTTAAGGGCTTGGCGAAAATTATTCGATTAATACAATGCCTTGTCCGACACCATAACGTCTTGTTGCTGTCAGTTTTTAAAATAGATAACTCTCGCTGTTACTGACTTTGAAATTTATAAATACCGTTGATATCTCCCGTAAGTTATATGATATAACTACCCTTCTTAAGGTTTAGATTGAGGCGATAGGCATCATAAGCTTGAATGTCCTTTTGAACTATGCACCTACCGCTTAAGTCAAGTATGCGAAGTTCTGCTGCCCAGTTTTTCTGAGTCTTAGTATCTATAATGATGTGATCTTGCACCGGATTTGGGTAGAGCTTATACTCCGTTTCTTGTACTAAATATTCAGGAGCGTAAAGACTAAGCGCCAGTTGAAAATCAGGAATACCATAGCCCATAGAATCATTTGGGGTGGTATATAGATGTGCGGACTTACGAATATAGTCGGCAATTTCTTCACTATGACTTGCAGGATAAGCTTCAATTAAACAAGCTGCTAAGCCCGTTACGAGCGGAGCGGCATAGGAAGTACCAAAATCAGCATTGAAATTTCCTGAACCGTCAATTAAGGTTGTAGGAGAGCCCTGTGCCATAACATCCGGTTTTATGCGATTGTCAAAACTTGGGCCAATGCTTGAAAGCGAAGCATAGTCTCCTTGCCAGTTCACAGCCCCAACAGTAAGCACTGAATCTCCATCAGCCGGAGCCGCAATATGTGGCTGTGAAGTACCGCCTTCATTTCCTGCACTAGCAACCACCAAAATGCCTTTTGAGGCAGCTATATCTGCTGCTATGGTAATTACAGTAGTATTACCATCCATGTCGCTGTAACTGTAATTATCTTGTGGATCGTCAAATGTTTGGTACGAAAGCGAAGAGTTAATAACATGTGCTCCAACGCTGTCTGCAAATTCAGCCGCCATAACCCAATGGTCCATTTCAAGTGGGGTTTCCTGGTATATATTTTCGGTGGTGAATAACCAGTAATTCGCGTAAGGGGCGGTTCCTATGATGGTGTCAGCAAGATTTGCAGCCATTATAGAAAGTACACTCGTAGCGTGGTCACCCCAACCCAAAAACACGTTAGTGTCATTAGTTAAATAGTTAAAAGTACCCAAAAGTCTTTGAGAAGTGCGCAGGCTATCAAAAGCAGAGCTGTGCAGAAAACCTTCATACCCGGCATCAATTACAGCTATAGTAATGCCTGTCCCGGTATAGCCTTCTTGATGAAGTAGATGACCGTTCAACATTTCAACCTGGCCTCGGGCATATCCGTAATCAAGTGTATCACCAGAGTTAGTTCCACATAAGAAACTTTGATGTCTTTTTGGGAATTCAATTCGCTCCACAAAAGGTAAGGATGCAATTAATTGAGGTTGCGGATGACTTACGTAGATATAGTTCAGCCATTTGGAATGGGCCATGGGTATAGCGTCCAATTCTTTTAGAGCCTGTTTATATTCATGGGCAATGGGTAAATCACTTGTTTTTATAGGTATGTTTTGCAAAGCTCTTCTACTAAGCGCAGCAGTTGATAAGAATCTTTCAGGAGATTCGAGTAATTCCAGGCTGGAGCCTTTATCTTTTAGATAAACTCTAAATTCAGTTTGGCTTTGAGCTTTTAGGCTCAGGCAAAAGAGAAGCCCTGTTAATGCATAGATACACTTGTTCATATTATATTTCTTTGGCGGTTATTAGATTAGTGACTAGAATATTGTAATTGAGTTGTCTGGCTTAGTGCCTATTCATAGAGTCAAGTGTCTGAGCTATAAAGTTTGAGGGCAAGGCTTGCGAAGTTTTGAAAATCAAGAGGTTTACTGATGTAAATGACTGTTTTTCAAAATGAGCGTAACGCAGCTATCGCGCTTTATAGGCAGACATTAGTTAGATTCTTTTTGTTGTATGGCATATCCAATTCCTGCACCGATGGATATCCCCAGAGAAATACCGATGGCAGGGTTATTCATAGCAATACCTATAGCAGCGCCAATGGCTGTTCCAAGAGCGATTCCTATGGCTATTTTGTTTGCCTTTTTTTCTTTCATGGTCGTTTTAGTTTATCTAATATTTTCGGAATGCATTAAGTCTGTCTCTGCTTCAAGATTTCTCTTTTGTGGCCTCTGTCAATGTGTATTTGCAAGTCATCGCTGACCTCTTGGATTTCCAAAATTCGTTTCTCAATTCTTTTTTCCAAACGCTTCCATTCTTTCCTTGTGATATGCGCTACCACTTAATGCATACGCCTTGGTTACGGCCTTTAAGGCATTGGTATAATCGTTCTGACTTTCGTAATAATCAGCTAAGGAGTCGAAAGCATTCGCACTGGTTGGATAATACTCAGTGGCAAGTTCAAAGAACATCTTGGCCTTATCTGGTTGGCCCATATCCAGGTTCATATATCCGCTCATGTTCATCAGGTCTTCAGGATATGGCGGAACGGAATAACCAAAATGTTTTTCGAGCTTTTGAGCTCGGTATTTCACAATTTTATACAACTCGTCTTTGGGCGTGTCTGGCGAATTGAACTTATCTGTTTGCTCCATTTGATACCATTGAAAAAGTGCAAGCATTCCATCTAGCATGGAAGGCAGTGGAACCGTACCGTGGATATCGTTCGGATAAAACTTCCAATAAGAATTCAGCCCTTTACCTTTCTCCTTCAGCAAGTTTGAAAATTGCACATTGGAGCGCGAGAAAAGGGTGAAGTCAGAAGTGTCCTGCATCAGATTGTCGATGGTAATAGTTGGATCTTGCATATGCAACTGTCCACTCATGGACATAAAAAGCGCCTTGCCTTCGAACTCAATCTGTGAAGACTTCTGCGCCTGCTTCAATAGTTGTTGGTCATCCCAATCCAAGCTTGGATCAATGGCCAAATAGTTGGCAAATAGCTTTGGATCATTGATAAGCTCATAGCAAACGAAGAGACCGCCATACGAATGGCCCACTAATGTTCTGAAGGATGTAGCCCGATATTTATTCTCCACAAAAGGAATAAGTTCTTCTTTTAGAAATTGGGCAAACGTGGCGGCTTCGCCATTCTCTTCCTTAAAAGGCATTCCATACTTGGTGGTGATGGTGCTTGGTGTCAGATTCTTGGTGCGATCATGGTCATTGGAAATACCAATGAGAATCATCTCGGGCATAAAACCACCGTAGTAGTTCTTGTAAACGGAACTAAGTGCAGGCAGCAATACTTCGCCATCCAATAGATAAACCACAGGATATTCTTGTTGGCTTTCAGGGTCGTAACCATTTGGCAGTTGAACATAAATGGTTCGTGTTTCACTAAGGGTTTTGGAATAAAGGCTATCCTTTAAGCCTAGTTGTTGTAAATAGACACTTTCTTTTTGTGCTACTGCACCGAAGTGAATGAGCAGACTCAAAACAACTAGATGTACGCTCCCAAATTTGATAGATGTATTCATTTTACTGACTTTATTTTGTTCTAATTATTCCTTCAGTTTACCAAGTATCTACTCTTTGTCCTTTCACTCCCTTTGCTCGTCTTTTGCTTAAGACGGAAGCGCACCTATGCTTCCAATATCAAGTTTTCAATAAATCGATTGTCTTGGGACGATTGCACGTGTTTGGAGTTTTTGAGCAGCACACTTTCCTTTAAGGATGGAAATATCTGTGTTGCTCTCTTTATCATTTTCTCGCCCGGAAAAATGACATCGTGCTTTGCGGAAATTAAGGTTATTGGGGTCTTTATAAGCCTCGCCTTTTCTTTGTCAATGATGGGCACAGGCGTAAAATCCATTTTGAAATGCTGGAAAACTTGAGAGAGATACTTGATAGCAAATTCATCTCTATCAGTAAAGACGTCCTTCAAAAACGCCTCAACAAATTTGGGCTTACCCGACCTCATATACCTCCTCATTGGAATGAAAATTTTAAACAAAGCGTTTAGTGGGTTTCCGTTTACAATGTAAGCTGGAGCTGATAGAAACACTTCTTTGATTTTGCTTTCATCATTCTCCAGTGTTTTTAGAATAACCAATCCGCCAAATGAAAAACCAGCAAGGGTTACATCTGTAATATTGAGTTGGTCAATTACCTCATTCATCCATTTTCCATAAGAATCATCTTTCATACTCGGCCTGGTTTCTGCACTCTTATTTGGTTGCGCAATTACATCTACCGCGTATACTCTAAAGCGCTTGCTCAAGTTAGGGTAGGTTTCCAACGCAATGGGGGCACAACCATTAGAACCATGAATGATAATAATGGGTGGGTTTGAAGCATCTCCCGTAGCTATGATGTTTATTTTGCCAAAACTGGTTTCAACGTTTAGGTACTCAAAGTCAATTTTGAGATCTTCCAGTTTTTGGTCGTAAAGACTTAAGACTTCGCTCTTACCTGGCCCTGTTTTAAATAATGATTTCAGTGATTTTTCCATTTTGATGCTTTTCCAGTCTTACGTTGACCTGTTGGTATGAAAATCTAGTTTGGGATAACTGAGGCAAAGGTGCGCGCTCGACTCTGCACACAGGTTCGTAATCTCAAATGTGCGTTCGGGATTTCATATACGAACCGAAAAATGTAGATAAACAGGATTTAATCGTTCAGGAACTGCTTTAACATGAAGCCGTTTGCCAAGCTACTTCTTTTAGCGAAAGCGCCTTTTCCTTAGTATAAAACGAGAAAGTGGTCTAAGTAAATTTAGATTATCGAACAGTACGTTAGCCTATTTTTTAATTCTTAGGGAATACTATCAGCCACACATTCCTTCTCAGTATTGGAGCTCATCGGGTGGTGGTTTTGCCCTTCGTTTTTCATCCTTGAAGGACATGAAGAGGTGAACCTCAAAATGAAAAGATATAAATCCCTAGACCAAATACAATGATAAAATATTTGTCTAAAAAGGAGAAGCCACAAACTTTATATGGCTGCAAAATAACGGTAATTTTGCCGCCTATGACAAATAACAGGCCCTTCAGTAAAAATCAGGTTGCAGAGCTCCTTATACACGATCTTGCCTTTGAGGGTAAGGGAATATCAAAAGTGGAAACGCCAAATGGCAAATTCATTGTTTTTGTCCCCAACACCATTCCGGGGCAACGTGTTTCGGCACGGATGATTAAGGTGAAAAACGCTTATGCTGAGGCTAAGCTGCTGAAGATACTGGAGCAAAGCCCAGAGGAGATTGAAGTGCCTTATCACCCAATCCCAGGTGCTCCATATATAACATTACCTACTGATCGTCAGCATTTTTATAAAAGGAAGACCTCAATCGAGCTTTTCAGGCGAATTGGAAAAATTGAAAACTCTGAGGAACTGTTAGACGAGTTTATCCCTAGCCCCGATAATTTCCATTACCGCAATAAAATGGAATATTCGTTTTCGGCTGTAGAATATCATCCCGATGAGGATAAGGAAACAGATGGCTTTGCCTTAGGTTTTAAAAAGCGTGGCCAGTGGCTTTCTGTAATACAAATGGAAAAGGATTCCGGTTTGTTTGATGCTCAGCTGGAAAATGCACTCCCCACCATTTCAGATTATTTTAAATCCAGAGGTTTTACCGCATGGCATGGATTAGATCATAAAGGCTTTTGCCGTTTTCTTACCGTCAAAAAATCCTTTAAGGAGGATGGCCTTCTCATAAATTTTGTAAGCAACAGCAGCCAACTCGACCAATTTGATGCTGAAGAATTCACAAACCTTATGAAGGATCTTTTTGGCAAAAGATTATCTGGCTTATTGCATTCCATAAACGATGATATTGGCGACCGCCCAAATACCAGTGATGGTAAGCGCACTTTGCTGTATGGTAAGGAGGATTTGATTGAGGAAATCTGTGGGCTTAATTTCAGGATAAGTTTAGAGAGCTTTTTTCAAACCAACCCGGCAAGTGCAGAGCGTCTTTACAAAAAAGCCATGGACTATGTGTTTGAAGTGGCGCCAGGCTCCAAACCTGTGGTTATGGATTTGTTTTCCGGTACGGGTACTATTACTCAATTGTTGGCTCAAAGAAATACCGACAAAGAAATTGTGGGTGTTGAATTAGTTCCTGAGGCCGTTGAAGATGCCAGGCAAAACGCCAGCCTGAACGGTTTTAACAACTTAAAGTTTTTTGCTGCTGATGTAGGTAAATTCCTTTTGGAGCATCCCGATTACACCAACCGCATCGATACCATAGTAATGGATCCTCCAAGGGCTGGAATTGCTCCTAAAACATTGCGCAAGGTAATGAGGCTAAATGCTAAGCGTATTGTTTACATCTCATGTAATCCTGCTACACAGGCCCGTGATATGCTGGCATTAAAGGAGTTTGGCTACGATCTCAAGAAGTACTCGCTGGTAGATCAGTTTCCGCATACAGCACATATTGAGTGTGTAGCCTTGTTTGAAAAAGGGAAAATTGTAGTTACTTAAAAAGCGGCTCTTCTATTTCAGGAGTTCAATAGGGTATCGTCCCGACTCAAGTACCTTATTCACAATCCCCTGTGTGGTGATACTGTTGTGCAACTCGCGCATATAGTCACGTAAATCATCGTGGCTGCGAATATCGGAGCTATGCGGCACAAAACCCATTCCGGCAAGCTGACCGTCATTTACTAGGGCAAAACCGTCTTCATCCATAGAGCGGCCTTTTGTTTTAATCACAAAGCTTTGGGCTGATTCCTGATTGTCTTTTATCATGCTTTCCAATCGGTCATTATGCTGTTCAAGGCTTGCCTCATGCTCAATTTCACTAAACGGGAAACCACAGTAGGCAGCATCCAATTCATATTTATGCACCATTTGCATTACCCAGGTTTGGGCCTCATGTAATGTAAAAAACTCCTTAATGAAGCCCATTTGGCGAGTAACCTGATTTACAGCAAGCATATTCACCCCTTTCTGATTCTGATAGGCGTACACGCCAAATTTTTTCTTTGGCTTTTTTTGAGCGCTGTTATACTTGGGCCAATATTGCCTTATTTCATTGTCTTCCAATAGGCTGGCCAGTAGTTCACTTCCTGTTTCTTCAAAATCTATATGATAAATCTCGCGCTTAAAAGCCTGGCTCCTTTTGGTTTCCTTATCAGAGATAAAGTGAGAGGCTACGCGCTTTTTGAGATTGGTAGCTTTCCCAATATAAATAGGCTTTCCGGATTGATCCTTAAAGTAATATACCCCGGGGGCCTCTGGCAACTTTTTGTACTCATCACTTGGCAGGTGGGCCGGGAGATTAAACTCACCGGAGTTTTTCTTGATGAGATATTGCCATTGTCCATCCTTGTCTTTTTCCAATAAATTGCCCAACACCTTAGCGGTGGCAAAGGCATCGCCCCACGCCCGGTGAGCTGCTTCGTTGTTGATATTAAAATGGGCGCAGAGATTTTTCAGCGAATAGGACCGAAGTCCTTTCTCCACCTTTCGTGCATAGCGCACACTACACAGCCGCTTGGGGTTATAGTCAACTCCGCAGCTTGAAAAGGCTGACCGCACAAATGAAAAATCAAAATTTACATTGTGTGCCACAAAAATATGATCCCCTAAAAAGTCTCTTATTTCCTCGGCCTTTTCCCTAAATACAGGAGCCTCCCTCACCATTTCAGGGGTTATCCCTGTAAGGGTTTGAATACCTAAAGGAATGGATTGTTGCGGATTGAGAAGAGTTGAGTAGCTGTTCACCACTTTTATTCCATCATAAACAACAATGGCAATTTCAGTCATACTATGCCCTGAAGCATGTCCTCCTGTGGTTTCAACATCAACTACTGCAAACATCCCTTTTTATAAATATCACACAAAAATAAAGGCCTGAGATTAGAATCTCAGGCCTTAGTATTAAATGATTGAATAAGTTCAATCTATCTCGAAAGCTTAATAATTTCAGCTTTAATACTTTTCTTCTCCAAAATTTCGGTGGTAAACTTCATTGATCCGTAAGGAACAAATACTCTAAGGTCACCTCCCTTCATACTGGCAAGGGTAGCCATAAGCTTCCATTTACCAACCACTTCACTTTCGTCTTCAGTTCTGTCTGCAATTTCAAAGTAGTACTTACCTCCGTTTTTAACAGCAGTAATATCTGGTACAAAAGACTTGTCTTCACCCATCATTTTCAGGTGGGCTGGTTCGTCATACTTTTCGTGGCGGGCGCGAATATCCTCAAAGCCCAGGTTCTGCACGTAATCCACAGCTCGATTCATTACTTCCTGATGCTTTCCGGACTCTGCGTTTACTTTTAACATTTACTGCTTTTTATTATTAGTACTGATAGCATGGTATTTAAAAAAAATACTTCCGAGTTAAACCCCATGCTAAAATTCAACTCATACATTCTGCAAAATGAAACCAAATGCAGAGCCTACAAAGATATTGTTAATCCCTCATTTGGAAAGTGACAACAGGAGGATTTTTAAAGTTTTTATGATATATTACCAAATTTACACCTTTTAAGGTGCTTTCAGCAAGCATTATATCGACACAAAAAATACCGTGTAATTAAAAGTCTATATAAATGGGGTTTTAATTTTTTCCTACTCAAATTTGCCCTCTCATTTAAAAATTCATATTAATGACCGCTCAGCAGGAAAAGCCAACTTTGTTTTACGTATTTGATGCCTTATGTGGCTGGTGCTACGGATTTAGCCCCGTTATACAAGAGTTTAAAAGAATACATGAAGCTGATTTCAACTTCAGAGTCTTATCTGGCGGTATGGTTACCGGAGAGCGTGTAGGCCCCATTTCCACCGTAGCCTCTTATATTAAAGAAGCATATCTTGATGTGGAAGAGCGCACAGGAACAAAATTTGGCGAAGAATTTATTCATAAGCTGATGAATGACAGCCAGGATATATTTACTTCTGTACCTCCCGCCATGGCACTTGCCCTGTTTAGAACCCAACAGCCCGAAAATGAAATAGAGTTTGCCAGTAGAATGCAATCTGCCATTTACTATCAGGGCCTGCCACCCGGTGATTGGGCCACTTATGGTCAATGTGCTTCAGATTTTGGAATAAATGCAGAGGAGTTTACCAAAAAGCTGCAAAGTGAAAAGCTGTTTGAACTTGCACAGAAGGAATTTCAAGTGGTATCAAACTGGGGTATTAAGGGTTTTCCTTCCGTATTGCTCCAAAAAAATGAGCAGGCCTACTTAATTGCACGCGGATACTCTGATCTTAATGACCTGGAAGAAACCGCTGAAAAAGTATTGGAGGAGATTAACTCCAAAGGCTAAGGAAAGCATCCAGCCAAATAATGTAAGTTGATGATGCAGAACGAAATACAACACTCTATAGACCTTAGATAGAAATGCTGTAATAGAAAAGGTTCAGAGCCTGTCATTCGCCACTTACATTGTTAATAATTTTCTAATCTTTTTAGATAAACCCCTGTGCTATTGGTTAATAAATTATCGTATTTTAAGTTTTTGTAGTTTCCCGCTCCAAAGTTTACTTTAAGACATAATTTTTCAGTCTTTGTGGGTGACTAAAAGATGGATGTACCAATTAAGGAAAATGTAAATATTTTCTTCTCTAAACCTAAAAATTGATACCATGACTAGAAATTGGAATGAAGAAGTTTCGCACTCCATAGTGGAGCTTGAGCTTTTAAAAAAGGGTATTCTCAAAAGTAAAAGTCAGCTGGAATTTGAAAATCAGATGGAAAGGGCCATCGCAAGCTCCTATAAAATTCTTTTAAAAATTGTTTCTCGCAGAAATGAACTTTTTGCTGTGGTACAGCGAAACATTAAGCATTTGATGGAGCTTAAGACTAACACATTCTTACCTGAGGTTAGCGGACAATTTGATGCACTGAAATATCAGGCAGGGATGGCACTTGGAGTTCTTCAATTCAGCTTTTGGGAAAAATCAAATCAGGAACTTTACCAGTTATTGGATAGTGTGGAATACAATGCCTAAGGGTTATTTCACTTTTGGAGACAACACTAAAAACCTGAAATCCAGTGGATCTAGCTTAGACTTTAGAATCTCAATAAAGGTGTTTCCATGCTCCATATATAGCTCGGAGAGATTGGAATATCTCTCTTGAAGACTACCGTTGGGAAAAAGCGATGCATGTAACTTATCAAACCTGGTCATACTTATTTCCTGCCTTTTCTTTTCGGCTTTTATAAGCTTCTTTTTAAGGTTCTCAAGTCCATTTAGCTGTTTTTGGCGTTGGGCATTTACCGCCCCCAGTATACTTTTATCAGTAAGATTTGCTACTTCCTCCAGGTCGTCAAACATTTGCTGGAGTTTTAATTCGTAGGGCTCCAACTCCATATCCATTGGGGCCTTTTCCTTCACGTAGTCAGCTTTCAAATCCTCAACAGGGCGAAATATATCCTCCATGGAAATGCCCAGCTTGCTAATTTGCTTTTGACTTTTACCATCAACCCACAATACAGAATTACGAAGGTTCAACATGGGAAAAGGCACGTCAAATACCTCAAACATTTGTTTTAGCTGCAACCAATAGGCAAGCTCTCCACCTCCACCAATATACGCCAGGTTAGGCAAAATCACTTCCTGATAAAGAGGCCTCAAAATAACATTTGGGCTGAAGCACTCGGGATGATTTTCAAGTTCCTGCTCAATTTCATCTCTGCTAAAGGAAATAGTTGACTCCAGCACTTCCCAACGATCTCCGGATTTTACAATCCTTTCGCGCAGGCCATCCTTAATGTAAAAGAGATTAATTTCCCTGGGGTGCACCTGCTCAAAATAATCTTTCTGCAGGCTTGATGAAGTTTTGGAAACCTCAGCATACGACACATTATCAAAAAGTTCCTTGCGGAAGTAAGGAATCATGGTTCTCTTCAACTGAGGGTCGTCCCCATCAATTATCACCAATCCTTCGTCTCCAAATAGTTGATGAGTTAAAAAGCGCGTGGCTTCAGCCAGGGTTTTGTGTTCTATATAACTGGACTTTAATAATTCCGTAAGCTGTTCCGCGTAGGTTCCGGGCCCCATTTTAGCTGCCAGGGCATCAATAACCGACTCAAAACCAGCTGTTGAAAAACGACCTACGGGACCACCATCCTTTCTATTCCAAGAAAGTTTTTCACCTTTAAAGTTGATGTGGTTGATTTCAGCAAAGTCATGATCTTCTGTAGCCATCCAATAAACCGGCACAAAATTGAAATCAGGATACTTTACCTTAAGCTGCTTACACAGGTTTATGGTGCTGATAATCTTATAAAGGAAATAAAGTGGCCCGGTAAAAATATTCAGCTGATGGCCTGTAACAACGGTAAAAGTGTTGCTTTCTCCCAATTTTTGAATATTTAAAACCGAGTTTTCCTTATTGACATCCATGGATTGATACTGCCCCTCCAGAACCTTTACCAGTAAATCACGCTGCTTCAAATCAAAATCTTTACGATCTTCGATCTGCGCTTTAAAATTTTCAATTAAAGGAAACCGATTATAGTATTTTTGAAGTGCTGGCTTTTGATCGAGGTAATCACAAATCAATTTGGAAAAAAAGCCTGTGCTGCGATAGTCAATACAATGTGTGTCGTCCATAGCCGCAAAAATAGCAAAGAAGGTATGACACAAATAGTCGCATATTCGATGTTATAATTTTATTCTTCTATCACCTGCTTTTTGCAAACTCCACAATAGACCAATGAACACGAATTCTCCATCATACTGGGCTCAGCATTACAAGGATAACAACATACCATGGGACATTGGCTATCCCTCCGTTCCATTGGTATCCTATTTTCAAAACCTGCAAAACAAAGAGGCTGAAATTCTCATCCCTGGTGCCGGAAACGCTTACGAAGCCGAATGGTTATGGAACAATGGCTTTAAAAACATCCATGTAATCGATTTGATTGAAGAACCACTAAAACATTTACAAAGGCGGGTTCCTGAATTTCCTTCCACAAACCTTATCCATGGTGATTTTTTTGAGCTTAATGCCAAATTTGATTTGATTGTTGAACAAACTTTCTTTTGTGCCCTCCCCCCTGCTTTCAGGGAAGCCTATGTGGAGAAGATGGCAAACTTGCTCAAACCTTCCGGGCATCTGTTTGGATTGCTCTTTGATTTTAAACTAACGAATGAGGGGCCCCCGTTTGGTGGAAGCCTGGAGGAATATCAAAAGTTATTTGCAACTCATTTTAAGATTTATAAACTGGAGCGTTGCTATAACAGTATAAAGCCACGGCAAGGTTCAGAGTTACTTATACATCTGATAAATCCACATTTGTAAGCATACGCTAAAACATCCATATTTAAGATATTTGCCAAAATTCCTATTACATGAATACCGCAGCTTCAACTCTCGTTCTTAACGATCAACAGGTAAAAGACCGTATCAAGCGCATGGCCTGGCAGGTTTATGAAACTCATCAGGATGAAACGGAAATTATATTGGCAGGCATTGTTGAAAACGGTTTTCGCCTCGCCCAGCTGTTGGCTACAGAAATAACGGAAATTTCACCTCTTAAGGTTTCCCTGTTTAGAATTGCCGTTGATAAAAGAAACCCTCTTGCCGGAAACGTTAAATTGACACCTCCCACAGTTGATTTGGTGGGTAAACCTATTTTGGTGGTAGATGATGTGCTAAACACAGGCTCCACACTTATTTATGGTGTGAAGCATTTTTTGGAGTTTGAGGTAAAGCAGATTAAAACTATTGTATTGGTTGACAGAAACCACAAAAACTTTCCTGTAAAAGCTGACATTAAAGGCCTGTCACTTTCCACTAATATTATGGAGCATGTGGAAGTTAATATTACCGAAGCGCCTTATTCTGTTAACGTTTCGTAGCCTCCTGGCTAAACTTACCCTTGAAGTATTCAAAGAAGCCAGTGGTAAGTAAAATCTGAGTTAAGGCATAAAAGAAGTCTTCAATGGGTATGGTGCCCACTCGCAACCCAATTATAGACTTGGAATTGTACCAAACCACCTCTTCTGCCAACAACGATCCTGTCAGGATTCCATTGATAATAAGAAAGGGAATGCATATTACCACAAACGCAAAGTAGAACCTACCGAGCCATGGAGCCCTGTTCTTTTTACTGAAGTAAATAATACTTAGTGCCAACAGTGAAAAGTTAAGCACGGTATAAAGCCTGTCGTAGTAAATAACGGCAATAACCACGGCAAAGCCAATGAGGAAATTGCTGACGGGTTGTTTTAGCGATTCCAACTGCAGATTAGGGAAATAGGCCTTTAGCACTTCATATATAAAAAGGCAGCAATAGGGAATCACCAGAAAGAAGAGATATTCACCCAGAGGCAGCCCGGCAAATGAAATACCGGTGATATAGTTGGGGTTAAAACCCCAAACCCCCAGCTCGGTAAAAAAAATATCCCAAATAATAAAAAAGAGAGAAACCGGAATAACGGCTAAAATGAACGGTACAAAGCTTTTATAGAAAGCCACTTTTCTATCAAAGCTCAAAAATAAAGGCCCCGCCAGCGACAAGGCCATTAGTATTACGTAAAGGAATTTAGTTTCCAGCACCTATTGTTCCTGTAATTTATGTTTTTGTTTAAACTCCCACTCCTGCTTTATATACTTTGGATGAATAATGAGCATCCCAAAGCTTTCGCCCCCCTCCTTTTCCAGTTGCTTATGGTGCATTTTATGTGCCCGCAGTATTGCCCGGAAATAGATATTCCTGGTGTTCTTAAACCATTTAAATCGCCTGTGAATAAGCACTTCATGCACCAAAAAATAGGCAATGCCATAAATGAGGATGCCCACTCCTGTGAGTATGGAAATGGGGCTGCTGTAGATCACTCCCATCATTATACATAACCAACTGGGAATGGCAAAAATCAAAAAGAAAGCATCGTTTTTCTCAAAAAACCCAGGCCGTTTTACGTGATGATCTTTATGAAGCGACCATAAAAAGCCATGCATAACAAATTTATGTGCTGCCCAGGCTACAAGCTCCATCGCAAAAAAGGCCGTAAAAATAACAGCTATGGCCAACAGAATATTCATAGCGCCAAAATTAACATACCAAAAAATAAAGCAACAGTAATCATGTAAGGAATGGCTAATTTATTGGTTGATGAACTCATAAATGTAACAAAAGTAATTTGCATTATTACAGCAACAGCAAACCAACCTATGAAGTTCGCCAATGGCACAACATCATCCTTCCAGTACCAATAATTCAGTTGGGGAGCTACCGTTTCAATCAACATATCCACAGCCACCATTAACAGCGCGGCTACAACAACTCGGGCTGCCTTATGCCTGATAAATCGCTTCGCGATATAGCCACCTCCCAAAACCATTAAAAACCAGTTTACACCAATAATTAAGGGAACATCAAATAACCTTGGACCCAGGCTAAAACCGTAGTGATAGTCACCAAATGGAAAACCTGTTTCAATGCCCAACAACTCTACTGAATAGCCAAGTACCCAAGTAAAAATAAAGACGCCAAAAAAGGCTTTGGTATCGCCCTCATGGCATATGGTTACCAAAAGTAAACTCAACAGAAGGTTCATTAAGGTAAGGTTTGCAAATACCTCTGTATTGATAAATGCAATACCCACAAAACCAATGCAGTGAAATAAAATCAGAATGTGAAGGGCGTATTTTCTGAGCAATGACAAGAGAACAATCTTTTAGATTTATGGCAAAAATAAGCTTTGGTGTATAACAACCATACACACATAAAATGGTTGCTGGATGCCGTAAGTTATTTACGATACATCCTGAATCAAATTCCTAAGATCACTTGCGCACCAAGCTAAGTATACCTTTAATACATTCTGCACTGCCGTACTCCACTTAACACATTGATACAAAGGATGCCTGCGAACAATTCCGACAGTTGAGTGTAGTATGGTATATCAATGTGTGGATGCAGAACTAATGATTTAACAGTTGCCTTTAGATGCTGATTTCCTGAAAAGGTATTATAAAAACTTAAGGAGGTTGTACATCAACCCTGGTTTTTAAGCTACTGATTTTTGAAATTGGAGAAGGCACTACTTAACTTTTAAAAAACCGTAAACATGAGCACTTTCAGCAATTTATGGAAAACCATACCGATGAAAAACGGACTAATCATGTTCATTTCTCTGGTGAGTTATTTTCTTCTAATGAGAGTTTTAGGCTTTGCAGGAACTCATTGGCTCAGAGCGTTAAATGTAGTTTTTGTATTTCTGCTGATCCGCAATGCCATAAACACTTACATGCAAAATGCAGGAGTGGAGAAATACGATGACTTTGCCGACTTCTTTTGGATAGGATTAAGAACAAGCCTTTTGGGGATAGGTCTGTTTGCAGCCTTTATTGCCATCTATCTCGACTTACTTGACCCGCAGTTTATGGCTAATTTAGCCCTACATGAAAGCTTTGGAGGCAGAATAACTCCGGTATCGGCTGGAGTAATAGTATTTATAGAGGGTATGTCTTCCGCTCTGATTTGCACCTTTGCGTATATTCAATTGGTAAAATCAAAAACCAATCAACAGCCAACTGAAAAAAGCAGCACCCTCAGAAAGGATATAGGAAAAGCCTAAGGAATTCCGATATACTTGTGCATCTGCAGACTTATTTGCCACTGCGGATTTTTCATTACGTACTCAGAAATAAGGGGCATCATCTCTTCCCTCCTGCTCCATTCGGGTTGCAGGAATAGCTTGCAACTGCCCTTAACCTTTGCCGCATGTTGCTCCGCCCACTTAAAGTCATTCTTATTAAAAATGATCACTTTTAGCTCGTGAGCTATATCATAAGCCTCCTCAACGGGAGGCTTTGTTTTTTTGGGAGATAAACAAAACCAATCCCAATGGCCGGATACAGGATAAGCCCCGGAGGTTTCTATATGTATGGTTAAACCCTTTTGTTTAAGAGATGTGGTAAGAGGCTCCATATTCCATGTCAGCGGCTCACCACCAGTGATAACAATAGTTTTGGAATGCTCAGCGGCCTTTTCGGCTACTTGCTCAATAGATGTTGCAGGATGCAATTTGGGGTTCCAGCTCTCTTTTACATCGCACCAGTGGCAACCAACATCACAACCACCTACACGTATAAAATACGCGGCCTTGCCACTGTGATATCCCTCTCCCTGAATGGTATAAAATTCCTCCATCAATGGGAGGTACAAACCCTTTTCTACTTTTTCGTCAACTGTCATGGTCGGCAAAGGTATGGCATACCACACATCCTGCTAGGGCAATCTCTATTGATTTTTATCAGAAGAATTATCAAAACTTGGAACGGCCCATTTATAGGTCACCGCAAGGATTCTCAAAATTATAATTACACTTATGCAGAGTACAAAATTGAGGTTGCGATCAATGGTAAAGTAATCCAGGCCTACATATAAAAATCCACCAATCAAACAGGCACTGGCATACATTCCACGCTGTAAAATCACGGGCACTTCGTTGGTAAGCGTATCTCTTATTACACCTCCCATAACCGCGGTAAGCATTCCCATTACAGCAGCAATTTCGCCTCGTACGCCAGCCTCAAGGGCTACTTCAGTACCTACAATGGCAAAAAGTGAAATACCAAGAGTATCAAACAAAAAAAGCGTTTTACGAAGTTTACCCAGAGTAGTGGAAAAGAAGTAGGTAAATACCACTCCTACCAAAACCACATATAATATGTTGATGTCGGCAATCCATACCAATGGATACCTGTCGAGCAGTATATCTCTTAAAGTACCTCCGCCAATAGCGGTAATAAAACCCGTAAAGCCCGCACTGAGCCAGTCTTTATCCATACCCTTAATGGCCAGGGCACCAGAAATGGCAAATACAAAGGTTCCAAGTAATTCAAGAAAATACTGAAAATTCATCCCGGGAAATTAGGGTTCAAACTTAGTTACAATAGCGCCATATCCCTAAAAGGCAGGAACCCCCGAAAATAAATCCGAGGGTTCCGCTCAAAAGCTGTGCTAGAAGCACTTCTCTACTCTGCTTCTAAATTAAGGATTTTTTATCAATTTACCATTTTGTATTTCAGATAGTTAAGAATACATACTGTTTGTTTCACACCCCTCTAATCGTAGTGTTTAAAAAATTAAAAAACTTTTAGTCATCGAAAATTTCAGCCCTAGTCTTTTTGTACTAAAGTCTTCAATAACTCGATTTGCTGCTTTAACAACTCTATCTCCTCCTGCTGCTCCTGCGTAGCTTTTATTAATACAGGAATAAGATCGGAGTAGTAAACGCCCAATCTCTCCAATTCCTGCTTTATCATAACTCCATCCTCCTCTCGAGATTGGTAGTCATAGGTTTTTACCACTTCCGGAATTTCCAACAAAAGATCCTGGGCGATGAGTCCCAGCTTATCCCCTCTGTCAGCTCCCTCCTTCCATTGAAAAACCACAGGCTTTAAAGCCATTATACTTGTTAGGCCATAAGGCAAATCCCTGATATTGGTTTTATCTCTTCGGTCGGAAGTATTGATGGTTCCGTTGGTGGCATATACGTCATCCCATCTAAAGCTAGGAGTACCCAAGTCATACACATTATTGGTTGTGGGGCGCAAGTCTCCATTCGCAGCTATTTCGCTGCTACCTCCATCCTCCAAATATTCAACACTGGCAAACCGAATGCGACCATTTACATGAAGGGCATCCAACGGATTGGTGATACCAATACCTACATTTCCATCCTTTCTTACGGTAAGGGCATTTGCCCGAGTTGAGGGACCTGTTCCTATCCCAATTTCAAAAATCGGATCATTTGTTTGCCAACTTGTGCCATTTCCACCACCCACATTATATCTACCCACGGCCATTGAGGCGTATGATTGCGCTTGTACCGCATTACCAAGGGCCACAGAATATATAGCCTGCGCCTCGGCAAAAAAACCGGCCGCGAAGGAATAATTTGCTTCCGCATCCGTACTATAACCCAATGCAGTGGACCCTAAAGCCAAAGCATCTGTATTAAAACCCATTGCTGTGGAATATTGACCATCTGCATTTGAAAAGAAACCAGAAGCAAAGGCATAGCTGTTACTGGCTTCAGTATTTCTACCCATAGCAGTTGCTCCATACCCTTGTGCCCTTGTATTTAGCCCTGACGCAAAGGAGTACAAGCCTATACTATCAGGATGCCAGTAATTAGCCGTAGCTCCGGAGGCAACGGTACCTACCCTAAAGGCGTGCAGTTTTGGCAACCACAATAATTTATCGCCAGGCCCAATAGTATCTGATCCAAAAAGTACCGTCTCACCATTTCCCACGTGCAAGGTTGTTCTTGGAGAAATACCCACGCCTATACCCAAACGGCCATCTCCCGTAAGGGACATTAAATCACCACTGGTGCCATTCCAAAAATTTAGGCGGTCATTCCTGTTATTGGTTGCCACGTAAGCCGCAATTGTCCAGTAGTTGGAGCCGTTATTATTGTCAAGTTTTATCCTTGCGTAATCATTCCCATCTTCATGGATGTGAATATGAGGATCTGATAACGAACTGTTTTGCGAAATCTCAAGTTTAGCCGATGGGGAACTAGTTCCAATACCCACATCACCAAAGTTGTAATAGGCATCAGAACCGGACAGACTCCAGATATTGCTCCCGGCACTATCGGCAGCGGGTGCCCAATTAGTTCCATTCCATTTAAGTACCTCTCCACTTGCAGCACTCATTTGATCAATTTTTGTAGAGGTTACAGCACTATTAGCGATTTGAGCTGATTGTACGGCATTGTTGGCAATCTTAGCATTGGTCACGGCATCATTGGCAATTTGAGCTGTATTCACCGCATTATTGGCAATTTTGGCGTTTGTCACTGCATCATTCTGTATTTCAGCTGTGGCAATATCAACACCCAAATCAGCAGAAACCACATTGGATCCGGAAATTGAAATACCTGCACCAGCAGTATACGTTGTACTTGCCGGCCCCGTATTATCGGCTGCCGGAGCCCATGCCGTGCCATTCCATTTTAGTACCTCTCCATTGGCCGCACTCATTTGATCCAGCTTGAGAGCTGTTACTGATCCATTATCCAACTTAGCGGTAGTAACAGAGCTATTGGCAAGCTGATTGGTACCAACTGCATTATTGGCAATTTTAGCATTAGTAACAGCATTACTTTGAATTTCACTGGTGGAGATATCTGTTCCTAAATCCGCAGAGATTACATTACTTCCCGAGATACCAACTCCGCTGCCGGCTGCATAAACAACAGCTAATCCCGCACTATCTAATGCCGGTGCCCATGCCGTGCCATTCCACTTCAGCACTTCTCCATTGGCCGGATTTCCCTGAACATCAACCAAATCGTTTAAGTCCATACCGGAAGCCTTTTTACTGCTTAAGGCATAAGGTACACTCAGCAATTGCGTAGTTCCCATGGATGAGTAGGCACTACCTCCCGAAGGGTCCAATTCCACTTCTACAAAGTAGATGTTGCCTTCCCAGTCTATCGTATTAAAACTTCCACTTACAGAAGTACCGCCTCCCAACTCAAGGTTCACCAATCCAAAATCATTGGTGGTGGCATTATGCGTTTCGGAGTAATCCACAGCTCCTGTTGAGGAACCTCTGTGGATATTAATTCTAAACCCTACATTTTGGTTGGCAATAGGGTTTCCTGAGTTATCTCTGACTACAGTTTGATACTGAAAACGCTCGGGTGCCTGTGCATTGGCAGATATGGTAATCACCAAAATGCACAGAGCTAGATGTATTATTTTTCTCATCATGGGTGATATTGGACCGTTATTGTATGGTTCCGAATACCACAAAATAGAAGTTTGAGTTTAGAGCTACTCCACTGCCGTCTGTAATGTTAATTTCAATTTCTGTGGCCGACACTTTATTGGCTGTGGCTATCTCGTCACCGGGCGAACCATTGAAGGATGTAGCGATGATCACCGGCTCTCCCACAACTGTTTTATTTAAAATGATGCGATATTCACCAGTGGTACTTGCAGGTTTTGTAATACTGGCTATCCCATAATCCGTAACCAAGGTGGCGGTGGTGGTACCAGATGATACATAACCGTAAGCTATAGGTAGTCCATTGGCATAAACCTTCCCCTTTACAGGTGAGGTTGAAGAGCTTAGGTCTTCCTCTACCTTAACATTCAAAAACTCCGCACTACCATCTGTATTTACACGAGCTTCTACAACCGTACCTCTCTGCATTTCTATAAATGCTGCATTATCAGGGGCTCCCGTCTGAGTACGTATTTCAAGCACGTCATTTCCTCCTGCTGCATCGGTTTTTTCTATAGACATTAATACGGCAGAGTTAGCGCCTGTAACCTCTACAAAATTTGATGGTGCATTTGTTCCTATTCCTACATTTCCGGCATCATAGGTGGCCGAAGTTCCATTTTTATCCCAAACTTTATCGCCAGAACTCAATGCATACGGAACACTCAATAATTGAGTGGTACCCATGGAAACATAATTGGTTCCTCCAGCGGCATCCAATTCAACCTCAAGATGAAATTCATCACTTCCCCACTGTACAGCTCCCATGGTACCGCTTACAGGTGTGCCACCGCCTATCTGCAGGTTTACCAAACCAAAATCATTGGTTACGGATGAATGAGTTTCTGAATAACTTATGGCGCCACCTGCCGAGCCTTTGTGAATATTAATTCTGATGCCCACACTTTGGTTGGCTATGGGCTGACCTGTATTATCGCGCACTACGGTTTGATACTGAAAGCGATCTGGCGCTTGTGCGGAAACAATTAATGTTGAAATTGAAAAAACAAGAGTAACTAATAACTTCTTCATGACTATCGGGTTTTTATGATTGAAAAGGTTTGAATGATGGCGTTAGCCGATTTTAGGTTTAGGAAGTAAGTACCTTCGGCAAGAGCTTCCATGTTGAGCGATTCTTCAGAGCCTGACATTTTCTTTTGGAGTACAAGCTTTCCGTTTGTTGAATACAGATTTAGCCAAACGTCATTTCCCAGATTGGTGGTTTCAATATTGAGATTCTGAACTACAGGATTAGGATAAACCTTAATACCCGACTCACTTACCAACTCTGCAATGGAAATTACAGAAAGCTTGCTTTGGTGAAAGCCCTGGGTAAGGGTTGTTCCCGAATTGCTTTGAGTAGCAATTACCGGCTCACCAAGGGTAAAACTGATTTGGTGGGTACCGTTGGAAAAGTGGTTTCCTGCGGAGGAGACCACTTGGGGTGAAATGCTTTGCGCACTTAGGCAAAGCCCGGAGAAAAGTGCTAAAACTGTTAAGTGACTTTTTTTCATGACATTGATTTTTGAGTAATTACTTATCGCATAAAACACTAAGAATCTGCAAAATATACTTGCAAGTCTATGCCAGGAAGCATAGAAAGGTAACCTTTAAAAGGTAGCACCTTTAGGAAATTGTAGATACCGTGCATTTTAAAACGAGGCGAAATTTAGAACAGCATAACTACCGGGACTATTGATAATGAGTGGTTGAGCATTGCCGATACCTAACTAGCACAGGAGAGCAAACTATCTCATAAAAAAAGGGCCAACCAAAATGGTTAGCCCTCTAAATAATTTCGAAAAGTTAAGCTTCTATTCCTTTATCAGCGCATTTACCGCTTCTTCAAGTTTTTTGAGGCGAGCTTCCAGCTCTGCATTTTTATCTGCCAAAGCTTCTTTTTCTGATTGTAGCTTCTCTATTTGAGCCTGTTGCTCCTGTACCGCCTTTATAGCCAAAATTCCAAAATCGCTATATGCCAGTGCCAGTTGATCGTCTTCTCCCTCAGAATGATATACCAATTGAGGGAAAATCTCCATCACTTCCTGAGCTATAAACCCGTTGCTTACACTACCCTCTGTGTGGTGCTTGTAATAGTAGGTAACCGGACGCAGTTGCATCACACCTGACAGTACATTGCCCATTGGCGAAATATTGGTTTTCACTCTTCTGTCTGAGGTGGTAACATAGGCACCATTGGCATCATTTATATAACCAAGGCGGGTACCGTTAAATGCGAAGTTTAAGTCACTGCCGCCAGCCCATTGTTGCCATTGAGTAGTGCCGCCCGATTCCTCAAATCTTATACCTTCGGTACCTGGTGTGATACCGTTTCCGCTTTGTTTAATATGTAAATCTGTACTTGGATTAATAGAACTACCGATTCTTACTCTTTCATTAAAAAGAACTTCGCCAGTTCTGTTTATAATCATTGAAGTATCATTGAGTGCTGTACATCCCGACATCATTACCAAACGGTTTGTAGCGCCATTTAGCCTCCACTCAAAACCACAGGTACCGGATGCATTAAGCACATCTTCGCTAAACACCAACCTTCCCGAATGTGGTTGGTTAAACGAGCCTTGCGCGCCTATAGCAATAGCTGCATTAGTATCTCCGGTAACGGTAAGGGTATAAAGGGGTGTAAAGGCTGTATTATTAATTCCAACATTTCCAGTGTCTCTGGTTACATTCGTGCCTGTTAACGTCCAAGGCGATGCTCCCCCAGTAGCTGCAGATGGTGCCCAGCTGGTTCCATTCCACGAAAGTACTTCACCGTTAGCCGCACTCATCTGATCGATTTTTGCCCCTGTTACCGCTCCATTCTGAATTTCACTTGTGGAGATATCCGTTCCCAAATCAGCTGAAATAGCGTTTGAACCAGAAATGGAAATACCTGTTCCTGCGGTATAGGCAGTTCCACCCAAATCATTTTGAGGCTGCCAGGTTGTACCATTCCACTTCAACACCTGTCCGTTGGTTGGGCTGCCCTGCACATCGCTCAGATCATTAAGCTCCATATCGGATGCCGTTTTACTGCTCAACGCATAAGGTACACTTAGAAGCTGCGTGCTCCCCATGCTGGTATAGCTTGTTCCTCCGGCCGGGTCCATCTCTACTTCTACATAGTAGTTATTACTTCCCCAGTCTATGGTGCTAAAGGTTCCGCTTACTACGGTTCCTCCTCCTATTTCGAGGTTTACCAATCCAAAATCATTGGTAGTGGCACTATGCGTTTCTGAGTACACGGTGGTTCCTGCCGCTGATGCCTCATGAATATTAAGCCTGAAGCTTACTCCCTGATTTACCACAGGAGCGCCCAGATTATCGCGCACTACAGTTTGATATTGAAATTTTTCCGGAGCCTGTGCAAAGGTTATGGCTGCACATAAGATGAATGATAAACTGAATATTATTTTTTTCATGACTATCTGGTTTTAATGATTGAGAATGTTTGAACGGATTGATTGCTATCTATAAACTGAAGACTATAGGAGCCCTCTGCTAATTTTGATACATCAATGATTTCCTCTCCATCGGCAGTAATCTTTTTGCTGATTACAAGTTTGCCGTCACTGCCAAAAACGTTGAGCGAAATTTGCCCTACGCCACCGGTAGTGATAATAGTTAAAGACTCAACAGTAGGATTGGGATAAATCTTGATGTTTTCCACCAGGGGAATTTCCCCAAGGGAAATAACATCAAGCCTGGTTTGATGAAAGCCCTGGGTTAGCGTGTTGCCCGAATTACTTTGGGTGGCAATAACCGGCTCACCAATAGTAAAACTAATTTGGTGGGAAGCGTTAGAGAAACTTGCTCCTGCAGAAGAAACCACTTCAGGCGAAGTGCTTTGTCCAAAGAGCGAAAATCCCAACATCCCCACAAAGAGTAAAGAGTACGATTTGTTCATATAGGGTATGATTTAAAATTACCTGAATGTAGGAGGAAATTTAGCACTCAGTAACATAAGAATGAGTAACCGGTTGATTTAATGGCTACTGGCAAAATATTTTTTTTGGATCAAAACATCTACAAAGCCCCTAAAACAAAAAACCCGCTTCCTTCTCAGGAAGCGGGTTTCGCTATATCTATAATCTCTTAAAAAGAGTGGTTTGCTTTACCTAAGCAGTTACGCCCATAAGTTCGGCCATCTTAGTACCGATATCAGCAGGAGAATCAACTACGTGAATTCCACATTCGCGCATGATTTTCTTTTTAGCCTGGGCAGTATCATCACTTCCACCAACAATGGCACCGGCATGCCCCATAGTACGGCCAGCAGGAGCAGTTTCACCAGCGATAAAACCTACAACCGGTTTTTTAATTCCGCTATTCTTATACCACTCAGCAGCTTCAGCTTCCATTTGTCCGCCAATTTCGCCAATCATTACCATTCCGTCAGTTTCGGTATCATTAAGCATAAGCTCCATAGCTTGTTGCATGGATGTACCAATAATTGGATCTCCACCAATACCAATGGCAGTAGATTGTCCCATACCTGCTTTGGTAATCTGATCTACGGCTTCGTACGTAAGTGTACCTGATTTAGATACAACACCAATTCTACCTTTTTTAAAGATAAAGCCAGGCATAATACCCACTTTAGCTTCTCCGGCAGTCATCACTCCCGGGCAGTTTGGCCCTACCATATGACAATCCTTATCCTTCAAAAATTCTTTTACAATAATCATATCCTTTACAGGGATACCTTCAGTAATGGTAATGATAACCTTGATGCCAGCATCAGCAGCTTCCATAATTGCATCTGCAGCAAATGCAGGTGGTACAAAAATGATGGATACATCAGCTCCGGCTTTTTCCACAGCTTCTGAAACCGTATTAAAAACAGGACGACCCAAATGCTCCTGACCTCCCTTACCCGGAGTTACACCTCCTACTACATTTGTTCCGTATTCTATCATTTGGCCGGCATGAAAAGAACCTTCGCTACCGGTAAATCCTTGAACTATAACTTTTGAATCTTTATTGACTAATACGCTCATTTGTGCGGTTTATGGTTATGCATACATTTCAGGCTGCGAAAATAATGGATACATATTAGTATTTAGAACTTAGCTTTTAGATTTTGACCTTTGCATTGCACATTTTTATTGTCAGGCCACAGTCTATTGACCTTGTAAGAAACTATACCTTACATAGTCATTGGAAAAAATCCAAATCACCACTATTGAATCTTAAATACTAAATCCAACTCGGGTTCTCCCCGAACTTGCCGGCAAACAAAAAGTCTTTCAGCGCTTTACGCTCGCGGGGCTGCAATTCTGATTCGCGAAATTTTTCGTCCATTTCACCCAAACGGCTTTCATCCTGATAACCGATTGCAAACATGGCCACCACTTCATACTTATCCTCATCCACATCAAAATTTTTGTAGATGTTCTCCGGAACTATCCCTCCCATTTGATGAACATACAAACCCTCATGTGTGGCCTGTGTGAGCAGATTTCCCATGGCCATACCTACATCGTGCATATAGTGGCGGTTTTCGCGGTTTTTATAATCAAACCTTTTTTGGGCCAGCGAAACTCCCAATACCGGTGCCGTATAGGCCCACTTTTGGTTTCCTTCGTTTACACCTTCAAATAGCTTATCGTAATGCGGATCTCCCTTGCGGGCGATAATAAAGTGCCACGGTTGTCCATTGCTGGAACTGGCTGCCCAGCGTGCAGCTTCAAAAATCTTCAATAGCTTTTCCTCTTCCACCGGCTTATCACTAAAAGCCCTTGGGCTCCAGCGTTCCGCTATTTCGGGCATTAACTTGATTGTCGTTTGTGCTTCCTTCCCTTGTATCATGTAATTGGTATTTTTTTATTGGTAAACCTAATAACAATTAGCCCAAGAGCCGCAGCCAATACTGAGGCTACCAAAATGGCAGACTTAGCTGCCTCTGTATATTCCTTATTTTCAAAGGCCAGTTCAGAGATAAACAGCGACATGGTAAAACCAATTCCCGCCAATATGGAGGTTCCATAAATTTGTTTCCAGTTACTGCCTGCCGGAAGCTCAGCAATACCTATAGCTACCAACAACCTTGAGAAAAGGCTGATGCCGAGAATTTTTCCCAAAATTAATCCGCCAATTACTCCCAAACCAATGGGGCCCAGCAATAATTCAAAGAAGTTGGATTCAATGACCAATCCCGCATTAGCGAAGGCAAAAATGGGCATCACTATAAAGTAAACAAAGGGATACAGGCCGGTTTCAATTTTCTGTAAAGGCGTACGGGCATCATCTCCTGCCGCGCGGATTCCCTTTAGCAATCGGTCTTCACGCTGGGTATTGAAATCCAAATCAACCGTATCGGATTTTAAATACTTGCGATACAAAACCTTTAATTGATCTGTAAACTGATCTTTACTAATACGATACTTGGCAGGAATGGTAAACGCCAGCAAAATACCGGCAATGGTAGGGTGAATGCCCGAATAGAAAAATGCCACCCAAATGCCACTGATGCCTACGAAGCCATAAAAGAAAACGCTTCTTACTCCCAGCCTGTTGGCGATCATCAGCACCAGCCAGGCACCACCGGCAATGTACAGTTGGTGGGCATCAAAACTTGAAGTGTAAAAGAAGGCAATCACCAGTACAGCGCCAATATCATCTACCACCGCCAGGGAAGTAATAAATACCTTTACGGAAGATGCTATACGCATACGCACCAGATTTATAAGCCCAAGCGCAAAGGCAATATCAGTAGCCATGGGTATACCCCACCCCTTGCTGGCCGCGGTATCGTAATTAAAGGCAAAGTAAATAAGGGCCGGAACAACCATACCGCCAATGGCCGCACCAATGGGCAAAGCAGCTTTACGCCATTGACTAAGTTCACCGGCTATAAACTCGCGCTTAATCTCCAGGCCCACCAAAAAGAAGAACAAGGCCATAAGCCCGTCATTGATAAAATAGTGCAGGTTGAGGCTAATTTCCCTCTCACCAAAACTGATGGTGATTTCCTTTTCCCAAAACTCGTGGTACCACTCTCCACCCCAGCTGGAATTGGCAACTATCATTGCCGCCACAGCGGCAATAAAAAGGATAACCCCAATGGCGGCATCGCTGTTTACCAGCTTGTTTACCGGGCGGGTTATATAATCAATGGGGGCTTTGTGTCTTTGCATCTATTCTATTCACTTTATGGGTTAACAGGCCATGGCAATTTACTGTAACCGCACGGCCTGCAAAGGTCTACCCATTTTAATGAAATAAGGGGCAGTTGGTTCACGGAAAAAGATGAATTGATGAAAATTTAAAACAGAATTTATTAATGCCATCCTGACGGAGTAAAGTAGAATGCTTGTAAACAAAAGCCTACAGCGCACAACCAGCCCAATCCAATGTGTTTGCAAAAAAGTTAAGACAACCTGCCGGGTGTGGACATTCTTACAGACTTGTCTGCTATATTGCGGCTATAAACGACTTGTAGTTTGCGGATCAGCGTAATTTTATGGGGAGAAGCTAATTTCAGGCAAATATTTTTTCCATTCTAAAGAGGAACAAAGAAACA
>JBLWXT010000038.1:0-37667 GCA_048267305.1 Owenweeksia sp. | reverse complement strand
TGTAGACTGTAGACTGTAGACTGTAGACTGTAGACTGTAGACTGTAGACTGTAGACTGTAGACTGTAGACTGTAGACTAAATTTAAATTTTCCCCGGCCAGTGCTCGGCCACTTCCTCAAGCTCCCCGTACCAATCGGGGCCGTATTTACGGATAAGGGCATCCTTGGTGAATTTGTAAACCGGAACTTTTAGCTGGGCACCTAAATCGCAGGCGGGGCTGCAGATTTGCCATTTGTGGTAATTAACGGCATCATAGGTTTCATACTTATCAATGCGGATAGGATACAAATGACAGGAAACAGGTTTGCGCCAATCTACAGCACCTTGCTCCCACGCTTTTTCAATCCCGCATTTGGTTACGCCCTTCTCATCAAAAATAACATAGGCACATTCGGCACCATTTACAAGCGGTGTAACCCACTCCTGATCTATAGGATCTTTTATGGAAGTACCTTGTTGCTCAATGGCCATCACTCCTTCCGGACGAAGAAAAGGCTTTACATCTTCAAAGATTTCTTCCAGTTTAAGAACCTCATCATCCTCTAATGGCGCACCAGCATCGCCCTCTACACAGCAGGCGCCTTTACACTTGGTAAGGTCACAAACAAATGCTTTTTCAAGTAAATCTTCTGAGATAAGAGCGTTTCCGATGGATATCATGAGCGATGAGTTGTATGATGTATTTTGTACAATGTACATTGAACAGACCGCAAAGGTAAGAGGCTAAACACTAAATGTCCTATTACCCAAACCAATTTACTCTCTCTATTTAATAATACAGAATTTAATGACTTCCGCTGTTTAGAAGTCTCAGATTCTCAATAGCAAACCAAACCTTGTCACATATATCATTTTGAAAATCGTGGTGTTGGATAAAAAATATCTTCACAAACTGATTATTCAAATAGGTAATACCATCAATGTTTCGAGAACTAAGAAGCCCGCTCTGATCAAAGGTTTCATATTTAACTAGAGCAACCTCATTCACTATTTCACTCTGAAGAAATTTTGATCTTGGATCCTCAGCATGCAATGCCCTTCTCAAAAAATTCAAATCCTCCTCAGCGACTCTTTTTTCAGATCCTAAATTTACCTCCGGGTATAATTCTTCTTCAAAGTATAGAAAGCCAGACGAATTTGTATCAATAAGCCAGGTTGTTAGAAAGCCAGTTGTATCCTCAACTCCTTCCGCAAAAGTCTCATTGGAAAATATGGTATGAAACCTTCCACAAGGTTTACAATCCGAAAGATGCACAGAGGTTTTTATATTCCTAAGCTCTGATGGCAGTTCTATTTCGATTATAGCTTCAGAGCTATGTAAAGGAACTGCCCATGTAATCAGACCTTGATTCACACAAGAACTCATCAACATGATGAAAAATCCATTGAATAAATATTGGAGCGATAACTTCAAAACTTTCAATTTTCCAAGAAAATCACCTCAACTGATACTCCACATCTGTTTTGTCGCCAAAACCCAGGTTTACGCCTACAAACACTCTGATCTGATTGGGATCGCCAACAGAGTTGTCATTAAAATCATTACCCAAAGAGAAATAAACCATTCTGTTTTCGGCAAAGCGGTAATTGAGCATGGCATTAAGTTTATAGGTACTTTCAAAGGCATCGCTCAGTCCATAGCGGTACAGGCCTTCAAATGACAAGCTAATTTTATCAGCATCAAGCACAAGTCGTAAACCGCCATCAATTACACCAAGATCATTTATTATTACCGAGCTGTTTTCCAATTCATACACCACCTGATCGTAATAATAATATCGTGCAGCACCTAAAATGGAAAGCTGACATTTTTGTCCGGGAGGCAAACTGTACCCAAAGTTGGTCCATCCACCCAGGCGATAAAGTGAGGCAGAATCAGTTTTATTACTTTGTAGGTCGTAGGCTGTGGCCAGGCCAACATCCCATTTCCAGCCGTAGCGAGTAGCCATATCATTAAATGATGTGTATAACGCGAGGCTATCACCACCTGAAAACACCTTATTCAAACCATGCTCTGCGTTTAGCTCATCCATGAGTTTTTTCTTTTGAGCTTGTAGTTCAGCTAGCTTTTTTCTCAATTCATTACGATCCTGATCATTAGTGGCATTAGGCATTTTTTGCAACGTTCCATTAATTTCGGCTTCCAATTCCCGGTAAGCTACGGAACCCTTTAAATAGTCCTCCTTATCATTATAAAGCTTTCTATTAAGCTGTAACAGATGCCTTTGGTAATCAGCCCTTTTTGAGGAATCCACCTTTCCCGCCAGTAATGTAGCCTGAAGCCCTGCTCCATATCTCCACAAACTACCATTATCATTTGGACCATTTACAACTCCTCCTGATATCCGCAGATGTCGAAAAAACTTCAGCTCATTACTTGTAGAGAAATCATCTTCAAACGAAAGTTTTTTTCCATAAATCCACCAGTATGGCGTTACCGAAAAACCATAGTTATTGGGGAATTCAGAAAAGTCGTTTGAAGCATTTTGTATTGACATGGCAAACTCCGGAGCCGAGCCGGGCATCTGTATTTCCGATGGGGTTGTACCCATAATGGTAAATGCCGAATTATCTGGCATTTTAAGCATTTCCAGTTTTACATCCTTCAAGGATTTTAAAGTATCATTCTGAGCCACAGATGACAACGCCAACCCTACTATTGAAATAGATAAAATAATCTTTCTCATCACTTACAGTATTGTTACTTCATAAGTGCATTTTACCAGAGTGCCAACGCCCTTGGTCTTCTTTATGAATGACGTATCTACTGAAGCACCACCACCAGAAACCTCAATGTCAAGATGAATATCTTCAACCTCCTGGCCGGGAGCCGGATCCTGAACATCATGAACAATACAGAATATCTCTATTCTATGATATCGAAATCCGGACACAGGCCCTAAGTCCCTTTGCTTATTACCTTCAAATGCATCAATCTCCTTTGTTGATCCATTATTGCTTTTGAAATAGACGGTTGTAGCCACCGGCTGACCATAGCCGGAGTTGATCTTTAGAGAAAGGTTTCCAGAACCGTCAGTAATTAAGGTATCATTGTCAAAATAATTTGCCATGGTATTACTGGTTTTAAATTAAACATTGGTTTCACCCAAAGGTAATGGGTTTCAAAATTCCACAACCTCGCGTCTACCTGACTTTTACCAGGGATAAATCCTATTACAAAATAGTTTAATCAATACCTCTTATTTCAAAAAGCCACAGTACTTTTGCCGGCCATTTGAAAAACGCTTAAAGTCATGAATTTCAGCTTCAAAGAAATATTTTCAGCCGCTATGGTACTGTTTGCCGTAATTGACATTATCGGTAGCATACCTATTATTATATCCCTAAAAAGCAAAGTGGGTGAAATTGAAAGTGGGCGAGCCACAATTGTGGCAGGTGGCATTATGATTGTCTTTCTTTTTGTAGGTGAAACTATACTAAAATACCTTGGCGTAGATATAAATTCCTTTGCCGTGGCAGGTTCGTTTGTTCTTTTCTTTTTGGCCCTGGAGATGATTATGGGCATTCACCTTATTAAGGATGAAGAGCCAAAGGCCGCCTCTATAGTTCCCATTGCCTTTCCACTCATCGCAGGGGCAGGAACACTTACCACCCTTATTTCGATTCGGGCCGAATATGCCGCTGAAAATATAGTAGTAGCCATTTTACTAAACTGTATTTTGGTTTTTGGTGTGCTTAAAACCGCACCCTTTTTAGAAAGAAAACTGGGCAGCTCAGGCATCAGCATCCTTCGTAAAGTATTTGGGATTATCTGTTTGGCCATTGCCGTAAAACTGTTTTCGGCCAATGTGCAGGAGCTGTTTAAGTAGATTTTGACTTAGGAATATTTGCGAATGTAATCGCAAATAAACCGTTAAATTTGCGAACGTAATCGCAAATTCTCTTTTTTGATTAAACGGGTCATTCAATCTGAAATCACCGCCAAGCTCAATCCTGGCAAGGCACTCATCATTTTTGGTGCGCGCCAAACGGGTAAAACCACTTTGCTAAAAACCATTTTTAAGGAAACTGAAAATGTGCTGTGGCTAAACGGTGATGATGACGATACACATAGCATTTTCCAATCGGCATCGGCAGCACAGTTACAGACCTACTTTGCGGGTTATAAAACTTTGGTGATAGACGAAGCCCAGCGCATTGATGACATTGGGATAAAACTAAAACTGATTACCGACCAAATGCCCGAACTGCAACTGGTGGCTACCGGTTCTTCCTCTTTTGATTTGGCCAATAAAGTGAACGAACCATTAACCGGCCGAAAGTGGGAGTTTCAACTCTTTCCACTTTCTTTTAAAGAAATGGCCGACCACCACGGTCTGCTTGCCGAAAAAAGGTTGCTGCACCACCGCCTGCTTTTTGGGTATTACCCCGAAGTGGTTTCTGCAGAAAGCAACCCTAAGGAAATCCTAAAACAGCTTTCGGATAGTTTTCTTTTTAAAGACATTTTGCTTTGGGAGAACATCAAAAAATCGGACAAGCTCATTTCACTGCTCAAAACCCTTGCTTATCAGTTAGGGAATGAAGTATCCTTTAACGAACTGGGCAAAACCATTGGGCTGGACAACCAAACGGTGGAAAAGTACATCCAGCTATTGGAGCAAACCTTTGTGATTTTCCGCCTACCAGCCTTTAGCCGAAACCACAGAAAAGAACTGAAGAAAAGCCGCAAAATCTATTTTTACGACAATGGTATCCGCAATGCTTTGATTACCGATTTCAGACCGGCCGCCAGTCGAAATGACATTGGCGCCCTTTGGGAAAATTTTTTGATAAGCGAGCGGATGAAACACAACGCCTACCGCCACCACTGGGCCAGCACCTACTTTTGGCGAACGCAGGACCAGCAAGAGATTGATTACATAGAAGACAAAGACGGCACTCTCCACGCCTTTGAGTTTAAATGGAGCACCACGCAAAAAGCCCGCCTTCCCAAAACATTTAACAATACCTACCCCAATCACGAATTTGAAGTGATAACGCAGGATAATTTTTTGGGGTTTTTGACAGATGGATAGGCCGATTAAATTTTTGGCATCCTTAAATCTGCTCCTTTCCTGTAAAGGAAATTGGGTAGCTCAGGTATCAGCATTCTGCGAAAAGTGTTTGGCATTATCTCTTTGAGCCATTCCCGAAAAGGCTAGCAGAAGAGCAACAAGCAGTGTCGAAAGTTTCATAAATCCAGAAAATAGGGTCCACAGTATTTATATAGATGTTCAATATCACTGCTGAGAAAGATAGCCAATTAACAATTCTGCTATTCCCCAATCAACATCACGTCTTCTTCTTATTTTCGCGCCATGAATCAAGACGACCTTTTTAAGAAAGTAATCTCTCATGCCAAGGAGTATGGGTTTATCTTCCCCTCCAGTGAGATATACGATGGTATGCAAGCCATATATGACTACGGTCAAAATGGTGTGGAGTTAAAGAAAAACATTCGCGACTATTGGTGGAAATCCATGGTGCAGATGCATGAAAACATAGTAGGCCTTGATGCCGCCATTTTTATGCACCCCGCCACCTGGAAAGCCAGCGGACATGTTGATGCCTTTAACGATCCTATGATCGACAATAAGGATAGCAAGAAGCGCTACCGTGCCGATGTACTGTTGGAAGACTATGCCGAAAAACTCCGCCAAAAGGCAAATAAGGAATGTGCAAAGGCGGCCAAGCGATTTGGCGAAAGCTTTGACGAAGCCATGTATCGCGAAACCAATCCCCGTGTAAAGGGATATTTGGATGAAGCCAACGAAACCATGACTCGTATGGCCAAAGGCCTTACGGATGGTGATCTTGACGATGTAAAAGCACTGATAGAAGAAAAAGCTATTGCCTGCCCGGTTTCTGGTTCAAAAAACTGGACCGAAGTTCGTCAGTTCAACCTGATGTTCGGAACCCAAATGGGATCTACCGCTGATGGCGCAACTACCATATACCTTCGTCCGGAAACGGCTCAGGGTATTTTTGTAAACTTTTTGAATGTGCAAAAATCCGGTAGGATGAAAATTCCGTTTGGAATTGCCCAAACCGGAAAGGCCTTTAGAAATGAGATTGTTGCCCGCCAGTTCATTTTCCGTATGCGCGAGTTTGAGCAAATGGAAATGCAATTTTTTGTACGCCCAGGCGAAGAAATGAAATGGTACGAATACTGGAAAACAGAACGTATGAAGTGGCACAGTGCCCTTGGGCTTGGCGCAGAAAACTACCGTTTTCACGATCATGATAAACTGGCGCATTATGCCAATGCCGCTGCTGATATTGAATTTAATTTCCCTTTTGGATTTAAGGAATTGGAAGGCATCCACAGCCGTACTGACTTTGATCTTAAGGCCCATGAAGAACACAGCGGCAAGAAGCTACAATATTTTGATCCTGAAATAAACGAAAACTACACCCCTTATGTGGTGGAGACTTCTATCGGATTGGACAGAATGTTTTTGGCTGTACTCTCTGCTTCTTACCAGGAAGAAAAGCTGGAAGATGGCTCGGAAAGAACCGTGCTAAAAATCCCAATGGCTTTAGCACCCGTAAAGGTGGCTGTGCTTCCCTTGTTGAAAAAAGCCGGTTTACCCGAAATAGCCCGTGAAATTATTGACGAACTGAAGTTTGACTTCAATTGTCAGTACGATGAAAAGGACGCTATTGGCAAGCGTTACCGCAGACATGATGCTATCGGAACCCCTCTTTGTGTTACCGTTGATCATCAAACTAAAGAGGACAAAACAGTTACGATACGTTATCGCGATACCATGCAACAGGAGCGAATTGCGATTTCAGAACTGGCCGATAAGCTTAAAACCCTTGTGGATATTAGGAACTTACTGAGAAAATAGTTTTAAGCTATTTTCTATTGATGTGCTGAAAAATATTACTTTCGCCCATTATTATAATAACCAAATATCTGTTACACGATGAAAAAAGTAAGTTTATTTGCCGCAGCTTTTGCTTTTGTAGGCTTTATGAGTGTTTCTTGCCAAAACGCTGAAACTCCAGCTGAACAAGTTGAAGAAGGCGTTGAAGACATGGGCGAATCTGTGGACGAAGCTGCTGACGAAGTTGGCGACAAAGTAGAAGAAATTTCTAACGAAGCTGATGACAAAATGGAAGAAGCTACAGAAGAAGTTACTGAAGAAGCTGCTCACTAAGCATTAGTTCAAAAAATAAAAATCCCGCCTCGGCTTAGCCAAGGCGGGATTTTTTTTATTGTAATAAGGCCTGCCCCGTATCAAGTGTTTGCAAGGCCCTGATAATTGTTGGATCAAACCGGGAGTAAGCTTCCTGAAAAGCTGAAATACCATACAAATTATAGGCTATCTGAGCGCGGATTCTACCTTTTATAAGCTCAATGGTTTTATCATCCCTGCCCTTTAGCCTTTCGATATGCCCCCCAAAAAAGAAGTCTAAAATGGTATCATTAACCTCCATTTCATTTATCAGAAACTTCTTATCTATTTTACTTAAAGCCTCACGATGCCTGTCTACATAAGTAAAAGCCTTACTATCCATATTGGATAGATTAGAAAGGTGATACAGCAACACCGCGGATCGACTGGTGTCAATACCAATTTCAATATCAGGCATAATTCCACCTCCGCCATAAACCTTTCTTCCGGCCTTTGTAGTATACACGTGCTGGTTGTCATCAATTGATTCGCCATCACCTCCCTCATAACCACTTCGTTCCAAAAAGCCCTGGTTATAATCACCAAATGGTTTTTGGATGCTTCTGCCACTGGGGGTATAATATCTGCGGGTGGTCAACCTGATTTTAGAGCCATCCGCCAAAGTCATCTCCTCCTGTACCAATCCCTTACCAAAAGACCTCCTGCCTATTACCCATCCCCTGTCATTATCCTGCACGGCACCGGCTACAATTTCGCTAGCTGAGGCCGAACCCTCGTTTATCAAAACCACAAGCTTTCCTTTTTCAAACTCTCCTTCCGATGTAGCATAAACAGTAGTCTCGTGACCCTTTCTATCCTTTGTAAACACTATCAACTTGTCTTTCGACAGAAATTCATCCGCCACATCTCTGGCCACAGACAGCAGTCCACCGGGATTATCACGCAAGTCGAAAATAAGATTTTCAGCTCCCTGCCTTTTCAAACTTCTAATAGCCTTACCCAACTCCTTGTCCGAATCTTGTGAAAAGCGATCCAATTTCACATATCCCGTTTTAGAATTGGCCATAAAACTTGTGGTAACACTCTTTAGCGGAATGGTACCCCGCTTTATGCTAATAATATCGTTGACCCTACCCATGGGTCGGTATATACTCAATGTAACCCTGCTTCCTGATTTACCCTTAAGTGTGGATACCACATCCTCGGTAGTTACCTCTGGCCCGTACATTTCTTTATTGGAAGCTACCAAAATTCGATCTCCGGCCTTTAGCCCGGCACTTTCCGCTGGCCCATCCTCCAAAATCCGAATTACGGTAAGGGTGTCTCTGAGCATTTTAAACTCTATACCAATACCTTCAAAACTCCCCCTTACGCTCTCATCGCTTGCCGCTACCTGATCTAAGGGTATATAGGTGCTGTGTGGATCTAGCTTTCGCACCAAATCAGAAATAGTAAGATCCAACAGGCTATCTGTATTCAGATCATCTACGTACTCAAAATCTATATAGTTTATGATTTGGCGAATCTTGTTCTCACGTTGACTACTCTCAGAAAGCGCCAGACTTTGGGTTGGAAAATCGAAGAATACCCCAATAAATATTCCCGCCAGCAAGGCGATACTTAATAGTATGGGAATAATAACTTTAGAAGGTTTCAATTTCTATATTTTCTATTTGTAAAACGTCAACACCGGCTTTCTCAAGAAAAACCAGGCCACTATCATCCTTATAACGCTGGGTGTACACTAATCTTTTAATTCCTGCCTGATGAATAAGTTTACTACAATCCTTGCAAGGTGATAAGGTAAGATACAAGGTAGCACCATTACAACTATGGGTTGAACTGGCCACCTTTAAAATAGCATTAGCCTCAGCATGAAGCACATACCACTTGGTATAACCTTCTTCATCTTCACAAAAATTTTCAAATCCACTAGGCGTACCATTGTAGCCGTCAGAAATAATCATTCTGTCCTTTACAATTAATGAGCCCACCTTTCTGCGATGACAGTGGGATAACTTGCTCCACTCGGTTGCCATCCTCAAATAAGCGATGTCGTACCGTTGCTGTTTTTCTTTATTCATAATAGGTGGGCAAAGATGCTGAGATAATTTGAAATTTATACCTCACCCCAAATGGATTTTGCTATCAACCAATAACCTAATTCACTCTTTTACACATCCCTATAACGGCTGGTTCGTCATTCGGCCCGAGACACACCTCCCAGCCATGTAAAAATGCCCGCCTTTCGGTATTAAGATAATTTTAACACTGATGAGATCACTTATCCAGCCACGGCTGTCTATATTTGAGACCCGCCTAAAGCCTTTTCCAAGGTATTGAAATTCTGCTAGCTGAACTTTTATAATGAAAATTCATCATGAAAAAAGTTTTACTAGCCCTCACCATGGCTACCAGTATGGTATGCCTTGGTCAAAATCAAAGCACACAGGCAGACGCACCCCAACCTCCGCTTAATCCCGAGTTGAGAATCAGCAAAGCGGAAACCGCCCAGCTCCTCAACTACATTTCACATCGAAAGCATGTTCAAAAGGAAAAAACCGCTGGTGGTGTCATCAACAAGCAATTTATCGGGTATGCCGATACTTTGTTTGAGCTGTTTGGCGGAGCAAATTTATTTGGTGGATTATTCCAGGTGCCCTTTTACCAGGACTCTACTTTGAAGGCCGAATTTACCAACGGCACAAATTATATAGACCAGCACGCTATTAGCATGACCTATGATCCGGCCTCCGTTGTCTGGGGCCAGAATACTTTTTCAAATGACGATGCAGTAACTATAGACACTGTTCACTTCTTTGGAAAATATGATTCTCCTTCCACCATTCCCAATCCTAGCGGAGATTCGTTGCTTGTGGAAATGACCTGGGCACCCAAGGAGCCCGGCAGTGACCGGAATGACGCTTTTCAGGGAGTTTATTATACACCAAATTCCAATAATATTGATACCTGCAGGCTGGAAAACCCATTAGTGAATGTAAGCACCCCTGGCAGTGCATGGCATCTTGATGGCCCAAACTATATCAGAAGGGGAATTGAACTTACAGCCGCAGATATTGCAAGCTCCACAGATCCAAACTCTTTGTTTTCAATTGCCATTAATCAAACTATACCTGCCGGCAACCTTGTTGCTATTGCCTTCAGATTTAAGTCTGCCTACGCATCAACAACAAGCGTGGGTGATACATTTTTCAGCACCGTGGATGTTGAGAATACTAAAATCCCAAACCTGGCAGGACGCCTTGCCTCCGAAAATGTGGTGAATGGCACACGCTATTTTTGCGATTTCGGAGGGATGAATTCTACAGGAGAACTCACCTCTGCCACACTTTATCAAACCAATGGAAATTTTAGAGATGGCATGTTTGCCGGACGCGTTACTGGCGGATACTTCATTTATTTAACCGTATCAGGAACATCAACCTTTGGAATTGACGAAAACATTAGCCGAACCCGTGTGGAACTTTACCCAAACCCTTCCAGCGGAACTGTTAACCTAAACATATCGCAGGGAGGCAACTACCTGCTAAGCCTCACAAACACATTAGGACAGGTTGTACACTCCGAAAACATCTCCATTACAGACAATGAGGCAAGCAATCGAGATTTTTCCAATTTAAACAATGGAATCTATCTTCTTCATATTTCCGGAGAGGGTTATACCTACACCACAAAACTGACCATTAGCAAGTAAAAGCAAATGCGAAGAGACCGTCTGAAAAGTGATTTTTCAGGCGGCCTCCTTTTTTTTCTCCGGCTAAGCCCTCGGGAATAACTTCATCCACCGGATTATAATACAAGGCATAAAACAAAAAAAAAGACTTCAGCATTTCTGCTAAAGTCTTTTCCTGTACCCAGGGCCGGGCTCGAACCGGCACATCTTTCGATATTGGTGTTTGAGACCAACGCGTCTACCAATTCCGCCACCTGGGCATGTAAATTGAAAGATGAAGTTTGCACCCTACTTTCAAAACGGTTGGCAAAAATAGATAATGCATTTATCATTCACCAAAGTATTTTTTGAAATTTTAAAAAGCGACTTGAGAAATTTTTATTTCTTCTCGAATAATTATTTACATTTGCAGCCCTTTTTTGAGGGCATTTAAAATCAACAATACCAAAGGATTAAGCAATTGATTCCATCTGCAAAAATATTCGCTGTAAGAAGCTCAAAACTATTGGCCGAAAAAATGGCTAAGGCCTACGGTCAGCCTATGGGTAAAATCGAAATCACTGAATTTAGTGATGGTGAATTTCAGCCCTCATTTGAAGAGACCGTTCGTGGTGGAAGAGTGTTTTTGATTGGCAGCACTATGCAGCCTGATCAAAATCTCATTGAGTTGTTGCTAATGATTGATGCCGCCAAAAGAGCCTCTGCCAAGCATATTACCGCGGTAATGCCTTATTTTGGGTGGGCTCGCCAGGATAGAAAGGACAAACCTCGTGTTCCTGTGGGAGCGCGAATGGTTGCCAATCTTTTGGAAGCAGCAGGAGCCACACGAATTATGACCATGGACTTACATGCTGATCAGATTCAGGGGTTTTTCTCTGTACCTGTGGATCATTTGTTTGCTTCCTCCCTTTTCGTGCCGCACATAAAAGCCCTTAATTTTGATGATTTAACCATCGCCTCCCCTGACATGGGTGGATCAAAAAGAGCTAATAATTACGCCAAATGGCTGGAAAGTGAAGTAGTTATTTGCTACAAGCAACGTAAAAAAGCCAATGTAATAGATAAGATGACCGTAATCGGCAATGTTGAAAACCGCAACGTGATTCTTATTGACGACATGATCGATACCGCTGGCACACTTACCAAAGCTGCAGATATGCTTATGGATCAGGGTGCCAAAAGTGTAAGGGCATATTGTACACACGGTGTACTTTCAGGCAAGGCATTTGAAAGAATAGAAAATTCCAAACTGGATGAATTAGTTATTACGGATACCATTCCGCACAACAATTTACCAGAAAAGATAAAAGTGATTTCGGTGGCAGACCTTTTTGCGAACATCATGCATAAAGTTCATCACCACCAGTCCATTAGTTCCCATATTTTAGAGTAATAAAAACAAGTAACGATGAAAACGATAGCCATCGAAGGTACTTTGCGTAGTGAAGTTGGAAGCAAGAGCGCCAAACTTCTTAGAAGAGAAGGAAATGTACCATGCGTAATTTACGGAGGCGAAGAGAATGTTCACTTCTACACCGAAGATAAAAATTTTAAAGAGCTTTTGTTTACTGCTGAAGCTCACCTTGTAGAAATTAACCTTGATGGCAAAACATACAAGGCGGTAATACGTGATGTGCAGTACCACCCTGTAACGGATGAAACTGAGCATGTTGACTTTTACCAAACTACCCCAGGAAAGGAAATCACCATTGAGGTGCCAATTAACCTGATTGGTAATGCTCGTGGTGTTCGTAATGGCGGACGACTAAAAGTAAATCTTCGCAAGCTTAGAGTAAAAGCTACTGAAGATCATCTTCCTGGTCAATTGGATATTGATATCGAGAACTTGAGAATCGGTCAGGCCATTCGCGTGGAAGACGTTAAAACTGAGGGTTTCACCATTATGCACGAGCCTCAACGTACAATTCTTACCATCCAAACTGCACGTACAGCTATAGCTGATACTGATGATGATGAGGAAACAGAAGAAGGTGCTGAAGCCGGAGCTGAAGCAACTGAGACTCCTGCTGAAGCATAGATAATTTTTGAGGGTTGAAAAAGTATCTCATAGCCGGGTTAGGAAACATCGGTGACGAATACGCTGAAACCCGTCATAATATAGGTTTTAAAATATTGGACGCCCTTGCCGGGGCGTCCAATATTGCTTTTAAGACCGACCGCTACGCGGACAAAGCCAACCTTAAGATTAAGAACAAGGAACTGGTTTTAATTAAGCCCTCCACCTATATGAACCTTAGTGGTAAAGCCATAAACTATTGGCTGCAGGAGGAAAAAATCCCATTAGAAAACTTATTGGTTGTGGTTGATGAAGTTGCCCTCGACTTTGGTGCGATTCGCATTAAAGGAAAAGGTAGCGATGGTGGCCATAATGGGCTCAAGCATATCAATCAAATTCTTGGAAGACAGGACTATGCACGCCTGCGCTTTGGTATAGGCAATGATTTCCCTAAGGGAACTCAAATACAGCACGTACTAGGTGAGTGGTCAGCTGAGGAAAAAAAGGCTCTACAGCCGCGCATTGAAATGAGCTGCAAGGCCATTGAAACTTTTGCCCTGGCCGGTTTAAACACCGCCATGAATGAGTACAACGGCAAATAGCCTTCAAAAAAAACCTGTTAAATTTCTTTAACAGGCTCTCAAAACATTTATAAGTTTAAAACTATTCCACTGTAACAGACTTGGCCAAATTTCTTGGCTGATCAACATTACAACCGCGCATTACCGCAATATGATAAGACAGCAACTGCATAGGAACCGTTGTAAGTAGTGGAGAAAAAACCTCCAGGGTTTCCTCAATTTCTATAACGTGATCAGCCATACGGGCAATCTCAGAATCACCATTACTAACCACGGCAATTACCTTTCCGTTACGGGCTTTTACCTCCTGTATGTTACTTACAATCTTTTCGTATTGGCCGCTCTTAGGAGCGATAACCACCACTGGCATATTCTCGTCAATAAGAGCAATGGGGCCGTGTTTCATTTCTGCTGCAGGATAGCCCTCGGCATGGATATAACTTATTTCCTTAAGCTTAAGAGCTCCTTCTAAAGCCACCGGGAAGTTAAACCCTCTACCCAGGTAAAGGAAGTTTTTGGCATCCTTAAAAAGTCCGGAAATATACTTGGTTTGCGCATCGCTCTCCAGCATTTTCTCGATTTTACCGGGAATACTATCCAATTCAGTAAGCAATTGATGATAGTAGGACTTTTTCAAAAGTCCTTTTTCATTGGCTATCTGCAATGCCATTAGGGAAAGCACCGCTACCTGGGCCGTAAAAGCCTTAGTTGAAGCTACCCCAATCTCCGGGCCGGCATGGGTGTAAGCTCCTGCATGCGTTTCTCTGGCGATGGATGAACCTACTACGTTACATATTCCAAAGATGGTTGCTCCCTTCTCCTTAGCCAATTTAATGGCCGCAAGAGTATCCGCTGTTTCTCCCGACTGACTGATGGCAATTACCACATCCTTTTCCGAGATGATCGGGTTTCTGTATCTAAACTCAGAGGCATATTCCACCTCCACAGGCACACGTGCCAACTCTTCAAAGATATATTCCGCTACCAGTCCTGCATGCCATGATGTGCCACATCCTATAATAATAATGCGCTCCGCCTGCAGGAACTTCTCGCGGTACTCAAACACACCTCCCATCTTTATCAATCCCTGCTGAGGAAGTAATCTTCCTCGCAAAGTATCGCGAATGGACTTTGGTTGTTCGTAAATTTCCTTAAGCATGAAGTGGTCGTACCCACCCTTTTCAATGGCCTCAATATCCATTTTCAACTGGTGAATATATGGATCGATAGCCTTGTTACTTTTTATAGATCTTACGGAAAGCTTCTCTCCCACTTTCACCACAGCCATTTCGTCATCTTCCAGATAGACAGCTGTTTTGGTATAATCCAAAAACGGAGTAGCATCACTGGCGATAAAAAATTCATCTTCACCAATACCCACTACAAGCGGACTTCCTTTTTTGGCTACTACTATTTTTTGATTGTCATTTTTATCAAAAACACAGATGGCATAAGCGCCTACAACCTGGTTAAGTGCATGGCGAACTGCCTTTTCAAGTGAAATACCTTCTGCATTTTGAATATCCTCTATCAGGTTTACCAAAACCTCAGTATCGGTATCACTATGAAAAACCACTCCCCTGGCAACAAGTGCCTCCTTGATTGAAGCGTAATTTTCAATAATTCCGTTATGGATAAGCACCAACCTTCCTGAATTTGAGGCATGAGGGTGTGCGTTAACATCATTTGGCGCTCCGTGGGTGGCCCAACGTGTATGACCTATCCCTATATAGCTTTCCCCAACATCATTGCCCATTTTTGCCTCAAGGTCAGATACTTTTCCCTTGCACTTCACAAGCTGTAAATCACCAGCCTTATTTACCACGGCAATACCTGCACTATCATAACCTCTGTATTCAAGGCGTCTTAGTCCATTTATGATTACGGGTACTGCGTTTCTATTTCCAAGATAACCAACTATTCCACACATAATCTTTAAGGTTTGGTGTAATAAATTTTTAGGCGAACCGGACTCTCCGTGCCATAACCTCCTTGTAAAATAACCCTATTCGCAACAGTACTTTTTGATACAGGCACTACCGCAAGCTTCATAGCCTTTCCGCTATTTACCACTTCAAATACGTACTTGGTAATATTAAACCTGTAGTAGCCATCTCTTACTTCCTCGGCAACAAAACCACCGCCACCGGTGGATGTGGCAAAATCACGGATAGCCGAACCCGGCCCGCGACTTGTAAGCTCTCTGATTTCCAATGCCGGAGGTGGCGCCAGGCCAAGACCTGTTGCTCTTTGCTTTCTTATTTCCAAATATGCCTGATTAATAAGGATAGAGGAATCCGCCAGTAATTGTAAGTTGGGAATATCCACAACTGTAAATACGCCCCCCATTGCCTGTACATAGGTTTTGCTCTCGCCTAGTGTCGTGTTAATATTGCTCAAATCAAACTCGGCATTAGCGTAGTCGTTATTAAACATATTAAAGCCCACAGGCTGCACATCGCTACTTTGACTAAAATTCATGGTTACGCTCTGCACTTCCGGATCTTCATCATTGTGAAAATAAACCTTAAGCCTTGAGTTGGTAGTGTTGAGATTGAAGTAAAGAATGGAACCGTTAATGGTTGTGGCTTTTACGTAAATACCTTTGAAATACTTGACAAAAGCAGCATTACTTGCAAAATCAATGTTATTTCCATTTCCAACATCGGCAAACCTTTGTTGAAAGAAATTGATGTCGAGGGGAATCCTCAAGGTAGGACCGGTAACTACGTTTTCAATCCTCACATTAACTGATGGCTTTGGCACAAAACTGCTTGAACCCAACTTCACCCCGCTAATAGGCTCATAGTTGGAATAATAAGCGCTATCCACCACATTTGAATCGGCATCCAGCACCACGCCATTTGGCCTGATATCACCCGCTAGCTCAAAAACCTCCAGATTCATAATGCTGGAGGTATCACCATAGGATCCGGAGTATCTCAAATACAGATAAACGGAATCCACCTGCGGGTTAGTGCCAAAATCAGGGTCAATATCACTCAGTACCAATTGGCTTACAAAGGACGCCTCGGTACGACCAAAGTGGCCGTCCACAATTGAGCCCACCAGCCTGTTACCGGTATAGCCTCCAAAACTGGACTGCGTTTCATCAGTTGCCACCAAAAGGCTATCAATACCCTGAGGGTATGTAATAAGGCTGTCAAACTCAATAATGCCAAGGCCGGCAACCGAGCCTATAACCTGATTATATCCAAGCTCATCATTTGGTTTCTCACAGGCTACAAAAAGAAAAGGAGCCAAAACAAGTATGGCTCTCTTCCAAAAATCTAATTTCAATAATTTCATAAAAGTGTTACTAGGCTACTGATTCCTCCCCAATGAGGTTTTCATACAGATCATGAACTCTTGTTACATAATCATCACCTTCGGAAAAATCTACAACCGTATCAACGCTGGCTGCTATTAAATCTTTCAATTCCTGATCAACATTTTCGGCACCTACCACTGCTGCATCGCTGTAACTCGCTCCTGCTGCGTAAAGTTGGTTCAAATCAGCATTCTCATATTTCTTAATATCCTGGCCATTTATACCATCAAATTTAAGATTATCTATAAGAGATGCATCCATTGTATGAGGCTTAGAGTTGTATACAGACATCACCAACTTGCTTTCTGCAAACAAAGGATCGTCATAATGAAACTTTTTAAGATACATGGGCATAAAGCTGGCCATCCAACCATGACAGTGAATGATATCAGGAGACCATCCCAGTTTTTTAACGGTTTCGATCACCCCGCGGCAAAAGAAAATGGCTCGTTGATCATTATCCGGGAAGAAATTTCCATCTTCATCATAAAAGGTAGCCTTTCTTTTAAAGAACTCCTCATTATCAATAAAGTAAACCTGCATTCTTGCCTGAGGAACTGAAGCAACCTTAATAATAAGGGGTTGATCCATATCGTTCACAATAATGTTAATCCCACTGAGGCGGATTACTTCATGTAGTTGATGTCTTCTTTCATTTATCAAACCATACCTTGGCATAAAAACTCGCACCTGATGGCCTTTCTCGTTCATTTTTTTGGGAAGTTCGAGAGAGGGTTTAGATATTTCGTTTTCGGGAAGATAGGGATGAATTTCCTGGCTTACATACAGAATTCTTTTACTGTCCATCAGAGGTTTCTTTCTTTAAGTAAATAAGCTGCAAAAGTACCAATAACTTAGCACTTTTTCAACTTATAATTATAGCTTTGTCCGCTTTAACCGCCCCTAAATGCACATATTCCGGACGGCTCAATCACTTATTAATCACCTCAACGAACAACGCTCCAAAGGTTTAACCATCGGATTTGTTCCTACTATGGGTGCTTTACACAGTGGTCATCTTGCTTTAATAAATCACGCTTCTCGCGAAAACGAGGTGGTTGTGGCAAGTATTTTTGTGAACCCCACGCAGTTTAACAACGCTGAGGACTTAAAGCGATACCCCAGAAACATTAATGACGACATTGCAAAGTTGGAAACAACAGGTTGCCATGTTCTTTTTCATCCCGAAGTGGTAGAGATGTATCCCGAAAGAATTGAATCTCAGGATATAAACCTCGGTGGACTTGACACAGTGATGGAAGGTGCCCATCGCCCCGGGCACTTTGATGGCGTAGCCACAATTGTAAGCAGGTTTTTTGAAATTATTGACCCTGACAAGGCCTATTTTGGAGAGAAGGACTATCAACAATTGCAAATCATCAGGCATGTAAGCCGGCAATTAAACTTCAAGGTGGATATCATTCCACACCCCATTGAACGAAGCACCAAAGGCCTTGCCCTAAGCAGCCGAAACCAACTTCTTTCGGAGAGTGACCAGGAAAAGGCATTGGCTATTATTCAAAACCTGCTCTGGGCCAGGGAAAATCACAAATCCCTATCTCCCACGGAAATGGCAGCCGCCATCAGGAAGAATTTTGAAGCAGAACCCCTTGAACTTGAATACGTGGAAATCGTAAATCAGGAAAACCTGAGGAATATCAATAACTGGAATGAAGCTAAACACGTACGAATCTTTATTGCGGCACACATCTCGGGCGTAAGGCTTATCGATAACTTATTATTATTTTAAAGTAATTTTGCAGCATGCAAATAGAGGTTTTAAAGTCGAAAATACATCGGGTAAAAATCACAGGCGCTGACCTTAACTACATAGGCAGTATCACTATTGATGAAGACTTGATGAATGCTGCCAACCTGATAGAAGGCGAAAAAGTGTCTATCGTAAACGTCAACAATGGCGAACGATTGGATACATATGTAATTACAGGCAGCCGTGGGAGTGGAGAAATCACCATGAATGGACCTGCTGCACGTAAGGTACAAGCCGGGGATATCGTTATTATTATTTCCTACGCCCGAATGGAAATGGAGGAAGCCAAGTCTTTTAGACCTACCATCATTTTCCCCAACGAGTATTCTAATAGCCTCAATTAATTTTGAACAATACCCTCAAAAGCGTACTGAAGTATAGTCTCTTTATAGGCATTGCAGTAGTTTCCTTTTACTTTGCCTTCAAAGACATAAATTTTGACGGTTTTCTAAATGACCTTAAGAAAGCTCGTTATGAGTTTGTCCTACTATCTATGATAATGGGATACCTGGCATTTATTAGCCGGGGGATGAGGTGGGTACTACTCTTAAAGCCTATTGGCGAAAAAGCCCATACATGGAGAGCCATACATGCCGTTGCAATCGGGTATTTCCTGAATATGTTTGTGCCACGGGCTGGCGAACTTGCACGCTGTACGGCTTTGTATCAGGCAGACAAAATACCGGTAAACAAGCTTTTTGGCACTGTGATTTTAGAACGGGTTGTTGATTTCATCGTACTCCTCCTTTTGGTACTTCTCACCTTTGTTCTTGAGTTTGAGCGTTTGCAGGATCTTTTTACAGAAGCATCTTCCAACAACAGCACCGAAAGCAATAACACATTAAAAATCATTGCGGCTGTTGTGGTAATCTCAGGTGGATTGGCCTTCTACTTTTTACGCCATAGGTTTATGCATCTCCCGCTTTACGCCAAAATAAGAGACTTTTGGAGAGGTGTTAAAGATGGCCTGAAGTCAATCAACAAACTGGAGAGTAAGTGGCCCTTCATTTTACACACCTTGTTTATCTGGCTGATGTATTACCTCATGGTATATATATGTGTATTTGCCCTGCCTGAAACAGAGAATATTGATCCAAGCAGTGGACTTTTTGTAATGATTGTGGCTGGCCTCGGCATGGTTATACCAACACCTGGTGGTGCCGGTAGCTATCATATTTTAGTAAAGATGGCGATGGTTTCTTTAGGTATTTCAGCCACCGTTGGGCTCAGCTTTGCCACACTTGTACACGAAGGACAACTAATAATGACCGCAATTGCAGGTGCCGTGGCCTTTGCCGCCATGGGCCGTCACCGAATTAGAAGCAAAAAAGAAGTGGTACTCAAGGAAAACATGTAATCATGGCCTCTCCTAAAAAACCAAAAACAACATTTTTTTGTCAAAGCTGTGGAAGCCAGCACAGCAAATGGCTCGGCCAGTGTAGCAACTGTGGCGAATGGAACACAATTGTGGAAGAGGTTGTAGAGCAAAATCTTTCTACTGCGGTGGCTTGGAAAAATAAGGCCACCACAGGCGGATCAGCCAAAAGTCGTGTACGCCCTATAGGCGAAGTGACTGCCGAAGCCGGAATACGGATAAAAACAGGTAGTAAGGAACTTGACCGGGTGCTGGGCGGTGGAATGATTGAAGGGTCTGTTACACTAATGGGTGGCGAACCTGGAATTGGCAAAAGCACCCTGATGCTACAAGTGGCTTTGCGCGTTGCCCGCAAATGTCTTTATATTTCCGGAGAAGAAAGCGAACAGCAGGTGCAGTTGCGTGCTCAACGTATCGGAATAAGAAATAATGATTGCTACATTCTTACAGCCACCTCTACTCAGGAAATTTTTAAGCAAATAGCACTTACCGAACCCGATATGGTGGTGGTGGATTCCATTCAAACCCTGCACTCGCCAATTATTGAATCTGCTCCCGGATCAGTATCACAAATAAGGCAATGTGCTGCCGAATTTATTCAGTTTGCCAAGGAAACCAATACTCCCATATTCTTAATCGGCCACATCACCAAGGATGGAAATATTGCCGGGCCAAAAATTTTGGAACACATGGTAGACACCGTTCTTCAATTTGAGGGCGACCGTCACCACGTTTACCGATTGCTCCGAGCTCAAAAAAACAGATTTGGCTCTACGGCCGAATTAGGTATTTATGAGATGGTAACGGAAGGTTTGCGTGAAGTGCACAACCCCAGCGAAATCCTCCTCTCCCGCAAGGATGATGACCTGAGCGGGAATGCCGTAGCTGCAACACTGGAAGGCATCAGGCCCATGCTGATAGAAATTCAGGCGCTGGTAAGCAGCGCAGTATATGGCACCCCTCAGCGCAGCACTACGGGTTTTGATACCCGCAGACTGAACATGTTGCTGGCAGTACTTGAAAAGCGCTGTGGATTTCATCTGGGTAGTAAGGATGTATTCCTAAACATTACCGGGGGTATCAGGGTGGATGATCCCGCAACAGATTTAGCCGTGGTTGCTGCTGTACTTTCGTCAAATCAGGATATGCCTTTGCCTGTAAAAATTGCCTTTTCAGCAGAAGTTGGCCTGAGTGGTGAAATTCGTCCCGTAGCACGGATAGACCAACGTATTGGCGAGGCCGAAAAAATGGGATTTGATGAAATCTACATCAGTTCACATAGCAAGCTAAGCACTAAAGGCTATGGCATTAAGGTAATTCAGTGCGGAAAAATTGAAGAGGTATTTGAAAGACTTTTTGGGTAAAAGCACACGGCAAGTCTTCGCCTGAAATGAAATCCTAACGCTTAGCCTTTTTTACTAATATCCCGCTAATGTCATCTGCCTGAGCGCAGATTGTGGTATGGAAAAATATACTAATGTCCTCCCTTTGGTGAATTTTACCCCAGCGTACTGCATATTTTTGGATGTTTAGCAATAGTGCTGGAAATGGCTTTTATAAAGAAGCTGTTTATGCTAATTCCCCTTTGTTGACCATACACCAATAAAGCATCCATCAACACATCCTCCAGGCGATAGGCAGAAGAGTCTCCTGTAGGTTTCCATGAGGCTAAGGAAACCTTTCGGCAGGGCATCATTTTAGAGTAAGTTACGTAGAGTATGTTTTTCATAGTTCGGGTTACTAACGAAAAATCATGCAATTAATGACTCAGCTCATATTCGAGTTCTTGTTGCCGCTTAAAATTAAAGTTTACAAAAGGAAAAACCCTATTTCCGATTCAATTAAGTAATCCTACTTATACACCCCTGAATTCATTCGCGTCATTTACTAAGGCCATCTGCACCCCAGTGCCCTTTTCCGTGAAATTATAGAACCCACTAATCACGCATCCTGCAATCTCATTGTGCTCAGTACCCAAATTCAAAGAAAACCCATTAAGTTGATCACCATTTATAATTCCCGGACAGATTTCCACGCCATTAATAACAATATCATCCGAAAAACCTATGCCAAAAAGGTGAACAGCCATGCCGTTTAAAGTATCATTAAGATCAGAATTAGGAATCCATTTTTTAATGGCTTTTGCAGTATCAGATACATCCTGGGAATTAGACAGCTGTAAAATTGGATTCAATATCAAATAAGGAGAAGCAAACCCAAGTAATAGCGCATTAAGTAGCTGTACATTAGTGTATAAACCATTAATAGTTTGGGTTGATAAATCGGGGGCATCAAGTGTAAAACCGTATCCAATTGCCCAACCGTTGATAACATTTGCCTCAGAGGGAACAAACCCCATAACATTTTGGGTCTTTGGCAAAGATGAATCTATCCCATCATATGAGCTTTGTCCCCAAATCACTCAGGGAAAAATCAGTAGCACAACAACAAAACATCTCATTCAGATGACATTTCTATTTTTCCAAATGTAGTTTTTGTTTACTCAAAACAAAGGTCGACACTCTACTTCACCTCACCCAACACCTTTACAATTTTATCCAGGTCAGGAGTAATGATGATTTCCGTTCTACGGTTTTTAGCCTTGCCCTCAGCGGTTTCGTTTGTGGCAATAGGCACATATTCACTTCTCCCGGCAGCAGTAATACGAGTTGGATTTACGTCTTTATTGGATGTCAACACCTTTACAATGGATGTGGCCCGCATTACCGAAAGGTCCCAATTGTCTTTTACAGCTGTAGATCCCTTATAGGCATCCGCATCAGTATGACCTTCCACCATTACATTCAAGTCTTTGTTATTAGCCAACACCTTTGCCAACTCATCCAAGGCCTTTTTGCCTCTAGGCTCCACCGCCCAGCTGGCACTTGGAAAGAGAAGACTGTTTTCTAACGAAACATACACCTTTCCATCACGCATCTCAACAGTAAGCCCCTTTCCATCAAAGTCAAACAAGGCTTTCTTTAGTGTTTCACGCACCTCATTCACCTTGCGATCCTGCTCGGCAATAAGAGATTCCAGCTCATACACGCGGGCTTCCCGCTTTTGCAACTCCTTGCTCAGATATTCCAGTTTTTGCTGCTCCTGGGTTAGAGAGTCTTCCTTGGCGTGAAGATCCTTTTGCAGTGTATTAAGTTTATTAATCAACTTCTTATTTTCCGCCTGATTACTGGCCATCAAGGCATTATTGTTCTCCAGTAAAAACTCATAATTCTTGTTTAGCTCCCTGTATTTACCCTGAAGTTCTCTGTAAGCAGCTCCGCTCGCCAGGGTATCCTTTGTTAGCTGCGCCATACTCGCCTTTAGCCTGCTCAGCTCATCAGCACATGCTGTATAACCCGCCATCAACGAATCATTTTCTGCACGTAGGTTGGTATTCTCCTGCTCAATGCCCTGATACTTGGCCTGTAGCTCCTTGTGTATTTTAGGCGATACACAAGCTGTGAATGATGTAGCAGCCAATAAAAACAGAAATATCCTTTTCATAATAGTAGTCTTGTAATTAGCGAAAGTAGAAAGGGGTTTTGCTGAATATAGCTTCACAGACAAAAATTTATGAATAGGGCAGTATTAATAACCTTGCGAAAAATAAAAACCCTTGAAGACATTGCTTCAAGGGTTATTGAAAAATCATCTACCAACAGCCACCCCATATAAGGACGGGCCTAAATATCAAACTCTATTGCTTCATCAGTTTAGCGGTATAGCTCTGGCTACCTGAAATCACCTTTACAAAATAAATTCCCTGAGCATAAGCAGAGATATCAATACCAGCGTGATATGAGTTCTCATTCACAGTAGTTAGTATTCTACCATTCATATCAAAAATCTGAACATCAAAGTTGCCACCATCTTCTAAAGCAACATTCAACCAGCCGCTAGATGGGTTAGGGTAAACTTCAGCCACAAATACATTTATTTCTGAGCCCGGTAGGTTTTTCACTGCTGCCGACTTCTTAATAACCGGTGCTCCGTTGGCGTCTATATCCATGCGAAATGAAAAGCCACCAGCATCACCAAGCTTTGGTTGATTTCTAACAACCAATACCAACTCATTCATGCCTGTATAAAAGATGTCGCCCATGGCAGAAAAGGTAACCGCATCGTAAGAGTCGCCACCCATAAAGCCATTTGAAAAAGAACCGTCTTGCTTAAATTTAATGTCGTGACTCGGATTTTTCCAGTTTGCAGGTCCCATGTTTCCCTCTCTTACCAATAGAAGTCCATTTACATAAACCTCCATGGCATCATCAACATTGCTTCTTACTCTTACATTCAGCAATGACTTCCTGGTAAGTTCAAAGTTGTACCTGAAGTAAGTGATATTATTTCCCGTTTTAATTACCTGGGCCTCCGGCACAGCATCAATAGTTTGATATCCGTAAGGCTGCCCTTGCACTGCAGGGAGAGTGTACGTAGCTGAAGCCGGTAAAACTCCGTTTACCCCCAGCCAGTTTCCACTAAAAGATGAAGCTGTGGCTACAGTACTCTTGGTAAAACTGATGTTATTGGAAACAATAAAACCAACGGCAGGCACTCCCTTTTCTCCCTTAATATCCAATCTAAATGAAAACCCACCAAGATTGGTACTCGTAGAAAGGTTTCTGCACACCACTATAATCTCATTTACACCAGCTACAAAAAGACTGTCCATTTCCAGCCCCGTTACAGTGTCGTATGGTGTTCCGCCCATATATGCGTTAATTACACTGCCATCTTCCTTAAACAGCACGTCAATGGGAGGATTTTTCCAGTTTGTGGATTGTACGCCATCGTATTCACCCGCCAAACGCTTTCCATTAATGTACACCTCAATATGATCATCAACATTGGTGCGCAGTCTTACCGAAATATCGGTAAGTGTATCAAGTGTAATAAGCTTACGGAAGTAGGTAATGCTGCTGCCTGTTTTAATCACCTTAGCACTATCTACCGGATGAATGGAAAAGTAACCGTAAGGCTGCCCTACGGAAGCAGGTATGGTGTAAGTGGCCAGCGAAGGGAGCACACCATGAACGCCATTCCAGTAACCCAGCACATTTGAAGGTGTGGTAACTGTACTTTTAAACCATGAAGAATCTGACACAAAATAGGCCGAATCTTGCTGTGCAAAAGCTGAGACGGATATTGTCAAAGCCACTATGACTGCAAGCGCCTTGCATGAAGCCACATTGTAATAATTTTTCATAATTGATTATTAATTGAGTTGATACTAAATTCCCGGCATCTAAATCAATTCAACGTCCAAATATTGGATTTAATCAAAATTTTAACGAAATAATAAACCTGAATATCAGGTTATTAAAAATTATTAAGTGGATTTTGCACCAGTTATCACTTTTTCTCTACAAGAAGTTTCCCAAAAGAGTTCTAAAGTTCACCCAGGAGTGAATTTTTGGGGCATTCCCCCGGATAATTTCACTTATTGAGGCATCGTATTTTCAATTTACCCTACCAAAAGTGAAAAACCCTGCCATTTTAGTAAACAACAGGGCTCTCAAAGAATATAGTAATTTAACCTTCAATGCTCTAACTCCAAAAGCACAGGGCAATGATCAGAGTGTTTGGCCTCTGGCAAAATAGCTGCCCGTTTAAGTTTATCCTTTAGTGGCAGACTACTCATTTGATAGTCAATACGCCAACCTTTATTATTGTTGCGGGCATTTGCCCTGTAGCTCCACCAGCTGTAATTATCAGGCTGAGAGTTGAAGTGACGAAACGTATCCGTAAAACCACTTTCAATAAAACCGCTTACCCATTCGCGTTCCTCCGGTAAAAAACCTGATGAATTTGCATTTCTAATGGGATCGTGAATGTCTATGGCTTTATGGCAAATATTGAAATCTCCGGTAATGATAAGATTTGGCCTCTCCTTTTTAAGTTCATTTATATAATTCTGAAAATCCTTTAAAAATTGCATTTTAAAATCCTGCCTTAGCGGATTGGTACCTGAAGGTACATATACACTCATTATAGAGAGATCACCATAATCTGCTCTAATAATGCGACCTTCAAAGTCAATATAATCAATGCCACAGCCTATTTCCACATGATCCGGCTGCTGTTTGGTGAGAATGGCCACACCACTATATCCTTTTTTTTGGGCGCTATGATAATATCCATGATAACCTGTTCCCATAACCAGCTCATGATCAATTTGCTCAGGCAGAGCCTTTATCTCCTGTAAACAAAGTACATCCGGGTCTGCAGCCTTTAGCCATTCCATTAGTCCTTTTGTTGTGGCGGCACGAATGCCATTTACGTTGTATGAAATAATTTTCATCTTAAATATCGTTTTAGCTAGTAAGCGGGCAAATGTGGAAATTAGCCGTTAATATTGAAACAAATTTAAGTTTGAGCAGAAGGCTGTGGTTTTTTATCGGGATTTTGTTTTTGGCCATGGCCACAAGCGCCCAGTCGCCAAGCCAAATTTGGAGTCCTGATCGCACCTTAATAATTCCGGCCGCTACCGATTCCTTATTTCTTGATTCCTTACCTGTGCTGCCCTCTCAAATTGTTTTTAGTAATAAAAATGGTGATAGTATAAAAGGGGTTTACATTTTAAAAACCAACCCGGTTTCCTACCTTCTTTTCCCTCAACCTTTTCGGGATACCACTTATGTGAGTTTCAGAGTGCTCGATTTACCGCTTAATAAAACTTTCAGCCATAAAGACACATCCATCATTTTACCGGATTTTGATTTCAACACCCAGCCCTCCTATTCCGCTACAGCGGGAAATGAAGCCTTTAAACCCTTTGATGGACTAAACTCCAGCGGAAGCATAAGCCGAGGGGTATCGGTAGGAAATAATCAGGATGCTGTGCTAAACAGCAGCCTAAACCTACAGCTTAGCGGAGATTTAGGAAAGGGCACCGAAATACGAGCCAGTATAACGGATAACAGCTTGCCAGTGCAGGCAGATGGCTACACCCAGCAGCTTCAGGAGTTTGACAAGGTTTATATAGAATTGGAGAATCTGGACTTTGGTTTGCTCCGTGCCGGAGATTACAGCATGGGCAGTCGTAAAAATCCATTCCTTCAATTTGATAAACGGATTAGCGGAGCTGGAATTTTTTCTGAAATAAAATCAGGAAAGGGAATAGTGCCACTGCAACTACAAGGTGGCATTGCCCGTGGTAAGTTTTCACGAAACAGTTTTCAGGGAGAGGAAGGAAATCAGGGACCATATAAACTGAGGGGAAACAGCGGTGAGCAATTCATCATTATAATATCCGGCTCCGAGCGCGTATATATAGATGGAGTGCTGATGAAACGCGGTGAGCAGTACGATTATGTGATTGACTACAATGCCGGTGAAATTACATTCACCGCGCTACGGCCCATCACCAGAGAACGAAGGGTGGTTGTGGAATTTCAATATACGGAGCAGAACTACCTCCGCACGGTAGCTTACGGTGAAACGGGTTACGCCACAAAAAACTTCAATACCTCAATTCAGTTTTACAACGAGCAGGACAGTAAAAACCAACCTCTTTTACAGGATTTTACCGATGCGGAAAAAGCCATTCTCGCCAATGCAGGAGATAACCCGGCACTTGCCCGCTCCAATACCATTCTCCGCTCCGATTTTCGCGATGACCTCGTTTTATATGAACTTACCGATTCTCTGGGCTTTGATTCTGTGCTGGTATACTCTGCGGATAGCACGGCAGTGCTCTATCAGGCATCTTTCACTTTCGTGGGAACCAATCAAGGGGATTACATTCTTCAACAAAACAATGCAAACGGCCGTGTTTTTAGGTGGGTGCCACCCTTGGCAGGAGTGCCTCAGGGAAACTATGCGCCCATTAAACAACTAGTTGCGCCATCACAGTTACAAATTATTTCATTGCAAACAGAAGGCACCATAGCCAAAAACCATAAACTAAAACTGAGCCTGGCCACCAGCAAAAATGACGTAAACCTGTTTTCGGAAATGAATAAACAGGATGACCAGGGTTTTGCCGGGCGTCTGCAATATGACTGGACCCAAAAGCTGAAAGCCGGAAAGTTAAACACCGGTTTATATTATGAATTTAATGACAACAACTTCACAACCATTGAGCGCATCAGAAATGTGGAGTTTAGCCGCGATTGGAACCTCCCCGCCAATTATAACAATGGCCTCCAATTAGGCGGGCTAAATCTCGGCCTTGAGCGAGACAGCAGTAATTTGCTTTATCAGATAGATGTATTGAACCTGAATCAATATACAGGCGTGAGGAATACGCTAAGTGCCGGATTAAAAAACAACCGAAATATTAGTAGAATAAGCGGCAGTTGGCTAACCACTCAGGACAGTATTGGCACCACAGACTTTCTTCGCGAGCAGGGGTTTTTCACACATTATATAACACCAAAATTTTGGGCAGGAGTGCGCTCCGTTGGCGAGTGGAACAAGCGAAAAGACAACGGCACCGATACTTTAAGGCAGGCCAGCTATAACTTCATTCAATATCAGCTTTACACCGGATTTGGAGATACCGCTCAAAATTTTACGGAAATAAATTATCTGGAGCGCTGGGATGACACCGCCCGCTTTGGGCGATTTGCCAATTACTCCAAAGCCACCAGCTATGGTATACGAACTAGATATAAAACAACTTTTAACAGCACACTGAATGTGCAGGTTAATGTGCGTAACCTCAAGGTGATTGAACCTGTAGAGCAGCAATTGGAAAGAACAATTACCAGCAGAATCAGCTACCTGCAGCGGTTTTTTGGAAACAGTATCACCAGCACTACTTTTTATGAGTCAGGCTCAGGTACCGAGCCTCGCAGGTTTTTCAGTTACCTGGAAGTACCCGCAGGAACGGGCACCTACACCTTTACCGATTATAACGGCAATGGGATAAAGGAGCTGGATGAATTTGAAGTGGCCCCCACACCCGATCTGGCACGCTATGTTAGAATTTTTCAGCAAAGCAATGACTACCTGAGAACAAATCTGCTGAAGCTTGGGCAAAACCTAAATATCAACGCCCCACAATCATGGAGATCCAAGGACGATTTTAGAAAAACCTTAAACCGTTTTTCGGTGCTGTTCAATTATCAGCTGGATCGCAAAACACTCCTTACGGGAAATCAAAACAATCTAAACCCATTTAGAAAAATTGAGAATGACAGTGTAATTGTTGCCTTAAACAACAACTTCAGGAGCACGCTTTTCTTTAATCGCTCGTCAAGCTATTTTGGAGCCGATTACACCTTCCGCCAAACCGACAACCGCAACCTTTTGAGCTTTGGTGTAGAACAGCGGGCCGTTGTTGAAAACAGCATCAACTTGCGGATTCAGCCCATTGAGGTACTCATCCTGAAAATAAACGGGGCGGTGCTGGACAAGAATAACATCTCCGCAAATTTTTCTACACGAAACTTTAGAATTGAGCAGTTGCAAAACAAATATGCCCTCTCTTACCAGCCGGGTAGTGCCTTAATACTTACCGCCCGCTATGAGTTGGAAAGTCAGGAAAGCTTTGCCGAACAAAACAATACGCTGAACGGACAAACGGTAGGTTTGGATATTGGCTACAACAGCGCTGAAAAGCTTTCGGCCCTGTTAACTGTAAATTATATTAAAAATGATTTCAGCGGAAGCCAAAACAGCCCTGCCGGTTATGAAATGCTACAGGCTTTGCAGCCCGGCAATAATGGCACATGGGGTCTTACACTGCAAAGAACATTAAAAAAGAACATTCTTATAAGCCTTAATTACACGGGACGCACCAGCACCAACACAAGGCCCATACACACGGGAAACCTGGAGATAAAAGCCTTCTTTTAATTGGATGTGGTGTCTTTGATACCTAATGGAATCGGTTCGACAGTATTCCAAAAATTCAAAATACTATCATTCCTTTCTTGAAGTGCACTTTTTAACAGCAACTCCTCCCCCAGCCTGTCTATCAACACTTTTTTCTGAGTTTCCAAAGCCCTTACCTGATTCATACGATCATAAAGAAAATAGGCAGTAATTCCGAGCGTAATAAATATCACCACAATGATATACACCAACCCGGTATTTTTTTGCTGTACCCTTTTTGACTTTTCCTGATGATCTTCCATTTTCTATCTTTAAACTAACCAAATTTAAGTTATCATGAATAATGTATCGTGGCTTGGCGATTTTATTGATGTAATTTATCCCTCATCCTGCTTAGGATGTCAAACGCCCCTGGTTGGCAATGAATCGCACATCTGCACTTATTGTATTTCCGAACTACCAAAAACTGATTTTCACAAAATTGAAGACAATGTTATCCTCAGAACCTTTAGCGGAAGGTGTTTACTTCAAAAGGCCTCCAGCTATCTCCATTTTTCCAAAGGTGGCATTGTGCAGGCACTCCTGCATGCCCTAAAGTATAAAGGCCGTGCAGAGGTTGGTGAGCTGCTGGGCACCATGGCGGGCTCGGAGCTTTATCAGGATGGATTTTTTGACGACATTGACTTTGTGGTGCCCATCCCGTTACATCCAAAAAAATTAAAGAAAAGAGGTTACAATCAAAGTGAGATTTTAGCTTCTGCCTTGTCTGCCACGAGCAATATCAACCTAAATACAGACAATCTCATACGGGTTGAGTTTACAGAGACACAAACCCGAAAATCTCGCTTTGCAAGATGGCTGAATGTGGAAACGGTATTTCAGGTGAGCCATCCAAAATTGTTTGAAAACAAACACATCCTGTTGGTTGATGATGTGGTAACCACCGGCTCAACTGTTGAGGGCTGCGTGGTGCAGATGGAGAGAATCCCGGGAATCAGAATTTCTCTTTTTACACTGGCTTATGCCCAATAAGCTTATAAAAAAGTGCTCCACTTTGTGTAAAATCATGAATTAGCTAAGACCTGATGGCGATTAACTTCCTAATTTAAAGTTTAAATTTGTGGCTTCGATATCCTTGGCTCACAATTTGTTTGTTCGAGACCTATTTTTATAATAAATTTCTTTCATGCAGTTGAATCGCCAGCTGGTCTTCATCCTCACCACTATCAGCCTTCTTATTTTATTTGAGATCTTTCTGAGCTCATGTGCCAGCCGTTCTGCACCTTCAGGAGGACCAAGGGATACACTGGCCCCGGTTTTAGACACCTCGTTTCCGCCAAACATGTCTCTCAACTTCAAAGAGAAACAGGTAGTCATGGTTTTTAATGAATATATACAGTTGAAAAGCGCTGCCCAGCAAATCAGCTTTTCACCACCACTGAAAAACAAACCCACTATTACCCAAAAGGGCAAAGAACTTAAAATAGACTGGAGCAAAGACACCCTGCTTGAAAACACCACCTACATCATTTCCTTTGGCACCTCCGTTGCCGATTATACTGAGGGCAACGTAAATGAAAAATTAAAATATGTCTTTTCTACAGGTAATTATATTGATAGCCTGGAACTTTCGGGTTCGGTAATGAACATAAGCAATGGTGAACCCATAGAAAAGATCATGGTAGGACTTTATGACCTCAACACCATCAAGGGCAAGGATTCCATCCCGTTTAAAAACCTACCTACCTATTATGCCTATACCAATGAAAATGGTCAGTTTTCATTGAGCAACCTAAAGTACAGCAACTTTTTAGTGATTGCATTTGAAGATGCCCGAGGAAACTTTATGATGAGTAGTGGCAAGGAAAAAATTGCCTTTAGCAAGGATACTATCTCCACCTCACTAGATCCCAAGCCAATTAAACTTATGGCTTTTGATCCGCAAAGCCCGGATAGATTTTTTGGAGGCCGTCATTCCAGTCGGGGACAAATAAAACTTTCATTTAACTACACACCCAAAAACCTTGAGGTAGATTTTTTAGACACCACTCTTAACAAGAAGTTCCATTTTCTCTCCTTTAACAAGGAAAGGGACACGGCCAGTCTTTGGTTTCAGGAAGATGACAGGGACACACTTGCCTTGGTTTTAAAGAAGGATAATGAGGTTTTTGATACTACTACCGTTTCCTTAAAAAGTTATGATGACGCGAGCTTTAGTCTTAGTCCCCTGTATAAGGAGGTGAAGTTTAACGAGCCTGTTTATGTGAGAGGTACTGCTCCGATAAAGGCCATTTACGATAGTCTTATATATATGATTAGCAGTAGCGATACCTCTGAAATCAAAAAGACCTCAATAGATAAAAACCCACTGCTAATATCTTTAACGCCTCCTGCCCGCCCCAAACAATATAGCCTCATTTTTAAAGAGGGTGCCATTGAAAGCATCTTCGGTAAAAAAAGTGACTCTGCTCAGTTTGACTTTAGCAGCTTGGCTAAATCCGACCTGGGTAACCTGGATTTTACGGTTAAGGTAGACAGTGCATCACCCATAGTGCTACAAATTTTTAATCCTGAAAAGCAAAAAATCATAGATACCTCCTTTAGGGAAACCATAACGCTGAAGATGCGAAACATGAAGGCAGGGGTTTATGACGTAAGGATTATTGTGGATGAGGATGGAAATGGCAGATGGACTACGGGCAATTATTTTGACCAAAGGCAACCGGAAAGAATTATTGAATATCTGGACCAGGCAGAAGTACGAGCCAACTGGGATCTGGATTTAGAGTGGCGCCCCGATATTTCAAAAGCTCAGTTCAATAAGCCAAAGGAATCTCTATCAGATAAAAACTGAAATCGCTGACGAGAATCCAACATCTTTTGGCGATCAAGCTGAACAGTTACTACTTCCTCCTGAAAAGGGGTTAGTGCTACAATTTCGTTCCCGAGTTCATCATGAACTAAAGAATCACCGCTGTGAGCAACCCCATTACCATCTTCTCCTACCCGATTTACTCCAGCTACATAACACATGTTTTCAATAGAGCGGGCTTTAAGCAAAGCCTTCCAGGGCATAGATCTGCGCTCAGGCCAATTCGCCACAAAAATCTGCAGATCCACACCATTGGTATTTCGGCACCATACCGGAAAACGAAGATCATAGCATACCAAAGGCATTATTCGCCAGCCTTTAAATTCAACAAACAACTGCCCGGTTCCTGCGGTATAAATTTTCTCCTCACCAGCCAGTGTGAAAAGGTGGCGCTTATCGTATGTTTTATACTCTCCATTAGGATAAACAAAATAGAGCCGGTTATAATAGCTTCCCTCTTCCTTGATTATAGCACTACCACAAATGGCGGCATTGTACTTCTCTGCCATGTTCTGCATCCAAAGCAGGGTTTCACCCTGTGCCTCATCCCAAAGTGCCTCAGGAGTCATACTAAAACCCGTGGTAAACATTTCAGGGAGAACAATGATATCTCCAACTCGCGAAGCCGAAGCCAACAAGCTTTCCATTTTACGAAAATTGGCAAGTTTATCCTCCCAAAAAAGACTTGACTGAACCAGTGTAAGAGATAAATTATTCATGTAACAAATTTAAAACAGGATACTTTCACTTTTTAAAAAAAAACTTTCAAGAAGTTCTCTGTCAGTACTTACTGAATTTTCCGAAACTCATTTTTACGAAAACCAAACACTATTGACGATTGCCAACCATTAATAGTTCAAAGCCACTGTTCTGCAAATACCCTTGTTTCATTGGGCTCAACGAGTAATTACGACTAAAAAATACATATCTTTGAGTTGAAGAGCTTTTATAAGTTTTTTCATTTTTATGTTTTAGTTTTCGTAGAACCGTCTCGGTTTAACCGAGACGGTTTTTTATTTCACTACTTGGCGGTTAACTTTTTTTAGTTAATTTAGAAGCACTTAACAGGGTTCTTCATTTATAGGGAAATAGGGTTAGTAATCTACAAAGACCAACCTATGTTAAGATTTAGAACGCCTCGAATCACTTCGGGGCGTTTTTGTTTTTACTATTAGATAAAAATCACTCTTTTACCAAGTTTGCTTTTTGACGGTCTGCAAGGCTCTCATGATATCCCGCTGACTGATTTGCCCAATCAACTTACCGTCTTGTAAAACGGGGAAACGTCTTAATTTGAGATCTAAAAACATTTGAGCGGCAGAAAAAATATCCATACTAGGAGTCATAGTTTTAACCTCCACACTCATCCTATCCTTTACTAAACCTGAATCATGGAAAGTATTATTGTACTTACCACGTACGGCCTGCTTCAAACAATCGCCTTCAGAAATAATTCCGACCAAATTATTACCCTCATCCACAACTGGCCCTCCAGAAATATTCATTTTCAAAAGGGAATCAATTACTTCATCCATGTTTTGTTCAGGATTAAAAGTTACTAGCTTCTTTGTCATGTAGTCTTTTACCTGAATGTCCTGTGTCGGTTTGGGCGGATCTTGTCTTGGCCCTTGATAGCTCATTACCATATTTCCTAATTTTTAGGATAAGATAGGAATATTTTTCAGATCACTTCAGATGGATCAGCAAGTATGGTATATACAAATACAAAGCCCCGAAGATTAAAATCTTCGGGGCTCAGAACCTAATATACTATTAGACTTGTTAAATCTAACGCTTAACGAATCTCTTGACCACTGTATGAGTACCTGAATTCACTTTGACTAAGTAAACACCAGAGGCATAACCAGAAACATTAATCGTTGAGGTTGCCTGTAGCTCACTACCGCTTTGTGAAACAATACTTAGTACTCTTCCTGATACATCAGTAATAGTTACGGTGTAATCCACATCACTTATGGCACTTTCCATAACCAAGCTAAGTTGATTTACCACTGGGTTTGGGTACAAATCAAAGCTCGGAACTGAATTGATACCAGAACCTGCGCTTGCCTCTTTCTTAACAATTACTGCCTCACCGGCTTTATCTAGATCCATACGGAAAGAGAATCCACCTTTATCGAGCTTAGAAGTTCGATTACGGATAGCTAGGATAATATCGTTGTTTCCTTTTACAAAAATACTATCAGGACTAACAGCCGTGTAAGTATCAAAAGCATCACCACCTAAATAACCATTATCTACAGTACCATCATCATTAAAAAGAATGTCATGGTTAGCTGTACGCCAGTTCATCTTACCAAGATTTTCTTCCAAGGCAACCTCTTGTCTGTTGATGAAAATTTGCATATTATCATCAACAAACATTCTGAATCTGGCGTTTAGTGCCTGATGCTCGGTAAGCTCAAATTCATAGCGGTAATAAGTAACTCCGCTGTAAGCCTTTATTACTTCACTTCCCATTACGGTATACAAGTGATTCCACGGATATGGCTGACCCACCTCTGCAGGCAGTACAAACGTACTATCATGTGGCACCAATCCATTAACCCCAGGCCAAGGATAACTGTTTGACGTGGCTGCTGTAACCACCGTACTCAATGTCCAAGCCGAGTCTGAAACGATATACAACATCTTTTCTGTAGTATCCAGATTACACACGAGGTCAGATCGGAAATACAGGGTTGTAATTAATAGACTATCGCATCCACTAGCTGCCGTTGCCGTATCGGTATATATACCCGGAAGTGTTTGCCAATTTCCACCTACAAACAAACTATCGCCTAGGCAAATACTATCGGTAAAGAATGTTGGAGAGGTGGTATCATTAACCGTAACGGTGAAGGAACAAGTATCAGAATTACCACCACCATCAACTACAACAAATTTGTTAGTTGTAACACCAACCGGGAACAAACCTCCACTGACAATGCCTTCAATTTGCTGAATACCGACTATTTTTAAGCTGATGTTATCAAGGGTAATCGTTTGAAAGTGCTGAGTCACATCGTTAGTAAATCTTACACCAACTATTTGGCCTGGTAAAGATTGCATCACCGATGTAATATCAAATGACCTTGCATTTGGCCCTATCTGCATAAGTGGATCGCCCGGATTGGTAGAATAAATTTCATAAATCGGATTCATTAAGGAATCCAATATCTCCACCTTAAACTCCTGACCTGGATCAGCAAAAACAGAATGAAAATTTCTAATTCTGTCATCCCAACTTACTATGGCATTGGAAACCATTGCAGGTACCATAAATGGCTGAGACATTAAATGTAACGATGAACCGCTTTGATCAGATATTGCGTCATACGAACCGGAAATTGGAGGAAGAGCCGTAGCACCTACGCCTGAGCTAATTGGAACATAGGAACCATCATTTACAACTGTTACTGCTGTTGAGGAGGAGGTTATATTTGAAATCATCCAACCGCTTAAATCACCAGTCTCAAAATCGCCATTTATTATATACTCGGCTTCAAGGCCGTGGTTGTCTGTAGCGCCTACGCCATAAGTAACTACAGCTCCACATTGGCCGGCATCATTTCCAACTACAATATCTCCAGGGCAGCTAATTACTGGAGCAATTGTGTCCACACAAGCCGAAGGCGCTGTAAACAAAGCTATCTCCGTTTTAGCACAAGCAGGGTCTAATGAAAATGCTGCTGTAACATTTACAGGATTTCCGTCAGCAACCAAGTTAGCTAGCGTAACAATTTGCGGTGAAGATGTGATAGCAAAGCTCTGTCCATTCACATCTAGCGTTCCTCCAGCAGGAGCTCCTGTATAGGTTACAGTAATATCTTTTGAATAGGTATTATTAGAACAAGCAGTTTGAGGCCCTCCTGTTAATGAGGCAATACTACAAGGCACAATACAGCCTTTTGTTAAATAAGACCGTGAAGTTGCCATGGCTGCAGCCATGCGTGCTTGTTGACCTAGAGTAAATACAGTACGGCAAGCTTTTGCCGAATACGACATGATATTTGTTGCGTCTGGCGTATATAACAGTCCAGGAGTACAGAAGTCACGGTAAAGGATCGCAGTAACAGTACATGTAGTTGAATTTAAGACTACACCTGGAGTATTTAGTCTTGGATCAGCATCCGTATCGACTAACATATCTCCATTTGTTGCAGCATTGTAACATGGGTGTCCCACATTTCTTGTTACGTTTTCATAACCAAACGCTGATTCATGCGTATGATATACATCAAAATAATGGCCTAATTCATGCACAAAAGTGCTTTGATTTGTTACACAACCATACGCCAAAACGATATAATCATTAGGTAAATAGGATGGAAAATTGGCCCATCCACAAGCGCCTCTAGCGTAATCTACAATGTAGATATTTATAACATTAGGTATATTGTAAGCTTGTGCCATTGCATCCCCTTCTGAGGTGGCGCTCAGAGAATTGTAAGCGGAGCTGTTATGATAAATTTCCGGTCCGCATTCTACAAACGATGCGTTTAAAGTAGACGTATTGAAATAAGGATTTACATAATTAGTAATTTCACTTCTTACCTGAGCAACAGTTGGAACCGAGCCAGAATTTGTTCCATTGTCATTCCGAAGAAAGTGCAATTGAATAACAAAATCTTGAGTTGCTTCAGATGCATTATTTATAAAGGATTGTTTCAAGGTTTCATACGCCTCTTGGTCTCTTGCCATTTCCATGGCAATTTGCTGAGGAGTAACTGTGGTGCCACAGGAGCCATGGCCATTTGCCACTTGTGTGGTAAATAATTGTTGTGTTTGTTGAGAATGTTTGGTTAGTTGCGAAAAGGCAGGAAGAGCCAATACAAACAACAGCACAAACAACGTGTAACGTTTTGTCATAATTAGTGTTCTAATTGTTGATTAGTTAAAAAGGGTAAAGCTGTAGTACGTGCACACTCCAGAAAGAAAGCACCAAAATTTTAGATTATAAGTAGTTGATTATTAGTTTTAGGCCTAGCAAGTTACTGTTTTTACGATACGCGCGATCCCGGGTCACCTAAATTTTATGGGGAGAAGTCAGTATAAAGTACTTTGGCCGGCAAAAAATAATGGAAATAGATAAGC
>JBLWXT010000037.1:0-38625 GCA_048267305.1 Owenweeksia sp. | reverse complement strand
TTGGCTCAAAGAACAGACCCATCAACTACAGTTCAAATTTAGTTCCGCCTAAAAAAGGGGGCTTACTTTTTAAAATGACCAAAACCATACACTCTTTAGAAGCCTTTCAAGGCCATAAAGGGCTAATGGTTATTTTTATCGGACAGTAATGATTCAATATTATGGAATAATAAAATATTCACAGTCCATCTGGGGAGGAAAGTATTCTAAGGTTATTATAAAAGTGGATTTAAAAAATAACCTGCCAGCCGGAGTGTATTTGGTAAAAGTAACTTCAGGTTTAGAAACCTTCACCCAAAAGGTGGTGAAGCAGTAGAATTTAAATTAAGCAAGTAATTAATATGAACCCGTTTCGGCTATGCTGAGACGGGTTTTGTTGTTGTTACCTATCGGGTGTGGATGCTATATAATACAAGTCTCTATAATTGGAATAATCATTTAATGAGGTAAAGAAATCACCATATTATATTTCTGGAAAGCAGGGGTTTAGCTCCTGGCGGTGCCGTTTACCAGAAAAATCTTTGTGTTCATCCTATTTTTCCTATAGTTCACCAAATAGGTCCCATGTTGGATGAGGTTTCAAAGTACTATTGCCCCGCAGTTTCTGCCTATAGCCACTAGTATTTGGTGTAACTTTTTAACTGCAATTAGGGGGCATCTTAAAGTGAGAATTGCCCAATCAATTTTTAAGTCTACCTGTCAATAACCAGGAGAGTTTATTTAATCTTTTACAAATCTTACCAAATTAACAATGAAAACAATTTGCACAAAAAACAAAAGAAACCATTTTCGCAATACGGGTCTGCCAGCCTTGGTTTTGATGGTCATACTGAGCACCGGCTTGGGTATGAATGCTCAAAATTACGAATGGGCCAAAGGTATAGGGGGAACTTCTTCCGATTATGGTTATTCCGTGGCAGTAGATGGCAGCAGGAATACTTACTCCACTGGTACTTTTAGGGACACCGCGGACTTTGATCCTTCGGGAAATACTGCGAACCTTATTTCTACTGGAGAGTCTGATATATTTTTAGCGAAGTATGATGATTCTGGTAATTATATATGGGCAATAGGTATGGGAAGTAGCTCAACAGATTATGTTCACGCTGTTATAGTAGATAACAATGATGATATCTACATCACGGGATCTTTCAGTGACACCGTAGACTTTGATCCCTCTGGATCCACGGCAAACCTTATTTCGGCTGGATCGGTTGACATTTTTTTAGCGAAGTATGATGCCTTTGGCAATTACATATGGGCTAAAAGTATAAAAGGTCCTTTCCCGGGCCTGAGCTATTCGGTGGCAGTTGATGATAATGACAATGTCTACCTCACCGGAGCTTTTCGGGGGACGATGGATTTTGATCCCTCAGGAGCGTTAGCCAACCTTACTGCCACAGGAGATTTTCAAGACATTTTTTTAGCGAAGTATGATGCATCCGGCAATTATTTGTGGGCCAAAAGTATGGGGGGAACTTCTGGTGATTATGGCCATTCAGTGAAAGTTGACGGGAATGGCAATGCCTACGTTACTGGATTTTTTCAGAAGACAGTGGACTTTGACCCCTCGGTGTCTACGGCCAACCTCAGTGCCAAAGGAGGTGCTGATATATTTTTAGCGAAGTATGATGTGTCAGGCAATTACCTATGGGCCAAAAGTATGGGCGGGATTTCCAGTGACTATGGCTATTCGTTGGATTTGGATGCTAGTGGTAATGCCTACGTCACAGTATATTTTAAGGGTACGGTAGACTTTGACCCCTCCGTGTTCACGGCTAATCTCACTTCCGCAGGTGAGGAGGATATTTTTTTGGCGAAATACAATTCTTCTGGTAATTATGTTTGGGCCAAACGGATGGGTGGCGCTTCTAGCGATGAAGGCTTTTCGGTGTCTGTTGATGGCAGTGGCAATGCCTACATAACAGGTCACTTTGAGGCAGTTGCTGACTTTGATCCTTCCTTGGCAACAGTCAATCTCTCTTCGGTGGGATTCAGTAGTATGTTTTTAGCAAAGTATAATGCCGCAGGAAGTTACCTATGGGCCAAAGCGATTACGGGAGCGGGGTCCAGTCATGGCCGGTCGGTTTTGGCTGATGATAATGGTAGTGCTTATCTCTGTGGATACTTTTTTAACACAGTGGATTTTGATCCCTCAGTATCCACGGCCAATCTCACACCATCAGGACAAACTGATGTTTTTGTAGCCAAGTATAGTGTTCTTGGGATCCCTGCAATTGACACAGCTCTAACCCTGGTTTCAGATAATAGTTGGAAGCTTAGCACAGTAGTTACTACCGCTACAGCCAATAAGTATCCTTGGACAGGTGTAGTAAATCATCCTACAGCGGCCACCTTTACACTGCCAGTGGTTATTGGCCAGCCTTTTCCATGGGAGCACATCCTTAGTGTAGAGGGTTCGGAAGTAATCAGCTCACTTTCAGGTGTTACGTATTATCGAAATACCTTTGATTTGCTAGATCCTGTGGGCATTCAAGCTCGCTTTCGCATGTTTGTAGATGATAATATGCAAATCTTTATCAACGGCCAACAAGTTGCCTTGGAAGAAGATATGAGTAGTGACAACAGAAGAACAGCAAGTCACGATTTATTATTTAATGGTGACGGTACATATACCAACGGCAACAACGGTGGTGATAACTTTGATTATGTAACGGTAGCTGATATGGACAATGTGTTTACAGCCGGCACAAATGAAATTGTATTAGCTATTCGCAACCGTACCTCCAAGCCGGATGTAGGAGGATTTTCCTTCCGTATGGATTTGGATAAAGGCGCTGTTAAAAAAGCAGGTTCAGTTGGGCGTAACAACAGCGTTGCCACTGCAGACAGCAAACTGATCATTTTCCCGAACCCAACATCGGGTAATTTAACGGTAGTGCTAAACCACACGACACAAACTACTACTGAGGGTACAGTAAGCGTATTTGACTTTAGCGGTAAGCAGATTATCAGCCAAAGCATTTATAGCGAAACCGAGTTGAACCTTAACAGCCTACCGGCCGGAGTGTACTTGGTGAAAGTAACTTCAGGAGCTGAAACCTTTACCCAAAAGGTGGTGAAGCAATAACAAGGCTTTTCATTTTGATTTTAAAGCTCCCATTCCTTAATTGGTTTGGGAGTTTTTTTATTGACTTAGTCTATTTGCAATTACCATACTCTTGGCACAGAGTATGTCATTAACGCTGATAATTTGGTGGAGTTCCTTAACCTATTAAGTCTGGATAATTTATTTTTATGTATTCAATGAGTTCTTTGCTTACGGTTTCACTAATCATTCCACCAGCAACCATACTGGAAAATTTACCTATAAACATTTCAACCCAATTCTTTTTACTTAGAAAGTAAAGATTTTTTAAATCTTCTAACTCTTCCATAATATCGTTATATGTGACTTCTTGTCCACCCTCAACTCTTTGCAGCCTTTCAGATATTTCCTGAATGCCACTATTTAATGATTCACGATAATTTTCATTGAAATATTTAGAATCTAGATTTTCATCAAGTTCATCCATTTCTTCTTGAAGGAAGAAAATAACATGTTCAAAAATCTGATTTTCTAGACATTCTGATTTAGGTGTTACTGAACAGACCTCCATATGATTATCAAAGTCAATCTTAAAGCGAATTATTAAGCGTTCTAGAAATTGGATTTTGTGAATGTCCTTATGATAGTCATATAACCTTAGTCTGACATCTTCAATAAAACTAGTGTAGCCCAAGCGGGTAATTTCATCTGCGAGTAATAGAAAGTCATCCGCCTGCCTCTGTATTAGATTCAGTTTGGGGTTGGTTTTTTCATATGCAAAATGCACCATAGAACAGTAATGAATAGTTTCAGGGGAATTTAGAAAAAATACTATTTCAAATTTTGAGAAGCGTTAAAAACGGAAACTTTCAAGTTTTATGTTTCCAGTGTTTCTCATCTTTGCCTTTCTCAATGATTTAGTTATATGAAAAAATTTTATCCCTTCCTATTTGTAGTCCTTGCTTGTTTATCATCAGCTACTATCAGTGCTCAAAATCCTGGTGATACCATTATCGTTAAAACCCTTAACTACAATTCAGGAGTTAGGGATACCGTGGTGAATTTCCCAACCACTAACCTTAGCTACGAAAAGGTGTACATGCAATACAGCATGCGCTGCAAAAATGCGCAGGTTTCCACCGGAAGTAACCGTAACCTGGGTTGTGGCGAATGGGATTATTCCTGCAACACTTACCTGCATGATTCTTCTCATGTGGATTCTGTGGAAGCCACTCATCCGGAATACATTATTTCCGGATTTAGCGGAACCACCTTTCCGTATTTAAATTCTCCCACTTATGATTTTCGTCAAACGTTTCAGAAAGGCGTTTCGGTAACTACCACCATTTCGGATACAGCATCAGTAGTAGGGACGGGGACATTGGCACTTAGCCATGTTTTGCCCACCGACACTCACGCAGGCAAATCGCAATACATCTTTACCCAAAGCGAATTACTGGCGGCCGGTGCCCATGCCGGAAATATTGATGCACTTAGCCTTAACCTTACGGCTAATCCACAACAGGCAAAACTATTTAGAGTAAGAATGAAGGCCACTTCAAAATCGGCATTGAGCGATACCTTACCAGATTTAACAGGCTTTACGGAGGTATATTTTCACCAAACCAATTTTGTAACAGGCGCCAATAAAATTCAGTTTAGCACCCCATTTTTATGGGATGGCGTTTCAAACATTATTGTAGAAACCTCATTTACCAATAAAACCAATTCTACGCCTATTACCTTTTCGGGAAATACAGGTTCAGGATTGTTTACAAGAGGCGATGCCCAGTTTTATTTTAATGGAGATAACTACATTGAAGCACATTCCTATAAAGGGATTACAGGTGGTGCCAGCCGTACGGTTGAAGCCTGGATTAAAACCACAGTTATAGGAAAGGAAATTGTGAGCTGGGGAAGAGATGCAGTGGGTGAAAAGTGGTTGTTGCGTTTGGATAATTCAGGTAAACTCAGGGTAGAAGTTAACTCCGGCTATCAGGTTGGTTCTACAGCAGTAAATGATGGAGAATGGCACCACGTTGTGGCAGTTCAAAACGGCAGCAGTACTTCTCAAATTTCCTTATATGTTGATGGGCAGTTGGAGACGATAGCCACTACAGGAGTGAGAGTTATAAACACAGGAAGTGCCCTGAATGTTAGAATTACCAAAGGCCATCACAACTTTATGTGGGATGGAAATATTGCCGAAGTGAGGATTTGGAGCAAGGCGCTTTCGGCTAATGAAATAGCCAATTGGAGGTTCAAGAAATTGGACAACACACATCCCGATTACAGCAATTTGGAGCTGTACTATCCGCTCAATGAAGGCTCGGGAACTTCCATATCTGACCAAAGTGGAAACAACCGCAATGCTACCGTATTGGGAGGTACAGACTGGAGCCAGATTTATGGTGCCGATCATTTTAAAACCTGGGAGGAAGTTGCTGAAAGACCAAATGCTACTTTTCATCAGGGGCAGTATGCCTTGAATATTACTACGGATACCATTTTAGATTCTGTAATGCGCAGTCCGCACATGGTAAATCAGTATGCCGTTTTCTCTAAAACCGGAACTATATTCAGCGATAGTATTGGTATTATTAATTCCAATAATTATTGGGGTGCGAGCCCACAGATAACCTACAGCCCAACAGGTGCGGTGGTGAGTTCAAGCCCTGTAACACCTACGGCTACTATAAACATTGCCAATCTACCCTACTTTCAAAGGAATCCATCCAGGTTTGAAATTATGTCATTCGTAACGCCCTATGGTATTGGGATAGACTTTGGCCAGGAAGGGAAAACCTGGGTGTTTGATGTTACTGACTTTACGCCCATCCTAAAAGGACCACACCGCATGACGATTGAGCGTGGCGGACAGTGGCAGGAGGAACTGGACATTAAGTTTCTCTTTGTGGTGGGCACGCCTGCCCGCGATGTGCTGGATATCCAACAGATTTGGAAAGTGGACAAAAAATCATTTTCATCCATAAGCACCGAAGCCAGCTTTGAGCCAAGAGATGTGATGATGAACCCTGCCGGGAAATCATTTAAGATAAGAAGTACCATCACCGGGCACGGACAGGAGGGCGAATTTATTCCTCGAAATCATTGGATTAATGTTGCCGGAGGTGCTATAGAATACAACTGGCAGGTGTGGAAGGAATGTGCCGAAAATCCCATCTATCCTCAAGGAGGAACGTGGATTTATGACCGCGCAGGCTGGTGCCCCGGTATGCCTACTGATGTAAACGAAATGGATATTACCAGCCATGTTACAGCGGGTCAGTTGGTTGAAATCGACTATGGTGTAAGCTCCGCTTCAGGAACTTCCGATTATATCGTGAATAACCAATTGGTTACTTATGGAGATCCCAACTTCACTTTGGATGCAGCCGTGGTAGACATTATTTCACCAACCAACTATGTGGAGTATGGCCGTATGAGCACTATTTGTGAGGGAGCCGTTATTGTGATTCAAAACACAGGTAGCACTCCACTTACTGCTCTTACCGTCAATTATTGGATTAATGATGCTCCAACGCCTCAAACCTTTAGCTGGACAGGAACTCTGAATTTTTTAGAAACTGCCGAAGTGAGTTTGCCACAAAGTGCAGATTTGTGGAAACCCATTACAGGCTCAAATGACGTTTTTCATGTTGAGGTGCTTTCGCCTAATGGTGGAGCCGATGAATATGCATTCAACAATAAGATGAGGTCGGTATTTGAAATCCCGGAGGTGATGCCTAATGAATTTTACATCAGCTTTAGAACAAATACGGTAGCTCATCAAAACAGCTATGAAATCCGTGATGAGTGGGGCACGGTGATGATCTCTAAATCCGGATTATCAAACAACACTACTTATCAGGATACCGTGAACTTGCCTTTTGGTTGCTACACTTTTAGGTTGGAAGATGCCGGAGACAATGGAATTTCCTTTTGGGCAAATAGCGAAGGAAGTGGCTCTCTGATGTTTAGAAATACCTCCAACAACCTGCCTGTAAAGATATTTGATGGAGATTTTGGCGACAATATAAACTACCATTTTACGGTAAACTCTCCTCTTACCGAAGATGAGTTTACAGACCATCAAGCCATACGCGTTTTTCCAAATCCCGCCAGGGATAAGTTTACCGTTGAGCTTGGTGAAAATGAAAATGCTGAAATTACCATCTACAATGGAGTGGGGCAGTTGATTCAAATACCATTTAATAAGGATTCGGGTAGCCGCACATTCAACACCAATGGTCTTGCCAAAGGCGTTTATTTCATCCATATTGATAATGGTAGTGAGCTGGTAATTAAGAAAGTGGTGTTGCTTTAAATAGTATACATCGTTTTATAACCCTGGACTCCTTGGGGATTAACAAGCGGGATTAGTGGTGAGGAACCCGAAGGGTTCCCATGTTTATAGAAGCTGATAAACGCAAGTTGGTGTTCGACCCTGAAAGGGTCGCATATTCTAAGGGCCGCTTTGATTTTTTGGTAATTTAGGTTTCCACTTAAACCTTCTATCATGTCAATCGGAACTTTTTCTCAAATTTATATTCAGGTAATTTTCGCTGTTCGCGGAAGGGCTTCCGCGATAGCCAACTCATGGGAAGCAGAGTTGTATAAATACATAACGGGAATCATTCAAAACAAAGGACAAAAGATTTTGGCAATAAATGGTATGCCCGACCATATTCACATTTTGATTGGCATGAAACCTTCCTGCTGCCTTTCGGATTTGGTCAGAGAGGTAAAAAAGTCCAGCAACAGTTTTGTGAATCAAAGCGGGTTGGTAAAAGGCAGATTTGAGTGGCAGGAGGGGTATGGGGCATTTTCATATAATCACTCATCTTTGGACAACGTCATCGCCTACATTATGAATCAAAAGGAGCACCACCGAAACAAGAGTTTTAAGGAAGAGTACATTTCCTTTCTGGAAAAGTATAAGGTGGATTATGAGGAGCAGTTTTTATTTGAATGGAACGATTGATGCAACGTTTATTGTGGCGATTTTTATATTCGACCCTTTCAGGGTCGGGCGGTGAATGTTAAGCGGATTTCTATAAATATATAATCCCTTCGGGATTAAGAAGCGGGCTGGTCAATTATCCTTTGGCTGAGGGGAATGAACCCGAAGGGTTCACATGTTTATAGAAATGATTCATTCTTATAGTTTTTTTCGACCCTGAAAGGGTCGCACCAACAAAAGGTTCACTCCAATTTACATCAATAAACAATACGTTTGCAAATTGATACATGCTTTTGGATCCCACAAAACATATTGCCCTAAACGAACAATTCTTCACTCCATTCTCCGGGGATGTTGGTTCTATTCCATTACCCGAAAAATTCACCTTTCCATTTTACTACGATCCGCACCCATTGTGCGTGCTTGCAGCAAAGGAGCTTCAACATTATATTTCCAAACAAACCCATTGGCCTCATAATTTTGGCATAGATCCCAATCGGCCTGAACTTGAGGTTGGGAAGATGTTTGGGGTGTTGGTGGTTCAAAAGCAAAATGGAGAATTGGGATACCTCAGTGCCTTTTCGGGCAAACTGGCGGATATGGAAAGGCCTGAAGGTTTTATTCCACATGTGCTGGACCTTGAAGTGGGAGATAACTTTTTTGACAGGGGAATGGTAAGGATAAATACCGTTTCGAGGGAAATAAAAGCCATTGAAAAATCTCAGAATTTTATAGATCAGAAAAGAGTTTTGGCTGAAGCGAAAGCCGAGGCTGAAATAAAGATTGAATCTAAAAGAGAGGATATACGCGAGGCGCGGAAAATCCGAAAAGAGCTTTTCAGAAAAGCTAAGGAGGAAATGACGACTGAGCAATTTGGGGAGTTGGAAAAACACGAGATAAAATCGAGTTTACATAAAAAGCATTTGCTGCGACAACTTACTGCTGAGTGGGAAGCGAGGATTGAGATTTTACAAACGGAGTTTGATAAACTCATGAACAATCTAACCGCATTGCGAGAAAAGCGTAAAAACCTTTCAGCGGCCTTGCAGCAGGAGATTTTTGACAACTACCAGTTTCTGAATATTGAAGGAGAAATCAAAACCCTGAACGATATTTTTGAGGTTTCTGCAACCAATCCACCACCCGCTGGGGCGGGAGATTGTGCCGCACCCAAACTTTTGCAATACGCCTTTCAGCATAAGCTAAAACCTGTTGCTATGGCCGAATTTTGGTGGGGAGCGTCATTAAAAACCAAAGTGCGGAAGCATGGACAGTTTTATCCAGCCTGCACCGGTAAGTGTCGCCCTATATTGGCCCACATGCTCAGTGGAATGGAGGTTGATCCCAATCCAATTATTGAATATTCAGGTGAGGGAATGGAGGTAGCCTTCCTTTATGAGGATGAATATATGGCGGTGATCAACAAACCTTCAGGACTGCTTTCTGTGCCGGGAAAAAATGTGGTGGATTCTGTAGCCACCCGCATGAAGCAAAAATTTACAGATGCCACAGGGCCATTGATTGTTCATCGTTTAGATCAGGCCACTTCAGGGATAATGTTAATTGCCAAGAGCCAGGAAATTTATAAAATACTACAACGGCAGTTTGTGAGCCGAAGGGTGAAGAAGCGTTACGTTGCTCTTTTGGAAAACGAAATTCAACAAATGGAAGGCTCCATCAATCTCCCGCTAAGGGTGGATTTGGACAACCGCCCAAACCAATTGGTTTGCTATGAATATGGAAAACCCGCCTATACCCAATACAAAGTGGTGGAAAAACAGAACGGGCAGACACGGATCCATTTTCATCCGATAACCGGGAGGACTCATCAGTTGCGGGTTCATGCGGCACATCCCTCTGGTTTAAACGCACCCATTGTGGGAGATACGCTATATGGCAATCGCGCCAGGCGTTTGCATTTGCATGCAGAGCGCATCGAATTTGTGCATCCTGTTTCTATGGAGCCAATGAATGTGGAAGTGGGAGCGGAGTTTTAAAGTGTTGCAGTTTTGGTTTGAGCCTTTTTAGCTATTTCCAATCCTTTTTCGGCCATCGCCCTTTTAGGGCCACGCTTTAAGGCAAGTTGGTATTGCTCTTCAGCTTCTTTAGGTTTATTGTTTTCTAATAGCCATTCCGCATAAAGCTCATGAGTAGGATATTTAATAAAAGGTGGGCCAAAGCTGTAACTCAGTTTTTGATCAGCATCAACCGACTGTTTAAACCATTTTTCAGCTTCCATAGAATTATTATCCATCCAAGCCAGCAAACCCTGAAGCTGGTATTCCATAACCCTCGATTCATCAATGTCGGTTTTGCTGGCTTCACTTCGGTTAGAGCTGGCACACACCTTAAATTCAGCTTCTGGGAGAAGTAGTGCTTCGCGCCTGCAATCTTTGTCGATAGCCGCAATGGACTCCTCCAATTTTGTTTTATCACCGGCCTTAAAGGCTTTCATGCCTTCCAAAAAATTGTACTGAGCAGCAATGCCTAAATTTAAGTCTGAAACATCAACAGGAATTTCAGCGATTGAGCCATCCCAGGTATTGGTTTCAACCATATAGGTGCCTTTTAAAAACACCAAATACACACGGGCGCTTTTGGAAGGAGATTGGTTGGTGAGTTTTTCCATATCCAAAACCATTTGGCGGGCCGTGTCTATTCTACCTTGCTGTAAATAACCATACATCAGCCAGTGGTAGGCATGGTAGCCCAAAGCACTGTTGTCAAGGTTTTTGGCCTTCATTCTATCCACACTGGCCTGGTAGGAGGCCTCATTGGAGGCCACCACTTCATCCCACATACCAAGGGCCACATAAATGTGTGATGGCATATGTAGCGCATGACTGGCAGCAGGGGCCACATCAGCATAAGTGTTAGCGGCATTCAGTGCCAACTTAGCGTGGTCAGGATCATCATAGGAGTGGATGAGGTAGTGCACCGCTCCGGGATGCTTTGGATTTTCATCAATAACCGTTTGGGCAATTTTAGCCGCCTGTCCATAAATTTCCAGATCACGCCCTTCGGGCACTGAGCCTAATAGTGACAAGGCATAAAATGCCGCCACCTCATGGTTTTCAGGGTGTTTTTCATGAAGTTCTTTTAAGTACTCGCTATAGGCTAAATCTCTTTCCGGTTTTGGGGTTTCTGCTTTGTAAAGAATTTTTACCCCTTTGATAAAGTCCTTTTCAAGAGCAGTAATTTCGGTTGAACCTGCCGCAGAATCAAGTTGCTTCAGGGTTTTTTGACCATCTTCAAAATCCTGTTCGCCCCAAATGGTGTGGTTGTAAGTCATGGCCTCGCCCCAATACGCCATAGGCATAGTAGGGTCAGCTTTTTTGGCTTTTACAAACTCCTCCCGGGCATCTTCATATTCAAAACTGTGAAGCAGTAAAAGGCCTTTCTCAAAATGAGGTAGAGCGGCTTCAGTCCCTGTAACTTCAAGCGACACTATACCAAGTTCTGTAGTTTGCTGTTTGGGTTCTGCATTTTGGCAGGAGCCAAGTAGTATTGCGGTAAGGAGAAAACTTAGGTTTTTGAAAAAGTGAAAATGGTGGTGGGGTGTCATTAGATTTGGTTTTCACCAAAATTAGGGATTTTGGAAACCATTACTGAAGTGACGGATAGGTCAGGTTTATCTAATGTCATTTATTTTTTGAATCCAGTAATTCTTCAATTGGTCGCCACTCGCAAACATTTCTAAAACCCGTATAGGCATTTGGGCCGGAAATATGAAAAGTGTCTGATTGCAAAATGCGCTCCTCGGTGTGAATCCAACTTCCGCCTGCACATAAGGTTGAATCAGAAAGGAATTCGCAGACGTTACCGCGTATGTCCCATAAAACGGGCTCACCTTTGGCAGAGCAATGAAAATAGTAACCTCGAGTGGGGCCTGGGCAGAAATAGCAACGTCCTTCCCTTTGATAGTTTTCTTTTGGAGCAGAAAAGTCACAAATAATAGCTTTTTTATTCAATTGGCACTTTTTGAAGGCTCTTGATTTGTGCCGATAATAATCATTTACCGAATCTGAAAACACTAATATTCTTTGCCACTCTTCCAAAGTAGCTAACCTGAAATGTGGATAATATTTAACATTAGTATCAGGTTCAAGGTTCCGATATTCTCCATTTAAGTACTTACGAATGCTAAAGTAATTTTCTGATGTGGGTTCCGTATTTACCCGAATAACCTTTTTATCTACAAGAATGACTTCTAGGACTCTATCTGCCCGCCATTCTGAATAGGCAATAATTTGCTTATAGGTGATGCCAACTACAGGATTACTCCTATATCCGGGAGATTGCAAATAGAAATTGACAAAATCATGTAAGGTTGTGTCTTGAGACATCCAAACCGTGGTATCCGGAATAGTTGCTAAATATTCCTTTGAATTGCCACCAAAGACACTTCCTGTCCAGTACATATACTCCAACCAGTCAATGTTTCCTACCTCCGTTTGATCGCAGTAGAAATTAGGGCCAACTCTAATGCCATTTGGGGGGACAGTATTCTCATCAAAATAGACTTTGCCTTGTCTATGGGTAAGCTTGCAACCAAGGGTCAAGAGCATCAACAAAACCATCTGAAACCATAATCTTTTCATCCTTTACAAAATGATCTACTTCGTCCTAATCCCCTTTGTGGTAAAGCTCATTCCTTGCTGGCCAGAGGTTGAAATCATCACGGCTTCAAAATAGGGTTCGTTGTTTTGGTTTTTTACAGCCCAGTCAAAAATGAAGTTAGCGCCTGTGCCGCCTTCCTCATCGGTTTCATCAATTACAATTTGAATCGACTCTAACGGCTTTACATAAATAGGCTTGTCTATATAACTGCGCAATAGCTTTCCATTAGTATTGTAGTAATCCGCTTTTTTAATGAATAAAGAATCCGTGAGGCTGGTATTGTGAATACTTACAGTAGCGGTAAGTTGAAATGTTTGTACTGCCGAATAACTGTAGATTTCGGAGTACACGGATAGATACGACATGCCTTGATAAAGACTGTCACCGGGGTTTAAATCAATTGTTCTGTTGCTCCAGTTGTGGGAGTGGTGATCTCTGGAGGTATCTTTGGAAGGATTATCGCAGGCTGTAAGCCCCAATATGATAAATAGTGTGAAATATAAAATTGATCCTCTAATCATGTTCAAATTACTTTTTATTCCTTTTCTCAATATAAGATTTCAATAACTTATTGGTTTGTTTTTGAATAGCCTTTGGTATAATGGGCGTCCATCCCAAAAGCAAACCTTTAACACCCAAAGCCTGTCGGCTCCACTTCCACATATCAAATTTGTCGGTATGGCGGATTATTTTACCATCCGCAAATTCAAACTTAGCTGAGATTTCATTGATCACCTGTCGCTTGGTTTGTCCAAAAGTGTAGTCTGCCCTCCAGTTAGCGCTGCCGGTTTTTTCATCGGCCTTTACGTTGCCAAAGGTTATTTTCATTTCTCCCTTGCTTCTCTCTATAAGCATGCGCCACATGTTTCGGGCATCCTCCCCCTTTATAGTACCAAAAGCGGAGTCGGTAAAAACTATTTCATCGTGATAACATTTAGCCATAGCTTCGGCATCGCCAGCGGCAAAAGAGGTGTAGAAATGGGTAATGAGTTCCTGATTGGTCATGGGGGCTATTTGGACATTTCCACAAATATCAATAATTAAGATAAGCCAATGTCCACAAAAGGCATTTCAGTTCATCGGCCTCCACATCTTACATTTGCCTATCACAAAAAGAGATTATGACGAAGCAAGAAATATTGAGCCGCCTGAATGAGATGTGTAAAAACACCATGATGGAAACTTTGGAGATGAAGTTTACCGATGTGGATGCGGAGGCAGGAATGGTAAAAATGACCATGCCCGTAACCTCAAAAGTGCATCAACCCATGGGGCTTTTGCATGGTGGAGCTTCTGCTGCCCTTGCCGAAAGTATAGGGAGTGCAGCCAGTGTGCTTTACATAGATACTACCAAACAAGCCGTGGTTGGTATTGAGATTAGCTGTAATCACCTTAAGGGAAAAAGGGAAGGAATGGTAACAGCCACTGCCAAAGTTTTGCACAAGGGGCGCAGTACTCATCTATGGGAAATCATTATCAGAGATGAGGATAACAATATGATATCGCACTGTAAGTTGACCAATATGGTGATTGATAAGAGGTAAATAGGTCCAGGGGACCTCAAATCCCTATCATTGCACCGTAAATAATATTTCGATTTGCAAAAACTATTCATAAGCCTTCCGGGAGAAAATAATTATCAGGTGTACAGCCATGATTCCAATGGTGATGTAGGTTTGGTGTTTAATTCATTTGATGGAAAATCAAGAATTAGCTTTTCGGCTATTCAAACACAGGATGAGAATTTTGCGCCTTATCTGAAAACTGAGAGTGATAAACCCCGTGCAACAGCTAAGGAAGAATACCTTGGCCTCATTGAGAAAACCGTTAATCACATCAGGAATGTACAGCCCGGAAAAATAGTGATGTCACGAGCTGAGTCTTTTGACATGAGTATTGATCCCGTTAATGTTTTTAAAAAATTGGCAGGCAGGTATACTTCTGCTTGCGTTTATCTCTTTACACACCCATCGGCAGGTACTTGGCTGGGAGCCACGCCTGAGTTGCTTCTTAAATCAGAGGAGGATAGGATTAGAAGCATGAGCCTTGCCGGAACCCGTAAAAAAGGAGAAGAGAGTGGCTTTACAGAAAAAGAGGTGGAAGAGCAACAGTTGGTAACTGATTATATTCATTCCCTTTTTCTGGGCAATCCCCGTCTTACAAATATTGAGAAGAAAGAACCTCAGCTTCATGAAGCAGGAAACCTGGTACACTTTAAAACAGAAATCAGCGCGGAATTTCAATCAGATTTTCAGGTGCTTTCCTTCGTAAATCAACTACATCCCACACCAGCGGTAGGCGGGTTTCCCCGTAAGGAAGCCCTGGAATTTATACAGGAAAATGAGGGCTATAACCGAGAGTTTTATGCAGGTTACTTTGGGTTAAAGGGAGCGGACGATTTTAAGTTTTTTGTGAACCTACGCTGTATGCAGATTTTTGAGAATAGCGTTGTATTGTATGCAGGTGGAGGTATCACTAAAGACTCCGACCCAGAGGCAGAGTGGGAGGAGACCCAGGCCAAAATGCAGACTTTATTGAGGGTGCTGCAAGAATGATAGGTTCTTGATTTTTTTTATTCGTGTTTTTGATAAAAAATCAGGGGCGTCAAAACCTGAATATTGAGAACATAATTTTAATAACGCCCCTCCGCTGATTACCTTTGGCCCGCGCGCCAAAACCTTTCCTATAGAAATTTGGTTTACCTCAATTGTAAATACAGTTTGCCATTAAAACTTCCTCTCAATTAAACGCCTTTTACATTTCGCAGCTTTTAAAGCAGCACAAGTGTACCAACGTTGTTATAGCCCCCGGTAGCCGAAATGCTCCGCTAATAATTGCTCTTGCCAACGATAGGGAATATCGTTGTGTATCTGTGGTGGATGAGCGTTCGGCCGCGTTTACAGCCTTGGGTATGTCCTTAGAAAAAAAGGAACCCGTTGCCGTGATTTGCAGCTCGGGCTCAGCAGCCGTTAATTTTTATCCGGCCATAGTAGAGGCTTTTTATCAAAAGCTTCCATTGGTGGTGATTACTGCTGATCGCCCAAAGGAACTGATAGACCAGGCCTTGGGACAGACCATCCGTCAGGAGGGAGTTTTCAGGAATCATATCTTATTTGAGGCCAATTTGCTCAGAGGCAATGATGATCATCTGGCGAGAGCCTATAACCAGAGGTTGATTAACGAGGCCATGCATCATGCAGACCAGGGGCCAGTTCATATAAATGTACCCTTTGATGAACCTCTCTACGATACTGTGGATTGTGATGAGGGTTTGGTAAAGTTTATACAGAAGCCTAAAATGTATAAGTCTATTCCCGAAAAGGAATTGGCAGCCATGGCCGATTTATGGAATGAAAGCCCCAAGGTGCTGGTATTGATAGGGCAGCATTCGGCTAGCGAAGGCTTGAACGAGGCTATGAATGAGCTGAATGACTTTAGTCCGTTTTTGGTGATGTCCGAAACGCTCAGCAATATTGATGCGGCCTGTAACATTTGTGCCATAGACAGATTTATTAATACACTTACAGAAGATCAGCAGGAGTTACTGGCTCCTGATTTACTCATTACCATTGGTGAGGAGGTGGTGAGTAAAATGATCAAAAAGTATTTTGGAAAGTATGCGCCCGGCATGCACTGGCACTTGGGTGAAGACCATCTACTTAAAGACACCTTCGGAAGGTTGACCCATCATCTGGAAGCTGATCCTGAAAAGTTTTTTTCCGATTTAAAAAATCTTATCAAACCTAAGGAAGCACACTATCGAGATTTTATGATTGAGCTGGACACGGTGAAGTCTATCGCTCATAATGAGTATTTGGAAAATTGTGGTTTTTCGGATTTTCAGGCGTTTGGACATATACTCAACTATCTGCCTGATGGCTCAATTTTACATACAGCCAATAGCACTTCCGTTCGATACAGTCAGCTTTTTGATCATCAGCACAATGCCGTACTCCATTATGCAAACAGGGGTACCAGCGGAATTGATGGCTGTACAAGCACCGCTGTGGGGCATGCTATGAAAACCGATAAAATGGTTACGCTTATCAGCGGAGATATAGCCTTTCTTTACGATAGCAATGGCTTTTGGAATAATAATTTGCCAGCCAACCTTAGGGTGATTGTACTCAATAACGGGGGTGGAAATATTTTCAGGATTATTCAGGGTCCGGAATACAATGAGAATTTTGAAACTTTTCAGGAAACTGTACACAACCTGAATTTGAAAGGCGTTGCCGATATTTATGGGCTCGAGTTTACCTCAGTTGATGATGAAGATAAACTGAAGACGGCTTTATCAGAATTTTTTGAGACATCCGATAAGGCCAGGATTTTAGAAATTAAAACCCCAAGGCTTGAAAACCCAAAGGTTTTAAAAGAGTACTTTGAATTTATCCGTTCAAAAAACCATGAGTAGCGGTGTTTTCATAATCAACTGATTGAAATAACCCCAGTGGGGTTAAATATTAATAGCCCGCCCTATAAGAGCGGGGGTGCAAATGAACAGACGAACGGTATTTTTGTCGTGGTTTTCCTCTTTTCGGAAAACCACGACAAAAATGTAAGCCCAACTCTTAATTAATTTTTGAAACCGATTTTATGCTGTTGCAAAATCTTGAAATAGAACCCTCAGAGCTTCCACAAATTGAGGAGGTGAAATTCAATCCTCTGGAAAAGGATTTTCTATGGATGCGCCTGTTGGGCTGGGGTATTTTCTTTTTGCTGGCTGCCGGAGTTCTAACTTTTATAATGATTTCCACAGAAGTAAAAATGTGGATGTTGCTTACGCCATGGCTGGTTTTACTGGTGTTGATTTTATTTTTAGAAATTAAGGGTTTTGGCATTAAGGGTTACGCCTTGCGCGAAAAGGACATCACCTATAAAAGTGGCCTCATTTTTTTCCACATGACCAGCATTCCCTTTAACAGGATACAGCATTGTGAGGTAAACCAGGGACCATTAGCCCGTTTGTTTGATCTGGCTTCTGTTAAGGTTTACACAGCCGGAGGGTCTTCAAGCGATTTATCTATAAGTGGTTTAACAAAGGAGCGCGCCCAAAGCCTTCGCGACTTTATCACCAAACTAAGTTCGGAGTATGAATAGCCTCAAACTGGAGGAACCGAGTCGACAGTCGCCAATAGGAATAGCGGTTATTTTCTTTAAAAACCTGAGGATAGCGTTTAATATCCTGCTCTCTATTGTGGCGGTGAGTGTGGGTTTTAAAACCTCCTTTTTGGGGATGGATATTTACACCATCGGCATAGGGGTGATTATCCTGTTCTTTATTATTTCCATTTTACAATACCGCAGGTTTTTCTTTTATGTGGAGAATGACCACTTTATTATTGAAAAGGGCCTGCTGAGCAAAGAGAAGATTACCGTGCCTTTTGATCGTATCCAAACGGTAAATATCAAGCAAAACATTATACAACAGCTGCTGGGTGTAGTGGCCTTAAACGTTGATACAGCTGGCAGTTCAAAAAAGGAGCTGGAAATTTCGGCCCTTCCCGGTAAATATGCCCGTGAGCTGCAACATTACCTGGTTTCTCAAAAGGAAAAGCATACAGAGAGTGCTGAAAGTACCGATGTTAATGACTTTGACAGGGTTAATGACGAACAGCCTTCATGGGATATTTCCGGAGATAAACCGCTGGTTAAACTCAGTATTTCCGATTTATTTAAGATCGGGCTAACCGAGAATCACTTGCGTACCGGACTGGTGATTTTTGCCATTTTAAATGGCTATTTATGGCAATATGAAGAATACCTCTTAAAACCATTTGAGCCTTATCTGGAAGAGCATGCCGATTTCTTTTTAGCGGAGTACATGATTATTGTGCCGGTTGCCTTTATCCTCTTTCTTGTTATTTCGGTTTTAATATCCCTTATTCAAACAGTACTCAAGTACTTTGGGCTTAAATTTTTTGTGAATGAAAAAGGTGTGCAGCTTGTTTCGGGTTTGCTTAAGCGTATAGAGTATCAGATACCGGTAAATAAAATTCAGTACCTCAAGTGGAAGACAAACCCTTTGCGGAAGCTAATAGACCTGCAAACCCTGGTGATAAAGCAAGCGAGTAGCAATGAGGCGGGCGATAAACAAAGCGTAAGCATACCGGGCTGCCATAAGCATCAGCTGCATACTGTTCTCGATGAGTTTTATCAGGAAAGGTCAGGCGGGGAGTTTTTTGAAATTCAACCGCAGAATTTATTGGCATTACAATTAGCCTTTTGGCTAGGCCTTCTTCCGGCCATAGCCATGTGTGGCCTGGCCTTTATAGATTGGAAGTTTATTGCAGTTCCTATATTGTACATTATTCCGGTGCTGTTTTTTATTTTAAAATATCACCGCTCCATCAAGCTGAGCATCAATCGCGAAATGCTTTTTTTAACTAAGGGCTGGGTTTTTCCATCCACTTTGGCCCTCAAGTTTTATAAGATGCAGAATGTAACCTTGTCTCAAAGCATTTTTCAAAAGAGGAGAGGATTGGCAAGCATTACCTTTTACACTGCTGCCGGAGATGAATCTATGCCACATCTACCAATGGAAGAGGCTCGTGAGCTATACAATTACGTTTTGTATAAAATTCAGAGTGATGGCCGCAGCTGGATGTAATTGCCTTGTTTGTTACGAAAGTGGTTTTCTCTATTAGCAAACCTAAATGGCGTTAGTATCTTCGCCCATTAATTGAGTGATACACTTGATTTTCCTGATTATTCTTTTGATTCAATTTTAGAAATGAGATTACAACCCTGGATAGCTGCAGCACGGCTTCGAACACTGCCTCTGGCATTTTCGAGCATCATACTGGGTACTTGTTTGGCAGCCTCACACGGACATTACAATATTGGTGTATTTGTACTCTGCCTGCTCACTACACTGTGTTATCAGGTTCTTTCCAACTATGCCAATGACTATGGCGATGGTGTAAAGGGAACAGATGCCGCAAGGGTAGGAGAGCAGAGGGCCGTAGCCAGTGGCGAAATTTCTGCTGCGCAAATGAAGAAGGCCGTTGGGATTTTTGCGGTACTTTCTTTTGTATTTGGCACCTGGCTTAGCATTATTGCCACACAAGGCCTTCCTCTGATTGTTACCATTGGGTTTGTTGCACTGGGTTTACTGGCCATTATTGCCGCCATTACCTATACTGTTGGCCGGAGGGCTTATGGCTACAAAGGTTTAGGAGATATTTCCGTGCTTATTTTCTTTGGGATTGTGGGGGTAGTGGGGTCTTACTTTCTGCAAACCAACATTATCAACTGGGAAGTATTTCTGCCGGCCACGGCAGTAGGCTTTTTGGCAATCGGGGTTTTAAACCTCAATAATATGCGAGATTTGGAAAGTGATAAACTCCATGGAAAAAGAACCTTACCGGTAAAAATGGGGCTTAAGGGCGCCAAAATTTACCATGGGGCTTTAATAATCCTGGCTTTTGACCTGGCTTATGTTTACAACTCATTGGAAGGTAGCAGCTATTGGGGGAACCTATATTTTTTGAGTGTTCCTTTTTTAATGATGAACCTCTTTCAAGTATCAAAGGCCCAAACGCCTGAGCAGTTTGAGCCTTTGTTAAAAAGATTGGCCATTACCACTTTATTGTTCTCCCTAACCTTTGGTATCGGGCAGGTAATCTGATTTTTTTAATTAGCATTTAAGTTCATTGAGGCTGACTCGTGCCGCATCAAGACTTTGCTCAAATGTAGCTTTTTGGCTGGCAGGAACGCATGCTCTTTGATTATCCAGGGCATTGATATAATCAGTATATGCCTCCTTATACTTAAGGCAGTTGGCCGTAGATGGATCTTGCCCATAGGCACTTGCCGCCACTGATAGTGCCGCGGCTTCATCCTGAACGGATAATGCCCAGCTAACATAGCCACGGCACAGTCCACCGCTATCATTATCGTCTTTACTGCAGGAAGACGTTAGGGTTAACGCAAAGAAGGAAATACAGATCAGGTTAAGTTTTAAACTCTTCATGGTTAGGGTTTTATATTGAAAATAAGAGCGAAAATAATGAACTCTGTCTATTTAATAAGCTCCGTTTAGTAGTTAAATAAATCCGAAGTCTATATGGTAATGCTCGTCATGTAAGTTGTCAATTGCTTTGGGAAGTGAGCGCGCAAAATAGATCCCTTTTTTCTTTACCTTTTTTCCATTTATGGATTGAAAAAAATCATCCTTCAGGTCAATTTTAAAGATCACCTTCTTAATATACATTCCTCTTTTTCGGGCGGCATTTTCAAGTGCCAGAATATGAGCACCCATAGTTTCAAAGTCTATGGAAACATTCTTATTAATCTTTGATATTCCCCGGTTGTTAAAAAACATGGCATAGTGCCATATACCAAAATAATGATGCAGATAGTAAGGCTTTCCGTTTCTTAGGAGCGGGGTGCCAAAGTCAATGGAGGTTCCATTTTGGTGAGTTCTGTGTGGCCACATTTTTCCGCCTTTTTTGTGTGAGCACTCCATAATCAGGAAGTCGCGGTTTGGCTTCTCCCCATGCATAGTTCTGTAGGCCTCCAAAGAAATGTCTAATACTTTGCTGTGCACCCAGGCTCTGTTAAAAAAGGCATAGCTCATGCGGGAAAAGTATCGGTAGTTTTCTCCTCGAAATGGAAACCTCCTGCCATTTACCAGCCCCCCGTTTGATACGGTGCCGTTGGATTTACTTACACCACTTCCCTTTGGGCTTCGCGAAAACTCTGTAACTATACATGAGTAGGTGATAAGAGCTAGCAAGGTGAATAGCAGATATTTTAAGAAACCCCTCATACCAATCTTCATATTAGGTCTATTCTTTGGAAAGTTCGTGGGTACTACCTCCTTGTTTGAAAATCATTTTGTTCTCATCGGGCAAAAAATGCATTTCCAAGCCAGCCAACCTAAATCTGAACTTATGTTTTTCAAAGGGTTCTAAGGGAAATGATGACTGTCCCGAAGCCTGGGCAGTGAGTGTCCCATCCTTAGCGCTAACGGTTATTTTGAAGGGAAAACCTTCGGCACTATAAACGCCTTCATATTTTTTTAAGTCGGTAGCTGCAACTTCATATTTTTCAAAATTCGGAAGTTTATAATCCTCACCAAAGTAAATGCTCAAAGCTCCAAGCATGATGTCATTCATTGGGAAAATGGCTCCATTTAAACAAAGCGCCACATTTACATCCTCATCAGGAAAATAGCCGGCCATAGACTGAAAGGCATCAATCCCTCCGGTATGTCCGTAACTCACTTTATCACCAAAAGGGAACTGAAAAAGGCCATAGCCGTAACGGTCGTTTATGGTTTTCATCTTAGTGAGCATCTCCGCAGAAAGAAGCTTTCCATTGAAAAGTGCATAGTAGAATTTATTCAGCTCAGATGGTGTAGAAACCACAGCGCCTGCGCCCATGGGGATGCTCATATCCGTTTCCGTGCTTTTTATCCAATCACCACTCCACCCAAAGGATTGCACTTCGTTTTGTGTGATGTCTATGGGCTTGCCGTAATAGGTATCAGAAAGTTTAAGTGGCCTTACTATTCGGAGATCTAAAATTTCGGAAAAGGGTTTTTTATCCACATCTTCGGCAATGAGGCTAAGCAAAACATAGTTGGTATTTGAGTATTCGTGTTTTGCTCCCGGCTTAAAGTCTGTGCCGCCCTTCTTAAATATTTTTAGTTTTTCCTCTCTTGATTTTGGTTTTGTCATGTATTCCAAATAAGCCTTATCATTTGTAAAGTTGTGCAGACCGCTGCTATGGCTCAACAAATGGTGAATGGTAATGGACGAGGCATTGGGCATTTGAGGGAAAAACTTGGAGAGTTTGGTTTCCAGGGTTATCTTGTTTTCTGCTACCATTTGAAGTATAATAACTGCAGTAAATGATTTGGAAATAGAACCTATCCGGTACTTGCTTTGTGCAGAATTTTTAACATTGGGATCCATGGAAGCCATGCCGAATGACTTGCTGTAAACATCAACTCCGCCTTTAGATAAGCTGAAGCTGCCCATGGCCTGCCCTTCATCCTCAAGAAGGGTGAAAAAGCTATCGAGCTTCGCCTTGTTGAAGGATTGCGAAGAGAGTACTACAGTGCTGAAAAGTAGAAGTGTGAGAATGGATAAACGCATTTTGATTTTTTTGTTAAAAATAGAAATTCAAATCACCATTATTACTCCGCAGTTCAGTTCATTGGTGAATTTTAAATAGGTGTATATTCATGTAGCACCCTAGAGGGGTGATATGTCAATAGCCTTCGGCACAGCCGAGGGTACAAAAAAGTGTCATGTCGCACCTGTTTTTGGCGTGGTTTTTCTCTATCACAAAGTGGATGCTAAAAAACCATGACAAAGAATAAATCAACGCCTGATAGTACATCTGATTAGTAAGATGTGGCTTAGTTTTGCTCATCACAATCAATGCTCATGAAGGCACACTGGAAAAAATATACATTAAACTTTAAGCAAGCTGCCGGAACCAGCAGAGGTGTGTTGCGCACCAAGGATTCCTATTTTTTGATTTTAGAGAAAAACGGGAGGAAGGGCATTGGAGAATGTGGCTTGCTAAGAGGCCTTAGCGCTGATGATCGCCCGGATTATGAGGTGAAGCTCAACTGGCTTGTGGAAAATATAAACACAGCAGTGGAAGAACTTTACGGTGAGCTTGTTGAGTTTCCCTCCATACAATTTGGCTTGGAGATGGCTCTCATGGATCTGGAGAGTGAGGGTCATATTTTATTTCCTTCGGAATTTACCAGCGGTCAGGCCAGGCAGACTATCAATGGGCTAATTTGGATGGGCGATACCGCCTTTATGAACCAACAGGTAGGTGATAAGATAGATGCCGGCTTTAAGGTGCTGAAAATGAAAATCGGGGCCATTGGTTTGAATCAGGAGATGGAAATCCTCAAAAGTATAAGGAAGGAGTTTACGGCCAATGAGTTGGAACTTAGAGTTGACGCCAACGGTGCCTTTGCTCCGGCTGATGCTCTTGAGATATTGAACCGCTTGGCCGAATTGAAGATCCATTCCATAGAGCAACCGATAAAGGCAAGGCAATGGCATGAAATGGCTGCCCTTTGTGAGAAATCACCAATTGACATAGCACTTGATGAAGATCTTATTGGCTTGTTTCATTCTGCCGAAAGGCGAAAACTCTTGTATGACGTAAAACCCGCCTACATTATTCTAAAACCCAGTTTTATCGGTGGCTTCCGCGGAAGCGAGGAATGGATAAATATGGCTGAAGAATTAAATATTGGCTGGTGGGCCACCAGCGCCTTGGAGAGTAATGTGGGATTAAGTGCCATTGCGCAATGGAATTTTACACAGAAAAATTTAATGCCGTCAGGACTGGGAACAGGAAGCCTATATACCAATAATTTTGAAAGCCCCTTAATGGTAAAGGATGGCGGACTTTGGTATGATCCAAATAAGGACTGGGAGATAAGCCTATAGAAATGAAAAAAGTCCCATTTAAACCAAATGGGACTTTCTTAACAGGGTAGACCCTTCAAAGAGGTCTGTATAGAATTAGGAACTGTACTAGCAACACGATATGTTTAATAAAAGGGTTGGGTAGGTTGGAAAAAAAATATAAAATAAAAGGTAAGTCGCTGATGTTGAGTGAAATAAAATTTCAATTTCCTGAGATTTATTCCTTGATGCTCAACATTTTGTCGCCTAATGAGAACTTTGAAGTGCACACTTCGGGTTCTACCGGTACTCCAAAACTGATTTCCATTCCCAAAAAATACATGAGGGCTTCGGCTCAAAAGACCATTGCGGCCCTTCAACTGAAAAGAGATGACAAAGCGCTGCTTTGTTTGCCAACCGATAAAATTGGCGGTATTATGATGTTGGTGCGTTGGCTCGAGGCCGATTTGGATTTATATCCCGAGGGAACTTCTGCAAATCCATTAGCCAACTCAAACGTAAGTTATGACTTTGGCGCCATGGTGCCTTATCAGGTACAGCAATCAATTGAAGAAGTAGGGAAAATTAAAAAACTGATAATTGGTGGAGCACCGATTAATCCATCTCTAGAGAGTGATTTGAGCAATCTCCCCAATGAAATCTACCATACTTATGGCATGACGGAAACCATATCTCATGTGGCGCTGAGAAGGGTTAATGGCACTGGAAATTTAACAAGTTTTAAGGCCTTATCTGGTGTAAGCTTAAAAGTAGATGACAGAAACTGTCTGCTTATAAGTGCACCTGACATTGGAGTGGAAGATCTCATCACCAATGATGTGGTGGAGCTTGTAAACGAAACCGAATTTATCTGGAAGGGAAGGTTTGATAATGTAGTGAACTCAGGTGGGCTAAAGCTTTTGCCAGAGGAAATTGAAAAGAAGATAGGCGATATAGGAGTGGCTTATTTTCTGTTTGGAGAGCAAGATTCAAGACTTGGTGAACGGCTTGCCATGATAGTGGCCAGTGAGGATGAAGTGCGGTTGGAAAATCTTAAAAAATATTTTTTTGATCTCGGAAAATACGAAGTGCCTAAAGTTATTTATTCAGTTCCAAAATTTGTAGAGGCTGGCGGAGGTAAACTCAACCGAAAGGCAACCATAGAGATGTTGCCATAAAAATCTATTTTAGTGGGATGCAAAACCAACCCGCTACCGCTACTTCTCAGGAGGTATTAGAACATTCCGGTTTAAACCGAGAGTGTAAAGTTTGCCAAACGCATTATACCGGAAACTTTTGCCCGAATTGCGGACAGAAGTATATTGATAAGCGCTTTAATATGCGGGACAGCGTGGCCCATCTCTTTGGGGTGGTTTTCAATTTTGACAGGGGCTTGTGGCCAACAATTGTGGGATTATTCAAAAATCCCGGTAAGGTAATCCGTGATTATCTTAATGGTGCTACGGCTCCATACTTTCATCCTTTTAGATTTTTGTTTTTGCTGCTTACCGTGCAGGTGTTTATTATGATTTCCACAGATATGGTGGAATTTGTACAGCAAAATTTCGCTAAGGACTTTGGAAGCAAGCCTGTGCCGGATGGGTTAAAAGGGGCTATGACCTTTATTAACTCTTACATGCATGTGTTGATAGCCATGAGTATGCCTATTGTAGCTGCAGGCTCGTGGTTGTTTTTCAGAAAGGCGGGCTATCACTATGCCGAACATCTTATAATCAGCTGTTTCGCCTATGGGCAAACCATATTTATTAGCCTTTTGTTTATGCCTTTGTATTACATAAGTGTAGAGGTGTATTTGGTAGTAAGTTCACTTAATCTGCTGATTGCCCTGATTTATTTCACCTATGTTTATCTCTCCTTTTTTAAGGGAAAAAAATGGGTGATTGTAATTAAAGCCATAGGAGTGTATTTGGTAGCTTCAATGGGAGTGGGGCTTATGACTGTTTTGGCAATGATTGCCTATTTCGCAAGAGCGTATGCCGAAAATCCGGAGTTTTTTGAGCAGTTAAAGAATACCAATTAATAAGAAGTATGGGCTTGACCAAGCCTCAAAATAGGCAGACTGCTTAAAGATAAAAACAGATAAAGCAACGCCCATACCGGGCCAAAAAACCAATAAACAATGGCAGTTTGCAGCAGATAAACCAAAGGTCCCAAAAAGGTGCCCAAACAGAGTTTTATGGCACTGTGCCAGGCTTCATCCTTAAAAATGGGTTTTAGCTTTTTCCAAAGGAGAACAAAAACAATGTTGTTGGCATATACCAGAGGATACAGCATTCTCTCTATGAAAGCTGGTTTTTTAGGCTTTGCCGTTGGCAGTGTTTCGCCCAGCTCCAGGCGTTTCAACAAAGCCTGGGTTTCTATCGGGTTGGAAAAATCGGCACCCGCAGCACGCAATGCAGCATATTTTTCCTGATATTCCTCAACAGGTTCAATATGGGTAATGAGTCCCTTCATGGCTGAGGAAACATCACTTATCAAAGCAGATGTGGCTGAAGCTCTGTCTTGCATCTCAAAATAAGTGCGGGCATCAATAGGCTTTCCATAATGGATACTGGCCTTCTGGCGGAAATCGGTATGGTTGCCATAGTTAATCCCAACGGGGATAATATCCAATTCCTTATTAGGGAATCTCTCCAGGAAACCAAAGGCTAAACGGGTAAATCCCTTGTGTAACGGCCTTAATCTGTACTCAAGATTATGAGTTCCTTCAGGGTGAATCATCACGGCTTCACCATCATTCAGAAAGTCTTCGAGCTCATGAAATACCTGCTCATTTTTGGTCACGGCTTTTTTTCCATCCCTTATTCTGTATATAGGGCGAAGGTTTACGGTAGACATCAACCAGATAAGCCTTGGGCTCGAAAAGATATCGGCTCTGGCCATATAATGAGAGATTCCTTTGTAGGATACGGCTATGGTAAGGGCATCTAAAAAAGTGTTTTGATGATTGGGTAGAAATAAGGTTGAACGCTTTTTGGAAATGTTTTTTCTTCCGACCACAGTAAACTTTTTGAAAAAACACAAAAAGCCAACTTCAACAAGTAAACAAACAAAGTAGTACCAGGATTTTCTTCTCATTAAGCTGGGATAACGCTTTTTTTGCGGGACCAAATGTAAGCAATTGATAAACCCGACACTATGTGCCAGATTCCCCACCAGCCAGCTACTATAGCCATTCCACCCAGTCCGCTAAAAAAACTGAATACCAGCAACAGGCCTAAACCCGAGTTTTGAATACCTGTTTCTATTGCCAGCGATCGCCTGTCGGGTACTGACAAGTGCGCCATGCTACCCAACAGATAACCCGAAGCTAGAGCTATGGCATTGTGGATGAAAACCAGGAAGACCACAAGGTGCATGTACTCCACAAAGAGTTCCAGATTATTTAAAAAGGCAACAATTACCAATGCTGCAAATATTAAAATGGAAACAGGAGTTAGGATCTTGGTTAACCTGGCAGATAATACGGGTTTCCAGATATTTAAAGCCATCCCTAACACCAATGGTATCCCAAGGATTATGACTACTGTTTGAAATACCTCGGTGGGATTTACACTAACTTCCTTCAGGAGAGCATTTGTGGGTTGATACAGGCTCCCCCAAAATTGCAGATTGAATGGTGTGAGAAACAGACAGAGACCTGTGGAAAAGGCCGTAAGGGTAACTGAGAGTGCTGGGTTTCCACCGGCAATTTTGCTGATAAAGTTGGAAATATTTCCACCAGGGCAGGCGGCAACCAAGATCATTCCCAATGCAATGCTGGGCTCGGGTTTTGCAATGTAAATAAGCAAAAAGGTAAGGGCAGGAAGTACTACAAACTGCGATAATATTCCAATAAGGGCTGGTTTGGGGTTTTGGGCAATGCGTTTAAAATCATCAATGCTCAGGCCAAGGGCCACACCAAACATTATTACCGCGAGACAAAGGTTTAATACCCAGATCGATTCTGTATTGAAGTTGAGTTGTTGTGAGTCAATAGGGCTGGCCATACTTGTTGGTTTTGACTCAAATATATACAATCAGCGCATACTCCGGCTATTTGATAGAAAACTGAATACAACTCATTGAATGCCGATGTGGAGCGTAAAATCAAGAAAGGGGGGCCTAAAGAATATTTTCCCTCATTGAAGGAAATTTAGCTGCTAACCCATCGGCCCCCCTTAGTTGTTAAGGCTTTAGTGTAATATCGTTATTGAAATTGGCAAAGACTCTGATTTTCAATTTATAAAAGTAGTGATTTTTTGAATGCTAATGATCTTATTCTCAAATCGATGGTTTAACATTGGCTATATGGATTCATATAAATCCAGGTATTGCCTGATACATTTTCTCCAATTGAACTGAGTTCCCCAGTTTATGAGATCGTTTTGGTGATCGCTGGTATTATCAAAATGTGCCAATCCCATATCAATAATTGTCCTCATATATTCAGGATCGAAGTTTGTCCAATAATTGGCCACAGTTCCGCCAACCTCAGGTAGGCTGCATCTATCGCTTATAAAAACGGGTTTTCCGGCCAGGCAGGCTTCAATCACCGGAAGCCCAAAGCCTTCAGCCAGGGAAGGAAATAAAAAGGCACGGCAATTTTTGTATAACCAGTATTTATCCTCATCGGATATTTTTCCGGGTAACACCAACTGATTTTCCACATCAAGCTTTTTTGCAAGCTCAGCAATGGTGTTGCCATAGCTTGTTTTGTTGTTGCCGGCAATCACCAGTTTGTATCTCGGGAATTTTTTTAGAAGAGGGAGCAAGACCTCAAAATTTTTCTTTGCCGAAAAAATTCCGATTGAAAAAAAGTAAGGGCCATTATCCATAAAGGCAGGTTTTTTTGCACCTTCAAAGCTGCCAAGGGCAACGCCATTGTGAATTACGTGGATGTCCCTCCCTCTCAAATCCAGATGCTGCTGCACTTCTGTTTTGGTGTAGTTGGAGATGGTTGTGATAACATCAGCGCGGTCTACATTTTTCTGAAGGCGCTTTAGATAACGATCAGCCTTTGATGAGTCTTTTTCCGTTAAAAAATTGAGGTCGTGAATGGTTAAAATCTGCTTGCTTTTTGGATGAGGCGGGTGCGAGGGAAACTGATGTAAGCTGTGCCAGATATCTGGTTTTGGCCCGATGACACTAGCCACCCTCATCATGGCGGAAACTCTTTTATAGTTAAACTGAAGCTCCTTATCCTGTGGGAAGTTTGAGGGATGTAGAAAAGTGAATTTATTGCCTTGTGGCTTTTGTCTGCACAGTTCGTTGTAAAAGTTAATAGAAAACTGACCCAGCCCCGAATGTGGGTTGTTGGCCTTGTAAATATCTATGAGGATTTTCTTCAAAAACATAAGACTTTAGGCGACCAAGATAATACATCATATTGCTGTGCCACTAAGTTTTTGCAGGCTTGTAGAGCAATGTTCTTGGCCATTCTATTTCATGAAGCGAGAATTGGCACTACACTATTGACATCTTCAATGAAAAATGACCAGCGAATAGAGTTAGGACTGCTATCAACAAAGATCCTGTTATTTGGCGTGGCCCTATTTTTCATACTGCTATGGCAGATGTATAAAAAACAGCCACTATGCTATTACCCGCGTGTATCACCTGTATCTATCAAGCTTTAGGTTAATGCTGTAAATTATATCAATTGTAAGGCTGAACTTTGCCCAATGGCCAAAAAAGAGAAGGTAAGTTTAAAAGAACGGGTAGGTGCATTTCGCAATCTCCCAAGGTTTTTTAAAATGATATGGAACACCAGTCGATCAATGACGATTGGAAATGTTCTGCTCCGCATAGTTAAAGCAGCCATACCAGTGGTAATGCTGTGGGTGGGTAAACTGATTATTGATGAAATTATATTTCAGATTGATCAGGAGACACCTGAGTACTTTCAAATTTGGGTTTACCTGGCCCTGGAGCTTGGCCTGGCACTTTTAAGTGATTTAATCAATAGAGCCATTACTTTACTGGATAGCCTCTTGGGAGATTTATTTAGCAATGAGACTTCTGTAAAACTCATTCGTCACGCTGCCACGCTGGATTTGTATCAATTTGAAGACAGTAAATTTTACGATAAGTTAGAGCGCGCCCGCAGGCAAACAACCGGAAGAACGGTGCTGATGAGCCAAACGCTTACACAACTTCAGGATATTATCACAATTCTGTTTTTTGCCATTGGGCTTATTGCGTTTAAGCCCTTGCTTATCATAATACTCTTTATTGCCATTATCCCCGCTTTTTTAGGAGAATCCACTTTTAGCGAGCGTACCTATAGCCTTACCCGTAGTTGGACGCCACAGCGCAGAGAGCTTGATTATCTGCGCTATATCGGGGCGAGCGATGAAACCGCTAAGGAGATTAAAATATTCGGTTTACAGGATTTTATCTCGGAGCGTTTTAAAGCCCTTGCGGATAAATACTATCAGGCCAATAAGAAGTTGGCCACCAGCCGTGCCTTTTGGGGGAGCTTACTTAGTTCCATAGGTACTGTAGCTTATTACGGTGCTTACGTTTACATCATTATTGATACAGTAGAAGGTGACATCAGTGTAGGTAAACTCACCTTTTTGGCGGGTTCATTTCTGCAGATGCGCAATATGCTCCAAGGCATTATGAACCGCTTCAGCCAAATAGCTGAAAGCGCTTTATACCTTCAGGATCTATTTGATTTCTTTGAATTAAAGCCGCAAATCCAGCAGCATGTCACACTGAGCGGTAGCCGAAGTGCTAAAGTTCCACAACCAATATCAAAGGGTTTTACTTTCGAAAATGTAAGTTTCAAATATCCGGGCAGTGAGCGATACTCACTTCGCAATTTGAGTTTTCACCTAAAAGCGGGAGAAAAGTTGGCTTTGGTAGGAGAGAACGGGGCAGGTAAAACCACATTGGTGAAGCTGCTGGCTCGTTTGTATGAACCTGGCGAAGGCCGGATTTTGCTGGATGGCGTTGATTTGAAAGACTATGACATTGTGGACTTACGTAAAAATGTAAGCATCATTTTTCAGGATTATGTAAAGTTTCAGCTTAAAGCTGATGAAAATATAGCCATTGGAAACATAGCTGATTTACAGGAGCAACAGAAAATAGAAAGTAGCGCGGTAAAGAGTTTGGCCAATACCGTAATAGACAAGCTCCCGGAAGGCTATCAGCAATTTCTTGGAAAGCGCTTTGAGGGTGGTGTAGAGCTCAGTGGGGGAGAGTGGCAAAAGATTGCCCTGGCCCGCGCTTATATGGGCGACTCTCAACTTATGATTTTGGATGAACCCACCAGTGCCCTGGATGCCCGTGCTGAAAATGAGGTATTCATCCGCTTTTCAGAATTAATTACAGGTCGTACTGCCGTATTGATAAGTCACCGTTTTAGCACAGTGCGTATGGCAGATAGAATACTGTTTTTAGAAAACGGAGAACTGCGTGAACTCGGCAGTCATGAAGAACTTTTGGAAAAGGATGGAAAGTATGCAGCGCTGTTTAAATTACAGGCAAAGGGGTATGTTTAGATATTGGAGCTAATGGGATTTCGCCCTTTCAGGGCTTCCCTTTGGTTTTGTGCTTTTTCGCGCCATCCCGCTTCACGGAATGTTGAGGTATAACGCCCCTTCAGGGCTTCCCTTTGATTTTATATTCGTGGGATCTTAATTCTAGAATCAAGCTGTGCAGCTTCTATTCTTCCCTAATGGCTAACTGTGAGTTAGTATAGATATGTGTGGAGGAATACCCTTCCGATTCAACACAAGCTATAATTTAATGTAACCGTGAAAGGGCTCAAAATATAAACGGGGACTGCAGCCCCTCGTGCCGAATACAATCTTCTGATAAGCCCTGAAAGGGCGAAATATTTTATACGGCTAGCTCCTCACAGCTCCGCCAAACTCATTAATCGCTTCCGGGCTTCCAAACACATATACCAAATCTCCCTTTTCGAGATGAGCGCTGGGATCAATAACCTTTATTACTTCATCATTGCGATAAATAGCCATTACGCTAATACCAAAGCGATTTCGAAGTTTGGCTTCGCTGAGTGGCACATCTACAATTTCTTTATTGGAGGTTTCCACGCGCAGGGAGGTTACTTTTAAATCCCGCCAATCGGGGAGGCCAAGGTTGGTATTTCCATTAAAGAAGGGCCGCATCATCTCATAGTTTTCCTTTCGGATGGCTTGTACGTACTTAGTGATATTACCTTCGGGCACAAGGTATTGATGCAAAACGCGGGTGAATATCTCTACTGAGGTTTCAAATTCTTCAGAAATCACTTCACTGGCACCGAGTTTTAGGAATTCATTGGTTTCCGTTAAAAAGCGGCTCCGTACCAGTATATGTACCGTATTACAAATATTACGGATGGAGGCTACCACCTTGCGCGTTGCTGGTGGATCAGAAATAGCCACCACGGCAACCCGTGCTTTATAAACGTGTAGATGCTCAAGCATATAGGGGTTACTGGCATCTCCAAAAAAGATGGGTTCACCATTGGCTTTTCCCAACTCTACATTGTCGGTATTTATGTCAATAATAACATAGGGGATACCGGCATGTTTGGCTATCTGCGCCATCTGCCGGCCATTGAGGCCATATCCGATAATAATTAGGTGATCGGAAAGATTTCCCGAAACTTCATCGATATCCTTATTGCCGCCATTCATTTTTACTTTACGTGCATGGCTCTTACTCAGCAACATCATGGATAGTTTATCTGAGGATTGGATAACAAAGGGTGTCATAGCCATAGTGAGTATGGAAACGGCCAGAAAATATTGATAGGGCTCTTGCCTGAGCAGGCCATAACTCATACCAACAGCGGCCAGTATAAAGGCAAATTCACCTACCTGAAATAAGGTAAAGCCACTGAGTAAACTGGTGCGCAGTGGGAATTTCAACATTTTGGCAGAAATGACCAATACTATAAACTTTAATAGAAATACAGCGGCTGTGGCCAAAAGGATAATGCCAATATGCTGATAGAAGAAGGTAACGTCTAACAGCATACCGATGGACACAAAAAAGAAGCTGGAGAAAATTTCCCGAAAGGGAATAATAAGGCCCGTAGCCTGGTGGCTGTACTCCGACTCGGAAATGGTAAGTCCCGCCATAAAAGCGCCCAATGCCAGGGAAAGACCAAGCATATTGGTGGCCCATGCCACGGCAAAGCAGATAACTACAATCGAGATAATGAACAGCTCACGACTTCGGGTTTTTACAATGGCATGTAAAAGCTTAGGCACCAGATAGCGAGCCATAATCAGTACCGCTACAATTACTCCTGCCGCCTTGGCAACCAAAAGCCCTAATTCAACCCAGATATTACCACCTTCACCTGCCAGCATGGGGGTAAGCAGCATCATGGGTACCACTATTATATCCTGAAATATAAGTATGCCCAGCGCAATTTTGCCATGGGGGCTGTTCATCATTCCCATGGATTGAAGCAGGCTTAGCACTATGGCGGTACTACTTAGGGAAACCAGAAACCCAAAAAACAGAGATTCATTAAATGAAAATCCGATAGCAATCATACAAAGAAGTACGGCTCCAATAGTTAGCAATACCTGGCTGGCACCGCCTATAAACACTACCTTTTTTATTTTGGCTAAACTGGCCAGGGAAAATTCCAGCCCAATGATAAAGAGCAGGAGAATAACACCTATTTCCGAAAGGATCTCAATTTCATGAGAAGCATGTATTAGCCCAAAACCATGAGGGCCAAAAATGATACCGGTGGCCAAAAAGCCTAAAATGGTAGGGAGCTTTAACCGTTGAAACAGGAAAATGACCAAAACAGAAAGGCCAAGTAATATTACTATGTCTTGTAATAGAGGTATTTCCATGAATTAAAGTGGGTTGAAATTGAAAGCCGAAAAGTAGAGAATTTCTTACCAAGGAATTTGGTTGGTAAAATGCCGTAATAGAAAGAGATGATTAAAACGGATTGGCAAACTCAGGATTACTGATAAAGGTTGAATCTGTGAGAGTTTTTAAGAAGGCAACAATGCTTGATTTTTCGCTTTCGGTAAGCTGTACACCACCTTTGTGGGCCAGGCCCATTTTAGAATCGATGTTGGTGCTGAGGTTTACACCTTCACTATAAAAGTCTAGTACTTCTTCAAGTGTTGCAAACCTCCCATCATGCATATAAGGCGCAGTTATAGCAACATTGCGCAGTGATGGAATTTTAAATTGCCCCAGATGTTCAGGTTTTCCTGTGATTTCCATTTTTCCCTTATCGGGATAATCAGATGGAGCATTGGCCTTCTGCAAACCATTATTGCTAAATCGGGCGGTAGTGCCTAAGGCATCACCATCGGTAGTGTGGCAATGGAGGCAATCACCTTTGGTTTGGTCATTCATCAAAATAAATCCTTCATATTCTTCAGATGTAAAGTACCGTTCTCGCCTTAGCACCTGATCATATTTTGAGTTGCTGGAAATTAACGTCCGTTCAAACTGGGCAATGGCCTTTGCAATTAGCACACTATCTATGATGGCCTCGCCAAAGGCCGATTTGAATTTCGGAGGATAGAATGTGCTGTTTCGAATTCTTTCAGTTGCCAGATCCCATTTTAAATTCATCTCGTTATGTGCCCTTACGGGATGAAAAACCTGATCCTCCAAACTCCCCGCTTTACCATCCCAAAAATAAGAGGAGTACCAGGCAAGGTTAAATAGTGGCATGGTGTTGCGTCTTAAGGGCTTCCCATCTATCCCTTTACTAAATTGATTTGGGGCATCCGCAAATGCGGATTGCTGACGGTGACAACGGGAGCATGAAAAGCTGCTATCGGCACTCAGTATTTTATCATAAAACAAAAATCTTCCCAGCTCGGCTCCTTCTACCGTTACGGGATTATTGGCAGCTAAGGGCATTTTGGGAAAAAAGCGAAGTTCAGGAAAGGGGTAGGGCGTAGGCTTGTATATCTGCCTGAACCCAACCAATAAAAATGCGCAGAGTGCCGCTAATATGATAATGGCTCTTTTCATCAGCGGAGTGTAGCTATTTTTTAAGAACTATTCGCAGCGTTTCGGTTTGCACATTGCTATATACCTTCAGGTAATATACACCATTGGCGTGGCTGCTAATATCTAAATCAAACTTTGTGGGGCTTTGCCCAAATTCCTGCACCAAACGGCCATCTGAATTGTACAATTCCATTTTTTCAAACAGATGAAACTGATCTAGTTTTTGAGCCAGAATCTGAATTTTGCCAGAGGTTGGATTTGGACTTGCCACCAGGTATTCCTCCTGCTTTACCTCGCTAATTGTGTGTACAAAGGTGGGGTGAACGGTAAGGTTATCTATTATCCATCCTTCTTTGTTGTTGTTTACAGAATCTGAAATGAAGGTAAAGCGCACCATCAAGCTGTCTGATTGGGAAAGCCAGGATTGATCGTAGCAGAGCCAGATGTCGCGCCAGGTGCTGTCGGTGCCTGAAAAGGCCACCTTGCCATTGGCCAGGGTATCTACGTTTTTTAAGTCATAACCATAAAAATTATATACATACGGATTGTTAAAGGCGTTGCTCCATGTGGTGCCACTGTCTAATGAAAATTCGATTATTCCACCGTCAAGCTTATGGTTCATATCCAGTTTTTGTTTCCACTGAATAGCTAAAATCCCGGGAAAGAAAGGTCCTTTATACACTGAAAAGCCAGCTACGGAAATATTGTTTGGTGGGTAAAAATTGCTGGTATCAGTTACCAGGGCATTTGGCACCGTAGCGGCACTGTCGAACAGGGCTTTTTTAGGTTTTCCGATCTGCCAGATGTTGGTGGATGAAGTATCTAAATGAATAAAAATTGAATTGGAAGCTGAGGTGTCGGCACCATCAAAATATTGGTTGAAATACTGGCTGAAGCTGTTTAAGCACAGCAATATCAATATAGCAGCAAGGTGGTTTTTGGAGATCATGTATAAGGCGGTAATGGTTTGTGAGGTTGACGATAGATATTGTGCCAGGGTTGGGTGGTGGACGAATTAAAATCTGATCTGATAGGTAATGCCCGTCTGATACCGCAAAATATCTCTATGTATTCGCAATTGCTTGTAACTTAGAAAGCCAATACCTCCACCGGCATAAAACCCGAGGTAGTTGCTCGGAGACAGCTTGAAGTTACAGCCTAAATTACTAATACCTAAATATTCCCAAGCGTTATCATACATGGCATTAGCGGTAATTCCGGTTTGGAATACACGCCCAAGTGAGCCTTGTAATTCAATAAAAACATGTGTTTTTTCCGAGTTTGTTGAAAGGCGTAAATTCAATCCTCCTCTAAGCCCCATGGGACGATAGTCCAATTCCTTAAATGCTGATGTTTGTTTAGTGATGCTCTGATAAGTGGTATAGCAATTAATAAAAAGGCTCCCGGAAAAATGTTGATAATCGTGTGTTACGAATGCCAGTTGAAAAGAAGGCATGATTGCCTCAATGTAGTTATATTGTATAGTGCCAAATTGAAGCTCTATTGAACGGGGCGTTTTACCACTATTATTTTGGCCAAACATTCCAAATTTAGCCACAAATAACAGAATTATTAGTGCTATCTTTTTCATGGGGATGAAAATAATATTTTTTGCACAAAAAAAAACTATCGCAGTTTGTCAAATAATCCCCTGTGCCCGCATAAGGTCTGTGGCGTTGGGCGTGGTACAAATGCCTTCTCGCAGTTTGTAGTCAAACAGCAGTTCGCCATCCTTTACTTTAGATTCAAAGTAGAGGGCCTTAAAAATGCCCGATTGCTTTTGAGCCAGATCGGCAATATCAATGTCATGAGTGGCAATTACACCAATGGCATTGTTGCCGGCAATCTTTTCCATGTACAGGCGGGTGCCATTGCGTTTGTCTTCGGAGTTGGTGCCGCGCAATATTTCATCCAGCAATACCAGGCAGGGGTGGCCTTCGTTCAGCACATCCTGTATTCGCTTTAAGCGGATTACTTCTGCCTGAAAATAGGATTCATCCTTATCCAAGGAATCCACCACCTTCATACTGCTGAGCAGGGTAAAGGGGTAGGCACTCATATGGCTGGAACAAACGGGTAGCCCCGCTTTCATCAAAACCAGATTAACACCAATGGAGCGTAAAAAGGTACTCTTGCCGCTCATGTTGCTCCCGGTTAAAACGGCATATCTGAAATCTTCAAAATTCAAATCGTTATTTACCCGCTTGGCGGAATTTATCATAGGGTGGCCAAGCTCTTTGGCGGAAAAGCCTTTTTCTGTGGAAACTGTGGGATAGGTGAAATCAGGATGATTGTAGGCGTAATTGGCCTTACTTACTATTTGATCAAATTCTGCCACTACATCCAGCCATTCATAAATAGCGTCTCCATGATTCTTTTTCCAGATGTAAAGCCCACGGAGCACATGGAGGTGATAATGGTAAAGTCCGTTGGTGAAAATCAAGGCCACTACATTACTCATTTGGTCAAAACCATCTAATAATTTAGAGAGTTTACCCAATACGGCACTGGCTTTTTCAGATGAGGACTCCAGGCGCCCTTTCAGCTTTTGTAGTTCGGTACTCTTAAACTCACGGTTTTCGATATGCTGTAAAAGTTGACTGTATAGCGTTAATGATTTTGAAATCTTGTTGAGCTTGTCGTATTCCTTTTTAATGAATTTGAATTGGGAGAAAACCAAAATCAGGTTTAGCCCAAAGGCGTATGAAAACCAATTGAAATTTTGAAGGGTAGGGGCAATAAGCCAGTTAACCAAAAGGCCAAAACCTATCACAGCCAAGGGGTATAGCAACCAGGGTGTGGCAACTTTGCTTTTCGCAGATTGTTTGCTGAGCCAGTTTTTCAGGGTTGACACTAAATATGGGTTTTCTTCAATGTCTCTGGCAGCTACCATAAAACCCTGTCGCCAATCTACATCAGGCGTAAGCTCTTTTATGGCTTCCTGCTTGGCAGGTATGTCTTCTGGTTTTTCACCAAGAAGTTCATCGGCCAGTTTCATCTTCCCACCAAGGGTTACAGTGCGGTTTATATGTTGAAAAAGTGAGTGATTGCCAAATAGGTCAAGATCATTGGAAAAAAGGTGTTCGCCTTTTACCCATTCCATTCCAGCGTTAAATGCGCTTAAGTTACCATGCAGATATTGCTGTTCCTCCTGATTTATGCGGATGTAGTTTTTGATATCAACTATATGCTTGCGAAGTTTTAAGTGGCGAAAAAGCACAGCCACAAAGGCAATCACAAAGGCGAGGGCTATATAGAGAAATCCGGCCCAGTCTTCGGAGAGGTAAAGATATCCCGCGAAAGCGGCCATAAGAATGAGGAAAAAGCGAAATGCTGAATAAGTGCGGTCATTCTTCTTGCTCTTTTTTAGCTGACTTGAGAACTGCTCCTCGCGCCCGCGGTAAAAATCGTTTAACATCAACTGTTCTAAAATTTAAAATGCCAAAGGTGTAAAGAATTTTTACACCGCCTTGTGCTAAATAAAGAGACTTGGCGAACTAATATGCAGTAAATTGATTAGTATTAAGCATACCAAAACCACACATGAAGAAATGGGTCACCTAAATTTTATGGGGAGAAGTCAGTATAAAGTACTTTGGCCGGCAAAAAATAATGGAAATAGATAAGCA
>JBLWXT010000036.1:0-40664 GCA_048267305.1 Owenweeksia sp. | reverse complement strand
ATATCCGGGAGAGTATGTCGTTGCCAATTTTAAAAGCCCCTTCACTTCGTGGAGGGGCTTTTTTTATTTGTTTCTTTTTCTGAATATTGATTTAAGCTAGGCTACTTTAGGACTAAACTAAATAGGCGACAGTATGAAGAAGAAGGTTATACCGATTAATTAGTATCATCTCCTATATTTTATTCATAGAATCTTCTGAATTTCTTCTCTGGTTAAAGTAAATTTCAATAATTAGGATTTCTAAAGAAAGCTGGCTTAATATTAAATATTAAGGAAGTAAAATTGAGGCTAGCTCTAGCTAAGAGGATGTACAACCGTTTAAAGAATGTTTGTTTAACGCTTCCTCTCTAAGTACTTGTATAGTTTAGCAGCCTTACCTGCCTGTTTGGTGAAAACCTGACAATCAGTGCAGAAGCTCTTCGTAAATGATTGAGCTCATAGGCTGATCAATGGGAATTCATTAAAGGCGTTCTACTACGTTGCCAATATCTAACAGAAATTGGTCAATTCAAACAGTTAGAAATTTCTATGTCTTAATGTTATGATTCCTTTTTTTTGAAACGGCCTCATAACTTTCATTTCAGAATTATTTCATTTTTTGTCTCGCATTATAAATACCCACTCCATAAGCGATGAGCAGTGGTATTGTTAAAATTAAAGAGGCACCGGTAAGTATCATTAATACAACGTATGACGAATCATGCGGAGTTGGATTTCTAACGCCTCCCATTAGATTGAAAACTACGCGGTGTAAGTTTAAAACCGTTAATGTTGAAATAATCAAACATATTGGCATTAGGGTAACAGTAAATATATTTCCTCTACTCAATCCTGTAAAGTGTTTGAGGAAATAGTACAGAAGACCAAGTCGCCATGCCGCTACAATGGCAAGAAACCAAACATTTATGCTGTTTGCCAATTCGTTGGAAACAATAAGTTCCACAGGGATGGCATAGAATATTGCCGGAAAAGATGTTAATCCTATGAATGTAACAACGGTGAAGTAGTTCCAGTTTTCCAATTTGAAAGGAAGTAACAATAGCCAAATAAAGCTAGCTAAAACAAAAAGATAGATTAGCGAGCCCAATCCCAGATGTTGTAAAAGACTTGCTCCGGGATCATCCCAATAGCGCCCCATTCCCACTACCCACGTGCCAATAAATCCAGCGATGAAGTGTTTGATATTGAATCGCAGCATTTCTTGCTTCGTAAGCTTAAAGGCCAATAGCCGGATTATTGAGTTCATGGTTGTAAAGAGAGCTAGTTAAGAGCATGAAATTACTTCATCCTGCGATCTAAAAGCTCGTTTCATAGTGGATTGGACGGTTGTTTATAAAGTCAAATAGAGTAAGGCTTCTAACGGTGTAGTATGAGATCCAATAGGCTCTAAGTGCATTAAGGTAACCTATTTTTGCCTGATCTCTTTCCGCTTGTGCGATGTTGAGATCGGTAATGCTGATTTTCCCGATAAGGTAACGCGCTTTAGTAACTTCATATCGCTTTTGTGCAATGGTATCGGCACGGCTGGCGGTGTGAAGTTGTTCGGCCTGTAAATTGAACCTGGCCACCTGTAGGTAAATTTCCTGCTCAAAATTAATTTCATCTTGCTGTACATCCACTTCAATCAAATCGCGGTTGGCCTTAGCCCTGCGCACCTGCGACTTGGCCTGCCCCCAATCTACTATAGGGATGGTGATACCAATAGCTAAATTCTGTTGGTTGAGCGGATCAATGTAGGCTTGGTTAAAATCATTGGACTGTTGTGATACCCCAAAGTTGGCACGTACATTAAGGTTGTAGCCCGATTGACCGCGAGCCTGGGCAATTTGCTCCTCGGCTTCTATTCTTCGCCTTCTGAATTCCATAACTGCCGGGCGGTTTTGCTTGGCCATTTCCATTGCCTTTTCCAATGCAACAGTCATTTCAGGAACATTGGTGGGAATGGTAAGTTGCAAAAGCTGATCGGTTGGAATATCGAGATAGCGTTTTAATGCCTGGGTAGCTACTTCATAATCTAGATTACTACTCGACAATTGATTTTTGGCGTTTAGCAGATTGAGCTCCATTTGTAGAAGGTCGTTTTCGGCAATTTTACCAAGGTTGTAACGGCCCTCAGAAATCACAAAAAGTGTATCGTTATTAGATACGTTTATTTCAGCGATTTCTTTTCGGATAAGGGCTGTAAGCGCATTGAAGTAAAGATTGGAGGCCTCCAGTGCGATGCGCTCCATTTCCTCATCATAGGCCTGCTTTGATTCTTTATAAAGCAGAGGCTGGATGCGATTGGCCCACTTTTGTTGGTTGTAAAGAATCATAGGCTGAATATAGCTCATGCTGATTGGGGTCGAGAAATAATCATTCCGCTGAACGGGTGACGTAACGTTGGTGCGCTGTAAACTACTGGAAACCGAAAAGCGCCCACCGGTAAGCGGTACATTTTGATCCAGCGAAAGCTGTCCCGATAAAAACGTTTGCTCACTTTGCCTAAAGGCAAAAGTTCCATCCTCTTGCACCACCCGGCTAATAGCGCTGGAATAATCAGGCAAGGTGCCGTTGAAAGTTAGTTGTGGCAAATTGCTGGCTCTGTATTGGCGATAATTCCAGTATCTGTTTTCCGCTAAATTCTCCGCTCTAAAATAACTCGGAGATTTTTCCCTGGCTCTATTTACCGTTTCGGTTAGCGATAAGGTGAGGGGCTCTTGCTGTGCTATTATTACATTCCCAAAAAGGAAGAATACAATCAGGAGGAAAACTGCAATAAGGCGTTTGAAATGGTTCATGGCTTTTGAATGATTGGATGTCTTGGACTGGCATTTAAGAAAATGGTGTTCTGATTACAGACTATCCTTAGGGAGAACGGGAAGCTCCGAAGAAATGAGGAGATCACCCGTCCGAACTTAGGATAGGCAAAAAGCAGGTTGCTATTTTCTTGTAAGCCTTGACTTTTTGTTTCGTTTTGGGTCACCTGAGCTTTGCGAAAGCACGAGCTTGCGAGTAACCCAAAATGAAAATTAAAAATGGCTTTGTACCTTTTTTGTGATATGGATAACTCAAATGGGTTATTCATATCGTAATGATTCTACCGGATTTTGCATGGCTGCTTTACGGGCAGGAGAAATTCCAAATACAAGACCTGTAAGTGAGGCTACACCAAATGAGATGATAATGGCAAAGGGGGAAACAATGGTTTCAATCTCAGAAAACTGTGAAATAAAATAGGAGGCCGAGATGCCTAGTACAATCCCGGCAAAACCTCCGCTAAGGCTTATTAAAAGTGCCTCAAATAAAAACTGCCCAATGATATCGCTCTTTCGGGCGCCAATGGCCATTCGGGTACCAATTTCGCGGGTACGCTCCAACACACTGGCCAGCATAATATTCATAATACCAATGCCTCCCACCAAAAGCGAAATACCCGCAATGGCGCTCAACACTAGGTTGAAAATATCCTTTGTTTTCTGTTGCTGTTTTAGCAGATGTTCAGGAATCAGAATTTCAAAATCCACCTGATTATTATGTCTGCGCTTTAGCATTCGGCTAATTACATCGGCACTGGCCGACAGATATTCACTTTCATCTACCTGAACCACCATACGATCTACCTGATGATAATTGAAGCTGGTGTTTTTGTCGCTGTCTTCATCTTCATCCCAATTGCGGCCGGCAGAGGCTAATAGCTTACCGCGATCCTCATAACGCACCAGCACAGTGTTTATAGGTGTGTAAATATCCATATTATAATTGCGGATGCCGAGGTTGTTTTTAGCCTTTTCGCTTACCGCGATATCTTCAGTGATACCTATTACGGTGAGCCATTGCTTCCCACATTTAAGCTCCTTACCCAAGGCCTCACCACCGGTAAAAAACTTCTTGGCAATACCGCTGCCGATTATACAGACAGCTTCGGCATGTTCCATTTGAAATTCAGTGAAGCCCTTTCCCTTTCTGATTTCAATATTTGAGATTTCGAAAAAGGCAGGAGTAACGCCAATAAGCTTGGCAGTCCTGCGGATACCATTGTTAATTACATAGGTATCTAAAATAATTTCAGGACTTAGGTTTACCACATTGGGTATCACATCTCTGATGCTTTGGGCATCTTTAAGGTCCAATCCTTTCGAGAATTTCTTTTGATCTTCCTTTAGAGTTTCCGTTCCCACTTCCTCTTCAGCCTGCTCTACTATGGGTTTAATTTCAATATTATTTACCCCCACCAATTTTATCTGGCTCAAAATTTCCTCTTGTGCGCCCTTACCAATGGCCAGCATCGTAATAACTGCGGCCACACCAAATATGATCCCCAATGCAGTAAGCATAGAGCGCACCTTGTTAGCCAGTAAGGCATCAAAGGCAATGCGGAGGTTGGAGAGGGTTCGTTCTTTATTCATAAGTCAATGGCTAATAGTCCACAGTCGATAGAATGTTGTTTGTTGATAACATGCTTCTGTCATCCTGAGTGAATTTTTGGAGCATTGCGGAAAAAATTGGAAGCTCTGCTGAGCGGAGCCGAAGCATCGAAGGATGAGTGACAAAAATCCGTTTACCCTTCGATATACCACGCTTGGGGCGTGGCACTCAGGGTGACACTGCCATTGGTCATTCAATAAGTTGTGCTTATCCATACTCCCTACTACTTATTCCTTACTCGCCAAAACCTCCAACTCCTTATCCCTGGCACTTTCGGGCTCACTTAAATAAACTTCATCACCATCTTCCAGGCCTTCCAGTATAATTACATACTCTGCATTGGCTGCGCCTAGCTTTACCTCCTTGCGGGAAATACTGGTGCCACTGCGCAGATAGACAAAGCTTTTGTCATCCTGAGCATATATGGCTTCCAAAGGAATTTGCAGTGCTTTTTCAATTTTATTGGTGAGGATAGAGTTGCTGGTGGTCATACCCGGGCGGTAGGTGCTGTCGCTTTCATTTACTTTTATTTCCACTTCAAACACTTTAGTATCCGAGCCTTTACGGGTTTCGCCCACATTGGCTACCTGGGTTACTTCTCCTGTAAGGGTAGCATCGGGAAAGGCATCCAAACCCAGTTCCACCTTCTGGCCAACTTTAATCTTCCGGATTTCCACTTCATTGATGTAGGTTTTTGACAGCATTTCGCTAAGATCTGGTAAGGTAGCTACAGCCGGATCCCATGGCTGAACCGTACTTCCGGCCTTTCGCTTTTCTCCGCTCCACTCGCGGTAATACACCACCATTCCCTGTTTTGGGGCAGTTATCCTAAATTCCTTTTGAAGTTCCTGTAGTTTCTCCAGCTGGTTTTTTGCTTTTTGGAGTTCGGCTCCGGCCTCGGCCATTTTGGCCACCCCCTGTTTTTTATTTATGAGGTAGTTCTCTTTGGTTTGCACCAGATCCTGAATGAGCCGTTCTTCATCCAGCTTTACCTTTTGTATGGTGGCGGGAGGTTCGTACTTGCTTTGCTCCAGTTCTATCTTTTTCTGCTTTAGCTCAAACTCAAGTTTGTCAATGGCGTTGCGCTTTTCCCGTAAGGTGAGAGAAGTGTCGAGTTGGGTTTGGGTATAAAGACTTTGCGCTTTGTCCAGTTCTACTAACACATCATTAATTTTTGAACTTATATCGGTTTTATCCAGTGCGGCCACATAGGCGCCAGAGTCTACATAAGTACCCTCGGCTACAATATCCGAGATCTGTACCCTATAAATTCCGAAGCGTTGCATACTCACCGGCACGGAAATCTCCTCAGAGTTTTTGGCCATAAGTTCACCTGTGCTTACTACTATATCCTCAAAATCGGCTACAAAAGCCTTGGCTGTAATTTCCTTTTCCTGCTCCGTTTCTCCGGCAAAAGCCCATATAAGTATGATCACAAGAATGGCGGAACCAATAATGATGGGTAGCCTGTATTTCTTCATGTTTTGGTTGATGTTAAAGGATACATATTGGCTAATATAATTTTTGTGGAAGATTTATTTCAACAACAATGTATCAACGGATGAATTTTAACAATTATTTGTAAATCAATTGTAAAGAATGGCGCATAAACGAGAAAAGCCCCCACGGATATACCGAGGGGGCTCTAAAAGTATTTTACTTAAAACTACTTTGAAGGCGGCATGCTTGGCCTCACTTCAATTTTGCTCGGTAGGGTTCTGGAGTTGAGTTTCATTAATCCAACTACCATTTCACCAATATCTTCGGGTTGTATTTTCCAGGCATCATCGGCATTTGGGGTATGGCCGGCAAAATGTGTGGAAACGGAGCCCGGCATAATTGTAGAAACGCGGATGCCATGCTGGCGCAAATCGAGCATTACAGATTGTGTAAAGCCTGTAAGTCCAAATTTGCTGGCATTATAGGCCGAGCCATTGGCAAAGAAGTTTGTTCCGGCCAAGCTACTCAAAGTGATAAGAAAGCCTTTGCTTTTTTTCAATTCTGCTAAAGCAGATTTTATGCTAAAAAACACGCCTGTAAGGTTAGTGTCAATGGTCTCGTTCCAGGCTTCCACGGTCATATCTTCAATAGAGGCGAAGTGGCCAATACCGGCATTGGCAAATAGTAAGTCAATTTGGCCAAATTTCTCTACTGTTTGTCGCACGGACTCTTGTTGAGACTCATAATTGCGCACATCACACTCTATCCCAAAGGCTTTGCCTTTTCCATTTTTATTGAGCTTTTCGGCTGCTTCATCTGCCGCTTTTTGGGTACGGCTTGTAATGGCAACGTTCATTCCCTCAGCCATTAGGGCTTCGGCTACACCGTAACCAATTCCTTTACTTCCCCCAGTAATGAGGGCTACTTTGTTATTTATGTTTTGCATGTAATTTATTGTTTAAATAGGAGACAAGAGTTAAACTAAATGGTTCGTTTTTATGGTACGCTGATAATGCTGATCTGGGGAATGGTCGCGGATTTATTTCTAGCTTATAGGTTCTTAAAGAGGGGACTATTTTTAAGCAGCCGGCTACTGTGCTGTACGGTTAAGATTTGTACTTCGCCCGATAAGCCCATCTTATAGATGAGCCTGTATTTCCCAACGGGAATTTCCCTGAAATCTCTTGAGGGGAGCTCCCTTACCGGGTGGCCTTTTAAAGGTTGTTTTCTGAGAGTTTCCGCTTTTTGAAAGAACAAACCGGCTTGTTTCTCTGCGTGAAAGAGGGAGTCTTGAGCGATGAACTCGGAAATAGCCTCAATATCATCCAGCGCATTTTTGGTCCAAATTACTTCAGCCATTTTTTCATCCGCTCTTTAGCTTCCTCCATTGTATAGGTTTGGCCGGTTTCTACCTGGTGCAGGCCTATCTCTATTTTTTGGAGCAGCACCAAACGGTCTATCAGGTCTTTCCACATTACTTCGTCAGGCAAGTTTTTCACCAGCACCCGCAGTTTTTCTTTGGTAATGGGCACTTCCTGCTTGGTAAAGTATTTCAGCGCATTTTCATTCAAATGATTGTCCATCGCATTTTTTTATGAATTTAAGGTTTTATCGGTACTTTCAAATCATACCCAAACCTTTCATTCAGTCCTTTTATAAAATGAGCAGCTAATAGGGGAGAAGCCTGTTCAATATTTTGGTGAATGAAAAAGTAGATGCCTTTAATGCCTTGCTCAATCCAGGGCTCCAGCTTGTCCAGCCAATCATCTAAGCGGTCGTAGTCAGAATCGATATTGGCGCCTACATAACGCACAAAAGCATAGGGCGTGGTAAGTCGCATGTGCAGCATGTCTCTTCTGCCAGCGGTATCCACAATTATATTAGTGGCATTGTAGGCTTCCATCATGTTGTAGATTTCTGTGGCTACGGGCTCCTGAAACCATTCACCATTTCGGACTTCCACGGCCAAAGGAACCTCTTTCGGAAATTCCTTTAAAAAGGTCTCCATACGGGAAATGTCTTTCGGTTTAAAGTCATCCCTAAGTTGCAGAAACATCATTCCCAGCTTTTCTTCCAGGGCAACCGCGCTATCCACCAAATTTTTGGTGATGTCGGCAGCATCGTTCAGCCGTTTCCAATGGCTCACCTCCTGGTTTAGTTTTGGAAAAAACTTGAAATTATCCGGGGTTTTTTGAGCCCACTTTTCATATTGATCAGCGCCATAAGGACGATAAAAGGTTGCATTCAGTTCAATGGAGTTAAACTGAGTGGAGTAATATTCCAACTCATCTTTGGTGCCGCGTGGGTAAAAGCCCTTCAGGTCGGATTTATTCCATTTGGCACATCCCACATAAATTTCGGGTTTACTTGATTTATCCCCTTTTTCCTTTAGTACCCGGGCCGTCTCAGGATGGTCTGGTGGAAGCGTGAAATCTATTTGTTCAGGATGGTCAACTTTTCCGAATTTCATTTTTTAATGTGTTTTAGTATGAATTGGGTTGGTGTAATAACTGGAATCGTGCTTTGTGAGAACCCCGTTTTATCTCTTGTGACTATGTAATCGATATTTCCAGCTTCTAAAGCCGAGAAGTATTGCACAGCATCTTCAAAGTCTTTAAAACCTGAGACAAATGCTTTTTGAATAGCTTCTTTAGATGCAGGGATGAAGTTTAGCTGTTTGGTTGATTGATCAACTGACTCCAGAACTTTAGGTAGCTTATAGGTATTGGTTAATGTGTACACCGCATTTACAACTGTAAGGGATGAAACCGAGATTATACATTTGCCATCATACATCAACCTGAATATCTCTAAAGCCTCTTGATTGTGCGGTTCACGTTGGCTAAGCAAATCTATTAGTACGTTGGTATCAATAAATACGTTCATTCTAAAGACTTATACTTTTCCAAAAGGCGCTTTGCCTTTTCTTTTTTATAGTCAAAGTCCTCGGGGAGCTTGAATGCTCCATATACTCCTTTAAGTTCTTCAGGAACTTCTACCTCTTCTTTCACTTCTGAAGCCTTTTGCTTCAAAAATTCCTGAACAAGTTTAGAGAGTGAAATACCCTGCTTTTTGGCATAAACTTTCGCCTGTTCAATTATATGTTGGTCAACGGATAATGTCAACTTTGTCTGCATTACGTAACAATTTTATCAAAGATACGTATAAATCAAATGTAGAGCCAAGCCCACCAGATTAGCAATAGTTGCAAGGGAAGCCTTAACCAAACTGCCCATAGCGGCAAACCAAATCGGACTTTTTTATTGCGTACTTGCTCTAGGTTGGCAGGAAATATAGCCACTAGTAAAACGATAATTCCCCAAGCCGCCCATTCCCGCGAAAGCGGAAAAAGGAGTGCTAAGCCTAAAGTGATTTCTGCTAAACCACTAATTAGCACCATGGTTTTGTGGTATGGTATGTAGGAGGGCATTATTCGTAAATAAAATTTTGGCCGCCAAAAGTGATTGATACCCGCTAGGATATAAAGCACTGCCATTATGTAAAGCGAAATTTGGTATAAACTCATTAAGGCGAAATGCTAAAGCGTAGTGGAGGTGAAGGTAAATCTAAACCTAAACTTTGCAGATACAAGAAATAGCTGCCGGAGGGTAACCTTTCAACAGAAATCAGGTTTTGGTTTTTGTTGGGCGAAAGGGTTCCTTTTTGCACCACTTTGCCTAGTGGGTTAACAATTTGGTAAGTGCTAAAAGACGTGCCTTTGGGTACTTCTACAGTAAGTTTTCCCTTTACAGGATTAGGGAAAATGGAAGTAGTCAGGGCTTGACTTTCCTGTAAAGAAATAAAGCGGCCGGCAGCCCACAGTATGGCATCTCTAATGTGGTGGTGAAAAGCGGTATCTGAAATAAAGTTAGAATTAGCATGGCCGAGGGCTGTGTAAAAAGAGCGCCCACCACCTACCAGATTTTGAAACCAAGACATTGGTCTGGCGGCATCGTAGCTATTGCTTCCGGTAGATTTTACTTGCAACACGCTATTGATATTTGGGTTTAGATAACCATTCTCCCAATAATAGTATTCTTCCACTTTGTTCCAGGGATTAGGAGTGCTGCGGGTAGTTGGGTGGTTTCCGATATGATCCATTGTTCCACTATGATTTGCCGCGGTGTGATTGGGGGCTTCTTGAACGCTACCTCCCAAAGTTTCCGCGTACCAGTCCCAAGTGCCAGTTTTAGTGCCATTGGCGGTGGAGTGCCGGTAAGTGTCGCTGGCGGCATGTATACCAACCAAGGCCCCTCCATTGTTGAGGTAGGCCTCGAAATTGGCGCGCTGTGCAGAATCCAGAATAGCATTTCCGGAGGTATTGGAGAAAACAATCACCGCATATTTTTGAAGATTCGAAAGTGTATCGAAGGCCGCTCCAGTCTGGTCGTCATCTACTGTAAAGTTATTTTGGCCACCCAAATTTTGAAGCATACTCAGAGAGCCTTGCCGCGTTTGGTGATCATAACCCGATGTTTCGGAATAGTGTAGCACTTGGAAGCTTTGGCTGTAGCTAATACCAGAAAGTAAAAGCAAAAAGACTAATAATACCTTTGAAGAAAACATGTGTAATTTTATCTAAAGTTAGAAAACATAAACAGTTAATGGCATTAGGCCTAGTTTAGACTTGTTAAAATTATATTGATTAATCATAGCTATGTACTCAAAGAAAGCTTTTAAAATGGCAGTTGTAGCATCTGTCCTTGTTCTAGTCGCTGTTATGCTGACCCTAACCTTAAAAACTACAAATAGAGATATTTCAGCTTTTGTTGGATTTTTTATGATGGCAGGTTGTGTATTTGGAATGATAGGCGCTTACTTCTCGATAAGAGGTTTTAAGGAGAAAACAACCAAAGGAAAAATTGCAGCCACTACCGTAAATTTTGGAATGACACTATTATTAATTGCTGTTATCCTTGCTAACGTAGTTGATGTAGCCAAACTTTTTGTTTGACTTTAAACTTCCTGAAAATTCACATACGGCAGTCTTTCCATATAAGTTACTTCCAAACTCACAAAATCAAAATCCTCTACCACCTTACCTTTTAGCAGGTAAACGCCTCTTCCCTGAAACCTGTATCTGGCCGCTATCTGTGGGAAATGAACGGTGTCGATAAAGTTGCCTTTAATATCCAGAAAGCAGCCAAACTGCATGTGCTGCGCCACGTGCCCACGGGTGGTTAGGTTTTTAACATGTATGAGGTAGCCACACATGCTCACCTCCTTACCAAGGTTTTGAGAAAGGTCATCTGCCAGTATGGTTCCTTCGGGTAAATGGGGCACAAGATTAAAAGGTGAGTTAAGCGGAAAACCAAGAATTTCAATTTCATCCACGGCATTTTCGTAGCGGTTGTGCTCCAGCTCGGGCAACTTTATTTCTTTGGGCGTGGTGCGGAATAAATCACTTACCGGAATTGACTTTTTAGCTCCTCCCAGCAAAAAGTGGGCTTCCCACAGCAGTTTCTTTTTATCGGTATTAAAGGTTCGAAAGGCGTTAATACGGATGAGAATGATAAGTTGATCCAAGGATATTTCCGCACGGTCGAGCAGGTTTTGAAGGTTCTCAAAAGCACCATTCTTTTCACGTTCTTCAAGAATTTTTAAAACGGCTCTATTTTCCAGCTCCTTCATCAGGTTAAAACCTAAAAAGATGTTTTTACCATCAATATTGGTTTCCATACCAGAGCGATTAATGCAGGGAGCTTCAATAATTCCCCCATGTAGGCGCGCTTCATTTACATAAGTTTCCACACCATAAAAACCACCCCCGTTATTGATGGTAGCTACCATGTACTCCAGTGGATAATAAGCTTTGAGGTAAAGGCTTTGGTAGCTTTCCACGGCATAGCTGGCCGAGTGGCCCTTGGCGAAAGCAAAGTTCCCAAAGCTCTCAATCTGCCGCCAAACTTCCGTTGCCACAGAATCCTCATAGCCATATTCCTTACAATTGGCAAAGAATTTATCCTTCACCTCATTAAAGCGATTTCGCTCCTTAAACTTCCAGCTCATACCACGCCTAAGGATGTCGGATTCCTCCAAAGTGAGGCCCGCAAAGTAATGCGCTACTTTAAGCACATCTTCCTGATATACCATCACACCGTAGGTTTCTTTTAATATTTCGCCCAGTTTGGGATGGGTATATTTCCGTAATTCCGGTTGGCGAAACCTGCGGATATATTCGGCCATCATACCGCTTTTGGCTACTCCCGGCCGGATAATAGAGCTGGCAGCAACGAGCGAGCGATACGTATCTCCGCGGAGCTTTTTTAGTAGCCCACGCATGGCGGGCGATTCCACATAAAAACAAGCCATTGTTTTTCCTACCCGCAGCAGCGCCTTTATTTTTTCATCATGGTAAAAGGGCCTTGGGTTGTGAATATCCGCCAATGGGGCCTCTGGCTGATTTTGCTTCACCAATGTCACTGCGTCCTTTATTTTTCCAAGTCCTCGTTGGCCGAGGATGTCAAATTTGTAAAGCCCCACATCCTCTGCAGAGTACATATTAAAATGAGTGGTGGAAAAACCCTTGGGCGGGAGAAAGGTGGATCCAAAATGATAAATTTCCTTTTGAGGAATGAGGATGCCACCGCTGTGGATGGTCATATTGTGGGGCAACCCCTGAATGAGCTGGCCGTATTTCAACACCAGTTTTTGCATATCATCCAAATCGGTTGGGCGGTTGCGGACGCTGCTGAGTGCGTCAATATCCCTGCCGGGTAAACCGAGAACTTTACCTAATTCGCGCACAACAGCTTTGTATTGAAAGGTGGTTTGTGAACCCAATAATGCTGCTTTGGGGTAGCGCTCAAAAATGTAACGGGTTACATCCTGCCTGTCGCGCCACGAAAAATCCACATCAAAATCAGGTGGCTGTTGGCGGCTCATGTTCATGAAGCGTTCAAAATATAAATCGAGTTCAATAGGATCCACATCGGTAATCCTAAGGAGGTAAGCTACCAGGCTATTGGCGCCAGAACCACGCCCCACGTAGAAATAGTTGTTTCTGCGGGCATAGTTTACAATATCCCAATTGATGAGGAAATAGCTGTAGTATCCGCGAGCCTCCAGCACCTTCAGTTCATTTTCCACACGCTCCAAAACTTCCTTATCGGGATTTTTTCCGTAGCGATATTCCAATCCCTCCTTGCATAGCTTTCGCAGAAGTTCACGGTCATCGGCCATGCTTCCGTTGGGTGTAAACACTGATTGGTTTTGAGTTTTTTGATAATTCTTAAACTCAAATTCAATGCTGCATTGTTGTAAAATCCTTTCTGTATTTTCCACTATTTCAGGGAATTCTGCGAAAGCAGATTTTAACTCCCTGGGATGGGTATAAAGTTCTTTAAGTTCTCCCTGTTCAGTTTCGGGCAACTTGCTCAACAACACATTTTGGTTGATAGCCCGGAGCAGGCGATGGGTGTTAAAATCCTTTTTATGCCTAAAGCTGTTGGTGTGTAGGATGACCAGCTTTTCGGTTTGATTTTTCCAGGCCGAAAACTTCAGTTTGATAAGTTGTGTTGGGTGTACACCCACAAACTCATTTTCTGCAAGCCTCTTTTGAGGAGCATTATTAAAAGGATAAATCACAAAGCAGTGGTTGAATGGTGGAGCTTCAGATTCAAATGGAATATCACTTTCAAGGTAATGAGAGAGGTGGTGGTTGATCTCCTCAAAACCTTCGTTGTTCATGGCCAGCGCTATATACTTCTGGTCATTTCCATTTCTGAAATCCACCCCTAAAATAGGATTAATACCCTGTTCACAGATTCCGGGTTCTTCCGTTGCCAGGCGTACAAATTCGATAGCCGCAGCGGTATTGTTGACATCCGTAAGAACCAATTGCGATAAACCATTTTGTATGGCCCATTCCAACATTTCCCTTGGGGAGAGGGTGCCGTAGGTGAAGGAGAATGTGGAGTGATTGTTTAACATGTCGGCTGACTAGAACGTTTGATTACTTCGTTATGCTTGTCTTTAAAATGCTCATTTACTATGAGTAAACTGCGCTTTCTCAGCCTTCGCAAGCCTCGTCCTCAAACGCTCTTGCACAGTCTTTTCAGATTTGTAATTGTGGTTTGGTATTGGCGATGATAACCTCTGTTTCCTTCATTTCTTTTTATAGCATATCTTAACCTGAATTTATAAAACGATTAATCCGTGCTATCCGCGTCATCTGCGTGCTATTTACCCCCTCCTATGTGCCAAAATTACCGGGGGCATACCATTAAAAGGATTCATACGGCCAAGGCCATTGCTCTCCATGGTTTTGGCGCGCTTAACTGCGTTGATGCCATAGCGGTTACGGATTTTGTCCATGGCCTGGTATAGCCGCAGGGTTTCCACATTATCCTCAAACAGATTTATTTGATGGCCACCACCTACTAAGTGGCTACAGCGTACACCTACCAATCGTACCAACAGGCGTTTGTTGTAGAGCTTTTCAAAAAGTTCCTTGGCTATCGAAATCAGCGTATTATCATTACTGGAGTAAGGGATTCGCTTTTGAAGAGTGTAGGTGTTGAAATCTGAATAGCGAATTTTAACCGTAAGGCAGGCAGTAAGCTTATCGCCCTGCCTCAGTTGAAATGCCAGATTTTCGGCCATAGCAATAATGAGGGTGCGAAGTTTATCCACATCAATGGTGTCCTTTTGAAAAGTACGTTCCAGCGAAATGGATTTCTTTTCGTGGTAAGCGATAACAGGGGAATTGTCTATGCCCTGTGCCTTTTTCCAAATCATTACTCCGGTTTTACCCATCGCACGGTCCATCATTTCAATGGGCATTTGCTGTAAAGTATGAATATGCTTTACGCCCATCTGGCTCAGCAGGAGCGTGGTTTTATCGCCAACCATGGGGATCTTCTTCACCGAAAGGGGCGCCAGAAAAGGCTTTTCTTCACCTTTCTTCACTTCCTTTTTGTTGTTGGGCTTAGCCTCACCGGTAGCTACCTTGGCCACCGTTTTATTGGTAGAGAGGCCAAAGGAAATAGGTAGCCCGGTTTCCTTTATGATTTTATCCCTGATTTCGGAGGTGAGTTTAAAGCAACCAAAAAACTTATCCATTCCGGTAAGGTCTGCGTAAAACTCATCAATTGAGGTTTTTTCAAACAGCGGCACTTCCTCCTTTATAATTTCGGTAATCATGTCTGAATACTTGGAGTAGCGACTACTATCTCCTTTAATGGCGATGGCTTCCGGACACAGTTGCAGAGCAGTGCGCATAGGCATAGCTGAGTGTACGCCAAATTTGCGTGCTTCATAGCTGCAGGAAGCCACCACGCCCCGGCTGCCGGTACCACCTACCAACACAGGTTTTCCGTTAAGGGCGTTATTGGCCAGCCTTTCTACTGATACAAAAAAGCTGTCCAGATCCAGGTGGGCAATTGTTTTGTTGGGATTATGTTCCTCGGTATAAAGCATCGGGCGAAAGACTGTTTTTTTGATAAAAATTCCACTCTGAAGTTTGGTTTCCAGAGGGTTAATCTGAGGTGAGCGGAGCCTTAAATATAAACAACTACAGCCTGAAATGTTGATAACTGAGGTTTGAAATTTTCAACCATCGGCCGCTAAGCCGCATGAAAAATTGTAGGTGTTTGAGAGGTAGGGAGTTTATTTTTTTGGCTGCTGATGCTGAATTTTTTGAGCTACAATAAAGTAATCTGGCAAACGAGATAATTTTTGAGTTTCCAGAATTTTGAAATTTCCTTTTTTGATGATGTTCTCCAAATCGTGAAAAGAGTAAGCCTGCATAGGCGGTATAACTCCAATACGCGATAGTGGAAATGTCAACAATCTTAAGAGAGAGATTTTTTCTTTTACACAAGCTGTGGCCGATATAAATAAGCCATCGGGTTTCAATAGCGCTTGCAGTCTATTGATGGTGTTTGCGTCATTTACAAAATGCAAAACATTAAAAGCCACAATCACATCAAAGGATTGTTCCTTAAGTGAATTGTCAAAAATGGAAGCCAGTAAAAAAACCACGTTAGAGTTACACTGATCTTTAGCTAGCGAGTTGGCCACACTTATCATTCCCGAGGAAATATCTACTCCGGTAACGGTAGCAACATGTTTGGCAATTTCCAGTGAGAGGGTGCCCGGGCCACATCCAAAATCTAAAACCGATTGATTGTTTTTGAGGTAAGGTAGGGAGGCTTCCAAGGTTTTTAGAGCAATACCTCCAGGCTTATAATTGGGCTTGTTATAACCGCGAGCCATCGCATTCCAAAATTTTTCAGTTTTAGTCACGAGCAAAAATCAGATTTTATTACAACTCTAAAAACCTCTCGGGCACCTCAATGCCATTCACAAAGTTGTTGATTACATCCAGCTTTTGAGCGTATTTCCAACCCTCAAAGCCCTTCAGGTCATCGTAGGTTACAATGTGGTTATAGGCTCTTTGAAATTTAGATGCTGTGGGCCAATAGCTCCAGTGCCACTTTTCCTCGTGGTAGCCAGCATCGCGGTAAGAGTTGAATTTAGTGTAGGGCTGAAAAAAGCCGTACTTATGAGCATTAGCCTGCATCCACTCGTACACTTTAAGTCCGGTGCCACTTTCAAAATAGGAATTCTCGAGGTTGTTAATGTCAAAGTCGGTGCCCCAGTGGTGGCGACTGGTGCCGGGCATACTGCTGTATTCTAAAATGCGCTCGGCACGGGTTTCCTCAGGTCCACCAAAGCTATTCCACTTGCGGTTCCAAATACCGGCCTGGTAGCTGCGGTTGCGGGTGGCTGATATAATCACCAAATCAATTCCATCGCGCCTGGCATCTTTCCACATATCCCTAAAGGCATCATACACTTCATCTCGTAAATAGGCAGATTCCTTAGTGGTGTATTTACTTTTTAGTTTATCAAATGAGCGCATCTGCGAAGGCTCAATGTCGCCCATAATCTCGGCTTTGGTGTACACAGGGTAGTCCTTGGCGGAAAGGGATATAAGGAGTAAGGGGAGGAGAAGGAGTTTTTTCATCGGATACAGTTCTTTGAGAAACTTAGTGAAACCTTTGGGTAGTTTGGCGATACTTAAACGATTGCACAAAGAAACACACAGAAGTGCAAAGTTTCGTAAAAAGTAGCGCCTCTGCATTGAAGTAAATTACATCAACGCAGAGGCGCAAAATACGCAGAGTGGCGCAGAGGGGTTAAACCGTCTCCTTCACTTTACTCAAAATACTATTAAGCGTTTCACTTGGGCGCATGGCATGTGTTACCTTGGTTTCATCTGGCATGTAGTAACCGCCAATATCCACAGGGCTGCCTTGTGCTGCCAATAGTTCCTCGTTTATTTTGCCTTCACTTTCTGATAAGTGTTTGGCCACTTCAGAGAATACCATTTTCAGGTCGTTGTCTTTACTTTGATTGGCTACTGCCTGCGCCCAGTACAGGGCCAGGTAAAAGTGGCTGCCACGGTTGTCAATCTCATTCACCTTGCGGGAAGGGGATTTGTTTTCGTCCAAAAACTTGGAAGTAGCTTCATCCAATGTTTCTGAAAGTACCAGGGCGCGGGCGTTATTATAGGTCTGGCCCAAATGCTCAAGCGAAGCGGCTAATGCCAAAAATTCACCCAATGAATCCCAACGAAGGTGACCTTCCTCAATAAATTGCTGAACGTGCTTTGGGGCAGAGCCACCGGCACCTGTTTCAAATAATCCACCGCCATTCATCAATGGAACTATGGAAAGCATTTTGGCGCTGGTACCAACCTCCAAAATAGGGAAGAGGTCTGTCAGGTAATCGCGAAGTACGTTTCCGGTAACGGAAATAGTATCCTTACCTTCAACAATCCGCTCAAGTGAAAACTGAGTAGCCGCCTCTGGCGCCATAATCCTAATGTCCAAACCTTCGGTATTGTGGTTTGGTAAATAGGTGTTTACTTTTTTAATGATCTCGGCATCATGTGCACGGTTTTTATCCAACCAAAAAATGGTAGGATTACCAGTGGCACGGGCACGGTTTACGGCTAGTTTTATCCAATCCTGAATTGGCGCATCCTTTGCCTGGCACATTCTCCAGATGTCGCCATCCTTCACATTGTGTTCCATTAAGGTTACACCGGCCTCATTTACCACGCGTACTTTTCCGTTGCCGGAGATTTCAAAGGTTTTATCGTGAGAGCCATATTCCTCGGCTTTTTGAGCCATCAATCCCACATTACTCACACTACCCATGGTTACAGGGTCTAGTGCGCCATTCTTTTTACAGAAATCGATGGTTTGCTGATAAACGCCAGCATAGCAGCGGTCTGGAATAATAGCTTTGGTATCGCGTGGTTTGCCGTCTTTGTCCCACATCTGTCCGCTGGTGCGGATCATTGCCGGCATAGAGGCATCAATAATTACATCGCTTGGTACGTGCAGGTTGGTGATGCCTTTGTCAGAATTTACCATGGCCAAATCGGGGCCATTTTCGAAAGTGGCATTAATGTCTGCCTCAATAGCGTTGCGCTTATCGGCTGGCAAGCTTTGGATTTTGCTCATCACATCTGCCAATCCATTATTTGGATTTGCACCTGCCTCTTTTAGTGCCTCTGCATGTTTTTCAAAAACATCCTTAAAGAACACTTTTACCACATGTCCAAAAATGATGGGATCAGAAATCTTCATCATGGTGGCCTTCAGGTGAACGGAAAACAACACGCCTTTCTCTTTAGCATCTTTTTTCTGCTCAGCCAAAAACTTATCAAGTTCAGCAATGCTTAACACAGATGAGTCGATTACCTCCCCATCTAAAAGAGGCATAAAGTCTTTGAGCACTTTTACGCTACCATCCTCGCCTACAAACTCAATTTTGGCTTTGCTTGCTCCGCTAAGGGTTACTGATTTTTCACTTCCGTAGAAGTCGCCATGATCCATACTGGCTACATGGGTTTTAGAATCGCTGCTCCATGCGCCCATGCGGTGCGGATGTTTGCGTGCATATTCCTTTACGGCCTTAGGCGCTCTGCGGTCTGAGTTTCCTTCACGGAGAACCGGGTTTACCGCACTACCTTTTACCTTATCATATTTTGCTTTAATTTCTTTTTCCTCGTCCGTTTGCGGATTTTTAGGATAATCAGGCAGCTTGTAACCCTTTGCCTGAAGTTCAGCAATCGCTTCCTGCAACTGAGGCTCAGAAGCACTGATGTTTGGCAACTTAATAATGTTGGCTTCCGGTGCTTTAACCATTTCGCCCAACTCAGCTAAATCATCCGAAACGCGCTGGCTTTCGCTCAATCTTTCAGGAAACTGAGAAAGAATACGGGCAGCCACAGATATATCACGCGTTTCTACCGCTACGCCTGCCGAACCTGTAAAGGCTTCAATAATAGGAAGTAGAGAGCGAGTGGCTAATGCCGGTGCTTCGTCTGTTTTGGTGTAAATGATTTTGGGAGTGTGAGACATATTATTTCTGAATTTTAAAAGTCATTAGAAAATACGATTGCTGCTTCAACATGGGTATGTGAAATACCGCTAAATTAAAGGATGACAAAAATAAGAAACTGATCGGGGATGAGAGGGAAGAGTAGGGAGTATATGGGGAGTCTAAAGTTGAAGGTGCAAGGCTACAATTTTTAATTGTTCAAGGATTGATGTATACGCACCTCCTATACCAATTATGGAATAAACTAATGCCAGAGCCAATACTTTTGAAATAGGAGGGGAGAAAGTAACTTTTTTGAAGAATGCGAATAATAAGGTAATTGTAATTAGCAATTGTCCAAAAAGTAGGATGGGTCTACCAATGTTTGATATTGCATACTCCCTAACTAGAATAGAGAATGCAAAATCAAAGACTAAAAGAATTGAGATTATAGGCAAGTAGGGATTTTGCGAAAGGTTGGAAAAATGCCCCTTTTTATAAGCATGAATTAAAAGTGTAAGACCCACAACTGGATATATAAAAAATCCGAGTGACATTAACAGATCTGCTGCCGGCAAATGGAGTATTTTCAAAAGACCAGCTGCAAAGGACAATAAATAAATCATCAATAAAATTGACCAGCCGGAGAGCTTACTTGTAATTATGTAAAAAAGGGAAAGTATAATAGGAAGGCCCATTGAAATCAGCATAAGGATAAGCCCTAACGCACTGGAATTGGAGTCTTGAACAATTACAATAACAAAAAGGAGGAAACTAATTAGAAAAAGGACAAATAAGGTTTTCTCAAAAGTGGTCTTTAACACGGCAAGAGAGCTGTTATTGGCTGGTTAGTGTGGGTCAATATCAATTTATGAAATCCAAAGATGGAGAAATAAATGATGGGATGAAAAGATTATTTCAGGCTTAGGGTAATAATGTGGTTCACCCCCCATGCCCCCCTCAAGGGGGGATTTGGACCAGTGAGTATTGGCTATTTGGAGTATACTCGAAAATTTATTTACCTAAGAAAAATTTCAGGTTTTAGAAAATATGGATTTGGAACTCCCCCCTTGAGGGGAGATTTGAGCCAGTGAGTATTTGCCATTCAGGGTATACTCGAAAGCCTATTTACCGATGATTTTTTTGGTTTTTGAGAGTATGGTTTCAGAGCGTTCCCCCCTTGAGGGGGGCGAAGGGGGGGGGGTAAGAGATTACTCAATATCCAAATCCAACCTCCTCTTCAATTCTAAAAGGTGCGGATTCTTCTTCACCATGTATTCAAACTTTTCCTGGGGGCTGTAGGGTTCCAGTACTTGCTTGTCTTTGGTAATGGTTATTTCAAACTGTAGGGAGTAGTTATTCAGCTTATCGCGCATAAAGCGGAGCAAGTCTCCTTTTTCCTCATTAAAGAAGGACTGCTGAATTTCGTTTTCAAGCTTTAGCTCCACCACAAAGTTTTCCTTTATGGTAAGGGGCTTGTTGCTAAGGCTGCTGTAGATTTTCTGGCGGCCTTCACTTTTTACAATTTCCAAATACTCATTCCAAATATTGGTGAGGCTGTTGGTATCAAAATCGTCTTTAGGTAGTTCGGGGTTTGGCGCGGTGTCATCGGTGTCTTTCTCTTCACCTTCTTCTTTTACATCACCCTTTAAGGTGGCGTTTATGGAAAGTCCACTGTTGCGTTTCCGCTTTAAGCGGGAAACGGGCGTTGCGGCTTGTTCTGGTACTGTGGTGGCCGGAGCAGTTGCGGGCTTTTCGGCTGCAGGGGTAGAAATAGTATGTTCAGCCTTTGAAACTGCGGCTTGTGATACAGGCGCATGCGGCTCAGGTTTTTTATAGGCCTGAGGTTCTTCCTTTACTTGTGGTGTAGGTTTTGGGGCGGTAGGTTGGCCGGGCTTGGGTTGGCCTATCTGCTCAGGACTGGATTTTTTTTTTCCACCTCTCCCTGTGCCATGGCAGCGAGCTGCAGTAAGCTCAGTTCTACCAACAGTCTTGGATTGTTGCTTCCCTTGTACTTATAATCGGTATCGGCCAGTAATTTTAGTCCACGAAGTAAAAGGCGGGCATCTATCAGCTGAGCCTGCTCACGGTATCGGTCCCGGGTTTTTTCGCCCACTTCCAAAAGTGATAAAGTGCTTGGATCCTGGCATACCAGCAAATCACGTAAGTGAGAAGCCAGCCCGTTTACAAAAAGGTGGCCGTCAAAGCCATTATCCAAAATCTCATCAAAAATGAGAAGCAAGCCTTTGTTGTCACCTTTCTTTATAAGATCAGTAGTGCGGAAATAGTAGTCATAATCAAGGATGCGGAGGTTTTCAATTACATCCTGATACGTAACCTTATTCCCTGAAAAGGAAACAATACGGTCGAATATAGAAAGGGCATCGCGCAAGGCACCATCAGCCTTTTGGGCAATGATGTGGAGGGCCTCGTCCTCAGCCTCAATATTTTCCTTATTAGCTACTTCACGCAAGTGAGCAGCAGTATCCTCAACGGTTATCCGCTTAAAGTCGTAAATCTGGCAGCGGCTAAGTATGGTGGGGATAATTTTGTGTTTCTCCGTAGTTGCCAAAATAAATATGGCGTGCTTGGGGGGCTCTTCCAGCGTTTTCAAAAAAGCGTTGAAAGCCTGTTGCGACAACATGTGTACCTCGTCAATAATGTACACCTTGTATTCACCTACCTGCGGGGCAAAGCGCACCTGATCAATAAGGTTACGGATGTCATCCACCGAGTTGTTACTGGCGGCATCCAGCTCAAAAATGTTGAAACTGAAATCCTGGTCACTTTCAGCAGCTTCCTCGCTATTTACCATTTTGGCCAAAATACGGGCACAGGTAGTTTTACCCACACCACGGGGGCCGGTAAACAATAGTGCCTGCGCCAGATGATTTTGCTTAATGGCGTTGAGCAGCGTATTGGTTACGTGCTTTTGGCCTACTACTTCGTCAAAGGCCTTGGGGCGATATTTTCGTGCGGAGACGATGAAATTTTCCATCGCGGCAAATATATAAAAGGCTTTGGGTGTAAAAGCTAATTGTTAGTAATTTGGTGGGGAGTGTAGAGACCACAGTCAATAGTCCACAGAAAGAGGGCATTGACGAAGTCCAGAACTCGTAGTGTGGTTTTGGGGTCGGGTGTAATCTATGTCTCTTTTCGCATTAACAAGTATATTGTACTCAGTTAATAAGATGATTACTGAAACATGAAGCACCACATTTTGTCACTCCTATTTTGCTTCAATGTAGTTTCATGCCTAGCTCAATCCAAATCTTTCAAAGACGATTTTTCAGTTGCCCTCCGTGGTAAGGTGGCCTCCTTTTTTATTATTGAAGACCAGTTTTTTAGAACAGCCACTTTTGGAGGAGAGCTTTCTTTTAAGGAAAGACACAGCGTTGGTATTGACCTCAGTTATTGGAGATGGAGAAGGCAAACAGACGAGCCTGATCCTATTGCACTTTACGATGAATTGGAGAGGAGAACCTTCCTGTATTTCGATTATAAGCTAAATGTATTTAAGCGACCAGCCTATTATCTTTACCTAAACTCATACTATAGAATTGGTGAGTACAAAATGTGGTACTAGCGTTATGAAAATAATGAGAGCACTCAAAACATCGATTTTACCAACTCAAGCACTATTGGTACTTTTTCGGAAGTGGGCTTGGGAATAGGAATCAAATTTTTTCTGGATAATCAGATAAATGAGAAGAGGAAATGGGGATTGGATTTTAGTATAAACGCAGCTTCACGATTTGATGCGAATGACAAATTGATATACTACACCGCAAGTGATTTTGTTGACTTGAGCAGGGTAGATGAGCAGAAGTATGTTCCTTATTTAAAACAGAATCTGTTTTACAGGATAAAGTGAGGTAGTACTATTCGTGGATTTAACCTGTGGATGATGGGTGAACTTTGGACTCAGACGAACTGAATATGAAAAACGCACTCAGGCATTTCGCCCGAGTGCATTTTAAGATATCTTAAACGGCTACGTCCTCCGCTACTTTCATTCTATCCCAATTTCTGTGATTAGCAATGGCAGTTTTAAACTCAGCAGCTTTAGCATTTATAAATATGGCCTTATCATCCTTATGATCTTTAATAAAGGTTTTGTCAATTAAATTCTCTCCTTCATTATCGGCCGCTATAGCTTTACAGTGCTTAAATACCTCATTTAAAAACTTGGTGAATTTGGCTTCCTTCATCAGTGCGTCTATCGATTTTTTACCACCCGGAATGTATACGGCATCGTAAAGCACACTTTCAGTGGTATTAATAGCAGCATCTATGGGGTGGCTCATGTTTTTGTCACAAGTAACTTTCCCTCCGTGTGGAGCGATAAGTACCATTGTGGCACCATCTTTTTCCAAAGATTTTGTCATCTTTTCATAATCACTCATGCTGAAACCATCACTCACTAAAACCGCAATTTTGCGGGTGGCCACACTATCAAATTTTGTGTTGGCCTGACTTAAAGCCGGAGATTCATCCAGGTAATTTTTCTTTTTACCGGGCTGATGTTTTTCAACATCAGCATCCGCACCAATAGCCTGGTTAATGGGTTTGTCTATATTTTCAGGAATAGACATTCCCAGCCCATCAGCTACTTTTTTCGCCAAATCCGCATCTATCTGGTTGATTAACCAAAGCATTCTTTCCTTTATATGATCTTGATTACACTTGCCTAATTCAAAGGTATAGGCACCTGCCACATGTTCTTTTTCCCAATCAGCCAAACTCCTGTAAAAGAGGGCGGGTTGAGAAAAGTGATCGCTAAAACTCTCGCTTCTGGTTCTGATTTTTTTGGCATCAATCCGCTCTTCATAAGAGTGAAAAGCCCCTTCAGACATTTTGCTTAAATGCGGACATCCGCCACTTAGCGTGTTTGGGAAATAAGCTGTTTGTCCTTTCGGAATATCCATTTGCATATGCCCATCCCGCTGGTTATTGTGATTTTCCACCACGGGCCTGTTGATTGGAATCTGATGAAAATTAGGAGTTCCTAAACGTGATAATTGTGTATCTCTATAAGAGAAAAGTCTTCCCTGTAAAAGTGGATCATTTGTGAAATCTAATCCGGGAACAATGTGTCCTGGTAAAAAAGCCACCTGCTCTGTTTCTGCAAAAAAGTTGTCAGGATTTCTATTCAGGGTCATTTTACCAACAATCTTTACCGGTACCATTTCTTCAGGCACAAGTTTGGTCGGATCCAATAAATCAAAATCAAATTTATGCTCGTCTTTTTCAGGGATTAGCTGTAGGCCGAGTTCCCATTCAGGATATTGCCCTGCCTCAATCGCATCCCATAAATCCCTGCGATGAAAATCTGCATCAGCACCATTAATTTTTACCGCTTCGTCCCATGTTACAGAGTGAACGCCTAAAAGCGGCTTCCAATGAAATTTCACAAAATGAGCTTCACCCTTATCATTTATCATTCTAAAAGTGTGAATTCCAAATCCTTCCATCATCCTCAAACTACGAGGAATAGCTCTGTCACTCATCGCCCAGATATGATTGTGCAAAGTCTCGGTGGCATGAGATACAAAATCGTAGAAAGTATCATGTGCCGAAGCAGCCTGTGGGATTTCCTTATTCGGTTCCGGCTTTACGGAGTGGATGAGGTCGGGGAACTTCATAGCATCCTGAATAAAGAAGATGGGCATGTTATTACCCACTAAATCCCAGGTACCTTCCTCAGTATAAAATTTAACTGCAAAACCGCGTACATCTCTTGCCAGGTCTGGTGATCCTTTAGAACCTGCAACAGTTGAAAAGCGTACAAAGACCGGAGTTTTTCTTTTAGTGTCATTAAAAATTCCTGCTTTGGTAAATTCAGGAATAGCTTTATATAATTCAAAAATACCATGTGCACCACTACCTCTGGCATGTACTATGCGCTCCGGAATGCGCTCATGATCAAAATGCGTGATTTTTTCGCGGAGCAAAAAGTCTTCTAAAAGTGTAGAACCTCGCTCTCCACTTTTCAGCGAATTATTGGTGTCATTTACCTTCAGCCCTTGGTTGGTAGTCATGGGCTTGCCCGTAGCATCTTTTTTATGCTGTGTTAATTGTTCTTGTTTTTTGGAGAGTTCCTTAGCGGGATCTTTCTTATTTGATTTGGCCATCAGTGTAAATTTTAATTAAACGTTTATACACTAATTCCTACGGAATTAAAAGGTTCAGAAGGCACTAAAATATTTATTGAGCACTCAAGCAGCAGGGTAACGTGGTTGCAAGCAATAACCTCTGTCAGGCTGAGCGATAGTCGAAGGCCATGCCATAAATTGCTTATCTCATCCACCCTTCAACAATATAGTTCTTCTCAATAATTTTATACTCTGTTAGCTTATCCGTTGATTCAAACCAGACTTCGATACGGGCAGCATATTTATCGTCCCAGTCTCCTTCATAAATTGTAAATTCTCCAGAATGAGGTTCGGCAGAACCTGAGTCTAAATGGGTTGTCGACCTATGCTTTATGCGAGTACCTGAAAGCCTATCGTTGGAAGTAATTTCAAATGCCTTTATGTAAAGAATGCCGGTTTTTTGCCCTTGATAATTGACATGGTAATTGTAAATCCCTGGTTGACTGCCATGGGTAATGAACAACTCAGTTTTACCTAAGTCCCAAAATTTAGGAACCGAATCCAGAGGTTCTGAAATGTCAATGTCTGGAGGTATCTCCTTATGTGCTCCGTAAAAATCGGGAGGCGAAAAAGTAAAAACAATTGAGACCCAAAAGAATAGAAAACCGGTAACTAGAAACTGTAGTATTATAAAATACCATTTGCCATTAATAAAGAGAAAGTGAGCCGAAATTATAGTGCCGAAAATGTTGATGTAAAAAGTTAGCAACGCCAATTCAATTAAAGAATCCAAGCGTAAATACATAGCCAGATGGAAGGTTATATAGGGAATTAGATTAGCCATCAAAGGAATATACCATCTGAAGAGATAGCTTTTCAAAACAGTTTTTATTTTCTTCAATGCTGTTGTCATAATTACCCAATCTCCATAAACCCATCCAAAAAGGCCTTCTTCCGTGTGGCGCTTACGCTGATTTCATGGCCATTGTTCATGGTTACAGTGCCGCCTTTGCCTTTGCGGTAGCGTTGCACATAGTGCTTGTTTATAAGGCTGGATTTATGCACTCGGATAAAATCAAATTCGGTGAGCAGGTCTTCGTAGTGTTTTAGGCTACGGCAAATCATTTTCTTTTCGGCTCCCACCAAATGGAAAACGGTGAAGTTATCCGCAGCAGCGCAGTAAATAATGTCTTTAATGGCAATCACCTCAAAACCTTCTAAAGTGGGCAATACCATTTTGTGGAGCTGGCGGTTTTCGAGATTTATGTTTTCCACCAAAATGCGGGTATGGAGGAAGTTTCGCTCCTTTTCCCGGCTGTCCTTTACCGATTCTACCGCGGCAATAAGCTCATCTATAGAAACTGGTTTGAGGAGGTAATGCGAGGCGCTTACTTGTATGGCCTTTAAGGCATAATCACTAAAGGCGGTGATAAAGATTACATCAAAGTTGGCATCTTCCACTTGATCAAGCAGGTCAAAGCCATTACCGAAGGGCATTTCAATATCGAGAAAAACCACATCCGGCTTTTTAGATTTTATGAGTTCCAGTCCGGGTTTTACGCCATCGGCCATTCCGCATAGTTCTACATCGGGGCAGTATTTTTCGAGGTAACTGGCAAGGGTTTCGCGGCTGGCGCGTTCATCTTCTACAATTATAGCTTTTAGTTTCATGCTTTCTTCAATTAACTTTCTTGTCAAAGGCCACAAAGACACTAAGGCACAAAGTAGTTTCCTTTTGGGCTTTGCTACACTTGCCTTTAAGGTTGTGGGCTAGGTATTTGTATCTCAATCCGTGTTCCGGCATCGTCTTTTAAATCCTCCACATTTACAGAAATAGCCGTGCTGTACATATTATTGATAATGCGTACCCGGCCCTCAATATTGTTCATCCCAGTGGAGGTGTTCTTCTTTTGGTTTTCGGTTTTCAGGGCTTGGGAGCGGCTGCGGCCAATGCCATTGTCTTCAATGGTAATAAGGAGTTCACCGGCTTTTTGCTCGTAGTTTACCGTAAGCAGGCCTTTGCTTTCGCGATAACGCAGTCCGTGCCAAATGGCGTTCTCCACATAGGGCTGCACCAGCATGGGCGGAATTTTCAGTGAGTCGCCATCCAGGTTTTTATCAATGTTTAGCTGGTAGTCAAATTTCTCGCTAAAGCGGTTGTGCTCCAGGCTGAGGTATAATTTTATTATTTCCAGCTCCTTGTCCAGCGTTATAAAATCCTCTTGTGAATGTTCCAATACGGCCCGCATCAATCGGCTAAAATCAGAGAGGTATTTATTGGCGGCCCGCTCATCCTTTTGTGAGATGTAGTGGTTTACAGAGTTTAGCGCATTAAAAATAAAGTGTGGATTCATTTGCGCCCTCAGCGACTTTAGCGCCAACAACTGATTGGCTACCCGCTTGCGCTGCATGTTTTTATACATCAGGTAACCGCCAATGCCGAGCAGTATTACAACAACCAGAAGCCCGTAGATTACCAGGCGCTGGTTGGTAACACTCTTCTTGGCAATAGTTTCGTTGGCACGGAGGATTTCAATGGTGCTGTTATTTATCTCCTCATTTTTCTCCAGCAGTTCCATTCGTTGCTGCTGCTGGTTTAGGGAGGAGTTCAGCTCCAATTTGGCCTCCAGCTCCCTTTCCTTTTCCAGATAGGCTTCATCCTGTAAAGCCACATATTGCTTGTAGCTTTCCAGCGATTTTTCCAATTGGCCGCGCTTTTCTTCCAGCGCAGAAATCTCCTTATAGCTCTCACGTTCCACCTGTTTTTCATTGGTGGATTTGGCGAGATTTAAGGCTGAAGTTAAGGATGCCTCAGATGCCGGCAGTTGATTGAGAGTATAGAGCAACTTACCCTGTTCCAAATATTCACGCGCTAAATTAACCGTGTCTTTGCTGAGGTTGTAGATTTCAATGGAGCGATTTCTAAGCTTTAGGGCCTCATCCTCACGCTTGTTTTTCGTTAGGATTTCAGCAATCTTATTATTGGCTTTGCCCTCTTCTTCAGGATTGTTCAGTCGCTTAGCCGTACTGGCATTACTCCCGTAGTAACCTATGGCCTTTTCATCCTCATTCTTTTCTTTATATACATCGCCAAGCTTGTCATTTACAATTAAATCCTTTTCAGGAGATTCTGCCACACCGGCATCATCGGCTACCTCCATTAGGTTTTGTACAGAGAGGTCATACCTTTTCTGCTTGGCGTAAATCGCAGACATGGCCAGCCGTACTTCTTCGGCATCATTTAAAGCGGGCTTCTTTAGAGCCTTGTTACCACTGCTTACAGGCGCCTGATCTCTTTGGTTATTTTTATCCTTAAACTTTGAGCTGCGGGAAAGAGGGGCCTCCCATTCCTTTAGAAAGGTTTGATAGTTGGTCAGGGCGTTGGGGTAATCCTCAGCATCTTCATAGGCTTTGCCTGATAATTTCAGTAACTCCAAAATCTTAGTGCGGTTTCCGGCTTTCCTGAAAAGGCTTAATGCTTTTTGGTAGTTGGCTGCCGCCAGGTCGTGTTGCTTGAGATGAGCATTGATGTCGCCCAACAGCTGATAGCTTTCGCCCTGAGCCGGGATATTGTTTTGCTTTAAGGCCGCAAGTAGTGCCTCCTCAATCAGGTCCAGTGCCTGGCGGGTATCCTTTTTGTAAGTGTCGCGCGCCTTATTAAGTAATACATAGGGGTCTTTGGCAGGAGATTGCTGTTGGTTATAGCTCTGGGGCGATGCCTCCATTTTCCCTTTGGCAGGGAAGAGGGCGATGCACAAAATAAAAATGGAAAGCCATGTTTTCATCGCAGCTAATCTACTCATATTAGTTTGCTCAGCAGTTGCACGCACTGCTGTTACAGCGTTTTTTGGTCTTAAATCAATACCCTTTAAAATGCTTTACGGAATGGGCAATTCAGTTCACCAGTTGAAACGCATGTTTCCCCAAGTCTGAAGTTTTTGGCTGTTTTATCCCTGTAAATTAGCTCAGAATCAATACACTAAAATACTATGTCTATCTATCGAAAATTCAAAAACCTCTTCAGCTTTACACTGCTATTTGCCCTTTTTAACCTGGTGGCCTGCCAGGCCGATGTCAACGCTCAGCAGCAAGTGTTGGTTGAAGAAATTCCCGACCCAACGCCACCAGCACAGCGGTCTATCAAGCTGGCGCTAATCCTGGATACCAGCAATAGTATGGATGGGTTAATAGATCAGGCGAAAGCGCAGCTTTGGAATATTGTAAATGAGCTGGCCATTGCCAAGTGCGATGGTGTGAAGCCCAATCTCCAAATTGCCTTGTATCAATATGGAAATGACAAGCTGCCCGCCAGTGAGGGCTATATTCAATTGGTTGCTCCGCTTACCAGTGATTTGGATGAAATTTCAGCCAGCCTTTTTGCATTGAGCACCCGTGGTGGCAGTGAGTTTTGCGGACAGGCCATTCAAACTTCACTAAACCAGTTGGACTGGGATGATAGACCCGAAGATTATAAAGTGATTTTTATTGCTGGCAACGAACCGTTTAGCCAGGGAACTGTGCCCTATAGCGAGGTATGTCGCACGGCAAAATCAAAAGGCATTATTGTAAACACTATCCACTGTGGAGATTTCGAAACCGGTATCCGCGAAAGCTGGAAAGATGGGGCCGTGTTGGCCGGTGGTAAATACATGGCGATTGATCAGAACTCAAAAACCGAATACATACCATCTCCGTATGATGATCAGATTGCAGAGTTGAATACTAAGATGAACAAAACCTATGTACAATATGGAAGTGAGGGAAGTTCAAAAATGAAAAACATGCAAGAGCAGGATGATAATTCGGCCGAGTATGGAAAGGTGAACAGTATTAAGCGCGCTGTAACTAAAAGCAGCCATGTATATAAAAGTGAGAGCTGGGACCTGGTGGAAGCCAATAAGGACAAGTCCTTTGAAATGGAAAAGGTAGAGGAGAAGTACCTGCCGGAAGAAATGAAGGCCATGGACATAGAGGAGCGCAAGGTTTATGTAGAGCAGAAAACAGCAGAGCGCGAAAAAATCAAATTGCAAATTCAGGAGTTGAATAAAAAGCGTGAGATGTATGTAGCCAAAATCAAAAAGGAGAAAGGGCAGAAGAACACCTTGGATGAAGCCATAGTGGGTGCTATTCGCGATCAGGCGAAAGCCAATAGGTTTGTTTTCCCGGAAGGGTAAAATTAAAGACTAACCGATTTTCCCTAAGAAAGCCTTCCGTTAATGGAGGGCTTTTATGATCAGGGACAATGTTTTAGCGAAGATATCCACCCTCGCTATTCAGGCACCCCTGCTTCGACTGCACTCAGTACAGGCGCCATCGGGTGATATGCCGCCACTTAGCTTTGGTCTATAATTAATGCGAAATTCTAAGGTCTAACACCTAAATAGTTAGAAGAAAAAAACTTACTTTTGCCGTCCTTTTTAAAAGGAATACGTAATTATTTAATAATTAAATCTTTAACAGATGAATCAGTACGAAGCCGTTTTCATCATGAATCCCGTCTTATCTGCAGAGCAGGTAAGGGAAACGGTCGACAAATTCAAAGGCCTTATCGAAACCAAAGAAGGTAAGGTGTTGCACGAAGAAGATTGGGGGCTAAAGAAAATGGCCTACCCTATCCAGCACAAAAGAAGTGGTTTTTATCACTTATTAGAATTTGAGGCCCCAGGTGAAATTATTTCTCCACTAGAAGTGGAAATGAAGCGTGACGAACGCATTATGCGTTTCTTAACCATGAAAATGGATAAGCACCATGCAGAGTTTGCAGTAGTGAGAAGAAAAAAAATGTCTAACGCCTAAAATTATTTGCAATGAGTGAATTAGAAACAGGATCGAATCAATCAGAGATCAGATATCTACAGCCGTTAAAAATTGATACCGGCAACAGACAGAAGTACGACCGCTTTTTGCGTTACGGACTTAAATATGTAGATTACAAAGACACTAAGTTTTTGCTACAGTTTGTGAATGAGCAAGGAAAAATCCTTCCTCGTAGAATCACCGGAACATCACTAAAATACCAGCGTAAAGTTGCCAGAGCCATTAAGCGTGCACGTCACCTGGCTTTGATGCCTTATGTAGCTGATAACCTTAAATAAGACCGAGAGCTATGGAATTGATATTAAAACAAGACGTAGAAAACCTAGGCTATAAGGATGATTTAGTTGAGGTAAAACCAGGATACGGACGTAACTTCCTTATCCCGGGTGGATATGCACAAATGGCTACCTCTGGTGCTAAAAAGATGCTTGCTGAAACTATTAAGCAACGTCAGCACAAAGAAGCTAAAGCTATAGAAGAAGCCAATAAGACTGCTACCGAATTGGAAAAAATCGACATGAAGATTACTACCAAGGTTGGAAAAGGCAACAAACTTTTTGGTTCTATTAACAATGCAAACCTTGCTGAGGAATTAGCGAAGCTTGGTCATCACATTGATAGAAAGTACATTCAGATACAAGGTGGTACTGTAAAAGCTACCGGCCCTTACAGAGCTCAGGTTCGTCTTCACCGTGAGGTGATTGTGGACTTCGGTTTTGAAGTAATTGGCGAAGCTGGATAGAAAACAGTTTTTGGGGTTAACAACGAGAAAACCCTGACAGGCCTTGGCTTGTCAGGGTTTTTTTATGCTTTATAACTTGGTTACAATATGATGCCAATACCCAGCCTAATATTTATTACCGACTGTACCGCATATCGGCCAGCTGCCATCTTTGTTAGGGTTTTTTGGTTGTACTCTTGGTTTCCGCTAGCATAAAACAATTCCTCTTTTGTTTCGTCAGTGGTCAAAACTACCTGATACCCAAATCCTCCGGTATAAAAATTTGAATTTAAACCATAGGAGATAAGAATTCTATCCTTAATAATTCGATTGGCACCTATGGCTATCCCAAATGAGGGCCGAATCATTGAGCCGCCCGAAATGGTGAAGTGCTCAACAGGATAACTGCCGTCCTGGTAGGAATAGGAATAGTCATCATTACTCACTCTGGTGAAGCCCATGTGAAATTCCATGAAATGGTCTAAAGGTGCAATATGCTGATTAAAGAGACGTAAGCCAACTTCAAATCCACGCGCCTTCATAGACGGGTATTCTGTTAAGATTAAATTAAACCCGGGGCTTAGGCTGGGGAGGTAGTTGGTATTTACATAATTGATAGAGCCAACTATGGAAACTCTTTTTGAAACGCACCATTGTGCAATAAGATTGTGTTGAAGGTTAATGGATATACCTCTGGTTTTGAGTTTAAACTCGCCCCTGGGGTTAAATCTGCTACTGTTTGGATTGACCAGAGATGGGAACAAAAAAGCATTGTACTCAATTGAAAATCTCTTGCCCAAATAACCAGGTACGGATTGTCCGAAGCTCAATAGGGGGGGCAGTAAAAGCCCTAATATGATGAAATGTAGGTTTTTACGCATTGTAGCCCATATTACAATAAAATACCTATACCTATTTTGAGGTTAATTGCCGTGTGAAGCGCATATCTGGCACCCGCCATTTTTACCAGTTCTTCTTGATTCCTGCTATTACTGCCGATGGAAAAATCGAATTCCTCAGCAGGTGCGTCTGCTACAGCATTAATGTAGTATCCAAATCCTCCGGGGAAAAAATTAAAGTCTAAACCGTACGAAACTATAAGTATATCATTAATCACCCTGTTGGTTCCAAAACCTATTTCTACTGTTGGCCAGGCCATCGATCCTCCCGGAATAGTGTGTTCCTCTATGCGTGGATTACTTTCAAAATCCTCGGTGGCAAAGCCATAGGTGAAGTCATCAGTGCTTACCCTGGCTAAGCCTACTTTGAATTCAACAAACCTGCCCAATGGAGCAAAATGTTGATTATAGATTCGTAATCCTGCCTCAAAACTCAAGGCACTCATCGATGGGTATTCACTCATTATAAACCTGTCATCCGAGTATGAACTGGGGATATAATTGGTGTTTACATAACCGATATCAGCTATTAACGAAAGTTTTTTGGAAAAACTCCATTGCCCTAAAATGCTGTGTTGATAGTTGAGGGAGGCTCCTTTCTGCCGGAGGTTGTTGGTGCCTATAGGTTTTGCGTCAGGGCTGTTGGGGTTAAAGAAGGAAGGAAACAGGTAGGCGTTATACTCCAAACTGAATTTTTTACCCAGATACCCCGGTGATTTTTGTGCGAGAGCTAAAACAGGAAGGCCAATAAAAAGAATGAGTATGTATTTGAGTTGAGCTATCATTTCTTCGGTTGTTCTTTGATTTGTATTAGGTAATTATAGATTACACTTTTCATGTAATCTGCGTCATCACCTGTTTTATAGTTGTTGTACTCGGCCATTAGGGCATCGCCATTTTTCAAATCCAACAGAAAGAAATAGTTGAAAGAATCATAATCAGGAATGATAAGCTGAGCAACTGTAAATGGCAACAGTGGAAATACAATAGCGGAATAGATCAATCTCGCGGCTACAGCGCGTTCTCTTACCCTGAGGGATAGGTTGCCGGTATAGGCAATATAGTCGGTGTTATACTTTTCCCTTAAGTCCTGTACATAGTCAAAATCACTGATAATAGCATCTGTATTCTCATGGTTCAGGCGTTCTTCAATCCAGCTTTTTAAAATGGAGATGTCATTGTATTTTTCAACATCGGATGAAGTGATATCCTTGTAATCCAACATTTCAGCATTCAGATTTACCATTTTGGCAAGAGACTGAATGTGATTTTTGTAGTTGGTCAATCCTTCATCTGTAGTGAGGTATTGAATGCCATCCTTGGATCGCTCGTCCATTTTTAGATAACTGGGCGTAACAAAAACTACCTTATCAATACCCAGCGCAATGTTCTTATCATACTTTTTGTGCACTTTTGATCGCGATGAGGCGTAGTGATCTCTTTGATTTCTGGCATCCTCAGCCCTTTCGGCTAAATCGTCAAATCGATAAGAAAAGGTGGTATCCTGCCAAAAGTCTACAAAGGCATACAGGTAATAATCCTTATCAGAAATTACCTTTTCCTCCATCCGCTTGCGCTTGATGTTTTTAATCTTGCTGCTTCGGTTTGCATTTATACTGTCCTGCAGGGCTATTAGCTCTACATCGCTGCTGTCGTCAATAGCTTTTTTGGAGTAGTCACTTGGGCGAAGTTCATTTTCATAAACCAGATCATAAAGGGTGCGGTTAAATATGCGTTTTACATATTCATCCTGCGGGTATTCCCGCAATAGGCGGTAGCTATGTTCTACGGCAAAAGTGTTTAGATCCTTTTTCTTGAATTTAGACAGCAAGTGATATACTTGCTGACTTTCACCTTCAATTTTCTTATATGATTTTACAATTTTGTATAATTCACCTTCGTTGCGGTAAACGCTAAGGCCGGCTAAGGCTTTGGCCAGGGTTAGCTTTTGATAGCGATCTTCACCGTATTTCTGCTTTAGCAAAAACGTATTGTAAATAGCTTCGGCATAATTTCCATAGGTTAGGAATAGTCTGCTGTTTTCATAGCGCGCCAGGCGCTGGCAGTGTAAAAACAAATCTTTGGACACCAAATAATCTTTCCCGGCATTGCCATCACTTATCAAATCGAGCAAGGCAAGCTTTCTCTTTTTAATGTTGGGGTGGGTACTTTCGGAGTCATCAAAGTCATCATTGGCCGTTATGGGTGCTACTTCCTCTAGCAGGTATTCATCTGGAATTTTTAGATGATTGGATTCTAAATAGGTTTTGTCAAAGGGGATTTCATCAAAAGGCAGATAGGAGTATTGCAAAACATCCATAACAAAAATTGGGGCATGCATACTGTAGCCGGAATTTGCAAAGAAGCGGCCAAGCCCCTTGGAGTCGGCCTCTAATTCATGAGACTTAGAATAGGTGCTTAGCGCCTGTAATTTTTCGGCCCGGCTGGTTCTTCTGTAAAGGTCTTCACCATTTCTGATTTTTTCCCTTTCCACATACTGGTCAAATACATGGTTTTCGTCAAAGTGACTGATTTCGTGCGCCAGCACATAGGCGAGCTGTGCTTCGTTTTCTACTTGAGCAATTAAACCAAGGTTTATAAAAATAATACCATTACCCGTGGCAGAGGCATTTACAATAGGGCTTTTTACAACGTATACCCGTAGTTTTTGGCGCAGAGCGGGGTTGTCTTTTAGCAGTATATCAACTATTCTTTCGCAGTATTGCGTAATAGTATCGCCAAAAAGAACATCTCCACTTACCAGGTATTCATTTATGAAGTATTCGCTTCTTTGGTAGTACTCGTCTTTTTGTTTGCGATCACTTTTGGCATCGCTGCTGGTAATATTCTCACTTTGAGCTTTGTACTTATTGGCGTATGCCTCAGTAAAATCAGATGGTATTTTTCCTTTGGATTTCATAGGAGTGTAGTAATTCCAGTCCTGAGCCACAGCACAAAGGCTAATGAGCGAAATCCAGAATGTTAGCAGTGTTATTTTCATTCTTTAAATGTTGAGTAATAGTGCAAGGATAGGAATATTTATTTGCATCAAACCCCTCAATTGTATTTCGGATATTTGCAGCTGCAAAAAAAAACAGGAGATGGGCATTTTTAGTAAAATTTTCAGCAAGGAGAAAAAGGAGAAGCTTGACCAGGGGTTGGAGAAATCCAAGGAAAGTATGTTTTCCAAGCTCAGTCGTGCAGTAGCAGGTAAAAGTACGGTAGATGCGGAAGTGCTTGATGAGCTGGAGGAGGTGCTTGTAACTTCTGATGTAGGTATCCAAACCACCATAAAAATTATTGAGCGAATAGAAAAAAGAGTGGCAGCAGATAAATACATGGGAGCTGCCGAATTGAATAAAATATTGCGCGAGGAAATAGCCGGATTATTATCGGAAAATAATACTCAGGATTTAACTGATTTTTCGATACCGGCCGAAAACCGACCTCATGTAATTATGGTGGTGGGAGTTAATGGAGTAGGAAAAACAACAACCATAGGTAAACTGGCGGCCCAGTTTAAGGCAAAGGGTTTAAAGGTAGTGCTTGGAGCAGCAGATACCTTCAGGGCTGCAGCTGTAGATCAGCTTACTATTTGGAGCGAAAGGGTAGGTGTGGATATTGTAAAGCAGGGTATGGGCTCCGATCCGGCTTCTGTTGCCTTTGATACGCTGCAATCTGCAGTAGCACAAAATGCTGATGTGGTAATAATAGACACTGCTGGACGCCTGCACAACAAGATTAATCTGATGAACGAGTTGGGTAAAATTAAACGTGTAATGCAAAAGGTAATTCCTAATGCCCCTCACGAAGTGCTATTGGTGCTGGACGCTTCTACCGGCCAAAATGCCATTGAGCAGGCCAAGCAATTTACCAAAGCTACAGATGTATCAGCCCTGGCCCTCACAAAACTTGATGGCACTGCCAAAGGCGGTGTTGTAATTGGCGTTTCGGATCAGTTTCAAATTCCTGTAAAGTACATAGGTGTAGGTGAGGGTATAGATGATCTGCAGGTTTTCAATAAGCATGAGTTTGTGGATAGCTTTTTTGGAGGTAAGGATTTGGGCTAGTCTTTGATAAATGCGGAAAGTCCCGAAATTCAAAATTTGAATGAGCAAGATCTTTATTCATATTCTTTTTATGATGATGCCAGCTTTGGCCTTTGCCCAGCTGGATAAGTCATTAGCCATAAAGGTACCGCCAAAGGTTCCTTTGTGTTTTCAAATTACATATGAGGCGCAAAAAGGTATTCCTCAACTGTATGCAGACGGAAAAGCAGATAGCGTTGCGTCATTGCTGGAATATTGGGAGTCAACCTGCGGGGCAGTGCAGGAAGCCAGGCATTTACGTATTTTACTTGAATTGAAGGGAGATAGTTTTAGTGTGGACAATAAGGCTTGGTTGCTAAACACATTGGTTGCTTACAATCAAGAAATAGGTTATAGTGAGTCAAACGTAAGTGGCTACCGCGATTATTACCTAAAGGAATGGCAGCAGGTAGAAACAGACTATAATGCCTTTATCAGGACTTTAGCAAGAGAGATACTCAATAGCCGAACAATTACAGATCCGTTGCAGGATGATATCCTGAATTATTATGCGGGAAATGAAACCCCATTGTTCAAGAGTTTGAGAAAGGAAAAGCATGAAGGAACCCCATTGCAAGCCGAATTTGATGAAAAGGTAAATTCTTATCGCTACAATTCAGGTGGTATTTTTGCCTTTTATGGCGGAACATGGACGCCCACTAATAATCTATCTAAACTAGGTACACACCCTGATTTAGGTGCGAAGCTTGGATTTTATGAAAACCGCTTTACGTTTGATTTAGGTTTGGGCCTGCGCTTTGTTAGTGCACCCCGGGAATATCGCGTGCTGAAAAACGACTCCATTTATAAATCTGATCAGTATACAGGTTTTTATGTGGGAGCCGGCATGGGTTACGCCCTTTACAGAGGAATTAGAAGTCAGTTTGATGTTACGGCAGGACTGGCCTATGATCAGATCACAATGTATGTAAGTGATCAGGAAACAGGTGAAGGTGGGCTTACCATTCGATCAATAAATGTAAAGGCTGGTGTGGAATACAAGTACTTTTACAACATTAAAAACTACGTGGCACTTGGTGCAGGGTATAACTTTTTGAATTATAAGAACAATATTAACGATGACCTATATGGCGGGGCTGTTACGGTACACCTTATATGGGGCTTTACAGGAGATAATGATAAGCGCAGGGAACTGAAGGAACTGGGCTACTAAGTATATTGTATCACAATAATAGATGAGAACACAAATAATCATGGAAGTTTTTAGACTTAACTCAGCGCGCATCCGTATGTCGCTGATTTTGGTGTTTACCTCCTTTTTAATGTTTGGGCAGGTATCCGAGTCGTTGGAAAGAAAGTTGAATAAAGCTGCGCCTGATTGTTATGATATAGGATATAACGCGCAAACGATCATTCCTGAGTTTTATGAAGTAAAAGAGTTTGACAGTATAGTTACTGTGCTTGATTATTGGGAGAAAAACTGTGGTGAACTTGATGTGATAAAGTATGGAAACATGCTATTGGATATAAAGTATGAAGAGTTTGTAGAGGCGAAATACCCTGACCTGCTTCAATTGCTGGTGGCTTATCGCGAGAATGAAGAGTATACTTCAGGTAATTACTTTTATTATGACAGGCATTCACAGGAAATAATTAATGCCCAAAATGCCTACCATGCGTTTTTAAAATCCTTTGCAGGAGACTTACTTGCTGCGCAAAATCACACGGGCATTGAAAAAGATATTTTGGACTTTTTTGCGGGGAATTTTGATAGTCTTTCCAAAGGCCTGGAAGATGGTAAATACGAAGGAAGTAATCTTCAAGAATCCTATTTTAATCTAATAAACAACCTCATTTATGATAACGGCATAATGATGGGCGTATATGCAGGTAGCTGGAGCCCCACCGGTAGTTTAAGCACTGTGGGTACTCACCCTGAAATTGGATTTGTATATGGTGGGTATAGAGAACGTTATGGTATTGATTTTATAGCTGGTGTTCGCTTTGTGGATTCCCCAAATGATTATAGAATACGAAAGGACGATTCAACATATGTAAGTGATCATTTTACAGGTGTAACAGTAGGACTTCAGGGCTACTACTCCCTCCTTAAAGGATTTAAGAACGAGCTCTCTTTGGTTACAGGCGTTGGTTATGATGGTATTACCATTCAGTCATCAGATGAGGATAGCGGAGCAGAATCGGTTAATATAGGTACGCTAAATATTAATTTGGGGTTGCAGTATCGGTTTTACTATGACCTGAAAAATTACCTGGCATTTGATGTGCGATATCATTATCTCAACTTTAAGAATAACATTAATAGTGAATTGGCAGGACATGCAATAACTGCCCGACTGCTTTATGGATTTACATCCAGCCACAACAGACAACGAAAATTGAGAGCATTGGGTTATTAAACCCCAATGCGTAATAGAAGAAGGATTTTATGAGGACTAAGACGATTAAGAAAAACAAGATCAATATTGTGACCCTGGGTTGCTCTAAGAATATTTATGATTCTGAGATCTTGATGGGACAGCTACAGGCCAATGGCAAAAATGTAGCTCATGAAGAGGATGATGGAAACATTGTGGTGATAAATACCTGTGGCTTTATTGACAATGCCAAGCAGGAATCCATAGATACCATTTTGAACTTTGTAGAAAAGAAACAAAGTGGTGAGATTGATAAGGTTTTCGTTACAGGTTGCTTATCTGAGCGCTATAAGCCAGATTTGGAAAGGGAAATCCCGGATGTGGATCAATACTTCGGAACTCGCGACTTACCAAAGCTCTTGAAGGCCTTACGTGCCGATTATAAACGCGAGCTGGTTGGTGAGCGCCTTATGACGACTCCACAGCATTTTGCCTATATGAAAATCTCTGAGGGCTGTGACCGCCCTTGTTCCTTCTGTGCTATTCCGCTTATGCGCGGAGGTCATAAGTCCACACTCATTGAAAACCTGGTAACAGAAGCCGGTAAACTTGCTGCCAAAGGTGTTAAGGAGCTTATCCTTATTGCGCAGGATCTTACCTATTATGGTTTGGATATTTATAAGAAACGAGCTTTGGCCGACCTTTTAAAGGAATTGGTAAAAGTTGAAGGCATAGAGTGGATTCGTCTGCATTACCTTTTTCCTGCCGGTTTCCCGGAAGATGTATTGGATGTGATTCGAGAAGAGCCAAAGGTGTGCAACTACATTGATATTCCGCTGCAGCATATTAGCGACCCTGTTTTGAAATCTATGCGCAGGGGTACCACCATGGCCAAAACCAACCGCATACTTGACTTGATGCGCGAAAAAGTACCTGGAATGGCCATCCGAACTACCCTAATTGTAGGTTACCCCGGAGAAACGGAAGAAGACTTTGAAATACTGAAACAGTGGGTTAGGGATATGCGCTTTGAGCGTTTGGGTTGTTTTACATACAGTCATGAGGAAAACACCCATGCCTATAATTTAGAAGATGATGTCCCGGAAGAAGTGAAGCAAGAGCGCGCTGCTGAAATCATGGCCATCCAGCAACAAATTTCAGAGGAATTGAACTCTGAAAAAGTAGGACAGACCTTCCGTGTGCTTATCGACCGTAAAGAAGGAAACTACTTTGTAGGCCGAACCGAGTTTGATTCACCTGATGTAGATAACGAAGTGCTGATTGATGCTGAATACTTAAAATCCGGGGATTTCTGCGAAGTGAAAATTACCAGTGCTACGGATTATGATTTGTATGGGAGTGTGGTGTAGGGAGTAAGGAATTCAAAAGCTAGCGCGAGCGTCTCGCTTGTGCATTTCCTTTTACTATGCTATGAGCGGGACGCTCGCGCTCAATGTCATTAAGTTAAGGATTTAATTGACTGATTTTTAGTTAAGTATGTTGTTTTTTGAATTCTA
>JBLWXT010000035.1:0-40744 GCA_048267305.1 Owenweeksia sp. | reverse complement strand
TTTCTTTGTTCCTCTTTAGAATGGAAAAAATATTTGCCTGAAATTAGCTTCTCCCCATAAAATTACGCTGATCCAATATTAATACTTCAAAATCTGTTTGTGGGGATGTACCCCTTGAAACACTTATTGATGCTTTTGAACAAAAGAATGGAAAAATTGAACTTTCGGATTGTGACCGGGAAACTGGTTTTCAAGGGGATTATGATTGTTTAGCCCTTGGTCTCGCAAGTAGAGTGGATTTCTATGAGAATTACATCATAGAATATCGAGACTCGATATTACTGGAAAGTTTTCTTTCGCTTAAGCATCCTAAGGTAGCTATCGTTTATGGGAGCGGTCATTTTAAAGGTTTTTACAAAAGACTTAGGGCTTACGATAGCAATTGGAAAGTGGTCAAGGATTAGAGGGTGAAGAAGATAGGTGTTGTCTTTTTCAAAATTTCACAAAAAAAGGTGGGCGAATATTTTTTATCCACCCACCTTTCTAAGTTTTATCTAATCGGTATTCCGAGAATAATTACTTCCTATACATCACGCCATTTACAGCCTCAATCACCTCTTTTAGCTGTGGTAAAAAGGCTTCCACCAAAGTAGGGGAGTAAGCCATTGGGGTATCGGCCGTTGTTAGTCTGCGGATGGGGGCATCCAAATAATCAAATGCCTCACGCTGCACTACATAGGTTACTTCTGAAGAAATGGAGGCCAAAGGCCAGGCTTCTTCCAAAAACACCATGCGGTTGGTTTTCTTTACAGAAGCCAACACGGTGTCGTAATCAATCGGACGAACGGAACGAAGATCGATAACCTCACATTCCACACCATCCTTAGCCAGTTGCTCAGCAGCCTCCAGCGCTACTTTTATGATTTTTCCAAAAGAAACGATGGTAACATCGCTGCCTTCTCTGCGGATATTGGCTTTGCCAAGCGGAATTAAATACTCTTCTTCAGGTACTTCACCCTTATCGCCATACATCTGCTCGCTCTCCATAATTAATACAGGATCGTTGTCGCGAATGGCCGTTTTCAAAAGTCCTTTTACATCATAAGGTGTAGAGGGCACGGCTACCTTTAGTCCGGGAGTATTGGCAAACCAGTTTTCAAAAGCCTGTGAATGCGTAGCTCCAAGTTGCCCAGCGGAAGCCGTAGGTCCACGAAAAACAATGGGAATATTAAACTGACCACCGCTCATTTGGTACATTTTTGCAGCATTATTGATGATTTGATCAATAGCCACTAATGAAAAGTTGAAGGTCATAAACTCCACAATCGGGCGTAAGCCATTCATGGCAGAACCCACAGCAATACCGGAAAAACCTAATTCAGAAATGGGCGTATCAATCACACGCTTTGCTCCAAATTCGTCAAGCATCCCCTTTGAGGCCTTATAGGCACCATTGTATTCGGCCACTTCCTCACCCATTAGGTATACGTTTTCGTCTCTACGCATTTCCTCGCTCATGGCTTCAGCCACGGCTTCTCTATATTGTATTATTCTGCTCATCGCTCTTTTTAAAATGAAGGTGGCAAAATTAGAAATTAATAAACATAACTTGTGGCTTCTGGTTGTTCAGCACTTAAAGTGAGGTGCTTTTTCTTGTCAGGGCAATTTTGGCTATTTTCGCCCTCCCTATTTTTATTAAAATAATCACATACATATATGAAGGTATTAGTTTGTATTAGTCACGTGCCGGATACAACTTCTAAGATCAATTTCACCAGCGATAACAAGGAGTTTGATAAAAACGGTGTTCAGTTTGTTATAAACCCCTATGATGAATTTGGGCTTACAAGAGCGATTTGGTTGCAGGAGAAAAACGGAGCTACGGTAACGGTAATTAATGTTGGACGTGCCGAAACCGAACCTACTTTGCGCAAAGCTTTGGCCATAGGAGCCAATGATGCCATCAGAATAGATGCCGATCCTACAGACGGATTTTACGTAGCCAGCCAAATAGCAGCTGTGGCTAAGGAAAATCAATACGATATTATTATTGCCGGAAGAGAATCCATCGATTATAATGGTGGACAGGTTCCTGGCATGTTGGCCGCTTTGCTTAATGTGCCTTTTGTAAATGCCTGCATGGGCCTTGAAGTTGAAGGTGATAAAGTGAGCCTCATCCGCGAGATTGATGGCGGTAAGGAGAAGATTTCATCTTCTATGCCATTGGTTATAGGTGGGCAAAAAGGTTTGGTAGAAGAAAAGGATCTTAAGATTCCTAACATGCGCGGCATTATGCAGGCGCGGACTAAGCCTCTGAATGTTCGTCCTGCTGTTGAGGCAGATCACAGAACAACAGTTGGTACTTTTGAAAAACCGGCTCCTAAGAGTGCTGTGAAGATGATTGATGCTGATAATGTGGAAGAGCTGGTACAGCTGCTACACAATGAAGCCAAGGTAATTTAATCCACCACCAAAAAAGAAATTAGAATGTCAGTAATAGTATATCTCGAAAACTGGGAAGGAAAATTTAAGAAGAACACTTTTGAAGCGGCTCAATACGCTGCCAAAACTGCCGAAATGATGGGCACCGAAGCTATAGGTATAACCTTTGGCGACATTAGTGACGATGCATCAGTAATCGGTAAGTATGGTGTGAAGAAAGTGGTAAATGTAAAAGGTGGCGACTTTACCGAGTACAACAATTACAAGGTTGCAAAGGCAATTCAGGAAGTTGCTTCTCAAAATGGAGGCGACACCTATATCATTAGCGGAACCTTTAACGGTAAGGCTGTAGCTCCTGTGTTGGCTGTAAATACTCAGGCGGGTTTAATTACCAATGTTACTGAGCTGCCATCTTCTGTTTCTCCCCTTACGGTGAAAAGAAGCGTGTTTTCGAGCAAAGGATATGTAAGTTACAGCACCGAAACTGCTAACAGGGTAATTGTATTTATACCAAATTCTGTTGGTGTTGCCGAAGGCGAAGGCACTGCTGAAATAACCGAGCAGAATGTTACTGTTGGGGAAGTTCCGCAAAGCAGCGTTAGCAGCGTAGATCGCGTAAAAGGAAAAATTCCATTGCCCGAAGCCGAAAGAGTAGTAAGCGGTGGCCGTGGAATGAAAGGCCCTGAAAACTGGGGGATGTTGGAAGAGTTAGCTGAGGTGTTGGATGCCGGTACAGCATGCTCTAAACCCGTAAGTGATATGGGTTGGAGACCTCATACCGAGCACGTAGGTCAGACTGGTATTGCCATTAACCCTGATTTATATATCGCGGTTGGTATTTCCGGAGCCATCCAGCATTTGGCTGGTGTAAGTAACTCCAAAGTTATTGTAGCCATTAATAATGACCCTGAGGCCCCGTTTTTTAAAGCGGCTGATTATGGAATTGTTGGGGATGCCTTCAACGTAATTCCTAAATTTACAGAAGCGGTTAAAAAACTGAAGGCTGAAAATTAATGGATAGAGTTCGTCTGCACATAAAAGGTCTGTCATACAGTCAAACCCAATCGGGTGCTTATGCATTGGTGTTGGGAGAAGAGGATGGTGATAGAAGACTTCCGATTATTATTGGTGGCTTTGAGGCACAATCCATCGCCATTGCCTTAGAGAAGGATGTAAATCCACCGAGGCCGCTTACGCATGATCTTTTTAAAAACTTTGCAGACAGCTTTAAGATAAAGCTCAAAGAAGTTGTTATTCACAAATTACAGGATGGAGTATTTTTCTCCATCCTGGTTTGTGAAGGCAATGGTGTGGAGCAGGTACTCGATGCCCGCACTTCTGATGCTGTGGCGCTTGCTATCCGCTTTGAATGCCCGGTATACACCTATAAGGAAATACTGGACAAGGCTGGAATTATATTAAAAGAAGGCAGTGCGGGCAAACCCGGTGCTCCAAAAGCCACTCGTAAAACCGAAGAGGCAGCATCTGCAACAACACCCACCTCAAAACCAGCTTCAGATCTTACATCCCAAACTATGGATAACCTCCATAAAATGATGGATCAGGCGGTAAGTAATGAAGACTACGAACTTGCCGCCCGCATCAGGGATGAGATTGATAAGCGGAGTGCTAACTAGATCTTTGCGATTGGTGCAAGCTGTGGTGTGATGAAAGCGAGATCAATAGTATCAACAATCACTCTCCTGGCCATTACATTGTCATGTTCTCATAATGGTGATCTGCCTAAAATACAAAACGCGTTTAAACAGTGGCAACAATTACAGATTGAAGGTAATGAGTTTGTAAGTGCTGGAAATTGCAACTACGATTTTGTAACATCTCATGAGGAATACAGCCTTGTTTTAGGATTCCCTGATGAAATGGAATTTGACTACGCTGATTTAAATGAAGACCAAAAAGTGGATGCTTTGGTTACATTCATCCCGGAGCAATGTGACGGTGGTAATTTGACTGCTTGGATGCAATACCAAATCTTGGTGCTCAGCAACGATTCAGGCTATCATGTTTTAGATGATTTTTTTGAGAAAGTAAAGATTGATACCGAATCAGGATTTTATCATTTGGACAGCTTGGATCATCAAACCTTCTATGGGACTTATTATGACTTTAATGATGACGATGGGTATTGTTGTCCAAGTATCCAAAAGCCCTTAATCATTGATTTCAATACTCAAAAAGTTGTAATTAAGGAAGTCCACTAGATTCGAAATTAAAAGAGATCATCAGATCTCAAACTCCCCAACCCCCTCAAACACCTCTTCCACCGTTATTTTTAAATCGGGGAATTGCTGCGGACTAATTACCTCTTCTGCAAAAGCGGCCCGTTGGATTTCATATTTCCCTTCTTTTAAGATATTTCGGACAATGTATTTATTGAAGGGGTCTACAATCCAATATTCCGGTACTCCGTATTCCTCGTAAAGGGAAAATTTTTCACGATGGTCTTTTTTGGCTGTGGAGGGCGAAAGTATTTCAAGAACAAAATCAGGAGAACCCACACACCCTTGCTTTTTAATTTTTGACTTATCGCAAATGATACACAAGTCTGGTTCAAGGATAACTTTTGTGTCTTTCCAATCCTCCTCATTTTTGTAGAGGTACACATCAAATGGAGCCAGGAATACCTGACATGGATTGGTGGCTTTAAAAAAGGTTAGGAACGACCTTGCTATGTTGCTAACAATCCTTTGGTGATCGGCACTGGGAGCCGGGCTCATTTTGTAAACTTTCCCTCGTATAAGTTCATATAGGCCCTCGAAGGTCCATTCCAGATAGTCACGTGCGGTGTAAGTACGGCTCATATCTGGTTCATTTGCCGCGTTTAAATCTGATTCCTTTTGCTCGTATTTTGCCATCTGGCTTTTTTCTGAAATGAAACTTTTAAAGATAGATGTTTTATGGGTTTTGTAAAAACCTTCTCCAACTCTCTTTTCAAAATACCTATTTTCGCGCCCTCTATGATTCGAGCTAAAATTCTCTATACTATCCTGTTGCTGTCCATTGGTCTTACAAGCTTTGGGCAGGAAGGGTTGAAATTTCGTTGGGCCTTTAAGGATGTAAGTACAACCGAAGGAGTTTCCCTGCTAAAGGTTGATACCTCTGATTTTTTCCTTTTAGGGGAAGACAGCACGTTCGAATATCAACTCAAGGCAAAGGACAATTTACAGGCCAGGGGAACCTGGTCAGTTGCCAATGATACTCTTGTTTTTGAATACACGGCTCCGGTCGATACCACTCGCTACTATAGCCTGGTGGAGTTGAGCGACACCCTGCTGGTGATAAATGAAGGGGCTGTTAATTTTAGCTTCTCGCGAAAGCAAAAGGAGGAAGGAACTATTCCGTTTAATTATGATTTTACAGGCAACGAAATTAGCCTGTTGGCTATAGCCAGAGGTATTCTGGGTTTATCAATACTGGTGTTTCTAAGCTTTTTGATGTCTTCAAAAAGGCGAAGCATCAATTGGCCATTGATCATAAAAGGATTGGTAATACAATTCATTTTCGCCATTGCAATACTAAAGGTGCCATTTGTTCGCAGTGCTTTTGATTGGCTTAGTACAGGTTTTGTAACTCTTCTTAGTTTTACCTTAAAGGGCTCTCAGTTTCTTTTTGGTGGCTTGATGGATCCAAGTGATTCCTTCGGATACATATTCGCCTTTCAGGTATTGCCCACAGTAATTTTCTTTAGCGCACTTACCAGTTTGCTTTTTTACTATGGAATATTACAGAAAGTGGTTTTTGCCTTTGCATGGATAATGCGCAGAACGATGAAGCTGAGTGGTGCCGAGAGTTTGGCTGCTGCCGGAAATATATTTTTAGGTCAAACGGAGGCTCCACTTTTGGTAAAGCCGTACATCAAGAAAATGACCAAATCAGAGCTGCTTTGTTTGATGAGTGGCGGTATGGCAACTATAGCCGGTGGTGTACTGGCCGCATATATCGGGTTTTTAGGAGGAGCGGATGAAGCCCAGCAGATATTCTTTGCCAAGCACCTTTTGGCAGCTTCTGTAATGAGTGCCCCTGCTGCAGTTGTAGCTGCCAAAATCTTATTGCCAGAAACCAAGGAGGTAAATGAGTCCATGCACATTGAGAAGGCCAATATTGGGAGCAACGCGTTGGAAGCCATTACAAATGGTACCACAGAAGGGTTGAAGCTTGCAGTGAATGTGGGCGCAATGCTCTTGGTGTTCATTGCTTTTATAGCCATGGCTAACTATATTTTTCAGGATATTATTGGAGCCAATACAGGATTGAATGCCTGGGTTATGGAAAAAACCAACGGACAGTATAGTGGGTTTTCGTTACAGTTTATTCTGGGCTATGTCCTCGCTCCCATTACATGGCTTATGGGTGTGGCCAAAGACGACATTGTTCTTGTTGGTCAGCTATTGGGAGAGAAGACTATCCTCAATGAATTTGTAGCTTATGTAAGCCTTGGAGATATGGTAAAGGCCGGAAAGTTTACTTCCCCCAAATCGGTGGTTATTGCCACCTACATTCTTTGTGGTTTCTCCAACTTTGCCAGTATTGGTATCCAGATTGGTGGTATTGGTTCACTGGCGCCATCGCGTAAAGCAGACCTTTCTAAACTTGGTTTTAAGGCTTTAATTGGTGGTACGCTGGCTTCGCTGTTTACAGCGGTAATAGTGGGGATGTTGATCTAGGATTTAGCCACAGGTTACACGGATTTCACCGATTAGGAAAACGGATGTATTTGAAGCATTAAACTCAATTAGGGTAGATAGCCTAAAACTAAAAGGTCAATTTATCTGGGATAAAATTCCCTCTGTCTCCAGTTCGGTTTTCAGGTTAAAGTAAACCTCCATTTCATCAGTGGTGAGGTGAATATAATGGCCATCTCCGTTTTTTACCACACGCACTTCCTTTTGGTCAGAAGCCCTGATAAAGTTTCCTTTTTTAATAAGGCCCAATGACATGCCTCCTGTTCCGCCCAGCTCAGGTAATTCGGCAATCACTTCTATGTTGGTGATATCGTCTTTGTTAATTTCCAATCCACCGGCTCCCTTTATGATGAGTTTGTTTTCTTCAACGTATATATCATTGCTGCTAAAGGCCTTGCTCAAAAAGAAGAAAGAGGGAAGGAGTACAACAATTAAAAGGATAACTTTTTTCCAGTTTTGCATAGGGTGAACTTTAAGCCGTCAAAAGTAAGTATTGAATAGGCTAAACTCCACTTTGTGGAAAGAATGTTAGCAGTTAGAACTCGCCTGGTGCAATCTCCGTTAAGATTGATTTTATCTTTGGAAATTCAGTAAAACACCATGAAGCAATACCACGATTTGATGCAGCGTGTGCTTAACGAAGGCGCACAAAAGGGAGATAGAACAGGTACGGGAACGCTATCCGTCTTTGGACACCAAATGAGATTTGACCTCTCAGAGGGCTTTCCATTGGTTACCACCAAAAAGGTTCATCTTAAGTCCATAATCCATGAGTTGCTGTGGTTTTTACAGGGTGACACCAACATTCGCTACCTGGTACAAAATGGTGTAAACATCTGGAATGAATGGCCATTTCAAAACTATCTTAATGAAAGTGGGCAGGCCGAGGATTTTCCTAAATACTCCGAAGGGTGGAAAACCAAACTTCAGGAGTTTAAGCAAAATGTAATTGATGATGCCGCTTTCGCAGAGAAGTGGGGCGAGCTTGGGCCGGTATATGGCCGGCAGTGGAGAAACTTTGAAGGTGTGGATCAAATCACACAGTTGATTGAAGATATCAAATCAAAGCCCGATTCTCGCAGGCTTTTGGTTTCTGCATGGAACCCTAAGGATATTCCGGTAATGGCGAAATCGGGATTGCCACCCTGTCATACATTATTCCAGTTTTATGTAGCTAACGGTAAATTGAGCTGCCAGCTGTATCAGCGCAGTGCCGATATCTTTTTAGGTGTGCCCTTTAATATAGCATCTTATGCATTGCTAACCATGATGGTGGCCCAGGTATGCGGTTTGCAATATGGCGATTTTGTACACACCCTTGGCGATGCGCACTTATATTCAAATCATCTGGAGCAAACCAAGGAGCAGCTGAGCCGCCAATTGCATACGCTGCCAACGATGCATGTAAATCCTTTGGTAAAGAATATTTTTGAATTTAGTTACTCGGATTTTGAACTTAAAAATTATAACCCTCATCCGGCTATTAAAGCTCCGGTGGCGGTTTAACGTCATTATGAAAAATTTTATCCTGTTACTTTTTTTTGGTGTGTTTCAACTTGGGGCACAGCAAACAATTAGTCCGGTACTAAAGGAATGTGAAAAGGCTACAGACCCGGTGAAGTGCAGTAGCGAAAAGTGGCGTGCCTTTGAAAACAGCGTGCAAGCTACTATAGAGGCCACAACGGGTTTTTCCATGAGTGACAGTCTGTATATGAGATTTAGGGTTACGAAAAAGGGTAAGGTGAAGGTAGAAGAAAGTTTTGCCTTAATATCAAAGGTTACTCTGATGAGTGTGGAGGGAGCCTTAAAAAATAAAGGAGTGGACCTGAAACCTACAACTGACTCCGAAACCTATGTGTGGGTATGGAATATTGACATCCCTGATGATTTCTCCGCGTATGAGTCTTTTTATGAAGTGGGGAGTTATCCTGAAATGATTGAATGTAAGAGTTTCAACAGTGTTGGTCGCAGAGGGTGCTCTAATTATATCATCTATAAGGCCGAGGAGGAATTATTGGATGAAGGTATAAATGAACATGCACGCTTTAAGGTTTTTTTTAAGGAAGGAAAAGCGGTGGCTCTTGAGGCGATTAAAATACCAGTTTCAAAAACTATGGCAGACAAAGTTGTTTTGTCTGTAAATCAAATGATGGAGAAAATGGCTACGGAGGGTAGCAGGAAGAGAGCAGATGACTTTTATACCTATCTGGATTTTGAGTTTAAAGGAGATAGCCTTAGGCGTTGGGAAATGCGGATGAGCCGTTTGGATTACCTTAAAAAGATAAAGAGTCCGGAGCCATTTCTTAGGGAGGTGCTGGATGTGCAGAGGGCAACCTTTTCTAAACAAAGGGAGGTTGGAAATAGATTTTTACTAGGACAGCTGGCTGAGATTGATTTTGACAACAAGGAACATTTTAGGATAGGGTCATTTGTATACTCATTGGACAGTATCAGAAATTACACTTTTGAGGAGAAAGATACGGCTGGGATAGAGGATCTTGATTTTGCTGTTGTGGAAAACAAACCTTTGTTTAAAGGTTGTGGGGCGTTTAAAGGAGATAATGATGGTGCCGAAAAATGTTTTAATCGAGGTATGTTTAAGCACGTCTCTAAAAATTTTGTATTTCCTGAAACAGCCCGTAGAAAAGGTATTCAAGGTAAGATATACATTAGCTTTGTGATTGAGAAAGACGGAGAGATTGGCACTATTTCTATTTTGCGTGGAAGGCATCAATTGTTGGATTTAGAGTGTATTAGGGTGATTTCTGAAATTCCAAAAATGGATAGCCCTGCTATACAACGTGGAGAACCCGTGCGTATGAGTTTTACGATGCCCATAAATGCCAAGTTGCAGTAATTTTAAACGTTGAACCTTCAATATTGAACTACTATGAATCCTACTCTTATAGCCGCCATGGCTCAAAACCGTGTAATAGGTAAAGACAACGATTTAATCTGGCACTTGCCGGATGACCTTAAGCGATTTAAGGCACTTACCAAAGGCCATCATGTGATTATGGGGCGCAAGACCTATGAGAGCATGAACAGGCCTTTACCGCACCGTGTAAACATTGTCATTACCCGTCAAAAGGATTATCGGGCTGACGGATGCATAATAGTTTCCAATCTCAGTGAGGCTTTGCAAAAGGCAGAAGGTGATGCCCAGCCATTTATTATTGGTGGTGGGGAAATCTACAAACAGGCCCTCGAAATGGCTCAAACGATTGAGCTGACTTTAGTAAACTCCGAATTTGAAGGAGATACCTACTTCCCGGAAATTGATGATGAAAAATGGAAGCTGGTTGAAAAGGTGCATCATCCTAAGGATGATAGGCACAAAATGAGTTTTGACTTTTTGACATACAAAAAGGTTGATGAATAAACCTCTAACATGGAAAGTGACGATGGGGATATCAGAACTCAGGTTTCAAACTAATAAAATCACTACAAATGAAAATGCCCCAAACTGAATTTCAGTTTGGGGCATTTCTTTAAGATTTCAAAAAATATCAGGAAACCGCCTTAAGTGCTTTCAAAGACATTTTTTCCATTTTATTGGAAGCATATTCTACATCTACCACAAGGGAGTTTTCATCTTCCATACTTGGAAGATCAAACATGGCATCGGTAAGTATGGTTTCAATAATGCTCCTTAAGCCACGGGCGCCAAGTTTAAACTCCACGGCCTTTTCTACCACATAATCCAAAGCTTCATCCTCAAAGGATAGCTCCACTCCATCAAGTTCCAATAATTTTGAATATTGCTTGATGATGGCATTCTTGGGCTCAGTGAGTATCAACTTCAGGGAAGCACTGTCTAATGGGTTTAAGTGCGCCAAAACAGGGATACGGCCAATGAGTTCAGGTATCAAACCAAAGGTTTTCAAATCCTGTGGTGCTATATACTTCAACATATTTGAAGTGCTGTAAGCCTCACGATCCTTAGTATTGTGGAAACCTACAGAGCGGGTGTTCAGTCTTTTGGCAATATGGCGAGCAATGCCGTCAAAGGCACCACCGGCAATAAACAGGATGTTACTGGTATCTACCTCTATAAACTTTTGATCAGGATGTTTACGTCCACCTTGTGGTGGTACATTCACCTTAGTGCCTTCCAATAGTTTAAGTAGCGCTTGCTGTACACCTTCACCACTAACATCACGTGTTATGGAAGGATTGTCACTCTTACGAGCGATTTTGTCAATTTCATCAATAAAGATGATACCGCGTTCGGCAGCTTTGAGGTCGTAATTGGCGGCCTGTAAAAGGCGGGTAAGTATGCTTTCAACATCTTCACCCACATAACCTGCTTCGGTAAGTACTGTGGCATCTACAATAGTAAATGGCACATTAAGCATACGGGCAATGGTGCGGGCAAGTAGGGTTTTGCCGGTTCCGGTTTCGCCAACTAAAAGAATGTTTGATTTTTCAATCTCCACATCCTCGCTGATGTTTACATTCATCAGGCGCTTGTAGTGGTTGTATACCGCTACTGAAAGCACCTTTTTTGATTCATTCTGACCAATTACATATTGATCCAGAAATTCGTGAATCTCGCGTGGCTTAACAAGTTTAAGGGATTTACTGAGTTCCTTTTTCTCCTTCATGTCCATTTCTTCCACCACTATGCCATGAGCCTGGCGAATACAATGGTCGCAAATGTGTCCGTTAATACCTGCTATCAATACATTGGTATCCTTTTTATCTCTACCGCAAAAAGAGCAGCTTAAATTTTCTTTCTTATTACTCATTGAGTCAAATATAGTTGGCAAAAATACAAAATCCGCAAGCTTTGTGTGGCCTGCGGATTTGCTGATAAATTATGTTGATAACGCTTAATCCTTAGAAGGGCGTTGATTCTCCAATACTTCGTCAATCATTCCGTATTCTTTTGCTTCGGTTGAACGCATCCAGTAATCGCGATCACTGTCCTTTTCAACTTTGTCAAATGGCTGTCCGGAGTGCTTGGAAATTATCTCATAAAGTTCCTCCTTCATTTTCAGGATTTCCTTTAAGGTAATTTCCATATCGCTGGCCTGCCCTTGTGAGCCGCCCATTGGCTGGTGAATCATTACGCGGCTATGCTTAAGAGCTGACCTCTTGCCAGCAGCACCGGCACATAAAAGTACGGCTCCCATTGAGGCTGCCATACCGGTACAGATCGTAGCCACATCCGGGCCAACCAACTGCATGGTATCATATATACCGAGTCCGGCATGTACGCCACCACCCGGGCTATTCAGGTAAATTTGAATGTCTTTTTTAGAATCTACAGATTCTAAAAACAAAAGCTGAGCCTGTACAATATTGGCTACCTGATCATTAATTTGGGTACCCAAAAAGATGATGCGATCCATCATAAGGCGAGAGAAAACGTCCATTTGAGCAACGTTGAGCTGACGCTCTTCAATAATGTAAGGGGTAAGTGATGATTCAATATAGTTGCCTACATGCATAGAGTTCATTCCCTGATGCTGCGTGGCATATTTTTTAAATTCTTTTCCAAAGTCCATAGATGCTTATTTTTTGGTGAAGATATTAATGAGATGTATAAAAAAAGAAAATGGCTCGACAAGTTTCGAGCCATTTCTAAATTATGACAAATGTGCAGAATTTGAATTTAATCCAAATTCTATTTTTCCTTTTGTACCAGTTTTAAAAACTCATCAAAGGAAACTTTTTTCTCGTCTAGCTTTACGGTAGACTTATAGTATTGAAGTAATTTTTCACTGAAAAGCTGATCGGCAATACGCTGACCTTCCTCCTGATTTTCAAGTACGCGCTTGGCGATATTGTCCATCTCCTCAACGGGCGGTTGTTGTCCGTATTGAGCCATTTGGCGCATCACCAATTGTTTGGTGTAATCTACAAGTTCGTCTTGAGTAACTTCAATTTTATTGTCCTTGATGGTTTTGTTTTCCACCAACTGCCATTTCATGCTATCCTTCATTTGAGGATATTCTTTTTCAATTTCCTCGGCAGTTACCGGGCGCTCTTGTGAAGTAAGCATCCATTTTTTAAGGAATTCATCAGGAAGGTCAAATTTCGTTTTGTTCAGTACTACATCCCGAATATCTTCCAAAAACTTGCGGTCGCTTTCGCCTACAAACATTTGCTCAGCATCCTCCTTAATTTTGGCTCTGAATTCCTTCTCGCTGGAAACAACGCCTTCACCAAATACCTTGTCAAAAAGCTCCTGGTTTAATTCAGTAGGTTCAAGTTTGCTTAGCTCGGTAATTTTCATTTCAAAAATTCCGTTAGAACCTTCCAGTTGCTCATTGCTGATGTTCAGAGCCTGTGCTGTATTAAAGGTTTCCTTAAACGCCTTGGTGATGTCTATCGCGGCTGTATCGCCAATCTTAAGTCCGATAAGGGCCTTGTTGGCTTTTTTGTCTTCTACTGATTCGATAACGAAAGTACCGGCAGAAGTAACGCCACCTTCAACAGCCTTTCCATCGCTGTCTACTTCCGTAAGTTCAACTTTAAGAATGCTGTCAGCATCCACAGTCTCAGGATAGCTCATGGTGCCATAGCGCTTGGCGTAATCACTTACATAGCGCTCTACCATTTTCTTATCGGCCTCAATCTTGTAATAAGGAACCTTTACTTTATCTGAAATTTCAACGGTAATTTCCGGAGAAAGACCAATTTCAAAATCAAAAGAAAATTCAGTTTGGTTATCCCAGTCAATATCTGTTTGCTCCACAGGTAGAGGATTGCCCAGAATATCAAGCTTGTTGTCTTTGATGTGATCAGTAACAGCATGTTGTAAAATGTGATTCACTTCATCAATCAAAACCGCTTTTCCATATTGCTTTTTAATTAAGCCGGTTGGTACCATTCCCGGACGGAAACCCGGAATTTTGGCATTCTTGCGGTAATCCTTAAGAACCTTGTCTACTTTAGTCTGATAGTCTTCGGCCTTAATGTTTACTGTTAAAACAGCATTTAAGTCTCCTGTTTTTGTGGAAGTTACGTTCATTTCTAAGAGATTTTTACCCTAAAATTTTGGAGCGCAAAGCTATTTAATTTCTATGGAACAGAGGCGCTTATGGCTAAAACTGTTGTCAGACTTTATTTTTACATACTTTAGTCCTTTACTAAAAACCAACATACATGATCAGGACTCTTACCCTGTGCGTACTCATTGCCGCTACTTCAACCTCACTTTCTGCCCAGGAAAAACTCTCCGGACAGATTTACGGAGGATTTCTAAGGCCCTATAATGACTTTACCCAATCCGACTATGTTGGCTATAAGAGAAACTTCGCAATTGGGTTAGGTATGGGCTATCAGATGGGGCCCCTAATGAGGCTGCGCCTTGATGTTGCAAGCGGCCTTTTAAATGGCAATGATGCTACAAGATATTACGAAACCAATATTTATGAAGGGCAAATAGGTTTAGACTTCAATTTAGTAAAGGTATTCAACAGGGAGTATGAGGGTTTTAAGTTTAACCTTCAGGGAGGTGCCGGTATGATGATGTACTCAGCACGCTTGTACGAAAGGGCAAGTGGTGCCAAGGTTGTGGAATCTCCCGTAAGGGGGGTAAGGGCGTTTTCGCCAAATGCTATTCTTACTTATGGTGCCAACATTAGTTTTCCGATAACACCCAAGTTAGATATAAATCTGGGCTATACCAATCGCTGGACAGAAGATGTTGACTGGATGGATGGCCGGAAAAGTGGAGATCATTCTGATACCTATGGTATGATGAATGTCGGTTTCGTTTTCTATTTAAAAAGCGATAAGGATCGCAGTAAAATTGAAATTGATAAAAAGGATCTGGATCGCGTGATCGCTGAAAAGGACTCACTTGGTCAGGCTGCTGAGCGTGGACAAAAATCAGTGGAAAGAGTAGCTGAGCTGGAAATGGAAACTCAGGAAAAACAAGTGCGCATAAGACAATTGGAAAGAAAGGTGGATACCTTAATTGCCCAAATTGACGCTGAAACTGATACAGTGCCACCAACTGCTCCTCGTGCCCCTGCAAATGCCGATGCTATTTTGGCCAATGAACAGTTCAGGGTAGTAGTGGCTAGTTTGCCAACTGAGGCCATGGCCCAACGCTGGATAGACAGAAGCAGGCTTGACAAGAGCGAAATGATCATCGCCTATATATCTGATCTCAATACCTATCGCGTGGTTTATAAATCTTATGATTCATATCCTGCAGCGCGCAAGGAGTTGCTCAATATCAAAGGCGTGGTTAGCGATGCCTGGGTAGTTAAGTTTTAACTCCGTTTTTACAGATCGCTCATTTTGAGGTTTTGGGATTTTCTAATTCTGTATTTTTAGAAACTGAAACAACCAAATCTTTAAAATGAGCCAAAAAAAGTTTAAGCTTGGTATCACTATGGCCGGTGCCATTTCGGCTGGTGCCTACACAGCCGGGGTAATGGATTACCTCTTTGAAACCCTCGAAAAGTGGGAGGCGGCCAAAAAGAAAAACCGTGACCTAGGAGCTGGAAACCCGGGGTATGACGATACCATTCCCATGCACGATGTGGAAATAGAAATCCTTAGTGGTGCTTCCGCGGGAGGAATGACAGCCGTAATTGCTGCGGCAGGCCTACAACAAAACTTTGAGCCTGTTACTCCCGCAAAGCGCACTGATAATTCCTTAAAAGCAAAAAACCCCTTTTACCATACCTGGGTGGATTTGATTCAGGATGACATGTTGCCGGTGTTATTTGACACCAGCGATATAAAAAGTGATCCCGGGGTTGTTTCTTTATTGAATTCAACTTTTAAGGATAAGATTTCGAGCCGCGTAATTGCCCCGTCACAAGGTGATACGTATTACAGGCCTTACCTTGCTCCCAGACTAGAGGTAATGGTTTCTCTTAGCAACCTCAATGGAATTCCATTTGACATTGGTTTTAAGGGAAATGCCGATAAAACCAATCTCTACAGAACCACCTCCCATAGAGACTATGCCCATTTTGTAATTGCCGATGATTATCGGAATGATGGGCTGATTCCGGTGTCATTTAAAAAAGATCAAAACCTAAAGACATTGAGGCAGGCGGCCATGGCCACGGGAGCATTTCCTGTAGGTTTAGCTGCCCGTACCGTTGATCGCGAGCGGAAGTATCTCGATGACAGTAAGTATATAAATCCACTGTTTGGAGAGAAAGATTACCGACTTAACATTGGAGATGAGGTTTCCACTCTCAATTCGGATGGTGGAATGCTCAATAACGAACCCTTTGATATTACCGGCAAAATATTGCTTGATAAAACCGGCCAGAGTAAGGAAGCCAGCGAAGACCCTAACACCTTTGAAAGCACTGTGCTTATGGTTGATCCCTTCCCCAGTGAACCCGAAGACATTGAAACTTTAAAATCAAAAAAATTAAATCCCACTATAGTGAGTATTGCCGGTTTGTTGATAGGCACCATGCGGGGTGAATTATCCTTTAAAAGGGATGAGCTGGAAGTGGCTTTTAATGAAAATAATTATTCCCGGTTTTTGGTGGCGCCAAAGCGTTATGGTAAAGATGGTAAGGAATACCAGGGGAATATGGCTATTGCCTGTGGGAGCTTGGGAGGCTTTGGCGGCTTCTTCGAAAAGGCCTTTCGTGCACATGATTTTTACCTGGGACGTAGAAATGCACAGTATTTTTTAAGGAGACACTTTTCAATTCCATCTGATAATACCAATCCCATTTTCAATAGCGGTTATAGTGTTGGTGCCAAAGAGCGCTTTGGGATTAAGTTTTCGGACAAAGATGTAAACTACATTCCCATCATTCCCGATTTGGATTATGACAAAAACGACCTCTCCAAAAACAGTGAGCCCTTAAGTGCTGAAGACTGGCCAAAGTTTGACCGTAAGAATTTCGGCAATCTCCAAAAGCTCATCATTAAGCGCCTGGAGAAAGTGATAGCTATAATGGCTAACCTCAAAGGACTCTTTAAACTTTTGGGTTGGATTGGTATTCAGGTCTTCAAAAAGAAAATAGGAAAGGCCGTAATTGGCATTATAGAAAAGGACTTTAAGAAAAGGGATTTGTTGAAGTAGAGAAAAATAGAAGGAAAGCTTATTGCAAATCAGGAAAAAATAGAAATTCGAATTAGTTTTTACGGAGAAGCTATTGGTAGAGAATGAATAGCAAGGTTTTTAGTCTGTCCCTGTTCTCATCAATTATTCTGATAATGGTAATGTTGGGCTAACCTAAAATCCAAAGTGATTTCTACCTTTGCCGGCAAATGAAAATCTCGTTTCCAAATAAAATTCAGTTTGTAGCCACATTTCTGTTGGCGCTGTTTTCTTTGGTAATTGTTCCTAAGGAGCTTTGGCACCATTGCGAGGTTCATTCACATTCTCACCACAGTGAAGAGGGGGTAGGTGCCAATGGCACTATGGAAAATGGTGATCATTGCGCCATTTGTGATTTTCAGTTGTTGCCCTTTGTGCATGCTGTTGAAACCGTAGATTTTGCCCAGCCCAAAACTTTTTTGGCACATTCATTTCAACTGAGCAGCGGCCCTGTCAAAGGTTCGCACTTTACCCTTCCGGGTCGTGGCCCTCCCGCTTACCGGGTTTAGTCATCCCATTAGCAGGATGAACTTGAGTGGGTTTATGTAGCAGTCTTATCAGGCTGTGTTCTTCAATTAAAATACATTGTAATGCAGAGTTTGCAGAAAACCTGCCTGTACATAGTGGCCGTATTGCTACTTGTACAAGGTGTTGGTTTTTCACAAAACAATACATGCAGGCTGTCCGTAAGTGGATATGTGCTGGATGAACACGACAATTCACCCTTGCCATTTGCAGAGGTGAGTATTAAGGGTTCAACAAAAGGATCTGTAACTAATGAGCTTGGGTTTTACCACATCGATAATTTATGTGCGGGTACATACACTTTGGTGGTAAATCACATTGGCTGTGAGCCTGTGTCTGGAATCCTGGAGCTGAAAAAAAATGTTGAGGGCTTTAATTTTTATCCGGAGCATCATCAGGAGCTTTTGCAGGAAACGGTGATCGTTAGGGAAAAATCAAGGCAAGAGGCTGCGGCCAGGGTGCAATTAAGCCTGGTTGAGCTGGAAGCTTCTCGCGGAAAGTCCATTGCGCAAACGCTGGAGCAGATAAGTGGAGTAAGCTCTTTAAATACCGGAAGCGGAATTTCAAAGCCGGTAATTCATGGTTTGTATGGCAACCGAATTTCTACTCTCAATAATGGCGTTCAGCAAGAGGATCAACAATGGGGATTGGAACATTCCTTAAATATTGATCCTTTTACGGCCGAAAATATTTCGGTGGTAAAAGGCGTGTCGGCCGTGCAATATGGAACGGGAGCCATAGGCGGAGCCATAATTTTAGAGCCAGCCGTTTTGCCTTTTCAAAAAGGTTTTGAAGGCACTTTTTATGGAGTGGGAGAAAGCAATGGTAGGGGAGGTTCCTCTTCATTAAGATTACAGCAGGGCTTTGGAAAACACTTTGCTTATCGGGCACAGCTTTCGGCTAAAAAGTTGGGGGATAGATCGGCACCGGACTACGTACTGAGCAATACTGCTACATCCGAACTCAATGGAAGCTTTGAGTTGGGGTACAAAAGGGATCGGCTAAACCTGTCGGCTTACTACAGTCACTTTTCCAGTGAACTGGGAATATTACGCGCCAGCCATATTGGTAATGTTACAGATTTGGAGTTGGCCTTGAGTTCGGATAAGCCTACGGTGATTGAACCTTTTACCTATGCTATTGATAACCCTCGTCAGGAGCTTACTCATGATTTGGCAAAGCTTGAAGCCAAGTGGCTTTGGAATGAAAACACATTCCTAAAGGCTACCTATGCTTTCCAGCTAAACAACCGCAAGGAGTTTGATGTGAGGAGAGGTGCTCTGGCAGATGTGGCCTCCAATAATTTATCTCTTAAAACACATACGGCTAACCTGTTTTTGGAACGAAATCACACTAAAAAGCTACTGGGAAAATTTGGTGTGGATTTAATGGGGCAGGAAAATAGCAATAATGCGGGAACGGGAGTGAGGCCCATTTTACCGAATTATAATAAGTATCAGGCGGGCGTTTTTGTAATTGAAAAATGGCAATTGCCTAAGTGGATTTTGGAAGCGGGCTTCCGTTATGATTATCAGGATGTATTGGCGCAAAAGCGCGATCTTAATCAGGAGGTTATTCGCTCTCAATTCAATTTTTCCAATTGGGCAGCGTCCGTAGGAGCTACAAAAAAGTTCAATTCTCATTGGGAGTTCAGCACCTTGCTGGGCTATGCTTTTCGCCCACCTCATGTAAATGAATTGCTAAGTGAGGGATTGCACCATGGCGCGGCAGTAATTGAGGAAGGTGATATTGATTTGGTTCCGGAGAAATCATTGAACTGGAGCAATACGCTCTCCATCAACTATGCTAAAAAGTGGCGGGCCGAGCTAACGGCTTATGCCAATACTTTTGATGGCTACATCTACTTGCGGCCACAATCAGAGTTGCGGTTGACCAACCGAGGAGCCTTTCCTGTACAACAGTACACCCAAACTGATGCGCTGCTTACAGGCCTTGATTTCAGAACCGAAATTTTCCTGAATCCCAATTTCACGTATAAGATTAGCGGCAGCTGGATTTATGGATGGGATCGCACGGAGGACGACTATTTGGTGTTGATGCCTCCGGCTGAAGCCACGCACAGCATCCGTTGGTTTAGTGCCGCAAAATTTCGTGTCACCGATCCCTTTATAGAGATTGGCCAGCATTTGGTGGCCGGGCAAAAGCAATACCCCGAAATTGAAAATGTGCCGATGCCGCCTTCCTCTTATCAAACCTTATTTGCCAGTATAGGTGCATCCACCACTTTTTTAAAAAGGGCATTGGATATAAGCCTTTCGACAGAGAATATTTTAAACAATACTTACAGAAGCTATCTCAATCGTCAGCGCTATTTCGCTGATGAGATGGGTTTTAATTTTTTAATCAAAATCAAATATCAATTTTAAATCAATCAAAATGAAAAGATTAATTTTTTCAATGTCTATAGGCGCAGCCTTATTTTTTAATTCGTGTGATTCGGATGATAATACCCCACCCGTTGTAAATGAAGAAGAATTAATAACCACAGTGGTACTCACATTTACACCTCAATCTGGTGGTAATATATTAGAGTTTCGTTTTACGGATATAGATGGAACCGGGGGTAATGCTCCGGTGATTTCTGCAGATATCCTGCCGGACAGCACTGCTTTTGATATGTCTATTCAGTTTTTAAACGAAAGTGTAAGTCCGGCAGAGGATATTACCGCTGAGGTATTAGCAGAGGCTGAAGATCATCAGGTTTTTTATGTGATAGAATCAGGTTTGCAAATGGACTTTAGTTATGAGGATATGGATGCTGATGGCAACCCCATTGGACTGCTGAATACTTTCTATACTGGCGCTCCCGGAACAGGTGAGCTCCAAGTGATCTTGCGCCATAAACCTAATAAGTCGGCTCAAGGAGTTTCGGTAGGAGATATTGCCAATGCTGGTGGCGAAACCGATGTTGAGGTAAGTTTTGATGTAGTGATACAGAAATAGAACTTTGCAACCTTAGGAGGGCCAAAACTTATGAGACCTGACAGGTTTTTAAAACCTGTCAGGTCTTTATTATTTCAGTAAAGTATTCACCTCACTCACAATCATTTCCACAGCTCCGGCCTTTTTATTTATTGCTAATGCTGGTGGCGAAACTGATGTGGAGGTAAGCTTTGATGTAGTGATACAGAAATAGAACTTTGCAACCTTAGGAGGGCTAAAACTTACGAGACCTGACAGGTTTCAAAAACCTGTCAGGTCTTCATTATTTCAGTAAAGCCTTCACTTCCCCAACAATCATATCCACAGCTCCGGCCTTTCCATCCACATATTGTAATGCCTTGGATTGGAGTTGCTTCAAGCGATGTCCATCCTCCAAAAGTGGTTTAAGCGCCTTTTGCAAATCGGCTGAGGTTTTAATCTCAAAGGCAAATCCTTCAGCCATCATTTCGGCAGGCTCAATAAAACTGGTGTGGTTTGGTCCGAAAAAAAGGGGGAAGCCATAAGCTGCGGCTTCAAGCGAATTGTGAATGCCTTTTCCAAAAGCACCACCTATGTACGCCATTTGTCCAAATCGGTACAGGCGGCTCAGTAGTCCAATGTTATCAATAATACAAACACGGTAATCCTGCAAATTTGTAGGCGCCTTGCTGTACGCGAATGCATGGCTTTCGCCAAACAACTTTAATATGCGCTGAATGTTTTCTGGCCTGATGTTGTGCGGAGCGAGTATAATCTTGAGTTCAGGGTTTTGATCCAAAACTTCCTTTAAAATAATTTCTCCCTGAGTCCAGGTACTGCCACCAATCAATACTTTTTGGTTTTTTGAGAATTGCTCTAAAACGTCATTTTCAAAAGGTGCAGCCACATTTTGTTTTACACGATCAAAGCGGCTATCGCCACAGACATCTACATTGCTGATACCATTTTCAGTCAATACGTTTTTTGAGTTTTCATCCTGCACCAAAATCCTGTTTACCTCTTTAAGGATGGGTAAAAAGAAACTTTTATGTGGAGCTTTAAAGTAGAATTGATCTGCCCTGAATATAGCCGGGGCAATTATCAACGGAATGTCCCTATTCTGAATTTGCTTAAAGAAGTTGGGCCAGATCTCATATTTAATGAAAAAGGCCAGCTCAGGATTCACGGCATTCAGAAATTTTTTGGCATTTGCCTTAGTGTCCAATGGCAGATAAAAGATGTAATCGGCCAGCCCGTTGTTTTTAAAGTGTTCCATCCCGGAAGGGGAAAAGAAAGTGAGGAGAATTTTTTTCTGTGGAAACTCCTTTTTAAGCTGCTGCATTATGGGAACGCCTTGCTCGGCCTCACCCAAAGAGGCCGCATGAAACCAAAGGATTTCATCAGCCTGATTAATGGTTTCCTTTAGTTTGCGATATAGCCCTTTCCGGCCTGTAACCCAGCTTTTGGCTTTAGCATTAAAATATTGGGCAATCTTTATGGAAGCACCATACGACCTGATTCCAAGATTGTATAGTTGCTGATACATTAGTCGTAAAAATAGTCGCTGGTTGGCTGGTTGTATATAGGAAGAATCCACTCCATGCGGAAGCCATAAATCAAATCAGTAAAATTACCACTTACGGGCTTGCCTGTGCTGTAATTAAATTCGCGGAAGTTTGTTGTGAAGGCCTCCATTATCTCAAAAGAAATCCTAAAGTTTACTCTGCGGTTAACGGACATATATTGATAGCCGATGGACTGCTTCAGTAAAAAACCTCCGCTCAATTCATCGTAACCCTTCATGTATTCATCCAGTACTTGTGGGCTGTCGTCACCCACATTATTGATTTTTACCCAATGTGCTAAGTAGCCGCCACCAATTAAAATATTAAATCCGGAGTTTCTGTTGGCGGCAAGAAAATCGGGGATGGTTTTAGAAATATCAAAGGTTCCATACGCTCCGCGTTGATCGAGGGTAAAAGTGGCGTACTCTCCGGTTTGGTTAAAGAGAAACCCGCTTGGCGATAAAACAGGGTCTAAAAGCTGGGCGCCATTTTTAATATTGCTGCCAAACATAAACTGCCCCTGGAGGCTAAAGTTCCAGTTGCTGCTGGTTTTGTAGCCTATGCCCATCCCTGCTGAGTAGCTTTGCCCAAACCTTTCGGCCATGTCGCCACCGGCAAACTGCAGGCCCACAGAGGGCATAACGAGCCATGCAGGACCTTCAGGCGCTTTTCTGGGACGTTGAGCATTCATTGTGATACCAAAAAGTAGGATAAGTACGGTAAGCGTTTTTTTCATTTCGGACGTTGGTATTGGGGGCAAATTTAAGTTTTCATTAATATACCTATAGCTATATTTGCGACTCTCAAAAAATAGCACATGGAAAAGATTCAGATGGTTGATTTGGTAAGCCAATACAGCAAAATCCAGAAGGAAGTGGATAGCGCTGTTTTGGATGTCATCAGGTCATCTGCCTACATTAACGGTCCGGAGGTGAAAAACTTTCAGGCTGAGCTGGAAAAATATTTGGAGGCCAAACATGTAATCCCATGCGCTAATGGTACAGATGCCTTGCAAATGGCTATGATGGCCCTTGGCTTAAAGCCCGGAGATGAGGTGATTACCGCCACTTTTACCTTTGTGGCCACTGCCGAAGTAATAGCTTTGTTGGGGCTTACTCCTGTATTGGTGGATGTGGATGCCGATACATTTATGCTGAATCCTGAAGAAGTGGAAAAGGCTATTACGCCAAAAACCAAAGCCATTGTTCCTGTGCATTTGTTTGGTCAGTGTGCCGATATGGAATCCATTCTGGCTATAGCCAAAAAGCATAACCTTTATGTAATTGAAGATACAGCTCAGGCCATAGGAGCCGATTATACCTTTAGTGATGGCCGCACAGCCAAGGCCGGTACTATGGGTGATATTGGTACCACTTCATTTTTCCCAAGTAAAAATTTGGGATGTTTTGGTGATGGTGGAGCCATTTTTACGCAAAGCGATGAGTATGCCGATAAACTAAGGGTAATTGCCAATCACGGTATGACAGTGCGTTATTACCATGACGAAATTGGTGTAAACTCCAGGTTGGATAGTATTCAGGCTGCGGTGTTGCGCATAAAGCTTCGCCACTTAACCGAGTACAATAATGCCCGCCAAAGGGCAGCTGATTTTTATGATGCCGCTTTTGCAGCTTGCGATAAAATTGAAACCCCTAAACGTGCCGAAAATAGTACGCATGTTTTTCATCAATATACCTTAAAACTAAAGGGTGGTGTAGATAGGGATGCTATGATTAGCGCCTTAAATGAAAAGGGAATTCCGGTAATGGTATATTATCCGGTAGCTCTGCATATGCAAAAAGCTTACAAGGACGATCGATACGGAAAAGGACATTTCCCCGTTTGTGAAGAGCTTGTAAGTCAGGTATTTTCATTACCTATGCATACGGAATTGACTGATAATCAGTTAGATTTCATTACTAAGTCACTCTTAACATTTGTAAACCAATAAGTAACACTATGAAAATAGTTGTAGTAGGAACAGGCTATGTTGGCCTTGTAACCGGCACTTGTCTTGCCGAAGTGGGCATCGATGTAATTTGCGTTGATGTTGACATTAAAAAAATTGAAAACCTTAAAAACGGTATTCTGCCAATTTATGAGCCAGGGCTCGATAAATTAGTACATAAGAATTTTGATAAAGGTCGTTTGCGCTTTAGCACCAACCTTGCAGAAAGTATAAAGGGAGCCGATGTTGCCTTTATAGCTGTAGGAACTCCTCCGGGAGAAGACGGTAGTGCTGATCTTCAATATGTGCTTACTGTAGCCCGCGAAATTGGCGAAAACATGAGCGATTATGGCGTGATTATCACCAAGTCAACAGTGCCTGTAGGTACAGCCATAAAGGTGAAGAAAGCCATTAAGGATGCTCTGGATGCACGCGGAGCAAACATCGACTATGATGTGGCTTCCAATCCCGAATTCCTTAAGGAAGGTGCTGCTGTAAATGACTTTATGAAGCCCGACCGTATTGTGGTGGGTGTGGAAAGCGATAAGGCTCGTGGTATTTTGGAAAAACTATATCACCCGTTTGTACTTAACGGCCATCCTGTAATCTTTATGGATATTCCTTCGGCTGAAATGACCAAGTATGCGGCTAACGCCATGCTTGCTACCAAAATCAGCTTTATGAATGATATGGCTAACCTGTGCGAAATTATGGGTGCCGATGTAAACCTTGTTCGCAAGGGTATTGGTACTGATCCTCGTATCGGTAATAAGTTTATCTATCCGGGCATTGGTTACGGAGGTTCTTGCTTCCCTAAGGATGTAAAGGCTCTTGTGCGTACCGCCCGTGAGAATGGTTATGAAATGCGCATCCTTCAATCAGTAGAAGATGTAAACGAAGATCAGAAATACCTTCTTTTCAATAAGATTATGAAGCGCTTTGGCGGTGATCTTAAGGGTAAGAAATTCGCCATGTGGGGACTTTCCTTCAAGCCTAATACTGATGATATGCGCGAAGCTCCGTCTTTGGTTATTATTGATAACCTTATAAAAGAAGGTGCTACCGTTACTGCTTATGATCCTGTGGCCATGGAAGAGGCCAAACACATGATTGGCGATAAGATTAACTATGCCAAGGATGAATACGAAGCACTTCAGGATGCCGATGCTCTATTGGTTGTAACTGAATGGCCGGAATTCCGTATTCCTGATTTTGAAGATGTGAAAAGTCGTTTGAAAGGACATTTGATTTTTGACGGACGAAATATCTTCGAACGTTCTGAAATGAAGAAAATCGGAATGGAATACCACTGTGTGGGACTAAATACCGAAACTAAAAAAGCTGAGCCTCAAAACGCTTAGTTCAAATAAATAAATTGTAGTAAAGAGGGACAATTGTCCCTCTTTATTTTAAATACCCAACCAAATGAAGAGAATTTTAATTACTGGAGCTGCCGGCTTTTTGGGGTCACACCTTTGTGATCGGTTTATAAAGGAAGGCTTTAAGGTTTTGGCCATGGATAACCTCATTACAGGGGATCTTAAAAATATTGAGCACCTTTTTGGGAACGAGCATTTTGAGTTTTATCACCACGATGTTTCCAAGTTTATACATGTACCAGGTGAGTTGGATTATATCCTTCACTTTGCCTCCCCAGCCAGCCCCATTGATTATCTCAAAATTCCTATTCAAACATTAAAGGTTGGGTCTTTAGGTACACATAACTGCCTTGGTTTGGCTATGGCCAAAAAGGCAAGAATACTTGTGGCTTCTACCTCTGAGGTATATGGCGATCCTGATGTGCATCCACAAACAGAGGAGTATTGGGGAAATGTAAACCCTGTTGGTCCACGTGGGGTGTATGATGAAGCCAAGCGCTTTCAGGAAGCCATGACCATGGCCTATCATACGTACCACGGCCTGGAAACCCGCATCATCCGTATTTTTAATACCTATGGTCCGCGTATGCGATTGAATGATGGCCGTGTATTGCCGGCCTTTATCGGTCAGGCCCTTCGCGGGGAAGATCTTACCGTTTTTGGTGATGGATCTCAAACCCGTTCATTTTGCTATGTGGATGATTTAGTGGAAGGCATTTATCGCCTGTTGATGAGCGACTATCCTTTCCCTGTAAATATTGGTAACCCTGATGAAATTTCCATCGGTGATTTTGCTGAGGAGATCATAAAACTCACAGGTACTGATCAAAAAGTGATTTATAAGGAATTGCCGGTAGATGATCCTACTCAGCGCCAGCCAAATATTGATAAGGCCCGCAGCATATTAGGTTGGGAACCAAAAGTAAACAGAGCTGATGGCTTGAAAATCACTTATGACTACTTTAGGTCGTTACCCGAAGAAGAGCTCTACAAAAAGGAACACAAAGACTTCGAAGCGTATATCCGCAAATAAATTTTAAGGTACATGGCAAAAATTCTTGTAACCGGAGGCCTGGGCTTTATCGGTTCGCATACAGTGGTAGAGTTACAACAGGCCGGCCACGAGGCCGTAATTGTTGACGACCTGAGCAATACCACTATGGATGTGCTGGAACGCATTCCAACCATTTCGGGTATTAAGCCAATCTTTGAACAGATGGACCTGAAGCAAAAATCTGCTGTAAAGCAGCTTTTTGACAAGCACCCCGATTTTGATGGAGTAATCCATTTTGCTGCATTTAAAGCAGTGGGAGAATCGGTTCAAAAACCTCTGGAATACTACGAGAATAACTTTGGTGGCCTTGTGCACCTTTTGCAGGAAATGCGGGATCACAATCTTGACAATATCATTTTCAGCAGCTCATGCACCGTATATGGCGAAACCAATGATTTGCCCATTACCGAAGATAGCCCTGTTGTACCGGCCCTTTCACCTTACGGGAATACCAAGCAGGTGGGAGAGGAGATAATTAAAGATGCTATCCGCGCCCATAAGTTTAATGTGATTTCTCTGAGATATTTCAATCCTATTGGTGCACATCCATCGGCAGCTATAGGCGAATTGCCATTGGGCGTTCCACTAAACTTAGTGCCCTACGTTACCCAAACAGCCATAGGCGTGCGCGAACAACTAGCTGTATTTGGCGATGATTATGAAACCCGCGATGGTACCTGTATCCGCGATTACATACATGTGGTTGATGTGGCTAAGGCCCACGTAATTGCCGTTCAGCGTTTGGTTGAAAAGAAGAATGAAGATAACTATGAAGTCTTCAATTTAGGCACCGGCACAGGAAGTACCGTGCTGGAAGTGATTAAGGCTTTTGAGAAAGTTTCGGGCGAAAGCCTGAACTATAAAATTGTGGCCCGTAGGGAAGGCGATGTAACTGCTGCTTATGCGGATACCACCAAGGCGAATAAAGTATTAGGCTGGAAAGCCGAAAAATCCCTTGAAGATGCCATGGCTGATGCCTGGCGCTGGGAGCAAAAGATTAGAAAAGAAAATTAAGATTTTCCGAAAGGGAATGGATAACCAAAAATTACTCTACAATGTCTGACAACAAAAAAATTCTCATAACCGGTGGTGCTGGATTTATAGGCTCACACGTAGTTCGTCTTTTTGTAAATAAGTACCCCAACTACCAAATTTATAATCTGGATGCCCTTACTTATGCCGGTAACCTGGAGAACCTTAAAGACATTGAGGATAAACCCAACTACCACTTTATAAAGGCAGATATAGTGGATGAACAGCTCATGCTTAACCTGTTTAAGGAGCATCAGTTTGACGATGTTATTCACCTTGCGGCCGAGAGCCATGTGGATCGCTCTATTACCGATCCTTTAGCTTTTGTGCGCACCAACGTAATTGGTACGGTAAACCTGCTCAATGCTTTTCGCGATACCTGGAAAGGGGATTTTGAAGGTAAGCTGTTTTACCACATCAGTACCGATGAGGTATATGGCACCTTAGGAGCAACGGGCCTTTTTGAAGAAACCACACCCTATGATCCCAATTCCCCATACTCAGCAAGTAAAGCAAGTTCTGATCACTTTGTGCGTGCTTATGGCGAAACCTATGGTATGCCTTACGTGGTAACCAATTGTAGTAACAACTACGGCCAAAATCAGTTCCCTGAGAAGTTGATTCCGTTGTTTATCCACAACATAAAAAACAATAAATCATTACCCGTTTACGGGGATGGAAAATACACCCGTGATTGGCTATATGTGGTAGATCATGCCCGTGCTATTGATGTGGTTTTTCACGATGGTAAGCAGGGCGAAACTTATAATATTGGAGGTTTTAATGAGTGGCAAAACCTTGATTTGATTAAAATCCTGATTAAGCAGATGGATGAAAAACTGGGTCGCCCGGAAGGTGAATCAGAAAAGCTGATCACTTACGTAAAAGACCGCCCGGGCCACGATCGCAGATACGCCATTGATGCCAATAAAATTAAAAACGAGCTGGGTTGGGAACCTTCTGTAACCTTTGAAGAAGGCCTTAGCAAAACCATAGACTGGTACCTGGCCAATGAAGAATGGCTGAACAATGTAACTTCCGGTGAATACCAAAAGTATTACGATGGGATGTATGCTGAGAGGTAGATAAGGATTGAACAGTAAAGAAGTATTAAAGGCGAATAACCAGTGTGTTATTCGCCTTTGTTTTTTCAATATTTTGCTACCTCTTAAAAATGCTCAAAATCTCGAATAGTATGAAGGCTGTATTGCTGTCAATTTTCCTGTTTCTTTTTAGTCTAAATTCCATTGCCCAAACCATACTTTATGTAGATAGTGCGGCAACAGGCCAGAATAATGGCACAACCTGGGCCAACGCCTATAATGATTTGCAGGATGCCCTGGAAACTGCCCAACCCAACACCCAGATATGGGTAGCTAAAGGCAGTTACTGGCCCACAAAAAATTGGTTGGATGTTCTTCAGGATTGGCGTTCTAACTTGAAGACTTTTAAGATGAGACCTGGGGTGCGTGTACTTGGAGGATTTAATGGTACGGAAACGCAGCTCAACCAAAGAGATTGGCGAAAAAACAAAACAAGGCTTACGGCAATTGATCCTGATCCAACAATGCAAACTGCCGCTTGTGTGGTATTTTTTGATGACCTCGATCAAACTTCTCAGCTTGATGGCTTTTGGATTACAGATGGACATACCTATACAGGAGATTGGTTGCTTTTTGGAGCAGGTATAACTATTAAAAAAGGGAACCCTATTCTCGGGAACCTGATAATTAGAAACAATAGGAGCGACAATGGGGATGACAGGGCTTCAGGAGGTATTTCAGTACATGAGTCAAGTCCCTATATATATAACTGTGTGATAACAAATAACTTCTGCAGCGCATATGGCGGAGGTTTAACCATTAAAGGCCCTAACCTACCCGGTGCAAAAGTTGTAAACACATTAGTTGCTAATAATATGGCCATAGAAGGGGGTGGTATTTCTTTAAGGTATGTACCTCACGCGGAGCTTACCAATGTTACAGTTTCTGGAAACAGAGCCACATCAGGGCTGGGTAGTGCTTTAAGAATATCCACTTCGGGTGTTCCAACCGATTTGAAGTTTAAGAATTGTATTATTGATGGAACTCAAAATTTAATTTTCATATCACTGGCACTTCCCTATATAAGGTATTACAACTCCATGGTGCTGAATAGTGGTGGTAGTAGCAACTGGGATGCTACAATTGGTGTGGACGATGGTGGTAACCTGGACATCTACCCTCAATATAGGGATACAGCCAATGGAGATTACAGGCTGGACCATTGCTCCCCATTAATTGAGGCTGGCAAAAACACCTATATCCCTAAAGACACCTATGATTGGGATTTTGATAATGACGTGCTGGAATGGATACCTTATGATTTGGATGCTAACGAGCGCAGGCAGGGAAACAAAGTAGATATGGGTGCCTATGAGGGTATTCCGGTTCAGGATACTGTAGAAATGAAGCTTTGTGTGAGTGATTCTATTTCTATTGGTGATACGGCTATTTCCACGTATGGCTTTCATACAGTTTATGTTCAAAGGGCAGGTAAATGTGATTCCATAGTAGTGGCTGAGATATCGCCAATTGTTGATGCCTCTGTTGGTGTTTCAACAGATAGTCTTTCCTATTATGCTATGGACAGCAATGCCACTTACCAATGGTATGATTGCACCAACCACTACGCCCTGCCTACCGATACCAACCAAAGTTTTACGCCCTGGATACCCAGCGTGTATAGGGTGATTGTTACTAAAGATGGTTGTACGGATACCTCGGCTTGTATAACGGTAAATAAGGTTAGCCTGAATGAACCGTATAAACCATTTGCAGTAAATGTGTATCCCAATCCTTCCAGCGGAATTTACAAACTGCAAATGAGCAGAGCTGTAGGCGATATCAGTATTACGGTTATGGATTTACACGGAAAGCTGATACTGAAGAAGCAATCTACAGCTAAAGCCGTACAGCTCAATCTCTCTGATAAACCAGCGGGAGTTTATATTTTACAGTTGTCATCTTCAGAAATGGGCACAGTGCATAGGAGATTGTGGAAGGAGTAGATGTTTTTATTTAATAACTAGCTCAGTTTCCACAAATTCCTGACACTGATTATCCAGCTTGGCTTTGTGAGTTCCCCAAAGGCGAAGTGTGTCGGAGTTGTAAACTCGCCATTGAAGCCATACTGCGTAATCATGAAGTGTTGGAAATGGATTATCGATGCTGCATAGTTGAGCTTGGGCGGTGTCGGTCCCCATAATAATTACACCCGGTAAATATGAAGCTGAATAACGCTTTCCCGTTACTGAAAGGCTATCTCCCATTAAAAGTGGGGTTAAATCAACTTTATAAAGAACTTTGATCAATGATCTTTCTTCCGAATCATCAAATAAAGTTCCTACATCCTTATGTTGGGGTTTTATACCTTCTATTACAAAACTATGGTTCGTAGTTAGCCGCGCAAAATAGGGCCCGTACAAACCACCCTCATGCCAGTCTTCCGCTTTGAATTGAAATGTAAAGGTGCCATCCTCATCCGTTGTTGTGGTTTGGGTTTGAAGAGAAAGAAATTCGCGGTACTCCAAAGTAAGCTCTGTATTAGCTACTGGAGTTGAATCATTACAGCTTTGCAATAATCTCCCGGTAATTGTGCGGGGCAAATTTTTGTCTTTTTTGCCACTAAACTCAAAGCAAGAGGAGGTAATGGCCAGTACCGAGGTTAGCAACAAAAGGTTGAGCGTTTGTCTGTACGTAATTCACACAAATAAATGGTTAAGCAAAATATGAATTAAGTAGGAGTATTATAGCAAAGCTTTAGATTTCGATTTAGGAATTTCCCACTTCCTCCACATGCTCCTCAATCTTACTCCCTAAAAAGTAGGGTAGGTTTAATAACCTGAATTTTTTACCCGAAGGAGTTTCCACAATATCCAGTTTTACTTTTCCGGCCTTTACCCTATTGGCAGGTCGCAACTGATTAGCTTTGTTAAGGAGTAAGGGTGATTTTGGGTAAATCTTGTAACAAAGTAAGGGTAAGTAGCTACACTTTAACATTTGCCGTGGCAAGATTATAAAAGGCAGAACCGTTACTAAAGGGTAACCAACAACTCTTGTGCTATGCGCTTATCCTTTCTGTATCTGTTTCTTGTTTCACTTATTGCCTGTAATTCCGAACCCACATTCACGGAAGTAAAAACAGAAGTAGAGGAACTAAAAGAGGTAATACTTGACCCGGCTACAATTGACAAAACCAAAACCTCCATTTATATTTCGAAATCAAAGTATGAACTGAGCCTGTTGCAAGAGGGTCAGCTGCTCAAGACGTGGAAGGTGGTGCTGGGTAGTAATCCTAAGGATGATAAACTTCGGCAAGGCGACCGCTGTACACCTGAAGGGATCTTTAAGGTTCGCGATTTATACCCACACCATAGCTGGTCAAAGTTTATATGGATAGATTATCCCAATGAAGAATCACGGAGGAAACATGCCAAAGCAAAGGCGGAAGGGATTATTGATGAAGACGCCTCCATTGGTGGAGAGGTGGGCATACATGGAGTTCCCGAAGGTGCTGACTATTGGGTGGAGCAGGGCGATAACTGGACCTATGGCTGCGTGTCTCTCAAAAATGAGGATGTGGAGAGCTTTATAAATACATCCAAGTGGGAACACCCATTGTTATTGAAAAATAAGTAGAACCGAATTACTTTTTCCGGCATACCATCAACCCATCCCTTACGGGGAAAAGCACATTCTCCACACGGCTATCTTCGTGTACCTTTTTGTTGAAATCCAACAAGGCTTGAGTTTCCAAATCCTTGGAACTTACTTTTTCCACCACCTTTCCGCTCCACAATACATTATCGGCAATAATGTATCCACCGGGGCGTAGGTGGTCAATCACCAAATCAAAGTAATTGGAGTAATTGCCTTTATCGGCATCAATAAAAACAAGGTCCCAGGTTTCGTGTAAGGCTGGAATGATTTCCATGGCATTGCCAACGTGCATTTGTATTTGGTTTTCCATGTTTGCTTTCGCGATATAGCTTTTTACCATTTCCTCCAGCTCTTCGTTGATATCGATGGTGTGCAGTTTTCCGTCTTCCGCCAAACCTTCCGCTAAGCAAATAGCCGAATAGCCCGTATAGGTACCAATCTCCAAAATACGCTTTGGTTTTAGCATATGGCTAAAGGTGGATAATATTCGCCCCTGCACATGGCCACTGAGCATACGTGCCTGCAATACCTTGGCATGCGTATCGCGGTTTAGCTGCGCCAGTACCTCCGATTCTGCAGAAGTATGATTGGTCGTATAGTCGTCAATTTTTTCAGGTAGAAATTCCATGGAGGTGAAATTGGTTATTAGTTAAGTTGTTGATTGGTTGGGAGTAGGTGAACTTTGCAAACCGCGAACTGAAAACTGTTAAACTGGGCTGTACACCAGTGTGCTCATCTTCTCAGGATCCAAAATTTCATTGGCCACATCCTGTAAATTCTGTGCCGTAATGTTTTCAATCTTGTCTTTTATTTGTTCAAAAGTGTCGATTTTATTAAACATTAAAAGTGAGCGTCCAAGGGCCAGCATCAGCGATGCATTGTTTTCCTGCCCCATGGCAATTTGCCCCAAAATCTGGCGCTTGGCCTTGGTGAGCTGCATCGTACCTAACGTTTTTTCACGGAGCTTTTTTAGTTCCTTTTCTACAAGATCCAGAGTTTTGCCAATAGTGGCAGGGTCGGTGCCGGCATATACGCCAAACACACCCGTATCCGAGTAGGGGTTGTAAAAAGACTCGATGTTATAGGTAAAGCCATATTTCTCACGGATGTTGAGATTAAGGCGCGAGTTCATGCCCTGGCCACCCAAAATATTGTTTAGCAAATGCAGGGAGCGGCTCTTATGATCATCCGCAGGATAGGCGCGGGTTCCGATTATGGCGTGCGTTTGAAAGTTTGATTTTTCAAATTCCTTATGTTGTGCCGTTAAGGGAGCCGGTTGCTCACGGTGCATAACACTTTCGTTCAGCTGGAGATGAGCCGTGTGCTTCTCCAGCATAGCTTTTAACCTCTTGGTAGAAATATTACCAACGCTGCTAAACACCATGCGGTTGCTGCCATACTCGCGGGCAATAAAGTCTAAAACGTTTTTACGACTAAAGCCTTTTACCTTTTCGGGAGTTCCCAAAATATTCATCCCTAAAGAATGATGAGGGAAAAGCAGACTTTCGAAATCATCAAAAATCAACTCCGAAGGCGAATCCTTATAGCTGTTGATTTCATCAATAATTACTTCCTTTTCCTTCTGTATTTCCTTTTCAGGAAATATGGAGTTAAAGCCAATATCAAAAATGAGATCTATAGCACGGGCATAATCTGGCGTTAAAAAAGAACTATAAATAACAGTGTTTTCCTTATCAGTATAGGCATTCAGTTCACCACCGGCATCTTCCATACGGCTAAGTATGTGGAAGGCCTTGCGCTTGGTGGTACCTTTAAAAAGTACATGTTCTATAAAATGGGCCAGACCCTCTTCCTCGGGCTTCTCATCTCTGGAGCCCGCCATTACCATTAATCCACAATGCGCTACCGGGCGGTTTACCTGTTTGTGTACCACACGTATGCCATTGCTCAATTCAAAAATCTCAAACTCCATCCACCATTTTTAAGGGGCGCAAAGATAGGTTATGAGCAGCCCACAGTTCACCGAACGTAAACCCAATATTTACCGCTTAGTGTAGTGTTTCAATATTAAAATTGGGAATTGATTTTAATTTTGTCATGGTTTTTTACAACAGCTATATGTAAAAAGAAAAACCACGCCAAAATTGAGCGTGGTTTTGTTGTTTACACCCCCTCGGCCAACCGAGGGGCTATTGACATGTCACCCGCTGGGGTGATTGGCTGCCATCTTTATGTGATTATCCAATCTTCAAATTTGTTTTTCTACTTCTTCACAAACCTGATTTCCTTGGCGGTATTTCCATTCTCAATTTTAAGAATGTAGCTGCCGGTCTTTAGGTCGCTGATATCAAAACTGCGAATCTGATCGGTGCTTGTGGTAAGGTCGAGGCTTTTTACTGCCTTTCCGCTGAGGTCATAAATGGTGGCCGTTTTAAGGGCATCATCCAAATTCAGTGAAAAGTTCAAAACCTCGCCAACCGGGTTAGGGAAAATTTCAATTTCCACCAACTTGGTTTCCTCTACACCAACGGTACTTTGGGCTACTATTTGCCCCTTCATCCCTGCGCCAATATGGTTTTCACAGATGTAATAATAGGTTTTTGCCGTAGCAATAAACACTTTGCCATCTCCACTGGGTACGGCAAAACCTCCACTAAGCCCGGTACTTCCATTGGCCTGCCAGGTGGCCTGGCTAACTTCGAGGGTTGGGTGGGTGCTGCCTACCATAAATTCTACAGTATCACCCACATTTACTGTAATACTGTCGGGTGTATAGCTAAGCCCGGAGGCTGTAACCTGATGGGTGGTTTGCGCCATTGCGATAGTTACGCTAATGCTAAACGCGATTGTAAGTACTAATTTTTTCATAGGATTATAATTTTTGTTAAAGTACTAAAAGGCAATAAGAAAGGAGAGTATTTAAAGTGACTTGTTGGGTTTAAACGTTTCGACTCCGCTCAACGTGACATAAAACAGGCCTTTGTCACTTCGAGCGGAGTCGAGAAGTAAATACCGAAAACACGTTTACTGAATTTTGTTGATTTGCTGAAATCCTACTTCAAATCTCTCAATTGAACAGCAAGGGCCCAATTATGAAGTAGCCGATCAAGAAGCCCACAATGCTCCCACCCACTATTCCCAATATCTGGCTACCCGTGTTGTTTTTTGGCGGGTTTAAGGGCAGCTCTGTGTTTGTTTTAAGTTCGGCCAGTAGGGTAGAGTCGCCCACCAGATAAAAGCGTGCTTTGCAACGGTAGCAGGTGCTGGCAAGGTTGGGCATATTCTCGGCATATATGTTTACAAAGTTTGCCCCTGCCTTGCAGGCCTCCACTTCCAATATCCTCAAGGCCTCAGGCTCTTTACACTTACTGCTAAAGCCGGTATCGTCAAGTGAAATGCTGCCTTTGTACACAGCCTTTACGTTTTCAACGTCTGCAAATTTTGCAATTTCCACTTGGCAGTCGGCCGGTAGTGGCCTTTCCCTATTATAGCCGGTTGCCTTTATGGAATGAGCGCAAGAAGAAAATAAAATAGCGAAGGAGAGAAAGGTGCAGGCAAAGCGTACTGTCATGTTTAAGGTTATTTTAAGAAATTTTTTATGCGATAACTATGCGGGCGCATCTCAAAATTAAGATATTATGGAAAACTGCCCACACTTCCTGTTACCTATAAAAACAAAAAAGGCGCTTAGAAAATGAAGCCCAAAAGCCACGCGTCTAATCGCACATACTCCTTACATATTTGCCCCATTTCAACCAAAACGCCCCGCCTGGTTTTAAAACCAGGCGGGGCTTGAGCTTTATTCAATATCAGTTTACTTCAAATACTTATCCAGCCAGCCAAAAAACTGATCATGCCAAATAAGTCCGTTTTGTGGACTTAAAATCCAGTGGCCTTCGTTGGGGAAATATAGGAAACGGGCATCCAAACCTTTGAGCTTAGCCGCCTGAAAGGCTGCCATACCCTGTGCTTCAGGTACGCGGAAATCCTTACCACCGTGGATTACCAAAATGGGGGTATCCCAGTTTTGAACAAAATCCTTGGGGTCAAAATCCTGGTACGTTTTTTTGTTTTTAGCATCCCAGTAAGGGCCGCCTAAATCCTGATTGGCAAAGAAAAGCTCCTCTGTGGTGAGGTACCAGTTTTCCAAATCAAACAGGCCACAGTGGGAGATAAAGGTTTTAAAACGCTTCTCGTGATTTCCCGCAAGGTAATAGACAGAATAGCCGCCATAGCTGGCACCTACGCAACCCAGTTTATTTTCATCTACAAAAGGCTCGGCCTTTACATCATCAATGGCGCTGAGGTAATCCTTCATCGGCTGTCCACCCCAGTCGCCACTAATGGCTTCGTTCCACTCGCGGCCAAAGCCCGGCAGGCCTCTGCGGTTTGGTGCTACCACTATATATCCCTTGGCGGCCATCAGCTGAAAATTCCAGCGGAAGCTGTAAAACTGTGATACCTGAGATTGTGGGCCACCCTGACAGTAAAGCAAGGCCGGGTATTTTTTGTTGGGATCAAAATCCGGAGGATAGATAACCCAGGTAAGCATGTCTTTACCATCGCTGGTTTTTACCATACGCTTCTCCACCTTGCTCATTTTGAGGTTAGCATAGATTTCGTCATTTACATGTGTTAGCTGTGTGGCATTTCCCTTTTTAATATTTACGCTGTAAATTTCCGTAGCGTGATTCATATCCTGGCGCGCCACTATCAGTTGCTTTCCGGCCACTTCAAAGTGATTGTAGTTGTGATCACCCTTGGTAACCTTCTTGTAGTTTACACCTTTAGAGGTTTGTGTAATCTGATACACCTGATTGCTGCCATCCTCCGGCACACCGGCATAAATGGTATTGTTGTCTACCCAGCTAAAACTCTGGAAGGTCATTTCATCATACTTATTGGTAACCTGCAGCAGGTGGGTTTTTTCGCCTGTTTTGGTATTCATGATGACAATGTCATTCACATCACTTTCAAAACCCGGGGTTTTCATGCTCATCCAGGCTAGCTTGCTGCCATCAGGAGAAAACTTAGGCTCTTTGTCATAACCTTCCATTCCGGCAGTAATGTTGGTGGTTTTTCCACTTTCAAGATCTACCATATACAGTTCAGAATTGGTGCTTACGGCCCACTCCTTACCACTTAGTTTTTTAGATTCATATACCACCGATTTGCCATCAGGGCTAAGGGTAAAGCTTTCGCTTCCGCCAAATGGGTTTACCGGGGCATCATACTTTTCGCCCTTCATCAGGTCTGTGTATTCGGTAGCCGGGCTGCCGTCTTTCCCCACATAGGCAATACAAATGTGGTTGTACTCGGCATCGCTCCATCTGTCCCAGTGGCGATACATCAGATCGTCAATTACATAGGCCTCGGCCTTGGGCAGGTTGGGGTAAAGGTCGGCAGTGGTTTTTTCCAGCTTTACTGATTTGGTAAAAAGCAATGCTACACGGCCATCAGGAAGATCATAGGCTTTTACGTTACCAATTCCGCCATCAATTTCGGTGGCAGGCTTTAGGTCAGTTCCATCGGTATTCATCATATGGAACTGCCCCTGGTATGAAAAGCCAATTTTCTTTCCACCCATAAGGTAGTGGGCGCTATACTCACCACCGGGTAGGTCGGTAAGTTGTATTTGGTTTTTACCATCGGCTCCCATGGAGTAAAGGTCACGGCTGCCTTTATTTTCTTCAGTATCATAGTTGGTAATTCCGTAAATAAATTGTTTGCCATCAGGCGAAACTGTTTCCAGGCTTACACGCCCCAGTTTCCAAAGCAGTTCGGGGGTCATGGTTTCGCTTTGCGCGAAGGATATTAAGCAGGCGAGGGCCAATATCAGCGTACCTATTTTTCTCATGTTTATTGGTGTTTTTATTTGGAGGCGTGAAGGTAGGGGAACGGCCCGAATACCCCAAAGGGGATATGTAGGATTTGAAAATTGGTGAATTCGAAAATTTGAAGATTGAAAAGGGTGAATAATGAGTGAAGAGATTTCTGAAAGGGGAGTGGGATGATTTGCGATATTACGGGAGGTAAGTACTCAGCTGTCGTTTACAAATGCTTATAAGCGTTTGTAAGTGGGAGGATGCTATAAAGTAGTTGTGCTTTATGATCAGAAGCTGCTGGCCAATGATGAAATTCTTTAGAAAAATCAGACAAAAAATATTATTAACATTAGAACCTAGCCAAAAATTGAAGGCATATAGCCCATTCAGCAATAGTCTGCATATAATGGTATGCTAACCAATCCAACAGATGGCATGGGAAACTGGCGGAACTTGACTTGTGTAGGTATTTTGTAAGTTTACTCCAGCAAAGGCAAGCAACTTAAAAACACCTCTGAATGAATAACAGAAGCAATTTTATTCAAATTCTCAACCTAAAATCTTTAAAATCCACAACTTACAAACCAAGCGACATAGTTGATATAACGATGTACATCGTTATATACTAGTTGTGGTGCATTAAAAATAAACTATGAAATCAAAAAACTACTTTTTTCTATCTATCATTTTTATTGGCTTTTTTTTCATTGTTCAATTCACCGAAATTTATGGAAATAGTACTTGGTTTAAAGCTTTTTTATTGTTTATTGGAGGCGCATTTTTACTAGGTGGACTTTCGCAAAAACGAAAAGAAAAGAATGAACATTAAAACAACTAGGTTGCATATTAGGCCGGTAGAAATCAATGACAAAGCATCAATGTTTAACTATCGTTCTGATTCTGAAACGAACAAATATTTAAGTTTAATTCCGCAAACAGTAAATGATGTTGCTGAATTTATTTCGAATTCTTCAAAAGAATTCAATGTATCGGGCACGTGGTTTCAATTGGCAATAGTTGAAAAGGCATCAACTAAAATGATTGGTGACATTGGGATTCACTTTTTAGCTTCTAATAATGAAAGTAAACAAGTGGAAATAGGCTATACGCTCAGCAAAGAATATAGAGGTAATGGGTATGCTACCGAAGCTCTATCGGCTGTTATTGATTATTTATTTAACACACTAAATAAACATAGAATTATTGCATCCATAGACCCAACAAATCAGAGTTCAATAAAACTAGTTGAACGTTTAGGTTTTAGAAAAGAAGCTCATTTTAAAGAAAGTTTGTTTTTTCATGGTGAATGGGTTGATGATGTCATATATGCCCTGCTTGCAAAGGAATGGAAGTATAAATTCGAAAAATAATTAATCAATTGTAAACATAAATAACATTTCAATGACCAAAAACGAACATACCGTTATTCAATTTTTGAAGATGTTAGAAAACAGAACTTCTTCAGACGAACTAGAAAACTTTTACCATCCTAATGCTGAACAAATTGAATATCCAAATGCGCTTACAAAACAATGTGCAACTCGAAACTTATCTGAACTAAAAATGGCTGCAGATAAAGGAGCCCAAGTATTAACGAAAGAAGAATACGAGGTAAAAAACCTCATTTCAACCGTAGATACCGTAGTGTTAGAATGTATTTGGAAAGGCACGCTGGCTATACCAATCGGAAACATTCAGGCTGGCGGACAAATGAGAGCTTATTTTGCTCAAATATTCGAGTTTAAAGATGGCAAAATATACCGACAAAGAAACTACGATTGCTTTGAACCATTTTCATGAAAACGCAACACAAACAAAGTAATTCGCAACAAATTATTAATTTAACTAACATAAAATGAAACAAATAATCTATTACGTTTCTAGTTCTTTAGACGGATATATTGCCGGAGAGAATGACGACATAAGTCAGTTCATCCTACAAGGAGAAGCGGTAGAAAAATACCAATCTGATTTGAAGAGTTACACAACGGTGATAATGGGTCGAAGAACCTATGAATTTGGATACCAATATGGACTTGAACCTGGTAAACCTGCCTATCCTCATATGGAACACTTCATTTTTTCGGACACTTTAGAAATTGAAAACTTGGCCGAAACTGTACATATTGAAAATTTATCAATAGATCGAGTTAATGAAATCAAAAAAACAGCACAAACAGACATTTATCTATGCGGTGGTGGGCAGTTTGCAGGCTGGTTATTGGACAATGGTCTAATTGACCAATTGAAGTTAAAACTTAATCCAATAGTTCTTGGAGGCGGAACAAAACTATTTGGTTCATCTACATCAAAGGCGAAATGGGAGTTAAAGAAGGTTGAATCTTATTCTGACGGTCTTAATGTTTTAACTTATAAGATTAAATAGGCATGTTACTTAGCTTTGGAAAGGTGAAATTTTAACCGAAGGGGCTAAAAATGAAACAAAAACGCACCACAACAATGGCTAAGAAAACATAGGGCCGACAAGGCTTTCACAAAGGTTGATTCACTAAGACAACTTCGGTTTAGGTGGACAATTAATCACTTCAAAAGCCCTACGTTTCTTAGCCGGGCCGTTGTGCTTAATTTGAAACCGGCCGAAGCCGGAGCTCTTTAAATAGGCCTAAAAAGGAAGAGGCTTAAAGAGCAAAGGTTCTTTGAAAGAACTTTGCACTGATCAGACTTTAATCGGGCAAGCCGTTG
>JBLWXT010000034.1:0-43072 GCA_048267305.1 Owenweeksia sp. | reverse complement strand
GCTTATCTATTTCCATTATTTTTTGCCGGCCAAAGTACTTTATACTGACTTCTCCCCATAAAATTTAGGTGACCCGAAGGAAGCTATGTTTTACAATACTTGCCTGATAAATTTGATGTAGGTTTAATCCTGGTCATATACTCGTTGGCTTAATGATTGTCCTGTTGCGAAAACTATATGTGATACTGCTGACGGAAGTTTTTTAAAGTGCTGTAGGCATGGTGTTTTACTGTGTTTTTTTCTTGTGTTTACATCAGGTTTACAGAATACCCGGGCACCAGAATGGTATGTGTGTGCAGAATCGCTAACTAATTTTAATCCATTTTTAACAGAAAAATCTTACTAAAAATGATGTCGAATTTTACCTTTGTGTCAAGTACTTGTTGATGTTAGGTTAATAAGGAAAAATAGGATTGAAAGGTGTGCCGGTGGGCACGCCTTTCTTTTTGGTATATGTGCCTGCCTCCATTAAGAAATTTGCAGTATAAATCCTTTTAAGTACTCACCTTCAGGGTGGTATATGTTTACGGGGTGGTCTGCTGGCTGGGTTAGTCTTTCTACTATGCGTACTCTTTTTCCACTTTCAATTGCTGCAGCTCTTATGGTGTCTTCAAATAGCTTAAAATCTACATGTTGTGAGCATGAAAAGGTAAAAATAAAACCACCGCTATTCACTTTTTTTATACCAGCTAAATTCAATCTTTTATAGGCTTGTACTGCATTGTGAATGCTTCTTCTATTTTTTGAGAAGGCCGGTGGGTCGAGAATGATAACATCAAAATCTTCATCAGAAGTTTTTAAATACTCAAACACATCACTGCTAATGCCTTCGTGGTTTTTGCCTAAACCATTAATTTCTGCATTTTTATTGGCCAGGTCAATGGCAGATTGTGAGCTATCAACCGAAATAGCCTTTTTGGCACCAGCAGCAAGGGCGTAAATTGAAAAGCCCCCGGTATAGGAAAAAGTGTTGAGCACGGTTTTGTCCTTAGTGTACAAAGCCAGTTTTCGTCTGTTTTCTCTCTGATCAAGAAAGAAACCTGTTTTTTGGCCTTCCGCCCAATCTACCATAAACCGATGACCGTTTTCAAGTACTAACTGAGCTGTTGGTTTACCGGCCAATGTTCCGGTATGCTCCTCAGAGATTTCAATTTTATCAGCAGGCTTGCTGTAAACGTGTTGTACGAGTTTTGATTCTATAAGAATATCGGCTAGCAGCTGTAAATAGTTTTTCCAGCCGGGATGGTGTATTTGAATAACAGCCGTATCAGCATATTTGTCAATAATCAAACCCGATAATCCATCACCTTCTGCAAAAACCAAACGGCAGCAGTTGATATCCTTGTCATCCAAAATACCAAGAGACTTGCGGTATGAAATGGCTTCGGCAATTCTTTCGCGTATCAAATCCTCTATAGACTCAACCGGCTCAAAGCTTAAGAGACATACTGTAATGCTGCTTCTTCTGAAAAGGCCAAGGCCGAGAAAGTTTCCTCTAAAATCCTGAACTTCCACCATGGCTCCGTCTTCTATATGATCGGGTATGTTTTTAAAGGCTCCGGAAAAAACCCATGGATGTTTTCTCTTTATGGCTTTTTCCTTGCCCTTGGCTAGTTGAAGTGTTTCAAATGTCATGGTATGCGGGGATATTTTCTAAGAAATTATAGGCCTGATTTTCATAATCAACCTGGGCCGAATAATGCTGAAGACCGTTGGTAATTAAAATGTAGGGTGTTTTGTAATGCAGGTTGTATCGAGCGGCCTGATCAAAGGTTTGTTGTGAAATGGCAACTTGCGGTGCCTTGCACTCCACCAATAAGGCCGGTTTAGCATTTTTATATATAAGGATATCGGTACGTTGTAGTTTTTGGTGAAGATGGAACCCACCTTCTAATGCAAGCGTGGTTCGCGGATAACCCATGCTTATGAGATAGTGTACAAAGTGCTGCCGCACCCATTCCTCCGGGGTTAGTTGTAAATACTTTTTTCGGATGTCATCCCATACCATTACGGCTCCGTCTTTTTTCGCTAAACGCAAATCAGGCTCCGGCAAGTTTAGTGGAATGAGGTTTTTTAACATGGGAGCAAAGGTAGTAGCTGTAATTTGCAATCCGCATAAGAACAGTTTGCAAATTGCCAATTGACTCACTGTAATATTTCTTTGTAAAGTCTTTCTTTTGCAACTCCAATGAAATACGCGGAAATAGTTAAAAATATCAAGTCTGGAAACTTTGCCCCCATCTACTTTTTGATGGGTGAGGAGACTTTTCATATCGATCAGCTTACAAAGCTGATTGAAAAGGAGGCTTTGCCGGAAGATCAGCGAAGCTTTAATCAAACGGTGCTTTACGGTCGTGATGTTGATGTGAATACCATTATTGGGGAGGCTAAAAGATACCCCATGATGGCAGACAGGGTGGTGGTAATTGTAAAGGAGGCTCAGGACATTCGGATGATTGAAAATCTTGAAAAGTACCTGGAGAATGTGCAGCCCACCACAGTACTTGTTTTAGCTTATAAGTACAAAACCATTGATAAGCGCAAGAAATTTTACAAACTACTAAGCAACGGCTACGTAGTTTTTGAGTCAAAGAAGTTATATGACAATCAAATTCCGGATTGGATAGGTGCTAATCTTGCCCAGCGTGGATATAATTCCAGTATGAAGGCCAGGGTATTACTGGCTGAGAGCCTGGGCTCTGATTTGGGTAGAATTGATTCGGAATTGGAAAAGCTCGAGTTGGTTGCTGAGAAAGGTGCAACCATTGATGAGCAAATTGTAGAGGATAATATTGGAATAAGTAAGGATTTCAACAACTTTGAACTCATTACTGCCCTTGGAAAAAAACAACTATTGAAGGCTCTGACCATACAAAAGTATTTTGCCGCAAACCCTAAGGACAATCCATTGGTGGTAACCATTGGATTGCTGTATGGCTTCTTTAGTAAGCTTATGTTAGTACATCAGGCGCAGGATAAAACGCCCAATGGACTGGCTAAACTAACTGGTGTTAACCCCTATTTTATAAAAGATTATCAGGAAGGTGCCGTTAACTATGACTTAAAGAAGCTCGCCCGTATTATATCATATTTAAGAGAATGTGATGTAAGATCAAAAGGAGTACGAAATGCCACCACTATTGAAAGTGAACTGCTGAAAGAGCTGATTTTTAAAATTATCCATGCCTGAAGCCTCGCTTTACTAAATATTAAGATATTTGACGTCCCTAAAAAAATCCCTAAATGAAGTTTAGATTTTTATCCACTGCCATTATTATGTTATGCATTACAGTTTCTGTTTTTGCTCAAACGGGTAAAGTTCGTGGGTTTGTTATCGATAAGGCCACAGATGCGCCAATACCATTTGCAAACGCTGTTTTGGATGGAACTACCATTGGTGCCGTAGCCAATGACGAAGGATACTTTATCCTAAACAATGTCCCTCCGGGTGATTATCTGTTGAAGGTGAGTTTTGTTGGGTATGATAATTTTTCAAAAAATATTAAGGTGGTTGATGGTCGCATCACATCTGAGAAGATATACCTTCAGGAGTCTTCAGAAATTCTTGATGTGGTAGAGATAAATGCCGACCGTCAGGAAAGGGAAACGAAGGTTTTAACAAGTGTGGTAAGTCTTAGCCCCAAGGAAATTCAGCAGTTTTCAGTAGGTGGTGATGCTGATATTATCAAGGCGCTGCAAGTGCTGCCGGGTGTTGTAACCACCGGTGATCAGGGCGGGCAGCTCTATATCAGGGGAGGAGCACCAATCCAGAATCTTATTCTGCTTGACGGAATGATAGTGTACAATCCATTTCACTCCATTGGCTTTTTCTCTGTTTTTGATGCTGATATTATTCAATCTGCGGAAGTATATTCAGGAGGCTTTAATGCTGAATATGGTAGCCGAAACAGTGCGGTAATGGATGTGAAAACCCGATCTGCCAACCGAAAAAAGTTTGCAGGTAAGGCTTCGGCAAGTACCTATACCGCCAAGTTGTTGCTGGAAACTCCCTTAGGAAAGAAAAATGCCAGAGGTCTTGCCAATACCTCTTTCATGGTATCAGCAAAAACCTCTTATCTCGATCAAACAAGCTCTGTATTCTACCCTTACGTGGATACCGAGTACGATGAAGGATTACCGTTTAACTTTACTGATATATATGCCAAGCTTACTTCTCAAAGTGATAACGGCTCAAAAATCAACGCTTTTGGATTTTCGTTTGACGATGGGGTGAAGTTTGCCGGAAATAACAGTATAGAATGGAATTCAAAAGGGATAGGTGTTGACTTTACAGCTGTGCCATCTGCATCAGCAGCCCTTATTGGTGGCGGATTTAGCTACTCCAACTATGAAATTCTGTCCATTTCAGAAACTCAGGGTCCGAGTATGTCAAGCATCAGTGGATTTAATGGTGGTTTGGATTTTACCTATTTCCTTAGGAAGAATGATGAATTTAAATATGGCCTGGAGGCTATTGGATATAGCACTGACCTTAAATTGGAGAATGAAGCAGGCCTCTCTACAAGTGCTCTTAATAACAGTACTGAAATCGCGGCCTACTTTCAATATAAAATCAGCCAGGGTAGATTCCTGATACAACCCGGTTTTAGAGCTCATTATTATAGCTCTCAAAGCGAATTGTCGCTGGAACCACGCCTGGGTATGAAGTTTAGTGTTAATGAATGGCTGCGATTTAAGGGTTCTGCGGGACTTTATTCTCAAAACCTGATGGCCTCAAATTCCGATAGAGATGTGGTGAACCTGTTTTACGGATTTTTAAGTGGCCCGGAGAGTGAAAGCAGTGTATACCGTCAAGAAGGAGTGGATTCCAAAATTCAAAAGGCCCAGCACGTAGTGGGAGGAGTGGAAGTTGAACTTTCTAAAAGTATTACCCTGAATGTGGAAGCCTACGTTAAAAACTTCCAGCAAATCATTAATGTAAATCGAAACAAGATTTACGATAATGATGAAGACGGGGTAGATGAAATATATAAGAAGGATTTTATCGGAGAATCCGGTTTGGCAAAAGGAGTGGATGTATTGATGACTTATCGCACTAAAAAGGTTTATCTGTGGGGAGCCTATTCCTATAGCACCGTAACCCGTGATGATGGTGTTATTGAGTATAACCCATACTTTGACCGCAGACATAACCTGAATCTTGTGGGGTCCTATTCTTTTGGAAAGGATGAAACCTGGGAGGTTAGTGTAAGATATAACTTTGGGTCAGGATTTCCCTTTACCCCAACACGCACCAACTACAGTAAGCTTGATTTTGTAAATAGTATCGGTGAGCCTGATTTAACTTACGATTATACAACTGCGGCAGGTGAGCCCGATGTTTTGTATGGTGAGCTCAACGCCAAAAGATTACCCAACTATCACAGAGTGGATCTATCCTTGAAAAAGGTATTTGAAATGAAGAATGACAGGAAGATTGAAACGGCAATTGGTGCTACCAATATGCTGAATTATGAAAATATCTTTTATTATGACAGAAATGAGCGCAAAAGGGTAAACCAATTACCTATTATGCCAACCATTTCAATGAGCTACTCCTTTTAGAGGTTGTACTTAAGAATACAGTAAATAGCTCTGAATCCGTCTTTCCAGCTGATTTTTTTACCTTCTTCAAAGGTGCGCCCATAGTAGCTTATACCTACTTCATAAATCCTGATTTTGGGTACACGGGCAATCTTGGCTGTAACCTCGGGCTCAAAGCCAAAGCGCTTTTCCTTTAGCTCCAGGCTTTGAATGGTTTTAGTAGCAAACATCTTATAGCATGTTTCCATATCCGTAAGGTTAAGGTTGGTAAACATGTTGGAGAGGAAGGTCAAAAACTTGTTTCCTATAGAATGCCAGAAGAACAAGATGCGGTGCGGGTTTCCACCCATAAATCGCGATCCGTAAACCACATCAGCAACTCCGTTTACCACGGGCTTTAGCAGTACGTTAAACTCCTCCGGATCATATTCAAGATCCGCATCCTGAATGATGGTGTACTCTCCGGTGGCTTGCTTTATACCCGTGTGAAGTGCAGCGCCCTTGCCCATATTCACCTCATGCTTGTAATACTGAATGTTTAATTCCGGGTTGGCATCCTTATAAGTCAAAATGGCCTCCTCAGTATTATCTGTAGAGCAATCATTCACCAAAATAACCTCCTTTTGGATGTTGTTGATAAGTTGTACAGCTTTTACTTTATTGAGGATGTGATGAATGGTAGAGCCCTCGTTATAGGCTGGAATAACGATCGAAAGTGTGGAAATTTGCATGGGTGCGAAAAAATAATAGCCGGCAAATATAGGGCTTACCCATTAGTTTAAAAGGTGGTGAAATAATACATCCCCTAATTAAACTTGTAGCTCAATTAGGAGATGCAGGTTAGAATCCTGAGTCGTCAGATCTTGGTAAACCGATAGGATCCACTTTCTGTTTTGAGGATATAAACTCCTGCTTTAAGACGAGAGGTGTTTACAATGGCATTGTCGCTTACCAAGGTGGTTTCATAAATAAGGTTGCCTACCAGATTATAGATTTGAACTTTTTGAAACTTGGCATCATCATTAAATGTTAGCATCAACATGTCTTTACATGGATTTGGATAAAAGCTAACTTTGGTAATCTCTGATTTGTATTGAGATAAAACAGGGGGTGGTGGCGGATCAATCTTGCCTCCGTTATCGGTGCCAACTTTATCGAAATCAATCATTTTGACATTGGTTAAAATGGGGAGTGCCTGTGCCCGTGATACCGCTGGTGCCAATAGCACACATATAAGTAGTAAATGAAGAATTTTTGAAGTGCTTTTTAGATTTTTCATAATAATTTAATTTATGTTTTTGTTTTCAGCTGATTACCTGTTAGACATGGGACGTGGGGCTTCGGGTTGCCTGTGCATTGTTAAAATGCCGTTAAAATAAAATTAGGCGCTGCTGCCAATAGTAAATTTGCGTTGATATGAGGATGAAACTGGCGAATAGTAAAAAGAGGATAAACTGGCTTATAGCCCTGATGACGGTATCCCTGATTGGGATTACTGGTATTCAGGCTTATTGGCTCAATAATTCTTATAATCTGGAGGCCGAAAAATTTGATCAGCAGGTTTCCGAAGCCCTGGAAGGTGTTGCCAGTAGGCTGGAAACCCTCGAAACGATCAACTTCCTTAGAAACAACTTTAGGCTGGAGCCCTTTTTTAGTGCCCAAACTCATGAGATTGGTGAGTTAAGATCCAAGGACAGTATTTATCGGGTTTCTGATAGTGAAGGCTCTTATCAGATTTCAGTTTCCATGAGTGATGATTCTATAGAGGTACTTGAAAACAGAACCGAAATTCGATTTGAGAATTCCTTTTTTCCGGATTCCAGCCAGCACTTCATTAGTTCAGGTGCAGACAGCCGCTACGGCAAAATAGAACTTAAGCTAAAGAGAATGGACGCTGTGTTTAACCAGTTGGTGCAGCATTCATTCAACCGAAAAATGGGGTTAAGAAACCGAATGGATCAGAAAACCCTCGATTCCATCCTTGATTTTGAGCTAAGGTCAAAGGGAATAGACATTCCCTACAGATATGTGGTAGTTGAAAATGATCGCAATGTAATGGGCGATCACGAATTTAGAAGAGCCTCGGTGCTTCCCAAGTCGGAGCTTGTGCATCAGGCCGCGCTTTTCCCCAACGACCTCTTCGGGCATAGTACTCTTATGGTTTTCTTTTCCGGAAAAACCAATTACCTGCTAAGATCCATGTGGCTTACTTTTTTGGTAAGTCTAGTATTTACAGCAGCTATCATATTCACATTTGCCCGTACCTTATCCTATACCCTCCAGCAAAAAAGAATCAGTGATATTAAAACGGATTTTATTAATAATATGACGCATGAGTTTAAAACACCCATTGCCACCATTAATCTTGCTATTGATGCTTTACGAAACCCAAAGGTTATTAATGATCCCGGCAGAATTGAGCATTATAGTAAAGTGATAAAGCAGGAAAACAACCGTATGAACCTGCAGGTGGAAAGCGTGCTGCGAATGGCCCTGATGGATAAAAAGGAGTTGGAGCTAAATTTTGAACCAGTGATTATTTCGGATTTATTGGACGAGTGTATTTCGCATATTCAGCTATCGCTGGAAAGTAAAAACGGACGTTTGGAAAGAAGTTTTCACGACAATGAAACAGAACTTAGCGTAGATCCAAATCACTTCTCCAACTGTGTAATTAATATTTTGGATAATGCCGTAAAATATTCCATACAGGCACCGTCTATCAAGGTGGTTACAGAGCTTACCCGAAGCAACCTTATCATTATTATCAGCGATAAGGGAGTGGGAATGAGTAAGGATGAGCAAAAACATATTTTCGACAGATTTTTCAGGGTTTCCTCTGGAGATATCCACAATATTAAAGGGCATGGACTGGGCCTGAGCTATGCCCGCGGGATTATTGAAGCGCATGGCGGCCGGATTGATGTTGAAAGTGAAAAAGGCAAGGGAAGCAAGTTTTATATCTATTTGCCGTTAACAATGGAAACCAATTAAAAATATGGACAACGCTAAACAAATCTTACTCGTAGAGGATGACCCCAATTTTGGTTCGGTATTAAGAGATTACCTGGAGCTTCACGACTTTGAAGTGGTTCTTGCAAAGGATGGAGTGCAGGGGCTGCAGGCTTTTAAGATGAACGATCCACACCTCTGTATCCTGGATGTTATGATGCCTTATAAGGATGGTTTTGCGTTGGCCGCGGAAATAAAAAATCTGGATTCCGATATGCCGGTGATATTCCTTACTGCGAAATCAATGAAGGAGGATATGCTTAAGGGATATCAAATCGGGGCGGATGATTATATTATAAAGCCCTTTGATTCTGAAGTTCTTCTGTATAAAATTAAAGCCATCCTAAGCCGCAGTATTCAGGCTCATGAAGATGACGAACAAAAGGAATTTTCCATTGGAAGTTATGTTTATCATAGTGAATTCAGGGTTTTAAAAAATGGCGAGAACGAACAAAAACTCAGCCCTAAGGAAGGTGCTTTGTTGAGGTTGTTGGCTGTCAATAAAAACTCCCTGGTTAGCCGTTCGGATGCCTTAAAAAAGATCTGGAAGGATGATAATTACTTCACCGGGCGAAGTATGGACGTTTATGTGGCTAAGTTGAGAAAGCACCTAAAAGATGATGAAAATGTGGCCATCATCAATGTACACAGCGAAGGGTTTAGGTTGGTGGATCAGGTTAATTCAATATCCTAGTTTTCAATAGCCCAGGTATGATCTGCTAACAGGCGAACGGAGTTGACAAACTCCTTGAACTTTGGTTTTGTCCATTCATCCGGCCCAATCAGGGATAACACATACTCGTCATCCGCATTGACATAAAGGTGGTAAACATGATTTATCTCTGGCTTAAAGCTCATTTTAGAGGCATAAATCTGTTCTGATAATATTCTCCGCTCTTTCAACTCATTGGCCTGCTCGGCCAGCAATTCAATTTGCTTCTTTATTTGATTAAGCTGCATCTCTGTTTGCTGCTCCATGGCGGAGAGAGACTTGCTCCTGATCACCCCTTGTTTAGTTGGTTTAATAACAGCACTGCCCACCGTATGGGCGTAAGGCAAAAGCCCCGGGTTTTCAGCAACCTTGTCGGGATCTATAGGATTAATAAAGTCCTTGTGCTTGTTGGAGTTGTTTTTCATTGTTTCAAAGGTATGGAGAGGAAGCAAATGCTGAAAGTGAGGAGCATGGGTTAAATGTAAATTTGTCCTTCTTCCTTGATGCCATATACTTCTCCTTCGCCCTGAATGTGATTTAAGGCAGACATCAGTGCGAGTAAGGCGTCAAAATGATTCCAGGTGCTAATCTCATTAATGGGTATATGTATAGACTTCTTGAAATGGCTGGCTATATTGTTTCTACAGTCTTTAAGACCTAGCACACTTCCCTTATAGCCTTTGGCTTTCAGGTTTAACCTTGATGCCAAAATGCGCGGATATGTTTCATAAGCCGGAATTTTTTTCTCTTCAAGTGTCATTTTTAATTCCATGGCACGTGCAGCCAGCCCTCCCAAAAACATTGGAGACATTGCTCCCAGTTCGAGATCGGCCTTGCGGAAATGAAAGTCTTTACAACCCTTGATTTTGGTATAAACCCCGGGAAGTGAAAGAGGGGCATCTATAAATATCTTTTTCGGGGAAAAGTAATCTGCAGCATTTAGTATGAACTTATCAGCATCAATACCCTTGTCGACATCCAAAAAGAAAATTTTCATTTTCTGGAAAATGGCAATAACTGTGTTGCCAGTAAGTTTGCTACCGTAATCTATTCCGAATAATGTGTCACTCATCGCTGCCGTTTGAATTGGTAAATAGCATTTCGATTTTACGTTGCCTATAGGCAAAAATGGAGCTTAGCTTGTTTTTAACCAGTGGCTTGTGGAACATCCGGCCTAATGCTCCAAATGGAATTTGATAATAAAGAATGTCCTTTAATTCTACTCCCGTTGTAGTTTCTTTAAAATGATGCTCATGATGCCAGTACTTATAAGGACCCTCAATTTGCTCGTCAATAAAATATTCGCCATGTTTTATTTTGGTGATTTCAGAGGTCCAGTTAAGGCGAAGACCTTTAAAGGGCGAAACCTTATATCGTATAAGCATACCTTCATACATTGCTGCAGGGGGCGTGTCAACTATTAAAAAAGCCATATCATCAGGAGTGATGGTCGTCAGATTGGCTGGGTCGCTAAAAAAATCCCAGGCTTCACTTAGGGATATTTCCACATGCTGAGTCATTTCGAGTTTGTACAATGTGTGTTGTTTTTCAAATCTATATAAGAACACCAAAAAAGATGCTTATGTTCTCTACAAACGAACTTGATGTTTGTTTTGCTGATTTTTGAGACGGTGTATTCGGGATGGATGATTAAAGTACTTAATGTTTTGAGGTGGCAACATTAGTGAAAATTGGAAATAGAAAGCAACTCATTCGGCAATCAAGCCTGTTTTTTCGCTTAATTGGGACGCCACCGGATTAAAAATTCACGGTAATAATTATTTATCTCAAATTTGGTAACCTAAATAGTATCCTCCTGTGAAATTCTTTTTTGGTGTATTGGCTCTCTTGACTTCTCAAATTGTAACAGCGCAGGCACAGCTGAAATATAGTCAGAACAAAACCCCAACCTATGATGAGGTTATTGGCATTTACGAATCTTTGGATGCCAGGTATAATGAGGCGCAACTCATAACTATGGGAAGTACTGATAGCGGTCGCAATCTGCATTTGTTTCTTATTGGCGCCCAGCCAGTGGATGAGCATACCGGTATTGCCAAGGCCATAGAAGGCAAAGTTGTGGTGCTAGTCAATAACGGAATTCACCCGGGGGAGAGTTGCGGTATTGATGCCTCCATAGTATTTGCAGAGGGTATATTAAAAGACAAATCCCCCAAAAATGTGATCTATGCCATTATACCGGTGTATAATATAGGTGGGAGCCTCAATCGGGGCGAGTACTCTCGCGCAAACCAGCAGGGACCGGAGCAGCATGGATTTCGCGGAAACGCACGTAACCTCGATTTAAATCGCGATTTTATAAAGGCCGATTCCAAAAACGCTAAAAGTTTCTTCCAAATATTCCAGGCGCTGCAGCCCCATATTTTTATTGATACTCACACTTCCAATGGCGCGGATTATCAATATACCATGACGCTCATCAGCACTCAAAAGGATAAGTTAAACCCTGTTTTGAGCCATCTGATGACCACCGAGATGGAACCATTTCTTTATAAGAACATGGAGAATGCCGGTTGGGAGATGACGCCCTATGTAAATGTGTTTGGATACACTCCTGATAAAGGATTTGATGCTTTTTTGGAAACACCGAGATATGCCAGTGGGTACACTACACTGTTTAATACGATTGGATTTATAACAGAAACCCACATGCTGAAGCCCTATAAAGACAGGGTAGAGAGCACTTTGGCTTTTCTCAATTTGATATCCAGTTACTCCGAGCAAAACTGGGAAATGTTGATGCTGGTTAAAAATGCAGCAATTGAATGGGATAAAGCTCAAAATCAATTTGACTTGAACTGGACTATTGATACTTCTGCTATTGCTAAACGAGAGTTTAAAGGTTACGAATATGAATACCTTCCAAGTAAAATTGGTGATTATCAGAGGTTAAAATATCTGCCAAATAAACCTAAGACCTACACTGTAAATTACCGCGACACTTATAAGGCCACAGATAGTGCCCAGGTGCCTGAGTATTATGTGATACCTCATTCCTGGACGGAGGCGATAGAGAACCTTGAGGATAACAGGGTGATTATGATGCGCATAAACAGCGATACTCTTATGCAAGTAACTAGCTATTACATTAGGGATGCGGAGTTTGCCGCACAGCCTTATGAGGGGCATTTCCCCCTAAGCAAAAAGAGGTTGGAGACGGAGGTGCAGCAACGTAAATTCCTCAAGGGAGATTACCTCATTCCTACTGATCAAAACAACATAAGGTTTATAATGGCGGTACTGGAGCCCAATGCAGTGGATAGCTATTTGCGATGGAATTATTTTGATGAAATATTTCAGCAGAAGGAGTACTTTTCGGCTTATGTATTTGAAGATACTGCCGAAAAATTACTGGCTGATGATCCGGATTTGAGAAGAAGGTTTGAAGAATGGAAAGCTGCTAATCCTGAAGATGCCAAAAACGTATATTCCGCACTGTACTTCGTTTATCAAAATAGTGCGTATTACGAAAAAGAGCATTTACGCTATCCGGTTGCCCGAATAGAATAAATGCTCCAAATTATGTTTTAGAGAAAAGCTTCTCTACATGTTTTCCCACATGGCAGCCCATTTTACCTCACTTGGGGTAATAGACATTACAGGAATCTCAGAATGGTAAATCATAGCCTGAACATCTGTTCCCAGGAAGTAATCAGACAAATCTCTGTCTTTGTCATCCTCAGTGATGATTAGCAAGTCGCCATCATTGGCATAGGCATAGTTTAGTGTGTTGCGCACAATACCTTTATACTCATTTGGAATCAACAATTCAGAAGAACACGTCACACCGTGATCACTCACAAATTTTTCCACTTGCTTGATATTGGCATTCAGTTTCTTTCTGTCTGCCTCATCACTTAGTATTGAAACTATTTTGATTTCGGCTCCGAAAAGACGTGCGTAATGCAGTGCAGGACCTACTTTTTCCTTAGATCTTCTGTCAAGAACCAATGGGAAAATAATAGTTTTTATTTTTCCGGTAGACCTTACTCCCTTAATGGTGATTACCGGTGGCTTTACCAAGGTTACGGTGCGGTAGGCGTTACTTCCGATAAATCTCTTACGAAGGTTTTGAGGTTTACCATTGGTTCCCATTATCACAAGCTTGGCGTCAATTTCCTCGCTTACGCGAGCAATTTCCTCATATACCACGCCTTCAGCCAGCATGGTGGCGATTTCAATACCTGATTTGGCTTTGTACTCAGCAGCATATTCATCTAGCTTAGCCTGAGCCTTCATTCTTAATTCTTCTTTGCTCTGTGCATTGTCTAGTAGCACTCCTAGCTCTTTATCATTATTGATAACTGCTAGCAACTGGATTTTGGCATTCATAGCTTTTGCGAAAACCAAGGCTTCGTCAAGCGCAATTCGAGATTGCTCAGAGAAACCCATCGGAACTAAAATTGTAGGAATTTTGTCAGCCATTTTTTTATAATATTTTGCTGGCAAATGTAAAATTTATACGTGGATTAAATTCTGAAAAAATATTTAAGTCTTTATCCTGGGGATCATTATATGCTGGCAGGGGAGGTGTTTATTTAAAATCCGGATGAAAGCTATAAGTTTGGGCCAATGAATAGTACAGAACTGATTTTGAACGCTGATGGCAGCGTATATCATTTGGCTTTAAAGCCCGGTGAGGTGAGTAATACTGTTATAACCGTAGGAGATCCCGAAAGGGTAGCTAAGGTGTCTCAACTATTTGATAGTGTGGAGTTTAATAGCGAAAAGCGGGAGTTTGTAACCCACACCGGAAGTTATAAGGGCAAGCGCCTTACGGTGATTTCTACCGGAATAGGCACTGATAATATTGATATCGTTTTTAACGAACTCCACAGCCTTAAAGTGATGGAGGGTAGTTTAAGCAAGCCCTATAAGTTTATAAGGTTGGGCACCAGTGGTACTGTTCGAAATGATGTTGCCATTGATTCTATCCTTATTTCCGAAGCGGCTATAGGCTTTGATGGACTGCTTCATTTTTATGAATGGAAGCAGGGAGAGGAGGAAATAGAAGGTTTAATACAATCTGACCATCGCTTTTTAAAGTTGCCACGTCCTTATGCCGCTTTCGCGGGAAAGGGTCTTTTGGCGGAGTTTGGCTCTTTAGCCGATACCATTGGTGTTACAGTTACAGCTCCCGGCTTTTATGCCCCTCAGGGGCGAAGTGTAAATGCGCCCATTAAAGTGCCTGATTTTACCGAACTACTGTCAAAGAGTAGTTTAGGAGGTAAGCCCATAACCAATATTGAAATGGAAACAGCTGGTATTTATGGACTGGCTTCACTTTTTGGCCATGAGGCCATTAGCATTTCGGCTATACTGGCTAATCGCTCCACAGGAGAATTTTCGCAAAAGCCCGAAAAAATTGTGGAGGATATGATAGGTGAGGCGCTTGAAGTTATCGTATCAATGAAGGATTAAAAAAAGCAGGCTCCTTAGAAACCTGCTTTTTTGGAGAATATCAATTTTTTGATTCAAAACGTATTACCGAAATTCTTTGATCCTCCAGTAAACTTGTGGTTTGCTGGCGTATATCCCTGATGGAGCCAATAACAAAACTGCGATCTTTACTGATGTAGTGCTCTTCAATTTCGCTAAAGATGTTATAGTCAAAATCGAGGGAACTTTCAAAGCTCACGTAAAAGCGTGCCGGAGGTTCTATAGCCGTGTTCGGGGCGTTTAGACGTTTTTTGTACTCATATTTATAACCATAGCGATAGGCAGAAATATCGCTTAGCACCGCAGAGGAGGTTGGGTAGCGCCCGGCACCCTTGCCCTTCAGGAACTGCTCGTCAGCCAAGGTGCTTCCTACCAATAGCCCATTGTACTCATTGTTGGTGCTGCTCAATACATGAGTGTTTTCCAAAAAAGTGGGAAATACAGAAATACTGCTGAGCTCACCTTGTTGGTTTAATTCGCTTTTAGCTATCAGCTTTATTACCAGATTTTTTTCCCTGGCATATTGAAAATCAGCAGAGCAAAGAGAGGTGATACCTTTTCGAACTACCTTATGGGCATCAATGTGCTTTCCAAAGGCATGGAGAGTGATAATGCCGATTTTGTAAGCGGCATCAATTCCCTCAACATCCAATGTTGGATTGCTTTCGGCAAAACCATTCTTTTGAGCATCCAGCAGGGCTATATCATAAGTTTGGTTTTCATCGTACATTTTACTCAGGATGTAATTGGTAGATCCATTTACTATACCCTTAACATGTGTGATGAGGTCATTGTCAAAATATTCCTCCAGATTACGAATAATAGGCACACTGCCGCATACCGCAGCTTCATACAAAAATGAAACTCCATGTTTTGTGCTCAGTTCAATCAAGTCCAAATGATTTTCGGCAATCATTTTTTTATTGGCACTTACCACTGATTTACCCTTTCTAATGGCATTTTTCACAATCTCCAAGGCCTCAGTGGAGTTGTCAATTAACTCTACTACCAGGTCAATTTCAGGGTCGTTTAAAATGTCTGCGGCATTTGTGGTAAATAGTTCGGCTGGTGCATTTCTCTCTTTTTCCGGGTTTTTGATCACAATCTTTTTTATTTGAAAACCTAAATGTTGTTTTTCAGATAAAACCTGATAAATACCTTCACCTACTACGCCAAATCCAAACAGGCCTATTGTTAACTTTTTCATGCTACTACAGGGTTTAGGTTTTTGCATTTCGCTAAAGTTTGCCTAATATCGGCAATAAGATCCTCGGCAGACTCTATACCGCATGACAGGCGGATTAAGGAATCCTGAATACCGGATGCCAGTCTCTTTTTACGGGGAACCGAGGCATGAGTCATTTGAGCAGGGTGGCACAAAAGGCTCTTTACTCCACCCAAACTTTCGGCCAGTTTGAAGTATTTTGTTTGTGTTACAAATTCAACAGCTGCATCAATGGTATCCGTTTTTAAGGTAAATGAAATCACTCCTCCAAAAAGCCCATTTTGCTGATCACGAGCTATATGGTGATTTTTGTGATTGGGTAATCCGGGATAGTAAACAGACTCCACATCTTTGCATGTGGTTAAAAATTCAGCAACCTTTAAAGCAGTCTCGCTTTGGCGGGTGTACCTCAGTTCAATGGTTTCTATTCCTCTGATAGATAAAAAGCAGTCCCAGGGCCCAAGCACGGCTCCGGAAGAGTTTTGGATGAATTTGAGCTTTTCTGAAAGGTCTGGAGTTTTGGTAATTACCAGGCCGGCCACCAAATCAGAATGGCCCCCAATGTACTTGGTGGCAGAGTGTACAATAATATCAGCGCCTAGCTCAAAGGGCTGCTGACTCACCGGGCTGGCAAAGGTGTTGTCTACTACCAGTAGTGCGTTGGTGGATTTTGCGATTTTTGCGATTTTCCGGATATCGGAAATCTTTAGAGTAGGATTGGTGGGAGACTCAATCCAAATTAAGCGAGTGTTGTCATTCACATACTCCAGTATGTTATCTGCATTAGTGGTATCCACATAGTGAACTTTAATCCCAAGCTTAGCATAAATATGTGTAAACAGGCGGTAGGCGCCCCCGTAAATGTCATCAACCGCAATAATCTCATCTCCTGTAGAAAGCAGTTTTACTACGGCATCAATTGCAGCAATACCTGTAGCAAAGGCAAATCCGGCATCTCCATTTTCTAGTTTGGCAGCCAAATCTTCCAGGGCCTGCCGGGTAGGATTGTTGGATCGTGAATAGTCAAAGCCCTTGTTTACTCCCGGGGCCTCCTGAACATAAGTGGAAGTTTGGTACACCGGAACCGATATGGCTCCTGTGAGTTGGTCAACTGGTACGGAATGGATGATTTCTGTGATTCTGCTCATTTTAAATAAATTTTAAGTTAGTGCACGATCCTTAAAATTCAAATCAAAATCAGCGTCAGGTAGAGCCATAAAAAAAGCTCCCCCAACAAGTCAGAGGAGCTTCGATATATGTTAAATAATAACAGTCTAAGCTATTTTCTGTACTCATCTTCCTCACTTACGTGAGATGGAATTAGCACCAGCCGACAATTGAATGTCGAGGTTGCTAAAGCGTCATCGGGCCATATCCCTCAGCTTTTCTTGATAAGAATTAAGAAAGAACGTTTTCGTTGGGTCAAATGTAGAAACATTTTCAAACTTCCAATTTTTCCCAAAAGCTTTTTGCCTTTTTTGCCCTCAAATAAAAACACTGATTTTAGCCCCCAGCCTTTACTGCTAAAGGTGTTAAAGCGTTATGATTTTTTTTGAAAATTTTTTCTGAGAGGTAGTGATTTCTAACAGATAAATACCCGGATTGAGGTTCTCCACTGAAATTTTGAAGCTGCTTTTTGTTAGGTTTTGGCGTAAAATCACCTTTCCTGTAAAATCATACAAGGTCAATTCTGAAGCTTCCGAATGGCCGGTTTCCAAATTATGTACATGCAAAAAGTCTTTCACAGGATTTGGATAAAGCTCAAATTTCAGAAGATCATTTTCGGCTAAGCCAATCACGGGATTTTTGCATTTCCAGGTTTCATTGAGGCGAGTACTGTTGCTGTTTATGCCCGTGGTGTAATAAAGGTCTGGTCCATTTGTAAAGGCCAGGCCTCCTTTTCTGCCACTGGCGGGAAGTGCATTTTGCTGATGCCAGGTTTGCGAAATGGGGTTGTATCGCCAAAGATCATTGTGATAAACCCCGGCAGAGTCTATCCCTCCAAATACCACCAACTGACCATTTATAGCGGTAAGTCCGGAGTAGTTTCGGCCTGAGCCCGGAAAGGGAGGAAGGGCAGACCAGCTATCTGTAGCCGGATCATATTTATAGAACTCATTTTGAAGATTATTGGCAGAATCGGCTCCAAAAATCAAATAGCCTTTTCCATTAAGGCTTGCGCCAGCAGCCCGCCATCTATTCCCGAAAGGAAAGCTGGCTTTCTGTTGCCAGGAGTCGTTGGTAATATCGTAAGCCCAAACAGTATTGGTAGCAGTTTTTTGGGCCGTGCGGCCACAAATGATATATGCGACCTTGTTTATCGTAAAACTTGCTGCTCCACTAATTCCACTATCGGGCAGACTGGTTTTTGTGGTCCAACTGTCTGCAAGAGGATTATATTCCAAAACGTTTCTGAAGTACCTGTTGCCATCCACTCCACCAAATACATATCCCATTCCATTACCCGAAAAGCCTACCGCATACTGCCTTTGCTCATCAGCTGGTAAATCCGAAATGGTACTCCATTGGTCAGTACTCATATCCAATATTCTAAAATCGCCAAAGGCCGAAAACCAGGGAGACAAACCGGAGCCACAATATGCCTTATCGCCAATAACAAAGGCCACGGCATCGTCTCTTTCGTTGCTGCTAAAATTTGGCAGTTGTGTCCAATTCTGGGCAGGAAGAATTCCTGAACACAGGAATAAAAAGAGGGGTGTTAGTTTTTTCAAATTATGAGGTTTTGAAACGCAGTAGTGAACATGTATTGCTAGTTTGACGCATGGATTGTTTCCAATAAAGAGGAGTCAAACATCGCAACGGGTGAAATCACTTTTTCGTCCAAAGGAAGGTTATCTCCATACCGTTCCTTTAGTTTTTCCTGAACCACTTTTTTACTTAAGTTAAAATCTGATAATTCTCCCAACTCACCAATCTCGATATTTAATGCTTCCTTGTAAATCTTCCAAACCAATTCGGAGCAATAAATTCTTTCATCCGTCCATTCAAAGTATAGATCATAGGATTTTCCGGCATATCGCTCGCCAATCGTTTTCATCTTTTTAAGATTTTCAGGCGTCATAATTTGATCGGCATTTTTTAGCCTCTTTACTACAAAATGATGATTCTCACCTCTGTTAATCCACTCCTTCAGTGGTGTGAGTTTTACGGGCTGAACGACTTCATACACCATAGTGCTGCCATCAATTTTATAGATTATTCCCATATGGCTGTATCGGGAGTTTGTAGCCAGTTGAATCGCCTTGCTTTGGCTGGATTTGGAAGTTTGAAAAATGATATCGCCATTTTTGAATTGAGTTGAAACTAATGTGGTTTCAGATTCTTTGGAACCGAAAGGAGAATTATTTGTGACGTGCTTTGTCAGGGGAGTTGAAAAGCCCAGAAATACTATAAAGGCTAAAGCTATAATTGCGAGACCCGTCTTTTTCATAAAATAAGGATGATGGCGAAATATAGCCATAACGCAAAAAAGCCAGTCTTTGTCTAAAAAGGGTTAGGGCCTAAACATTTCGACTCCGCTCAATGTGACATAAAACGTTAATTTGTCACTTCGAGCGGAGTCGAGAAGTTAATAAGATAAATTCTTTGCAGCCTTTTATTTATCCATAAAGGAAGAATACATCCAAACCAGTTTTTCCTGTTCGCGGATATAATCGCTCATAAGGGCATTGGTTCCTTCATCTTCTATTTCACCGGAAAGGGCCAACAGCTTACGCTGTTTTTTGAGTAGAACAGAAAAGCTGTTCAGTATCTGCTCCACGGCTTTGTGGCCATCATTTACCTCTTTACTTTCTTTAATCTGCGATTTACCGCTGTATTCAGAGTAGCAATGCTCGGGCGTATAACCCAGGGTAAGTATGCGCTCGGCTACTTCATCAATTTTTGGGATCAGGTCGTTGTACAGCTCTTCAAACTTTACGTGAAGTTCAAAAAACTTATCGCCTTTAATGTTCCAGTGGTAGCCTCTTACATTTTGATAGAAAAGGCTGTAATTGGCCAGCAGGTCATTTAGCAAATCTGCCAGTTCACTACTTTTTGTTTTGTCAAGACCTATGGGACTTAAATTGCTCATTACGTATATTTTGTTTTTTGATTGAAACAGCTAATTTATACTGTAGCTGTTTTTAATTACATGATATTCATCATAACTAAAAACAGGCCAAAGTGTTTATATCTATTAGGATTAATTCCCCTTTAATTTTGGCGCTTGACATCTACAGCTAGTCTTCTGAGGATGTATGATTTAAGCTATGTACGGAAGGATGGAAATTGGGTTGGGAGTTTGGTTGTGGGTATCAGTCGGATATATTTTCTAGTTTTAATCCAAAATCCTTTTTCTGAAGAAAATACCCAACGACTGGCTTATTACCCTCCAAAAGATTTTTAGTTCTCAAAATATAGTCTTTGTTTTCCAGGTACTGTTTCAGGTTCTTGTTCTTTACTACAACATCTTTATCAAATGTTAGTAACGAAGGGAAATTTGACTCATTCGGATTTTCTGAATGAATATATACAGCATCATCATAACTGTTATGGTCATAAATTTCTATCCAATATTGAAATATCAATTCAAAGTCTTTTAATTTTTCTTCCACCTTTTCAGCAATTGAAAACAAAGTGTCTAAATGTTGCTTTCGAGATTTCCAACTCCGATTTCCCAAACCCAATTTATCAATGTGAAAGTGAAACAGATCAAACCAAGCATTTTCTCCTTTCCAATTCAGCTTTTCAGGATTGAAGGATTTCTCAAGGTTTTTATAGTATTTTCTCAATCCTCTTTTCTTTTTCATGGAAGCCAACAAAAAACCCGATACCATTGGCATCGGGTTCTAAAGTATCAAAAAAATCGTATGCTTATCTGGCTACGTTCACGGCTCTTGTTTCGCGGATAACGGTAATTTTCACCTGACCAGGGTAAGTCATTTCACTTTGTATTTTTTGGCTGATGTCATACGAAAGCTTTGCAGCATCGGCATCAGTAACCTTTTCGCAATCTACAATTACCCTAAGCTCACGGCCAGCCTGTATAGCATACGCCTTGCTCACACCATTGTGGCCAATGGCAAGGTTTTCCAAATCCTTAAGCCTTTGAATGTATGATTCTGCAATTTGCCTGCGAGCACCGGGGCGCGCACCGCTTATACCATCACACACCTGCACAATAGGAGAAATGAGGTTGGTCATTTCAATTTCATCGTGGTGAGCACCAATGGCGTTACACACTTCAGGCTTTTCACCATATTTCTCAGCCCACTGCATACCCAGTATGGCGTGTGGTAATTCACTTTCTTCACTTGGCACTTTACCAATATCATGTAGTAAACCTGCACGTTTGGCAATCTTGGCATTAAGGCCAAGCTCGGCAGCCATTATACCACAAAGGTTGGCTACTTCACGGCTGTGTTGCAATAGGTTTTGGCCGTAGCTACTGCGGTACTTCATGCGGCCAATGGTTTTCAAAAGCTCTGGATGCAGCCCATGTATACCAAGGTCTATGGCGGTACGCTTACCTACTTCAAATATTTCTTCGTCAATCTGCTTAGTGGTTTTGGCAACTACTTCCTCCACACGTGCCGGGTGAATACGGCCATCGGTAACAAGCTTGTGCAAAGCCAAACGGGCAATTTCTCTTCTTACCGGATCAAAGCAGCTAAGGATGATGGCTTCCGGAGTATCATCCACAATAATCTCCACACCAGTGGCAGCCTCAAGGGCACGGATGTTACGTCCTTCACGGCCAATAATGCGTCCTTTTACATCGTCATTTTCAATGTTAAATACAGATACACTGTTTTCAACGGCTTGCTCAGTAGCCACGCGTTGAATAGTTTGGATTACCACTTTACGCGCCTCCTGGCTGGCATTGAGCTTGGCTTCCTCCATGGTGTCCTGAATAAAGGTGGCAGCCTCAGTTTTGGCTTCATCCTTCAATGCTTCCAGTAGTTGTGCTTTGGCTTCTTCTGGCGTAAGCCCAGAGATTACCTCAAGCTGCTCCACCTGTCTGCGATGCATTTTGTCCAGCTCTTCCGCTTTGCGCTCATTGATTTCAATCTTGCGGTCAAGGTCTGCCTTGAGGTTGTTTAGCTCCCTATCCCTGCGTTTATTCTCTTCGTAGCGTTGGTTGTTTTTAGCTTCACGGTCTTTAGTGCGTGCGTTGATGTCATTTAGTTTTTGCTCGCGCTTATTGATTACCTTTTCATGTTCGGCTTTCAGTTCCAAAAATTTCTCCTTGGCTTGTAAGATTTTATCCTTCTTGATGGTTTCTGCTTCCTTTTCAGCTTCCAGAATTATGCTGGATGCTTTTTTCTTCTGCATGCCCTGAGCCATCAAAAAGCTGGCTCCTCCTCCTATAAAAAATGCCGCTACGGCTACTATAATGGTTGTAATATCCATGTGGTTAAAAGTGTGTTATTAAAATAAATACCTGAATAAATTTAATTCAGGTATTGATACATCCCGCCTTTCAGATTTTGTTAATCCTTAAGGTATTATTTTCCGCTATTCAGCGGAAGGGTTAACCCGAAGGTTAGGTCCATTTGGTACTCCGCTTTAAGCGGTGTAAACCGAATGGGGTGTCATAAAAAAACCCGCACCTATTCAAGTCATGTCTAAACCCCAGTTAGACAGGTTCGGAGCTTACCGGACAATTTCGGCCTTCCACTCGGGGGAGGCATGGCCTAGAAAATCCGAGCTAAACTCCTATTATTAATCATGTTGAGTTTAGCAATTCTGTGAATAGATGCGGGAAAAAAATTGTTTATGTAAAGAACGTCTTTTTAGTGCTTTATTGCAGTCTCAAGCAGGGTGCTGATCTGGGATACACGGCTGGTAAGGGCTGTGGTGTCCAGTAGTTCCATATCGCGGTTTTTCTCCAGCCGCGAGGCTAGTTGTAGCGCGCACATGGCCAGCAAATCCTGTTTATCTCTTACGGCAAATCCTTCTTCATACTTTTTAAGGATGCCATCTATAGTTTTGGCGGCTGCACGTATTTTCTCCTCTTCCTCTGGTTTAATAGTAAGTGGGTACATCCGGTCAGCAATGGATACTTTTATTTTAAGATAATCCTTCAACCTATTTTATAAATTTTTACTCGTTGAGCAATGCAATACAGCGGTCAATTTCCCGCACGAGGGTAGCAATCTTGGCTTTGGCCAATTCATTGTCTTCACTGGAAATGGCTACAGCTCTGGCAATTTTTGCCGATTTCAACTCCTCATTCAGTAGCTCCAGTTTACTGCGGCTTTCGCTAAGTTCGTCATTGAGTTTTCTAAGTTGAATTCTCAATGATTCATTATCACTACGAGCCTGCTCATATTTTTCAACCAACTGCAAAGTGAGCTGTTCTATATTGTCAAGGCCCTTATGAACGTCTGCCATTTAAACTGGAATTTCCGTGTTACAAAGGTAACAACGGATTCGAGTAAATCAAGAGATGAAAGAATACTGCTACTCAGATTGTGCTCATCTAGCAGGTTTTGAGCATCTAAAAGATTTAAACATTTAGGGCAGGGGAGTTGTGAGCTAAAACATTTCTCAGTTTTTATTTATCATTATATATGGCTACTTTGTACTTCATATCTTTGAACGCAAATTACTTAACGCCTGTGCATCGCTTTATGAGCTTTATCAAATCGGCATTTTTTCACTTACTTGCCTTTATTCCACTACTTGCTGTTTCTCAGGATTATCCTAAGAATTATTTTCGTGCACCGCTTGAAATTCCCATGTACCTATCGGGCACCTTTGGCGAGTTACGTACCAATCACTTTCATTCGGGTATAGATATTAAAACAGATGGGCGCGAGGGACAACGTGTATTGGCAGCTGCTGATGGCGTGGTTTCAAGAATAAAAGTTTCCCCCTATGGATTTGGGAATGCCATCTATGTAGTTCATCCCAATGGTTACACCACTGTATATGCCCACTTGCAGCGTTTCAATGATGAAATTCAAAAGTTTGTAAGAGAGGAGCAGTACAGACAAGAATCTTTTGAAGTGGAGATATTTCCTCCCGCCTCAAAATTTGCTGTAAAAAAGGGGCAGCTTATAGCCCTTTCGGGAAATAGCGGTGGCAGTGGAGGCCCGCATCTCCATTTTGAGATAAGAGATACTCGCACCGAAAAAATTATTAATCCCCTTCTTTTTGGTTTTGATGTAAAGGATACCAAAAGCCCGGATTTGTATAGCCTGGAGGTATATGAATTTGAAAAGGATGAGCTGGTTTCATCATACACCAAAAACCTCTTGCGCTTTAAAGATGGCAGCTATGCCCTTGCCGGTAATGGAATTGTTGAGGTTAGCAATGCACCGGCCTTTGGAATTTCGGCTTTTGATAAACTGGATGGCGCACCAAATAAAAATGGCGTTTACAGGATTGAAATGTCAATTGGAGATCAAACCTATTACGATTTTGAAACCCGGACCTTCGCCTTTGATGAAACGCGCTATATCAATGCCCACATTGATTATGCTCAGAAATCATGCTGCCGGAGAACGATTAATAAACTGTATCTGGAGCCTGGTAACTATTTTTCGGGTTACCATATTAATAGGAAAATGAATTTTCCTCAGCTGGAAAGCGATAGTTTGTATCCTGTAAAAATCACTGTAAAGGACGCTGCTGGCAATGAAAGTGTTTTGTCCTTTCAATTAAAGTTTACCGAGCCGGCCATTCAGCCGGAGGATATGCCCGCACCGGAAGCAACAGTTTTTAATTACACCCAGCCCAATACTTTTAAAAGAGACAATTTTCAGATGGTATTGCCCGAAGGGGCACTTTACAATAAAGTGCTGGTGGAATATAAAAAGGAGGCACCGTGCAACGAGTGTTATTCATTTATATATGAAGTAGCTTCGCGCGAAATACCGGTGCAGAAGTACTACACTTTAAAAATCAAACCCGAGGAACAGTTTAGGGGAGATAAGAGTAAATTGGCGATAGCCAGCTTTAAAAACGGTAGAATTGACGACTATGAAGGCGGTACCTGGGAAGATGGTTATGTGGCAGCACGTACACGTCAGTTTGGGCAGTTTGCCGTGGTTGCCGATACCATAGCCCCGGTTATTCGGCCTGTTGGCTTTCGCGATGGCAGTAATGTGTCTGGTTTAGGACGTATTCAATTTACCATTACCGATAATTTTAGCGGCATTGAATCTTACCGACCCACCATTGATGGAAACTGGGTATTGTTTGAATACGATGCAAAAAACAAGACCATATATGCCTCTCCATCAGATTTAGAAGTAGAGCCGGGTGAGCACACCCTGGAGCTGGAAGTTATAGATGACAGGGGAAACGTGGCGAAGAAGTCTTATAGATTAATTTTTTAGCGAGTATGCTATTTTTGCGCAATATCCGTTTCCAAGTTGGAATCAGCGAAATAAACGATTAAATGAAGTACCTATACGCGATAATTTTGATGGCAGCTATGCCGGGAATGGTTTTTTCTCAGGTGCAGAAAAAGAAAAAACCAATACAGATTTCGGGACTGGTGATGACGGCTGACAGTATGCCTCAGTTTATGCCCTATGTAAATATTGTGGTGAAAAAACGGGGTATGGGTACTACCACAAGTACCGAAGGATTTTTCTCCTTTGCCGTGATTCCGGGGGATAGCATACTGTTTAGCAGCATTGGCTTTCAAAGGGAAGTATTAGTGGTTCCTGATAGTCTTAATGAGAAGGAATACTTGGCAAGGGTTGTTATGACAAGAGACACCACCATGCTTCAGGAGGTTACGCTTTATCCATGGCCAACGCCCGATCGCCTCAAGGATGAATTGCTGGCTACACGGGTAAATACCACTGAGGAGGATATCGCAATGAAAAACCTGGCAATACAGGAATTGAAGGATCGTGCCGCAGAAATGGGATACAGCGCTCAGGAAATACAGGACTTTGTAATTGCCGCCAATAATGCCTCTATATACAACTACGGACGTTATCAGGGTATGACGCCTGGCGGTGCCATACTTGGTTCGTTGAGCGATCCTTTTGCATGGCAACAATTTTTTGAAGCACTAAAACGTGGAGATTTCAGTTCTAAGAAATCCAGATAAACGAAACTTACACAAATGCCCTTGCGCCTTTCCGGATTTCTCTTTGCCCTATCTTTTCTCATTTCTATAAACACCGCTTTTGGTCAGTCTAAAAAGCGGCCAACCACTATCAAAGGTACGGTTACCGATACCGAAGGAAATCCTGTGGATGGAGTTCAGGTTTCGGTAGGTTCATTTTTCACCCTTACGGATGAAGAGGGAAAATACAAACTTGATATTTATGACGGTGACAAGTTAATTGTAGGTTTCATAAGTTTTGCCTATATACCTGATACTGTTATGTTTTCCATAAATAAAGGACAACTGAAGGTAATAGATAAAACAATCAAGCTGTTGCCCAATATGCTTGCTGATGCTGTTGTACAAGATCGTAAGAGCCGGTTTGAAGGTAGCGTAAAAATAGATCCACGTACGCTGGAAAGCTATGCCGGAGCGGGTTCCGCTGTTGAAGGTATCCTAAAGTCATTACCGGGGGTGGCCAGTAGTAATGAGCTCAGTTCTCAGATTTCTGTGCGTGGAGGTAGTTTTGATGAAAATCAAATCTATATAAATGGAATAGAGGTATATCGTTCCTTTTTGGTAAGCAATGGCCAGCAGGAAGGTATGAGCATCATCAACTCCAATATGGTGCAGAATATTGACTTTTCGGCAGGTGGCTTTGAAGCCCGTTATGGCGATAAAATGTCTTCGGTATTGGATATCACCTATCGTAAACCCAAGGAATTTGGCCTCGCAGCAGAAGCCAGCCTTTTGGGCGGAAGCCTTACTTACGAAGACCGTTTGCTGGATAAGCGCCTTGCAGTACTAGTAGGAGGGAGATATCGTACCAACGAACTGTTATTAGGCTCTTTAGATACGGAAGCCGATTTTCGACCAAGATTTACAGATGTTCAAGCGTATCTTACCTATACACTTACCGATGAGTGGGATATCAGCTTTTTAGGAAACTATAGCAGGAATATTTATCAGGTGGTGCCTACCACCAGAAACACTGATTTCGGGACTTTTCAGGAGGCGCTAAGGCTAACCGTGTTTTTTGATGGTCAGGAAAACTATGATTTTACCACAAGATTTGGGGCTTTAAGTGCTATTAACCGACCCAGTAACAAGCTGGAGTTGAAGTACACGGCATCTGCATTTCAAACTACTGAACAGGAATATTTTGACATAATTGGAGCCTATCGCCTCGGTGAGTTGAATACCAACCTCGGTTCAGATGATTTTGGTGAGATTTCATTTGTAAGGGGTGTTGGTGGATTTCAAAACTATGCCCGCAACAATCTGGATATAATTGTTGCCAATGCTGCTCATGATGGACTTTATGACAATGGAAATACCAGCTGGCGATGGGGCTTGAAGTATCAGTATGAGGATATTGTAGATCGCTACAAAGAGTGGGAAATGATAGACTCGGCCGGTTACAGCGTTCCTCATAAACCATCCTTTGGTTATGATTCACTTATAGTTACTCAGGATACAATTATAGATGGGGTTCGTATTCCATTAGGCGGTGTGGTTTATTCCACTGTAGATACTTCTGCTCAAAATCTTACCCTTTTCGAAAGTTACAACAGTAGTGCTGTTGTACAGTCTACACGTATTTCTGCTTATGTGGAGCGTTCTCAGCTCTTCGAAAAAGGAGGTCACGATTTCTTTCTGAACTTAGGGCTTCGTGCCCAGTATTGGTCATTTAATAATCAAACGGTGGTAAGCCCACGATTGAGCTTTAGCTGGAAACCGGATGGAAAAAGGGATATGGTATGGCGTATTGCCAGCGGATTATATTATCAGCCTCCCTTTTACAGGGAGATGCGCGATCTGGAAGGAGGCATAAATGAGGATATAGTGGCTCAGCGCTCCATTCATTTTGTGCTTGGAAATGACTATCAGTTAAAGCTTTGGGATCGTCCGTTTAAAATGGTTACTGAGGTGTATTATAAGGATTATAACAATCTCATTCCCTATGATCTTGACAATGTAAGGATCCGCTATCGTGCAGAGAACAATTCCAAAGGCTACGCTGCCGGTATTGATTATAGAATTAATGGTGAGTTTGTAAATGGCGTGGATAGCTGGTTCAGTTTGTCGCTCTTAAAGGTAGAGGAAGACATACAGGGCGATGGTGCCGGGTATGTGCCACGCCCAACGGATCAGCGCTTTAGCGCCAAAGTGTTTTTTCAGGATTACCTGCCACGCGATCCTACTTTCCGCGTAAGCCTTACCGGTACTTACGCCACTGGCTTGCCCTTTGGTCCGCCACAAGCCGAACCACAGGATAAGGAGTTTAGAATACCTGCTTATCGCAGAGTGGATATTGGTTTCTCTAAAGTGTTGAAACTGGAGGGTAAAACCTATAAGTCTAAATTCCTGAATCAGTTTTCCACCCTGTATGTAACCCTTGAGGTGTTTAACCTTTTGGCCACTAACAATACGGTAAGCTACTTGTGGATTAAGGACATTTCTACCGCTCGTGAGTATGCCGTGCCTAACTACCTTACAGGGAGGTTGCTTAATTTGAAGTTGGTGGCTAAGTTTTAACCACCCCATCCTATGCAGTCTGGCAGGCCTGGCCCCTCCTTAAAAATGAGGGGAAATCCTCCGATTATCATTCCATGTTCACTCAACCCCAAAGGAGTGAAATATTTATAGCCCGGTGCGGAAGCGTTAGGCAAAAGATTAGTGCGATAGTGAATATTTTTGGTGTGCTTTTCCACTTTGCACAATCAAAATGTGGAAAACCATGACTAAAATTAAATCCAGGCATAACTCTAGTCTTGCATCGAAAGTCTTTCCAGCAATTCCTTTACATCATCCTTACGGTAATTGCCATTGGCCAACAGTTCCCTCAGTAACTTTTTAGTTCTGACAATCCGGCCTTCCTTTAGGTAGGAAAGGGCCAGATTCCATTTAGCCACACTCGTGTAGGGGTTTTGTTTTCCTGTAACCTGCCCCAAATAAAATTGTGCTTTTTTGAGGTTGGGCGGATCCTGAGAAAGAAAGGCCATGCCAGTATAAAAAAGAGCTTCCTGCGTTTCGGTTTGCCTTCTTAAGTGATCTTCATAAAAGGAAGTAGCCGTTTCGTAATCTCCCTTTTTGTAGGCTCGGGTGCCACTATTCCAGTTGGGGAAGGTTTCCTCCGGGTAGGATGTTGAACTTCGATAAGCTGCCGGCTCAAAGTATTCCTCAAATAAATCCTCTTCTATATTCGATTTTGAGAAATCGGTATAAAAGATAATGACGGCAAATAGGATTGTCACGGGCAGGGCAAATCGCCACCAATAGCGTTTTAACAAAGTTGGGGCAGCAGGATTTTCCCAATGGTGTACCCGTTCACGAATCTCGGCATCACCGTGTTTTTCAATCGCCAAATAAGCAGCCCGCTGCAGTTCTACCTCTTTTCGCAAGCTTTTCTCTGAAGCCAATTCCTTTTCAAACACCACCTTTTCCACATCAGTCATCTGATTGCGGAGGTAGCTATCTATTCTATGTTCCAGGGATTCCATTAACGATGAGGTAGATTAGAAATTAGTTCATTCAATAATTCCTCATCTTTTATCAGAAAGTCTTTTAATTGCTTTAGCGCGCTCCACTTTTTTTCGTTTTCTATCTCTTCATGGGGTTTTCCAAACTGTCTGCTTATCTGATCCTGGGGCTTGGCCTCAAAATAAAAGGCTTTTAAAACCTGTACATCAGCATCCTCTATACGGGCAAAAAGCTTCTCCATGGCCTTTTCTTCATGCAGGTGCGGATAGGGCAGTTTTTCTCCCGCTAGGTTTTTCTCCCAAATGGATTTGCAAATACCCATGAAATGGGCTGATAGCGATGAAGTGGGACGGCCATTGATTTTGAGATCATGAAAAAGAGTTACCATGCCATCTTCCAACAACTGGTTTTCCTGTTTGGAAGTGCCGCCCTGTTGCTGAACATATTGCTTGATTTGCTTGCGGTTATTCTTAAAGAACCACTTTACCCGTTTTTGTAATCGGGCATCATTGTGAAGTAGTTCTTCTGTTATTTCGCGGTCGCTGTATCTGGCCAAGTGTGCTAGTGTGTTTAAATCAAAGGTAACTGAAACACGCATTTTACATACCACAGCCTATACTATTAAGTATGGCTTTCGTTTATTTTAGCGATTCCATCAACATAATGTTATGAGACAAGTTACTACTACCTTTATTATACTAACCATAATGCTTGGATGTGGAGATGATGCAGGCTTCAATTCAGCAACGCCCAATGATGAAACTCCCAAAACTTTGCAGGATGGCAGACTTTCACAAACCAGGCTATCACTAGGTAAGTCCCGAAAAGGATCAATTTTGAATGACTTATATTTTGAGATTATTGAAAATGATGAAAAACTCGTGGAGCTGGATAGTTCCATCAGAACTTACCTTCAGGTGGACGATACCCTCTTCGCAAAGTTTGAGCGCTATGATTTTAAATCTTCTCACTATTATAATGAGGTAATGCACAAACGAGGAAAAATGCAGGATACGCTTTTGTCGGCCAGATTGGATTCGATATTAGCAAGTAGTATGAAGAGGTATGGAGTGCTAACCCAAAAAACGGATACACTTATGTATCAGGTAAATAAATTGTCAGATGATATCTCCGACCGTTACCATTTGCTTAAAGTGATGATAACCCTGCCTGTAATGGAGAAATTTCAAAGGGATCACCTCCCATCCAATAAATCGATTGAAAAATATCTAATGGAGCAGGAAGTGATGAAATCTAAAATTAATGATAAGGTAGAAATAAACTAATGCTTCTAAATTGCAATATTAATAAGCTTACCTAACCACTATCTACCAAGGGGTGTAAGACTTATGTTAGCCGCCTTCATTAATGAAAATTCTAGTATGAAATACAAGTCAATATTATTGTTGCTTTTACTTGCCACCATGAGCTTTGGACAGGTTCCTGAAGTTTCGGTTGCTGATGCGATTAAGGAACTACAGATTACCAAAAAGGAGGGCAATAATATGAAAATAGCCATTTGGCTTCCCATTGAATATTGGGCTATTTCGCTACAAGACAGCCCTGATGTTACGCCTGAAGTATTAGCAAAAATTGAATCGATTTTTGAGAATTTTATTCTGGTAATGGCTGTGGATATAAATATTAACGGTACGATTTTTCAACCAACGGGTAAGCTGGATGCATCTATCACGGATTCGTTAGGCAAAAAACATTTAATGCTGAAGAAGAAAGATATTCCGAAGGAAACCAATGATATGTTGAATGTATTAAAGCCGGTGCTGGTAAATATGTTAGGAAGCTTAGGGGAAAATATGCATCTGCTTTTATTTGACGCAACAGATGCTAATGGCGATCTTATCGCAGATTCCTCTAAAGAGGGTAAGTTGAATTTGTTGTTTAATGGAGAATGGTTTAAGTGGGATTTGCCACTTAGCTTTTTGATGACTCCAAAACAATGCCCGATAGACGGTGCATCAATGAATGGAAAATGGAAGTATTGCCCACATCATGGAAATGAATTGGTAGAGTAAGAGTATGAACAAGCCGAAACGGAAAAGAGGGCTACTTAAGATTGTAGTATTTGCGATGGCTGCTGCCATAATGGTGGCAGGAACTATCGCCTGGCAATTTTACAAAAAGATATATCTCCCCAATGTGGAGATTGACAATAAAGAGGTGTTTCTATACATCGCCACAGGCTCTGATGAAAACGCAGTACTGGATTCGCTAAAAGCCATGAAGGTGCTGAAGGATGTAGATGCCTACCTATGGATGGCCGAAAAAAAGAATTACCGTGGCCGAAATGTGGTGCCGGGTAAATATCCTCTTAAGGATGGTATGAGTAACAATGAGCTGTTAAACCACCTGAGAGCCGGAAATGGAAGGGTAGATGTAGCCGTTCAGTTTAATCAAATTCAAACCAAGGCACAGTTGGCCGGCCGATTGGCACACCAAATAGAACCTGATTCTCTTGATGTTTATGATTGGCTCACCAACCCGGATTCTATTTCAGCTTATGGGTTTAGCGAAGCCACCATTATGGCGATGTTTATTCCCAATACCTATTACCTTACCTGGAATACCAGTACGCCTGAGCTTATGCAACGTATGGCTAAGGAGTATAAAAACTTCTGGACCCCTGAGCGGCAGGCCAAGGCCCGTGAAGCCGGCCTTACTCAAAGCGAGGTAGTGACCCTGGCCAGCATAGTGTATTGGGAAACCAAAAAACCAGAGGATATGCCCAAAGTGGCGGGGGTGTACATGAACCGCCTTAAAGTGGGTATGCCTTTGCAGGCTGACCCAACCCTCATTTTTGCCATTGGCGATTTTGCTATGAAGCGGGTGCTGAATAAAGACAAGGAAATTGACTCGCCCTACAACACCTATAAATACAGGGGTTTGCCACCCGGGCCCATTCTTATTCCACCCATCATTTTTGTAGATGCTGTACTCAACTATGAAAAACATGGCTACTATTATTTTGTGGCCAAAGAAGATATGAGTGGCGACAGCTACTTTGCCAAAACCTATGAGCAGCATTTGGTGAATGCGCGTAAGTATCAAAGGGCGTTGAATGAAAAAGGGGTGATGAGGTAGGTTAAATCACGGCAAATTGACTTCCATTGTACCGTTTATCCACAAAGTATCATTCACAGCTCTTAAATTGGAATCCAACAAGTTGAGTTGAATACTGTAGTATGCTTTTGTGGCTGAAAGACTGTCCAGGAAAAGGTAATCCTCATATGTATCATTTTCTACCAAGTCATAAATCCCATAGATGAGATCTCCATCACTGAGAGATCCAAGGATATTGTTCTTTCTAAGTGTTTTCCTTCCCAGAACGTGAAGATTAGTGCTATCAATAAGTAAACTAAAATAATCTTTATTGTCTAGAATCCCAGATACATCTATAGCCCATCTATGGGTAGAGGTATCTGCTGGTGAAAGCAACTGTAAATTTTTATATTGGAATGACCTATCGAGGAAATTGAGGTTAGCTGTACCATCTGAGGGCTCTGATGCAATAATTGGAGGTTCTTTTACACACCCAACTACTATTGCAGCGGCCACAATAATCCTTATATACTTCATAACCATTTAGTTTTTAATTATCTTTTTAACCGTACCCTCAATGTGTAGAAAGTAGGTACCAGAAGCAAAATTTTTGAGGTCTATTTCAAAGGCACTGTTTAACTCACCGTGCAGAACATTTTGCCCCAAGGAATTATAGATAACATATTTTGCCCCTTGTGCTACACCTGTCAAAGTTATACTTTGGTCAGTTGGGTTGGGGGCTATCTCAAGCAAAGATACTGGCGTAGGATGGGCAGCAGAACTTTTAGTGCAGGCAAGTCCATTGTAGCCTTGTACCACTACCTGGATACTATGGTATGCATAGTAGGTCTGGGTGCCACTTTGCACCTTTAGTCTAATGTGTTGAATGCTACCAGGCTGTTGATATATATAAATATTTGCCCCTGCTCCCCCGGATACGGCAGTGTAGTTAATTCCATTTATACTGGTTTCCCATGTATAAGTAGCACTGTTCGCGTTTATATTATACAAGCAAACCTGAAGATATTCTGACGACTGCCAACAGCCCTTGTTACTCCCTAAAATATCTATGTGGATCGACCCAGGGATTGTTCGATAATTAGCCACCTCACAAGCAAAACTCTGCATTACTATTTCATTTTCATTCTTACCTGCACTACCTGTATAAAATCCTTTATAGTAAACAGTCGGGTTAGAGTAGTGTAAAATGAGATTCCCCAATTCAGGCACTTTACCAGCCCACATTACTGTTGCCACCGATTTTTTGCGGGTAAATATACCTGAACCCCAAGTCTTCTGAAAAGGAAAATCATTGTAGTCAGGCGCATCATTTAAGGGCCATGGTCCTTTTTGATGCCCTGCCCCAAGGGTGTGCCCCATTTCATGTGTGAATGCCGCTAGGCTTTGAATGTAGCCCAAGTTTGCCCAAGCAAACCCCCAGTCAGGTCCCGCAATGCTAGGCGGGTCTGACCACCTCCATGCAGACCCTGCGGCACTCCCGAATAAACCTCCCGTTACGCAGAATGCAATGTCCGCGTTATAACTATTCCTAAGGTTTATAGTGGTGTCATCATTTTTCAGGGCAAGGGCAAATTGTTCATAGGTTTGAAATTGTGATGTTAATAAGGTAATATTGTCAACACCTGCTAATTGATAAATTATATCGGGATTTGAGTTGCTACTGTTTCTGTGGGTAGTATTCACCTGATTTATCATGTGATGGGCGGTAAGGTGTGGGTTAGAGTCATATTGAAGAGCTAAGGGTGTGAAAACCACTAAAACATCAATGTAGCAGGCTCCGCAAACATTTGTTGCACTATTCTGCATTGGTGATGGCCCTGAGCCAAATAAACCATTTTGAGTTGCAGGGTGTTCGTCTCCACACAAAAATGTATTGGAACTGGAACTTGCCAAAACGTAAACGCCTGCAGTTAGATCAAATAGTGTGAAAGAGTGATGTTCCAGTGTAATGTTTCCCCGTATTTCCCCGTCAACGCAAGTAATCATTATCTCCCCCATTTGGCACAAAACTGTCGTATCCATTTCAAATATATCACCGTATAATGTGTAATTATTTTCATCCTCATATTTAATATACTTAATAGTATAATTAGGATTTGGGCATTCCAAACCACTCACATTTACGGGTAGTTGGCCTGAGGTATTTACAACATCAAGAGGCTCCATTGATGCAAACTTCAGAGTATCATAAAAATTCATGGCAACAATTTTGTCAAAACGTTCCTGTTGTTCGGAGTTAAAGTTTTCCTCATTAAATGATATAGACTGAATATAAAATGGCTGAGAGTAGACACTAAGGCCAATTAGTAAAAGAAAAGGTAGTAAAATTTTTTTCATGGTTATTTGAATTGGTGAGGAATGAAGATAGAAATATCCTATAGAATTTACTTACAGAGTGGTCTAATATTTAAGTTCTAATAATTATGTGGTATTAATTCTTATAACCTGTTAAAGTTAAATTTCATTCAGTTTGCCCCTGACGGCTCCCACATTTGGTTCAATCTAGATATTTCAAAAATTCACTTTCAACCCACCCTTTCTTTTAAAGCCTCAATCCCTACCTTTGCGCGAAATTTTGAAGCCCCATGTGGAATAAAATCATACGTATCGCTCTTACAGTACTCATTTTTGCCTGGGCCATTTGGCAGTTTATAGATGGCAATATCGGCAACGGTATTATGCTGGTACTACTAGCCGGTTTGGTATTGCTTACCTACTTCCGTAATGAAAATATATTGCTGGCCTTTTGGTATTTGCGTAAAAATGATATGCCTAAGGCGGAGAAAGCCCTCAACAGAATTAAGAACCCTGAGCAGACTTTAATTACAAGTCAGTTGGCCTATTGGTACATGCTGCAGGGCATGATACACTCACAAAATGGTATTGGTAAAGCTGAAACCTTTTTGCGCAAAGCACTATCCACCGGCCTACGCATGAAAACGGACCAGGCTATGGCTAAACTTCAGCTGGCTGGTATAGCTATTGCCAAGCGCAGAAAGCGCGAAGCCATGGTATTGCTTACCGATGTGAAAAAGCTGGATACACGCGGTATGCTTAATGATCAGGTGAAAATGATTAAGCAGCAGATGAAACGCATCTGATAAATCCGGATTTACATAGTATTTGAAAAGGCTCCAGTGGGGCCTTTTTCTTTTTTTATAGGTAGATGTGTAATCAATTTCACCATTATTGTGTTGCCTTAGCTTTATAAACTGTTTATGAAGAGAAAGACTCTTAAAAGAATTTTGTTGTGGCTGTTTTCCCTAATCCTTATTGGGGTTATAGGTATGATAGCCTTTTTCTTTTCGGTAAAGTGGGGTGCTTTTGGTCCCTTGCCGGGAGATGTGGAATTAGGTGATATCCGAAATGCCACAGCTACATTGGTATATTCGTCTGATGAAAAGCTTATAGGTAAGATATTCTCAGAAAACCGTACCAATGCTAATCTTAGTGAATTACCCCAACATTTATTGGATGCCCTTGTAGCCACTGAAGATGCCCGCTTTTATGAGCATGAGGGTGTAGATAACAGAAGTATGCTGCGGGTAATTGTAAAGAGCATAATCTTGCAGGATGAAAGTGCAGGAGGTGGAAGTACCATCACTCAGCAGTTGGCTAAGAACTTATACGGGCGTAGGGATTTTAGCTTTCTTACCCTTCCTGTAAATAAGTTTAAGGAGATCATTTTAGCCAACCGTTTGGAAGAACTTTATAGCAAAGAGCAAATTCTCGAGTTTTATCTCAACACCGTTCCCTTCTCTGAAAACACTTACGGTATAGAAGCCGCCAGTCAAAGGTTTTTCAGTAAAAAGCCCGCTCAACTCCTTCCTGAGGAATCGGCCGTTTTAATAGGAATGTTAAAGGCTAGCACCTATTACAATCCGCGTTTGAATCCCGATCATTCATTGCGCAGGCGAAATGTGGTATTACACCAAATGGTGCGTTACGGTTACCTGCAGCAGCAAGTATATGATAGTTTAAAGACCAAGGCACTAAAGCTAAATTATAACCCTTTGGGTGAAGATTCGCGGGCACCTTATTTTATGGCGCATGTAAAATCTAAAGCGCTGGTGCTGCTGGAAGATCAGTTGGCGGAAGATGGTGAGCCCTACGATTTGGAGCAGGACGGTTTGAAGATATACACCACCCTTAATTTAGAAATGCAGCAGGCTGCAGATGCGGCCATCAAAAAACATATGACGCGTCTACAGCATTTGTTTGACGAGCATTGGAAAGGCCGTAAACCCTGGGGCGCTCAAACAAATGTTTTTGATTCGGAATTAATCCGAAGCCGGAGTTATCAAAATCTAAAGCGAAAAAAGTTACCCGAAGATTCTATGAAGTACTTTCTGAATCTAAAACATCCGGTTCAGGTATTTGCCCCGCAGGGCGATACGGTTTTGGAGATGAGCATCAGGGATTCGGTGGAGTATTACATAAAACTGCTCAACTGTGGATTTTTGGCCATGCAGCCCGGTAGTGGACAGGTATTGGCATGGTCTGGCGGACTTAATCACCGCTTTATGCCGTATGATCATGTATTGGCCAAAAGGCAGGCAGCCTCTACCTTTAAACCTATCGTATATGCCGCAGCACTTAGTCAGGGGGCAGATCCCTGTGCTTATATAAGTAATGAGCAAAGGGTTTATGAGGAGTATGAAAACTGGACTCCGCGCAATTATGACAATGAATACGGGGGCTTTTACAGTATGAAGGGCGCCCTTTCAAAATCTATAAATGTGGCGGCCGTGCAAACTCTTTTTGAAACAGGTATCAGTAATGTAATAATGATGGCTCGTCAGTTGGGTATTTCCAGCAAGTTACCTTCTGATCCTTCTGTGGCATTGGGTACAGGCAGTGTATCTCTATATGAAATGGTACAGGCTTATTCCGTTTTTGCCAATGGTGGCTATGAAGTGGAACCTTATTTTATTGAGCGAATCGAAAATTCAAAAGGGGAGGTGCTTTATGAGAATAAAAGTAAAAGTACTGCGAAGCGGATATTGGATGAAGATGTGCCGGCCATGATAAATGATATGTTACAGGCCGTTGTAGATAATGGAACAGCCACGCGCTTGCGCAATGTGTATGGTTTGTCTAATTCCCTTGCGGGGAAAACGGGTACGGCACAAAAGTATACGGATGGCTGGTTTATCGGATATAACCCTAATATAGTGGCGGGTGTTTGGGTAGGAGCCTCCAGCCCTGTAGTGCATTTTAGGAGTGGTGCCTACGGAAGTGGTTCGGCCATGGCACTGCCCATATTTGGGGAATTCTTTAAGAGTATCAACAAATCTTCAAATCTCAATTTTTACACAAAGGCAAGCTTTGATGAACTGTCTTCTGAGTTACAAAGACGCATGGACTGCGAAGACTTTAGGGAAGAAACCATATTCGATTCCTTCTTCGGGATTTTTAAAGATAAAGAGGGCAAGGCAATTTCTCCCGAAAGGGAAGAAATGCCTGATGGCAACTCTAAGTCCGAGAAGAAAAAGGGTTTGCTGGAGCGGATATTTAAAAGAAGGAATTGAAATTTGAGGCTTAGCCTTTCGTCCTTCGTCTTTCATTTATCCCTGCGGATATCCAAACACTTTTTTCAAAATGTCACTAACCCTTGCCTGCGGATTTAAACGAATTTTAGCTTCCTCCTGTGCTATCACTAAAAATAGCCCATCCAAAGTTTCGGCCAATACATACTCATCCAAATTAGGATTTACCTTCTGCACAAAAGGAATTTTATTGTAGTTATCCGCTAAGGGACTCCAGTATTTGGTGAGCTGTACCTGGTCTAAAGAGGTTTTAATAACGGGACGAAATTCCGCTTCCAATCTGGATTGAGTGGTGCGCTTCAAAAATTGAGTGGCGGCATCATTATCACCTCGCCAGATATCATACACATCCTGTAATGTCATTTGCTGAATAGCTCCCACAAAAATATCGGTAGCTTTAGCTGATGCTTGCTCTGCCCCGTGGTTCATGGTTTCTACAAACTGATCTACCTGAGGACCCAATCCAAGGTTACGGGCTGTTTCCTCTACTTTTTTAGCCTCTGGTGGAAACTCAATTTTGATGAGAGAATTATTTAAAAAGCCGTTGGTTTGAGAAGTTTGGGCAATAGTGTTTTTTGCACCTACTATTAACGCTTCCTTAATTCCTCTGGAAATTTCAGCTTCTGTGGGAGGTGTAGTCATTGTTCCGGCAGATTCGAGGACGACCCCAAGTTGGTCGCAAGAGGTTAAAATTAAGAGGCAAAAGCCAACAAGGTAAATTTTCATGATCTCAGTTTTTGGTAAAAATAGCAATCCGTTGTCGTTTGAGTTTTGCTAATCCTAAATTCGTAATTAATAATTGTGAGGATCGTTTTTTATAAAGGAAACACATTGCCCGGGGTTCTTTAATATTTAATCACAAAGTCTATTTTTGTGGGAAAATTAAACCAACTGTGCAGGCAGAACTCATAGCTATCGGTGATGAAATACTCATTGGCCAAACCACCGATACAAACTCTACATTTATAGCTACTCAACTTAATCTTAATGGGATTTCGGTAAAGCAAAAGCGCGTAATTGCCGATGATGCCGAAACGATTAAGAAGGCTTTAGACGATATATTACCTGAAACAAAACTTGTGTTTATGACAGGTGGCCTTGGGCCAACCAATGATGATATAACCAAGGTTACCCTTAATGAGTACTTTGGTGGTGAGTTGGTTTTTCATCAGGATGTATTTGATCATATTACCAGGCTCTTCGCATCTTTTAATAGAGTGCCCTCAGAAAGTAATAGGAGTCAGGCCTTCTTGCCAAGTGTATGTACTCCATTGCCCAATAAAATGGGCACCGCTCCGGGGATGCGATTCGAAAAAGACGGACGCTTTTACTTTTCACTTCCCGGTGTACCGTATGAAACAGAAAACCTGGTTGAACATGAGATTCTTCCATGGATTAAGGACAATTTGCAAAAGAGCACTGTGGTTCATAAAACCATACTTACGCAGGGTGTTCCCGAAAGCGAGCTGGCCGAAACATTATTTGAGTGGGAGAAGGCTTTGCCTGAAGGAATAAAACTGGCATATCTGCCATCTGCGGGTATAGTGAGGTTGAGGCTTACATCATATGTAGGTACAGAGGAGGAAGCCCGGGCAAGCGTAGAGGCTGAGGCTCAAAAGGTAATTGACCTCCTTGGTGATGTCGTATTTGGCGAAAATGCACAAACCCTGGAAGAAGTGATAGGGATAAGTTTAAGGAATAGTAAAAGTACCCTTAGTACAGCCGAGAGCTGCACAGGTGGCTATATAGCGCACCTCATTACTTCCGTTTCCGGTAGTTCTGATTATTTTATGGGAAGTGTAGTAAGCTATTCTAACCGGGCTAAGGCCGAGCTTTTGGATGTAGATCCACAGTTGATCGAGGATAAAGGAGCCGTATCCAAAGAGGTGGTGCTGCAGATGGCAGAAGGAGCACGAAAAAAGTTTCATACCGATTATGCCATAGCTACAAGTGGTGTGGCTGGCCCTACGGGCGGAAGTGCCGAGAAACCAGTGGGTACCATTTGGATTGCAGTGGCCGGGCCTGATGGTGCAAAGGCCAGGTGCTTTAGCTTTGGACGCAACCGCGACCGCAATATTCAGAAGACCGCTATGATGGGCTTGGATCTACTGCGCAGGGAGGTTCAAAAAATTAAAGTCTAGTATTGCGGAGAAGTAAAAGTTTATATACTTTTGCAGACCAATTTTTAACGAGCAGAAAACATGTCACGAGTTTGTGAATTAACAGGTAAAAAGGCCATTACAGGTAACAGCGTATCCTTTTCAAACAAAAAGAATAAGCGCAAGTTTAATGTAAACCTTATGAAAAAGCGCTTCTACATTCCTGAGGAAGACAAATGGGTTACTCTTAAAGTGTCAACTTCTGCCCTGAAAAACATTAATAAGAAAGGAATCTCTGCCGTACTTAAGGAAGCACGCGAGAAAGGATTTCTTACCAAATAATTATTTGCCATGGCTAAAAAAGGAAACCGCGTACAGGTTATAATGGAGTGCACTGAGCACAAGGAGTCTGGAATGCCAGGAACTTCTCGTTATATTACCACCAAGAACAAAAAGAATACTCCTGACAGATTGGAGCTTAAGAAGTTTAATCCTATCCTTAAGCGCAAAACCGTTCATAAGGAGATTAAGTAATCCTAAAAAATCATAAACGATGGCAAAGAAAGTAGTTGCAACATTGAAGAAAGGAGACTCTGCATCTTTTACCAAAGTGGTGAAGATGATAAAGAGTTCTAAATCCGGAGCCTACACTTTTGAGGAAAAAGTGATGAACAAAGAATTGGTAAACGATTTCTTGAAGAACTAAGAATACCGTTTTAACTTATATACAAAGCCCCATTGGTGTTTACACTAATGGGGTTTTTTGGTTTGGTGCAACTACTTTTGGTAAATGAATCTCTTCCCTAATTCAAATGATATTTCCCAAATAGGGAATGATGTGCTGAAATATTATATTGTAAGAGACTGATATTGAGTAGTGAAAGAGTGGTGGTATAGATTTTACGATAGGGTAGGAAGCTTTAGCGAATTAAAGACTCAAAAATTTTACAATCAAGGCTTTTTTCCTAAACTTAACCTAACCACGTAGTAGAAGAATCCACTTAATGCTATTAAGTGGATTCTTTTTTTCTGTCCTTCACGGGAATAACCACTCGGCAAGTGGTCCAGTCATTATCAATCGAACAAATTTTATTGTCTACTAAGCCACTGCTCAGGGCAAACTCACGTACAAGGTTACTGTCCAGCTCGCTTTCTCTTTTTGATGCCTTCTTATAATGGGAGATCCAAATAGTGCCGTTTTGCTTAATGCTGTTGTGGGCATGTTTTAGCAAAATAGAAAGTTCCACAAAGGAATTAGTAAACAGATGAACGAAGTCAGCATTTTTGGAGACCTCTGCTGGCTTTTCGCCAAAAGGCCATTCTATGAGTTCAAAGTAATTCTTTGGCGCATTAAGCAGAATAATCTCTTCGTCCGGATCAATTTACAATTTTTCCCAAACGGCCCTACTCATATCTTAGAGATTCAATAGGATCGAGGCGAGAGGCCTTTAATGCCGGATAAAAACCGGAAATAAGTCCTGTAAAGAAACAAAGTACAAAAGCCATAAGCATCCATAGCCATGGGATGATAAAGGAACCTCCCACCACAGTGGAGATGAGGTTGCCGATAATAATGCCGAGGATTACACCGGCCACTCCGCCCATAAGGCAGATAAGAATGGCCTCTGTTAAAAACTGACTGCGGATAGTTGTTGATTTTGCACCAATGGCCTTGCGCACTCCAATTTCGCGGGTACGCTCCGTAACTGAAACAAGCATAATGTTCATAAGGGCAATAGCCGCCCCAAGCATAGTAATGGCAGCAATGAGCACAGCGGCAATTGTTACAAAGCTCATGCTCTCAATTAAGGTTTGGGATAAATTATCACTTTTGGTAATGTGAAAGTTGGTTTCCTCTCGGGGCCTCAGTTTCCGTATGGAGCGCATGGTAACCGTGGCTTCACTCGAAACATAGTCTACCTGATCACCTTGCAGAGCCATTACGTTTACAGCATAACTTTGATTGGAACTGCTGAAAATGGCCCTGGCTTTTGAGATTGGGATAAATACAGATTTATCGCCACCAAAGCCAAAGGAATTTCCCTTTTCTGCCAATACGCCAATTACTTTCAGTCGCCTGCCATTTATATTCAGGATTTTACCCAAAGGTTCTGTGCCCTCAAATAATTTATTGACTACTTCCTGGCCTATAAGGGCCACGGATGCTGTATTTAGTACATCCGCTTCGTTTATTCCCCGTCCCGATTCCAACTCGTACCCAGCGGTAGGCAGGTAGTTTTCATCCATCGCCATAATGCTGATGTTGGGATTGGTTTTTTTGTTTTTATAGCTAACCTCAGAAAGGGAGGCCAAATAACTAACGCTGGCCAATGCTGGCTGATCCTTAAACTTGCTTTTGAATTCGAGCGCCTGGTCGTAGGTTATATTAGGGTATTCCTTCGGGCGTTTACCACCTCGACCAATATGAATGTTAGGCCCCCGGTTTTGGATGGTAAAGGTATTGGCACCCAATAAGGAGAGTTGGCCTGTAAGACCTGTTTTAATGGCATCAATAGCCGTAAGAATGCCCACCAGCGCCATTATGCCAATGGCAATAATAAGGGCGGTAAGTATGGTGCGTAACATTTGCCCCTTTATAGAGTGGAAGGCAATGCGCGTGTTTTCTAAAATAACTCCTGCTTTCATGGGCGCTTTTGGTGGCCTAAAAGTATCAATTAATAGTGGACGGGAGGTTGAGGTTATATTTGCGCGAGCGAACTATGATTTTTAATTAAGAAATGGGTAAAGGAAAGATTGGATCAGCGTAATTTTATGGGGAGAAGCTAATTTCAGGCAAATATTTTTTCCATTCTAAAGAGGAACAAAGAAACA
>JBLWXT010000033.1:33741-49844 GCA_048267305.1 Owenweeksia sp. | reverse complement strand
TTATCTATTTCCATTATTTTTTGCCGGCCAAAGTACTTTATACTGACTTCTCCCCATAAAATTTAGGTGACCCATTTTTCAGTGTTTTCCACCTTTTATCTTAAAGGGAATAAATGGGTAAAAAAAAAGCATCCGCGAAGGGATGCTTTTACTTTCTTGTTTTGAATATGCCTAGGTGTTATCGCCTTCCTGTGATTCAGCGTTTTCCTCCTCCTGTTTATTCACTTCTCTAATTTTTATGGTAATCATTTTCATCTTTTCCTTTAGCAGTTCTATCTGCTGCTTATGGTTTTCGATGTTCTTGGAGGCTTCCTTCAGCAGTGGGCTTTTGGGGTTGCCACTAAAGAAGCTCATATTGGTTTCCAATTGGTTGAGTTCTTTTGAGGCTTCATCAATTTGTTTGCGAATGGTATCACGCTCATAGCGCAGCTGGCGGTCATCACCACTACCTGCCCCATCTGTCATGGTTTCCATTTTATTCTCAAAGCGGATTCGCTGAGATTCCTTTCGATCCAAATCAATAGCATTGAATTTTTCATCCAGTACTTTGTTGAAATCCCTTTCAATCTGATTTTTGGCACGAGGTACCTGACCTATTTCTTTCCAGGAGTTGATAATTTCCTTAAGCTCCTGAACTCCTTTTTTCTGATTGTCTTTGGGCGGATCGTATGCTTTTAGTTTTTCGATCAACTCACTCTTTGCGGTGTAGTTTCCTTCGAGCTTGCTATCCTGATTTTTATTATGCTCGGTAAGTCTGTCAAAAAAGTGATTACAAGCGCTTCTAAACTCCTTCCATATTTTATCAGATTCGGATTTGGGCACATGGCCGATTGTTTTCCATTGGGCCTGTATGCGTTTGAGTTCGTTGGTGGTATTTCGCCAATCTTCACTGTCTTTAAGGCTTTCGGCAGTTTTTACCAACTCACGCTTTTTCACCAGGTTATCATGGTGATCCTTCTTCAGGTTTTTGTAATACAGATTTTTATTATGGTTGAAATCGCGTAAAAAGCCACGGAATTCATCCCAAATAGTATCATTTTCAGGGTGGTTGATACGGCCCAGTTTTCTGAAGTCGGTGCGTATGGCTTCAATTTCCTTTATGGCCTGTTGCCACTTGTGATGACTATTAATACCGGAGTAATCCAGTTCCTTGAGTTTGGTTAACAGTTTTCGTTTTTCCTCTATAAGCTCACCTGCCTTTTCACGCATGGCAGCATAATGCTCTTCTCGCTTTTCATGCAGTTTTTTGGTGATTTCGCTAAAGCGTTCCCAAATGGGTTCGCGATGCTCACGGTCTACAGGTCCTATATTTTTCCACTTCTTGTGATAGGCTTGCAAGTCCTTAAATGCATCCTTGATATGTTCCTTTTCGAGAAGGGCTTCAGCCTTCTTAATCAAATCTTCCTTAGCCTCGAGGTTCTTCTTAAAGTCAAGATCTCTGAGCTCTTTGTTGATTTTTATGTATTCGTAAAAATTCTCAACATGGTGATGGTAGGTACGCCACAGATCATTGGATTCCTGACGAGGTACCGGGCCTGTGTTAGACCATTGCTGTTGAATAGCATTAAACTCTTTAAAGGTATCTCCAATGGATTCATCCTTATTAACCAGCTCCTTTATTTGCTCAATAAGGCCAAGCTTGGTTTTTAAATTGGCTTCAAGGGCATCCTGCAATTCGCGATAATGCTTCTGACGTCTGGATTTATACTCGGAATAAACATTTCTGAATTTTTCGCGTAGCGGCTGTATAAATTGGAAATCCATTTCCACACCGCCACCTTCCAGAAACTCTTCAAGCTTCTTTTGACGCTCTTCATTTAGTTGTTTGAGTACATTTTTGCGGATGGCTTCAAAGTGCGCCTTAAGCTTTTGTACCTGCTCATTTTTGAGAAGTTTTTCGGCATCAGCAATCAGGGCCTCAGTAGTATACTCAGCGTAGTCCGGTAGTTCCAGTTCGTGATGTTCATGCTCATCATGCTCATCATCATCATCCGAGTGTATTTCCTCGGTGTCATCTTCTTTTTCCAAATCCTCGTCAGAAATAACCATGGTTGCTTCCGTTTTTGTGGATTCTCCCACCAGGGCATCACCATCAATGGTAGATTCGGCCTCAACAGTTGCCTTTACTTCGGGTTTCTCTAAGGCATTTACCTTATCAGGTTTTTCCTCAAACTTTGGTTCAGAAGATTCAATATCTTCATCAGAGCTTACCACAATTTCGGTTTCTGCATTTTCATGCTCATTCACCATAGATTCTTCCACAATAGAGTCTTCAGTGGGCTCTGTAGGCTGCTCACTTTTTACTTTCTGGTTTTCCTCTCTGATCTCTTCCTTTTTACTTCCGTCTGCATTTTGCAGGTTATCCTGTACACTATCCATAACTATTGCTTTGTTGCAAATTTAAACTTCATTCCAAATCTCCCATGCCTTCTCGGCTTGTAATACCAGCATTTCATACCCATTCTTAATAGTGGCACCTTTCTTTTCGGCTTCCGCCAAAAATGCTGTTTTCGCGGGGTTATAAATCAAGTCATAAATTAAATGATTTTCATTTAAATGACTCAAATTTATTAGAGGTCTTTCCGAAAGGATGGGATATGTGCCTAGTGGAGTGGTGTTTACAACCACGTCATACTCTTTTAAATTGTCCGAAGCCTGTTTGTAGCCTATCTCTGCGGAGTTTGGCTTGCGGCTTACCATGGTGCAAGCTATCCCCAATTGATTGAGGCTATAGCCAATTGCCTTAGAGGCTCCACCGGTACCCAGTATCAAAGCCTTACGCTGTGTTGGTTTCAATAAAGGCTTTATGCTCTCTGTAAAACCATATATATCCGTGTTGTATCCGAAAAGTTTATCCCCAATAATTTTAATGGTATTTACAGCATTTATTTCTTCAGCTTCCGCTGAAAGTGAATCCAAATAGGGGATAATTTCGGTTTTATAGGGCATGGTAACATTGAGGCCAGTTAGCGAGGGTTTTTCTTGGAGCAAGTCAGGAAACTCCTCTATTGATTGCAACTCAAAGTTGCTATAGGTATGGCCATGTAAGTTCAGCTCACTAAACTTCTCAGTAAAGTATTTTTTGGAAAACGAATGTTTTAGGGTTTTACCAAGAAGGCCCAGCTGCATGGTGCAAATTTTTGATAAAGGTAGGGAAGGATTTAGCACTGATCGCCTAAGAAGCGCAAAGAAAAACGACAAGAGTAAGCCCTCTTAGAGTAAATAATTAAACTATTTAAGGGCACATAGTTTAATTATGGTATTTTTTATAATACTGAAAATCATATAAAAAAGAGCCCAACTAAATAGGAAGCAGAATGACAGAATGAAATAAGCGAGCCCTTCACTGAGGATTGCAAGAGATTGAAAAATGGAAATTGACAGATTGAATATACCCCCATGGTCATTTGTTCTATCTGCGTAGTAGTTAAAAGATTGCTGTTGGAATATTGGTAAGAACCAATATATGGCACACACCAAAGCTGTAAAAGCGAGTAGTTTTTTATTGTGAAATGGCCATTTCATTGTCCCAAACTTATCATTTAAAACAATCATAAGCAGCGTTCCGTACATAGTACCTTGCGTTCTTAGCGGTTGGGTTGGTGCTTAGCTATTCCTCCTCCCCACAAAATAAAGGCCCAAAACCAACACAAGGCCAAAGGCCATACAGCCAATAACAGCGCCCATTTGTGGCTCACTACCATACAGGAAGTTGGTGTCCAGCTCAGCAAAGGTTGATGGAAGCACACTTTTGGAGAAAGCCACGGACTCTTCGCCTTCGGTATTGGTGCGTAAGCTCAATACCTGCTGCCATGGCCAAACCTTGTTTAGGGAGCCAATCATCAATCCCGTAAGGAAGGCCAGGGTGGTGTTTTTGTAGTTTTTGAAGGCCCAGGTAAGTACTCTTGAGAAACTAAGTAATCCCGTAAGGCATCCCACAGCAAATACTATAATTACGCTAAGCCCTGATAAATCTCCCGAAAGGATGTCTTTAACCTTAGGAATGATGAATGTGTACATCCCTAAAAGTAAAAGTACAAAACTGCCCGAAAGGCCAGGCAGGAGAAGGGCTGAAATGGCCACAGCTCCACAAATAAATACAAACCACAATGCGGTGCTAGGCGAGCCGGGTACGGCAACAGTAACATAATAAACCAGAATAGCTCCAGCCAATAGGGCGATAATACTTCCCGCATTCCAGGTATCTATGTCCTTACCAACCACATATACTGATGCGAGAATAAGCCCAAAGAAAAATCCCCAGATGAGGAGCGGGTGATGTTCTAAAAGCCAGGTAATGGCAAACACACCTATCACTATACCCAGCAACATTCCACCAATAAGGAATACTAAAAAATTGCCATCTATCTTTTTCCAGGCAGCAGCAATTTTCCCGCTGAATACAAGCTTTAGAAACTCAAGGTCAATAGATTTTATGGAAAAGATAAGACGCTCATAAATACCTGTAATAAAGGCGATGGTTCCGCCTGAAACTCCGGGTACTACTTCTGCCATTCCCATGGCCATTCCTTTAAATATCAACGAAAGTTGTGACATGCCGCTTGTAAATTTTGCGGCAAAGGAAACTCAAAAAATTAAAATGGTAGCGTATTTCTGATGACTGCCCATTTTTATAGATGAGTAAATTCAAACCTTTGACGGTTTTTAACCGTTAATACCAGAATATAACGAACTAGCTCGTGAATTTTAAAAAGTACTTTCCCTTTATCGCCTTCTCCTTATTACTATCAGTTACCTCTTGTTGGGGTCCAAAAAAGGCCCAGAAGATTTTTGCGCAACAAAAACAGTTGGCACCCTTTGATGCCTTGATTGTACCTGGTATTCCCCATGATGGTGAAAGCTGGGATGATGTGATGAAATTCAGGGTTCACTGGGCAAAATATCTGTTTGAGCAAGGCCTGGCCAAGAATATCATCTTTTCAGGATCGGCTGTTTATTCGCCCTATTATGAAGGTGAAATTATGAGGCGCTATGCCGTGGCCCTGGGTTTACCGGAGGAGCACATGTTTGCGGAAACCAATGCGGAGCATAGCGTGGAGAATGTATATTACTCTGTATTAAAAGGTAAAAAATTGGGCTTTAAAACATTTGCCCTGGCTACCGATCCTTACCAAAATTATTTTATGAAGAAGGTGTATAAGAGGAAAATAGGCTTTCTGCATTACCTGCCCTTTGATAATGATATTTTAGGAACGCTGGAGTTTACTGAGCCGGAAATAGAGTTTGAGCTATGTAAAAAAGAAAATTTTGTGGCTCTCCCCGAAAGGGAAGGAAATTTAAAACGCTGGCGTGGTACCACTGGCCGTAAGGTTGATTTTGACAAAATGAGAGAGTAGGTAAAAGTATGAGGCATGAAGTACGAATGACGAAGTAAGGAAATAGGAATGACGATGCAATGAAGCCGTAACCGCTCTTTTATACTTCGTATTTCCAATTTAGTACTTGCCACTTGCAATTGTTAAATTTGCCGCTTCAAAACTCAATACCTTCTATTGAAACCCAAAACAAAAAAGTTTCTTAAACGATTCTCCCTGGGCTTTTTAGCCTTTTTTATTGTACTCATTATTCTGTTTTTGCTGGCTATTCGTGTGTCATACCCCGAGGTGAAAAATGAAGAAGCCATTGCCGATAAGGTGCAAGTACAAACAGATGGCGACTTGCGCTATTACAACAATGACTGGTACCGCCAAAACGAGTATGGCATTTGGGAAATCTATATCGAAGGCGCTCCCTACGAGCGTGGTGTGGCTTATGGCGAGCTGGCCATTGAGCAAATTCAGGCGCAGGAAGATCACTTTGTAGCCCAGGTGGAAAAACTAGTGCCTTCCTCGGCCCTGCGTTGGTTTCTTAAGTTCTTCATTGGGTGGTTTAATAAGGATATGGATGAATACATCCCGGTGGAGTACCAAAGGGAAATCTATGGGGTATCCAAGTCCTTTTCTGAAGAGTATAAAAGTATCGCCCCCTCTTATTATCGCATTTTAAATTACCATGCGGCTCATGATATTGGCCATGCCCTTACCGATTTAAACATGGTGGGCTGTACCTCTTTTGCCGTATGGGATAGCAGTAGTTACAACGGCAACCTGCTTATTGGTCGAAACTTTGATTTTTATGTAGGTGACGATTTTGCCCGTGATAAACTGATAACCTTTATGCGGCCTGATGAAGGTTACGCCTATGCCAGCTACTCCTGGGCGGGATTTATGGGTGTTGCATCAGGGATGAACGAGAAGGGGCTTACAGTTACCATCAATGCCTCTAAATCGGCCATGCCTACTGGTGCTAAAATGCCTATTTCGCTTTTGGCGAGAGAGATTCTGCAATATGCATCAACCATTGATGAGGCTTACGCCATTGCTAAAAAGCGCGAGACTTTTGTTTCAGAAGCCTTGCTTATTGGTTCGGGTATTGAGAACCGCGCAGCTATTATTGAAAAGTCTACAGATACCATTGGCCTTTACGAAACAGGTTCCAGCCATCTCAGTTGCTCCAATCATTATCAGGGGGCTGCTTTCGCAGAGAATCCCGCCAACATTCAAAATCTGGAGGAATCTGATTCTAAGAACCGCCTGGCGCGGATGAATGAGCTTTTGAAGAGAAACTATCCTATAACAGTAGATGAGGGCGTAGCCATTTTGCGTGACCAGCGTGGATTGCATGACGCCAATGTGGGAATGGCCAATACGGTTGCCATGAACCAGCTCATTGCTCACCATGGGGTGATTTTTGAACCCGTTGAAAGGAAAATGTGGATTTCGGCAGGGCCTTATCAGCTGGGCGCCTTTGTGTGTTATGATTTGGATTCAGTATTTGCTACAGCTGATAAAGTGGTAAAAATCCATAAACAGGTTAATGATCCTTCCTGTACCATTCCTGAGGATCCCTTTTTGAAATCAGACAAATATCAGCAGTTTTTATATTTCAAAAAGATAAAACAGGCGATTACGGATCTCACTATGGTTGGAATTCCATTTCAGTTAAATGAAGAGGAAATCACCAAATTTGTGGCCTCCAATCCCGAAAGTTATCTGACCTACCAATTGCTTGGGAATTATTTCACCGAAAAGAAACAGCCCTCCAAAGCCTGTGATTATTATAAAAAGGCACTCACCAAAAGTGTGGCTTCCCGTAAGGAGGAAAACGAAATTAGAGAACGACTAAAAGATTGCCGCTAAATGACTCAAGTTCTAAAATCGATTGAAACTGATTCCCAACTACGCGAGCAATACTGGATTAAAAGTCTGAATCAGCATCTGAGCTATATCCGTGAAAAATCTCCTTTTTATAAAAAGAGTTTAGCCCATCTCCCTTCCGGGGAAATATTTAGCGAAAGCCTGGATCCTTTAAAGGAATTACCCTTTACGGTGAAAGATGATTTGGCGCACCATAACTGGGATTTTTTGGCAGTACCCAAAACAGAAGTTATTGATTACGCCACAACTTCCGGAACATTAGGCGACCCCGTAGCCATGTTTGTCTCCGAAAAGGATTTACAGCGTTTGGCAGAAAACGAAAAAAACTCTTTGCTTTTAGCCGGTTGTCAATCAACCGATGTATTTCAGTTAATGACCACCATAGACAAGCAGTTTATGGCCGGGCTGGCATACCACTGTGGTACGCGGGCTTTAGGGGCTGGTATGGTGCGTACAGGTCCTGGTGTACCTGCCATGCAGTGGAGGAGCATTCAGCAGTTTCAACCAACCGTGCTTATTGCCGTTCCATCCTTTATTCCCTTTTTGTTGGATTTTGCCGAAAAGCACGGTTTAGATGCCAATGCCACCTCTGTAAAGAAAATAGTGTGCATAGGCGAAGCCCTTACTACTAGCGATTTAGAGCCCGGAGCTTTAATGAAGCGCATTAAGAGCCGTTGGGATGTGGAGCTCATTTCTACCTATGCCTCTACCGAAATGGCAACTGCATTTACCGCTTGTTCTGAAAAATCAGGTGTACACGTTCAACCTGAGCTTATAGTGCTGGAGGTGCTGGACGAAGAAGGAAAGCAGGTGAGAAATGGAGAGCAAGGTGAGGTTGTAGTAACTCCTCTTGGCGTAGAGGCTACACCGTTATTACGCTACCGTACCGGAGATATTTGCCATTATTACGATGAACCCTGCGCTTGCGGACGGAACACTCCCAGATTAGGCCCTGTGCTTGGTCGCCAGCAGCAAATGATAAAGTTGAAAGGCACTACGATTTATCCCAATATGATTGTAGATGCGCTAAATGAAGTGGAGGAGCTAAAGGCCTATATTATTCAAATTGAAAGTAATGAGTGGGGCGGTGACGAACTGCTTATTCGCTGTACGGCCAATCCATCTCTTGAAAAAGTGATTCTGGATATTCTACGAGCTCGATTAAGGGTAACTCCAAAAGTCAATTTTGAATCTGCAGAAGATATCCGTGCCTTGCGTTTTGCTGATGATAGCAGAAAGCCGGTGTTGGTGAGGGATTTGAGGCCTTGAGCTCTCTAACACAGGTATGCAAAGATTAACACAGAGTAATCAAATCATACTCATAATACCATTCTTTTGATGCCGCCTTTTCTCATGTTGAGTACATTGAAGTTGAAAAGTAATCCTAGTCTAATATCTGCTAATCGCATATAAGTTAATAATTGAGCCTGATGAATTGGCGCAAGTGCTTCAACCGATTTCAGTTCAAGTATAATCTGATTATCAACTAGGAGATCAATTCGATACCCTGCATCAAGACGGATGCCTTTGTATAAAACTGGCAAGGCCACTTGTTGCTTCACTTCTAATCCAACTTTCAAAAGTTCATGAATCAAACAAACTTCGTAGGTTTTCTCTAAAAGTCCTGGGCCCAATTCATTGTGTACCTCATAAGCACAGCCAATTATTTTGTAGCTGATTTCGTTTAGTTCATCAGTCATAGGGAAAACGTTTTAATCAACTTTCAAGTTTAAATAATTCGTGTTAATCTGTGCCTATCTGTGTTAAAAATCCCTACCTCGTAGAAAACTCCGCCCACAAGGGCAAGTGATCCGAAATTCGCCAGGAAAGCTGCCCGGATGTAAGCCCACGACTTTTAAGCACATGTGGGCCAAAGTTGAAGGAACCGCCTTTTAAGTACTTCACAGAAAGCTGCGAAACGTTCTGCTCATTTTCAAACCATGCAATCTGGTCATAGTATTTGGAACTGTTGTCGTAAACGGTTCTTCTGATGTTGGTAAGGTCTTCCGGTACTTTTAGGCCTGTAGAAACAAACGCTTTGTAGCGGTCATCATCCTTACGGTCGATATTAAAGTCGCCAAGCACCATAAGGCTTTGGTCAAAGGCATTCATATCCTTACTCCAATTAAATAGCCATTCAGCAATAGCTTTTAACTCAGGTGTACGGTCAGCGGCTTTTTTGCCATAAAGTACATGTAGCGTAATTAACACAAAGGTTTTTCCGCCTACCTTAAAGCCAACAGCATAAGGTGTACGTACAAATTGGCGGGCAAAGGCTCCGGGTTTGATTTTTTCTACCTCTTCGTTGGGTACAACAAGTTCGCAGGCAAGTCCGCTTAGTTTCACCTTGCGTGAATCGAACAAAAAAGCAAGACGTTCATCGTTGCCTTCAGCTCCTCCACATACATCCGTGAGTATGAAGCTGTAATTATCGCCCAATACTTTTAGCAAGTGACGCAGGGCTTTTAAATCGCCCTTAACTTCTTGCAGAGCAATAATGTCAAAGCGTTTTACTATTTCGGCAATAGCCAAAAGTGAATGTAAATCCCGCTTGGGGCTGTCGTTGTCATCCGCTTCCCATTCTTCAGTAAGACCACCAAAGGCGCGGATGTTCCAACTGGCAATGAGTACGTTTTTATCCAGTTGTTTTGTGGGAATTTGCCCGTCAAGACTTTGGGCTAAAAGTGCAATTTCATCAGAAACTGATTGGGGTGGGGTGTCGGTTATTTTTGGCATGGTTGAAATTTTAGGAGAATTTACAACTTATTGGCAATAGATTTTGCATCAAAGTTAATTTGATAAGATTGGCTTAACTGTGGAGTTCTTTTAAGAGGATATATTTGTTGTAAGCTATTTCTTATGAAGAACATATTTAGAGTTTTATTTCTGATGCTTTTTCTTGGGCTATTTCCACTTGCCTGCGAGAATGACTATGATCCTGGTTATGATTGTGGATTTGGAGTTGCCAAACCTTTTGAAATAATTGGATTGGAGCCTGTGGTATTTCAAATTGTAAAGAGAAAAATTATCACGGATTCTTTTAGGATATATCCAAATGGACTGGCAGATTCGTTAGTGTATTATGATAACTATGAAATTGGTTTAGCACTAAAAGTATCCGGTACCAAGGTTGTTTCAGCACGATCATTAAGCCTTAGTTTATTTTCAACCGAGGCATATGCCTGTTCGCCAGCTCGCTTACCTTATTTTAACAAGTTCATAAATATCTCTATTAGAGCTACAGATACTGCTACTTATCCAAGCACTCGTTTTATAAAAAAAGGGGAAGATATTACTGACAGTTTCGACTTCTTTATTGGAGAATCTGATATCACTTGGTTAAGTGACACCATTTATCGATTGGGTGAAAAAACAATTGACAGAACCGAATATCCTTTTTTATTTGTTCCAAGATATCACAGCAAGCAGAGAATAAAGCTCCCATTAGAAATTGAGGTAGTTACAGAGGATTCGGTTTATACTGTTGGTTATACTTTGAGGCTGGACTAAGTGAGCTCTTGTCATCATAAAGGTAATTGAAGGTGATTTAGATTAAAATTCCAATTTATGAAGACTTCCTTTAAAGTTTTATTCTTGATGCTTTTTCTAGGGTTATTTCCCTTTAGCTGCGAGATTGAGAAAGAACAAGAGTATCATGATCCCTGTTTCGGTACATCCTCTCCAAGGTGGTTTATTAGGGATATGGAGTCAATAACTTTACAGATATCAAAGCACGGTGACAAATTTGCAGATTTAGTGGGTGTGGCAGATACAAGCAAGTTTTATGATAACGATGCTGTTGGTCTAGGGCTTCTGGTAACAGATTTCGAGAAAGTAGCTTTTCAAAAACTAAGATTAAGTTTTTTTAATACCAATGCCCTGGCATGCACTCCTTTATATATCTATACCAACAGGGTTAAACAAATTGTGATTACAGCTTCTGATAGTCTTACGTATACCAATTATGGTTTTATAAAAAAGGATCAGGACATTACAGATTTTTTTGATGTTTTTCTCCAAACTTCTCCTAATGGCTGGCAAATTTATGGTCACCCCAATGAGGATATCGGTTTGCCTATGAAAGCTGGCTTTGACTATCCTGTGTTGTTTATCTCAAAGTACGACAGCGAACAGGAAGTTACTCTACCTCTTCAAGTCCATCTTATCTTAGAGGATACGACATTTAGGTTCAATCACACCTTGAGGCTTGATTAATGTTGGAGTCTGGCTAAATCCTTAATTCTTAATCCTTACTCCCCACTTCCTCCTCCAAACAATAACTCCCCACGCCACTAAACTAGTTGCAAGCCCGGCTACAATGGCTAAAACAATAGCTCCCCATACATAGATTATAAAATTGTTATGAATATTGGACAGTGTAATTTCACTTAAAGGAGGAAGTGGAACATCCGAGGTACCGAGCACCAACTCACCCATACCATAGCTTCCTAAAATTATAAATGGAATAAAAGGAGGGAGGCTGATATTGGCTGCAGCTATAAACAGCACTTTGTTGAGTTTTGCGAAAATGGCAAAAGGAATACCTATCAACAATTGAAATCCCCAAATGGGTATAATGCCAAAGAAAACTCCGAAACCCAGAGCCAACGCTTTTTTTAGGGCCGGTTCATCCGAGCGCATTACCTCTTTCTTTATTATTTCAAAGATGTTTTTCCTGAGTAATCTTTTGGGTAAATACCAAAGAAAAGTAAGAATCACTAAATAGGTATTCAGGATGCTGATACGGGTAAAATCCTTAAACGGTCTGAAGTGGGAAACCCGTTCATCGGGATCATATTTTACATGGATGGGTAAACTATGAACGGCAGTTCCGGCCCAGGCCAGCTTCACGATTACCTCAATCTCCAATTCAAATTTGTTGGTGAAGAGCTTTATTTTTTTAAGTCCTTCAACGGGATAGCAACGATAGCCGGTTTGCGTATCGGGTAAGCGAATTCCCGTTTCCACATAATACCAGAAGTTTGAGAATTTGTTTCCAAAAGAGCTCTTACCAGGAGCGCTAGCCTCTTTCATACCACGGGCACCCATAATCAGGCTATCGGGGTAGGTTTTTATTTTATCTACAAAGTGAGGGAGTTCCTCGGTATAGTGCTGCCCATCCGAATCTATGGTTATAACATGACGGTACTGCTTTTCTTTCGCGTAAGCAAAACCCGCTTTTAATGCGGCTCCCTTTCCTTTGTTTTCCGGGAAATTTATAAGTTCAATTTGGCTGCTGAACTTTTGAAGAATGGAAGAAGTATCATCGGTGGAGCCATCATTTACAACCAATAATCTGGGTTGTGAATCGCCTTCCAGTTTGGTGAACTGCAAAACACCTCTCGTAACCCGCTCTAAAGTTTTGGAGTTGTTGTAGGTGGGCATGAGCACCAATATGCCCAGCTCGCGAATGTCCTCAGCGGTATGTGTTGAAATGGCCTTAGGCGAGTGTTCCACTTATCTTAAAGTAACTGGTGGTTTCATCTTTAGCGGTACACTTCATTTTTACTCCATCCTCATTTTCGGTAAGTGTGAGGTCAAGGGTTAGCTCAGGTGTGGCAATAGGATTTACTGTGGCCAAAAACTTAATCTGCTGGGCTTCCACTAATCTCATTTCCTTGCCGGAGATGGTGTTGGCCACTTCCTTTACCATTTGTGTTAAGCACGCTCCGGGAGCTATCGGTTGCCCGGGAAAATGTCCTTTATAAACTTCGGCCTCGGGGTTCATAGAAACTTTAACCTCATAGCTATTATCGCCAAGTTTGGAGGTGTTTAATACGCTGTAAAAATCCGGGATATGTTTTTCCATTAGTCTATACTGCTCAGTTCCATTTGGAGGGCAAAACTATGATGTTTTAAAAGAATGGTATTGAGTTTTTTTTGCTCGCTATATCCAAAATTCAGAGTGCGCTTTACTCGGCCCAACCAGTTGCGGTCTTCCACTTTAGTGGGAAAAAGGCTTGTGTTTTCCTCAAATCGATATTTATGGCAACCCACCTTTAGAGTGTTGGCATCCTTCCATTTCCCTTCAGCCAATAGGTGTAGCAGCATCATTTCAAAATCATCCTGAAGTTTATTGATGATGATTTTTCGGTTTAGCTGTTCGGGTAAATAGTGTTTTATGAAAACTCCATCTTTCCATTCCAAATCCATCAAAGTGCTACCCATAGTGGAATTGAACGAAATTCTGAAGTTATTGGCATCTTCATATTTTACCCCCAGATAACCAGTAAAAGTGTTTTGCTGAAAATTGAGTTTAGCTGTAAAAAGGTGGGTTGGTTCGGCAAGGAATGGATTAATGATTTTGGACGATTGGGCTGTTGTATTCCCGAAAAGGAAAAAGGAGAGTAGCATTGTAATGAATAAAATCACACCAGGTCTCTCGGCTAAGCCGAGACCACCATTCTCCAAAGGGAGCAGGGAGTGTGAGCCGTGACGGCTGATGGCATTTAAAGCCCATTTTTTGAAAAACGACATTCGCAAATAGAACTAAAAATAGCAAGGCTTGCAAGAGACTTGACCCATTGCCAAAACAAACATGTTTAAATTTGTGAACACTAAAAAAGTTGGAAATGGATTTGAAAGCAGAAAAACTGGATCTGATACAGTGGTTGGCTCAATTGACCGACAAAGATGTGTTGATCAAAATAAAAGCTTTACGCCAGGAAAAAGCAGATTGGTGGGACGAAATCAATGATGAGGAAAGAGCTGGAATAAAGGAGGGTCTTGAACAGGCTGATCGCGATGACGTAATTTCACATGAGGAAGCCATGGCGAAATATCAAAAATGGCTCTAAAAATAGTTTGGACAAAACGAGCTCAAAACGGTTTTGATGGGATAGTAGAATATTTGGAAGAAAACTGGACGGAACGGGAAGTTCGGAATTTTATTAGGCAGTCGATGGACTTTTTTGAACTGCTTAGCCAATTTCCTGAACTCTTGAAAACAACTGCCATGCTTAAAAATGTTCATCGTGGACCAATGAACAAATTCACAATTCTTACCTATCGTATTAACCGCAAAAAGAACAGGATTGAATTGCTGAACATTCGCTCGGCCTACCGTAAGCCCTTAAAAGGATAGCAGATTTCATGGAATTCTAAAACTTACTGAATGTGCTCTCGTCAATAGCCTGATTAATCTTTCGGTTCTGGAATTCAATTTTGGTGATATCTCCGGAGCCATCTTTTAGAATCAGGTAACTCAGTTCATTACTGCTTTTATCCAGAAAGATGTTGATTTCCTTCATGTATTCCTTTAGCTGCTTGTCCTTCGGCAAAAGCTTTACCTGATACAGTTTATCACTTTCGTAAAATGACGGTTCATAATTGGGGTCGTTCAGTATTTCTCCGCTAATGCAGCCCAGTATAATTTCCTTAACCGTTTTAAAAATTTCATTTACGGCAGAGGAGTAGGTCTTTACTTTTCCATCTTCCTTTATACGGATGTTTTCGCCATTAATCAGCATTACATATTGCAGGGGTGAAATGTATTCCCAGCGCAACTGATCACTTTTTTGATAGTAAAATTTACCAGTGCTTACCAATGGCCTGTCCATAAATGAAAACTCCTTGGTTTGCTTAAAATCACTGGAAAAACTTTTGGTAGAGGTATTCATCCTAGTGAAAGCATCCTTTACCGCCTTGGCACTTTTGGCAGGGGTAAGGTCTTGCGCGTTTAAGCCAAGAGCTAATAGACTGAATATTGTGATTTTAAGAATGTGTTTCATTTATGAATTATTTTTTGGTCACCCCCCTGCGCCCCCCTCAAGGGGGGATTTGGCCCTGGTCAAAAGGTAAAGTTAAATTGGCTAATCAGCCTGAACCCATTCTCCCCTTGAGAGCCTGCACTGAGCTTGTCGAAGTGGGGCATGGGGGATGATCATCTCAAACCTCAATCTCCAACAACTCGCCCAGCGAGACAATTTTAATGCCACCATCTTTACAATACTGTAAAACCCTTGCTAATACCCGTGGCGTATGTTCCTGTGTATCGTGAAACAGCAAAATGCTGCTTTGGTTTATCCTTTTTATAATTCGTTGAAAAAGACGCTCTTCATCCTTAATCGCTGTGTCCAGTGAGCGTAAATCCCAACCAATAACGTTACAATCGCTGCTGTTTAATGCCCGTGCAATATTAGGATTGGTTACTCCAAATGGCGGGCGGAAAAGTTTGTGATTTGTTCCGGTTAGGGTTTGTAATGCCGCGCGGCCAAGGTCCACTTCTTTTTTTACATCCTTAACGGAAAGCCAGCCCCACTTTACAGGATGGCTGTAGGTGTGGTTGCCGAGCGTATGTCCTTCTACAAGCATTTGCTTAGCAATAGCAGTGTGGGCTTCAATATTTTTACCGATGCAGAAGAAGGTGGCTGGCGCTTCAAATTGCTTCAAAATTTCAAGTACTTTCAATGAGTTGGGGTGTGGACCATCATCAAAGGTAAGTGCCAACTGCCTGGGTTTATTTGCGATTGAAAGGGTTTTGATGAAGAAGCCCGAACGGATATTACTGGCTCCCCATGAAATAAAACCGAGGTATAAGGCTAACAAGGGAAGCAGCAACCACAAATAATTTGGAGAAGAGAAATAGGACAAGCACAATACTCCTAAAAAGGAGAGGAAAGATAATATTTGAAGGGTGCGGTATTTCATTATAGCTTATGCCACAAAGGCACTAAGACACTAGGATTTTTAGCTAGGAAGTCTATGTGCTCTATGTTTTTATGGGGTAAAATTTGGTGCATAACTTGGCAAGGCTTTATTTCATTATAGCTTATGCCACAAAGGCACTAAGACACTAAGATTTTTAGCAAGGAAGTCTATGTGTTCTATGTCTCTCTGTGGTAAAATTTGATGCATAACTTGGCGGGGCTTTATTTCATTATAGCT
>JBLWXT010000033.1:0-33641 GCA_048267305.1 Owenweeksia sp. | reverse complement strand
TATTTCATTATAGCTTATGCCACAAAGGCACTAAGACACTAAGATTTTTAGCTAGGAAGTCTATGTGCTCTATGTTTCTATGTGGTAAAATTTGATGCATAACTTGGCGGGGCTTTATTTCATTATAGCTTATGCCACAAAGGCACTAAGACACTAAGATTTTTAGCTAGGAAGTCTATGTGTTCTATGTCTCTCTGTGGTAAAATTTGATGCATAACTTGGCGGGGCTTTATTTCATTATAGCTTATGCCACAAAGGCACTAAGACACTAAGATTTTTAGCTAGGAAGTCTATGTGCTCTATGTTTTTATGGGGTAAAATTTGGTGCATAACTTGGCAGGGCTTTATTTCATTATAGCTTATGCCACAAAGGCACTAAGACACTAAGATTTTTAGCTAGGAAGTCTATGTGATCTATGTCTCTCTGTGGTAAAATTTGGTGCATAACTTGGCGGGGCTTTATTTTCAAACCGCTTGTAGCGCAATGGCCCCATAGTTTCCGCCAAAGGTATTCAATATCAAAATTCGCTTTACAGCGGAGGTATTTGGAACCTCCACGTTTCCACGGAAAATTTCCAAAGCTAAATGTGTAGCAAAAGCGGGGGCGGTAAAGTATTCTCCGCAGTAGTCTTTGAAGTTGATTTGTGGAACCGTTGAATTTGTTAATTGGTTATCTCCGCTAAGTATCAGTTCGAAACTGGAAAGATCAATCTTGTTTTCCTGTAGAAATACTTCCATACCACTACCACTGCTTAATGTGGCGATGCTTTCCACTTTGGCAATAGTGTCTGCTTGTGGTTGGGCTGTAGCCAAAAAGAAGGCGGCACCTTCACCCAACAATGGTATTTCAATTCCCATATCATCGGAAAGCTCCTTCAGCAAGACCTCCAAATTATCGGTCAACTCATCAGCTGCACCTACCAAAACGCTTTCAGCACTTCCTGTTTCCAATTGTAATTCCGCATCCATTAAGGCCATTTCAAACGAAATGCTCTTTTGTACAAGGGTCATGTTGTAGCGGTAATTCTGCAGCATCAAGGCAATTTGTCCGGCAATAGAGTTGTGGGTAGATTGGATAAAAGCGGTGGGAGCAAGGGTTTGTTCATTGTTCTTCAGTACTTCATCAATAAACCCAATGGTATCACGGATACAGCCCAGGCCAGTCCCTACCAATATGGCATCCGGGTTATGCGTATTTCCCTCGCCATCGGTAAGTACCGCTTTCGCGGAATAGTTTCCCATTTTCAAAACCTTACTCATCCTTCTAAGTAATGCAGGTTTCAGTAGCTCCTTATAATTGGGTTCTACCAAAGTGGGCTGCTCCATCGCCACAATTGGCTGTAATTCCAATTTACCCGAAATGGTGTTTTGGTAAGAGATACAGAAGGAAGGGGATAGGTATAGGCTCATGGTTTAATTGATTTTTTTCAAATGGACGCAATCAACAGCTTGGCCATATACAATGTCCGGTAGGACATTGCGTATCGCTGTTGTTGGCGGTAGTTTTTTAATTTTTCCCTTTTCGATAAGAGTTGATAAATTCTTCAAAATCTTCAATGAGCACATCCTCTTTTTCTAAGTAAGGGAATCTCCTCCACCCTTCGTACATTCTATAGTAATTGATAAGATAAATATCCTCTCCTAGCCATTCAATATTTGGAAGTAGGGTAAATTCATTCGGGTCAATTGGAATTATGTGTTTTTTAAATTGTTTTCCTGAAATTTCTGGAAACCGATAAGGATTGAGTTTATACATACTAAATTGAGTCGGTGTCTCGAAGACAAAAAGTGCTTCAGGTCTTGTTGGGTTAAATGAGTAAATTTTGTCAAGTGTATCCAAAACAGTCTCCTTGCCATGAAGTCCCGCGAATATTATGTATTTACCTTGCTGTAGAAAATAAGAATAGTAAATAACCCGCCTATCCATCGTGTCCATATCCCTGTAAATTTTCGTGTCAAGTAATTGGTCCAGGTGATGAGACGGGGTTGAGATAATGGAGTCAATATACTTTTGAGGAATAGACCCTAAACGGTAAAACACTTCGCTTGAATCTCTGAAAAGAGTATCGGATTTGGTAAGATTTTGAACTTGGCTCTGATTATTAAGAGCATAGTACAACAGATTCATTGTCTCAGTTAGATCAAAGTGAAAACCAAATTGCCTTATCACAATTTTATTGCTTTCATCGATTGCAGGTATAGCGTAAACATCTTTCTCTACATTTTCACTGCTTTCATTGATATCGGAATAAAAAACTATCGTATAGGCACTATCATCTAGAAGCGGTTCATACTCTAATTTCTGATACTTTATTATTTCATATTTATCTTTCCCATAGCTTGAATGGCTAGAAGTTTCTTCATGATTAGAATAGTCCTCTTGTATAAAGTCCAGCAAAATTGGTTTTTCGTGGCTCATGCTATCCGAAAGAATAGCTGCATATTGTCCAATTATCTTAGCATTATTGATTTCTTCAGAGTCAGTTCCAGTAAAAAATCGCACAGTAACATTACCAATCTTATAGTTTTGGTATCCACCCGATTGTTGTGCCCAAAATACTATTGGCAAAATGATCAATATGATTAATATAAATTTTCTCATTTTCAAATTACCGCCAGCGTCCTTGTAAAAACCACCGAACTATTATTTCCTCCAAACCCAAATGAGTTGGAAAGTATATTTTGCATTTCGGTTTTGCGGACTTCCGTTACCGGCAACCAGTCATTTTTAGCAATAGCTTCCTGGTGGTTCAGGTTGGGGAACACTACCTGTTCGCGTAAAGCTAAAACGGAAAATACAGCTTCTATACTTCCGGCTGCGCCAAGTGTGTGGCCGGTATAACTTTTAGTAGAGCTTATAGGCGGCTTCGCCTCCTTAAAAATATTGTGAATGGCCGTAGATTCGGACTCGTCATTATTATTGGTACCGGTACCATGGGCGTTGATGTATTGAATGTCTGATGGTTTTAAACCTGCCATATCCAATGCGCCTTGCATAGCCATGGTAGCGCCTCTTCCATCAGGTGAGGAAGCCGTTTGGTGATAGGCATCATTAGCGTTGGCGTAACCTGAAACATAGGCCAGAACTTCATTTCCTCTTTGCTTAGCGGCTTCCTCGGTTTCCAAAACCAAAAAGGCGGCACCTTCACCCAGGTTCAGTCCTTTGCGATTGGCAGAAAACGGTTTGCACCATTCTGTATCCAAAATCATAAGAGAATTAAAACCGTTGGCCGTAAAGTAGGAGAGAGGATCTGCACCACCCACAATCACGCGATCAAGCTTTCCTGTTTTGAGGAGGTTGGCACCCATCATTATGGCATTGGCCGATGAGGAACATGCGGTGCTTATGGTATTCACAAAATCATGAATATCAAAGTAATCCGCAATTTTTTCAGTGGTATCGCCACAATCGTGGGTTAATAAATCTGTGATTCTCACCTTGTTTCCATTATTATGATACTCACGGTAAAAGCCTTCACTGCGATCCATTCCACCAATGGTGGTTCCTGAAATGAGTCCGGTGCGCAATCCCCCGGAGGATGAAATATTTTTCAATGCCTCCTTTACGGCTTTCATTCCCAATAGGCTGGTACGCGAAATAAGGGTATCAGCCTGCAATCCCAATTCTGCTTTCAATTGGCCATTGGTTAGTTTTATTTCACCAAACAGGTGGGTTTCCGCCAGGCGCGATTCCAGGTTTTCGGGTTTGCCGATACCGGTTTTCTGCGCCAGCAGCGCCTCTAAATTTTCGGCTACATTGTTACCAATGGCCGAAACGATGCCCATGCCTGTGATTGCTATTTTCATGCGATAGCCTTACGCTCGCGGATGTATGCCGACATAGTATCAATGGTGGCAAATATTTTACTGCCTTCTTCCGGGTTTTCGATTTTCAGGCCGTATTCCTTTTCAAGGAGAACAATAAGTTCCAAAGCATCGATAGAATCAAGGCCCAGACCATCATCACCAAAAAGCGGGTCGCTGTTTTTAAAATCACCCACTTCCATTTCTTCCAGGTTCAGTTGCTCAATGATTTGAGCTTTTAGTTCATTTTCGAGGTTTTCCATTTTTTTATTTATTGTTCGCGCAGATTCCGCTGAATTGCGCAGATTTATTATTGTTTGTCACGAATACCTTAATCTGTGTCATCCGTGTAATCTGTGGCTAAATTACGTGGCTAAATCTCTCATTTAATACTTCCTCCGTAGCCTCTGTTTCTCCTTCTTCTTCCAAAAGGAAAAACACCCCTTCAAACTTATCTTCAAAACTTTCCACCCAACCTAAAATGCAGGCCTTGCTATTGCTTTCGCTTAAAAGTACCTGAGCCTGCATAAGCATCTCGGCTGCTTCAAATTTTTCAAAAATATAGAAATTCGATTCGCTGAAAAGCTGATGGCGAATACAAATTTCGCCAATTACAATATTGGGGAGGGTATATACAAACACGGCCGGGCTTGCCTTACCATCCGTGTAGTTATTTTTATGGGCTACATCGCTTTCCATGCTTGAAGAGCTGTTGGCCAGGATCACAGCCACCTCGTCATCTTTATATCTTTCTTTTAAGCTGCCATCTGCAAAAAAGTGATCCGTGCCCAGTATTCCTAGCTTGCCCAAGTTATCCATCTTAAAAAACTTAGGGTATGAAATACCTAGTGTTTGGTATGCTTCGCGAAGCAACGCGGTGGTATCTGCATTTTCATTTACCAGTAGTTCACCGTTTTGGTAAACTCCTTTTCTGGAGATGGAAGTGTGAGCTGTGAGGAAGAGGTTTTTCATATTACCTCAAATATTGCTGCGGCATTGCTTCCTCCAAATCCGGAAGAGGTTTTGAGCATGGTTTTAAATTTTCCTTTTTGGTTTTGGGATAGCACGTTGATTCGCTTGCTTACCCCGGCATTTTCAAAACCAAGAGATTTTATAAGTTGCTTGTTTTTCAGGGACTCTAGTCCAATTATACTTTCAAGTAAACCGGCTGCGCCAAGGGTATGGCCAAAGTAACCTTTCATACTGTTTAGTGGAATATCGTTCATTCCCAATCTATCAAAGGCAATGGCCTCCATTTCGTCATTAAAGGCCGTGGCAGTGCCGTGAGCAGAAATGAAATCGATTTCACCGGAATCGAGCTGACTTTCGTCAAAGGCCTTATTTATGCTTCTAAACAGGCCTTCACCTGTACGGGAGGGACCGGAAATGTGATTGGCATCATTAGCGGAGGCACCACCTAAATATTTCCCTAAGGGAGATACAAAAATGCTTTTGTCACTGCTTATTACTGCGCTTGCTGCAGCTTCGCCAAGGTTTATGCCATCTCTGCTTTTATCATAGGGTTTGCTAGGTGTAGTAGCTGTGGCATAAAAGGAAATAAATCCTGATAAGGTAAATCTGGTAACCAGATCAGCGCCAATAACCACTACATGCTTTGCCACTCCCGATTGGATGAGACGTGCGGCATTAATTACTCCTAAAAGGCTACTGATACACGCACTTGAAATAATGGAAGGCTTATGGGCCAACTTATATTTTTCCTGCAAAAAAGCAGAAAGATTATAGAGATGTGCGGCTTCGGTTCCTTCCGTTTCCAGTTTATCAACTTCCCCTTTTGTAGAGCAAAGGATAAGGCGTGTTTCTGCACCTTGAATGATGGAAGGATCATGGAGGCCATTAATAGTTTGCTGAATTGAACTGCAAATCAGGCCTCTCAGTTTGGTGCTTTCCTTTACAGTGATTAGCTTTTCTGGTACAATGCCTAAAAACTCACCCTTCCCTAAACCAAATGCATCGGGCATGTTCTTAATTCCGGTTTTACCCAAAACCATCTCATTGTAGATTGCTTCAAGAGTATTGCCTACAGGGCAAATGGCCGATGCCGCTCCAAGATAAATCTCCATTTATACCAATCCTTTAGATTTTTTCCAGTCTTCAAAAAACTGTGGAATGTTGAGTTGGAGAACGCCATTGATATCAGTAAAAACCTGAATGGTTTTTCCTGTTACTAAAACCTTGCGTGTTTCGGCATTAATGATGCGATAATCATGTATGATTTTTGCGGCAGGGGTATTCACCAAACTTGTTTCAATTATGCCCACATCGCCATAGCGCAACGGGCTTTTAAAGTCTAGTTCAGAGTGTACGATAGGAGTGAGGTGTCCGTTTTCGTATATCTTCAGGTAATCCAGGCCATGCTCGGACCCAAAGGCTTCACGGCCATCTTCAAAGTATTTCAGGTAATTGCCATGCCACACTATACGCATGGAATCCACCTCGCTAAAACGTACTTTAAAACTGGTTTCGCTTATAAGTTTCGCCATCTTAACCCTGTATCACAATTTTCATTTCGCATTCTGCCATCACTTCTTCATTCACTCTTGAAGTTCCCTTTATCAGGGTAATTCCAAAAATATCGTTTAATACATCTACAGTAGTTTGCAGGGTGGCATTATCTGCCGGAAGGTTATGAATTTTAAGTTTGGAAACCGCCCCTATAAAACCAACGGGTGGTTCTGCATCTCCGTTCATCTGGCTGGCGGTGTATCCCATCCGCAACGCGGCAGTTTGGGCAATGTTCTCAATTAGCCCCGGCTCCGTAAATACACCCTTTGCACAAAACATATTATCCGGAGTAAGCTGCAGCTGAGATACAGTTTGGGTTTCGTTGTTGGACAGCAGTTCACTCACCATCACAATGGGTGGCTTCTGTGGAATGTAATCCAGTATATTTTCCTGAGAAATGAGGGCCATGATTTTTAAGCTTTTGAAGTTACTTCTATATCCTTCAACCAGAAAGGATAGAAGTTGTACCATTGATTTGGGTATTGGTAAACGATTTTTTCAAGCATTTGAAGGTAGGCCTTAAAAATAAGGTTTTGATCCCTTTGTGCCAGCATTGGCTCTGTGCAAATAAAGTGGTAATCACTTCTTTGCTTTTTCATACCATAAACAAAACTTACGGGCAGGCCCATTTTGGCAGCCATGGCAAATGGCCCCATTGGGAATAGAGCATCTTCGCCCAAAAAGTTTCCGGTTAGGGTTTTACTCCCGGGCAAGAAGCGATCGCCATGAATGCAAATGAGTTCCTTATTGCGGGCAGCCTGATGAATTTTAAATATGTGAGACATATCATCCTTCATGGCAATGATGTTGAAGTGGCGTTTGCCCACAGCCTTATCCATTACCTTTTTTATTTGCTCATGCTCGCCATCCAGCAATACAATGTTAATGGGTTGATCCAGGCGCTTCATCAGGTGGCCGGCAATTTCCCAATTACCGGCATGGGCGCTGATTAAAAAGCCACCTGTACCCTTGTTGGCCATATCCTCAAGATACTTTCCACCTTCATGGTCTACAGTAAAATTTTCGGTAGCACCGGAGATGATGGCTGTTTTGTCAATCAACACCTGCCCCATATTGTAAAAGGTTTGGAAACGGGATGTTTTAGGTGGATTGGGAAAATGATTTTGTAGTTTGCTAAAATACTGACGGAGAGATTGGTTTGGTTTTTTTGCGAAGAAATAGTACCACCCTACCACAGGGTACAACAGAAGGTATGCAGCCGAGAGGCCAACATTTTTAATAAGAAATATGAAAATTTTGTAACCGAGGGGAGTGCCTTTACTTTTCCCTTCCCATTCAGCCATTTAGCCGTTTGTTTACAAAATTGTAAAAATCCTGGAAGGTGTGTATTTCTGTAAAGTCTTCACCAGTAACTTTAAATCCGAAGTTACTTTCAATAATCACCACGAGATCCACATAGTCAAGACTGTCAAGATCTAAGGTTTCTTTAAGGTTAGCTTCTGGTTCAATAAGGTTTTCGTCAACTTCAAACTCCTCAACAAGAAATCCTTTTATGGTTTCAATGATTTCTTCTTTTTCCATCGTCTTTTCCATCTAGTTCTAGTTTTTAAATTTTTTGATGATCAAAGAGGAATTTGTACCCCCAAAACCAAAAGAGTTTGAAAGAAAACAATCAAACCCTGTATCGATGGTTTTGTCTGCAATATTCAACTTTGCCGAGTCTTCATCAGGATTTGCAAAATTAATATTTGGAGCGATAAAATCGTTATGCATCATTAATAATGAATAAACGATCTCACTTGCCCCTGCCATCCAGCACTCATGGCCGGTCATGCTCTTGGTAGAGCTTACATAGGGTTTGGTTTTTCCAAATACCTGATGTAAGGCCTGAGCCTCAAATTTGTCGCCAATTGAAGTTGATGTGGCGTGAGCATTTATATATTGAATGTCTGAGCTTTTAAGTTCCGACTGTTTTAGGGCCATGTTTAGCGCCCTTACCTGTCCATCCAGATTGGGGTTGGAAATATGCTCTCCATTGGATGAAAATCCATATCCCATCACCTCGCCAAGTATAGGTGCATTGCGTTTTTGTGCCGATTCTAAAGTTTCGAGAATTACAGTTGCTGCGCCACCACTGGGGATGAGGCCGTCCCGATCTCTGTCAAATGGGCGAGAAGCCTCGGTTGGAGAATCCAGTCGAACGGAGAAGGCACCAAGTCCATCAAAGCTACCAAAGGCATACATATTTACTTCCTGTGCCCCACCGCAAATTATCTGATCCTGTAAACCAGAGCGAATCATGTTAAAAGCCATTCCAATAGCATGAGATCCACTGGCGCAGGCTGCACTTACCGTAAAATTTATTCCCTTTAATTTAAAGATGGTGGAGAGATTCATGGTTACGGTGCAGTTCATGCTCTGAAATATGGAGCCGGAACCGAGTAGGGTGGTGTCCTTTTTTTCGCGGATAAGGTCTATGGCTTCCATTACCGCTTTCGCGGAACTATCATTTCCATAAAGGATGCCCACTTCATTTTTTTCCAAAAAGTCCATGTCGATTTTGGCCTGTTCCAGGGCTTGCCTTGTAGCCACATAGGCATACATGGCTTCTTCCGAAAGGCCTATCCGTTCTCTTCGGCCCAATAAGCCTTTAAGGTCGGGCATGGATACCTTTCCTGTGAGGGGAGACCGGAAACCAAAATCAGCACGTTCCTGATCATAAACAATTCCGGATTTACCGGTGTATAGAGAGTTTTTTACTTCCTCAGTATTATCTCCAAGGCAAGAATGAATGCCAATACCAGTGATTACGACCCTTCTCATATTAAGAATATATCCCTCCGTTTAGGTTAATAATTTCACCGGTAATATAGCTAGCTTTTTTGGAAGCTAAAAAACTCACCAAATCTGCAACTTCTTCCGGCTCACCAAAACGGTTCATGGGGATCATTTTTTTAAGCTCATCCTCAGGGAGTTCCTTGGTCATATCGGTACGGATGAAGCCTGGGGCAACTGCATTTACGGTAACATTTCTTTTTGCAACCTCCTGAGCCAATGCCTTGGTTGCGCCAATTACACCTGCCTTAGCGGCTGAGTAATTCACCTGTCCGGGATTTCCCTTTTGCCCAGAAATCGAAACAATATTTATAATACGGCCATAGCGATTGCGCAGCATTTTTTGGATAAGGGCTTTGCTGAGGTTGTAAAAGCCATTGAGGCTAACATCAAGCACGTTCTTCCACTGGCTTTCCTCCATCCACATAAACATACCATCCTGAGTAATACCGGCATTGTTTACCAATACCTCTATCAGTCCTTCGGGGTTTTCAGTATGCCATTGGTCAAGGGCTGAGTTTACGGATGCATTATCCGTAACATTAAATTTTAAAAGAGAGGCTTCTCCACCTGCTTGCTTGATTTCCGCCAGTGTTTGATTGGCAGCTTCATCATTAGAGGTGTAGTTGATTAATATGTGGTAGCTATGATCCTCGGCAAGTTTTTTACAAATTTCTTTACCGATGCCGCGAGAACCTCCGGTTACCAGGGCGTATTTTTTTTTCATGTAAAATTTGTTTGCTTAAACAGTTACGTAAGCCTTTTGCTGCTTAAGATGGTTGGTCAGTGCCGTAATTTCTTCGGCCATGTAACGGTCATCCTTTAATGGTGCTGTATACTTGCGAACCATTCGATGAAATTTTTTCGTGTTATCGCTTAGTGTGCTTTCGGTATCGATATAATCTATGGCCTGCGCAATGGCGAGGCTCTCAATAGCCAATACCTGGTAGGCATTTTCGATAACCTTACGGCACATATTTGCCGCATTGGTTCCCATACTTACAATGTCTTGATTGTCATTGTTATTAGGGATAGAATGAACCGACATTGGAAATGAAAGGGTTTGGTTCTCAGCCGTAGTTGATGTAGCAGTAAACTGAATACCCTGCACCCCGAAGTTAAAGCCAAGCTTTCCTAAGTTTAAGAAAGGAGGAAAGCGATCGTTAAGTTTATCATTGAGCAGATAGTTTAACTGGCGCTCACAAAGCATACTAAGCTTGGTAATGCCAATTTTCAGCTTATCCATTTCATAGGCCACATAGTCGCCATGGAAGTTTCCACCGTGATAAACGCTTTGCTTTTCAAGATCAATAATAGGATTATCATTGGCAGAGCCAATTTCCTCCTCTAATATTTTTTTGGCATTTTCTATTTCATCAATAATGGGCCCTAAAACCTGAGGGATACAACGGAAGGAGTAGTACTCCTGTACCTTTTCCTTAATAGGAATTATATCCTGATGCTTGCTGCTTTCAAAAAGATGTTCTTCACGTTTTCTGATGCGCTTACTATCACTAAGGCAGGTGCGCATAGCTGCGGCAACCTTATTTTGGCCTTTATGCTTTTTTACCCGGTTCAGTTCCTCAGAGAATGAATCATCATAAGCCTCAACCAACTCATTAATTATGGCTCCAACAACTGTACTCCAGTTGAGCAGGTTTTGAGCATGCATAATATTAATCATACCAATGCCTGTCATACAGGAGGTACCATTGATAAGGGCAAGGCCGTCTCTAAGCTTTAGCTCAAGGGGCTGCAGGTTCAGTTGAATTAATACATCCTTAACCTCTCTTATTTCTCCTTTATAATAGCATTTACCTTCACCTATAAGGCCCAGGGCAAGATGCGCGAGTTGTACCAAATCTCCACTGGCACCAACACTACCATGCTCAGGTATAAGCGGACAAATGTTGTTTTGAATATAACTTTCCAGTTGAGTAATTACTCCGCGACTTACGCCAGAGTGGCCCAGACTAAGTGTGTTAATACGACAAAGCATCACCGCCCTGATATCCTGCTCAGTCAAATAATTACCCTGGCCGGTGGCATGGCTCCGTACAAGGTTGTACTGAAGCTGAACCTGATCTTTGGCATCAATCCTATATTGAGCCATGGGGCCAAATCCGGTGTTTATACCGTATATGATTTTGTCTTTGGAGAATTTCTTTAAAAATTCATGAGAAGTGTCTACTAAGTCCAGCACGGCAGAACTTACCTTATATGTGCTTCCATCGCCATAATACTTCTCAAAATCTCTTAACTGCATGTACTTTAGTTGTTACAATTGGGTGGAGTGCGTTTACAGCCGGCAAACTTAGGGTATTTTAAGAAAATGAAAAGGTGGGTAAATGCCATTAACCCTATTAAAAACAACGCGCTACAATGGTTGGCGGGAACGCTTGTCACCTAGCTTTATTAATATTGTGAACCTCTGGTAACTTAATGTAGAGGATAGAGCATGTACATAAGAGCACGAACCTTTATGATATTTGCCTCGACAACATGATTAACAAAAAGTATCCGCTAATTTTGCTCATCCATTTATTCAACTCCAATTTCAGGCAGGCATAGCTGCGCAATATGATTAGCACCATTTATAACTTTCTTAGTAAACAAAGAAAGGCCTGGCTGGCATTTGTGCTGGTGCTTTGGGTTGTGTTCGGCTACTTCGCTTTTCAAATAAACATTCAGGAGGACGTTTCCAAAACCCTGCCTCAGGGTGGCTCCCTTCAACAGTATCAGGATTTCTTCAAACGATCACCCATTGCCAGTAAAATTGTGGTGGCCATTGGTTCGCGCGATACTTTGCTCGGCACGGATGAGCTTATTGCTTTAGGTGAAGGCTATCTGGCTAATCTCGATTCTTCCGGCAATGGATTGATTGATACCATTCAATTCCGGTTTGGGATGGAATCTTCTACAGCCTCCTTTGATTTCTTTTATAATAAGCTGCCCTACTTTTTAGATTCCAAAATTCAGGATTTGCTGATTGGTAGTCTGGATACTTCGGAGATTAAAGCGGCTGTAAATGGAACGCTGGCGAAGTTGGTGTCGCCAGAGAGTTATGCGCTTAAATCATACTTGTTAAAAGACCCACTGGGCCTTTACCCACGAGTACTTCAAAATTTATCGGGTTTACAGGAGGGGGGCGATTTTGTACTTAAAAACAATCACCTATTTACTGAGGATGGGCGCTACATACTCGTATTTGTTTCTCCTTCCTTCCCGGCATCAGAGTCTAAAAACAATGGACTTTTAGTTGATGCATTAAATGAGGCTAAAACCGAACTTAAAACGGAGAGTAATACGGAAGTTTATCTCTTTGGAGGTCCTGTGGTTGCTGCTAAAAACGGGGAGCAAATTCGCAAGGACACGCGTTTAACCGGGGTGTTGGCCATAGTGCTGATTATAGCGCTGTTGCTGTGGTATTATCGCAAGGTGATTATTCCTTTCCTCTTTTTGCTGCCGCCCCTTTTTGGGATGACAGTTGCCGTTGGCGCCTTATTTCTCCTTCGAGGAGAGATTTCCATACTCACACTTGCCGCAGGAAGTATTGTGCTGGGAATTGCCCTTGATTATTGCTTCCACCTTTTTACGCATCTCAAACACTCCAACTCCGTAACTGCAGCTTTAGATGATATTGGCGGTTCGCTAATTCTTAGTTGCTTCACCACTATTCTCGCTTTTTTAAGTCTTCTTTTTCTGGATTCCCAGGTTCTTACAGACTTTGGGCTGCTGGCTTCCTTTAGCTTAGTCGGAACATTGTTTTTTGTGCTGTTGGTACAACCGCATATACTTACCGGGCTTGGGGTGCTTGACAAGCTACAGGGTGGCGATCACTGGATAGATCGGTTGTTTAAGAAAAATATTAGCTGGCGCAGGCCCGTCTTCATCTCTATTGTAGCAGTTACTGTGTTTTTGGGCTTTTTTGTAGGAGATGTTTCCTTTGAGGATGACCTCAATAAGATCAATTACTTCCCTAAGGAATTACAGGATGCCGAGGCTGTTATTACAAACTCTGAAACCAGGGAAAAATCGGTTTTTGTAATCTCAAGGGGTGATGATTTTCAATCTGTAATAGATAGAAACCATGCTGTAACATCGGTATTGGATTCTTTGAAGGAGGGAGGGATAGCAAATTCAGTGGTTTCTTTAAATCATATTTTTCCAACTAAGAAAGAAATCAGCCAACGTAGCCAAAGTTGGAACAGTAGAATAGAACGCGGTAATTCGGAATCTTTAATTCAGGATTTTAAACAACAAAGCACACAGGTGGGAATGAAGGCTGAGAGCTTTTCTCAGTTTTATAACCTGCTGAGTACTGAGGTAAATCCGGAGTTGGATTATCCTGCTGAGTTTCTCCAAAGCCCAATGTTTGAAAACTTTATAGTGTTTTCAGAAGAAGCTGTTGAGGTAATTAACATTGTAAATACTACGCCAGAGGGTGTAGCTCAAATTCAGGAGGCACTGGCGGCTACTGAAGCGGTGGTAGTGGATAAAACCCTTATGGCAAATAGCCTGGTAGAGGTGGTGCAGGATAATTTCAATCTGATCCTTATCATTACAACAAGTCTGGTTTTCTTCACGCTACTTATCAATTATGGCCGTATAGAATTGGCATTATTAACCTTTTTGCCCATGGTGGTAAGTTGGTTTTGGATATTGGGTATTTGCGGCCTTTTCGACATCCGTTTTAACTTTATTAATGTGCTCATCACCACTTTCATTTTTGGCTTGGGTGATGACTTCTGCATTTTTGTTTCGGATGGTTTGTTGAGTAAATTCAAACTGGGCAAAGACAAGCTTTCATCCTATAGAAGCTCCATAATACTATCCACGGCCACTACAATAATTGGCACCGGAGTATTGTTGTTTGCCAAGCACCCTGCTTTGCAGTCTATTGCTCTGCTTTCCGTTATCGGGATGGTGTGCATTTCGTTTATTTCACTTACACTACAACCCATCATTTTTCACTTTGCAGTACAAAAGCGAAAGGAGAAAAAACTGGCGCCCTTAACGCTCTTTATAGTGCTTACCACCTTTATTTCCTTCGGTTACTTTGCGGCTGGGTGCATATTGGTGACCTTATTGATTCCGGTGTTTTATGTTCTCCCCATTCCTAAAAAGCCAAAGAGAAGAATGTACAGCTACATTATGAGTAAGTTCTCGGGCTCTGTAATTTACCTCATGGTAAATGTGCGTAAGCAGATTATCAACACCTCAAGGGAAGACTTTAAAAAGCCCGCCATTATTATTGCCAACCATCAGTCGTTTGTGGATATACTTGCGATATTAATGCTCAATCCACGCATTGTTATCCTTACCAATAAATGGGTGTGGAATTCCCCGCTTTTTGGATGGGCCGTGCGTTATGCGGGATTTCCCACGGCTAATAATGATCTGGAGGATAATTTATCTACCATTGAGGATAATCTTGCGCAAGGTTACTCTATTGCCATTTTTCCGGAAGGCACAAGGAGCGTGGATGGCAGTATGAAGCGTTTTCATAAGGGGGCATTTCTACTGGCAGAGAGATATAATCTGGATATTATTCCGGTTTTGCTGCATGGCTTTAATTACACCATCCGTAAGTCTGATTATACCTTACTAAGTGGTCATCTCACTATAAAGATATTGGATAGAATTTCTCCTGATGATGGCAGATTTGGAGAGGGATACCGTGAAAGAAGCAAGGCTATTTCAAGGTTTGTAAAAAAGGAGTTTGAGGATTTGCAAAAGACAGAGGAAAACACCGAGTACTATCACGATGCGGTATTGGCCAATTATATATACAAGGGCCCGGTACTGGAGTGGTATGTACGGATTAAGATGAAGCTTGAGAATAATTTTGAAAGCTTTCATAATCACACACCCAGAGAAGGATTGATATATGATATTGGATGTGGCTATGGTTATTTGAGCTATATGTTGCACTTTACCAGCAAAAAGAGAAAGCTTATCGGACTGGATTATGACGAGGAGAAAATTACGGTAGCTGCCCAATGTTATGCAAAAAGCGAAGACGTTACTTTTGAGGTGGCCGATTTGAATTCATATGAGATTAAAGCAGCCGATTGCTATATCATTAAGGATGTTCTTCACTATTTGGAAAAGCCCAGGCAGCAGGAGGTTTTAGAAAGCTGTGCTGAACAATTGATAGGAAAGGGAACTATTATAGTACGGGATGGATTTGTTGATCAAAGAAAGCACAAAACCACCCAGTTTACCGAAGTGCTTTCCACAAAATTGTTCAGATTTAACAGGGCGGATAATGATCTTACCTTTCTTGAAGAGTCAATGCTCTATAGTATGGCAGAGAAGTACAACATGAGTATTAGCAGGGTTGATAAGAACAAAACAAGTTCTAACCGAACCTATGTTTTAGAGAAGAATTGAAAATGGAGGAAAGGAGTACATACGATTTTGTGATTATTGGCAGTGGACTGGGAGGTTTGGAGTGCGCATTTATTTTAGCCTCGGAAGGTTTCTCGGTTTGTGTGCTCGAAAAAAATCACCAGCTGGGAGGAAATCTTCAGGTATTTAGTCGTGATAAGGTGATTTTTGATACTGGAGTACACTATATAGGTGGACTTGATGAGGGGCAAAACCTCAATCAACTCTTCAGGTATTTTGGTTTGATGGATAAGGTTAAACTCCTTAAAATGGATGAGGATAAATTTGATGTTGTAAGTTTTGATGGAGACGCAACAGAATATTTTTATGCTCAGGGATACGACCGATTTGCAAAATCACTTATCCGCCAGTTTCCCCATGAGGAAGAGGCTATAAAGAAATACTGTGAAACTATTCAGGAGGTGTGTAGCCACTTTCCGCTTTACTCCCTAAAATATAGTACCGACAGCCATCTTGAGGATGAAGTGCTGGGTGTTGGTATAGTTGAATATCTGGAGAGATTAACTGAAAACGAAAAGCTGAGAAGCGTACTGGCGGGTACCAATTTACTCTATGCAGGATATAGCGATAAAACACCGCTGTATGTGCATGCCCTGGTTATTAATTCCTACATACAAAGCTCTTATAGATGTATAGATGGTGGGTCACAAATAGCTAAGTACCTGGCCAAGCAAATTCGTGAAATGGGAGGGGATGTTATAAAGCACAAAAATGTGGTGTCGTTTGAATATGAAGGCGACAATATTTCTGCAGCTGTTACTGATAAGGGGGAGCGCTATTATGGTACAACCTTTATCTCCAATGCCCATCCACAGGCTACAATTGCCATGGTTGAAGAGGGACGAATGAGAAAGGCCTATACCAACCGGATTAATGATATGGAGAACTCCATATCCACCTTTGTTGTAAGTATTACCTGCAAGCCCAATACATTTAAGTATAGAAACTACAATTATTATCACCATGCTACCACAGATGTGTGGGCGGCAATTGACTATAAGGACGAAGACTGGCCAAATGCCTACATGTTGAGTACGCCTGCTCATGGAGAAAATGAGGAATATGCAAAAGGTGTGATTTTAGTAACCTATATGCGATTTGAAGAATTTGAGGAATGGAAGGATTCACACAATACCATTGCTGAATCAGGAGAAAGAGGAGAGGCCTATAAAGCATTTAAAAGGGAAAAGGAGCAAAAGGTTATTGATTATGTCTCCAAAAAATTTCCGGATTTAAAAAACAGTATTAATGCAGTTTATAGCAGCACCCCACTAACTTTCCGCGATTATATTGGCAATGTTGATGGTTCTCTATATGGAGTGGTAAAGGATTTTAAATCTCCACTTAAATCATTTATTACGCCTAAAACCAAAATTCCGAATCTTTATTTAACGGGCCAGAATATAAATTTACACGGTATATTAGGAGTTACCATTAGCGCTTTGGTTACTTGCTCCGAGTTTGTGGATAAACGAAAGTTACTCGAAAAAATTAAACAGGCCTAAGGCCCACCATTATAAATGACAAAGTGTGATGTACTAGTGATTGGAGCAGGGCCGGCAGGTACTTTGGCTGCTGCTATACTAAAGGATAGGGGATGGGACGTCAGGATTCTGGAAAAACAAAAATTCCCAAGATTTGTGATTGGCGAAAGCCTGTTGCCACGTTGTATGGATCACCTCAGAGAAGCCGGTTTAATTGATGCTATTGAAGCAAAAAACTTTCAAAAGAAGATTGGAGCACGCTTTGTGAAAAACGATGAAATCTGCGATTTTAACTTCTCCGAACAGTTTACGGAGGGCTCTACCTGGACCTGGCAGGTGCCGCGTGCCGAGTTTGACATGACTTTGGCTCAGGCTGTTGCTGATAAAGGCGTGTCAGTTGATTTTGAATGTTATGTAGAAGATATTCAGTTTGATAAAGGCCAGCAGATTACCACTTATGTAGATGCGGATAAGAATACCAAATCGATTCAAAGTCGCTTTGTAATTGATGGTAGCGGTTGGGGCCGGGTTATCCCCAGGATGCTCAAATTAGACAAGCCTTCAAACTTCCCGCCAAGGGCAGCCATATTTGCGCATGTAAAGTTTGATGCCGCAAATGAAGAGTCTAAGAGAATTGATATTGTTACCATTACCGATCGTATGTGGGCGTGGATAATTCCCTTTTCGGACGGTCGTACTTCTGTTGGTTTTGTGGGTGAGCTGGATTGTTTTGAAGGTATGGGAACATCTCCGGAAGAGAAATTTCAGCACTGCGTTGGCATGAATGATTACGTTAGTACCAAGCTGAAATCATTGGAATTTACAATGGAGCCTAGGGAGATTTCGGCCTATTCCATTTCGGTGGAGAAATTTTACGGAGATGGTTTTGTACTTACAGGAAACAGCACTGAGTTTTTGGATCCCGTTTTTTCATCAGGGGTCACCTTTGCCATGGAATCGGGCGTAACGGCTGCAAAACTGGTTGATCGCCAACTGAATGGCGAGGATGTAAACTGGGAGGAAGATTATGTGAAATACATCCAAAGAGGTGTAGATACTTTTCGATCGTATGTAAAAGGATGGTATGACGGCAGCCTTCCTGCTATTTTCTTTGCAGAAACAGCATTACCTGCGTTTAAAAAACAGATATGTTCTGTACTGGCTGGCTATGTGTGGGATGAAACCAATCCTTTTGTGAAAAAGCACAACCGTATTCTTACCACCTTATCCAAGGTGGTGTCTATTATTGATGACGAAAAGTAGCGCGGTTTACTCCGGGCTGCCTGAATATTTACTATCTACCAATATACTTTGAATGGAGGTGGATTGAGTAAGCTTTGGAAATAACTCAAAGAAGTACATTCTTCTATCAGGGTTAATATCTAAGGCCTTTTTAAAGTAAATGTCCGCTTCATCACTCTCCTGTAAAGTGTATAGGTAGCCACTAAGTCGGTAATTTATTTCAGCCGAATCAGGATTGAGCTGCTGACCCTGATAAAGCACTTCCATTCCCTCATCAAATTCGCAGAGGTCAAAAAGCAGCTCTGCATAATCGATAAATACATCTGGCTCAATGTAACCTAGTTCGAGCATTCTGCTGTAGATAACTTCAGCCTCATTAAGCATACCTGCTCTTTTGTGAATTTCAGCGCTGGTAAAAAGGTAATCAGGGTTATCCGAATCCAGCTCAAGAGCCTTATCAATAAAATAAATCGCCTCAGAACCAGAGTTTTCTTCATCCTTAATCAGGGCCAGTTCATAAAAGGCTTCATCTAAATCGGAGTCTTCCTGAATAGCCTTGGTGAGATAGCTAATTGCTTTTTCGGGCTTAAACAAATTGAGGTAACACATTCCTATTTTATAATAGGAGAAACCTGTGGGGCCTTCAAATTCAAAACTGGCCATATAGGCTTCTGAGGCTTCCTGATATCTGTAGGTACGCTCAAGTATTCTGGCCTTTTCATAGTAGGCAGCCGTAAAATACTCGTCAATCAATATGGAGTAGTCAATAGAGCGAATGGCGCTATCAAACTGTTTTTCCTTGGCCTGAAGTATTCCGAGGTGGTACCAGCCAATTTCGCTATAGGGATTTTTATCAGTGAACTTATGGAAGTAAGTAATACCCTCTTCACCAAGTTCCAGAAGATCAAAGCATAGCGCAATATTATATACGGCAATTTCATCCTCCGGATTTTCCTCCAGCGTAAGCTTCAGATATTTTAGAGCCAACTCATAGTTTCCTAAAATTTGATGCTCAATGGCCAGCATGGGCCATACCTCTTCCGGGTATTCTGATTTTTTTAGGGCCAGTTTGTAAAATTGAATGGCACGCTGGTGCTTGCCCTGCTTGCTGTAAATAGCAGCCCGGGTCATGTAGAGGTCATAACTTTCGGGCTCTAATGCCTCCAGTTTATCCAACTCCCTTTGAGCCAGCTTTAGTTTATCGGAGGCCGTAAAATACTGTGCCTTTCTCACCATAAAGTTACTGCATGATGGGTGTTGAGCAGCGCCCATTTCCACAGCATGTATAGCACGGGTAATTTTACCACGTTCATAGTAGTAATCTGAAATAGCCTCAAATTCTTCCACATCAAAAAACCACTCTTCCCTCTGTTTAAGCATCTGCTCAAACCTGCTGATTAGGGGTAGTAGGTTCTCAATATTTCCTTCTTGATCATCATCATCTTCAAACATGGCAAAATGGGTATTTGATTACCTAAAAGTATTTATTCCTACTGTGGCAAAAGTAGAGCCATAGTTGAGGTTTTGCACAAATTAGTTAACATCAGTAACATTACTGGTTTGTACTTTTCCTTTAAGTTGGGTAAAGCATTGGGGGTGGTTTGGTATTCAGCCCTTTATATGCAGGCGTAGCTTGGGTCAATTCATATCTTTGCCACTTTAACGAAATTTAGACCCAAATATTTAATGACGCTAATAAAATCTATTTCAGGAATAAGAGGTACCATTGGGGGTAAATCAGGTGACAACCTGACACCTCCGGATGCCGTAAAGTTTGCTTCGGCCTATGGTACGTGGCTTAAATCCCGCCACAGCGGAAAGCTTAAGGTGGTGATTGGCCGCGATGCACGCCCTTCGGGAGCCATGATTCAATCACTGGTGCAAAATACTTTGATTGGTCTTGGGATAGATATCGTTGACCTCGACCTTTCAACCACTCCTACGGTGGAAATGGCGGTAGTTTTTGAAAAGGCGAATGGTGGAATTATTCTAACGGCATCTCACAATCCAGTGGAATGGAACGCCCTGAAATTGCTTAATGAAAAAGGCGAGTTCCTTAGTGGGGATGACGGCAAGGCCATTCTTGACATAGTAGAAAAAGACGATTACGATTTTGCTGAGGTGATGGAATTGGGTACTGTTATCCAAAATACCAACTCTCTTGAAAAACATGTGGATGCCATACTGGCATTACCTTATATAGAAACAGAGAAAATTAAGGCTGCCAATCTAAAAGTGGCTATTGATGCAGTAAATTCAACCGGAGGCATTGCCATACCCTATTTGTTAAAGAGATTGGGCGTAAACCAGGTAGAGGAACTTTACTGTGAGCCTAATGGTAAATTTCCGCATAATCCTGAGCCGCTCGAAGCGCACCTCGGAGATATAATGGCCCTTGTAAAGAACAAGGGATGTGATGTAGGCGTGGTGGTTGATCCGGATGTGGATCGCCTGGCACTGATAAGCGAGGATGGTAAAATGTTTGGCGAGGAGTACACACTTGTGGCTTGCGCAGATTATTTATTGCCACGTAAACCAGGTGCGGTGGTTAGCAACCTTTCCAGCAGCAGGGCTTTACGCGATTTGGCGAGAAGACATGGCTCAGAATATTTTGCAAGTGCCGTGGGTGAAGTAAATGTGGTTACTAAAATGAAGGAGCAAAATGCTGTTCTTGGTGGTGAGGGTAATGGAGGAGTAATCCTTCCCGATCTGCACTACGGAAGAGATTCTTTGGTAGGAGTGGCGCTTATCCTTTCATTATTGGCTACCTCGGGTAAGAGGATGAGTGAGCTACGGGCATCTTACCCAGAGTATTATATGGCTAAAAATAAAATTCAGCTCGAAGCTGGAATGGACGTAGATGGCCTTCTGAAAGAGGTGGAAAGCCGATATGCCAATGAGCAACTTTCTACTATTGATGGAGTGAAAATAGATTTTGAAAACGAGTGGGTGCATTTGCGTAAATCCAATACAGAACCCATAGTACGTGTATATACCGAGGCTGCATCTCCCGAAAGGGCAAAAGAGCTTGGGGAAAAATTTGTGGCTGAAATGAGTTCAATGGCTAATAGTTAATCTGAGAATATGGAAACCTTATCCGCAAAAAAGACCAGAATAAGTGACTCGGGCCTCGAAGAATACTTTGAGAAGTTCAGGAAGAACATTACCGGAATAGACCAAACCTTTATGGGGCCTTATGGTGAGAAAAAGATACTATATGCTGACTGGATAGCCAGCGGCAGATTGTATGCTCCCATTGAAAGTATGATGGCTGAAACCATAGGTAAGTATGTAGCCAACACGCACACAGAAACTTCATATACCGGCTTGTTGATGACCAAGGCCTATCATGAGGCTAAAGTCATTATAAAGAAACATGTAAATGCCGGCCCAAAGGATGTGTTTATTCCGGCCGGAACGGGAATGACGGGGGCCGTTTTGAAATTTCAGCGCATGCTGGGATTAAAAGTGCCTGAGCAGTTTCAAAACATAGCAAAACTGAAAGACGAGGACTGTCCGGTGGTGTTTATAACACATATGGAGCATCACTCTAATCAAACATCCTGGCTGGAAACAATTTGCGAAGTTGTACATATACATGCAGATGGTGAAGGTTTGGTGGATGTGGATCACCTCCGCCAGTTGATGTTGGAGTACAAAGACCGAAAGATTAAAATAGCGAGTGTAACCTCCTGCAGCAATGTTACCGGTATTAGCACTCCATATTATGAAGTGGCTAAAATTATGCACGAAAATGGCGGTCTTTGTTTTGTAGACTTTGCCTGCAGTGGCCCTTATGTGGATATAGATATGCACCCCAAAGATGAAGGAGCATATCTGGATGCCATATTTTTTTCACCTCATAAATTTTTAGGTGGCCCCGGTACACCGGGAGTACTCATCTTTAATTCTGATCTATATCACAACAAAATTCCCGATCAGCCGGGTGGTGGTACAGTAAGCTGGACAAACCCCTGGGGCGGACATAAATACTTTGATGATATTGAAACCCGTGAGGATGGAGGCACACCGGGCTTCCTGCAAACTATAAAAGCGGCCCTGGCCATTAACCTTAAGGAGGAGATGACCACTGAAAAGATAAAGGCCAGAGAACACGAGTTGGTATCTTATACAATGAATCATTTGTCTCAGATTAAAGGAATGAACATTTTGGCACCAAATATCTCTGATCGTCTTGGTGCGATTTCCTTTTATATTGATGATTTGCATTACAACCTCTGTGTGCGCTTGCTCAACGATATGTATGGCATACAGGTAAGGGGAGGCTGCAGTTGTGCCGGTACTTACGGTCATTATCTCTTAAATGTGGATCCTGACTACAGTCACCAGATTACCGATATGATAGATCATGGGGATTTGTCTAAAAAACCAGGCTGGATAAGGCTATCGCTACACCCAACCATGACAGATGCTGATGTGATAAAAATTTGTGACGCCATTGAAGACATAGCTCTAAATCATAGCCAATATGAAAATGACTATGAGTATTTGCCTTCGGCTAATGAATTTGTACATAAGAACTTTAAAGGAACTGAAGAACAAATAATAAATAACTGGTTTGGAAAATAGAAAGAAGGTTTATCTCGATAATGCAGCAACAACCCCTTTAAGGCAAGAGGTAAAGGAAAGGATGATGGAGTTATTGGATGGGCCACATGGCAATCCATCTTCTACCCACCAATTTGGGCGAAAGGCAAAAATTGTGGTAGAGGAAGCACGTAAATACGTAGCCAAGGCGCTTAACTGTACAGGCAACGAAATTGTATTTACCTCTGGAGGAACTGAGGCCGACAATGCCGCAATCGTTTGTGCAGTGCGTGATTTGGGAGTGAAGAGAATCATTACTTCCGCCATTGAACACCACGCTGTTTTACATACATCGGCAGCTATGGCCAAAAACTTCAATGTTAGAGTTGAGTTTGTGGATTTAAATGAAAATGGTGAAGTTGATCTAAATCATCTGGAACGCATGTTAGCTGAAGATGTACCAACTCTGGTTTCCTTGATGCATGCAAACAATGAGTTGGGTAATATTCTCGATCTGAAAGCTGTAGGCAGGTTGTGTAGAAGTAATAATGCCTATTTTCATACCGATACCGTTCAAACTGTGGGGCACTATCCGATTGACCTTCAGGCGATGGAAGTTGACTTTTTGGCCGCATCGGCACACAAGTTTTATGGCCCTAAGGGTGCTGGATTATTTTATATAAATCATCGTATAAAAGTGGGGCCATTTATGGAAGGTGGCTCGCAAGAGCGCAACAGGCGTGGTGGTACCGAAAATATTCTTGGTATTGGAGGAATGCACACCGCTCTTGAACACTCATTGGCTAACCATAAAAGTGAAAATGCCCATATTCTGGAGTTAAAGAAATACTTTATTGAGAAGCTTCAGACCGAAATGGATGGTGTTTTGTTTAATGGAAACTGTACCGATCACAGTAAATCCATGGTTTCTGTAGTGAGTGCCCGTTTCCCGTCTTTCCCAAAGGACAATATGCACCTGTTTACATTGGATATGAATGGTATTGCCCTAAGTGGTGGCAGCGCCTGCCAAAGTGGTAGCCAGATTGGTTCACATGTTATTCAAACATTATATCCTGGTAATACCTATCCCGTTATTCGTTTTTCAATTGGTAAGGATAACACCAAGGAGGAAATTGATTACGTAGTTGACGCTTTAAAGAAATTGGAAGTTACTACTGAGGTAAAAGCTTAGGGTAAGAACCTAAATTGAAATAAGAAAGCCCTGATGTAATTTAATTCATCAGGGCTTTTTAGTTAAATGTGAATGAGGAAATATTTAGACTTTTGATTCTTCCATTTCTTCTTCGCCTTCTGCTTCCTTATTTTTTTTGCCGTTATCCGGATCATAACCAAACAAGCGTTTATCACGAATAATGTTATCGACATAAGCAGGCAGGGCCTTGTCCCAATCTTCTTCACCGGCCTTTATTTTTCTCAACACATCTCTGCTGAAAATCTGAAGGATTTCCGGATCGTAATTTTCAATATCGATAATCCGTTTATTGAACATCAGATAATCAAACAATGGCTGTAAGCGAGGATGAATCTTAACTGACTTGCTGGTTTCCAGAGGTTCATCAAGACTAGGCTGAGAAGGGTATACATACAACTTGAGATCAGAGGAGTATAAAATACCAAAAGCTTCCAAAATGCCGCCTTTAAGCTCACGGTAATACTTTTCAGCAAACAACTCCTTTAGGTTGGTTACCCCCATAATGAGCCCCATACGCTGATCGGTATAGCGGGTAAAGTATTCTACCAATTTATAATACTGCTGATGATTGGAAATTAATACCGTTTGCCCCAAGGAACATAATATTTCTGCACGATCTAAAAAGTCCTGTTCATCAATTTCCCCTTCGGCTTTAAGGTTATTAAGGGTGATTTCAAAAAGCACAACAAGGTTTTCATGATCTACTTTTCGCTCATCCACAAAATAGCCATATCCCTTCTTAATCATGTCAATATTCACCTTGGTGGCGGGGCGGAAGCTTCCGCGCAAAGCGAGTATGTTTTTCTTATAGAGAAGAGCAGCCGGCAATATGTTCTTTCCTTCAGGGCCAAAGATTACGGCATCCGTCATTCCGTTTTTAATCAATTGGAGTGACATCAGGCGGTTGTCCACATTCTTAAATTCAGGACCTTCAAAATGCACCATATCAATTTCCACCTTGTACTTGGCGATATTGTCATACAGCGAGCGCAGTAATTCCTCTGGTTTATTGCGGATGTGGAAGCAGCCATAAATGAGGTTAACCCCCATTATACCAATGGTTTCCTGTTGTAATTGAGCTTCCTCTTCCTTCATGCGGATATGGAAGATTACGTCATTGGGTTCCTGATCGGGTGCCAGTTGAAACCGAATGCCCATCCAGCCATGGCCCTTAAACTTTTTGGTAAAGTTGATGGTAGCCACCGTATTTGAGAAGGTGAAGTAGCATTTATTGGGAAATTTGTCGCGACTAAGGCGTTGCTCAATAAGGTTGTATTCGTGCTCAATCATCTTGCGCAAGCGAGCCTCGGTTACATATCTTCCGTCTATTTCGCGGCCATAAATGGCATCGCTGAAGTCCTTGTCATAGGCACTCATGGTTTTTGCTACCGTGCCCGAAGCCCCACCAGCTCTAAAGAAATGCCGAACTACTTCCTGGCCGGCACCTATTTCTGCGAACGTTCCATAAATATTTTCGTTGAGATTTATTTTCAGGGCTTTTTGACCTGTAGAGAGTACGATCCTTTCCATCGTGTGTTTTGGATTTTGCCTTACAAAATTAACAAGTTAGTAAGGGTTAGATTGTTTTTTACCTTTATTTTTAAGCCTTTCTTCGTGAAAAACTCTGATATGAAGTTTACATTCATCGGTACAGGTACCTCACAGGGTATTCCGGTAATAGGATGCACGTGCAAAGTATGCACATCCAACAACTCTAAAGATAACCGCTTGCGCAGCTCTTTGCTTGTTGAAAGCGGTAAAACAACAATTAATATCGATATAGGCCCTGATTTCAGGCAACAGATGCTGCGCGCTGATGTACGTGATATGGATGCTATATTATTTACTCATGAACATCAGGACCATACAGCCGGACTGGATGAGGTGAGAGCCTTCAATTTTATTAATAAAAAGCCGGTGCAGCTGTTTGCGGCAAAACGTGTGCAAAAACGCCTTAGGGAACAGTACTCCTATATTTTTGAGAATGCTGATTATCCGGGTATTCCCCAAATAAGTATGCACGGGCTGCAGGCGGGGAAATCAATTGCTATCGGTGATATAGAAGTTATGCCTATTAAGGTAATGCATGGGCAGATGCCTGTTCTTGGCTTTAGGATAGGAGACTTTACGTACATAACGGACGCAAATTATATAGGCGAAACAGAGAAAAATCTGATAAGGGGAAGTAAACACCTCGTTTTAAATGCCCTTAGGAAAAAGACTCACCACTCTCACTTTACCTTGGATGAAGCCATTGAGCTTTCACAGGAGTTGGAAGTGCCGAATACGTACTTGACTCACATCAGCCATCAATTGGGATTGCACACTGAGGTTAGTATGGATTTACCGAAAGGGGTGGAGCTGGCCTGGGATGGGCTGGTAGTTGAGGTATAGTATAAAATGAGAAAGTAGCTAATGACTTTTATGAACTGCTGGAAGAATTGATGGCAAACAAAAAACCCGCTCCAGGAAACTGAAGCGGGTTTTCTAAAAAGTTAAGCACCTGAGTTGGTATTTATTTTACTTTATTAACTACAGCTTTAAAAGCTTCAGGGTGGTTCATGGCCAAATCGGCAAGTACCTTTCTGTTAAGCTCTATTCCGCTGGTTTTTACCTTACCCATAAAAGCAGAGTATGACATTCCTTCCTGGCGGGCACCAGCGTTGATACGCTGAATCCACAAGGCGCGGAAGTTTCTCTTTTTGTTTCTACGGTCACGGTAGCTATATACCATTGCTTTTTCAACGGCATTTTTAGCTACTGTCCATACATTCTTTCTGCGACCAAAGTAACCTTTGGCCTGCTTCATGATTTTTTTTCTACGAGCCCTTGAGGCTACTGAATTTGTTGATCTTGGCATATTATTTTAATTTTTTGAGCAAGGCGCCCGTACTTCAAAGTGCGGAACTTGTTGGGCCTTACCCAGGGTTAATTAATAACTCTAAGTATTTGTTAGATACAAAGTTGTTTCTTGATACTGCCCTCATCGGCCTTGTCTACAAGTCCACTGTGGGTAAGGTTACGCTTAGCCTTAGTCGATTTCTTGGTAAGAATGTGACTCTTGAAAGCGTGCTTTCTTTTGATTTTACCAGTACCGGTAAGCTTAAATCGCTTTTTGGCACTAGCCTTTGTTTTCATCTTTGGCATTGTCTCTTGCTTTTATATCGGGTTCTTAACTTTCTTTGTTGTTGGCTGTATGATGTACAGCCTCTTACTTTTTCGGTGCAATCATCATAATCATGCGCTTACCTTCCAGTTTGGGCATGCTTTCCACCTTGCCAATCTCTTCAAGATCAGTAGCCAGACGGAGTAGTAGGATTTCACCTTTATCCTTAAACACAATAGAACGTCCTTTAAAAAATACATAAGCCTTAAGCTTAGAACCTTCTTTTAAGAATGCTTCTGCGTGTTTCCTCTTAAATTCATAATCGTGGTCATCGGTATTGGGTCCAAAACGGATTTCCTTTACCACGGTTTTCTGAGCCTTCTGGGCTATTTCCTTTTGTTTCTTCTTTTGATCGTAAAGAAATTTCTTGTAGTCAATAATCTTTACAACCGGGGGATCCGCTTTTTCAGCGATAAGCACCAGATCAAGGCCTTCCTCCTGAGCCATTCTACGGGCTTCATCGATGGATACGATACCTTGACTGTCGATATTATCGCCAATAACCCGAACCTTTGGGAAACGGATTTTGTCGTTGATCTGATGGGCATCCTCAGTTCTGCGGACAGGCCCTCTGTTTCTGGAATTAAATCTTTTAGCCAGTGTTACTCTTTTTTAATTAAACCTAATTGTGAACTCCTAATTCTTGAATTCGCCCATCTGTTCGTTCACTTCAGTAGTTATCTTTTGGATAAACTCTTCTATGCTCATGGTGCCGATATCTCCTTCACCATGCTTACGAACAGATACTGTTTGCGATTCTTCTTCCTTCTCACCTACGATAAGCATATAGGGAACTTTTGAAATTTCCGCATCCCGAATTTTACGTCCGGTTTTCTCTGCACGCTCGTCAATGAGGGCGCGAAGGTCGTTATTTTTAAGCAAATACGAAACTTTCTTGGCGTAATCCATGTATTTGTCTGAAATAGGCAAAATAGCTATTTGTGTGGGAGTTAACCACGTTGGGAAGTTACCCGCACAATGCTCCAGCAATACGGCCACAAAACGCTCCATACTGCCAAATGGCGCACGGTGAATCATCACAGGGCGGTGCATCTCATTGTCTGCCCCCTTATACTCCAATTCAAATCTTTCGGGAAGGTTATAATCCACCTGGATAGTACCCAGCTGCCATTGACGACCCAAGGCATCCTTTACCATAAAATCCAGCTTTGGGCCATAAAAGGCAGCTTCGCCATATTCAATTACAAAAGGAAGTCCTTTTTCTGCAACAGCCTCTTTGATGGCGGTTTCGGCTTTTTCCCAGTTTTCATCACTACCAATATATTTCTCACGGTTTTCAGTATCCCGTAAGGAAATTTGTGAAGTATACTCCGTAAAATCCAATGTTTTGAAAATGTATAGTACAAGATCAATTACCTTTTTAAACTCTTCCTTGAGTTGATCAGGAGTACAAAACAGGTGAGCATCATCCTGTGTAAAACCACGCACACGGGTCAATCCGTGTAGTTCGCCACTTTGCTCATAGCGATACACTGTTCCAAACTCAGCAAACCTGATGGGAAGGTCGCGGTAGGAGCGAGGCGAGCTTTTATAAATTTCGCAGTGATGCGGGCAATTCATCGGTTTTAGTAAGTACTCTTCTCCTTCTTCAGGTGTGTTGATAGGCTGAAAGCTGTCCTTCCCATATTTGGCGTAGTGACCACTGGTTACATATAGTTCCTTGTTTCCAATGTGTGGAGTAATTACCGGCTGATACCCCGCGGTACGTTGTGCCTTTTTCAGGAATTGCTCCAAACGCTCGCGCAACTCAGCACCTTTTGGCAACCATAATGGAAGTCCCTGACCTACCTTTTGTGAAAAGGTAAATAGTTCAAGTTCCTTACCCAGCTTCCGGTGATCGCGCTGCTTGGCTTGCTCCAACAATTCCAGGTGCTCAGTAAGCATGCTGGCCTTTGGGAAAGAAATTCCGTAAACCCTGGTCAGCTGTGGGTTATTTTCATTGCCACGCCAGTAAGCACCGGCAACACTCATTATCTTAACGGCTTTTATAAATCCTGTATTGGGGATATGTCCACCGCGGCATAAATCGGTAAAGTCGGCATGATCACAAAAAGTGATATCGCCATCGGTTAAATTTTCTATCAATTCCGTTTTAAACGGATTATCAGTGTACATAGCCAAGGCATCGGCTTTGCTTACCGGGTGTACCTTAAACTCATATTTCTGGCGTGCATTTTCGAGCATCTTCTTTTCGATTTTATCAAAATCACCCTCGCCAATGCTTTGGTCGCCAAAATCTACATCATAGTAAAATCCATTTTCTATAGCAGGACCAATGGTAAGCTTAGCATCAGGGTAAAACTGAAGAAGGGTTTGAGCAAGCAAGTGTGCACTACTGTGCCAAAAAGCCTTTTTGCCTTCCGGATTATCCCAGGTGTAAAGCGTCAGTTTGCCATCTCCCGCAAGGGGATCTGTGGCTTCTACCGTATTGCCATTAAAACTGGCGGATAAAACATTGCGCGCCAAGCCATGGCTTATATCTTTTGCTACATCCATAGCTGAAGAACCCTCAGGAACTTCTCTAACACTGCCATCAGGCAAAGTGATCTTGATCATGCTAATCGAAAATTTTTGAGGTGGCAAAGATAGAAAAAGGGGGTGGGGATGTTATAGGCTTTTGGGTGAATGATTGTAATGAGCTTTGAGATTATATTGTCATCACAAAATATACAAGCATGACCTTTATGATTATTTCCTCAAATTCCTTCAAATCCACCACATGGCCCGGGGGTACAACCACCGAGCTTTTTATTTTTCCGGCTACAGCTGATTACCAGCAAAGGGATTTTGATTTTAGGATAAGTACTGCTAAGGTGGAGGTTGAACAGTCAGACTTTAGCTCATTATCCGGTTATTATCGTAAGCTAATGGTGCTACACGGAACTGTAGCACTAAACCATGAAGGACATCACTCCAAAAAACTCAACAAATTTGAGGTGGATGAATTTGAAGGGGATTGGAAAACCATTTCGGTTGGGAAGTGTGTTGATTTTAACCTGATGATAAAACCGGGCCTTGCGGGAAGTATTTCCGGACAGAGTTTGAAAAAGGATGATAGCCTAAGCATTGAGATTGGTGAAAATGCAAATTGGTATTTTCTTTATCTCTTTTCGGGTTCTGTAGAAATATCCTTAAACCACAAAGCCGCCCTTGTAAACAAAGGCGATTTTGTAGTACTTGAGAATTCGGCTAAAGAAATTCTACAAATTGCGACTACTAAAAACAGCGACCTGGTTTTTGCCGAAATTCAGTCTAAAGATCTGTAAGCTCAGGTACGGTAAGTTTTTCAATATCCCAATTGGCGGCTTTGGCTCCCGCCTGATAGGCTGTTTCCAGAAAGTCTAAAAGTGCGGTTCTGGGGTCGTTTAGTTTAATAAGCTCGGCATAGGTTAAAATGCCCATTTGGCTGCCATTATTTTCTACCCACATGGCCGATTCCGGTTTCAAAGCTTCCGTTTCGATTCCTTTAGGGGAAGGGTAGGTGTAGGAGTAAAAGGCTGGCTCTTGCATATTAGGGTCTCCTGCCCAAAATCCAAAACTGATACATTCATGTGTGTAGGCATCTTTGTCAGAGAGACGTGCTTCCTTGGGCATTTTTGGAGCTTCGTTACCATTAAAGCGCGTTACGGTTAAATCCATGGAATGCCAGTACAAATGCACGGGGCACGTCTTTCCATAAAAGCGCCCGCTGAATTCCTTAAAAACACCATCCACCCAAAGGAATATTTGCCAAAGGGTTTTTACATATTCCTTATTGTAGTGGTGGTAATAGGTTATCTCATTGAATTTTTTATCAATGCCCTGATCAAAAGGTTTGTCGTAAATCTGAACATCAATTTTGAAGTCTTTAAGGATTCCAACCAACTTATTGTAAAAATCAGCCACTGTTAACCCATCATTTAGAGAAAAGGACTTTTGCTCACCATTGCTGGTGCTTACTTCCATTTGGTGATTGTGGACATTCAGCGTAAGCGCAAAAGTGCTTAGGCCCGAATTGTAGGAAATTGGCCCGGTTGTAAACCCCTTGGTATCAATATACTCGGTGATGTACCACCAGTGGTTTTTTCTGGGAGACATTTTTAATCTGATCTTTCCCATAATCTGTAAAAACAGATGCAGGGTTATTTTGTGTTGTTCATGGCCTTTGTAAGCCAATGGGGGTAAAGTGGTTTTTGGGGCCATAATTTTTGGTTGTAGAATTAATTATACAAGCACATCGTGCAAACTCTTGTCTTTGAGCATTACTGCTTTGGCAAAAGGACATAGCGGTAAGATTTTAATGTTTTGCTGGCGGGCATACTCTACAGCTGCCAGTACCAGTTTTTTCCCCACACCTTTTCCCGAAAATTCTGAATTTACTTCGGTGTGGTCAATTATCATTTTTTCCTTTCCTACCCAGGTGTAGGTCATAAGGCCGGCTTCCTTTCCGATATCCATAGCCTTAAAGCTCCCGTGTTTGGTGTCGTTTGATTGTGTTATTTCCATTAGTGTTTGTTTTAGGTTTAAAGCTTTTCCAAAGTTCCAAACTTTGGAAAAGCTATTTTTGATAAAATGTTTATTCTTCCAGATATCCGAATTTACCAGCGCCAAAATCCAACATGGCTTGACGAATCTCTCCGGGATAGTTCATTACAAAAGGTCCCTGGGCAGCGATTGGCTCATCAATGGGCTCTCCGCTTAAAATTAATACCAGCGCACCTTCCATGGCTTCTATGCTAAAGTCTTCGCCTTCATTTTCGAATAGTGCAAAATGGTTTAGGGGAACTATTTCGCGGCCATTCACCTTTACTTCACCCTCCAAAACCAATATTCCTGTGTTGTAATTGGCAGGGAAAGAAAACTCGGCTTTTCCTCCTTTATTCAATCTGGCATTTTGCAGGTGTAAAGGAGTGAAAGTTGATGCTGAGCCTTTAACATCCTTGTATTGTCCGGCAATCACTTCAATGGTTCCGGCATTTTCGGGTAACTGATGTTTGTTGATTTTATCATTTGCAATGCCCTGATATTTCGGAGTGCTCATTTTGTCCTTGGCGGGAAGGTTTACCCAAAGCTGCACCATCTGGAAATCACCACCAGCCTGGCTAAATTCCTTTTCGTGATATTCCTTGTGTAAAATGCCTGAAGCGGCTGTCATCCACTGCACGTCTCCTTCGCCAATCACTCCGCTATTGCCGGCACTGTCGTGATGGGCCACTTTGCCTTTATAGGCAATGGTTACGGTTTCAAAACCCCTGTGGGGATGCACGCCTACACCACGTTGCTTGTCCGTGGGCGGGAAGTAAAACTTAGAGTTATAATCCATTAAAATAAAGGGACTCATCCGCTGCATATCAATTTGAGGTGTACCGGGGAAAAAGTTGTGTACCCTAAAACCATCACCCACAAAATGGTGGTGTGGAGGGGTTATTATATGTTCAATGTTCTTAGTATTCATAACACTTGTTTTTAATTACAGCACGAAGTTAGGGCGAGCCAAATGCCTGTGCATTGATGTATGGTAAGAACGTTGGAGTTTTAAGTTAAAGGTTAAAAGTTCAATGTTATAAGTAACGACATCATCATAATGCATTCTGTTGAATGAGAAAGCCCTGTCATCCTGAGTGGCCCGAAAGCTTTGGGGGTGTATCGAAGGATGAGTAGATAAAATACGTTTTCAACAGCCGTTTACCCTTCGACACTTTTTCCATTTGCTGGCGCTATGGAGAAAACTCAGGGAGACACCTTAATGGTACTTAAAAGGTTACATAAAATTCTTTCTGGCCAGTTCCTTTCTAACCCGGCTCAGGCTTTCGGGCGTTATCCCCAAATAGGAGGCAATCATCCACTGAGGTACGCGAAGAAGTAAATCAGGGTAAAGTTGAATGAAGTCCAAATAGCGCTTTTCGGCCGTTGCACCCAATAATAGGTTTATGCGCTTTTGCAAATGACGAATGTGGTTTTGCAGCAGCTTCTCATTGTATTCCCTAAAAGAAGTGTTTAGTCCACCGGCTTTAACCATAAAATCATGGTTTATCAATACCACTTCCGAATCTTCAATGGCTTCTATGTAAAACTCTGAAGCCTCATTAAAATAGGCACTGCTTCGGTCGCTCATAAACCAATTCTCGGGTGCAAATTGTATAATGTGTTCTTTGCCGCCTTCATCTATAGTATAGGAGCGGAGCAAACCCTTTTCTACAAAAAATGAATGCTGGCACACTTCTCCCGGCTTCAAAAGGACTTCGCCCTTAGCCACAGCTATGGTTTTAATAGCTGGGGCCAGTTGGTCAAACTCTTCTGGCTTTAAGCCAGATTTTTGGGTGAGATAGTATTTGAAGGGGGAAGGCATAGTTTGGAAGATATATTCAATATCACTACTGTCCGATAAAACTTTATAAAAAGCGGGATTTCCCTAGAAGATTTCCCGCTTTGATGTAATTTGGTTTTG
>JBLWXT010000032.1:0-50725 GCA_048267305.1 Owenweeksia sp. | reverse complement strand
TCAGCTTTTTTCATGAACTTATCAACATTAAATTGTTGATGGACAGGTGGTTAGGTGGTTTTTGTCATGTACTTAGCCTCAAGTGTTTTAACAATAGTAAGAGACATTACTTCTCAAAAAACATCTGAGCGTAAGCTCAAAAAGAGCGAGACCAAGAACAGGGCTATGCTAAAAGCCATTCCTGATACCATAACAGTGCTTAACCGGAAAGGAGCCTATTTAGAGGTATACGCTCCCGATCCAGATATATTTCCGGTACCTACAGAAGAAGTTATAGGCAAAACCATTTACGATTTTCACCCTCAAGAACGTTGTAAAAACATTATTAAGGCTTTTTCCGATAGCGAGAGATCCAATGAGACCCAAATCCTGAATTATAGCCTTGAAATTGACAGCAAACCGAAATCATATGAGGCACGAATAGTTTCAAAAGGAAATGGAAATTTTTTAGTAATAACAAGGAATGTTACTGCCCAAAAGGCCATAGAGAATATTCTTCAAGTGAGAAACAGAGCCTTGGAGTGCGCCAGTAGTGGTATTCTCATTACCGATGCACAAAAACCAAATACTCCCATCATTTATGCAAATCAAGCTCTGCTAAATACCACTGGCTATGAAATTGATGACTTTATCGGAAAAAACAGTCGTTTTTTACAAGGCAAGGATCGAGATCAGGAAGGGATCAAAACAATGGCTGCTGCCATAAAAAATGGCGAGCCCTGCAATGTCATTCTGCGCAACTACAAAAAAGATGGCTCACAGTATTGGAATGAGATTTCATTAACTCCCATTTATGATTCAGAAAATGTTTTAGTCCATTTTATAAGCGTGCAAAACGATGTTACGGAACGTATAAGGGAAGAGCTTTTCAAAAACGCAAGCAACCATGTGATGGATATGATTATCCAGCGCGAACCTTTAGAACTAATTGGCAATAAGATAATTGAAACTATAGAAACGGCCATCCCCCATTGTATGGGTTCTATTTTACTACTTAAAAAAGAAAAAAACACACTACATAAATTATCTGCACCCCATATTCCCAAATCATTTGGCAAAGCCATTGAAGGAGTTTCCATTGGTGAAAATATGGGATCATGTGGCACTGCGGCCTATTCAGGAAAAGAGGTAATCGTAGCCGACATTGCCGAAAGCCCCCTTTGGCAGGACTATAAGGAAATAGCTTTATCAAATCGCATAAAATCCTGCTGGTCTTTTCCCATCGTATCTTCTAATCAGGAAGTACTGGGCACTTTTGCCATCTACTCTGAAACCATTAGAGAACCCCTGGCTACGGAGAAGGAAATTATTCAGGATATAACCCGTACCGCCAGTTTGGCGATAGAACAACACAACATAAGCAAAACCCTAAAACAAAGCACCGGGAAGCTTGCCATGTATGCCGTGGAGCTGGAGAACAAGGTTGCACAACGTACCAGCGCGCTGAATGATATGGTTCAAAAACTAACAGAATCCAATATAAATCTCGAGTTTCAGATAAAGGAAACCCAACAGGCCGAAAACAAGGCCTTAAGCAGTATGCAATTGCTGGATGATATTTCACATAATTTTCCTGGGGGATTTATTGCAGTTGTTGATTCTAATTTTAAAATCATATTTATTAAAGGTGAAGAGTTGGAAGAACTGGGTTTTAAAAATTTGGTTAATAATATAACTGCATTTGATGAGGTAAAGGGAGTGCCTCAAGATGTGAAGGAAGTAGTAAAAAACAACATGGAAAAGACTTTCCGCGGAGATCATCAATCTTTTGAAATCTCATTTCAGGATAGATATTACCTGGTAAATACCACTCCACTATTTAATAATGACAATAACAAAATAGACAGGGTATTACTGGTACACAACAACATAAGCTTACAAAAAAGGGCAGAACTGGAAATATTCAATACCTTAAAAAAGGAGCAGGAACTGAGTGAGCTGAAATCACGGTTTATATCTATTGCTTCACATGAATTCAGAACACCATTAAGTGTTATTCTGTCTTCTGCAAATTTAATTACGAGATTAAATGCCGAGGGAAATGAAGACAAACGATTACTCTATGTTTCTAAAATCAAATCCAATGTTAAAGACCTTGTAGTGATACTAAATGATTTTCTCTCCTTAGGTAAACTACAGGAAGGAAAAGTAGTCAACGAGCCTGTAACCTTCAACTTACTTGATTTATCAAAATCATTAATCGAAGAAATTGATGGTATTAAAAAAGTGGGACAAATTATTAGAATTGAGTGTAAACATCCAATAGTTGAGGTGTATTTGGATTTAAAGCTACTGAAACATATTATCTACAATTTACTATCCAATGCAATAAAATATTCAGAAGAGAACAAAGACGTTTTGCTTAGAATAGAGTTGAGCAAAAATCTTGTTCGCATAGAAATAGAAGATCAGGGCATTGGTATTCCACCCGAAGATCAAAACAATTTATTTCAACGATTCTATCGTGCACACAATGCCTCAAACATCCAGGGCACTGGCCTGGGGCTTAATATTGTAAAGCAGTACACCGAACTAATGGGAGGTACTATTGGCTTTAAGAGTCAACTAAATAAAGGTTCCCTTTTTAATGTTGAATTTCCCATAAACCAAAGGGATACAGAAAAATAATATCCCTAATAGAGCAGGGTATAAAAAAAAAATCCATGAAAAAAATATTACTAATAGAAGACAATCAGGATGTACGTGAAAATACAGCTACTATTCTTGAATTGGAAGATTATGATATTATAACTGCTGAAAATGGTAAAGAAGGCGTTGAAAAAGCCATTCGCCATATCCCCGATATTATTCTTTGCGACATTATGATGCCGGAACTGGATGGCTATGGTGTTTTTGAAAGCCTAAGTAATAATCCAAAAACCGCAAGCATCCCATTTATTTACCTCACTGCAAAGGCAGAAAAGGCAGATATGAGAAAAGGGATGAACCTGGGGGCAGACGACTACTTAACAAAACCTTTTGAGGATGATGAGCTACTGGAAGCTATTGAGTGTCGCCTGCAAAAAAATGACTTTTTGAAAAGAGAATTTTCAAAAAACGTGCAGGGTGTCAATGAATTTCTTGATGAAGCCTCAAAGTATTTAAACCTGGAAGAACTCTCACAAGACCGTAGTCTTCAAACTTATAAAAACAAGGAGTACATCTTTAAAGAAGGAGCTGCAGCTCATTACCTGTATTTTATTCAGAGTGGAAATGTTAAAACATTCAGATCTACAGAGGCAGGAAAAGAATTCGTTACAGGGGTATATGGCCCTGGCGACTTTTTAGGCCAACTGTCACTGCTTGGTGAAATAAACTCATACGTAGAAACAGCAACAGTATTGGAAGATGCTGAGATTTGTGAAATTCCGAAAGCAGAGTTCACTAGACTTTTATATGGAAACAAGCAGATTTCCCATAAATTTATTGATATGATATCCAATAACTTGATTCACCTTCAGGAACAACTTATTGATATGGCATTTGCCACTGTAAGGCAAAGAACTGCCAAGGCATTGCTGGAGCTAGATGAAAAAGGGATGATTAAGGATAAGGATCATAAAGGCATTAGTATTCCCAGGGAAGATTTTGCCGGAATTATTGGTACTGCTACAGAAACAGCCATAAGAATGCTTACCGAATTAAAAAAAGAAGGACTAATTGGTGTAGAATCAAACAGACGCCTGGTTCTGTTGAATAAAGAAGGCCTGAAGCATATCGCTGAATTTGGATAACAGAATATTTGCCAAAGAAATTTTACGCCAAATATCGTTTAGTGTTTGAGCATTGTTGCTCCTAAAGCCCTCCCTGCGGCTTATCCCTGCCAATAGCAAAAGACCACCTACCATGGAATAAAAATCTAAGACCAGTCCTAATTTAGTCTGTTTAAATCCCCTGTTCTTTCAAAACCACGCCTCCCCTATCACCTGCTCATTTTACATTTCGATGGGCTCTGTACCTTGTATATGGTATTATAGTTATCGTTAGCGGCCCCCTTTTTATGGATAATGTCTTATTGCCAAATAACACTTTGGCTGTGACCAAAAACTTCCGCTGCTAAAAGGTTGAAGGGTTTCGGAGATCCAATGTGCTTCCCTCCTTCAAGATTTACAAATGCCAAATCTCAAACTGGATTTCCTTCCGAACCAAGCTGCCAGTTCACTCTACAGCACTGTTTTCCAGCGACATGAATCTCACAATCGGCCTAATCCAAAATTCAAATAAACTAATTCAAACTTTTTTACCTGTCCTGACCCAGGTCAGGAGTACTCTCTGTACCTCCCTCTAATTTTGTCCCATAAATATTGAGCAACAAGAAAATAAACAGAGATTCAAAATGGAAAATAAATCAGATTTTTTGAGCGAGGCAATAGTTGAGTTACTGAATTACCGTGTAGAACAAGAAGAGTATTCTTCAAGAATATACCTGGCCATGTCTACCTGGTTAGATGACAAGGGATTTTCGGGTGGAGCAAAGCTATTTAAGCAATATAGTAATGAGGAACTCGTACACGCTGATAAGGCAAGGAAAATACTTTTGGCCAATGGCATAAGACCTACTACTCCTGCCTTGAAAAAACCAAAGCAAGACTTTTTAAGCCTTCCGGATGTAATTATTTCGGCCTTGGCACACGAAAAGGAAATCACTACACAATGCTATGCACTAACTGATGCAGCACATACCGAAGGCAATTTTATGGTAGTAGAATTGGGTCTATGGTATTGCAAAGAACAGGTAGAGGAACTGAGCAAGGTGCAGTACCTGTTGGATAGACTGGAAGCCTTTGGAGAAGACCCGGTAATGTTGAGGGAATTAGATGAAGAAATGGGTGAGTTAGCATAGTAATGCCCCATTGTAATTAAGATAGTAACACAGTTAGTAATCAATAAATTAAAAAAAGATGGCAAATATTATCGTGATTCCTTTTAAGGATGAAACAAAAGCTATAGACGCTTTACACAAAATCAAGGAATTAGATGTTTATGGAGATATTACGCTCTACGAAAACATGATGATTCGCAAAATGGGAAATGATCAATACGAAGTATTGAACGATGCAACAGACGGTGAAGGTTGGAGAACAGTTACCGGGATGGCGCTTGGTGGCTTTATAGGGGCGCTTGCAGGTCCTCTGGGATTTATCATTGGATTATATACAGGTACGGCCGCAGGTGCCATTTGGGATATCAGCCGCTATAATTTTGAAGATGACTTCATTAAAAAGGTGAGCAGCACAATGAATACAGGCACAATTGCCATTATTGCCGAAGTGGGCGAAGATAGCTCTGTGTTTATTGACGATGCCCTAAAAGCCTACAGCTCAGAAATTATCAGAAGTGAGGCAAGCGTTGCATTTGATGATTATATAGATGAACAGATTGAAGTCCTTGAAGAAGATATTGCCGATGAGCGTGAAAAGCTTGCTAAGGCTACAAATGAAGAAAAGGTTAAAATCAAAGCCAGGATAGCTGATTTAAAAGAGAAGCGTAAAGCCAAAATCAGTGAGTTGGAAGCAAAAAGGAAATCTACCTTGAATAAAATCAAGGAGAGCACCAAGGCTAGAATTGGCAAATTAGAATCTCGCCTTGATGATTATGGAGATGCTATTTCTGACTCTATAGTTCAAACACGGGCAAACAGACTGCACAAAAGAATTAAAAGACAAAAAGCCAAACTAGAAAGGCTCAACAAGCAGTTGGAGGAGGTTCTCCTTTAAAATTAAACCGTTGGAAGTTCATCTTTATTATAAAAACAATGGGCAAGCTACTACTGGTAAGGCACGGCAAAAGCTTTTGGAATATAGAAAACATCTTTACCGGATGGACAGATATAGACCTTGCTCCTGAAGGGGTTGTAGAAGCCAGGGTAGTCGGAGAAATTATCAGGAGTCAGAATATTTCCATTGATATCTGCTTCTCTTCTTATCTCAAAAGAGCTATAAGAACTGCCTCTATCATTTTAGATACTGCTGATATGATGCATGTTGATTTTATAAAAGGCTGGAAACTCAATGAGCGAAATTATGGCGCCTGGCAAGGCAGAAATAAACAAGATGTAGAAAAGGAGGTGGGTGAAGATCATTTTTGGATGATTAGAAGGGGGTATAGCACCCCACCTCCTTGTTTATCAACAGATGATGAAAGGCATCCGAAATTTGATCATACCTATGATAATGTGGATAGGGCTGACTTGCCGGTAGGCGAATCCCTGGAGCAAACAGAAAAAAGAACTGTTCAATACTTTTTTGAAGCCATTGTTCCGGAAATAGTGAAAGGAAAGACCGTATTGGTTTCGGCACATGGAAATTCCATACGTGCCTTAATGGGGTATATCGAAAACATTGACCCCATTGAAATTCCGCGATTGGAGGTACAAACGGGAGTGTTAAATATTTACAAGTTTGACAGTAGCATGAGTTTGAAGGAGAAATATGCTCTAAATCAAGAAAGTCAACTATTTCTATAAACATATACAACAAAAAACAGGTGTAAAATCCATAACGTTTTATACAGCTAATTCAGAGTAATAAAAATTAAAAAAATCATTATGAAAAAGAATATTTCATCATTTATCATCACCGTATTTATGGCAGGAACCATTGTAACAGGCTGCGGTGAAAATTCCAGACAAGATGCCAAAGAGGTAAAAGCAGATGCAAAAGAACTCAACAAAGATTTAAAACAAGGTGCGAAAGATAGCAGTGAAGAAATCAAAGCTACTATGAAGGCTGATTGGCAACAGTTTAAAGATTCATCTGAGAAATCAATTGCAAATACAGAGAAAAAAATTGAAGAGCTGAGAGTGAAAATTTCTAAAGCCAATAAGGAGGAACAAGCAAGATTGACAGCCGAATTGAATAAGCTTCAGGAAAAAAACAAAGCTCTTAAGGAACGATTGGATGAGAGAGCCCGGGAGTTTAATGAAAACAGGATCAAGTTCAACGAGTCAGCTAAGGCAGAAGAACAAGAGTTCGAACGTGAGTTTTCCCACGATATGAATGAGTTAGGAACTGCCTTAAAGGACCTTTTTAAGAATAATGTAGACTAGTAATCATAAAAATATAATTATGACAACTATAATTTCAGGCTCAGCAGCACCCATGGTAAAGCATTGGTGGATATCACTATTACTAGGTATTGTGTACATTCTCGCAGGATTTTGGGTATTTCAAACACCCTTGGTTAGCTATGTGTCTTTAAGCATTGTTTTTAGTGTATTCATCTTTGCTTCTGGCCTGTCTCAAATCATTTTTTCAACTTCCAACAGAAATAAAGTTGAAGGCTGGGGATGGTACCTGGCAGGTGGTGTGCTGGATTTGATGATAGGGATCTTACTTATAACACATCCACTAATGACCATGGCCATTTTACCATTTTATGTTGGCTTTTGGTTGTTATTTCAGGGATTTATGGCCATTGGTCTTTCGTTTCAGTTTAAGGCTGTAAGAACTCCATCATGGGGTTGGCTGCTGTTTTTAGGTATTTTAACCATGCTGTTTTCCTTTCTCCTATTGGCCAACCCTGTTTTTGCTGGCCTAAGCATCGTTTACATGACCGCCATGGCTCTTATCTGTGCTGGAATATTCAGAATATTTTTAGCCTTTAGTCTAAAAAGAATCACCGTAATTTAAATTATCCATAGGCCCAAAACACCCCTGTAACTGATTAAAATTTGCATTTACCACAAGTCCCCCCTTCTTAGTTTGTAAAGCATTTTTGCACTTGCCCTTTGATGAGTTGAATTTCACTTATCAAAGGGCTAATCAGTTTTATTCTTCAAAAGCCGCTACACTGATACAGCCAAAGAAATGCTCTAGGTCACAGCGCACAACCTTTGGCTCCCTTCCCTCCCCTCTTTAAATTTTACTAAACAATCTCGAAGCATTTTAGCACTCCATTTCACAGCTAAATATATAGCAATAAATTAGTATCAAAATATTGATAAAATATGGCATCCTGATACAGATCAGTGGCAACACAGTTATACCGCAATACATTTGACCCATTATTAATTAAAACATATGGTATTATGAGAACTGATTTGAGTATTAAAGAGGATGTTCTGGATGAACTTCAATGGCAACCCAGCATTGATGAAACCAATATTGGTGTAATTGTAAAAGACGGTATTGTTACACTATCGGGCACTGTAGATAGCTATATCAAGAAAAGAGAAGCCGAAAATGCCACCAAGGGTGTTGCAGGTGTAAAAGCAGTTGTAGACGACATTGAGGTGAAATATGGTAGCAGCTTCATAAAATCGGATACGGAAATTGCAACTTCTGCGGTTAATGCATTGAAGTGGAACATTTTAGTGCCTGAAAACAAAATAGACGTTAAGGTAGAAGATGGCTGGATTTACCTAACAGGTGAAGTGATGTGGGACTATGAAAAAAATGAAGCCAAAAGTTCCGTGGAAAACCTGCCAAGTGTGAAGTATGTGGTGAATAACATCACCATCAAAAACACAGTAGACGCTGATGACATTATGTCGAAAATCAAAAAGGCATTTGAGCGCTCAGCTGATATTGACGCCAAGGGTATCTCCGTAAAAGCCGATGGACATACAGTTAGATTAACTGGTAAAGTGCATTCATTAAAGGAAAAGGATGATGCTAGAAGAACAGCTTATTACGCTCCGGGTGTTTGGAACGTGGAAAATGAACTGGAAGTGGAGTTTTAGTTGTTCATAATTATCAATTAAGAAATCGATATCGTCATTTGCTTGTACAAAAATGCCCCAATCCATTAATGGGTTGGGGTATTTTTAATGGTACATGACCAAGGAAAGTTTCTTTTTGAGTTTTTAATTCTTTGACATTTCACAGATTTATAAACATTAGCCACAGCTCATCCCCTGAAACGGGAATTTTAAAAATAATTTCTCTCCTGATATAGGTCATTGTCGGCACTTCAGAGCCAATATACTTTTGGGTCATTATTAATTTCAATGTACAGAGTTATGATAACCGATTTAAGTGTTAAGGCAAACGTATTAGATGAATTGGAATGGCAGCCAGACATCGATGAGACTAACATTGGTATAGCTGTAAAAGATGGAATTGTGACATTAACAGGCATCGTGGATAGCTATATAAAAAAGCGGGAAGCAGAAAATGCCGCTAAAAGCGTGCTTGGTGTGAGAGCCGTTGCAAACAATATAGAGGTACAATACAGTAACAATTTCAAAAAAACAGACACAGAAATTGCCGCCTCAGCTGTAAATGCCTTGAAATGGAACATCCTGGTGCCTGCAGATAAGATAACTGTAAAGGTTGATGATGGATGGATATACCTGACAGGTGAAGTAAAGTGGGCTTTTGAAAGAAACGCAGCTCAGAAAGCCGTAGAAAAACTGCCCAGTATAAAACATGTGGTAAATAATATCACAATAAAAAATACAGTGGACGCAGGTGACATTAAGTCTAAAATCCAAAAGGCATTTGAACGCTCTGCGGATATTGACGCCAAAGGCATTACTGTAAAAGCGGATGGGCATACCGTAAAGCTAACTGGCAAAGTGCGCTCACTAAAGGAAAAGGAAAACGCAAAAAAAACAGCCTATCATGCTCCTGGTGTTTGGAATGTGGAAGATGAGCTGGAAGTTGTTGTTTAACTTTTTCTGAATGACCTATAAAGCAAGAAAAATAAAACCACCATTTTAGGTGAGGCAATAATAACAATCAAGAGATATAAAAATGAAGTATAAAAATGTTACCATCGCAGGAAGCGGGGTTTTAGGCTATCAAATTGCATTTCAAACCGCGTTTCACGGATTTAAAGTTGTTGTTTACGACATCAATGACGAGGTTCTGGAAAAAGCGAAAGCAAAATTCAACAACCTGAGCGAAGCCTATAAAAGGGATTTGAACGCCACTCAAGAACAATTGGATCAGACATTTAAAAACCTAAGTTACTCTTCAAATCTGAAGGACGCAGTAAAGGATGCCGATTTATTAATTGAAGCGGTTCCTGAAAATCCGGAAATAAAAATTGGCTTCTACGAGAAACTGGCAAAGGTGGCTCCCGAGAAAACTGTTTTTGCCACAAACTCTTCTACACTTTTACCAAGTCAGTTTGCAGAAGCCACCGGAAGACCTCCAAAGTTTTTGGCTTTGCATTTTGCAAATAACATCTGGCTACACAACACCGCAGAAATCATGGGCCACCCCACTACAGACCCACAAGCTTTTAAAGATGTAGTGAGCTTTGCCAAAGATATCGGTATGGTGGCCCTACCCTTGCGCAAAGAGCAACCCGGATATATTCTCAATTCACTATTGGTACCTTTATTAAGTGCTGCAACCGAATTACTGGTGAATGAAGTTGCAGACGTACAAACGATAGACAAAACCTGGATGAAAGCCACGGGAGCTCCCATAGGACCTTTTGCCATTCTGGATGTGGTAGGCATTAAAACAGCCTATAATATTGATAAAATGGCTGCAGAAAAAACCGGAGATCCCATTAAGGTAAAAACAACAGCCTATCTGAAGGAAAATTTTATAGATAAAAACAAACTGGGCGTTTCTACCGGAGAAGGTTTTTACAAATATCCCAATCCCGCCTATAGCGACCCTGATTTTCTGAAATAGAACAAAAGCCTCTGTAAAAATCCCTAAACAAACCTTAGGCGTTAACGTGGCTATACAAGCGTAAAGGTTGAATCAAAAGAGGCTGTTTGAATATTTTCAGGCAGCCTCTTTTAATGTTACATCTGCTTTCTGCACTACTTGCTGTCAGTCCTGAAAAGTGACCTCACCTGCGACCATTTTACAACAAACTTTCTCAGCCCACTACCCCAGTCTGCCAACTTTAAAGTAAAAGCAATCTAAGTGTGTAAATTTTGAGTTCGTAAAGACAGAATCCTTAAATCAAGCACAATTGATTGAGCCGGTTTTCTCCCTTTGCTCCTGCAAGATTTTTTTGAGGAGATTATAAGCCGTCCTTCATAATCCAAAATAATAAAAATGCCTGAGGAAGACTCTGGATTTGCTGTAAACTCGCCCAATGACAATAGGCTGGGGCGTAGCAGGATGGGGGCACATGCTGGATAACTTCACCAAGTATTGTAATTTGGCCCCTGAAGAGGGTGTTTTGATCTGTGGTAAACCAAAATACGAGCTTCAGCACCCTTCTTTACATTTGAGACGCTGATCATAATTTACATACGTCAATTGCCTATTTCTCTTCAGTCATTTGTGCTTGCCTTTTACTTATATTTTTTGGCTTTTAGCAAAATGAGAACGAATGCACTTACCATCCATTTCATAACATTTACATCTTGAATTCAAGAAATATATCTTTAGACGTTCTGAAAATAGTTTTGGCGATTTTTGTTATACTACTTCACAGCCAGTTTTTGAAGGAATATAATGGAACTGCTAATTACTTATCAGTGCAGGGAATATTTCGAATTGCCGTTCCAACATTCTTTTTGATAAATGGCTATTTTTTCAGTCACACTATTAAGAGCGCAAATTTAAAAAAATGGATAGTACGAGTACTAATACTTTACTCTATATGGATGATTATTTACTCACCCCTATGGTTTAATTTAAGTGTTAAAAGCTTTATTATTCGCGTTTTAGTTGGATATCATCACCTCTGGTATATCAAGGCATTGCTGGTAAGTGGAGTGATTTTGTTCGCGGTAAATAAAAAAAGCACAAAGAGTATGTTATCCCTCGCTATTGCTTTATTCTTAATAGGAGGTATTATTCAATATTCAGGAAATTTCCATGTTTTCAGATTCAGTATTTTGGACAAGCTATTTAACACCACCTACATGTACAGAAACTTCCTCTTCCTCGGTTTGCCTTTTTTCATAATCGGTTATTTGATTAATGTAAATGATTGGCAAAAAAAAGTCACCTCCAAACAATTGGCATATGGCATCGCCATTAGCAGTGCATTTTTACTTATGGAGAGCTATATAAGTTATTATTTCACAAAGGAACCTATGGACAATCTGTTTTCTTTGATACTAATATGTCCCTTGATTTTCATTTATGCATTGAATACAAAAATAAATTGTAAGGTGAATTCTAAAAATATTTCATTAGTCGCTACAGCAATGTATTTAATTCATCCTTGGGTTATTTATATTCTGATTAAAATCCATCCACTAGACTCAGTTTTATTGGCTGCATTTACAATTATTATCTCGTTTGCTATTTCCTTAGTACTCCTCAAAATAAATAACAAAGTAAAATTTCTATTATAGCAAATTCAATCCCAACAAGTTACTCTTAGCGACAGCCTCTTGAGTTTAGATTGTTTTGTTATTTTTAAAGACCATATAAACTTGTGTGTGCTTATTTACCTGAGTAAAAAAGCCAAAGTGCAGGCAAAGAATAAAGGCTGGTGAATATCAGCACGGAGAATCCGATGCTTTATTCATATTAAGAGAATATTACACATCATATCAAAAGCTTCAGCATGAAAGTTGAAATCAGAAAATACGAGCAACACAAGGATTATGAGGGGCTATTGGCAATGATTAGGTTAGAAGGACAGGAATGGAAGGAATACTTTAACCCCAAGTATCAACTAGTGCTTAAAAATTCATTGACTTATGTGGCCCTCAGCGACCAGAAGATATGTGGGTACTCACGTTCAATAGATGATTCTGGATTATACATTTGGGTGATAGACCTATTGGTGGATAAAGAATATCGGGGCAACTTAATTGGAAAAAAATTAATGGAACGCCTGCACTCAGACTTTCCCGATCAAGATGTTTTTGTATTATCAGATGTTGATGAGTACTATCAAAAACTGGGGTATAGCAAGGAAGGCTCAGTATTTAGGGTTGGTAAAACGCAAGCAAAGAAATAATTGCGCTTTATATGAGACCTTAACCATGATGATGGTATTAACAGAAAGTTGAAAAATTCCCTAAACAGAATTGATGATTGAAAAGAAAAACATCCTTGGAATATGTGGAAGTGCCAGTCAGAACTCCTCAAACCTCTCTATTCTTCAATGGATTGCTGAATCGGGAAGATCAGGATTCCGCCTGGAAGTTATAGACACCCTTAGTGATTTACCACATTTCAAAACCGAATTGACAGATAAAAATACTCCAAAGGAGGTGCTTGCCTTTCGCGAAAAAATTGAAAATTCGGATGGAGTAATCATTTGTACTCCTGAATATGTATTCAGCATTCCGAGTGGTTTAAAAAACATGATTGAGTGGAGTGTTTCCACTACTATTTTCTCTGACAAACCAATTGGTCTGATAACCGCTTCGGCAAGTGGAGAAAAAGCACACCAGGAACTGAAATTGATTATGAATACAGTTCAGGCGAAGTTTACAGACGACACAACTCTCCTAATCCAGGGAGTGAAGGGAAAAGTGGCTCCTGGCGCTGAAATATTAGACAGAAAAACTGAAACAGAATTGAAAAAATTCATTGAGTCTTTTGAGAAATTGCTGGATGAAACTCTTGTGAATAAGGCCTCTCTATAGCAGTTTCCCAAAACCCAGGTTGATGTTATCTTTAGAACAGGAGCCTGGCTCGGCAGTCAATAGGCTTATACACAGATTGAAATTCTGCTTTACTTAGATTGCTCAATGAATAGTAGTAAATAGTAAGGCACCATGTTATGCTAAAAACCCCACGCCTTGGCGTGGGGTTTTTAATATTTAGTCATCAAGAAATGATAACCGGATCATCAATATTGTTTATTTAATCCTTGCGGCCATCAAGGTGTTTTTCAGCAGGCTTACTCTGGTCATTGGACCAACACCACCGGGAACAGGAGTGATATAGGATGCTTTTTTAGAAACACCTTCAAACTCTACATCACCTTTTAGGCGGTAGCCCGATTTTTTGGATTTATCCACTACACGCGTGGTTCCTACGTCCAGAATAACTACACCTTCCTTTACCATATCTGCAGTAATGAAATCGGGTTTACCTACAGCGGCTATAATGATGTCAGCTTCTTTAAGCAGCTCCTTTAGATTGGTGGTACGGCTGTGGGTAAGTGTTACGGTGGCATTTCCCGGATAGTGATTTCTCCCCATAAGGATGCTGGCAGGAAGACCAACGATGTGTGACCGGCCAACAACCACGCAATGCTTCCCTCCTGTTTCAATGTTGTATCTATCCAAAAGATCCATCATTCCCATTGGTGTAGCCGGTAAAAAAGTAGGCAGATTAAGCGCCATTTTTCCCAGGTTCTCCGGATGGAAACCATCCACATCCTTTAAGGGATCAATGGCCATAATCACCTTTTGATCGTCAATATGAGTGGGTAATGGCAACTGAACAATGTAGCCATCGATATCAGAATCGGCATTAAGTTTATGAACTTCCTCCAATAATTCCTTTTCGGAGATAGTTTCGCTCAACTTTACCAGGGTTGTTTTAAATCCTACCTCTTCACAGTCTTTTATTTTGGCATCAACATAAGTAACTGAAGCGCCATTATTTCCCACAAGTACAACGGCAAGGTGTGGTGTTTTTCCGCCACGCGCCTTTAAGGCTGTTACTTCAATAGCGATTTCGTTGCGAATTTCCTGTGAGGTTTTTTTTCCATCTAATATTATCATGAAAAAGTCTTATAGTCTTCAGTCCATAGTCCATGGCCCAAAGGTTATTATGAAATTGAATTTAAACTGTCGACTGCCAACTATCGACTGAATGCTGAGTTTCTACATCCTCCTTCCCGGCCCACCGCCTTGCATACCTTTCATCATGCCGGCCATTTTTTTGGCACCACCGCCCTGCATCATCTTCATCATTTTGCTCATATCGCCAAACTGCTTTAAAAGCTGATTTACATCCTGCACCGTTTTACCGCTACCTGAGGCGATACGTTGTCTGCGGCTACCATTGATTAGTTTTGGGTCTGCACGTTCGGCTGGAGTCATGCTGTAGATAATTGCTTCCACACCTTTAAAGGCATCATCATCAATGTCGATATTCTTCATCATTTTGCCCATGCCCGGGATCATTCCCATAAGGTCCTTCATATTACCCATTTTCTTGATCTGCTTTATCTGACCAAGAAAATCATCAAAATCAAATTTATTGGTGGCAATCTTCTTCTGTACCCTGCGGGCTTCCTCTTCATCAAATTGCTCCTGGGCACGCTCTACAAGCGATACCACATCACCCATGCCAAGGATACGGTCGGCCATACGGTCTGGATAAAACACATCCAAGGCGTCCATCTTTTCACCGGTACCAATAAACTTAATGGGTTTGTTTACCACAGATTTAATGGTAAGTGCAGCACCACCACGAGTATCACCATCCAATTTGGTAAGAATTACACCTTCGTAATTCAATACATCATTAAAGGCCTTGGCTGTATTCACAGCATCCTGACCTGTCATGGAATCCACCACAAACAAGGTTTCATCGGGCTTGATGGAATCGTGAATGTTTCGGATTTCCGTCATCATGGCCTCGTCAATCGCCAAACGACCGGCAGTATCCACAATCACCACATTAAAGCCATTGGCCTTGGCGTGTTTCACAGCATTCTCTGCAATAGAAACGGGATCATTATTTCCCTCTTCGGTATAAACCTCAACACCAATTTGCTCACCCACTACTTTTAGCTGGTTGATGGCCGCAGGGCGATACACATCACAGGCTACCAATAGCGGGCGTTTGGTTTTCTTTCTTTTAAGATAATTGGCCAGTTTACCAGAGTGAGTGGTTTTACCCGAACCCTGCAGACCCGCCATTAATATGATGCTCGGAGATGACTTCAGGTTTAACTCCTCAACAGCACCACCCATCAGGTTGGCAATCTCATCACGCACAATCTTGGTCATTAACTGACCAGGCTGCAGGGATGTTAATACCTTTTGTCCGAGGGCTTCATCCTTTATCCTTCCGGTAACTTCCTTGGCTATTTTAAAGCTCACATCAGCGTCAACAAGGGCGCGCCTGATTTCCTTAACGGTTTCGGCAACGTTTACTTCCGAAATTTGGCCGTGACCCTTAAGTACGTGAAACGCCTTGTCTAACTTATCCTGTAAATTATCAAACATCCTGTAGAAAAATTCTAAGTTCTAAATTCTAAACGCTAAAACTCGTCCCCCTAAAAGAAATCAAAGGAGATGAATCAAATATGGCCAGCAAAGGTAATTAATGAGAGTGGGGATATAAACTGTTAATCTGACGAAAATCAATATCGGAGAATGTCGTCAAGCCCTTGTTTGATTTCCTTTAACTGCAGCTTATCAATAGACCCTATTTTTTTCTTTAGACGATCTTTTGAAACTGAGCGTACATGAAAAATCATAACCTCACTTTCTTTCATTAGTCCATTTACCGCATCTGGCTTTAGCACCACATTGCCCTTATAGTTTTTGATGTTGGCTGAAAGTGGACATACTATCACAACCTTCAGATATTGGTTCAACAAATTTCCACTAATAATTACTGCGGGCCTTCTGCGAGACTGCTCACTTCCCTCGGTTGGGTCAAAATACATGTTCCAAATTTCACCCTGCTTCATCCTCGTCCTGTAATTGGGCCATATACTCATTCATACCTTCTTCGGCCACCATCATAGTGCTAAGATCATCGCCTGCCTGCTTATATGATTTTACATACTCGGCACGGGTAAGCTGATCCAGGTAAATTTCCAGAGCCTTTTCGATAAGCTTGTTTTTTGGAAGATTTAACTTCTGAGCGGCCTCACCCAACCTCTGTAGAAGCTGATCGGGTAATGAAGATGTAAAAGTTGTCATTGCTATTTCATATTTACAAATCAAAAATATGAAATTGCTTTGAATTTTTTAAACCAACCAATTTACTCAGCAATAAAACTATATCAGTAGCGCTTGCTTACTGGCATTGATTCTACATCATACACCATTGTGCTAAAGCTGGCAGAAAAGAACTCCAGAAAAAGTTGTAAAGTCCTTTTTTGAGGCCAGGCCTCCTCAAAGGTGTGCCATCCATTTAGCTCTCTCTCAAAAATAAAAGCAAAATTATCTTCCAGCACTTCCTCTAATCTGTATTCCACATCACTATCAAAGAGATAAATATTAGGCTCATCAATATCACTCAGCTCCACTGTCTCATCCGGATAAATAGAATTTATCCAATCAACAAAGGCCTGTTTAGGCCTCACTATCAATGCATCACGGTCAACAATGCCCTCTTGCTCGTTTTCTATATCATCAAATTCCCCCAAGCCACCAGCCATTATGTCTTCTAAAAATTCATCTGCTCCCATTACAGTGAGCTTAAACTGAAAACCTCCCTTTTTCTGAAATTCGGGCTCTATATCAGTAATAAAAAATATATCCTCATTAAAATCCTTAATTCTACGCTTTACCATGCTGTCCATCAGCGTCTTTTCCTTTTTGCTAAGGCGCTGTTCACTTTCCATCCGCATGGCTTCAAACATAGGTTCAGGCATTGAGTGATAAATGTTGCCAACATTCCAGGCTTGAATGCCCACATCATAAATCGCCATTTGCTCCATTCCCTTGGGGGGATTATCTTCAAATGGTTTTACAAATTCCATGAATATTTGGGCATAATCAACTTCCTCTTGTCCATCGTTGCCAAACAGATTAATCACATCATTAGCCATATTTTGAGTTTTAAAGTTTACCCAGAGGGGTAGATGGTTTTATTTTCTTTAATACACTTGGTATTCTGATCTAGAGTTTGGCTTTCTTCCTACATCCTCTCAGGCACATCAATGCCTAAAAGCCTCATACCTGTTTTTATAACACCAGCAACCGAAGCCGAAAGTTTTAACCTGAATGCAATAGCCGACTTATCGTCATCCTGAAGGATGGGTAATTGCTGATAAAGCGCATTATACAGCTTCACCAATTCATAAATATAGTTGGCAACCAAAGCAGGACTGTGGTTTTCAGCAGCCTCCTGTATCGTTTCCGGAAACTGAGCCAATGCCTTTACCAATTCCTTTTCGGATAGCTGTAAATTTTGATATTCATTGGCGATAGCTGTGCTGTGACCAAGCTCTTCTCCCCTGCGCAACAACGACTTAATACGTGCGTGGGTATATTGGATAAACGGTCCTGTATTCCCTTGAAAGTCGATAGACTCCTCTGGGTTAAACATCATTCGCTTCCGCGGATCCACACGAAGGATGTAATACTTTAAAGCGCCCATTCCCACCATGTGGTAAAGCGCCTTTTTCTCATCGGGAGTCATGCCTTCGGTTTTTCCCAGTTCTTCGGAAATTTTACCTGCCGTTTCCTCCATTTGGTCAATAAGGTCGTCAGCATCCACCACTGTTCCTTCACGGGATTTCATCTTGCCTGTAGGCAGATCCACCATCCCATACGAAAGGTGATACAGGTTTTTAGCCCAGCTATACCCCAGTTTATCCAAAATCAGGAATAGCACCTTAAAGTGGTAATCCTGCTCATTACCAACCGTATAAATCATACCGTTAACGGAAAAATCCTCAAAACGCTGAATAGCGGTTCCGATATCCTGCGTCATGTAAACACTGGTACCATCGCTACGCAAAAGAATCTTACGATCCAGTCCCTCATCGGTTAAATCAATCCAAACTGAACCATCAGGATCTTTTTCAAAAACACCTTTTTCGAGGCCTTCTTCCACTACTCTCTTGCCGAGCAGGTAAGTATCGCTTTCGTAATAGTACTTGTCAAAATCAACTCCAAGACGGGTGTAGGTTTCTTCAAAACCCTTATACACCCAACCATTCATGGTTTCCCACAGTTTTACCACTTCGGTATCTCCCTGCTCCCATTTTTTGAGCATTTCGCGGGCTTCCACTAAAATAGGCGACTGTTCCTTTGCTGTCTTTTCATCAACACCAGATTCAATCTGCTGTTCTATTTCCTTCTTATATTCCTGGTCAAACCTCACATAATACTTCCCAACCAGCTTATCGCCTTTCAATCCAGTGGAATCAGGAGTTTCGCCATTGCCAAACTTTTGCCAGGCCACCATGCTCTTGCAGATATGGATACCACGATCATTGATAATCTGAACTTTAGTGACCTTATTACCTGCAGCTTTTAAAATCTCGGAAACCGAATAGCCCAAGAGGTTATTACGGATATGTCCCAGGTGCAGCGGCTTGTTCGTATTTGGGGAAGAGTATTCCACCATCATGGAGTTATCACCCTCTGGCGCAATACCATAGTTTTCAACTGAACTGATCTCATTAAGGCTATTGGCCCAATAACTATTGGAGATAGAAAGGTTCAGGAAACCCTTTACCACATTATAGGCTGAGATTTCCTCCACAGATTCCTGCAGTTGTTTCCCCATCTCTTCAGCGGTTTGCTCAGGCCCCTTGCGGCTTGCCCTTAAATAAGGGAATACCACTATGGTAACATCACCCTCAAAATCCTTTCGGGTGGGCTGTAGCTCTACGGATTCCACATCCAGGCCATACAGATTTTTTAAGGCTTCAATAGCTTTAGCCTCCAGCTTTGACTTTAATTCAGTCATTATTTTGCAATCAGTTTAGATTCAATTTTTTCAATAACCGGCTTTACCACTCTAAAGGCAGCTTCAGCCATGGCGTTACCCTTATCATCGAGCAAGGGGTTTACCTCTGTGGTTTCAAAGCAACACAGGCGCTTGTCATCCACCAAATAAAGTATAAGATCTCTAGCCTCATCTTCCGTAAGGCCATGCTCCACTGGCGTCCCTGTCCCTTTGCTCACGCTGGGGTCCATACTATCCACATCAAAGGAGATGTAAATAATATCACAATCCTTTAAATGCTCCAACGCCATTTTGGCTACTTCCTTTACGCCTTTCTCCCGCAGTTCATCGGTAGTTACGTTAGGGATATTATGAGCCTTCATAAGGTTTTCCTCCGGGGTTTCGGTATCTCTTACCCCAATAAAAAACAGGTCAGAGTGCCTTACCCTTTGGTTGCTGCCCTTCATTTCATTCCAACGCCAGATGGTTTCTTCCGAGGGCTGGTTGTTTTGGTTTTCGAGGTTATCATCATGTATGGCAGTGGCCAATGGCATGCCATGTACATTGCCCGTTGGGCTGGTAAAAGGAGAGTGCAAATCGGCATGGGCATCAATCCAAATTACCCCCAAACGCTTTTTGGGATAGGCGGTTTTGATACCGGCAATAGTACCACCGGCATTACTGTGATCACCAGAGAAAACCACTGGAAAGTAGTTGTTCTTCAGTTTTTGAGAAACCTCTTTTTCAATATTGCGATACATCCGCTCAATGCCGTCCAGGCGCTTGGCAAACTTTCGCGTACTCTTTTTAAAAATCAGGTCATTTTCCGTTTTTACGCGCTTTACATTTCGCTTGGTAAAAAACTGGTAGTCGTACTTTAAGCTGGCCATTTTAAGAGCGTCAAACCCAAGGCTCGAACCTCTGGTTCCAGCACCTAATTCCGACATAATACTTAGTATCTGTAATTTCCTTGCCATCACTTAATTTTTTTAGGAGGCTGCAAATTTAGATAAAGGGAAAGGACTATTAAACAGCCTGCTTTATCTATTATATTTGGCCAAATTTTCACAGCTGTTTTGTGACTGATGAACAACTTTTACAAGGTCTGTATGACGGAAGTGAGGAGGCATACCGCAATCTTTTCTTCACCTACTTTGAACCCCTAACCTTTTACGCCAACAAGTATCTTAATGATTGGGATGCTTCGCGGGACATGGTACAGGAGGTAATGAGCCATCTATTTGAAAATCGCGCCACCATCGAAATAAATGAGTCGCTCAAATCCTTTTTATATAAAGCTGTTGGCAACAGAAGCCTTAATGTGCTGAGGCATGAGGAGGTTAAAAGCAGGCACCACAGCATAATCAAAAGCCATAGTGATGAGATTAGTGAGGATGACAGCATGGAGCTAAGCGAGCTTGAAGCCCGTATTAACAAATTAATGAATGAGTTACCGGAAGCTTGTCAGCGCATCTTCAGAATGAGCAGAATTGAGGAAAAGTCCAATCAGGAAATTGCCGATGAACTAAATTTATCAAAGCGTACTGTTGAAACACAAATCAGTAAAGCCTTGAAATTTTTTCGCAACACACTGAAAATCATGATTATTCAAATTATTATAAAAAATATATAGAGTTAAGTACGTGTGTAAGGATAGTTGGTTGTCTTAGAGCTATAACATAAAAATGAACCCTTACCAAAACGTAAAAATGAAAAAACAGGTTTTAACAATTGCAGCCGCTCTTCTCGTAGGTTTTTCTGCTTGTAAGAAGGAAGAGAAATTAACACCAGCACCAAAAACCAAAACCGATTTACTTACACAGGCAATCTGGACAATGGATGAAACCCATATTGTAACAAAAACTAATGGAGTTGTAACGTTTGACGAAAAAACCGAGGATCAAGGCTCTTTGTTATTTAAAACAGACAAAACCGGTGAAGGAAATGATGAGGATGGCAACTTTCAGTTTACCTGGAGACTAAAAGGCGATAGCCTGTATGTAGATGATGAAGGGGTGCTGATTACTAAGCTTACTGAAACCGCACTGGAAGTTGAAGCCCGATTTAGCGAGCCGGATTCTCTATTCGGAAACTTTGAAGCAATAATGATCTCTAAACTGAAGAGATAAAAAATATGCAAACGCATGAACATCAATGATGAAATAATGCAATTGATTATCAAACACCTGAGCAATAAAAGCTCGGGTGTTGATGATTCGGCCCTAAAGGCCTGGCTTGCTGAAAAAACCGAGCATCAACTTGAGTTTGAAAAAATCAAGAAAATATGGGAGACTTCGGGATCGGCCATTGCAAAACCCATTGATGTACATAGCGAATGGGAAAAGTTCAGATCAAAGCACTTTGATCAGGAAAAGATAGAGCCCAAAGTTATAAGGATGCCTGCTGCCAGGTGGGCGGCCTATGCTGCAGCGGCAGTTATAGTACTAGGAGTGTTTATTGGAATACAATATCTCAATCAGCCACAGGAATATAACACCGGGGCGGGAGAAAGGTTACTGGTAAAACTTGATGATGGCTCTGAAGTGATTTTAGGGGAATATTCAACTCTTACCATTGGTAAAAAATTTAATGATGATAAAAGGAAGGTAAAGCTTGATGGAGAAGGATTTTTTACGGTTGCTAAAAACCCATCCAAGCCATTTGAAATCTCTGGTTCCAAAACCACCACAAAAATTCTTGGCACTGCCTTTCACCTCGTTACCAAGCCGAGCAACAACTACCTCAATGTTGCTGATGGTAAGGTGGCCTATTGGGATAATACAAACAAGGATACACTTATACTTACCCGTGGCGAACGCGGTGAAGTAAAAGACGGAAAACTGAAAGAGAGTAAACTTGATGATCCAAATTATGATAGCTGGAAGACCGGCATCTTTGTATTTGACAACAAACCGGTTATTGAAGTTCTGGATGAGATTCAGGACTATTACTTATTTGATGCTCCTAACCTGAGTTTATATAAAAACCTCAACTGCCGATTTAGTGGTAAGTTCAGTAACCAAACCCTGCAAAGTGTTTTGGAGGAATTGGGACTGATAATGGGCATGGAGTACACTCTCAAAGATTCAACTCTCACTATACAATCCTTTAGCTGTAAATAGAGATGACAGCCGTTGTAAGACCCCTCTTATTTGCCGGATTACTAGGCCTGTGCACACTTTTTCTATCTACTCAGGATTTACCTCAAAATGTGGTTATCAACATTGAACCGGGAGAATATACGCCCCGGGATATAATGCACATCATGCAGGAGAAGAAAATTTTCATTAGCTATTCTCAGGCATCACTAAAGAAAAAAAAGGTGAGCATTACTCAAAATGAAAATGCTCTAAATACTCTTCTGGAAAGCATTTTTGATTTGGAATCCTACACTTATTTAATGAAGGGCGATAAGATTTTGATAATTCCAAAATCCAATGAAAGCCCCGGCAACTCATCAGGTATGCTATATAGCCATCCTGAAGATAATGAGAATGACCTGGCATCGTTTAACTTCTCCATACAAAAGAACTATTTCTGAAATGCGACAACTAATCATACTTATGGCTTTCTCAATGCTAGCCTGTGACAAGGAAGAGACACCGTTGAGTATGAGTTTTGCCCAGCCTATTGGCGAAACCAAAGAAATAGACACCACCTTCACTACTTTGGCTGAGCTTGTTCTCTTTTCCACCTCAAATAATACAGTTGAAGATTTTTTGGCTAATACCCAATGGAGAACTGCTGTTGACCAAATGTTTACCCTTGCTTCGGGCACTGATACCATTTACAGTCGACTTAATACTACAGGCAAAATATGGGCATTTTCCTTCAACATATTCGGTGGTGTTGGTATGTTAGCCAGAATTTCGTCAACAAGTAGCTCCCATCAAACAGTAACACTGGCGAGTACTTATATGTTAGTTAATAAAACTCAGCAATTCAACATTTCGGATGTTACACTATACATGGATAGTACTTATTCCTTTTCACTTAAAAGTGTGACTGCTCTGGATACCCTACAGAGAGTAAGTTTGGTTAAACTACAGTCTTTTAAATAGAAGATGCGAAATTTATTAGTCCTACTCCCCTTACTTCTAACCTTTGGTGCCTTTGCTCAAAAGGCTTTGCTCGATAGTAACCTGCGTTTGAAGCCTGGTGTGTATTCCACTAAAGTGTTGATGGATGAGCTAAAGGGAAATGGAATTTCGATCAGTTATGCCTCAGGAAGTTTAGTACATAAAACAATAGAAATCAAATCGGAATTTGTCAGGCTCCGCCATTTGCTCGAAATGGTTTTTGACCCTGCCAGGTTTATGATTATTGAACGTGACGATAAAATTCTGATAGTCGCTCATCAAAAAAAGAGTGTAACCATCTCCGGCTATGTTGAAGATCTCTTTTCCCGCGAAAGACTCATAGGCGTAAGCGTTTATGTACCGGAGCTTGGTATTGGTACAACTACAAATACATTTGGGTATTATAGCCTCAGTCTTAAGTCGCACAACGACACTCTCAATCTCATGGCTTCTTCCATAGGTTATAGGGAACAGGAATATAAGCTACACTTAAACAGTGATTACAAACTGGACATAGGCCTTAGCGAAGAGCAGCAAATGCTCAGGGAGGTAGTAGTGGAAGAAAAGGATCAAAGGATAGATGGCACACAAACCGGCCACGTAAAGTTGAGTGCCTCGGAGCTAAAGGCACTGCCGAAGTTTTTTGGCGAGGAGGATGTCCTTAAGGTTATCCAACTTTTGCCGGGAGTACATAGTGCCAGTGAAGGCAGCATTCACTATATAGTAAGAGGCGGTGGGCCTGATCAGAACCTTATTTTACTGGATGGCGTGCCCGTTTATAATGCAGGTCACTTATTTGGTTTCTTCTCGGTTTTTAATCCTGATGCCATTAAAAGTGTACAATTCACCAAAGGAGGCTTCCCTGCCCGCTATGGTGGGCGGTTAAGCTCGGTATTAGAAATTGACATGAAGGAAGGTGACATGAATGAATATCATGGAGCTGGCTCTATTGGCCTATTGGCGAGTGAACTAACCCTGGAAGGGCCCATTGTTAAAAACAAGGCATCCTTTATGCTTTCCGGAAGAAGAACCTATTTGGATCTGTTATATCGCCCTTTTCTGGAAGACCAGGATGTGGGTTATTATTTTGCCGACATCAATGCCAAGCTGAACTATAAATTTTCGAGAAAAGATCGTTTGTACCTTAGCTTTTACCGCGGCCGCGACAAGCTTTTTTCAGAATACACTTTTAACAACCAGAAAAGTACAAATGAAATGAGTTATGGTAACCTAACCGGTGCCCTGAGGTGGAATCACCTTTACAGCGATCGTCTGTTTAGCAATTTTACAGCTACCTATACGGGATATAATCTTGTACTCTCTGATATTACCTCCACCTCCCTGGATTATGATGCCACTAAATATTTCAGCGAGATGGAGGACTTTGGGTTTAAATATGACTTTGACTTCTCCTACTCACCCGACCACTATATCAAGTATGGGCTATCCTATACCCATCACACTTTTAAACCGGGGGCCATACAGTATAATAATGTGGATTCGGAAAAAAGTATAGATTCACTACTTTCCATTTCGCCCGCCAACTATTCGCATGACAGCTATATTTACATTGAGGATGATTGGCGAATAAACACACGCTGGCGCTTGAACATGGGCCTTCACTATTCTGCCTACTTTGTTGAAAACAGCTTTTACCACTCTCTACAGCCGCGCCTGGCGGCTCGTTATCTGCCAGGCAAGGATTGGGCAATAAAGGCCAGCTATACCTATATGCAGCAAAATGTGCACCTACTCACTAATTCGCGTATTGGACTTCCTACTGACCTGTGGGTTTCATCAACTGATAAGGTAAAGCCGCAGAAATCACATCAGCTGGCCCTTGGCAGCAATACCAATCTCTTTGGAAATAAATTTGAATTTAGCGTAGAGCTTTACTACAAGTACATGACCAATCTTATTGCTTTTAAAGAAGATGTACTTTTTAGCTCCGGAAGCGACTGGCAGGAACAAATAACCACCAACGGACTTGGAAATGCCTATGGCTGTGAAGTTTTGCTAAGGAAAACCCAAGGCAATACCAGGGGGTGGATTGCATATACACTTTCAAAGACCACCCGGCAGTTTTCTAACATTAATGATGGCGCAGCTTTCCCCTATAAATATGACAGGCGACACGACATAAAGCTTGTGATTGACCATAATTTTTCAAAACGCTTTAGTATAGCCATGGCCTTTGCCTTTAATTCAGGTATAAAGGCCACTATCCCCACTGGTACATTCAGGGATATTTACGGACAGCAAAGCACCATTTACAGCAAGCGCAATGCCTATACCTACCCTAGCTATCATCGGTTGGATTTATCATTTAACTGGACCAAACAGAAAAAGTGGGGCGAAAGAGTATGGACAATAGGTGTTTACAACGCCTACAATCATCAAAACCCCTATTACATATATTTCGACAGACAAGCAAGCGGTGTGGCGTATCAGATTTCCCTCTTTCCCTTTATTCCTTCATTCGGTTATTCCTTTAAATTTTAATATGAGATACTTAGTATTCTTAAGCCTTGTATTATCTTCTCTTTCATGTGTGAAGGAAATTGAGGTAAATCACCCACAAACAGAAAGTAAATTGACCCTGAACTGTGTGATAAGGCAGGGATATCCCATCAGGGCCTCTTTATCTTCAACCTTACCTTTTAACAACCCGGGTTACTCCCCCTATTATAAGGATGGGCTTGTTGTACTTTATGAAAATGGCCTGCCTGTGGATACCATGGAAATTTGCGAAAAAGAATATCTGGAGAGAAGTAATGATACCATATGGTACTATTGCTCGTCTCACACTACCAGCGTTGGTGCTACCTACTCCGTTGAGGCCTCCCGGAAAGGCTTTCCCAGAATTGTTGGAATGGCCAAAATGCCGGCCAAGCCCAGAATAGTGAGCATAGAAAGTACGGAAGACAATGAGTTTGGGGATGTATATGAAATCCTAATAGAAGATCCCGATCCGGATAAGAACTTCTACATCGTACAAATGCGAAGCACGGATGAATTTGGTAATGCCATCACCACTCAGCTTTCCACTGCAGACCCTACCATAAACATCTATCAATCCTATATTGCCTTTCAGTTGCCCATTGACGAGATAAGCGGCAGCACAGCTTACTTTTCCGAACGCTACTTTGTGAACCAACGCAGAGTTGTAAAACTACGAGCCACGCTTAATGACTTAAGCTCCGCCAACGAAGTATTACTGATTTCAGCATCAAAAGATTATCATAATTACAGAAAGGCCATTGATATAAATTCGGCCGTGGGCGAAAATCCCTTTACAGAACCCGTTCGTATGAAGTCTAATGTAAACGGGGGCTTCGGGATAGTTGGATGTGAGCACATAAACCTTTTCAAATTTTAATTTCCACTTTTTTTTTGTTTTGACATACGTGTACCTGTGTAGTTAGTTGTCTTAGGTTAAAAGCTAATAACCCAAAGCAAAAACTTCATGAAATGTAATACCCTCTATGTCCTCTCTATTACTCCATGGCTAAGGCACCATTCTACATCGGTTGCCCTTGTGCTCGCACTAATGAGCTTTGGCTGCCTTTATGGCCAAAACTATACCATCAGCGGGTATGTGGAAAACGCATCAAGTAAGGAGCGCCTTATCGGTGTAAACGTTTTTTTAAAGGGTACCTCCTATGGCACCAGCACCAACACCTTTGGATTCTACTCACTCACAGTGCCAAAGGGCGAATACGTATTGCTGGTTTCATTTATTGGATTTGAAGGGCAACGCGATTCCATCAATTTAAAGACAAATATCACCAGGGATTTTCAGTTAGCCGAGTCCATACACACCTTGAATGAAGTGGTGGTAAGATCAGAAGAGTTGCCGGCAGAGCAGGTGCGAATGAGCACCGTGAGGCTGAGTGTACCAGACATTAAGAAAATACCGGCCTTTATGGGTGAGGTGGATATAATCAGAGCCATACAGCTATTACCTGGTGTACAATCCGGAGGTGAAGGTTCTACAGGCTTTTATGTAAGAGGTGGCTCGCCAGATCAAAATCTGATTTTGCTCGATGGCGTTCCCGTTTACAATGCCTCACACCTCTTTGGCTTCTTTTCAGTATTTAATGCAGATGCCATCAAAAACGTTCAGCTTACCAAAGGGGGTTTTCCTGCGCGATATGGCGGGCGCCTCAGTTCCGTGCTTGAAATTGACATGAAAGAAGGAAACCTCAAGGAGTTTCACGGTGAAGGATCCATAGGTCTTATTTCATCTAAGCTTACGCTGGAAGGCCCCATTATTAAAGACAAAACCTCCTTTATTATTTCGGGCAGACGTACGTATTACGATTTACTTACAAGACCATTTCTGCCAGAAGGTACAAAAGCCGGGTATTACTTTAATGATTTAAATGTTAAACTCAATCACATAATCTCCCGAAAGGACCGCTTATACCTAAGCTATTACAATGGCCAAGATAAATTTTACCTTAAAGAAGATTATGGCTCGGAAGGCTCCTTTAATGGAAGTGATATTATTGAACAGAAATACGAAAACAGCTTGAAGTGGGGCAATCATACAGGATCGCTAAGGTGGAATCATTTGTTTAATGAAAAACTTTTTGGCAATCTCAGCGCCACTTTCACACAGTATCAGTTTAAAGTAGGTGCTCAGGATTATACCAAATTTTACAATGATCTTGGTTTGGTGGAAGAGGAAAGCTTTGGTTTTGAATACTTCTCCCTTATTCGTGATTATGGCTTGCGCTACGATTTGGAGTACTCATTGAATACCAGGCACAGCCTGAGAATGGGTGCCAACTATACTTACCACACCTTTAAACCTGGAGTTGCCCAAATTCAAGAGCAGTATAGCGATGTAAAGGTGGATTCCATTCTAAACCTATCCAAGCCCATTTTTGCCAATGACATTTTTGCTTACATAGAGGACGACTGGCGCATAAACTCTCGCTGGCGCGCCAACTATGGTCTGCATTATTCAGCTTACTTTACCAGTGAAGCTTTTTACAATAGCCTTCAGCCCAGAGTTTCTGCCCGCTATTTACTGCGAGATGACTGGTCATTAAAAGGCTCGTATGCTTTAATGAACCAATATATTCACCTACTTTCTAACTCAGGCATAGGCCTACCTACAGATCTTTGGGTATCATCTACCGATAAGGTAAAACCCCAACGCTCGCAGCAAATTGCTTTAGGTAGTACCCGAAACGTAAAGGGTAATACTTATGAGCTTTCAGCAGAGGTGTATTATAAGTGGATGAACAACCTTATTGAGTATAAGGAAGGGGCTTCATTTTTATCTACAACCGATTGGGAGAATACGGTGGAAACGGATGGTAAGGGCGAAGCCTATGGTTTGGAGTTATTGGTACGTAAGAATGAAGGAAAGACTACTGGTTGGATTGGCTACACCATGGCCTACACCTTCCGTGAGTTTGAAAATCTTAATGGCGGAAATAAATATCCCTACAAATATGACCGCAGACACGACATAAGCGTGGTGGTAAATCACGCCTTTAGCAAGCGGTTTGACATAGGTGCCACATGGGTATTTGGCAGTGGAAACACTTATACTTCACCTGTTTCCAACATTTACCTGGGGGGTGATTTTGGACGCAACTTTACAAATACAAGTCCAGGCACCTACCAGAGGTTTAGCGATAGAAATGGACTGCGCATGCCTGCTTACCACAGACTTGATATCGGTGCCAACTTCCATAAGAAAACAAAATGGGGAAAAAGTACCTGGAACATCAGCGTTTACAATGTTTATAACCGCAAAAACCCTTACTTCCTTTACATAAACGAAGACTTTAACTCGGGTAATAAAAGTGTAAAACAGGTAAGTCTCTTCCCCATTATTCCTTCAATTTCCTACATCTTCTCATTCTAATTTTTATGAAAAATATATTTTCCATTCTCTGCATTTCGGCCATAATTACTTCATGCGAAACCACAATTGATTTTGAAATTCCGAGAGAAAAGCCAAAAATTACTATTGATACCAGAATTATGGCTGGAGATAGTGTTAAGGCACTTATTGGTAGAACAGAATACGTTCTCTCACCAAAAAATCCTGCATTAGACCAATATTCAAAAGTTTATCTATATGAAGATGGAGTTAAGGTATCGGAGCTCAGGCCAAGGTTTCTGGCAAAACAACAAAAAAGTGATTCCCTGTTTTATTACAGTAGTGACTATATAACTCAGGAAGGTCATGTTTATAAAATAGAGGCCAATAGAAAAGGGTTTAATACAGCAATGGGGCAAACCCTGATTAAGCCTAAGGTTGATATTAGCTCTGTAAACTTTGACAAAGCAAACTGGAAACTCAGCCTCAATATTGATGACCCTAAGGGTAAAGGAGACTATTACCGGATTTCGGCCTATTACAAGGCGGCAGGCAGGGAGTATAACATGTACCTTTCGGCTACTGATCGGGTAATTCAGTTTATTGATGGTTATGAGGATGACCCTTTTGATGATACAGAAGAACGCGGTGGTGACTATGGCTATATCTCTGATGAATATTTTGATGGCAAATCAAAAAGGATAACGGTTAATATTAATGATGGTCAATCTACAATATCTGATACACTTTTCTTTGAAGTAGCCCGTATTAGTGAAGAGTTCTATTTACACGAAAAGAGCAAGGCCGCCTCGGAAGTATCTGATGGCTTCTTTAGTGAGCCGGTGCAGATTTTCAACAATATTGAAAACGGATATGGTATAGTGGCAGGTGGCAGCCCCAATACGATTAAACTTAAACTATAAAGCAATGAGATAAATGGCACAAAAATGGTAAGATTGCTAATACGTAAAATGCAATTTGAAAAGCCCACTTATCATCTACCGCCATCTTCGAATTTTATTCCTTTTTGTTTTAGTACTGAGCCTTGGCCTTACTGTCAGGGCTCAGGATTTTGAAGTAGGTGGTATTACCATTGACGGCCAAACCGGCAAAAAGCTCGAAAATGTCAATATCGTGCTCCGCCATACCTCGCACGGAACTTCAACTGATTCGCTGGGCCGTTTCAAATTAACAGTGGATTCCGGCCACTATGCTTTAATCGCAACCCATGTGGGCTACAAAAAGTATGAAACTGTAATCAATGTTAACACCAGCATACACCTAAACATTGTACTGTGGCCAGATAAACTTCAACTTGCCGAAGTCAGTATTGAATACGAGCCGATACCACCTCAGGCTGACAACAGTACTAATGGCGTAAAGCTTTCCGCTAAGGAATTAACCGCCATCCCTTCCCTTTTTGGTGAGCCTGATGTGTTGAAAACCATACAATTATTACCTGGCGTACAGGGCGGCACCGAAGGCACTTCAGGATTTTACGTTCGTGGAGGTTCACCTGATCAAAACCTAATTTTACTCGATGGTGTCCCGGTTTACAACGCCTCTCACCTCTTTGGCTTTTTCTCCACTTTTAATTCTGATATAATTGAAGATGTGGAGTTACTTAAAGGAGGCTTTCCGGCCCGCTATGGCGGGAGATTGAGTTCGGTGCTAAACATCAATCTCCGTGAAGGCAATATGAATGAATTTCACGGTGAAGGTTCCCTTAGCCTTATTGCACCCAAACTCTTACTGGAAGGCCCCATTGTAAAGGGAAAAACTTCATTTATCATTTCAGGAAGGAGAAGCATTTATGATTTGGTTGTGGTTCCGTTTTACGCTGATGGTGAGCAACTATATTATTATTTTGGTGATTTTAACGCCAAGTTGAAGCACATCATTAATGGAAGGAATGAGATAGTTCTCTCCTACTTTCATTCGCGTGACCGTTTTAAATATAAGTACGAAGAATTGCCGGCCTATGCTGAGCAAAGCGGTATCAATTGGAAAAATCACACAGTGGCTGCCAACTGGAAACATACCTTTAGCCCTAAGCTTACTGCTAATTTATTAGCCTCTTTCAACCACTATAAATTCAATACCTACAGCGAGCAAACTAATAGTGGTGATGTTTTTAGTCTCGATTACCTGAGCCTGATTGAGGATGTGTCCCTGCGCTATGACCTGAGCTATCAACTTACCAAAAAACACCATTTGAGATTTGGCAGCGGTTATACCTACCACACTTTTAAACCCGGAGCATTACAATTGGCACAGGAATACGATCAAACTAAAATCCAGCAGCAGCAAGACCTATCACGTCCAATATTTAGCAATGACTTTTCCGCTTATGCAGAAGACACATGGCGAATCTCCACACGTTGGCAAATAAATGGTGGTTTGCACTATGGAGTTTATAAGGTTCAAAACTCCACTTATACCTCATTGCAACCTCGCTTATCGGCTCATTACAATTTGAGTGAAAATTGGATACTCACAGGTTCTTATGCAGAAATGACGCAATTTCTGCACCTACTCTCCAATACAGGCCTGGGTGTGCCTACTGACCTTTGGGTTTCGGCCACGGATAAAGTGAAACCCCAGCAATCTCAACAATATGCACTGGGTAGTACAAAGTACTTTTCACAAAAGGCTTGGGAATTTACCACTGAGGTATATTATAAATCCATGCAAAACCTTATTGAATATAAGGAAGGTGCCAGTTACCTTACCCTTACGGATTGGCAAAACGTGGTTGAAACTGATGGTACAGGTGAATCGTATGGCTTGGAAGTCCTGCTGCGCAAAAGCAAGGGCAAAACCACGGGTTGGATAGCCTATACTTTAGCCAGCACCACTCGAACGTTTGGAAACCTGAACGATGGCAAAACCTTTCCCTATCGCTATGACAGGCGACACGACCTTTCCATAGTACTCAACCATAAGTTTAATGAAAAGATAGACGTAAGTGCCAATTGGGTATATCAAAGTGGGATTGCGTTTACTGCGCCCACAGCTTTGTTTTTAGCCAATGCCGGTGAAAGTTTTAGCCGGTTCCACTCCGCCTTCGTGTACGAAGTGGAGCAGCTGAGTGATCGGAACGCCTACCGCTATCCTGCTTATCACCGATTGGATTTGGGGATAAACTTCACCAAGAAGAAAAAATGGGGCTCACGGGTAATAAATATTAGTATTTACAATACCTACAACCGGGTTAATCCATTTTTTATAGATATAAAGCCCGATAAGGGCGGCAACCCCAAAGCTACTATGGTAGGGCTTTTCCCTATCCTTCCTTCCATCTCCTATGCCTTTAAATTTTAAAAGATGAACAAATCCCTTTTATATATTCTGCTAAGTGCCTCCATGATAGGCTGCCAAAAGGAAATTGACTTTGACCTGCCCCAATCGGAACCCAAATTTATTATGGATGCCTATGTTTTCCCAAGTCCTCATTTCAGGGATCGTGACAGTTCACTTTACAAAGGAATTTTCGATTTATATTTAGGGCGTTCTACTTCGGTTTTTTCCAAAGATGGACCAAAGCTTACTACAGATGTCACTTTGCGGTTGTTTGAAAATAGTGTGCAAATGGATTCGGCCATAAAGCCTACCGGCTACCCCAGCAGCACTGGAGGTACTGGGAGTCAACACAACTATTTTATTAAGCATCGCTTTGAACCGGGAAATCACTATAGGCTAGAAGCCGAAAATCAGGAATTGGGACTGGCGTGGGCAGAGTTTACAATGCCAGACAGTATCCCACTTATAAGTTCGGAGTGGGATACCCTCTCCAATAAAGTACGGTTTACTTTCAAAGACCCGCCCGGACCGGACTACTATTATTTTGCCATTACATCGGGCGACACCTCCCGCTTGTTTTCTGATCACTTCACCTGTTTTGAAACAACTGACCCTTCAATTTCCATCTTCCCAAAAGGTGAATTTGATTCCTTGCTTATATATTCCCCCACTTCTTTGGGAAACTTTGGTTGCAGTGCTTTTTTTACCGACCAAGGTTTTGATGGTAAAGTAAGAACCATAGAAGTGAAACTGCAAAAGGTTTATGAAGGACAGCTTACCGAAGTGGAGCCCGTGCTATACCACATTACACGCGACATGTACGAACACGAGCGTACCCTGGCCGCCTACACCCAAACCAAAGACAACCCCTTTGCTGAAAAGGTGAAAATTTATGGCAACATTGAAAATGGCTTTGGAATTTTCGCAGGAGCCACACCCTCTAGCATTATAGCTATCAAAAAATAGCTCTTCATAACTCCTTTATTTCCTATACCGCCCTTGGGATAATGTTCTTATTTTTGGCGATTAATTGATTCCTGCCGAATGGCGAAGAAGAAAAAGACGAGCACAAAATCTAAATTCAATACCAGAGCGGCTTTAAAGCAGTTCTTTACCAATAAAACCAACCACACGGTTTTTGGTATTTTCCTTATTTTTCTTTCGGTATTTCTTATCGGAGCATTTGCCTCGTACCTATATAACTGGCAGGAAGACCAAAGCGGTCTCCAAGCTGGCTTCTTTGAGTTGATGAGCCGATCAGACTATAAAGTGAAAAACGTATTGGGTAAACTTGGTGCTTCCATCAGCCACCAGTTTATCTACAACTGGTTTGGTATTGCCGCATTTCTTGTTCCATGGTTTTTGATTTTGGTAGGACTTCGGATTAGCATGCACATTAAGCTTATGAAGCTTAGAAGGCAACTGGGGGGCATTGTATTTATGCTTATTTGGTTTCCGGCTGCCATTGCTTATGTTGCCTCACCCTATCCTGTACTGGCGGGTGCTACAGGCTTTTTCACACTGCAGTGGCTCAGCTCTTTGGCAGGGCCCGTAGGTTCTGCGGCAGTGCTCATTTTCTCTATGTTAATATTTCTGGCCATCCGCTTTAAGTGGACTCCAGAGCGTATCAATGCCTTCTTTGCCAATCTCAATCTTCCCAAAATTTCTGAAAGGGAAAAAGAAGTAAAAGAAGAAGCAGAGACACCTGTCACACCAATACCTCAGGAAAAGAAACCCGAGCCCGAGCCCGCAAAAATGGAAGTGAGCTTTGATGAAGATGAAAAAGTAGAGGAAATAGCTAAGCCTGTTGAACACGAGCCATTAATTATTGAACAAGTTGAAAAGCCCGCTCCTGAACCATTGGTATCGGAGGACGAAAACTTTGAAATAGAACAAAAGGAAGAAGAGGAAGAACTCTCAGAAAAAGAGCTCAACAATAAACTAAAGGAATTTGGCGAGTACGACCCCAAACTGGATTTATCCAAATTCAAGCTTCCTCCCATTGATTTGCTGCGCGAATTTCAACAAAGTGGAATTAGCATAAACCAGGAGGAACTGGAGGAAAACAAAAACAAGATTGTAGAAACGCTGAACAACTACAATATTGAAATCTCCAAGATAAAGGCCACCATTGGACCAACGGTAACGCTTTACGAAATTGTTCCCGCAGCAGGTGTGCGTATCAGCAAGATTAAAAACCTTGAAGATGACATAGCACTTTCACTTGCCGCCCTGGGTATTCGTATCATCGCGCCTATCCCCGGTAAGGGTACTATAGGTATTGAGGTGCCAAATACCAATCCACAGGTGGTGCCAATGCGCAACCTTATTAAGGGTGAGAAATTTCAAAAATCGGATATGGAACTGCCCATTGCCTTTGGTAAAACCATTAGCAATGAAACACTTATGGCTGATCTTACCAAAATGCCTCACTTGCTTATGGCAGGGGCTACAGGTCAGGGTAAATCCGTAGGGCTCAACGTTATTCTTACGTCTATCCTTTATAAAAAGCACCCTTCACAGGTGAAGTTTATACTTGTGGATCCTAAGAAGGTGGAGCTTACCCTCTTTAATAAAATTGAGCGCCACTACCTGGCCAAGCTGCCTGATAGTGAAGAGGCCATTATTACCGATACCAAAAAGGTAATCCATACCCTCAACTCGCTTTGTATTGAGATGGACAATCGCTACGACCTGCTGAAGGATGCGATGTGCCGTAACATTAAGGAGTACAATCATAAGTTCGTTCAGCGCAAGCTAAACCCTGAAAACGGACACAAATACCTACCCTATATTGTATTGGTGATTGATGAGTTTGCCGATCTTATTATGACTGCCGGCAAGGAGGTGGAAACCCCAATTGCACGTTTGGCACAACTTGCCCGGGCTATTGGTATTCACCTTATTGTAGCTACACAAAGACCATCGGTAAACGTAATTACAGGTATTATTAAAGCCAACTTCCCGGCAAGGATTGCCTTTAGAGTTACCTCAAAAATTGACTCGCGAACCATACTTGATGCCGGTGGTGCCGAACAATTGATCGGTAAAGGGGATATGTTATATTCCTCAGGTCAGGATTTGATTAGAATACAATGTGCTTTTGTAGATACTCCCGAGGTTGAAGATATTACCGATTACATTGGTAATCAAAAGGCTTACCCTGAAGCTTACCTCCTGCCTGAATACGTGGGTGAAGAAGAAGGAGGCGGTGGTAAATTTGATGCTGCCGATCCTTCGGAGCGAGACGCCCTGTTTGGAGATGCCGCACGGGTAATTGTAATGCACCAGCAAGGAAGTACCAGCCTTATTCAGCGAAAGCTTAAATTGGGGTACAATCGTGCCGGACGTATAGTTGACCAACTGGAGGCAGCAGGGATTATTGGTCCTTTTGAAGGTAGTAAGGCACGACAAGTGCTAATACCCGATGAAATGGCTTTGGAACAGTTATTGAAAAATGAGCAGGATAAATTAAACTTGTAACACAAAAAATGAAGTTAGCTACCAAGTTCGCGGCTTTCGCCCTGATGGTGTTTACCACCCAAACAGTATTTGCACAACCTACAAATAAGGAAGCCAAGCAGCTTCTTACCGAAGCTTCAGAAAAGCTCAAATCCTATAAAAATATTTTCCTGGGGTTTAACTATACCTTTGAAAACACCAAGGTGAAACCTCCCGTTGTACAAAAGGAAACCGGCAATATTGGTATAAGGGGAAACGATTACCGGTTGAAGTTTATGGGCATAGAGCAAATCCGCGATGGTAAAAAACTCTACACCATTTTAAAGGCAGATGAGGAAGTGCAGGTTACAGACTACGCTGAGCAAGAAGATGAGGGCATGACCCCCACTTCCATTCTCAATCTTTACAAAAAAGGCTATAGCTTTAAAATGGGCAAATCGTATAAGAAAGATGGTAAGGATGTTCAGGATGTAGAACTAAAACCCAATGCCTCTGAAGAAATTGAAAAGATTATTGTTTCTATAGAAAAAATTTCAAAAAAGATAATCTCTCTTAAACAGTGGGGTAAAAATGGTACCACCACAACCTTTGTGATTACCAGCTTTGAGCCCAACAAAAATGTGCCCAACAGCTACTTCAAGTTTAGTAAGAAAGACTACCCCGGCTACTATATAGCTGATTAATGAAAATCATTGACCGCTTTGTACTTACGTCCTTCATAAGGCCGTTTATCATCACCTTTTTGGTGATGGTGCTATTTCTGCTCATGCAATTTGTGTGGAAATACATTGACGACCTCGTGGGACGGGGTGTGGAGTGGTATTATATCGCGGAGTTGCTGTTTTACACTTCCGCAACCGTAGTCCCCATGGCCTTGCCCCTGGCGGTTTTGCTTTCCTCCATCATGACGTTCGGAACTCTTGGTGAACACAATGAAATGGCAGCCCTAAAGGCCTCCGGAAATTCCCTTATCAGGGTGATGCGCCCTATTATCGTTTTCATTACACTCATAGCAGTGGGTGCCTTTTTCTTTGCCAATTATGTAATTCCAGTAGCAAATCTTAAGAGCGAAACTCTATTAAGGAATATCACCAATAAAAAACCGGCCTTGAATATTCGTCAGGGGGTATTTTATACCGGTATCGAAAACTACTCCATTAAAGTGGGTGAAAAATTTGGCGAAAACCAAAATCAACTCCGCAATGTGTATGTGTACGACCATTCCAAAAATCAGGGAAACATGAAGGTAATTACCTCTGCCACTGGCAAAATGGAGGTTACCCCGGATGAAATGTATCTGAACATTGAACTGTTTGATGGAAACTCATACGAAGACATTTACCCCAATAAATCGCAAGACAGGGATAATTACCCCCTGGCCCGCTCCTCTTTCTCGAGATCACTCATTCGATTCAACCTTTCGGATTTTCAGGGTGGCGATATGCGAAAGGGGTCCCGCAAGGATTTTGACATGCTGAATGTTATTCAGCTCGATGAAGCCACAGACTCCCTGCGCCAGGGATTTTCTGAGCGTAAAAAAGAATTCAATGAGCAGATGCTCGAAAAGTATTCTTTTAATGTAGCTAATCAGCTAAGGGATTCTCTTCGTGAGAAAAAGGTAATTGAAAAAATGGACAATGACCTTTTGGGAAATATCAGCAAAGACGAACATGCACGTGTGGTACAAAATGCACTGCGCATTGCCCGTAGCAATGCCTCCTATTATGAAAACAGTGGGCTGGAATATGTTTGGCGGGAAAAAATTATTGCCAGGCACATTTTGGAATGGCACAAGAAATTCTCCATATCCTTCTCCTGCATTGTACTGTTTTTTATTGGCGCCCCACTCGGAGCTATTATCCGTAAGGGAGGTATGGGAATGCCCGTGGTTATTTCGGTGGTTATCTTTATTATTTACCACGTTACCAGCTACTCCTTTGAAAAACTGGGACGAGAATTGGTGTGGTCGCCACTGCGTGCCATGTGGACTGCAAATGCCATGCTACTGCCGATAGGTATCTTTTTAACTTATAAATCAGCCACCGATAGCGCCCTATTCAATATTGAGATCTATTTAAAGCCCTTTAAGAAAATTTCAGGCATTTTTGTACGATCAAAAAAATAGGCGGTTTACTGCTTTAATTTGCTCACAAACCTATTACTGTCCTTGAAAATCCTCTTACTTACCAATAAAGTGCCCTACCCTGCCAATGATGGCAGCAGTATAGCCATGGCCAGTATGGTAGACGGATTTCTCAAAAATGAGATTTCCGTAACGCTTTTGAGTTTGAATACACGAAAGCACTTTAAACATCAAAACTCCATTGCCACAGAAATACCAGGCAAGCTCAATTTCCATAAAATTGAGGTAAATACAGATGTAAAGCCTATAGGGGCCGCCATCAACCTTATTTCGGGGCAACCATATCATGTATCGCGCTTCTATCAAAAAAAATATGCCGCCAGGCTAAAAGCCATTCTTAATGAGGAAAGCTTTGATCTCATTCAAATTGAAGGCCTTTCAATGGCTGTTTATTATGATTTGATAAAGAGTTTATCCAAGGCCCCGGTAGTTCTTCGAGCACATAATGTAGAATATCAGATTTGGGAGAGGCACATCCGCAATCAAACTGACTTCTTCCAGAAGAGATATTTGCAAATACAGGTAAAGCGACTAAAGAAGTTTGAAATAGATACACTCCGCAAAATGGACGCTGTGGTGGCCATTACCGATGAGGATGAAACCGGAATTAAAAAACTGGTTCCGGAACTTAAAACCATTTCCATTCCTTGTGGAATTGACCTGAAAAAAACCAAACCCTGCCCCCCTGAATCCTATAAAAGCGACATTGGCTACCTGGCAAGTTTTGACTGGATGCCAAACGTTCAAGGTGTGGAGTGGTTTCTGGATTCTGTATGGCCAATTCTTAAAAAAGCGCAGCCTAAAATCACATTTAGGCTTGGAGGACGACATATGCCAGGTCATTTTTTGAATTTGAAGGAAACTGGAATTTCCATTCACCCCAATGTTCCCGATATGGCTCAATTCGTTTGTGGAAGCCGGGTTTCGGTTATTCCGCTTTTAGCGGGAAGCGGTATGCGTATTAAAATTATAGAGAATATGGCCCTCGGAAAATGTCAGGTAAGCACATCTATTGGGGCCGAAGGTGTAATGGTAAAAAACAAGCACGACATTCTTTTAGGCGATACACCTGATGAGTTTGCCAGGCAGGTTTTACTGGCCCTCTCCGACAGTAATCTGGCACAAAAAATCGGAGACAATGCCCGGGATACCATCAGGCTGAATTACGGAAATGAAGCGCTGGGGAAAAAGCTTCTTAAATTTTATGAGGATCAATTATGTTAGAGATTCTCTTCTTCATCTGTATATTCGGGATAGCCCATACCTACATCATCTATCCTCTTTTAATGTTACTTCTTGGGGCACTTTCCAAAAAACAGGAGGAGCATCCCCCACTTACCAATTACCCAACCATTGAGGTGATTTTTGCTGCCTACAATGAAGAGGCCGTGATCAGGCAAAAGATCATATCCACTTTTAATACCAACTACCCTTCTGATAAAATTTCAGTTCGTATAGGATCTGACGCCAGTAGCGATGAAACGGATTCCATAATTGAGTCTTTACAACAAGAGTATCCCAATCTCTATTTTAAGCGATTTCCAGGCAGAACAGGTAAGGCGGGCATTGTAAATCAATTGGTTTTAAAAAGCACTGCCGACAATATCATACTAACGGATGCCAACATATTGTTTACCCCCGAAACCATACCCCAACTGGCCGCAGGGCTAATGGATGTAAAAACGGGAATTGTAGGAGGTAAGATTGTTTACACAGAGGTAAAAGGCACCGGCATAAGCAAACAGGAAAATATTTATCTGCGTTTGGAAAATGCTATAAAGCAGGCTGAATCGGATGTTTTTGGAAAGGCAATGGGCGTGGAAGGCGGTTGCTATATTATTCGCAGAGAGTTGTTTCCACAAATTCCACCACTATTTTTTATGGAGGATTTTTACATCACCATGGCGGTGATGAAGCAAAATTTTAAGGTGAAATTTCTGGCTACAGCCGAATGTCATGAGGATGTAAGCGTACACAGCACCGAAGAGTATAAGCGCAAAGTGCGTATTTCCATCGGCAATTTTCAAAACCTTGCAGCTTATCGGTCTATGCTGTTTACCCACTTTTTTCCGGCAGGTTTCATATTCTTGTCTCACAAGGTGCTGCGCTGGTTCACCCCTTTCTTTCTGCTTGCGCTGATTCCCCTTTCCACCTTATTGGCTCCAACAGCTTTCCTCTATGCACTGTTTGCAGGATTTTATATGGTATTCTTAGGATTGGGACTGTTTGGTATCTTATTTTCGCAAAGCAAAAAAGCGGGGTTTTTAAAGTACCCCGGTCATTTCGTCCATATGAACCTCGCTCTACTGGAGGGGTTCACATTATATCTTAAAGGAGTAAAAAGCAATGCCTGGCAGCCAACACGTAGGAATCAAGAATAAATTAGATACAATACAATCAGCTATTGAAGATATCCGAAAGGGTAAGGTTGTAATTGTGGTAGATGATGAAGACAGGGAGAATGAAGGCGATTTTATTGCCGCAGCCGAAATGGTGACTCCTGAAATGATCAACTTTATGACTAAGGAAGGGCGTGGTTTAATATGCGCTCCTTTGGTGGAAAAACGCTGTGATGAACTTGGTTTAAACCTTATGGTTACCGAAAACACAGTACTTCACAATACTCAGTTTACAGTTTCTGTTGACCTTATCGGTCACGGATGTACCACCGGAATTTCTGTACATGACAGAGCAAAAACCATAAAGGCTCTTGTAGATAATAATACCACTCCCCGGGATTTAGGCCGTCCGGGGCATATATTTCCCTTACGGGCGAAAAACGGAGGTGTACTTCGCAGAACAGGGCATACCGAGGCATCTGTTGACTTGGCTCGCCTGGCAGGATTTCAGCCCGCAGGTATATTGGTAGAGATACTCAATGAAGATGGCAGCATGGCGCGCCTGCCTCAGTTGGTGGAAATTGCCAAAAAGTTTGACCTTAAACTTATAAGTATTGAAGACCTGGTGGCCTACCGAATGGAAAAGGAATCCCTGATTGTAAAACGCGAGGATTTCAACATCAAAACGGCTTATGGCGAATTTAACCTCAAAGCCTATGAGCAAACCACGAACGGGCAAACCCATATCGCATTAACCAAAGGTAAGTGGACCAAAGATGAAACTGTGCTTGTGCGCATGCACTCCACTACTGTAGCACATGATATTTTTGAGATTCTTACTTCAAATACCAGCCACCAACTGGAAAGAGCAATGAGCCTGGTGGCCGAAGAAGGTAAAGGTGCCATAGTTTACATGAATCAGGAAAAATCTTCCGGTAACCTTTTGGAGCGCCTGCGCGAATATAAGCGGATGGAGGAAAACAATGAGAAGGCCGTAAAAATGAGCTTTACCAAAGATGCCAAGGATTTTGGTGTGGGTGCTCAGATTTTACATGATCTTGGAATATTCAGGGTAAAACTACTGACTAATAATCCGCTCAAACGTGTAGGTATCACCGGATATGGACTTACGATAGTGGAAAATGCCATGATGTAGTAACAAAACTGTTATTGGGCGCTTCCGCTTTTATTGATTTTTGTTTTCCTGTGTTGGTGCATCTTTCATTTCGTCAAGCTCCTCAATAACGTCCTCTTCCTCTTCTTTGGTGGCATTGCCCTTGGCTATTTCCTTTTCCCACAAATCCCGTAAGGTGTTAAAATCAATACTGTAGAATACACCCAGCCCCTGCTGATAATTCTGCTGGCCAAAGTTGTACTGATCCTGCACGGGCCTGTTAAATGCCTTGGCTCTGAATCGCCCATCCTTGGTGATATTGTATTCTATTTCTGCATCAGAGGCAAACTGGCGTTGATCGGGCCTTCTATCCACTGCCACTCCCAGAGATGTACTTATGGTAAAGCGATTGTCTAAAAATTGTTTTGAAACACCAACTTCCACCTCACTACCTTGTGCCAACTCAGTTGCAGTATATTGATCATCCCCCTCCTGATAATCCAGGGAGACCTTATAGTCTCCGGTAAGGAGGTTGATATAGTTGGCTGCCTGACTGGTAAGTGCTGAGAAACCAAGGGAACGACTGGCGGTACCCAGCTCCAGCCCCTGAGAAGGTGCAAAACGATTAAGTGCCAGTATGGAGAACACCTGTGTATAAAGGGCATCCTGAGTGGCTACCTGATTGCTAATGGCAGATTGAACAGTGCTGGGTGCCCTTGGGGCCGATATGTCAAAGCGAATTTCGGGATCCATCAGTTCTCCGGAAAGGTAAAGATCCAGAATGGTGAGTGTAGCCCCTCCGGAGCTTCCTCCTGCCAGCAAATCACTGGGATCGGCCTTGGTTGTATATCTGGCCGTAAGGCTAATAAGCGCCCCCAATGGATCACCATTCCAGGTAACTGAACCCCCACGCAGCACATCAAACTTTCTGCTTAGCAGATTCTGGCTTAACACAGGTAACACAAAGTTGTAATACCCTTGAATAACTGTATAGGTGCCATACATCTCCAAATCACTATAAGGCTTCATTATCAGCCTGATATTCCCCACTCCCTTTGATTCCAGCTGGTTTCCGGCATCAGAGTCAACAATAATGGCTACATCGGCATTCTGATCCACCTCAATGTTAAAATCTATGGTAACACCCTTATTTAGGTTCAATGCTGTTGGAGCCTCTACCTGTTCATCCTCCTTTTGACTGTAATCCACAAAGGTTACAAAGCCCGTTTTATCCACTTCTGTGGCACCATCAATAGGCAGGAAAAATTTTGTATTTCCTGCAGAAACCACATTAGCACTCACCAAAATTTCATCCAGTGGCCCGGTAATATCAATCTCTCCGGTAACGAAAGCAGTGCCGTAATAAGGGTCTTCGGTTTTTGAGTTGGTATTTAAAACCAATAACTCCTTGGCATCCACATGTATATCAAATGTAAAATTGTCAAAATTGTCGTGACTGATTTTTCCTCCCACATCAGCTTCGGTACCATATTGTGTGTCTCTCACCTTCAATCCCGGAAATGATATTGCCTTTGGGGTGATTTTTACTTTTGGTGTACTAACAAAGTTGTAATCCGTTTGCAACAGGCTTATGGTAAAGGCTGCCTGTGGTAATTCCAACTCACCATTAAATATGGGAGCACCAGTGTTTCCGGTTAGTGTAACTTTTCCATTGGCATAACCCCGCAGATTTTCGGTTAGTCCATCCAAAAATGGATTAAAGGCAGCAAGTTTAAAGCGATTAAAATCGAGTGCCAGGGAAATATCACCTAATGAATCCGGCTGATAATATCCTTTACCAATAAATGTGGTGAGATTAGCCGTTTGCATTTTGGCTTCCAGGTTTATAGTGTCATTGCTTACAGCCCAATCGCTGTTTAAACTAAAGTCACCGAGGTAAATTCCGTTCATCAACAGGCTGTCTATATTAACGTCTGCCGCAAATTTTGGATGACTCAAAAGCTCTGTCAGCAGTATATCACCACCCAGTTTTCCAGAGAAACGCGCAGAATTGGATCCTATAAAATAATTGAGCACATCCATACCAAAGCCCCGGATGTTGAGTCGTAAAATTTCATCCGGATTATCCGATATATTTCCATTTACATATATGGCCTTCTTATCGTTTCGCACCACCAGGTTTTCTATGCGCACACCCGAAGTATCCAGTAATATCTGGTTGCCACCAAGTATTTTAAACTTCTGTAAGCCAACATTAAACGCAGACTCAAAAATGCCAAACTGATAAGTGGTGGTATCCTCCTGTATGGCATACCCCAATAGGTTGGTTCGGCTGTCTATACTATCCTTCAGTATCCAGCGGAGATCATAAAACAAGGTATCGTTATAGTAAAAGTTACCCAGGTTTATAGAATCAATATCAAACCCCTTATAGTTGAAGTTTTCTACACTAAAAGCCAATTGCGACTGACTGGGGCTGCCCTTAAAATCGAGGTCAATATTTTTGACCTTCATCTTTTTATAATTGATAGCAGGGCTGGCCACCTGAAAGTTGAAAGTTGTAGATTTTGACGAATAATTTCCACTTACCTTACTGTTGTGTTCCACAAACAAATCCCTCATTAATATATCGGTAAGGATTTGTGAATTCTTAATATCAATCTGAAAATCAAATTCTTGATTAATCGGAAACGGAATAGGCTTTACGGTTTTTACAAATCTGCTAACCTGAGAGCCCACTGCGGCCACAATCCCATTTAGCGTATAGTTGCCGTGCATGTCGGCATCCAGAATATTGGAACGCAATTGCAGGGCTTTGTTGGTGTCGAGCCCCTCAGATTGAATAGTTATATCCTGAAAAAAGTGAAAGTTTTTACTGTTTTCATATGTACTGTTGTGGATCAGAATATCACCTGCCCACTTATCGTAGTTAAGGGCCAAAAAGTCAATATCCACCTCTCCCGTTACAACGGAAATAGAATCCTTCACAAAGTTTAAAGCGAATAGATCGGCTCTTATAATATCTACCGTAAAGTTGTATTTGGAGGTATCTTCCTCAAAACCTGCCTTTCCGTTAAAGTCGAGCCTTAGGTTGGGATCCTCTACTTTAAGCAAACCATTAAATGCGCCTTTAGCCACTTTTCCATCAATGGATATATTTCGGTAGCCATAATTGTTGAACTCAATAAGGCTTACCTTACCATTCAGTTTGGTATTCATGGTGGTAGGATCAAAGCCCCGTCCGTCAATAGACAGATCACTTGAAACCCGTCCAAGCTCTGATTGCCCCATTATTTTTCCAATATTAAACTGCCGAAGCTGTACATCTCCCTTGTACTTTGTTCTTTCATCCCCCTCAGGATTGTACAGGTAAAGATCGGCATCAACCTCTCCCAAATCCGTGCTCAACTTACCTACTGTAGTGAAGTTATTGAGGTATCCATTAAAGTTGCCCATCACATGTACATCACCCAGGGTTTTTACCTGTTCCGGTAAAATGGTGTCCCAAAAAAGGCCATATACAAACTGTGCATCATCTGCATCGGTGCGCAAGTCGATATCAGTAGCATGTAAAAAGAGGTTTTCGGGAGTGGTGGTATTTTTTAAATCGATACTACCCTCCAGATGAGTTTTGCCGGCTACATCCAGAATTACATCCTGAATTTTCATATCATTAACGGTACCGTTTACTGTTCCCGAAATTGAAAATTGTCCAAAATCAGGAAACTCTTCTCCAAAGCGTTGAATCTCCTTAGAGTTAAGATTAGATTCTTCAATTTCACCTATCATGACAACCTTATTCACAAAATCCTTGAAATCAGGAATTTCCTCATAATTTAAACTCAGGCTACCATCAAAGGTGCTGCCTGCGGTGGTAAATTTCACGTTATCAACCAATATCTGATTGGGTAAATAACCAAAGTTCATCTCAAAATCCCTGATATCAACACTATATCTATCGGAGCCACTCATGGCATTGACATCCAGGGTGAGATACTGCCCAAAAAGATCAAAGGCCGTGGCCTCAATATTAAGATCATCAATAAATAGACGGTAGCAGTCCGGGCAGCCGAGCTCCTCCATCTGAAAAATACCGTTATTGATTTTTACATCGGCAATCTTAAGGTTAAAGGGCTGTGAAGAAGTGGTATCTCCTGAATCGAGCTTATTGAGAAACTTGATAAAATTAGCCTCTGTATCACCGGGGTAGGTAAGCCAGTAAAACTTCAGATCATTTATCTCCACCCCATTGCTATAGGCAGTATTGCTTAAAGAATTAAACCCATGCAGGTGAAGATTGATTGAAGTGGCATAGATCAGTGTGTCGCCACGATCGTCTGGCAGATAAACCTCTTTAAGCACAATTTCATCCGGAAAAACGTAACGCATCTGCGCCAGCTCAATTTTGGTATCGTAAGAATCATTCACCCAGTTTACGGCATATTTGGCCACTTTGGTTTGCACCGATGGAAAGGATAGCACCACGGTAATTGCCAACAGCAGAAAAATCAGGCTGAGCACAATCCACATTAATATTTTAAGTAGCCTTCTGATGTTAACTTTGCAAAATGAAAAAATTCATACTTGGGATAGAATCCAGTTGTGACGATACCTCTGCCGGCATTACGGCCAACCGCATTGTATTGGCAAATGTAACGGCAAATCAGGACATACACCGCGAGTTTGGCGGGGTTGTACCAGAGTTGGCATCACGTGCTCATCAACAAAATATTGTTCCTGTAATTGAGGCGGCCCTCAGGAAAGCAAAAATCTCACCAAATCAACTGGCAGCCATAGCCTTTACTTCGGGGCCGGGGCTGTTGGGCTCGCTGCTTGTAGGCACTTCCTTTGCCAAGTCAATGGCGCTGGCACTAAACATTCCGTTGATAGAAGTGAACCATATGCAGGCCCATATTATGGCCCACTTTATTGAACGTTATGGTATGAAGGCTCCTCCCTTTCCCTTTTTGTGCCTTACCGTTTCGGGTGGCCACACTCAAATTGTAAAGGTTAAAGATCATTTTAAATACGAACTTATTGGCCAAACCATCGATGACGCTGCCGGAGAAGCTTTTGACAAGGCTGCCAAAATTATGGGGCTGCCCTATCCCGGTGGGCCATTGATTGATAAATATGCCAGGGAAGGAAATCCCGATAAATTTACTTTTTCAAAGCCTAAAGTCGATGGTTATGATTTTAGCTTTAGCGGATTAAAAACCAGCATACTTTACTACCTGCAAAAGCAGGTAAGGGAAAACCCTGATTTTGTAGAGCAAAACCTGAACGATTTGTGTGCCTCCATACAGCGCACCATCATGGAAATATTGTTTTACAAACTAGAGAAAGCTGTGGCCGACTCAGGTATAAATCATGTGGCCATTGCCGGTGGTGTTTCAGCAAATTCAGCCTTAAGGGCAGAATTAGCCAAAAGAAAACAAACCATGGGTTGGAACACTTATATACCTGATTTTGAATATTGCACCGATAATGGTGCTATGATAGCCATTACGGGATACTACAAGTTTTTGAAAAACGATTATGTGGATTCTAAGGTAAAGGCCAGTGCCCGCAAGGTGTTGACAGAATGAAACGGGAGTATGGAATGTGTTTTGAAAAAAAAATATCCATTCTCAACACCAACCTCAATAGTTAGCTTTGCCGGGCATTGTTGAAGCCTTGAAGGTCATCATCACCAATACAAAAATGACAAAGAAAAAACCAGATAAGATTACCATAGGCAGCATGGACAGGATTGACCTGCCGGAATTTGAGATGGAAGACATTCCTTGTAAGATAGATACAGGTGCCTACACTCCCACCCTGCATTGCTCGCGGGTAAGATTGCTGGAAAAAGATGAGCAAACCCTACTCTGTGTACGTTTTTATGACCCTAAATTTGGCATCACCAACAAAAAGGAATATCGCTTTACCGAATTTAAGGAACGAAAAGTGCGTAGCAGTAATGGCGAAGTGGATTTCCGCTACAGTATTATTACCACCATAGTTGTTTTCAACAAAAAGTTTAAAACAGAGTTTACACTCAGTTTCCGCGAAAAGATGCGATATCCCATACTATTGGGCAGACGCTTTTTAAAAAACAAATTTATAGTAGACGTTAGCAAGAAAGACCTTAGCTATCAGCAAAAAATATCGAAATGAAAATTGTAATACTTTCTACCAATTCCAAATTATACTCCACCAAAAGGCTGGTAGAGGCAGCACAGCAAAGAGGACACGAGGTAGAGGTGATAAACCACAGCCATTGCTATGTGGTAATAGAAAGTGGCGACCCCAAGGTGTTTGTTGGTGATCATGCCATTGAAAATGTTGATGCTATCATTCCGCGAATAGGAGCCTCCATCACTTTTTACGGCAGCTCGGTAATCCGGCAGTTTGAGATGCAGGGCGTATTTACAACCCTCAGCTCACTGGCTTTGGTTCGTAGTCGCGATAAACTGCGTGCTACACAGATATTAAGCCGCCACGAGATTGGCATCCCAAAAACAGCCTTTGCCAAAAAGCCCAGCAATGTAGAATACCTCATTAAGCAAGTGGGTGGTACTCCACTAATTGTAAAGCTGCTGGAAGGCACACAAGGCCTGGGCGTGGTATTGGCTGAAACCAAGAAGGCCGCCAAATCTGTAATTGAAGCTTTTTACGGACTGGATGCCAACATTCTTGTGCAGGAATTTATAGCCGAAGCAGGTGGGGCCGATGTAAGGTGCATCGTAATAGATGGCAAGGTGGTGGCCGCATTTAAGCGACAAGGCAAGGATGGTGAGTTTAGAAGTAACCTGCACCGTGGTGGCAGTGGAACACTGATTAAACTTACCCGTTCGGAAAAAACAGCCGCTATTGGTGCCGCAAAAGCCCTGGGACTCAATATTGCCGGTGTGGATATGCTACAAAGCAAGCGCGGCCCGCTTATACTTGAGGTAAACTCATCTCCTGGCTTAGAGGGTGTGGAAAAAGCAACCGGAGTAGACGTTGCCGGAAAGGTGATTGAGTATATCGAATCCGGCATTACAAAATCAAACAATAGTAAAAAAGATAAAGTAGGCGCCTGATGAACCTGTTTTTAGCTGAAGAACTGACAAGCGAAGGTGGTTATCTGGGAAAAGAGGAAAGTCACCATGCCAGCCGCGTACTGCGCATGAATATGGGTGACCTGCTATTGACCACACAGGGATCGGGCATAATTTACCAATCTGAAATTACCGAAGCCCATAAAACCCGCGTAGCATTTAAAAACCTAAGTGTATTTAAGGAGGAAAACTCCCCCGCCTATCTGCACATCGCCATTGCTCCCACCAAAAGCAATGACCGCTTTGAGTTTTTTTTAGAGAAAGCCACTGAAATTGGAATAAGCGAAATAACCCCCATTATTTGCCACAACTCCGAGCGCAAGGTGTACAAAACCGATCGTGGAAATAAAATTGTAAACTCCGCTGCCAAACAATCGCTGGCATGCCATTGGCCCGTGCTTAACGAAGCTGTGCGCCTCACAGAACTGAAAGTTAAAGACTCTGAAACCCAAAAGTTTATTGCCCATTGCGAAAAGGACGATATGCCTAATATACTAAAGAAGCTCCCCTCCTACGCCAAAGTGCTAATGCTTATTGGTCCTGAAGGTGATTTCTCCCCAAAAGAAATAGAATGGGCCAAAACAAATGGCTATACCGAATGTAGCCTTGGCACTAAAAGACTGCGAACAGAAACAGCAGGTATTGCCGTGGCACTTGGATTTGGCATACATTAGACATTTTTAGCACATTTTTTATTTTTAGGGAATGAATTCCCCAGAAAAAACCATTGAAGTAAAAAAACTGCTACACCGCAAAAATGATTGCCTCGGCCTTTGGTTTACCTATGATGCTGAATTAATACAATTGGTAAAAGGAATCGATGCCCGCTGGAGTAGAACCCATAGCTGCTGGTACATTCCCTTTGAAACTGATTCGCTTAAAAAAGTATTTAACACCTTTAGAAACCATGCCTGGGTGGATGCAAGTGCCATATTTGGTGGTAGAAAACCCATAAAGGCGAATCATCCACAACAAAACAAAAAGCAAACCACCTCCAAAAAGCCTACACGTCATTATGGCTTAAAAAGAAACATACCTGATGAATACCACCAAAAGCTCAAACGCAAGAGATACAGCCCAAACACTATAAAAACCTACAGCAGCCTTTTCAAGGATTTTATAAACTTCTATGCCGATTATAGTCTTGATAGCATTACTGAAAACCAAATTCACCAATACCTAGACTACCTCATAAAGGAAAGAAAAATCGCTCCAAGCACACAAAACCAAGTAATTAACGCCATAAAATTTTATTATGAAAAGGTAGTAGGCCGTGACAAATTGACTTTTACAATTGACCGCCCGCGCAATGAGAAGTTTTTACCAACAGTTTTGAGCAAAGAAGAAATAAAGGAAATATTACAGGCACCACCCAACCTCAAACATCGTTGCATGCTTACTCTGATATATTCTGCCGGACTGCGCAGTGGAGAACTGCTTAACCTAAAAATAGAAGACATAGATAGCAATAGAATGTTGATCCATATAAAACAAGGAAAGGGAAAAAAGGACAGAATGACCTTATTATCAAAAAATGCATTAGTTTTATTGCTGGAATATTTTAAGAAGTACCAACCTAAAAAATGGCTCTTTGAAGGTATAAATGGCAATAAGTATAGTGCTGTTAGTTTAAGGCAGGTGTTTAATCGGAGTTTACTTAAAGTTGGGATTTCTAAAAAAGTGAGATTACATGATTTAAGACACAGTTTTGCAACTCACCTCCTGGAAAGTGGTACCGATATACGGTACATACAAAACCTTTTAGGACATAGCAGCAGCACAACAACAGAAATTTACACTCACGTAAGCGAACGACACATAAGACTGATTAAGAACCCATTAGACGAGTAAACACATAACATATATAACGATGTACATCGTTACATACAAGTTATGGCCCATTGCCAAAAGGCCAACATCATTTAGAGTATCTTTTCCCAGGCTAGTTTCATCAGATTTTTTTTGGT
>JBLWXT010000031.1:0-50890 GCA_048267305.1 Owenweeksia sp. | reverse complement strand
TTTGTCTCCAGTTCCTTTGGGGTTTGTAAACACTGAACTTCAGCACTTCTATGCACGTCGTAGCCCTTGTCGTTTCTATAAGCAAGGGTTGACACAGAATGTGTTAGTGGTAAAGAACTACATGAGCTTTAACAGCCCTGTTATTGCTAAAACAATCAAAGGACTATACCCCTCAATTCTTGAATGTGCTGAGTATATCGCTAACGAAGAGTGTGTGTCCAAAGCATTCTCCCGTAAGTTTGGTTTGCTCAAACACAAAAAGAAAGGGGCATTCAAACTTGAGTACATCGACCGTAAGGTTGGTGAGGTTGCTATCAACCAAGGTGCCAATAGTTTCAACTTGCACTTAGATGAACAATACGAATACCTTAAAGAGACGCTGGAGGAAGCAATCAATGCTTGATAAGAATGTAGCCCAATACTTTAACCTACCTCAGACCGAAGGGGATGTAGGTATTGAGATTGAAATGGAGATGGCGGATGTCCTTTCCTACAACAGTGACATGCACCCAACATGGCGTCTTGAAGAGGATGGTTCTCTTAAAGGTTATGGCTATGAATGGGTTATGAACAACCCTTGTCCTTTCGACGAAGTTAAGAAAGAAATGGATTTGTTCACAGAAAAGCTGGCTGTAGGGGGTAATAAGATTGTACCCACTATCCGTGCTGGTGTACACGTTCACGTGAACATGCAGAAGAACACCCTTGGGGATGTGTATAAGCTGGCAGCTTGCTACTACCCATTGGAGACAGTTCTTGCTCGTTTCTGTGGTGCTGGCCGTTCAGGCAACCTGTTCTGCCTCCGGGCACGGGATGCAGAGGAAATCATCTTCAAGCTTGAGGAAAGCCTTAACCACAACAAACAGTTCTATCTCATGCGTACTAACAACCTGCGGTATGCTGCCCTCAACTATCAATCCTTGTTCAACTACGGCTCCCTTGAGTTCCGAGGGTTGGGCACAACAGCAGACCTCAAGAACATTGCTGTGTGGGTGGAGATCATTCGTCGTATCAAAGAGTATGCGGTAGCTTCTGAGGGTGCTTGGGACGCTATTACAACTATCTCTGGTATGGGTCCACGCTCGTGGGTTGAAGAGGTTGTTGGCCCTGATCTGTTTAAGCTGATTGATTACGAAGGTTTGGAACGTGACGTAATGGAAGATGTACGTTTGGTTCAAACCTTGTGCCATGACTTGAAGATGAAAGGTTGGTAATATGTTCTATCCATATAAGACAGGTTCTAACTCAGCCAAGGTTTTGTCTCAGGCACTGGGTGTCAAGCAGATTAAACGTGAAGGCTCTAAATTCAAAGGCAGCCCCAAAAAGGTTGTTGTCAACTGGGGTTGTTCTAACCTCCCCGAAGAAGTGGAGAAATGTATGATTGTTAACGAAGCAAAGTATGTAAAGATCGCATCTAACAAGCTGTCCTTCTTTAACTACGTTAAGGATAAGATTAGTATTCCTGAGTTTACGACAGACAAGGATGAAGCCCGTAAGTGGGTGGAAGAAGGTAAGGTTGTCCTTGGTCGTACCACCCTGACAGGGCACTCAGGTCAAGGTATCCACATCATGGAAGACCTTAACACCTTTGATAAAATGTATCATGGGTCATTCAAGCTTTACGTTAAGTACATCCCTAAGAAAGATGAATACCGTGTACACGTAGTTGAGGGGGAGGTTATTGATGTACGTCGTAAAGCTCTTCGTCAAGATGTGCATAAGGAATCGGCCAACTGGAAGGTACGTACACATGCTACAGGGTTCAACTTTGTAAAAGAGGGTTTTGAAACCCCTCAAGCTGTACTGGAAGAAAGCATCAAGGCTGTTGAGGCTGTTGGCCTACACTTCGGTGCTGTTGATGTTGTGTGGAATGCTTTCTACGAAAAGGCATTCATCCTTGAGATTAACTCTGCGCCGGGTCTTGAAGGTTCCTCGGTGGTAACTTACCAAAAAGCTTTTGAGAAGTTTTACAAAGAGCCCGTGAAGAAAAAGAATCCAGAGCTTGACTTTGAAGTAATCGCCAATTTGATCAATAATAAACCCAAAAAGGCTGTTAAGGTTGCACAACCTATGTATATTATGGATGAAGCTGGGGAGGTTGGTCTTCTACAAGACACCGAAGACTTTCCAGAAAACCACATTGAAAACGGGGCTTGGTAAGTAACTGGTAAGTTATGTAAGGTTTCACGATGGGGGTTGTGAACATTTTTATGAGAAAATTTGTAGCAACCCCTTGACAAATGAATAACGACAACCTATATAGGATATGTGACGATGAAAATTGAAGTTGGTGATATTGTTAAAGCTGGGTGTAAACGAGGTAAAGCTCGTGTTATTGCTTTGGATAATAATAACGTAGTTGTTAAATATTTAACCAACTACAAAAGCACTTATACTTACAGGGTGTGTGAGGTAAATTTTGTAGAACGTCCCCTGAAAAAGGGAGAAGTGTGTCAGTATACTTCTAGCTCTGTTTTGTCTGACCGTATTGTTACCCAAGATGTGTTGTTGTTAGCTTTAGAGGGAGATTGGGCTATGGTTATGCTATCTTCTACTAACTCAGAGTACCCTATAGTTGTAAAATCTGAACACCTATCAAATAAATTCACGGTTAACTCCAAACAGACAGCGGTTGAAGCTATTGACAAAGCTCTTCGTTCTGAATGGCACCGAGAGAAGAATGAATACCTAAACATGGTAAGAAATTACCTTAGTCGTTAATAAGGAGAAGAAATGTCTTGTTACGCAATAAGATCGGTTTGCAAGTGTGGGTGGTGGCACACCCCTCATAATGGATCAGAATTCTTCTCTAGTTGTGATTTTCCTTGTTGCCCTAAGTGTGGAGAACACCACCAAGAAAGAACTTTGATTCCTGCTAAAGTGATTAAGATTAAGGGTAAGAAGTGGTGGAACAAACCTAAGTTTATTCTAGAAGAAAAACGAAACTAACAAGGAGACACTATGTCAGGAGTTTGTATTGAAAAACTCCCTCACAAATGCGGTACGACAAAGGGGTTGCAGGTTTATGCTAACCCAGAGACAGGTAAGGTTGATGGTTGGTGCTTCTCTTGTCACAAATATGTGGCTAACCCCTACGGGGAAGAGAAGACTATTGACGATGTAGAAATACCTGAACCTAAAAGTGAGGAAGAGATTAAGGAGCTGTTGGCAGAAATCACCAGTTATCCTACACTATCTACACCTACACGAAAACTAAGAGCACAATACCTTGAATCTTTCGGAATCAAAACTTCTGTAAGTGAAGAGGATGGTAAGACACCAACAGCTATGTACTTTCCTATCCACACCAAAGGACAGGTTAAGGGCTATTACGTAAAGACACTATCAGGTCAGAAGTATACATGGAGTGTTGGTGAGGTGAAGGGGGGAGAACCTTTCGGTTGGCAGAAGGCTAAGAAGTCTGGTGCTTACAAGCTTATTATTGTGGAAGGCAAGGAAGATGCTGTTGCTGTAGAATCGATCTTTGATCGTTATGGCGACGACAAGTATCGACCAGCAGTTATTGCCCTACCTAACGGAACGAACAGTGTTAAAAGTTCTCTTTCACAAATTTCGGAAGAGGCTCTTCGTATCTTTAAGGAAATCGTAATCTGTTTTGATAACGATGGTCCCGGACAAGAAGCTGTTGAAGATGCAATGATGATCTTCCCTAAAGCTCTTACAGTTATGCTGCCTGAGAATGATGCCAACGATTGTATCATCAAAGGTAGCTCTAAGGCTGCGTATAAGGCTCTCTCATACAATGCAGCGCCTCCCAAGAACACACGTATCATTGTGGCTGATGAAGCCATGCATACGTCCTCTCGTGAGCCTACCCCTTATGGGGAGCTTACGTGGCCCTACCCAAGAATGAATAAGCTTCTTCGTAACATTCGTTATGGTGAGCTAATCTTTATTGGGGCTGGTGTTAAGATGGGTAAGAGTGAACTGCTCAACGACATTGCAGGACACTTCATCAAAGAGCACAATGTTCCTGTGTTCATGGCTAAGCCAGAAGAGAGTAATAAGAAAACCTATAAGCTCATGTGTAACAAAATGGTTGGGTCTGTATTCCATGACCCAGACGTTGAGTTTGATTACGAAGAGTATGATAGGGCTGGTGAGATGTTGAAGGGCAAGCTGTTTATGGTGAACCTATACCAACACCTTGGTTGGGAATCTCTTAAGAAGGACATTGTTATGGCTGCCGCTATGGGAGCTAAGGCAATCTTCATTGACCCAATCACAAACCTTACGAATGGTATGAACTCAGCAGATGCTAACACCAAGTTGCAAGAGATTGCACAAGAGCTGGCCAGTATGGCTCTTGACCTTGATGTTGTAATCTTTGTGTTCTGTCACTTGAAAGCACCAGAAGGTAACATCAGCAAGGACATGCGCCTTAAGAAGTATGCTAAAGGTGAGTATGTTCGTCTTGGCAACTGTCCACACGAGTTTGGTGGAGATGTAATCTCTGCTCAGTTCGCTGGCTCTCGTGCTATGATGAGGTCTTGTAACCTTATGATTGGTTTGGAGGGCAACAAAGACCCAGAGTTGGACGAGAATGTACGCAACCTTCGTTACTTGACAATCTTGGAAGACCGAGAGTTTGGTAACTCAGCTACTGTTGGGTTGCATTGGAACAAAAATACCACGCTATTCACAGAGGTAAGTTAAATGAAGATTAAGATTTGGAAACAGATTGTAGATTGTGGTGATGGGTCTACTACCACTAACATATTCCCCACCAAGGAAGAGGCTTTTGAAGGGTATGACGAGGAAGGTTTTGACTTAGAGTACCCAGACATTCCTATTGAAGTAGAAGAGGGAGTGTTGGACATCACAAGGTTTGAGGTGGTGGGTTAATGGCTAAATGGAAACTAGACGAAAATAACTACCCACAAAGTTTGTCTAAAGCTCAGAAGATTATTGCCTCTCAACGTGAGGTGATTGATAATTTGGCTAAAGAGTTGGCTGGTTGTTGTGGGTGTAAACGAAAGGATGGTCAAGCATGACAACGATACAAGACAGGCTGCGGGATCAGCGATGGGACCAAACGCAATACTACCCGTTTGAGAATGCGTTCCTTCACGAAGCCGCCGACCGCATAGACGCGCTAGAGAAGGCGCTGGACATTGCTGATACTATGGTAGAAGCCAGCAAGGCCATGAAGTACGGCGAAGCACCGCTAGAAGTGTTCGTCGCTAGGGAGGAGTATCGAGCCGCCCGCGCCGCTGTCGACGCGCAGATCATGGCAGCTTTTGGGGAGGGTGACAGTGGATAAACTAGAAGCCCTGTACAACCAGAACAGACGACGTTACGTAAACACTATGTCTCGTATCCTTCGTGGTGATTATGCTGCGGCAGAGGATGTAGTGCAGGAAGCTTTCACACGAGCTATCAAGTTCCATAGAGCTTTCGACGAGAAGAGAGGGCCATTACACAAGTGGTTTAATACAATCTTGTACAACTCTCTTCGAGATGTCCAGCGTGAGATGCATGGACGATCTTGCGAAGAACCCGGCGAAATGTTTTTTGACGAGGATTTCTTTGACCTCAACATTTCCAAATCTCCAGAGAAGAAGGAGTTTCTTCGTGACATGATTGCAATTCAGAAGAACGACAAACACCGTCGTGTCTTAGAATTGTTCTTCTTCTCTGGATACACTTCCACAGAAATCTCACAGATAGAAGAGAAAGTATCTGTGTCTAACGTGACCACAATCATTTCTAGGTTTAGGGATGAGTTTTTAGGAGAGTGAAGTATGAGCCTATTTAATTTGATTTCCAACACTGTTGAAGGTGTTGCCCAAGCCGCTGTAGGCACAGCGAAGTCTGGTGTTGGGGTTGTAATTTCTCCCCTAGATGGTGGGCACACACTGGAGAAAGGTTTAGAAAACCTGTGTGAGGGTGTGGATAAAGTAGGAGACAGCTCAAAGGAGTAATGTATTGATCTTTGACGCAGAAGCAGACGGACTTCTGGGATTTGTTACTAAGGTTCATGTGTTAGCTTATGAAAAACCTGATGGTAAGATTGGGCATACACACGACTACTTCGAGATGCGAGAGATTCTAACTAAAGCTAAGCTATTGATAGGCCATAACATTATCTGTTATGACTTACCAATGCTTGAAAGAATCCTTGGCATTAAGATTACTGCTAGGCTGATTGATACACTACCCCTGTCGTGGTATCTCAACCACAAGAGGAATGTTCATGGCCTAGACTCTTTCGGAAAAGACTTCGGGATACCAAAACCGAAGATTGACAACTGGGAAAACCTATCCCCCGAAGAATATGCCCACCGATGTATTGAAGATGTTAAAATCAACCGTGCATTGTGGAAAGATTTAAGGGGCCGACTTATTGACCTGTATGGCAGTAAGAAGGAAGCTGGTAGGTTTATCGACTACCTCTCGTTCAAGATGGATTGTCTTCGTGAACAGGAGTCTAGTAAGTGGAAGCTTGACATTGAGTTGGCACAGAAATCTCTTGATGAGTTGCTTGAGCAACAAGACGAGAAGATTCCTCAGCTTATTGAGGCTATGCCTAAAGTTGTTAAGACAACCGAAAGAACTAAGCCCGCTAAGCCCTATAAGAAGGACGGTACGCTGTCTGTAGCAGGGGCTAAGTGGTTTGCCCTACTAAAGGAGAGAGGGCTTCCAGACACCCACACAGAGCCTGTAGAGGTTGTTGTAGGGGAGGTGGAGGCTAACCCCAACAGTCACGATCAGATCAAGAACTGGTTGTACTCACTTGGTTGGGTTCCAACCTCTTTCAACTATGTACGGGATAAGGACACAGGGGATGAACGTAAGATTCCTCAAGTTCGAGTTGATGGGGACGAAGGTAAGGAACTTTGCCCCTCTGTTCGTAAACTTATCCCTGACAACCCTGCCCTTGAGGTGCTGGAAGGACTGACAATCATCCAACACCGTATCTCAATCTTCGAGGGGTTCTTAAAGAACCACCAAGATGGTTGGCTTACAGCAGGTGCAGGGGGCCTTACCAATACTCTCAGGTTCAAGCACAGAGTATTGGTTAACCTTCCGGGTGTTGGTAAACCTTGGGGCGAACAAATCCGTGGGTCACTTGTGGCTCCAGAAGGATATTTATTGTGCGGTTCTGATATGATGTCTCTTGAAAGTAACACCAAACGACACTATATGTATCCGTATGACCCTGATTATGTAAACGAAATGTCGAAGGAGGGATTCGATGAACACCTAGACCTTGCTAAACTGGCTAAGGAGGTTACACAAGAACAGATTGACCTCTACAACCAAGGCAAAGCACCAGAACTTAAACCTGTACGTGGTAAGTTTAAGCCAGCAAACTACGCTGGTATCTACGGGGTTAAGGAGAAGACACTAAGCAGACAAACAGGTATGTCCGAGAAGGCATGTGCTGAACTGCTCGACCTCTATTGGAAACGTAACTGGTCCGTAAAGGTTGTCGCTGAGAACACTAAGGTTAAATTCCTTGGCAACGAGATGTGGCTTTACAATCCTGTTAGCAGGTTCTGGTACTCTCTTCGTTACAAGAAAGATATTTTCTCTACATTGAACCAAGGCACTGGTGTGTATTGTTTCGATAAATGGATTATGGCTTTCAGAGAGAAGAGAAAGCAGCTCACCGGACAGTTTCACGACGAAGTAATCTTGTGCATCAAGGAAGGTGCTGAAGATAAGTGTACTAAGCTTCTTAAGGAAGCTATTGCACAGGTGAACGATGAGCTTAAACTTAACGTAAAACTGGATGTTGATATTCAATATGGCAAAACATACGCGGAGATACATTGATGATTAAATCCCCCTACGCCACACAATACACACGGGAACAGCAGGCTGGTAAAGCTAACCCCTCTCGTGATATGACTAACCGTAAACCACCAAGTAAGAAAAAGAAAGTTAAAGAGGAAAAAGCTAATGCAACTGAATAAAATTCTTAAGGGGTTCACCAAGACCCTTACACAACTTGACACCTTCATTAAACAACAAGACACAGCTATTGCTTTCAACAAAGATGAGAAAGAAGGTGTTCGTCGTAAAGGGGAAATCCTACAAGCCGACCGTAACAAGGCTGTGAAGGTTAAACAAAACATCGAAGGGATGATTAGCTAATGGCTCTTAACGCAAAAAACATTAAAATGGAAAGCAAGTTTAAGGCTCCTGAGCCGCTGGAGGTAGGTTCTTATCCTGCCCGTGTGGTTCAAATCATTAGCCTTGGTTTGCAGAAACAACAGCCGTACAAAGGGGAACCTAAAGACCCTAAGCCTGAGCTGTATGTAACATACGAACTGTTGGATGAGTTTCTCACCGACGAAGATGGGGAAGAGATGAAGGATAAGCCACGTTGGCTGTCTGAAACCTTCACTATGAACTCTCTCGACTCTGACCTTGCCAAGTCTACCAAGCGGTACATGGCTCTTGACCCTGAGCTTGACTACGAAGGTGATTGGTCTCAGTTGGTTGGTGCTGGTTGTATGGTGACAATCACTCAGAACGAAGGTAAAGGGAAGAACGCTGGTCGTATCTTCAACAACATCTCTTCGGTATCCACCATGCGGGCTAAGGAAGCTGCTAAAGCTCCTGAACTTGTCAATGCTGGTAAGGTGTTTGATATTGACGAACCAGACATGGAAGTGTTCCTTTCGTTGCCTGACTTCCTTCAATCTAAAATGAAGGACAACCTTGAGTTCTCTGGCTCTGCTCTTGAGAAAGCTATCAAAGCCCATAAAGGTGGAGAGAAGCAAGAGAAGAAAGAGGAGAAGCCTCAAGTTAAAGGTGATGCCAACGACGAAGATGATGAGGAAGATTGGTAATGCCAGTAAAGAACTTTGACTTCTGCCGAGTAGTCTCTGCTAAGAAGCTCAAAGGTTCTGGTTTGGGTATGGGAGATGTGGTTATGGTGTTGGGGACTCGACAAGTCCCCGCATCAGCCAAAGACCCCTACCTCTATCGAACCCTTGTGACAGTGGCTAAGGTTGAGGAAGGTCTTATTCAAATCCCCAAAGAGGATAATGAATACAAGGCTTACTTGGTTGACCCACGTAGCTTGGAGGTGATTGATGGCGAAGAATACGAAAAACACGACACCAACCGACAAAAACAATTCGGATGATCCTTGTGACGACTCTAGTCACTGGGCTGGGAGAAATAAATGAAAGAAACTATTACTTATGGGTATGACGACAAAAAAGTAACTGCCGCCTTAGACCGATCTTTTGTTGATTTCGTTTACGAGGAAGGTTTTGAGGAGGGTAGATTAAAAGGCTTCTCTGAAGGCAGAACCACCCTAAGTTACTGGTGGATTGGTCTAGCTTGGTTGGGTTGGTTTACGGTTGCCTTCTATATTGGGATAAGGTTGGCGTCGTGAAACCTCTGTCAGACTTTCCCCCAAATAAAACTTGTAGTATGGGAGTTACAGGAACGTGTCGTCAATGTTACAATAAAAAGACAGCTCAGTGGTATAGAGATAACAGAGAGCGTAGGCAGGAAGCTGCTAATAAGAGAAACCAGCAACGTAAGAAAGTTGTTGTAAACCATTTTGGGGATAAGTGCCATGACTGTGGTCATACATATCAACAATGTGTTTACGAGTTTCATCACCTTGATCCAAATAAAAAAGACGTGAACCCCAGTAAAGCACTGTCTTGGAGTGAAGATCGTATGTGGACAGAGTTAAGCAAGTGTATAATGCTTTGCTCTAACTGTCACAAGGTGAGGCATTTTGGTCTGGGAGAAAGAGAGGCTAGGGATGAAACCATTGATTGACGGCGACATCCTGTTGTAGTTGCATGAGATTGGTTGGTCAGGGGAGTTTAAAGACAAGGATACAGGGGAGGCTGTGCTACTGCCCTTCGAGACAGTGCAAGAAATCTTAGACGAGAAGATTAAAGGTATTTGTTACGATGTGGAAGCTACAGAACCTCCTGTAATCTTTCTAACTAACAGTGAGAGGTTGACAGAAATTGTTAATCGTTCACAGCGTTACTCTGACCAACCTCCTTGTGTATACCTACCCAACTTTCGTTACGAAGTGGCAAAGACAAAGCCGTACAAGGGCACTAGGAAAAACCCTAAGCCCTTCCACTTCTGGAACATCTCTGCCTATCTCCTAGCCAACTATGACGTGGTTGTGTCTAGGGGAGGTCTTGAAGCTGATGATATGATGTGCCTACAACAAACCAGAGAGGACAATACAATCATCTGCTCACGAGACAAGGACTTGAGGATTTGCCCCGGCTGGCATTTTAGTTGGGAGTGTGGGGGACAGAGAGCTATTGGCCCTTTTGAGACTGATAGGTTAGGCCATATATTTCTTAAAAAGCATGAGAGTATTAATAAGAAAACTGGTAAAATTACTATTTCTTATGAGGTGGGGGGTTATGGATTAGCTTTCTTCTTTTCTCAAATGGTTACAGGAGATACTGCTGACAACATCCCCGGACTAAGCAAGCAAGGAGCTGTAGCAGCATACAAACTACTTTCGGAACTAACGACCGAGGAAGAGATGTATAAAGCTGTTAAGAACCTCTACAAAGAAAAACTTGGGGAGGGCGCTAAAGAAATGTTTATGGAACAAATGCAATTACTCTGGATGAAACAGACAGGTGCCCCTCTATACAAATTTAAAAAAGGAGCTACATGAATATTTTTCTTGTACTACTACTGCTGGTAAGTGACTTTATTGTTGGCGGTGCTGCTGCTATGTATGCATACACACTGTTCGGTTTCTGGGCCAGTGCTGTACTAACCTTAGCATACGTTGCTTTGAACTTATACGTGGCTGGAATCCTAGAAGAGGAGCTGTAATGACTAGAGATATTTGGTTTGTCTCAGACACCCACTTCAACCATACTAACTGTTTAAATTGGGAAACAGGTTCTAGGGGGGATAAATTCAAATCTGTTGAGGATATGAATGAAACCCTTATTAATAATTGGAACTCTGTTGTCAAGAAAGGAGACAAAGTTTACCACTTAGGTGATGTATTCTTTGGTTCTAAAGACTGGTTTAAACATAATTGGACTAGGTTGAATGGGTCTAAGAATCTTATTGTTGGAAACCATGACGATATTAAGTTCTTAAGCTCCGGAGGATTTTTTAAGAAGGTCACTATGTGGCGTATTTGGGATGATAAGCCTATAATCTTCAGTCACGTACCCCTCAATATAGACTCTCTAAACAGGCGTAAGTGGGATAACAGCCAAGTAATTAATGTCCATGGACATACACATGAAAAAGGTAGTCCAGAAGGGCCATACCGATCGGTTTGTGTAGAGATGAACAATTACACACCAGTACACCTAGAGGAGTTGATCTGATGGCACGGCCTTCAGGAGAGAAGACTAGGTGTGGGGGTTTGTGGACTGAAGCTCGTTTCAATTCCTTTATTAAAGGGGGTCTTCGTCAACTAACACGACGATGGGCACCAATCTCTGAGTGTATGAAAGACGCCAGAGTTTCTAGAGGCTTGTACGAATGTGCTCAGTGTAAGAACCACGTACCTCCAACTGTTAAGGTTGGTATGAAGCGTGTAAAGAATGTAGCTGTTGACCACATTGACCCGATCATCGACCCTCATAAAGGGTTTACCACTTGGGATGAATGTATCAACCGTATGTTCTGTGAAAAAGAGAACCTTCAAGTTCTCTGTAAAGACTGTCACGATGAGAAGAGCTTAGAAGAACGGGCCATCGCGTCAGAAACAAGAAAAAGGAAGAAAAATAATGACAAATAAAACATTCCAACTATTCAACGACATCCAACATACACCCCTTCGTGTATACAATCGCTTGGTGTTGATGAACAACTTGATGGAAGATTTTGGTACAGCAGTTGTAGCAGACTACTTGTCCAACTTCAACGAAGGTGAGCGTAAGCAGCTATACTTCATGCAACAGTATGTACTTGAGCATGGTGTGGACGCTACACGTAAGCTTGTAACTAAAGGTTTGCACATTGTGTCTGATGAGGACTACGTAGATGAAGAAGCCTGAGACTATTAAGAGTGATGGTGGACCTTCTGGGTACTACGACTTCCCCCCAGAGTGGAACACTTGGAACGATCTTATGGAGCATAAAGCTATAAATCAGTGGGGGGCACTAAGCCTTCACCTAAAAGATATTGGCAAGGCTTTCTTTCGTATTGGTACAAAAGAGGGTACACCTCTTCAGTATGATGCACGTAAGATTATCTACAGCGGTCTTAGGCTGCTTGGTATGATTGAGGGTAAAGAGTTTGTTCGAGAAGAGCTTGAACGACTGTTGGCAGACCCCCAATTCAAATGAAACAAGATTGCGCAACAAGATTGCGCTTCTTATCACCTACGAGGATGATCGCACCAATGCGTAAACTTTTAACATCGAACTATGTCACAACAGTCGTACTGCTTCTATTCTTCGCTAGTGTAGTTGTGTGGCCTCTAGGTTTGGGGGGATAATGGCTGTTAGAAAGATTAAGAGCAAGAACTTCAAGCTAAAGAAAGAAGCCTCTGACTGGGCTAAGAAAGAAAAGAAAAAAGCTGGACCTCAAGCTGGGATTAAGTGGGAGACTAACCGCACTAAAAACCCTGACATGCCTTGGGAGGCAGCCCTATTTAAGGATGTGAAATGAAGAAATGGTATATCAGACGGAGGAGTGCTTTCGCCCCCGATGCTTGGGAACCCCTTAAACAGACAGGTAAAATTAAGACGGTAGTCAAGGGGCCAGACACCCTCCGTTACGTTCAACACAAGACGTGTTGGCCATTCTACACTGAATGGGTTCCTACACACAACCTTGAACTACTTGACGAACAGGGTGAAAAAATTCAGGCAGGGCTTATTTAATGACAACACATCTTATCGTACCTGACCAACACGCCCATCCAGATTTTAATAATGATCGGGCTGATTGGTTGGGTAAACTGATTGCAGAGCTTAAACCAGACGTTGTTGTGAATATGGGAGACGCCGCTGACTTGGCGTCCCTCTCTTCTTACGACAAAGGTAAGGCTTCTTTTCATGGACGTAACTACCAGAAAGATGTTGAGAGTCACTTAGACTTCCAAGATCGTATGTGGCGTCCTATCCGTAAACTCAAATGTAAGCTACCCTTTCGGGTGGTGTTGGAAGGAAACCATGAACACCGTATTAAAAAAGCTCTGGAGTATGACGCTCAATACAGTGGAGACAAGTACGGCCTATCTTTCAAAGACTTGGACTTCGACAGTCACTACCATGAAGTCGTTGAGTACAAAGGAAACACGCCGGGGATTATCACCATTGACGGAGTGTCTTATAGTCACTTCTTTATTTCTGGGGTTATGGGTCGCCCTATTGGGGGTGTTAACCATGCTGCGTCCCTGATTAACAAGAACTACTGCTCTTGTACAGCAGCCCACAGCCACCTAGCCGATTGGTCTGTTAAGTCCAATTCCCAAGGTAAACAGCTTATGGGTTTGGTTGCTGGCGTCTATCAAGACTACGACAGTGGTTGGGCTGGTCATGTGAATGACTTGTGGTGGTCTGGTGTCGTTATCAAACGTAATGTTGAGGACGGTACATATGACCCTGAGTTTGTGTCTATGGAAACGATGAGGAAGGAATACTCTTGATTAAAGCAACTTACATTGACCATATGGGCAGTGACCTATCTGTTGTTAATGCAGCGCGTGTAAGTTTTGGTAAGAAGTCTGAAGAGTTCAAGATGGGGGATGCTAAGCTCATCTCCTACCTTGCCAAACATAAACACATGAGTCCTTTTGGGCATTGCTTTGCAAGCTTTCATATAAAGGCCCCTATCTTTGTTGCTAGGCAACTTGTGAAACACCAATACTTGCGTTGGAATGAAATTAGCCGACGTTATGTTGATAGTGACCCAGAGCTATACTGGCCGGAATACTGGCGAGAGAGGTCTGAAGATAAAAAGCAAGGTTCTGGTGGGAAGCACCCTACATGGAATCACGGGGTGGGCACTGGGTACTTAGACCAAGTGTATGAAACTTCAGAAGACAGTCTTAATCTATATAAAGAGATGGTTGCTTGTGGGGTTGCCCCTGAACAGGCCAGAATGCTTCTCCCTCAAAACACTATGACTGAGTGGTGGTGGTCTGGTTCTCTTGATGCCTTTGCTGATATGTGTAACCTTCGTCTTAAAGAGGATACACAATTTGAGTCACGTCTTGTAGCTCAGGACATTAACGAACAAATGAAAGAACTATTCCCACATTCATGGAAAGCCTTAGTTAATTGAGGTTATGTGATGGCAAATCAAACAATTTTTTGGAGAAAAATATGACAGGCGTTAAACTGAACAACAACGAGGCTGAGAAATTCTTCCGAGGCATCCGCTTCATTGAACGATGGAAGATTCCTCAGTGGGCAGCCCCTTACGTACTTGGCCTTTACCTTGGCCGGTGGCCCCGGAAGGTGAAGTGATGCAACCTTGTTGGAAACGAATGTCTTCGGGGAGCTATGTAGATCTGGCAAATCTACAACCCCAAGACCTAAACATCTTCGACATTGAGACTTCCCTAAACAACATTGTTCGTTTCACTGGGCATTACAAAGATGTAAAACCTCTCTCTGTAGCACAGCACACCAAGCTGTGCCTAGATATGGCTCAGATGTTTGAGCCAGATGAGGAAGACCTGCACCTAGCAATCCTAGTGCATGACTTTGCAGAGGCATACATCGGTGACGTAGCCACCCCAGTAAAACGGGCCATGGGGGACCGCTGGCATGATTTCGCTACCCCTATCGAGCAACTAGTTGAACATACGTTCTATGGCTCTTATATCGACCCTGAGATGCATTCCCGTGTAAAGATGTATGACATTGCTGCATTGGATGTAGAACGAAGGGTTATTTGGAGCAGTCAGTATGGAAAAGACAAGTGGCCAGCCTCTCCTCTCAATCTAGGTACATTAGAAAATAAAACAGAGCTGTTTGAAATGGCTCTTGAAGCTGAAGACGACTACCTCAGTTGTTCTTGGCACACACTAAAAGGAAATTAATATGACCTCACACTTCACCCCAGAGAAACCGGACAATAAGATTTCGGAGGTGATTGCTGAAGTATGTAACCCCAAGTATCTTGAAGGGACTGAAACCCACCGAGATGCTATGGCCCGAATCATTGGAGCACTTAAGGACGACGATGAACATTTTGCGAAAACTCTTCCAATCCTCCGAGATCAACGATTCCTACCAGCAGGCAGAATCCAATCTGCAACCGGGGCTGCTCGGCAAACTACAGCTTTCAACTGTTTTGTGTCTGGAACCATTGAAGACTCAAGAATGGGAATCTTCATGCGTCTGCAAGAAGCGGCTGAGACAATGGGCCTTGGAGGCGGAGACGGATTTGATTTTTCAACCATCCGACCGAGAGGTGCCCTTATCAAGTCTCAAGGGTCCGGGGCAAGTGGCCCTGTGTCATACATGCGGGTGTGGGACACAATGTGTCAGACAATCGCTAGTGCAGGGAACCGCCGTGGTGCAATGATGGCAGTTCTTCGTGTCGATCACCCCGACATTGAAGAATTCATTGACGCTAAACGTACACCGGGGGAGCTTACCCAGTTCAACGTATCTGTTGCTGTAACTGATGAGTTTATGTACGCTCTTGAACATGACGAGACGTTTGATCTTAAGTTTGGTGGACAGGTGTTCAAAACTGTTAAGGCTCGTTACTTGTGGGACAAGATCATGCGTTCCACTTGGGCACATGCTGAACCGGGTGTATTGTTCATTGATGTAATCAACAACAAGAACAACCTACACTACTGTGAGGTTATTGCTGCTACGAATCCGTGTGGTTGCCGACTCTAATAGTTTGCCTCACGTTAAAAACCTTCTCTGATTGACTTGGAAGCCCTAACAGGGGCGACAGGGGGCAAGCAGGGCGAAAGCCTGTGCAGCCTGAGAGACTGAGCGAGAAGGGCGAATAATATTTTGTGACAAATGGGCCTGTTTTCCCGTATATAAGAGTAGAGACACTACTCAACTAAGGGAACAACCATGCCACAATGTAGACTTTGTGATAAAGAGAAACCAGAAGAAAGCTTCCGCTTAAGGGGTGGGGGTAGAAAAGGTCTTCAATCTGATTGTACTGAGTGTACAAACCGTCGAGCCAGAGAGTACCGACAAGAAACGAGAGATCGTGTTGGTAGGTACAAAATGGATAAAGGTTGTGAGTGTTGTGGGTTTAAAGCGCAACACCCTTGCCAACTCGACCTCGATCATCTGGACCCTAACACTAAAACGTATAAAGGCGCACATAAGTCTTACGATGCGGGTTGGTCATGGAAAAGGATTGAACGGGAGATTTCTCTTTGCCAAGTGTTGTGTAAAAACTGCCATGCACTTCGTACTTACGAAGAAAAACATTGGGAGAATTTTCACACAACTGTTCGTATGCGACAGTCCAGCGCACAGACCTAACTGTTATTTAAGGGTCAGTGTGACGGAGCAACCTCTGCCACCTAACGGTGCATGTCTTCTTGGTTCGTTCAACCTGACGAAGTATGTGTACAAAGACCCCTTCGATAAGTTTAAGTTTGACTACAGCAAGCTGTCCGAAGACATCCCCCCTATCGTTCGTATGATGGATAATGTCATTGATGAGACAATCTATCCTCTCGAAGCTCAAGAGATTGAAGCTAAGAACAAACGACGTATGGGTTTGGGTGTAACTGGTCTGGCCAACGCAGCAGAGGTGATGGGCTATACCTATGGCTCCCCTGAGATGCTCAACTTCATGGAAGGGGTTATGACCCTTGTTCGTGATTCGAGTTATCGAACCTCTATCCAGTTGGCGAAAGAGAAAGGTTCCTTCCCCCTATTCAATGCTCGTGAGTATTTGAAGGGTCGGTTCATTCAAACCTTGCCTAAAGACATCCGAGAAGGGATTGAGAAATATGGAATCCGTAATAGCCATCTACTCTCTATTGCTCCTACTGGCACCATTTCTTTGTTTGCTGGTAATATTTCGTCTGGTATCGAACCACCCTTCAGCCTTAAATACAACCGCACAACTATTATGGGGGACGGGTCCAGAAAAGATTGGCCTCTCTACGACTACGCATATGACAAGTGGGACGTGAAGGGTAAGACCTCTACACAACTCACTGCACAAGAACACATCGACGTTCTTTGTATGGCTAGTCGTTTGGTTGACTCGGCTTGTTCTAAAACCTGTAACGTAGGTGATGATGTAACCTTTGAGCAATTCAAAGACTTGTACATCAATGCTTACAAAGGTGGGGCATCAGGTTGTACAACATTCCGACCTTCTTCGTTTGAGGGACGTGGTGCTGTACTGACTGAGAGTAAGGACGAAGAGGAAGTTGGTGGCATGTGTGTCATTGACCCAGAGACAGGAGAAAGATCGTGTGCAGACTAACATTCACTAACAACGAATATGGGTCTTGGTTCTCAGGACGGTACACCATTGAGCTATACCAAGGGTACTACCATTGTTTCAGAGACCAAACCTTATTCGGTCCTAGCTTCCTAACCGCAGAGTCAGCAATGAACTTCTGTAGGAAGGACGCAAAATGTTAAGCACCATCCTATCATGGCTAAGTGGGGGTGTAATCAATCAGGTTACAGATGCCCTCACCGATGCCTACCGAGCTAAACTAACTGCTCAAAACAACACCGAGAAACTTGAAGCTGAGATGACTATCTCTCAGCTTGAAGCTAGACAGAGGGTTCTACTTGCCGAACAGGGTAGGTGGTACACAGCTTGGATTCGTCCAGCCCTAGCAGCCCCTGTCGTCCTCTTCGTCTGGAAGATTATCGTATGGGATACTATTCTAGGCTGGGGAGTAACCCCTAACCCCGGCGACATTGTTAACTGGATTGTCGTCACAACTATAGGAGCATATTTCTTGACTCGTCCTTTTGAAAGAAAGTGAGGTGATCCTATATCTCTTCTTAGGGAAACCTAAGTCGTAAAAACAGAAAAGCCCCCTTAGATTAATTTCTAAGGGGGCTTCTTTGCATTGTATAGTAAGTTTATGGGTTAAGTCTGACGGCTTCTCAGAGGGGGTGTTAGGCACCCGTCAAGGCAATAGCCGTACCTGACGTACCGACACCGCCGACTATGTGCAGGAGCAAGTCCCCCACCAGCCTTTGAGACCCTTCCGCCGTAACTGTAACGATGCCTCCGGTGCTACAAGTAACCGATACGCTGGTCGATCCTGTCGTCAGCAGTTCTACAGTAGGGGCGACTGAACTGCTCCAGCGGCTAATGACAAACTTTCCAGAACGGTAAGCGTACCCATCGTAAAGAGCTGTTAGGTAAAGTTCCGCATGAGCATAGTTAGGGATCGCATCGGGAAGCGTGAAAGACCTGCCCGCCGCTCCATTGGTGTCAAAGCTGTACTCGTACTTATCCTTGTCCATTACGCCACGCATTTTAATGCGTGAGGTTTCATCCGTCACAAACATATCAGTTGCAACTGTCGGACCGTATCTGCTGTTCAGGTAGAGGGTAGCGCCATTCTTGGCCTCAAAGAGTTTGTCAAAATAGTCCTGCCCAGTGAAAGCATTGATTTCGACTACCGAGTTGTCCGCTATCACAGCCGCTTCGGCACGATCATCCGTAGGTCCACCCTGCATAAACATACCGTTCACAAGGACGTGCCGCTGATCTTTGTAGTAAGCGCCGATTTTCGTGTCTTCGACGTAGTGGTTCATCACCACGTTATGCCAGCCCCGCGCCCCTGTGCCTGTCCAATCCAGCATTAGCCCGGTGCCTTTCTGAGCGCCGGGCAAAACACTGTTTGAGGTGCCGTCTGTGTCCTGCCCCTGTGTGGTCACGTTCATAAACGTGGCCCCCATGGAAGTTGCCCAGATGCCAACCTCACCCCGGCTTGCCAGAACATTGTCGAAGGTTACTTGGTTGTTAAAAAATCCGTTCCCACTTAGGGCATTCCAAGCGTCCCCCACAACAGGATCAGCGTTTGTTTCTTGGTAGGTAGTACGCGCCAATCGGATTCCGCAAGCGTTATCCACCAAGCGCAAGTTGCGATATTCATCCCAAAGAGAATAACGGTTCCAGATGCCGTAGCGCCAACCGTCGATGTAGTTACCATTCATTAGGCCAAAATAGCTTTGTGTATCATCGCCCGTTGAAACGGCCACATGCGTTTCCGGCAGGCCGGTGTTGGTGATCCGCAAGTTGTCGATGTTGCTGGTGTTGCGTCGATGGATGCCGTTCCCTGTCCCGTCGAATTGCAGACGGGTTTTGAACATACCTGAACCACTCATAAACAGCGTATTACTGCTGTCTGCGGTGTCGGGGGTAATCGGCCCGGTAATAGCTGCCTCTGTCTCTGTTACAACCAACGATGCACCTGCAAGCGATGCCGAGGCCGCCGAGGTAACATCAGGGAACGCCCCGCTTGGAAGCTTGCCATCTGCCCCCGGCAGCACATACAGCTTCACCCCGCCTACTGTAGTAAAGTGCTCTCCAGAACTAACCTCTTCGTAACGAAACCCTTGTGCTTCCCAAATACTACCCAAACCACGGCTTGTCTCAGTAGAGTCTAGGAGGTCTTGTACAGTTTTATAATGTTCGTTGACATCCGAAGCTGAGCTTGCAGCACTGGCAGCACTGACAGCAGCTTGATCTGCATACTCCCCAGACTCTTCAGCACTGTCAGCAGCGTCTGCGGCACTTTGAGCAGCATTAGATACTTGTTCGTTGAAGTTAACCCCTTCTACAGTTAGGACGCCATTAACATCAAGGTTCTTTACGTTTAGTAGATCGTTACTGTTAAGGTCAATGTCTGCTTCCATTTGGTTGGGGGTTGAGCCATCACGAGAAAGGGTGTTCTCAAAGGCTTCTTCAATCAAATCATTGTTGTTGTTAATTACTGTGCCCGCTGTAAGGATGTTGGTTACATTAGACAGGTTAGGTTTCTTAGCCATTATTCGGCATCCTTTTCTTGGTAAATACGAAGGAACAGGAACATCAATGTAATCCCGAACAACACTTTCGTTAGAATACCCCCAGTAATAACTGAGGCGTATGTGTCGTCTAAAATCCTAAGTACAGAGTTAACCATCAAAGACATACCTAACAGGGCATAAGAAGCAGAGATGCTCTTAGCCCACGGTCCTTTGACAGAACGGTAGTGGTGAACGAGGAAAGCTAACATAGACGCTAGAATCCATGAGCTTATATTACTTGCGAGAAGAATGTCCACCCGTCACCCCCATCAACCTGTCTTGGACGAACTTCACGGCAACCTCACCACCAGAACCCATCACAAAGCCCCAAGCCAACCAAGAGTAGGATTGAGTGTCAATGATTTGGTCTGTGATTTGTGCCATGAAACCCCCAAGGAAGATGGCAGACAATGCTCCACCAATACCTTGAGTGATCCGTCGTTTCCATTTATCCTCTGGGGCAAGCAGGGCACGAAAGAAAGCTCCTGCGATGCCAGAGAAGGCGAGTAGAGCAAGCTGCTCTCTAATATTCAAGATAAGAGAGAGGAGCTGCCCTGAGTCCGTGTTCGGTTCCATATAACCCCTTGCAAGCATTCTTACCTCCCAAACAGAGAGGACAGCCAGCTTTTCTTTTCAGTTTCGATTTTGCATTGCTCGGTCTGATGAGTGGTAGAAGTGGCTGTTTCTCTTTTCCACTCAGTGTCTTTAATCTTAGACCATTTGTCGTATGCTTGCTTAAGCTTCACATCATACTTGTTCTTGGCATAGCCAGAACCGTTGTATCCTCTAGCGAAGCCTGCCCAGTCGTGTTCTCTCAACTCGTCGTCAAGACCAGTGGAGAGGATGAACTGAACCATAGCAGCTAGATGTTCTTCTTCATCGTCCACAAATGCCTGAACCATTTCCTTGGCTGAGTCATATCCAGCAAGTTGGTGGTTAAATCCCATGATTTGACCCAAGCCCCAAGAGGCGGATCGTAAGGCAGCTTCCTCATCAATCTGCATAGCTCGCAGTAGACGAGGATAACTGTCCTTTGGGTAATCACGTTTCCAGCTCTTCCTAGCCAGCCCTTGCTTAACTGCGAGGGCTTTTTTCGTATCTGGAAGTTCTCTGTAGAAAATGTGTGGCTCGAACAACATGATGATACGGCCTTGGCTATCAAACCCTTTACCGACAGACTCTACGTCTAGTACAGCATGGATTTCATCCTCCCCCACACCTAAGCGATCACCTAGGCGGGGGAGGTCTATATCATCTAGTCGTTTAGCTTTTCCTCTGAATAACATTGTAAATCCTTATGAGTATTTAGAAACGAGAGACAGAACCTTGGCAGCAGCTTCTTTCTTAGTCACTGTGCCATCACCAGATTTGTCCAAACCTTTGTTAGGTTCATAGTTCCCGTCACCTTTTCGGAACACTACGTAATCATCAGGCTTACCGATAGCTTTGGGGTAGAGTACAGACATATACACGTCTGATGCATCCCCGCCTTTAATACGGCTGGCGAACTGATCGAAGTAGCTTTCTACAAACTTCATTTGTTGGCTACGTGTCATGCTGGCAAGCTCTTGTGTAGAGGTGCCCAGCCCTCTAGCTGTCTTAGCCATGAACTGAATAAGACCTGTACCACTGGAACCCGCAGCGTTCTTCTGTGCAGGGTCAAAGGAACCACCAGTCTCAAAGTCCATAACCGCAAGCATGTGTGCAGGGTCAATCTCATACTTGGATGAGAGTTCTTCCACCATCCCTACAAACTCTGTATCTTCAGCTACCTCTGGGGGCAGGCTTTCGATCTTAGCTTGGGGGAAGAAGAAATCCTCTGTAGTTAGGTCGTCACCAGCATCACCGCCGGGGAGGTCAGCATCACCCCCTGTCCCAGACATCTGACCGCCAAGGATTGCATCAGCACTCTCTTCCCAAATAGCTTTGTAGTCGCTACGACCAGCCAAGTGAGCTTGAGCTTTGATGCTTGTATTGATGATTGGTTTAAGGGAGTTGTTCAAGGACTTGGCTTTGTTACGAGCTTGAGCGTTACTAGGATCAATGGCTACGAAAGTCATACCACCGTCTACAGGAACTGCCTCAACCAAAGTGCCAGCAGGAACTTCCCCATGACCACGAGGGCCAACCTCAGATACAGGTCGAGCAACAAGAACCTTGTTCTCAGTAAACTCCCTACGGATCATCCCTGTCACTTCATCGTGGTAGTTTTGCTCAAGGATGTTCTGAACACCGTCAAGGTTGGTGAAGGCATCAGGGTTAGCTTTAATGGCCTTAAGGAAACCGGGGCTTGCAATCCAGTCAACCACCGCAATGGCTTTCTTAGGATCACGAGTGATCTTACCTGCATCGTCTTCCAACGACTCAAGGATTTGACCAATCTTACCTACAGCTTCTTGAGACTTAGCTTCGTCACCAGACACCAGAGCATCTGTAACAGAGTTCAAGCCTTCACGCTGACCAATCTTAGTGGCCTTATCAGAGGTGAACAAGGTGTCCATATCAACCTGTTCGCCCGGACCAGCAGCGAAGAACTTAAGGAAAGCTTCGGTAGCTTTACGATCTGCACTCTGAGTAAGAACCTTAGTGAGACCTTCTTCGCCATACAGCTTCTTCGTAACAGCAGACTTGGCGATGAGAGGGTCTTGCATCGCAATAGCTTCCATCGAAGTCATTGTACGCTTGATACTACGTTCAGCTTCAGCATCCGAAGAAGCACCAGTTGCCAGATCAATGTACTGCTCTTCCAGACGGTCAAAGGAGCCTTTAAGAGCGTCCCGCATACCTGAGTTTACATCCCCAAGAGTGGCTGCTGTAGAGGCTTGCCATTCACTGTAGTAGCCTTTGATTGCCTGAACCTTTTCTGATTCAGTAGCATCACTTGCTAGAATTTTATCAAACTCTGTACGTACACGTCGGAACGAAGCAGGAGCACTGTCAGCAACGAATCGTTCAGTCTCAGCTTTCTTCTGAGCTTCAATCTCAGCACGACGAGCTGATGTAAGGGAGATGCTTTTACTCTCCTCCTCAAGGGTCTGCATACGTGTCTTGTGACGTTCAGCAGCAGCTACAGCCACGCGTGCAGCACTGTCAGCAGCAGCAAACTCATCATCTGTAGCATTAGCCACAACAAGTCCGTTAGCCACCAGAGTGTCCTTACGGGCCTCCATACGCTGTTCTTCTTTAGTGCCCTCAGACACAATCTTAGCCCCACCAGAAAGACCCATCAAGGAACTTTGTGTGGAGATTAATTCTTTCGTCATAGCTGGGTTAGCTTGGATAGCATTCAGCAGGTTTTGACGACTAACCATTTGTGCATGTGCACTGTTTCGGAATTTCCCTTGGGAAAGACCCTCGGCAATCAGTAACTGTTTACGAGCAAACTCACCAACAACACCTTGTTCTTTCTTTTCCCTACGACCCTTAAGCAAGGAAGTGGCGTCTGTAAAGATGTCGGTTAAACCTTGGAGAGCGACGGGGGCTTCTGCCACCCCCGCCTTTGCTGTCACATTTACTGGCAGATCACCTACTTCTGTAGCTTCAGCTCCAAAATTAGCTGCCATCCTTAATATCCTCTCTGTAGTTCATTAGGTCCGTGAGAGCATCTCGTTCTGGACCCGCAGGCATTGCGTTGATTGTTTTCCACAAGTCCTCCTCAGTTGAAAGCCCCATGTCGTTAATGATACCTTTGACAATATCGAAGTCACCCACCTTAGCATCTCGCTCCATCTTAGAAGCAATACGCTGAAGCACTTTAGGACGATCCTCACCAAACACTTCCCAAGCTTCTGACAGGACACGTTGTGCCATATCATGCTCAGCTACGTTTGTGTAACGACGACCAAGGTGACGTTTAAGTTCGTTATACCACTCATCTACATCGTCAGCAGTGTAGCTCATGTCGGAATAGATGTGCTCTTTAAGCTTACGAGAACCTTCCTCTTCCTTGGTTCGGAAACCGAAGACAGTGGCAACAGCCTCAAGGGAGGTAACATCATCATCAGTAATACGACCAGACCCAGACATCTTCTGTTCCATGTGGTAGGCGTAGTTAGCTTTGAAGGTGTTTGAATACCCAGAGAACAAGCTCATAGCAGCGTGTGCTACATCTTTGTAGTTCACTGCCAACTCAGGATCATCGTAGTTCTGACCCGGTACAAACCATTTGAAGCCTGTTGCAAAAGCATCAGACACTCGTGGGTTGTTACCAAAGAGCAAGCTACCGGAGGGTGAAGTGACCAGAAGCTCTGAGAATGGTGTGTCCAACAATGAGAAGAAAGTCTGTCCCATTGTGTAGGCTTCTGTAGGAGCCAAGTCCCCAAAGTCGATGGCCTGTGCTTCCCCACTAATCAGGGACAGGGATCGGTTAAGAGCTACGTCCAACAAACCATTCTTCACAGTGTCCTTAACCTCACTAGGCTCTTCCCCGAAGATAGCATCTACGGTTAGTCCAAGCACTGTAGCGTCTACACCAAACACTGCTGCTGTGTAACCCATCATCTTCGCTCTATCCTTTACAGACAGAGAGCGGTTAGTGAGGGGTTGCATAAGAGCTTTGTGTTGGAATGACAAGAACTGTGTAACAGCAGACAAAGTGTTCTGACCATAAGGCATCTCACCAGATCGGTTCATGTTCAAAGTGAAAGCACGAGCCTCCCCTAAAATTTGATCCTTCACTCGTTGGTCAGTAATGTTCTTACCAGCCTTAAGAGCTTTGTCTCGTGCAGATAGCCATGCAGACAAGAGAACGTCCTGTTCAGCAGCATCGAAGCCATACTTCTGTGCAACCCTAAGAGGGGCACCCAGAGCATTCATAACACCTTTACGATAACCCATATCTGCCATTTGCAGAAGGTCGTCCCTAATCAGTGTATGAGCATCGACAGCTTCAAGCAGGCCAGAGTCTTTCACTTCCTCAAACAGTTTTACATATTTGGGGTTCTTAGACAAACCAGACTTAACCATGTCAATGCCAGCCAGATCAGGCAGCATCTTAGACAACGAGTAGGTTGGGTTGTGTGCAGTGACCAACATAATCTGACCACGCTGAATTACAGCCTGTCGTGCAGGGTTGCCTGCAATAAAGAACTTAAATGCAGCAGTCTTGGCAGCTTGTGTAGGAGACTTGTTCATCATAGCGAAAGAAGCTTGTTCTCCGAAGGACCAACCCCAGTCTGCCATTTGGTTAGCTACAACTTGCATGGTGGCCCTGTAAGCCTTGTCCATACCGTTGATGTAGCCATTCTCCAAACCAGCAATGTAGTTGTAGTTGGTACGAGCATCTGCCACAATCTTAGAGTTGGCTCCCGGCTTCCCCTTAATCTCAGCGACGCTTCTGGGCATCTCTTTCTTACCCGTCTTCGTACTGATAGGGATGTCGAGGTGTTCCTCAAACTGTAACATCCAACGCTTCTTAGCTGAGTCCATGTAGTCACGCATAGCTAAACGCTGAGATAGGTGCTGTACTTGCGTAGCGACCGCCTCAAGGGGGTCTTTAAGGTGGGCCTTACCCAACCCCTGCAAATCAGCTCCAGCCTCTTCTAGGCGCTTCCCACGGAGTCTCTGAGAACTTAGACCAGAGTTAGCTGATACGTTCCAAGCCCCTTCATCAAACAATGAGTTGTCAGGAGAGGATATACGACGATCAGGACGATGGCCATACTTCTCTGCAAGCTCTTCTTTGTTGAGCTTCTCAGAGCGTCGAACACCTTCAAGGATTTCATCAACCTCTTTACGGGTCTTAGCAGCAGCGAACACACGGTTGTGAATGTTACCTTCACTGTCCCTCACCTTCTTGTAGACGAAGTGGTTGGCATCGTACATGACAGGGTAGTACCCATCACGATAGGCCAGCACAGATTCTCCATCCCTAATAGGACGAACAAAACCGCCTTCAGGTGTGTTAGCACTAACAACCTTCTTAATAACCTTACCGTCAATCTCCAGAGGTTCAGTCAGTTCGACGACTTCCCCTTTGTTTTCGTACAGCAGGTCAAGGTCTTCTTTAGATTTACGCACAACACTGTTGGTAGCAGGGTCAAAGTAATCCCCAGCACTGGCCGAAGGACGGGCTACAGTACGACCCATGAGGGTTGTATCAGAGCCTTTATGGGAGAACACCTTAACACCTTTAGAGCGTAAGGTCTTAACCATGTCTTCGTTAGCCCCATGCCACATTGTGTCATTAGCTCGACGCCAATCTTTCAGCAGTCCAATCTCACTCTCATTAAACCCACGAGCCGCAAGGTCAGCTACATCAAGCTTCAAACCTTCTAGGTTAGCTTGGTGGATGTAGTCAGACATCATTGCTCGGCGTTCTTTAGGGAGGTTCTTATAACCTTTAGTGAACCCCTCAAACTGTTCAACATAAACCTTCTTGATACCGAAGGCTCGGTCAACTGCTACCGAAGCAGCATTAACAATCTGTGGGTGAATAACTGAAGCAGCATCCAATAGGTTCTGAACCAAAGAGCCTTGCCCTGTACGGGCTAGGATTTGTGTGTCAAGACGGTCAGCCATTTGCACTGTACGAGAGATCAGGCCCGGTGCAGTGGTGAGGTTATCAAACTCTCCTTCAAGCAGGTTAAGATCGTCTGGTTTGAATTTGTAGTCGTACTTCATGCCAATGGCATAGTCAACTGCATCTAAACCTTCAGCGCCTGCTTCTTTAAGAGCAATCTCTGCATTCAAGTCTTTGATGTCAGCCTCAACCCACTTATCTCCACGACGAGCTAGGATGGTGAAGTTCTCAGGACTTAGGCCATAATTGCGGAAGGCAACCTCAGCAGAGTCAAGAGCTTCTTGTGGGGTTGTAAAGCCAGAGTCTAGGGGGCTATAACGAGCAGTGAAGCTAGTCGAAGCATCAGGATTAGCACGAACAACCATACTGGCTGGGTGCATAACCATACCTTCAATCTCTTTAAGACCTTCAGAAATCTTCTCCCGGATAACCCCAATTTCACGATCAGAGACGATAGTGTTACCGTCCTTACTTCTAATCTTCTTTACAGCGTCAGGTTCAAGACCACGACCTTGGGTCATTTCCACTTTGTTAGGAACCTCACCCTCAAGGGCTTCTGGTTCGTGGAGAATATCTTTACCTAGAGCTTCCTCTCGTGTGGTTCCGTACAGAGCCTCAGCCACTTCCCCTGTGTCGTCTTCTTCTACCATCTTGTGCATGTCACGAGACATCTTAGGGTTGGTGTCTTTGACAATCTGAGAAGGGCTAGTAGGAACTGTGTCTGACCGTACAACGGCTGTACGTGCTTCCCTCATCTTATTTGAGTTGGCAACTGCATCAGCAGCCCTAGCCCCAGCAATAGAGGTCTTAACCCCCTTGATCGCTGTACCTAAACCGCCAACCGCCTCTAGTACAGAAGTTACATTGTCGAACCACTTCTCAAAGTTGGAGTAGTCATTCTCAACCAACATGTTCTCAAGAGACTCAAGAGTTACTAGATCGTTACCATCTGGCAACACAACTGTGTCACTGTTCTTTACAAGCTCAATCACTGCCTCAGCAGCGGCAGCTCGATCATCGAGAGACATGCCTTTAAAGTGTGTAAACAGTTTATCTTTACTTGTACCAAGCAGGCCGGGATCATCCTCACCTTTAACCTCACGAAGAAGCTCTTGGTAGTGAACCCACTCAGCGAATGGTACAAGGGTTTCAGCTACATCCGCAATAACACCCGCAGTGCTTTGATCTATATTCAGACCATTAATAAGCTCTGTCATTTTACGTTTGTGTGCGATAACTTTGTTGTGAGTTTCCAGCATTAGGTTACGGCCTTCAGCCGACCGTGCTGTTTCCTCGGCATCAGAGTCTGCAACTAAAGACTCTTCTGCAATAACTTGAAGGGAGGGTGTCTTAATCTCAGGGTTCAGACCCCCTTCTCGGTCTTTAATAACCCGTGTCTTTGTCTCATCGTCAACTGAAGGGTCAGCCAGCAAACTGACCAACCCCTCTTGTGCATCATCAAAAATACTTTGACGAACTTGCTCGTGACGAAGGAGGAACTTCTCTCGTTGTTCGGGGTCCAACAGCTCATCTTTAATGGCATTGTACTCTTCGGGAGTGCCTCCTGCGAGGACAGTCTGGCCCGCTGCCAACTGAGCAGCCGTGCGACGGTTCAGGTTCGCACGTTTAGAAGGCTGTTGCTCAAAGTCCTCTGTGGACAGCTTAGCCTCTTTGAAATCATCAACTTGTAAAACCATTCTATCCTCTTAGGTTTTTATTGCCTCTGCCACTCATTCCACAAATCAACACTGCCAACCGCTAGGTTGCCGATTGCTTGGAATGTTTGTGCCCTAGAGGTTGCAGAAGCTTCACGCTGACTCGCAGCCGTAATACCTTGTGCAACATTTGTTTGTCCTGACTGCTCTGCTCTTGATGTAGCAAATCCAGCCCCCAACGAGGACAGAGCACCACTCTCACCAGAACTGCCTGTAGTACCTCCTGTTGTGGAGGATTGAATTAACCGTGCCCTACGGACACGCTCTTCCCGTGCAGCACGTCGTTTTGCTGCCCTGTCTCTAATAGCTTCCCCAGCACCTTGTACAGCCAGACCTTCTTTACGAGCCTTGCTGGCCTTACGTGCTTGTACAACAGAAGCAACAGTAGAGGCCGCTGTAACGGCAAGGGCAATTACTTCTAAGCCCATTTAAATCTCCTCTGTTAGCCATGCCCCCAACCAACTCTTATCTCTGAGTTGTTGCAGGTCATAACATTTTTCTACCATATTCCAAAGCTTCGTAATCTTCTGGTCTTCGGTTAAGGCGAACACAACGTCGTGTCCTTCCTTAGCGTAAACTTCTTTTACGAATTGGACATCCTCTTTAAGGGCTTTGACAGCCCCAACACCCCACTTATATAGGTGTATGTGGAGAAAGATGAACCCACCCTTCTCCACAATCTCTAGGTCGTACTCATCTCTGGCGTATACAGCTCTAATCATTCTTCAGCAGTAGCCTCCAGATTAAACTCCCAACCATAAATCTGGAAGGGTTTACCTTCAGTAGACTCAAACTTGAACGCTACAGAACGGCCAGAACCACGTACACGGTTCCTAGTCACAATAACATCTCCGTCTGACTTAGCCCTATTCACCCTGTAGATTTCCCTTGGAGAAGTCCACTTACCAGACGAAGCACTCTTAGACCAGTTCCACTGAGCGTTAAAGGTACAAGAGTTCTCGTATCCATTGAAGTTGAAGTATGCAGTTAGGTAAGGGACGTCTTTGTTCAGTCTGCCATCACCACCAGTAATAGCACCCGTAATGATATAGGCAGGGGAGTCTAAGGGGTCTCCATAAACCTCCCAATCATAAGGACTGTCTGTATTGTTGTAACGACCAAACGTATAAGTAATATCTATACCGAAATCTTTAACAACTGTGTAATAGGCAGTTGTCACACCACGCCTAATTTGAGGGGATATTGTTGTTACATCCTCTCCCCCGGCTGTTACAACAACTCCCTCAGCAGTGACTGTTAAGAGTTGGTCACTACTAGACCTCTGCACACCAGTAACACTAGTAACACCCCAGACACTCTCTGGGAGGTTGATAGAGTTCTTAGTGAAGGCGGAGTATTTAAGATTGAGTATTAGCTCCTTGACAGCAGAGTTATTCTCTGTCCAAACCCAACGAAAGGTATTACCCTCTGCGTCGTAGTAACCTACTGAAGATTGCTTATCCTCTTTGGATATATCTTCGTAAATAGTTTGGATTGAGTTCTCTGTAATGTCTGTAGAAGACCAGTCACCCAACTCACTAGGAGCCAAACCGAAAATACTGGTGCTGCCCCAATAGACCAAGTTCTGTCCTTCGACAACAACCGACCTAGAAGAAATACAACCATCTTCTGACACCTTAGATACACTATACCCAGTTGCGGTGAAAGTATCTTCATCGGCACCAACAATTCGCCATACCCCATTCTCTGCTAGTACGAACAAGGACTTGCCCACTGGTACAAGAGCTTTAATGTTGTATGCACCGTCAATCTTAATGAACCCACCATCTGTATCTACCAAAGCGGTATCTACATTAGAAGTTGGATCAGCTTTCTGATAACACAAACCAATCTCTGAAGCATCTGTCACTACCTGACTAAACAAGACATAGCTGGACATTCGAGGAGACTTAGAGTCCCCATCAACTACGTCCCCAGAGAAACCTGCATACCAAACACGGCCTGAGTATTGAGCTAACACAGAAGCCCCACCCGGAGTCTTATCCTGCTTCAAATCTGTGACAGTTAAGGTTAGTTCTGAGTTATCTTCTCTTAGTTTGGCTTCTCGTTCAAGACGAGATTCCCCTCGCTCCGTAGCATCAATAATGAAATAACCAATAGGTGCAGGAGATGTACCCGGAGTCTCTTTGATATTAGACTTGTGTTGAAACCTTTCAACTGTCCTATCAGAAGCTACATTAGCATCTGAGAACAAGAAGTTTAAAAGGTTGTCTGCATTAGAGGGGTATACATTCTTGCTGTTCTCTGTGTAGAACTTACTTACAGTATCTACAACCGTCTCATCTTCATGGGAGGTACGAGGAAGTCCGTAAGTCTGGTTGCGCAGGTTGTAGAGATGTTCATTATTTATTGAAGAGGGTCTGGTTTGAATCTCCTCAATAGTTGTAAGATCATCCCCATCAACAACAGCTTGTACGCCAAAAAGGTCTCGGATAAGTAGGGTGCCAGTCTCCTCAGAGATAACCCCATCTTCGTACTTAAATATGTAGAAATTCTTTTGCCCGGTCGCAACCACAAGCATCCCGTCAACAACAGCAAAACCAAAGTCAGTGATGTATGTACTGGCAGGGAAGGTTTTGGTATGCACTGGGGTAGAAGAAAGTGGCAACGTGTTCATGTCATGAATAGCTAGGTAGTTACCAAGCTGCACAACCATAAACTCTGCATTCCCTGTACCCCCGGCGTTGGCCCAACGGAACTGGCCTTTAGCCATAGCTAAATCTGTTTGAGCTGAAATTCCTGTACTCACCACTTGGAAGTCAGCTTCAACGTCAAAACCATCCCTACGTGTACGAGAACCGTTAGAGTTGATAGTTAGGTTTTCTTCGTCAATACTTGCTGTAGGAGGGAAGGACAAAGGGTTAGCCTCTGTATTCAGCCCACCTACAAATTGGTTAACTTGTACCGGTGCCCTTTGTCTTTGTCGCATTACGTTTACCTTTCTTTAGGCTCTCTAGATAGACATCTACAGCCTTTTGGGCCGAAGAGTAGGTTGTGTACAACCCTTGCAACGGCTTAGGAACAAACCCTTGTCCCTTAGCTTTAATCTCTACTAGGTTGAACTCAACTCTTGGGCCAAGGTTGTACCCTTTGTACTCTCGAAGCGCCTTTTCTACCATAGTCTCTATACCTAATTCCTCCGTCTACAGTCCACGACTTACGGCTTAACCAACGGGATTGCTTAACGGCTTCTTGTTCTGATTTGAGGTCTTGGAACTGACGCATCTTAAGTTGGCAACGGCTAATGCTGTTTTCAAGCAAAAGAGAGAAAGCGTCAGAAGGCAAGTCCGGGATGAAGTTATCTTCGATACGAAACTCAGGGATGATGTAACCTTGAGCTTGCATCTTACTTTGTTGAAGGGAGGAGTCTGCCGCACTGTCATACGAATCAAACACCAAATCCTTATCATCAAAGGATGTGTAATAGTCTGGAGCTTTATCGTTCAGGATGAACAACTCAATACCAGAATAATCAATCACAACATCTACATTGTCCTGACTGTTATCTCTTCGGTTAGTGATACGAAGGAAGTCGTCTGGGGTTAGGTAGGTAACTGGTTGATAAAGCTTACGTGTCTCTCCAACCTTAGCTTTGTTATAATTGACTGAGATTAGTTCTTTTAGGTTCTCTCGAACCTCCATGTGTGTGGGATAGACGTTATCCGACTTGGGCACTAGGGCTACAGCCCGTCTAGTGTGGGGCCATGTAGTGTGACTAACCAAAGCGTTGTACGTGCTTCGGATATGTGTAGCAACCTCATGTGCCTCTTCGGTATCAGCAATGCTGTTAACCTCATCCCCCGACAGATCAACCAAAACAGTTTGCACTAAGTCAAGGAGTGTGGTTGTCATGGGGTCTCTCCGTGGATACGTGTGAGCTGGATAGTGGGGTATTGGAACGTAATTGTCCCTGTATCAACCGATAAGAACAGTTGACCCCCATTAGTTAGGAAGGTTGAACCAACATCAAAATTAACTGTCTTGGACAAACTGTACGGTACAGCCTTAATCAAACCATGCTCAAGAGCAATGATTTCATTCGTTATTGTTACTCCTCCACCAATATCCACCGAGATATTCAAGATTGTGGGGGCACCAGTCTTAGCAGTGAAAGGTAGGTTGAGACGCATTACATAAGCATCCCCAACCGCAATAGGAGTAATCTTATTGGTAGAGGTGTTCCACAACTGTCCTGTACCACGAATGGAAAGGGGTAGGTAGTTTGTCTCAGTGGTGACATCTAGTCCGTTGTTAATTAGCTTAATGGGGGTTGTACCAACAACCTGTGCAGCCCCTGTACCTTTGTAACGAGCAAAGCCTTGTGGGGAGTATGTCCATACACCGGAGCCTGCACCGTCAGCTACATACACCATACCTTCAGAGGCTGTAGAAGCACCTTTAGGCTCGTGCAGGTTTGGGTCTGTTAACGTATTATGTTCAGCCATTAGGTTCTCCTAATAAAAAAGGGGAAGAGGAAGAACAAACTTCCTCCTCCCCTGATATTTTACACTTTGACGTAGCGAATAACTACCCGCATCTTACCAGCCGAAGTGACTGTTGGCGTGGTGCCCGCAAGGGCAATACCAAGAGTTGTATCCGCAGCAAGACCTGTAGCCGATGCCCAAGTGCCAGAGAGAGCAGACGTGAGGTCATAAGTACCCACTGCTTCTGCTTGAGCTTCGGTAGTAGAGAAACCGTTAGTGGCTTCCGAACCTTCCGTACCCACCTCGATAATGGGGGCTGTGCCACCCAGTACGAAGGCTTCCGACACTTCTACAAAGACATCCTCAATACGAGAACCTGCTGGAATGACTGGGGCCAGAAGAGCGAACTCTTCAGCACCAACCATGTCACCGTCAATGTCTAGCGTTAGTTCATTCATAAAGCCGGAGGTCTTGGTTACACCAACACCCTTGCCGACTTCTCGTGGACCGTAGTGGTTATGGACCCCATAGGAGTCAGCGGTAGTAGCACCGCCAGCATAACCAAATTTAGAGCTTTCAAAAGCCATAGTTAGTATTCCTTATACAGTTGCTGTGGGCGAGGTTGCAATACAGAACAGAGTGTCCAGTCGTTGCACACCAAAGCCGTAGCGCGATGTAGTCTGGAATCGGTCTGCACGACGCTCGAAGTCACGATCACCAGTCACACTAGGTTGACGACGCCATGCACCCATCACAGGCTTAGTCTGGTCGTCGAGGATACACATACCCAAGTTGAACACAGCATCTGCGAGAGTGGTTGTACCATCATCAGCAGCTCCACGTGCCAGACGGTTGGAAGTCATAATGTCCCAGCCGAACCAGTTGTTGATGAACGCCATGCCGGAGGCAAGACCACGTTCAAGAATGTTCTGGGCGAACTGAGTTACGTCATTGGTAATCGACACGTTCTTGTTGAGGGTTGCTTCCACAACTGGGTCAACGATGAACACACGGCCTTGTGCTGGTACGTTAGCCTTATCGGCTGCCAGACGCATATCAATCAGATAGTCAAGGTCAAAAGTGTTATTGGTCGTCGAAGCCACTTTAAAGTGATCGAAACCATTGACAGGCAAACCGTCAGTAGCTGCGATGAAGGGAGAAGCAGCAGTTGCAAGGAAGTCCGTCTCGAAACGCTCTTGGAGGGCACGAGTAGATTCAGTTGCACGAGCAGCCATGAGCTGTTCAATCTGCGAGCCATCTTCACGAAGGTCGTCAGTCACCGCCCATGCGTCACCGATGTATTCAGTGATTTGGAAAGTGATCTCGCCCGATTCAATGGGGTTGTACACCAGCGGTACGTTCTCTTCACTCTCTTGCAGAGTGACCGAACCAATGGTTTTGATGTGCAGTGTGTCGCCCATCATAAAGTCGGCTACGTTACGATAGAAGGTATCGGGCAGTAGGCCATCATGGAGGTTCATCAGGATGAAGTCAGAATACTGCTCAGCCTCGATAAACGCGCGTGTATTAGATGTCAGTTGCATTTATTAATTATCCAGTCCAATTCGTTTGTTGGTAAACGCCGCCGACTGTTTCCACCGCTCAGTCATCTCTTTCGAGGTTAGACCACCACGGGTTGTACCCTTCTCAAACTGGGGACGTACATTGTCTCCATCAGTATTCAGAGGAAGGTTTACAGACGAAGGCTGCGAAGGTTTAGGCTTGTTGCTGGCCGGACTGCCCAGAAGGGCCAAGGCCATCTTAGGGTTTGTACTAGACAACTCCTTCAGACCCTCAATCGTAGTGCCAAGCTCTTCCGCCTTGGTTTTAAGGAACGCGGCTGCTTTATCGCCGTGCACCTCAGAGAGTTTCTTTGTCACCTCGCTAAGATTGCTTGCCTTGCGGGACTCTTGTTCCCGGCGGTCAAACTGCTCTTGCAATAGGGCTTGTACTCTCTCTTCGCTCAGACTGTTGGTGGTGGGGCTGGTCGGCTCCTCTTCCTTGGCCTTAGCGTTTGGGCTTACCCGTTTTACAAAGTCGTCAATGTTACCCATCTGTTCCAATTTCGCTTTCGCTTGTTCCAACTCTTGGTCGGCTTGACTTTTCTCTTGTTTCAAAGTCTCGATAAATTGCTGAGAAGCATTCAGAGCTTCAAGGGCTGTATCAACATCTTTGTACTTGGGTTCACCCCGCTCGTTTACGATCTTCTTCAGCTTGTCCGCGAAGATGTCGTCTGTCGAGCTAGAAGGGGTCTCCTTCTGTTCCGGTGTTACTTCTTGTTCTTTATTCTCTTGATTGAACATATCTTGGTCAGACATGGTATCTCCTAAAGTTGTAAGGGGGACGAAGGGAAAAGGTTATCCACCAAGACTCTTCTCTACCTTCGTCCTAAAATAAGAAAACTTCTATAACGTCTCATAGACTATTCTTATTTTATATTAAATATAATAAAAGCTAAGATATACTTAGTATCTCTAAGATACATCTCTAAGGCTCTCACTTATATATACGCTAAAAATGGGTGATTTGTCACAAAAAATTATTCAAAAAGTGAAATTAATTTCTTGATAGCTTTAATCTCCCCAATCTTTTCAGCCTGTTTATAGGGCCAAGCTCCTGATTCATAAGACTTTTCGTCTCTCATAGAAGCATAGACCCCTTCGATGTCTCGTTCAAGCAGTTCTACTATGCGATCTCTCAACCGCACAGTAGACTTAAACTCCATCGTAACTAGGTCTTTATCGCCCTCTTCTAGGCCATTAACCAGTCGGCTCTTCATCGAGTTCTCCTTGTTCCATCATAGCGAGCATCTGAGCTTCAGGGTCCATCTGCTCTTTCATAATGTTATCCTCTTCGGCCTGAGCTGAGAGAGCTTGTGTCTCTTGGGCTTCGGCAACAGCAATGTTAGGGGAGAAAATCTCATAACCACGAAGGTCAATAACATCGTTGATAAAGTCTGTAAGGCCAATACCAGAGGTGTGTGGGGCAATCATCTGACCGATAGGAGAGTTCATAACCCCAACAAGGTTCTGTAGCTCCTGAGCCTTCTGTGCGAAGTGTCGTGCCCCCACTGGACGAAGGATACCGTTGGCAGTAATATCATCTTTAGAGATTTCCCGGAACTCTTGTACACCAATGTCATTATCCACAATACGGATGATGTCAGTGATTGGGAAGTTACGGTGAGCCTCTTCCAACATATCGTTGAGTAGCTTCTCCATGAAGATTTCAAACTGGGTAATCTTCTCTTGGAAGATACGTCCAGCAGCATTCTCCAAAGCTTGCACCTCAAAGGCTGTCTTCTCGCCGGGGGTACGAATACCCATAGCTTCACGCGGAGCGCCCGCATACAGCTCCATACGAGCCTCTAGCTGCTCTACATAGGACAGTACAGCATAGACGTCAGCAAACTGCTGTGCCATCTCTTGTACGTCGCCATTCTCGTCTAGGTGAATCTCTCCATTAGGTGCCCAGTCAAAGGCTTCTACATCCCCGATGATTTTCTTGGGGGGCATAACCTTAAGGTCTAGAGCATTACTAACCATGTTAACGTAATGGTCAATCTGGTATTGCATACCCACTAAGTTGTCCAACGGACCCATAGCCCAGAGGTTATCTGGACGAAGACGCCAGCCAACGTGACGGATAGCAGGCTCACCACTGTATGTAGGAATCTCCACATTACGAACCATAACAGAACGGTCAACAATCGTAATCATACGACCTGTCTCTAGTTCACCTGTCTGGGCGTTGTGGTAATCCCCGTAGAACTCAAGAAGCTCCACTGTATCTGAGCCATAGTATTCTTGGATGGAGCCGAAGCCATCAACCTCATACTGAGAGGCTTTAATCCAATCCTCTCGTGAATACGACAAAGCGGCTGCCTGAAGGGCTTCACGTCGGTTAAGCACCCCTTCCCAGTCAGGCTCCCCTACAGCAGTGTTAGAGAGCTTCTTTAAGGCCCCTACGGTAGTGATAGAGCGTACAACCTTGAAGGTTTCCTCAAAAGAGGCAGCCAATGGGTTGAATACAATATCTGCTGGAGAGATACGTACAGCCTTTGGACCTACGAAATTAGTTACCCGTTCATCGTCACGAACAGCATAACGTGTCTCGAAGGAGGGCATAGAGAAGGCATTACCCTTATCAATGTAATCATATAGCATTCGGCTGGCTGTTTCACGGAACCCACCCTCGCGGGTTTTGTTTTCCATGTAAGCCAGAATTGTATCTGCTGTATCCTTCTTAGCGGAGTCCTTAGAGAACGCCTGCCATGTAAGCCACTTATCGTTAGGGAACAACGAAGAGAGGTAGTTAGAATGGAGGTTGTCCCGAAGCTGTGTAAGCTTGGGGGTTGTAACCTTGTGTGTCCAAGGGAGGGTTTGGTTACTGGTAGTGGTTGTGTCTGTAGCGAAGATATACTTATCTAGCTCAGCCCACTCCTGCACCTTACCTACTCGTTGGTTATTATACTTAACCCAAAGGTTAGTAACCCAAGTTGCAGGTTCATCTGCCTTGAGCAAGCCACGTAGCTCTGCTACTGCATCAGTCTTGGTCATGTGGGATACCCTCCAAATCGGTTAGCTCTTGTAGGAGTTTTCATAAAATCTTTCATTGTATCTTTGACACTCCTTGCAGGCTTAACAGCGATACTAACCGCAGCAGCCAGAGCATCTTTGATGTCGTCATGTGGAGGGCGAGACATAATCAGTTCGTCTTCCAGAATCTGTGTCCAACCACCTTCACAATGCCAAACATCTAGGTTCTCGTATCGGTGCTCTAGTACGGCAGCAATACGTTCTTCCTTACGACCTTCCCGCTTACCCGGAGCAAACTCTTCAACCTTCAGGCGTAAGCCATCCTTACGGACGAAGCCTTTGATGCTGTCTGAGATTGTCTTCTGGGCAGCCGTGATCTCTGCTTGGATTTTCTTGAAGTTCCACTTGGCGTGTAGGTCACGAATGTGTTGGAAATATTCATACACCTTGTAGGACTTGAAACGATCAATGTCCAATACATAGATGTTGTCCTCACTGTCCACACCAATAACGACAATGGCTGTGTAGTCTGCTCGTGCATTCAAGCTGTAAGCAAAGTCAACAGCAGCGAAGATGTTTAGTCGTTTACCACTATAGGTCCAATGACCCCCTTCCTTCTTTAGGAAGCGTGGGTTGTAATATTGAAACTTGTCTCGGCTAATACGTTCTGAGCCGGGGTCGTTGGGGTTGTTGTAATACTGAGCATAAAACTGAACCTTGTCAGAATACTCAGCTTCAATACGAGCCAGTGACCGCTTATCAAATCCGAAGGCTTTGTTATCCTCTCGGATAGTTCGGGGCCACAGGAAAATATCATCCACCTCTACGACATGCTCTTTGATGTCCCATACAGGACGCTTACCTAAGAACTCCCCATCGTTGGAGTAGTCTTCATAGACAGCTTCTTTCCAGTTGGCATAAATGTCTGAGGGGTGGTAACGTGTACCACAAGCTAGGGTGAAGCCCCCTGTGTTACGAATGGAGGTAAACTGAGAACTCTTCTTAGAGACGCTCTCTCGTCCATCTTCTGTGTAAGCATTCTCTGGAACCACAAGGTCGTCTGCGCAGATAACATCAGCGTGCCAGCCTGTAGTGTTAGTTGTCAAACCAGCACAAATGATTGTAGCATCTCGAACCCCTTCAGCCTTACGCTTGGGATGGTCAATCATAATCTTGTTCTGAGACCACTTCTCTCGTTTACCAATGTCAGGGTGTACATACTCAGGCCAGTATTTCTTAAACACATCTGAGTCGATGATGTTCTGAATGTTATACAACTGGGAGGTTGCAAGTTCTGCTGTAGCCGAAGTGTATAGAATTGTAATCTCTGGGTGCCGGACAATAAGCCATGCACATGCTGTAGCAACAATGTGACTCTTGAGGTGAGCACGAGGAAGCATCAACAGTTTGTTGTCTGTCAATGCTGTCCCCTGCCCATAGAGGTTATAGTTTTGCAACCACCGGAAAATCTCCTTGTGAATGCTGCCGTACATATATCCCTTATTAACCAAACGAGCGAATACATATAGGTCAGCTTCAGCAGCTTCCCTAACCATCTGAGCCTGCTCAGGCATACTCACAATCCGCTTGTAGGCTTCCTCAAGCCATGGCTCAAGAGGTTTAGATGCTTTTGTAGACAGACGATCTTCTGCCTCTTGATACCATTTTCTCATATATTACCTGTTACGTTGTTTAGCTTTGGCCTTGGCCTTACGGACCTTTGCTCGTTCTTGCTTAGCTGCACCACCGGGATTGGACGAACCTTTCCCTCTGAAGGTGTTACGTACAGCAGCAAACAAACCAGCACCGGGGCCAGTCATAGCCTTTTCAGTGGGGGAGTTGATGAACCGACGAGAAGGACCACTCTTGCTCCCACCTTTGGGTCGGTTGTTAGGACGCTTGCTTGGACCTTTACGTGCAGCCTTCTTACTTCCAGAGTTGTTAGGACGGCTAGTGGGGCCACCCGAACCACCTTTAGGGGGTAGAGGACTTGTATTCACCTTGGGAGCAGCAGCAGACTTCTTAGGAGCACGCTTAGACTTACTGGGAGCCTTGCTAGAGCTGCGCTTGGTAGTCTTCTTAGGGGATGCCTTAGTGGAAGACTTAGACGCCTTCTTAGGGGCTGCTGAGGCTTTCTTTGTAGCAGCCTTAGCTTTAGGTTTATCTTTAGAGAAGTTATTCGAGGTTACAGCATTACCTTTACTATCCTTGACAGCATTACCTTTGCTGTCTCGTACAACTGAACGCTTACCTGTTTTTGGGTTATCGCCACGAGGGGCCATGTTATTTATCCTTGTACAGTTTGATTACGTCGAAGTCGTCTTGGAACTCAGCGTTCTCATCAGCCCTACGCTTAAGTTCTCCTTCAACCGCTTCCTTAGAAGGACGACCAACCTTATCCTTTTCCCAACCCCTATCGGCTAGATACTTGGCAGCTTGGTAGCTCTTCTCGTTTAGGGCCAGGTCAATGAGGGCACTGACGCCCTCACTAACCAACATTAGCTCTAGTTCTTTACGCCATTCACTAATGTGCCTACCAACCACCTTGTTGTTACAAAGCCGTTGCCAGTGCTTCCAGTCGAACAAATACTTACGAGCAAAGCTGTATTCCTTCGGATCACCGTGCTCTAGGTAGAGACGTTTCAACGAAGGGTACGTCTGTCCTTTGTACAACTTGTCTTCTCCATCAAAGGTGAAGACTGCTAGGTCTTGGTTGTAACTATCTTCAAGGAACAAACCTTGAACAATGAACCTACCCTTCTCGTCTTTGAATCTGGATTTATCCATGTCTCTCTTTCTTTGTTTGTTTACCTACCCCGTCGCTTGCTGTTTATCCGCCGAACACACAGCTGCCGCAGGCGCTAAAATAGATCAAACCTCATAGTCCAACGACATATGAATTTCGTCATTCGCTCCGAATGCAGACACGGGGACCAGTGTGCTAGTCCCTATGTTATCAACGCCGTAGAACAGAATGCGATTGTCAGAAGTCGAAGCAGCAGGCGCAGAAATGGCATAACTCCCGGTAAATGGGATGCCGACGAACCGGGGAGCGGCAGATAAAACCGAATTTGCGCGGTAGTTGGCAGGAAGCCCTGCAATCGTTAGGGCGCTGTTCCCCCCACCTGTTACGGACGCCGCCGCCTTGATTTTCATTTGCAGACGGATATTGTTGCCGCGCTTGATCGCCCGCCCTTCCGCTGTCGCGAGTTCATATGTGCCAGCCGTACCTGACCCGCGCACAACAGGCGTCCAATCCATAGTGTAGTTTTTCACGGCTCGAATATCCGCAACGCTGTTTGCCTGCCCGCCCGCGAATACTGTGTATTTAACACCATCAAGATCAATGTCACGCGAAAGGGCGTCTACCGCTATGCCTGTGTCGCCTGAGTTAATACCTTCAATCTCGGTTCCGCCAAATATAATCGCAGAAGAATTAATAACATCAACCAGCGTTCCCACCGTTGTGATATTCGTCAGGTAACCTGAAAAATTACCTCCCCGGCAGTTCTCTATCCGCGCAAGGTTCGTAATGCCGTTTTCATTCCAAAGACCCGAGACAGTGAAGCCCCTGCACCCTTTGAGCCACATATTGTATACGTCAGATAAACCGGCAAGGGGGTTCTCGTATGCGCCACCGTGGACGTTTAGCGCAACGCAGTTCTCAGCATAGAGGGCGTCCCAGAAGTTAAGCCTTGAAATACACCCGGCAAGTGTGGTTGACCCGGCCTCGATCAACTCAATGCCGCGTGAGTTGTTCTCTGTAATAACAGCATCCAACGTAGAACCAAACATATCTGCTGTTACGCCAGCCGTCAGTCTGATCCCCGCGCCTGACTTGTTTGCCCCGCCGAAGCGCCGCACAAACAAATCTCGCATAGTAACACCGCGCGCGTTATTGATTGCCTCAATGCCCACAGTATCCGCAGTATCGTCACCTACGACTTTAAAGCCCGTAAGCCTTGCGTGGGCAGTGGTGTCAGGCAAAATGAAACCACCTGTGCCGGAGAAAACAAACTCGCAATCATTACGCCCCCGGCCTTCTATTTCACCGTTGTCAGGGATAGTGACCGGGGTAGAGCAAGAATATGTCCCTGCTGGTGCTACCACCTTGCCAAAGTTGTTTAGCTGGCGCTGCAAGGATTCCGAATAGTCAGCCGGTGCCGCTGTCGCTGCTATGCTGACCTGACCGCTCGTTGTCATTAGATTATACAGCTTCACCCCGCCCGCTGTTGTTAGGTGGTGGTCAGTGGCATCAGAGGCGGCAACCTTATATCGGAAACCTTCAGCCTCAACAATATCCCCCTCAACAAAATACTTATAAGTTCTCTCGTCTAATAGGAGGGAGGAAACATAATCAAAGGAATATTTAATATCTGTAGCAAAAGCTTGCAGTTCTGTTGAGACTGCTTCTCCATTAATACTCAAAGTGTTGGTGTCAATAGAACCTACATTCAGTAGGTCGTTACTGTTCATATCAATGTCAGCTTCCATCTGGTTAGGAGTGGAACCATCTCTTGACAAAGTGTTCTCGAAAGCGTCAGCAACATTGTTGAAGTTGGTGTTGATCGCTGTTGTAATACCATCCAAGCTATTTACTTGAGTGATGTCTGGTTTCTTAGCCATTTATTTTCCTTTTAGGTGTTAGACGCCTTCGGCACGTGATTTATGTTTCATTTTCCTTTTATCGTCCCATACCATTACCCAGAACAATCAGGTATAGAATTACCCCAACTAGGGCGGCTGCTCCGATTACTAGGGCTGTGATTAGTATTGTCTCTAACATCTTTTTTCCTTGTTTGGTTATAACGCCTCCGGCACCAGTTCCTTGTGAACGAAGAAATAAGGAAGGCACTTAGAACGGAGTTAGTTATAATATGAGCGGAGCTATATTGAATCTTTGAGCGGAGCTGTATCTTCTCCGTATCCAACTGTGATATTTTTGGGGAGAAATTTATTAGGTGCTATACGCATACGCGCACACCCCCCATTCCCCCCTTGTACCCCCTTGTCAATTAGATTCAAATAGATGAATGTATTTATGCGTCTGGCCATACATATCCTTATTATGTCCATACATATACAGGCTACAGCCTGATTCTTTGTATGTTATCAATAGGTTAGGTGTGTATGGGTTGTAACAAAACGCCTACGGCACATGGCCCTTGGTTGCGCATTAGGTAGGCAATGCCACCATAGGTTTAACTGCATCCCTTTGTAACACTGGCAATGGGTGCAGAGTGTAACAGAACAAACAGAGAATAGGGCATAGAGGCGATATAAGGGGGGCTACAGAGGCTTTGGCCTGTTTGGTAGGGCAGAGGTTATGAAAAGACGTTCCCTCTATTTGTCTATGGTATGTTCTCTATCGGTTCTACTATTGGTCTTTTGTTCTCACCTTGTTCACACGTTGTTCGCTCACAATTGTGTGATGGGGAGGTTAAAAGTATTGACTAGAAAAATATTACACCTCACGCGCGTGTACGCGTGTGCATGTGTGTGCCTGCGCGTCATGTGTGTGCGCCCCTTGGCCCGTAATAGATCCCGCGCGTGTAGGGGGTTGATTTAGGCCAATGAAATAAAATGAAGAAATAAAACCAATAAAAACAAAGGCTTACAGAATATCCCTTATAACCTCTTGTTTTTAAACGATTCTTTTCTCTTGATTGCACCCGCTTTATTTGGTCTAAGGGTGACAGGCCAACAAGACGGTCTAGCGGAAGGCTCTAACGAGCGGCACCCGCGACAAGCGCAAAGCCCCGCGCTAAATTAAATGGGGGTAGGGGTTGACACTGCCCTAGCTAGTAGCTAAATCAGGGTTAGGGCATATAGCCCGCGCTATTAAGGTTCCTCTGCCTACATAGGGGATAGGGTTAACGGCCCGAATGTCCGGCCATAGATTGCTTGTCCCTTGTGGGCATGGGATTGGATACGTCACCATACCTTCCCTTTTGGAAATGGAATGTGTATTTAATCAAATGAGTGGAATTGCGTTGGATTGATTAGGTCTAACCCGTGTCCACTAGAGACAAGCAATCGCTGAATTGTCCAAAGTAGCCAAGGATATTGTTGCGCTATACAATGGACAAGTGTGGTCCTCTTCGAGGTAGACGGGCGTTGATCTAGTGCTAGGCACAGTGAGACAAACAGACATGCCGCATCTTGTTTAGATGTAATGCAATATCCGTATGGTGCCAAGGTAGGCTAATGAAACAGACGACTAACGATAGACCCCATCGGAGTAGGTGGAAACTGGTTACGACCGTCCAGTATAAAGGGGAACGAACCGCGAGGTTCTAAATGGTGCGGGGGCGATAATGCCAAGCCCCTAAGATAATGGGCAGGGTGTGTCTGACAAACACGCCAAACGTCTCGGCTTGGATTGCCTTAGGGCATATGCTGACGTTCTATCTCACACACTATAGGTGTGGGCTGTAATGGCCCGTGTCTCTGTGAGATAGGTGCAACCGTATGTTAGGCATCCTAGCTGCCGTTGAGCTTATGGCTTGCACCTAGCTTATTAGTAAGCTGTCTTAGATAAGACTGTTTACTTCAAAGCAAATAAAGGAAAGCGTTATGCAATACCTTAAACAACTACCTAACGGTGATCGTATCTCTGTCACTGAACATGAATACGTGATGGATAAGTTTGTCGGGGATGTAACTTACATCATTCGTACATCGTTTATGATTGTATATTCAGACACACCCAAAGGTGTAGTGCCTAAGGGGTTGGGGAAGCCTCAACCTAAGCTGCGCTATGCTGGTCACAATGCCGAAGTGTATCGGGGCAACTAAGCCCATAACCTAAGCCCCACGTTATGTGATGGGGATTGTCCACAAATCATGGAGAAAATTATGTCTAACCTCAAAGAATCCGTATATGCCGCCATTGCTCAAGTAGCTGAGGCTGAGGCTATCACTCGTTCTGCTTTGGCAGGGCTGAGCCGTGACCTCTTGTTGTATGTGCCTGACAGTCAGGACATTGAGTGTGTGAACCGTTTGATTGGTGTTCTCACCCCTATGAACAAGAAGATTGCTGTCATGTACTTCCGGGCTATGCTGCCTTGGACAGTTGAGAATGATGCTGATGGTAACTTCTTGCGCTTTGGCAAGAAAATGGCTGGTGACAAGAAAGTGAAGGCACGTATTGCCGCTATCACTGCATGGCTGTCTGATGAGAAAAATACAATCTGGACATGGGCAGACAAGAATGTGGAGTTGAAACAGAAAGACTTCAAAGCCATTCTGGAACGTGCTATCAAGAAAGCTCTGTCGGGAGACGAGAAAACTGATACACCTGCTCTGTCCACAAAAGATGTATGTGCTATTTTTATGCAATCTGACATTCCTTTGGAAGAAATGTTGGATGCTATGGGTGACTTGGATAAAGCTAACCAAGAAACACATGACCCAATTGAATTGGCTGAGGCCAGCTAAGATAGGGAGGTAGCGCCTCTCGACCGAACGAAAGCGGGCACTCGTTGCTAAACAAACCCGCACATTTTGTAGGTGTGTGTCATACTGCATACGTCAAAGGCCATACAGGCTTGCGGTGAAGCGGTGGCAGTCTAATACTAGGGCACACACCCATTAAATGTAAAGGAGAAAGATGTGTTACAAATTGCAGCCGATTGGGCTATGGTGAATGAAGTGCCCTTCTGGATTGTTATGTCAACAATTATTGGTGCATTAGGTATTGCAATCCTGTTGATCTGTGGAATCATTGATTCCTTCATGTGGATGTATCGTAACTTCTAAGCACACCTCTCGGTTAGGAGATGGCAGTGCTGGACATTAATGCTAGAAAATTAGGAGAAGTGAGATGAAACTTAAGGGTGGTGGTACGTATAAACAACGCGATGGGGTGGTTGTAAGGATAATTCGTAAATCTAAGCTAAACAGCCCCTATAAGTTTGTAGGGGATAAAGGGCACACCTACACTGAAGATGGTATATATTGTTTGGGGGGATTAGCTACGTTTGACCTTATCTCAGAAGTTAATCCCCCCAAAGTAGACAACCCCTATGGGGAGGACAATCATCCCTTACCTCCTATGAAAGAGGAAGGCACTCTTGCTGAGCTTAAGGTTCAACCGGGAGATGTGGTGGAGAATACAGAGGGGGGTAGAAGACCAAAGATCTTCTTGGACAAAGAAGGAGAGGTATGCTACACTTACTATGAACACCTCAGTGGTGTACCTATTGAATATGCTTCAAACAAATACCGACTAATCTCTCGTGCTGATAAGCCTCCACGTACATGGGGAGAGCTTAATGACGCTGAGAAGGGGGCTTTGTTGCTTGCCTATCACGAAGGTAAAACTATTCAATGCAAAAGGACAATTAAACCGAAAGAATGGACTGATCTTAAACAGAAACCTACTTGGAGTCCACCACTATTCTACCGCATTAAACCAGAACCAAAGGTGTTGGTTGAGAAGAAACGTGGCACTATGGTTTTCCATGACGGTGTTATGGTGGAAGGATCATGGCGTTCAGAAGAGGACATCTACAACAATGGAGAATAAGTTCGATAACGGTAAGTACCATTCTTACGTAAAAGGTATGGAACCTCCATGCCATTCACTGTCTCGTATTGTCATTATTGACACACATGGTATCAGTACGTGGTGCCAAGTGAGAGACATCAAGTGGAATGACGCAAATATTGTGGCATTCAAAATCAACTACGTTGCAGGGGAAAAGGACGAACAAAAGGAAGTGGAGACTAAAACTAAATCCTCCCCCTTCCAAGCCTTGCACAACCTTCTTAAAGCTGCCTAAGCCTCGTTATGTGATGGGGACTGTAGGAATAGCCTTTAGAAAATGGAGAAAGACAATGAAGAAGTTTTTTAACTCAGTGGCTCTTGCCCTTGTGGCAACTGTATCAACCTGTGCTATGGCTGTTGCTCAGCCTATGTGCTTCACAGAAGAGGACATCAACCGTATCAACGAAGCAGAAGGTTTTGAACACGCTTTTGATGGGGTTGTTGTAAGGGAAGATGGCACTATGCTGCATATGGTTATCTTCGCCAACCCTATCAGTGCTGAGTGGGTGCAGCTTGTATCCCCAGACCTAGATTGTTACTATGTGTTCGAGAGTGGTATTCTTGGTACTTATAACCACCAAGCCAACTTGTAAATCCCCAACACAACAACTTAAACGAAAGAAGAGAGACTAAACATGACACGTATTGCAACTATGGGTACTTCCTCCTGTGCAACCATTGCTATGGCTGGCTTCAAAGGGGTTGATTACGAAAAGAATGAAGCATATCTTGCTGACCCTTCCTCGTTCACAGAGCCTCAGAACTCTGTTCAACAGTTCTATTCTAACATTCTCTACCCTACGTCTCAACCTCTTGGTCATACAGACGAGTATCCTCTTGAAGCTCTGATGAAGAGCTTGGATAACAGCAGTATGAAAACAAAGTTTGTTATTGCTACGTTGAATCAAACTCAACGAAACATGAAGGATAACTACTGGCCTAAACAACTTGCTAAGTGGGGCTTTGTTCTCTCTTATGCAACGAAGAATACTATTGGTCAGAATTGTTATGTGTACATTCGTAACCCGAACGCTATTCCTTTTGAACCTGATGTTATCTAAGATGTTATCTATCTAGTAGTTATAAGGAAGAAGAAGGAAACATTCTATCTCTTGTTCGTTCTTATAGATTTCTAAGTAACTACTAGATACATCTCTAAGGCTCTCACTTATATATACGTAAAAAATCACCCATTTGTCACAAACTATTTTTAGGCATTTGGCTATGTGGTTGAAATCAAACGAAAGAAAAGTTGTGACAAAAATGCGTAAGGTTTTCATTGAGGGATCAGATTCCCTTCTCAATAATATGTTCCTTGAAGAGGGTTATGAAATCACCTCTTCGTTATTCGGTGCTGATTTGTTGTGCCTTGAGGGTGGTGCTGACGTATCCCCTATCCTGTATGGGGAAGAAGTTAATGGGGCCATGGGATGCTCAGAAGACCTTGATCTGCGTTCTATGGGTCTTATACTGGCTGCTCGTACTCTTGACATTCCTATCGTAGGTATCTGTCGTGGGGGTCAAATCCTTAACGTCGTTAATGGTGGCTCCATGGTTCAGCATATTGGTGGTCATGCAGGTAAGATGCATACAGTTAATGCATTCGATGCTGACTGGCTTGTATCGTCCTCTCACCATCAAGAAATGATTCCTCCAGAGGATGATGTAACTGTCTACTGTGCCGATGATGGGTGTGTAGAGATTGTTGTATTCAATGGGGAGAGTGAGTTCTCATTCCAACCCCACCCTGAGTATGTTAATGAAGGTCATCCATGCCGTGAGCTTTTCTTTAAGCTGTTGGATGATTGCTTCGAGTAAAGTTATGCGATGGCAAGTCTGGACAATTTCTGGAGAAAATTATGGGAGCTTTCAAAAAAGCTGTTAAAAAGTTCAAACCAAGTAAGGATGCCCATTCCGCTTTTGTTTACAAAGAAGGTGGGGAGGTAAAGTCTGAAAAGGGTTACTATTGCTACGCCCCCCTTCTACCTCACGACGAAAATGAAATCACTAAGATTGCTATTTTCTTTGGAGAGGGTCGTATCAAAGACGCTAAAGACCCTGAAGGGTGGTTACAGTGGCTTATGAACGATTCAGGTGTGTCGGATGCTTTCACCACCAAGGACGCCTCAGAGGGGCTGTCTGAGGGCATACACATGAACCTGAAGGCTGATGTAGGTGTTGTAGCTGGGGCATTGTTAACAATGCGTTGTGCTTTTGAATACCCACATTGGGCTTGGGGATACTTGGTTGAGATGGGGGTTGACCCTCTTGATGCATACTTCTTGTCTCATAGAATCAACATCCAGAAGTATGAGGACAACTTAGTTATTGAGGGTTGGGGTGGTGTGGCAACAGAGCACCGACTATTCACTAACTCAGATGCTTTTGACACAACCTCTATGAAGAAACTTAAGTTGGTTGGGGAGTCTTACCTAGACCACTCAGACTATATTGGTTCGGTAAGAAACGGAGTGTTTGGGTCAAATGATGTCCACCACAACTTAATTGAGAGTTTGAATGGGCTGAACCTAAAAAGTACAGAGATTGATATAGAAAACCTCTTCGGAGGTAGTGCGAAGGTTAATAAGTTTCTCTTGAACGAAGAGAACGTAGACAACATGCTGAAAATGGCTAAAGGAGAGTAATATGTGTGGTTTGGTAGGGGTTTCGGGCAACATGCTTGAAGCCGATAAGAAAATGTTCCGTGACATGCTTGTGTTTGACCAAGTTCGGGGTTTTGATTCTACTGGTGTGGCTTTGGTGCGTGGCCATAAAGTGAAAGATAAAGAATCTTTCGTAGAGATTGAGAAGGACTTGGGTGCTGCGCAAAACTTGTGGGAACACGCTTTCCCCTCGGCCTTCAATGTTCGTGGTATTGTAACGGGCTTCCCCCGCGCAATGATTGGCCACAACCGAGCCGCCACTATCGGCAAGGTAACTGTAGAGAATGCTCACCCATTCACTTTCGGGGACATTACAGGGGCACACAATGGCACCCTTCGTCATTACAGCGGCTTGGCTGGGGCTGCCACACTAGACATTGACAGCAAGGCTGTGTTCAATGACATCGACATCAACGGTATTGACCACACATGGAAGAGCTTCTTCGGTGCTGCTGCTCTTACCTATTGGGATGATGCTGAGGAAACCCTCAATTTTGTTCGTAACTTTGAGCGTCCACTGCACTACTGCTATAATAAGAAGAAGGATGTACTGTACTGGGCCTCCGAAGAGTGGATGATTCTGGCTGCTGCTATCCGTAACAAGGTTGATCTGGACAAAGATATTAATGGTAATGTTGACATCAAATCTTTCAAGGTTGATCGTCTCTACACATTCAAGCCTAAGACTACTGGTATTGAGTTTGTGGGGGATAGGGAGCTAGAAAAAAAAGCTTTGCCCAAGCAGAACTATACGGTGCAAGCTGGATTCAAGAATACTACGAACAGTACGCAGACTCGGACAAAGACTACTACCTCAACTAATGACATAATCAAGAAGGCTCGTGATTTTGTGTCCAACCGTAACTGGAAGGATGGTACGGATAAGACAGATTACAACTACAAAGACCTGTCTATCAAGAATCTTCGTTGGATTCAGAGACAAGGTTTTAAGAAGGGGGAGACAGAGCATGTGTTCCGCCTTGACCTAGAGCACAACAAAAAGGTTATTGGTTTCTTGGATGTATGTCCTACTAACAAGCCTGAGTTTGTTAAGTTCCTCCGTGCTTACGAAGAGATTCGTCATGGGGCAGACTATCAATTCAAGCTGACTGATAACCCACGTATTGATCTTAAGGGGGGTGTAAGTACCCTCCAACGGTTCCTATGCGCTTGCTCTATCGTATCTTTCGATAAGATGGCTAAGGTTGTGGACCTACATCCACCTAAGCCTAAGCTTTATCTTGCCCCTAATGGCAACTCTGTGTACGAGAAACAAATGGTAGCCCACTTGAAAGAGGCTGGGGATGCTTGCTGTTATTGTACACAAACTATCGACCTTGAGGATGCCAACAAATTGTCTTGGCTTTCTCAGAAAGAAGCTTTATGCCCTTCCTGCACTAAGGATTGGGGCGGCAATCTCCACATGCTTTACAAATAAGAGGTTAATATGCTTGTACAAGGACACAAGTTCACTATCGGGGCTGATCCCGAAGTGTTTGTTAAGGATGCCCTTACTAATACTTTTGTAAGCGCACATGATTTGGTGCCCGGAACTAAGTCGGCACCCTTTGCTGTCCCCAAAGGGGCAGTACAGGTAGATGGTTTGGCTCTTGAGTTTAACATCGACCCCGCTGAATCATACGAAGAGTTTGAAGAGAACCTTCTATCCGTTAAGGATGTGCTTGGTGGTATGATTGGGGATAAACAATTCCTTGAAGATGTGTCTGTACATTTCGACAAGACATTCGCTGCTGCACTACCCCCTGAGAGCCTTGTGCTGGGCTGTGAGGCCGACTACAACGGTTGGACAGGGTATGATAACCCCTCAGTGGATGGAGGCGCTCTAATGCGTACCGCAGGGGGTCACGTACACATTGGTGGGTTTGAGACAGACAACCCTTTCAACCAAGAACACTTCGATACCTGTGCTCGTCTGTCTCGTATTTTGGATGAGACATTGGGTGCCTACTCAATCCTTTGGGATAAGGACGATCAACGTCGATCTATGTATGGCAAGGCAGGTTCTTTCCGCCCTAAGAAATATGGGATGGAGTACCGTACCTTGTCTAACCAATGGATTTTCAACCCCAAGCTGATTAAGTTTGTGTTTGATGCAGTGCAACGTGGGCTTGAACATATGTTTGACCCCAACCACCAAGTTGATGAGCGTGTACGTCACATCATTGACACATCAGATCGAACCTCTGACTTCTTCGTAGAGAACAAACACATTGTGGAAAGGCTGGCATAGCATGAGCAAAATTGATTACGGAAAAGATTTTGAGTACGCCTCAACCCGCCTCTCCGGTACAATAATTCGTCACGATGGGTGGCCTGTGTATGTACACAAGGTGTTTTATGATACGGGTTGTGCGAAAATTTACAACATTTTGAAAGACGACTACGAAGTTGTAGAGCTTTCGGAATGTGATTTGTCTCCAGTTCCTTTGGGGTTTGTAAACACTGAACTTCAGCACTTCTATGCACGTCGTAGCCCTTGTCGTTTCT
>JBLWXT010000030.1:0-51068 GCA_048267305.1 Owenweeksia sp. | reverse complement strand
TATGCACTTGATTATCAAGTGAATATACGATAATAGAATTCAAAAAACAACATAATTAACTAAAAATCAGTCAATTAAATCCTTAACTTAATGACATTGAGCGCGAGCGTCTCGCTCGTGCTTTAGTTCTACGCCAAAATCTCCTTCACCTTCGCGCTTATCGCTTTCCCGTCAGCTTTTCCAGCTAACTCTTTACTGGCAGTACCCATTATTTTACCCATATCCTGTGGGCCTTTTACATCAAGGCGCACCATCATTTCTTTTAGGTAAGCTTCCAGTTCGGCTTCGGTCATTTGCTTGGGTAGGAAGCCTTCTATTACTTCTAATTGTGCACGTTCATCAGCAGCTAAGTCATCACGGCCTTGTGTCTCGTAAATCTCCAATGAGTCTTTGCGCTGCTTTTGTAGCTTCAATAGGATTTTTTGTTCATCAGCATCGCTCAGTTCTGCTCCACCGCCAGTTTCAGTATTGGCTAATAATATGGCCGATTTTATGGCACGTAAAGTTTCAAGGCGCATTTTGTCTTTAGCACGCATAGCCACTTTCATTTCCTCACCTATGTTGCTTGATAAATTTCCCATTTTCTTTGATTTTTTTAAGTGGAACAAATGTAGGAAGTATTAAACCACGGAGAGCACGGAGGACACTGAGAAAAATTTAGTTGTAATGAATTGAGCAGGGCGAATTGAGCCGGAGGACTTCTGAGATAGTGCATAGTACAAGTTAGTGCTGTTGTTCCCTCTGTGTTCTCCGCGTCCTCAGTGGTAGATAAGGCACAAAAAAATCCCCTCAGCAAAACCGAGGGGACTTCCAATCTTCAAAGATTCATGCTCAATATCTAGGGCTGAGCAACCCATTAACTTTTAACTACTTCCTAGTCTACATTATCGTGTAAAAAGCTGTTATTAGTTTTAATGTCAGGGCCGTTGTCGCCATCATCAATGCTAAATCGACTGATACGGTTTTCGGTACTGTATCCGCCATCTTCAATTTTCACACCCTGACGCTTGTAAGCGGGTTCGTTGGCCACTTCATCAACGGAGGATGGGTTGTTTTTAAAGCGGTAGTTAAAAGCCTTAAAGTGCTCCTTACGTTGATTCATTCGCAGTCTCATGGCTTCTTCTACAGTGGTTTCTGTAGGGTCTGCAATAGCTCTGTTCTTGTTTTCCGTTAGCTGGGGCTTTTCTACTTTTTTCAGTTCAAAATTCAAATCGCTATCAACTTCCTCTCTGTTGCTTTTTGTTTCTGTAGGTTTAGAAGAAGCTTCTGGCTTAGCGTTTTTAAGCTGATTTTCAAGTTCACGGTAATCTTCCAGGGTATAGCGCACAGGTTGGCGGGTGGAAGGTTGCTGTGTTGCTTTCGTTTCCGGAGGCGTAGGTTGTTCAGAAGCCATGGGTTTCTGTTGTTCTTCCAACTCGGGCTTTTTTTCCGGAGTTTGAGCAACAGCCTCGTCATCCAAATCATCATCAAGGGTAAAGATTACCCTGCGTGTTGTGATGTCTTCTTCATCGGGGTAGTTGCCAATTTCAAAAACAGATTCAGTTTGATCTTCCTCTTTCAGCGCTTCCGGCTCTTGATGTTTTTCTTCAACAATAGGAGTTTGGGCCACTGTTTCCTGTTGGGGGCTTACGGTCTTTTCCTCCTGAACGGGTATATGCACTTCCTTTTCTTCCTGAACAGGTTCGTAAACCTGAGTAGTCTCGGGCTCATCAAAGTCAAAAAGAGCGGGCTGTGGTTTTTCGGGTTTCTTCGCGAATTTCGCCAATTCACGGTTTATCATTTCATCATCACTGCTCTCATCCTCATGCTGCAGAGGCTTGCTATAAACCTTTGTGCTTAAGGGCTGCTCGTCCTCCAGGGTGTGTACCACCTTTTGCGGTTCACGGCCAATTACCTGTACTTGCTGATCAGCATTAAAGCCCGTGGCAATGATGGTTACCGCTACTTCGTCACCAAGGTTTTCATCTTCACCAATACCCATGATAATGTTGGCGCCACCACCAGCTTCCTGCTGAATATGGTCGTTAATTTCGCCAATTTCATCAATGGTGATTTCTTCTTTGCCTGAAACAATGAGTAACAGAACATTTTTGGCACCACGAATATGATTGTCATTCAACAGGGGAGAGTCCAAAGCCTTCATAATGGCTTCAGAAGCACGGCTTTCGCCAGCTGCCGTTGCGGAACCCATAATGGCTGTTCCACTGTCAGACAATACTGTTTTTGCATCACGCAAGTCAATGTTGGTAGTGTAGTGATGTGTAATTACCTCGGCAATACCACGGGCGGCAGTTGCCAATACTTCATCTGCCTTGGCAAATCCGGCTTTAAAACCAAGATTACCATAAACCTCACGAAGCTTGTTGTTGTTTATAACCACAAGTGAGTCTACGCTTTTGCGAAGGGCCTCAACACCTTTTTCGGCTTGTAGTTTTCTGTTGTTTCCTTCAAACAAAAACGGGATGGTACAAATACCCACGGTAAGTATTCCGGCATCCTTTGCGGCCTTGGCTATTACAGGAGCTGCACCGGTTCCGGTACCGCCACCCATACCAGCGGTAATGAAAACCATCTTGGTGTTGGTTTCCAGTAAATTTTTAATTTCCTCTATGGTTTCTATAGCGGATTGTTGTCCCACTTCGGGATTGGCTCCAGCACCCAAACCTTCGGTTAGGGTAACTCCCAATTGAATTTTATTGGGTACGGGGCTATTTTCCAAAGCCTGACTGTCGGTATTGCAAACCACGAAGTCTACTCCGCGAATGCCCATGCCGTACATATGGTTTACTGCGTTGCTACCACCTCCACCTACTCCGATCACTTTGATCACAGACGATTGGTTTTTGGGTAAGTCAAAGGCAATTGTGTCATTGGAATTCTGGTCACTCATCACTGCTGCATTTATTTTTATAGGTCGTCATTCAAAAAATTGCGAAACTTCTCCGACCAGTTTTCTATAAAACTCTTACGGGGACGCTTCTCCTCCTGTTTTTCTACTTCTTGTTCCAGGCTTTCCTCTGGTTGTTCTTCGGGTGTGATTTCTACTTCACCTTGATCCTGCGATGCCTTGCGGATATCCTCAGGGTTGTTAGGATCCACCACGGAAAGTTCTTCAGAACTCGTTTTAGACAATCCCTTTAATACCAATCCCACGGCAGTGGCATAGGCAGGAGAGCTAAACTCGTCATCACTTTCGCTGGCCAGGTGCTCATTTGGGTAGCCAATGCGAGTGTCCATGCCGGTAACAAACTCGGTAAGCTGCTTAATGTGCTTCAGGTGGGCACCTCCTCCGGTGAGGACTATGCCGGCAATAAGCTTCTTTTTGTTTTCATCATGTCCGTAGTTTTTAATCTCCAGATAAACCTGTTCAATTATTTCCACTACACGGGCATGAATAATTTTAGAAAGATTTTTCAATGAAATCTCCTTTGGTTCACGGCCTCGTAAACCAGGGATACTAACTATTTCATTTTCTTTATTCTCTCCTGGCCAGGCCGAGCCAAATTTAATTTTCAGCAACTCGGCCTGTTTCTCTATTATGGAACACCCTTCTTTGATGTCTTCTGTAATAACGTTGCCCCCAAATGGGATAACGGCTGTGTGGCGGATAATACCATCCTTAAAAATGGCCAGATCCGTAGTTCCACCGCCTATGTCCACAAGTACTACACCTGCTTCTTTTTCCTCCTGGCTCAGTACTGCTTCTGCAGAGGCTAAGGGCTCAAGGGTAATGTCGGCAACATTGAGGTTGCTGCTTTTTACGCAGCGGCCAATGTTTTTTATGGAGCTTATCTGGCCAACCACAATGTGGAAGTTGGCTTCCAAACGGCTGCCATACATTCCCTTAGGCTCACGGATTTCGGCTTGTCCATCCACTTTGTATTCTTGTGGCAACACATGAATAATTTCCTCACCAGGCAGCATCACAAGGTTGTGTACGTTTTTTATGAGGTTATCGATATCAGTGTGGTCAATTACATCATCCGAATTTTGACGAACGATGTAGTCGCTGTGCTGAAGGCTGCGAATGTGCTGCCCGGCAATACCTACCACCACGCTCTTTATGCTGAGGCCGGAAGAGTTTTCGGCTTCTACTACGGCTTGCTTTATGGATTCTATGGTTTGGGTGATATTGGTAACAACACCACGGTGCACGCCAAGAGACTTGGCTTTGCCCATACCGAGGATTTCCAGTTTTCCATGATCATTTTTCTTACCGATCATGGCCACAATTTTTGTGGTTCCTATGTCAAGCCCAACGGCTATGTTTTCGGGGTTCATGGTGTTAGTGTTTTTTGCAAATCACCTGCTTGTCGTATGTCAGGTTCAGGCTTGCTATGCTGTCTATATTCTTTTTTTCTATCACACTTTGGTAGAAGATTTTTAATCTTCTAAGCTTTTCATCCAAATTATCCGGACTGCCTAAAATCACCTTGTGGCGCCCCGGTTTTGGGTATAGTGTCCAATCTCCATTATCATCAACATCAATTCCTGTAAAGAAATTGCCGAAGAACTCATCCTTCTTTATACTATTAAAAAACGCATACACCTTATGTGTAGTTTCTGCCGAAACGCGGCCTGTTACCAGCGGAACTTTTGCCGAGTAGTTGGGAGAAAGCACCATGGTGTCTCCCTTCTCAGCTATGTAATAGTCTCGTGTTGAATTATGTACACGGTAACAGGGCTGCTTCTGGCGTACGTGTATCCTCAAGATACCGTCCAAGGCCGAATATACCTCTGCTTTCCTGATAGATGGGTGATTATCAAGCGTTTCTTCTAACAGAGTAATGTTAATTTCTCTACTCAAAATACTGTCGATATATGGGTATTCCTGACGTACAATTTCCTCTATTTCACCTTTGGTTACGAAATAGTGTTTTTGATTGTAATCTATCTGAATATCAATGCCCTGAAATTTAACTTCCTCAATTTTATGAGAGCTAAAGGCTGCCAGTACCAGTATCAGTACAAGTCCCAATGACCAACTTGCTATGTTCCAAACTTTCATCATTGGAGCAATTTCATCTTAAGAGGGTTTACTAATTTGTCAATATCTCCGGCACCAATGGTCAACACTACTTCCGGTTTATTTTCATCCAAATAGGTTAGAATCTCCTGAGACGAAAGGTGGTTTTTCCTTTCAGAAGTAATTTGGTTTAGCAACATACCGCTGTTGATGCCGGGTATGGGTTTTTCCCTTGCGGGGTAAATGTCCATGAGTATCACTTCGTCTAATTGGCTTAAGGCCTCTACAAAGTCATCTTTAAAATCTCTTGTGCGTGAAAAGAGGTGCGGCTGGAAAATACCTGTTATTTTCTTATTTGGATAAAGCTCCTTTACTGATGAAACCAATGCGTTTATTTCGGCAGGGTGGTGGGCATAGTCGTCTATATAAACCAGCTTCTCGCTCTTTATGTGATATTCAAACCTTCGCTTTACGCCTTTAAAACTGCCAATACCTTCTTTTACTTCTTCTGCCGAAAGGCCAAAATGAAGGGCTAAAGCCGCTGCTGCTGTGGCATTTTCGATATTGTGTCTTCCCGGAAGGCCACATTTTATATCTTCAATTATTTCACCCTTTGGTTGTTTTAAATCAAAGGTGTAGCTATGGTTTTCAATGCGCACGTTGGTGGCCACATAGTCGGAATCGCCATCTATAGAGTAGGTGGTGCCTTTTAGTTCTGTGTTTTCCTGTACCACTACTTTTTCGGTTACGCTTTCGCGGAATTCCCTGAAGGTGGCTTTAAGGGCTTCCGGCTCACCATATATATCCAGGTGGTCAGAATCCACGGAGGTGATGATGGCTCCGGCAGGTTTTAGCTGTAAAAAGCTACGGTCGTATTCATCGGCCTCAGCCACTAATATTCCGTTTTTATCTCCCGCCAAAAAATTGGATTGGTAATTAGATGATATCCCGCCAAGAAAAGCGGTAATGTTGTGCCCGGCCTGTTTAAACAAATGTGCCAACAGGGCAGAGGTGGTGGTTTTGCCATGAGTACCGGCAACGGCAAGGCACGTATGGCTTTGGCTTATTTTACCCAATACCAGCGCGCGCTTCATAAGTTCAAAGTTATTTGCCCTGAAGTATTCCAACTCGGTCATGTCAGTTGGGATGGCAGGGGTGTAAATCACGGCTGTGCTTGCGCTATTCTTAAATTCCTTCGGAATGGCATCCACAGAATCTTCATAATGAATAGCCATGCCTTCGTTCTCCAGAAGAATGCAAAGAGGTGTTTGAACGCGATCATATCCGGCCACATTTTTGCCAATACTTTTGAAATAGCGGGCCAGGGCGCTCATGCCAATACCGCCAATTCCAATCAGGTATATGTTATCTTTTTCAAGCATTCGCTTTCACCAGTTTTAAAACCTCTTCGGCTATTTCTTCGGCAGCATGTGGCAGTGCAAACTTTCTGATATTCTCTTCCAGTTTTTCCTTTTGTTCTTGTAAGTCGCTCACGGCTTTTAAAAACATATCGTTGCTTTCGCTTTCGCGGAAAAGCAGAGCGGCATTTTTGCGAACCAAAGCCGTTGCATTTTTTGTTTGATGGTCTTCGGCCACATTGGGCGAGGGGATAAGCAGAGTAGCTTTTGACGCTACGGCCAACTCGGATATAGTTCCTGCTCCGGCTCTGCTGATAATGATATCCATCGCGTAAGCATCATCCATATTTTTGATAAAGGGCATGAGGCGAAAGTTTTCGTTTTGCCTGCCGCCAAACTCCTCATTCAACTTATCGAAATACAGTTTTCCCGTTTGCCATAAAATATTGATGCCTTGACCAAGCAACTCATCAAGGTTTTGAGCAATCAACTCATTTATACGGCTGGCACCAAGGCTTCCTCCCAAAACCAATAGCGTTTGTTGGGATGGATCAAGTTTAAACTGACTGTGTGCACATTCACGCTCCGGGTTTATTTTCTTTACCGCTTCACGGATAGGGTTGCCGGTTAGCATGATTTTATGAGCCGGGAAAAAGCGATCCATTTGATCGTAGGCCACGCAAATCTTGTTCACTTTGGGCGCCAGGATTTTATTGGTAATCCCAGGAAAGGAGTTTTGTTCCTGTATTAACGTTGGGATTTTACGGTTGGCGGCAACATACAGCAATGGGCCGCTGGCAAATCCGCCTGTACCTATTACGGCATCAGGTTTAAATTTCTTTATCAGTGATTTACATTTGGCAATGCTACTAAACAGTTTAAAGGGGAACATCAGGTTGCCGGCAGTAAGCTTTCGCTGAATGCCGCTAATCCAAAGGCCTTCTATTTTGTAGCCAGCAGCCGGTACGCGTTCCATTTCCATGCGATCCCGGGCTCCAACAAACAGAAATTCAGAATCAGGCTCCAGTTCCTTGAGTTTATCTGCTATGGCAATAGCCGGGAAAATATGTCCACCGGTACCGCCTCCACTTATCATAAATTTATATTTAGGCATGGGCGGAAGTTTTTACCTCACTAACGTCATTTCTTCTCGGCTTAGCCGATAGGTGACGCAGTGTGAATGGCGTTGTGGTTAATGTTTTTATGCTTTTTGAAATGCTCATGCTCCTGCCAAATTTGGTTCTACAGCTTCATTTTCATCATCTATAATATCTTCATCTTCTTGTTTGCCACGGCTTACGCTGAGAATAATCCCAATGGCCATGCAGGTCATCCAAATGCTGGAACCTCCGGCACTAATAAGTGGCAGTGTTTGTCCGGTTACAGGTAAAAGGTTTACGGCCACTCCAAGGTTTACAAAAGCCTGAATTAATATGGCAAATCCGGTTCCGGCAGCTACCAGCATGGCAAATTTGCTCTCGGCTTTTGTGGCAATTATCAATACTCTGATTAAAAACAGAGAGTAGAAAAACACAATCAGAAAACCTCCAACAGTGCCAAATTCCTCCACAATCACTGCGTAGATAAAATCTGAATTAGACTGTGGCAGGAAGTTTTTCTGTATGCTCTTGCCTGGGCCTTTTCCAATTACCATTCCTTCGGCTATGGCCATTTTGGCCTTGGTTACCTGATAGTTTTCCTCCGCATCACCGCTCATAAAACTCTCGATACGGGTTTTCCAGGTTTCCGTACGGTTGCTTATTTGTGGCCACGTCATCACAACCATTATAAACATCGCTAAGCCCAAAATTCCCGATCCAATTATTATCAGGAGGTTTTTGAGTGGGTAGCCGCCAATGAACAGCACAATTAGGGAAACGCCAAATATCAAGGCTGCTGTACTAAAGTTGGCGGGGAGTACAAATCCACAAACCAAAAAGATGGGTAGCAATAATGGGATAAAGGACTTTTTAAAGCTCTTGATGTTTTCGGGTTCGGCTTTCGCCAGATAGCGAGCGATGTAAATCATGAGCACTATGCTGGCAAAGGCTGAGGTTTGGAAGGTCCACCCCAAAACAGGTATCTGTATCCATCGAGCAGCATTAGCTACAGTATGTCCCTGGAATAAGGTGTAAACCAACAGTAAAATCGCCACAGGCATTAGTATCATAGACAGTGCCCCAAAATGTCGATACGGGATTTTGTGGGCGGCATACATTAATATCAAACCCAGTATGAGGTGTAGTCCATGACGTGCCAACATGCCAAACGTATCGCCACTGCCGTACAAAAACGCAATGTTGCTACTTGCGCTATATACGGGCAAAAGGCTAAACAAAGCCAATAGCACCGCTATTACCCATAGGGTGCGGTCGCCTTGTATTCTGTTTAGTACGCTGCTCATGGTTTAACTTTTAATGGATTGCCAATATTCTTCTTTCGAGTCAAATTTTTTGAGATATGTATTAATCATAGTATATTTCTCCGTTGTTTTATCTACAACTAGAGTTTTAAGTATCTCCCTAGCCTTCTCAATTTCAATTTCCCCGCAAACATCAAAAAAGCTGCGTCCTATACTATCTAATATGTATGGATGAAATTCTTCGTCATGGATAACTTTTTTGTAGAGAACTTCCTTTAATGGGAATGGAACCGGCCCGGAGATGGATAGCAACCTTTTTAAAATATTCTCATTTTCATAGTTACCAACTAACTGTTTCCAGGCTTCTTCAACTGTTGTGCTGTCCTCAAAAAAATCCACCCAAAGTGAATATTCAATTTGGTCTCTATGAACTGTTTTTTCAGATGTAAGGTGATTTCTATAAAAGTTCCACATTTGGTCTTTTACAGCATCACTCATCTTGCTGAAGTTCATGTTAAGTTCTGCGGTGATTTTATACATAGGGTTTCGTTCAAACAGGAGTATCGAAAAGTCAAATTTTTGTTCAATACTTAAACGCTCATCATTCCACCAAACAAAACTGGCAATGTCACTTTCATCTCTGTCTGAGAGTTCATTTGATAATATGTAATCTTCAAGCTTCATTAATTCTCTTTCACCCCCCTGCCCCCCTTTCAAGGGGGGATTTGGGTCAGTGCTTTTTATCCGTTTTATTTTGTAATCCGCAGGTTTGTTTCTCCCTTGTTGGCTAATTTTTTGGTTCCGTTATCACAGTTTTGTTCTTCATCGCTTCCTGTAGCTACCCCCCCCTTGAGGGGGGGCGCAGGGGGGTGACCCATTTAATTACCACCGAATTACCCTTCCTCACAAATTCCTCACAGCCTGCTTAAACTGTCTTCCTCTGTCTTCATAGTTTTCAAACAAATCGAAGCTGGCGCAGGCAGGACTTAGCAATACGCTATCTCCTTTATCTGCCATTTTGTAGCTCATGCGTACGGCTTCGTCCATATCGGCTGCATCAATAATCAAATCCACACGGCCTTCAAAAGCCTTGTGTATTTTGCTGTTGTCAGTACCCAGGCAGATAATGGCCTTTACCTTATCGTCTACCAGGTCGTATAGTTCGCTATAGTCGTTACCCTTATCCACACCACCAACAATCCATACGGTAGGGCTTTGCATGCTTTCCAGGGCATACCATGTAGAGTTTACATTAGTGGCCTTGCTGTCATTAATATATTGCACACCATACACCTGTAACACGGGCTCAAGGCGGTGTTCAATACTGTCAAAACCAGCCAGGCTTTCGCGAATAGTTTCTTTCCGGATGCCTAATAGCTTACTTGCCAGCCCGGATGCCATGCTGTTGTAAGTGTTGTGCTTGCCTTGTAGGGCCAGTTCGTTGATGTTCATTTGTTGCTGATTGTTTAATGTTATCTGTATAGTTTTATTTTCATCAAGCCAGGCCCCTTCTATAGGTTGGGATTTCAGGCTTAGTGCCAGGCTCTTGGCCTTTATTTCAAAATTGTCTTTGTATTTCAGTGTTTCTGCATCATCCTTATTCCAAATGAAAAAGTCGTTTTCATCCTGATATCGGGTGATGGCAAATTTGCTGGCCGCATAGCTTTCCAGTTTGTAATCATAGCGGTCCAGGTGGTCGGGTGTAATATTGGTAAGTATGGCGATGTAAGGCTTAAAGCTATTGATGTCGTCCAGCTGAAAACTTGAAACTTCTACCACATAATAATCCGCATCGGCTTCGGCTACACTTCCTGCGAGGCTGCTGCCAATGTTTCCCGCCAGGGCTACATTAAGTCCTGCATTTTTTAAAATGTGATGCGTAAGCAGGGTGGTGGTGGTTTTTCCGTTGCTGCCTGTAATGGCAATAATTTTTCCCTTGCAGTAGCGGGAGCCGAATTCAATTTCGGAGATTAACTCAATGCCTTTGTTTGCAATGGCTTTCACTATTTCCGCTTTCGCGGGAATGCCCGGGCTCTTCACTACCAAATCCGCATTCAGGATTTTAACATAGCTATGCAAACCTTCTTCGTAGGCTATGCCTAGTTTGTCCAGTTTTGTGCGGTATTCCGGTTTTATCTTTCCACCGTCAGAAACCCATACGTCATAGCCTTGCTTTTGGGCGAGCATAGCTGCGCCAACACCGCTTTCGCCAGCTCCGAGAATCGCTATTTTTTTAGAGATACTCATTAGCGTAGCTTAAGCGTTACAAAGGTTAGTATCGCAAGGAAAATTCCGATAATCCAAAAGCGGGTCACAATTTTACTTTCGTGATAGCCCTTCATTTGATAGTGGTGGTGCAATGGCGACATCAAGAAGATTCTGCGGCCTTCGCCAAATTTCTTTTTGGTGTATTTAAAGTAGCTCACCTGCATTACTACAGAGAGGTTTTCCACTAGGAAGATTCCGCAAACGATAGGAATCAAAAGTTCTTTGCGGATGGCTATTGCGAATACGGCTATAATTCCGCCAATGGCAAGGCTGCCCGTATCACCCATAAATACCTGGGCAGGGTGTGTGTTGTACCAAAGGAAGCCGATGCATGCACCTACAAAAGCCGCTATAAACACTACCAGCTCCGCAGAGTTGGGGATGTACATAATGTTGAGGTAATCTGCGAAAATGATGCTACCCGATACGTAGGCAAAAATGCCGAGTGTTACACCAATTATTGCGGAAGTGCCTGTGGCCAGACCATCAATTCCATCGGTAAGGTTGGCGCCATTGGAAACAGCTGTGGTGATGAAAATCACAATCGGGATAAAGATGAGCCACGCCCATTGCATATAATCTCCGCCAATCCAGCTAATAAGACGTGAATAGTCAAACTCGTTATCCTTAAAAAAAGGAATGGTGGTTTTTAGTGATTTCTCCGCTTCGCTATACACGGGTAATTGCTGAAGTACACGGCCATCCTTATTTTCCACTACATGTGCGCGCTCTACTCTTTCCTTTATGGTTACTTCCGGATTGAAGAATAACAGGCTGCCCACAATGATTCCCAATCCTACCTGACCTACAACCTTAAACTTTCCCGGAAGGCCTTTTTTGTCTTTTTTAAATACTTTGATGTAATCATCCAAAAAGCCTACAGCTCCCATCCACACGGTGGTGATGAGTAGGGTGATGATGTAAATATTTTCCAGTTTGGCGAAAAGCAGAACCGGCACTAAAATCCCCATAAGGATAATGAGCCCACCCATGGTTGGTGTTCCTGCCTTTTCAGCCTGCCCATCCAAACCAAGATCGCGAACGGTTTCGCCAACCTGCTTCTTTAGTAACATTTGGATCAGTTGCTTTCCGAAAACCAAACAAATAAGCAATGAGAAAATAACGGCCATGGCTGCCCGGAAGGTGATAAACTGGAATACCCCTGCGCCTGGCACATCGTATTTTTCATCTAAAAATGTAAATAGGTAGTACAGCATCAGCTTGGGATTTGGTTTAGGGATTCACGGACGATGGCGAGGTCATCAAATGGGAGTTTTTCACCATTAACCTCCTGGTATTTTTCGTGGCCTTTTCCGGCTATCAGTATGATGTCATCTTTTTTTGCCAGTCGTGCTGCGGCACGAATAGCCTCCTTGCGATTGGTAATGCTCAGGTATTTGTGGCGCAAATGCATTTCCACGCCTGCTTCCATATCATTTATAATCCTCTCCGGATCCTCATTCCTGGGATTGTCGGAGGTTAGGATCACCTGATCGCTGAGTTGTGTGGCAATGTTGGCCATGGCCGGGCGCTTGGTAGTGTCGCGATTTCCGCCACATCCTACCACGGTAATTACCGTTTCTGCACCTGTTCGGATTTTGGAGATGGTTTCCAAAACATTTTTCAGGGCGTCAGGTGTGTGTGCGTAATCCACAATGGCTGTAACGCCATTGATTGATCGGAAATGTTGAAACCGGCCTTCCACGGATTGAAGGTTGCTAAGTGCCGTTACTACCTGTAATTCTTCCTCGCCCAATAACATGGCGATACCGTAAACGGCTGCTAAATTCAGGGCATTGAAACCGCCAATCAGTTTTGTCCAAACATCTTGGTTGCCTAATCTTAACAGCATGCCATTAAGCTGGTGTTCAATGATTTTTACCTTAAACTCGGCATCGGTTTTTAGTGCAAAACCGTGTTTTTCGGCCTTGCTGTGCAAAAGCATCGTACGGCCATGTTTGTCGTCCTGGTTTACCAGTGCAAAGGCGTTGGCCGGAAGATTGTCAAACAACGCCTTCTTGGCGAGAATGTAGTCGTCAAAGGTTTTGTGGTAATCTAAATGATCGTGAGATATATTGGTAAACACGGCTCCGGCAAACTGCAGTCCTGCAATTCTCCTTTGTTCGATGCCGTGGCTGCTGGCCTCCATAAAGCAGTATTTGCAGCCAGCATCTACCATTTGCTTGAGGTAGCTGTTCAGGCTCACCGGATCAGGTGTAGTGTGAGTGGCGGGGTGTTCCTCTTTTCCGATCATCACATTTACGGTAGAAAGCAATCCTGCCTTTTGGCCCAGGGCCATAAAAAGTCTGTGGCTCAAAGTGGCTACTGTGGTTTTACCATTGGTGCCGGTAATACCTATCAGTTTTAGTTTGGAGGAGGGGTTGTCAAAAAAGTTGGAGGCCACAATGCTTAATGTGGCATGTGCATCCTTTACTTGTATGTAGGTTACCTTTTCGTTTATTTCGGCAGGCAGCTTTTCGCAGATAATGGAGCGTGCTCCCAGCTCAATAGCCCTGGTGATAAACTCATGTCCATCTGCTACAGTGCCCGGTATAGCTACAAATAGAGATTCCTTCACCACCTTGCGGGAATCGAAGGTGACGTTTTGGACTGCCACATTTGTAGTTCCGATAGAATCGAGAATCGGGGCGCGGTATAATATGTCTTTAAGCAACTTCATTAGCCTAATTTCAGTTCAATTAATGCCCTTGGATTTATTTTGCTACCGGCTGGAGGATATTGCCATTGCACTTTTCCGTTGCCTTCCAGTTTTACTTTGTAGCCTTGGTTTTCCAAGATGCTCAGGACCTCCGATCCGTCTCTTCCCTTGAAGTTGGGTACTACGTGGGCGTTTATTTCTATAGCCTCGTCATCCTCGGCCAGCCATTGTGAATATTGTGTTTGAGGGTGTGGTTTCATTTCTCTTGGGGTGTCCAGGTATACACTTTCGGCTATTGCCTTAAATACGGGAGCTGCCACGGTGGAGCCATAATAGCCACGGTGATTATTGGGCTTGTTGATTACCACAATACAGCTATAGCGGGGATTATCTGCCGGAAAATAGCCGGCAAACGAAGCCTGATAGTCCCTTGTTTCGGCTTTCCAGTAGTTCAGCTGGCATGTTCCGGTTTTACCAGCCATGGTTACCAAAGGGTTTTTGATGTTTGTTGCGGTGCCACGAAGTACTACCCCTTCGAGCATTTTCTGCACCTTGGCCAAGGTTTCCTTTGAGCAAATGGCGGGGTTGATAACCTTAACCTCGCGCTGCTCTACTACTTTTCCGTGTTTGGAAATACTTTCTATAAAGCGGGGCTTTATCATTACACCTCCATTAGCTACTGCATTGTAAAAGGTTAATACCTGAAGGGGGGTGAAACTTACCTGATAGCCAAAGGCCATCCATGGAAGAGTAATTCCGCTCCAGTTGGCGTCACCTGGTTTTGGGATTTTTGGCAGTCCTTCTCCTTTTATCGAGAGACCTAGTGGCTCATTTAAACCCATAGTGTAAAGACGATCCACAAATCTTTCGGGTTCGCTGCGGTAGCGGTCGTAAATCAGCTTTACGATGCCCACGTTGGAGGACAGTTCAAAAGCGCGATTCAGTGTAACCTTTCCGTAGCCACCTTCTCCATTGTGATGGTTGCTGTCCTTTACCTTCTTTTTGTAGATTTCGTACAGGCCATTTTCAGTATCTACAATGGTGTTGGTGTCTATTACGCCATCTTCCAGCGCTACCATTACCGAGGCTAGTTTAAAAGTAGAGCCGGGTTCGGTGCTTTCCCAAACGGCATAGTTTCTCTTTTCAAAGTAAGTACCTTCCTCTGTGCGGCCAAGGTTTGCAATACCCCGGATAGCACCTGTTTTTACGTCCATCACTACAACACAGCCGTGGTCGGCTTCAAATTTTTCCAAAGCCTTTAACAGTTCGTGGTGTGCTATGTCCTGTATTTTAGTATCAATAGTGGTGATGATGTCAAGACCATCTTCAGGCTCTATTTCATAGGAGTCTGTTACGGGTTTCCAGTTGCCATTGCTCACTTTTTGCTTTAGGCGCTTGCCATCTCTTCCCGTAAGGTAATTGGAGAAGGCGCCCTCAATACCTGTGCGTCCGCGAAGGTGGTCGTAGCCAATGGTGCGCTCGGCAATTTTGCCCAATGGCATTTTGCGATAGTTCTTTTGCTCGTATATAAGTCCGCCCTTATATCTGCCTTCATTAAAAATGGGGTACTCCTTAATTTTCTGGAGGTCTGAGAAGGTTACATCCTCACCCAGTTTTACATAGCGAGAACCTTTTCCTCTTTTTTGTCGGATATAGCTTTCCCACTGTCGTACGCTTTTATTGGGGAATTGTAAGGCCAGCTTGGCGCAGAGGTTGGTAATGTGTTGATTGAAAATGTCATCCTTTACGGTTCCCGGATCAAAGTACAAATCGTAAACAGGCATGGAGGTGGCCAGTAGTTTGCCATCACTGCTAAAGATGTTTCCCCGGTCAGCCTCAATGTTAATTTCACGAATGGCTTCTTTTTGCGAAAGCGCACGCAGCTCTGGCCCCTCCGTATATTGAATGATGAAGAGTTTAACCAAAACAAACACAGCCATCAAAAAAAACGGGATGGCCGCGAAGTACATTCGGTTCAATATGGATTTTTTGTCTTCCACTAATCTTCTTTCTCTTTCCTTATGATGATGGGTGGGGTGTTGGATTTTTCCAGTCCCAGTTCCGATCCTTTTTCCAATACTTTATATTCCATGCTCTGTATCATTAGCCTTGAGCGGGTGTCGATGTATTCAGAGTTCAGTTCCTTCATTTGCGAGCGCAGCTTGCTTATTTCATGTACTTTTTTGTCGGCACTATGGCTGCTGGCAATCATTATCAGCGCAAGCAGGCTTAGGTAAATAATGTAGGGCCAGTGTTTGGCCAGTTGTGGGCTCACCAAAAACTGCCCGGTAAAAACTCCTTTAATTGGGTTTACCAGCTTTCCTTTAAATTTTCCTGTGCCGATATTTTCAGCAGCCTCGCTCATTGTTCTAACTTTTCGGCAGCGCGCAACTTGGCGCTTCTTGCTCTTGGGTTCTCACTAATTTCATTTTCATCAGCTACTATCGGCTTTCGCGTGATAGGCTCCAGCGGGCGAATAAGGTTTCCGTAGAAGTCCTTTTGAGGCTCGCCCTCTACATTTCCATAGCGGAAATAATTTTTTACCGGCCTGTCTTCCAGGGAATGGTAGGCCATGGTTACTATGCGTCCACCGGGTTTTAGCATTTCGGTGGCCTGCTCCAGCAGTTCGTGTATTACCACCAGCTCTTCGTTCACTTCAATCCTTATGGCCTGGAAGATTCTGGCCAAAAACTGCCCTTGCCTTTGTGGGGGAACGTGCTTTTCCAAGGCTTTTTTCAAGTCGGTGGTGGTGTGCAGCGGCCTGTTTTCTGCAATGGCTTTCACCAATGGCTTTGGTCTTGGTATTTCACCATATTCCTTTAGTATCCTAAAAAGCTCCTCTTCTGAAAATTCATTGAGCACCTTAGCTGCGGTCAACTCCTTATCGGTGTTCATGCGCATATCCAGTGGACCTTCAAAGCGGGTGCTAAAACCGCGTTCCGGTTGGTCTATCTGGTGAGAGGAAACCCCAAAGTCGCCCAGCAGTCCGTCAATTTCCTTTACGCCATGCAGGCGCAGGCTTTTTTTCAGGTGCCTGAAATTGGCGCTGATCAGCTTAAAATTTGGGCTGTCCGGCACATTGGCTAAAGCATCAGGATCCTGATCAAAACCATAAAGCTTACCGGTGGTAAGGTGCTTTAGGATTTCGCGGCTATGGCCACCACCACCAAAGGTTACGTCTACATAAACCCCGTCTTCCTTTATGTTGAGCAGGTCTATGCATTGATGTAAAAGAACGGGCTTATGATATTCCATCTTCGGACTCATTAAGGCTTCCCATTACATCCTCCGCCAATGCCCCAAAGTCTACTTCGGGGTCGTTAATTGAGTTTTCGTAGGCATCCTTGTTCCACACTTCTATCATTCCTACCGAAGATGAAAGCACCAGGTCGTTAGACAGGTTGGCAAAATTCATCAGGTCTTTAGGGATGTTGAGTCTTCCGTTAGCGTCCATATCAATCAGCTTCACCCCAGCGGTAAACATGCGGATGAAGTCGTTATTCTTTTTTACAAAGCGGTTGAGCTTGTTCACCTTGTTCATGGTGCGCTCCCATTCGTCCATGGGATATAGTTCAAGGCACTTTTGAAACACGCTGCGTTTAATCACGAATCCACGTTCGAGCATAGGCAATAGCTGCTTCTTTAGGCCTGCGGGTATAGCTACCCGGCCCTTAGCATCCATCTTACACTCATGTACTCCTATCAGATTCAGCATCTTAACTATTACGTGCTTTGAGATCCAAAAATAGAATTATTCTCCCACTTTTACCCACCTGTTGGCAGTTTGTTGATAAGTTATCCCACTTAGGGTAACTGATGGTGGTGGGATAAAATTGTAGATAGCATGGAAAGCTTTGCTATTTGTGGGATAGGAGGGGTGTGAGAAATGGTGGGATAAAGTGGGAGGATTTTTTATTTCTGTAAATTGAAATTATTCCACATGCAGAATGTCCCATGAGTTTGATTTCGGAGGTTGCTATTGGACATAAAAAATCCCACTCTCACAAATTGTGAGGTGGGATGAGTTAATGTTGAAATGAAGAGTGTTTTATAAAAAATGTGTTGGTTTCAATTAGTGAATTACCAACTCCCGCTAGCACCACCACCGCCAAAGCCTCCGCCACCGAAGCCGCCAAAACCGCCTCCGCCACCTCCAAAACCTCCACCGGAGGATCCGCCAAGGGCACCACCGCCAAGGCCGCCAATCCAGTAGCCACCGCCACCACGGTAACCACCACGTCCACCACCGCCTTTTCTGTTGCGGATAACGCTGATGATAATTATGGCAATAAGGATAATGGCAAAGAAGGGAATGCCTTTTTCGCCTTTAGAACTTCGGCTGCCTTTGCCTTTAAATTCTCCGGCAAGTAGCTTTATGATTTGGTCAGTGCCTTCATCGATGCCCTCGTAGTAGTTGCCCTGCTTAAACTGAGGGGTGATATATCCTTCAATGATACGTTTGGTGAGGGCATCTGTAAGTACTGCCTCTAAGCCATACCCATTTTGGATGGCCATTTTTCTGCTGTCAGGTGCAACGAGAAATACTAATCCGTTGTCTCCACCTGCTGTTCCCACTCCCCATTTTTGGCCAAGCTCGGCAGCATAAAGGTTGGGATCATCCAATAGCTCACCTTTTAAAATCACAATGGTTATTTGTGTAGAGGTGGTATCGCTATAGCGGAGTAGTTTTTCTTCTAAAGTGTTTTCCTGAGCAGGAGTCAGTATTTCTCCAAAATCATTGACTAACCTTGGTGGGTTTTGCGGTTGGGGGAACTCTTGCCCAAAGGCAAAAAGAGTTATTAATAGGAGGGGAAGTAGAAAGCGTAGTTTTTGCAAAACTTAAGATTTTGAGATTTCGTCTGAAAGCTCGTTAATATCATCATCTTCCCGTGGGAAGTATTCTTTTAGGGCTTTTCCGGCCATTTCAATACCTGCAATAAGGCCTTCGGTAAATTCGCCTTTTTTAAAGTGCGCTTGCGCGGTATCACGGATGTTGTCCCAAAAATCATCGGGAGTAGCCGCGTGAATACCTTCATCTCCAATAATGGAAAACTGACGGTCGGCCACGGCTAAATAAAACAGAACTCCATTGCGGAGTTCTGTTTTTGTCATACCTACTTTTTCAAATACTTTTTTGGCGTGCTCTAAATTGGGCTCATCGGTATGAGATTCAAGATGTACACGAATTTCACCACTGGTGCGGTTTTCGGCAACTTTTATGGCTGCCACTATTTGCGCTTCCTGTTCTTTGGTGAAAAATTCTTCGGCCTTGTCTTTACTCATTGTTGTTTTTTTAGAATTCTACCTGAGGGGCGATGTCTGAGCCTTCAACTGATTCGAAGTAACCTTTGCGCTCCACTCCTAAGTCATCAGCAAACAGACGTCCTGGAAACTTGCGGATATAAGCATTGAAAACCTTTACTTCATCACCAAATCTGTCACGTTCAACCTTAATTCGATTTTCTGTTCCTTCCAGCTGTGATTGCAATTCAAGAAAGTTTTGGTTTGCTTTTAGCTCAGGGTAGCGTTCTACAGAAACAAGTAGGCGACTTAAACTTCCGCTCAGTTGGTCTTGAGCCTTTTGAAATTTCTGGATGTTTTCAGGAGTGAGGTCGTCTGCTTTAAGGTTTATGGAAGTGGCTTTGCTTCTGGCTTCAATTACCTGAGTTAAGGTTTCCTGCTCAAAATCAGCATAGCCCTTTACAGTGTTTACCAGATTTGGGATTAAATCAGTTCGCCTTTGATATGCAGACTCTACTTTACTCCATTGGGCGGTTACGCTTTCTTCTTTATCAATAATTGAATTTTTTACAGAGATGCTAAACATGAAGTAAATACCTACAATAGCAACAACTGCTATAATTCCAATAATAAGTCCTTTTTTCATTTTTTGTTAGTTGATTTTTTATCAAAAATAAGTAAGCAATTGGCGTTCCAATAAGGGGTGGCTGCCAAAAGGTCGGTAAGGTAGGTTGGTGGTGGAATAGGGTAGGTGGAAATAATTAATGGGATTCGAAAATTTAAAAATTCGATGATTCTGGTTCAGAGTAAATTTTCAAATTCTCGAATCTTCAAATATTAAATGCCGCTACAGCTCATGCTTAATATCCATCAATGCCTGGCGTATCATTTTAAGTCTCTCCACCACTTCCGCATTTTGGGCGGTATCGCCTTTGTTTTGGCGCAGTTTCTTTTGGGCACCTTCTAATGTGAAACCGCGCTCCTTTACCAAATGGTAGATCAGCTTTAGGTTTTCCATATCCTTTGTTGTAAAAAGGCGGTTACCTTTTTTGTTGCGCTTGGGTTTTAGGATGTCGAACTCCTTTTCCCAAAACCTAACTAAGGAAGTGTTTACATCCAGTATGGCAGCAGCTTCGCCTATGGTGTAGTACATTTTTTCTATTTCCTTGTCTTCCATTAGTCAAAGGATTGGTTAGGTTGATTAGCCAGTTGGATAACAGTATTAAACTCTTCAGGAGTGAGATCTCCGTAGTAGAAGTTTACAGGGTTTAGCTTATCGTTGTTTAGCCAAACTTCATAGTGTAAATGAGGTCCGCGGGAGCGACCCGTATTGCCTACATAGCCTATTACTTCGCCTCGTTTTACACGCTGCCCTACACGTACATTGTATTCACTAAGGTGGGCATAAATGGTGATGTAGCCAAATCCATGATCGATACGGATGTGATTTCCAAATCCGCTTGAAGAGTTGTCTGCCCGAAGGATTTTGCCATCACCGGTAGCGTATACGGGAGTTCCGATTTCTGCGCTAAAGTCCATGCCGTAGTGCATTTTCCGGGCCTTGGTAAAGGGATCAACTCTAAAGCCAAAGCCTGATGCAAGCCGCTTAAGTTCTTCGTTGGCTACAGGTTGTATGGCGGGTATTGCTGCCAAAAGTTTAGACTTGTCTTCGGCCATTTTCACAATTTCATCATACGAGCGGCTTTGAACATACATCTGCTTGCTGATTTGATCCATGCGCATAGCGGTCTCCTTTATCATCTCGCTATTGTCGAAGCCCTGAAGTTTTTTATAGCGGTTTGCACCTCCAAAACCGGCCTTTCGGATAGAGGTAGGAATGGGTTCCGCCTCAAATACCACCCGGTAGATGTCGTCATCGCGCCTCTGTAAATCCTCCAGCACTGCAGTGTGCTGAGCCATGCGCTCATCCAGTATATCGTACTGGATTTTCATGTTTTCAAGTTCTCTCTGAAGTCGCTTTTCCTTGGGTGAATTGATAAAGTTATCAGCAACAAGGTGAAATAGAAAGCCAAACAGCAGCAGTGAGGCCACTACCACGGCAGTACTTCGGAGTCGTTGTCCGGCTCCTTTTTCTATTTTTCGATAAGATAATGTTTTAGGGTCGTAATAGTACTTGACCTTCGCCATATTTAATACTTTTGGCCTGCTTTAAGATAATAGCTCAAAAAGCTCGTTTTGCCTGAAAATACAGGAACATTAACGATACTTAAAGGCCAAAATTACACAATAATGATCTTTCGTTCTCCATGCAGATGAATAAAGCCAACAAATGGAACGCCCGTGAGGTACGCCAGCAGTTTTTAAATTTTTTCGAATCCAAGCACCACGAGGTGGTTGCTTCTGCCCCCATTGTAATTAAGGGTGATCCTACACTGATGTTTACCAATGCGGGTATGAATCAGTTTAAAGACTACTTTTTGGGGAACGGAGAGCCCTCAAATGTGAGGATTGCCGATACCCAGAAATGTCTTCGCGTAAGCGGAAAACACAACGACCTGGAAGAGGTGGGGCACGATACCTATCACCACACCATGTTTGAGATGTTGGGCAACTGGAGTTTTGGAGGTCGTGACCGAAAAAGCCAGGATGGCGAAGGTGGTTACTTTAAAAAAGAGGCTATCGCCTGGGCGTGGGAGCTTTTAACGGAGGTGTATGGCTTACCTAAAGACAGGTTGTATGTTACCGTTTTTGAAGGTGATGAAGGTGATAAGCTGGGTAAGGATGAAGAATCTTATGAAAACTGGAAGCAGTATACCGTTGAGGATAGAATCCTGAATGGAAATAAAAAGGACAACTTTTGGGAAATGGGAGCTGCTGGCCCATGTGGTCCAAGTTCTGAAATACATATCGACTTGCGCAGTGATGAAGAGCGCGCTGCCGTTGATGGAAAAACCCTGGTGAATAATGACCACCCCCAGGTGGTGGAAATCTGGAACCTGGTGTTTATGGAGTTCAATCGCCTGGCTGACGGTAAATTGGTAAAACTACCTTCCCGTCATGTGGATACAGGTATGGGCTTTGAACGCCTGTGTATGGCGCTTCAGGGTAAAACCTCTAATTACGATACGGACGTATTTACTCCGCTTATCGCAAAATTGGAGAGCCTGAGTGGCCTGACTTATGGCAAGGATGAAAAGCAGGATATTGCCATGCGCGTAATTGCCGATCACGTAAGGGCTGTGGCTTTTGCTATTGCTGATGGACAGCTGCCTTCCAATACCGGTGCGGGATATGTTATCAGAAGAATTTTAAGGAGAGCCATTCGCTACGGATTTTCCTATCTCAATAAAAAGGAGCCCTTTATTTTTGAATTGGTGAAGGTGCTTAGCGAGCAGATGCATGAGTTTTTCCCGGAGATAAAATCTCAGCAAAGCCTGGCCGAGAAGGTAATTAAGGAGGAAGAAGCTTCCTTTTTGCGCACTTTGGATCAGGGCCTCAATCGCCTCGATCAGATCATTAGCGAAAGCGATGGTAAAATGGTGGAGGGCGCCAAAGTGTTTGAATTGTACGATACATTTGGCTTTCCGCCAGATTTAACAGGACTTATATTAAGAGAGCGCGGATTGGATTATGACCAGAAAGGTTATGATGTGGAAATGACCTCTCAAAAGGAACGTGCCCGCAGTGCCAGTAAAATGGATACTGGCGACTGGGTGGTTTTGGAAGAGGATGAGAATGAGGAATTTATTGGGTACGATCATACCAAAGCCTCTGTAAGAATTACCCGTTACCGCAAGGTTACCGTCAAAAAGAAGGAACTGTATCAGCTGGTGTTTAATCTTACGCCATTTTACCCCGAAGGGGGCGGGCAGGTTGGTGATCATGGGGTTCTTTTTAATGAAGATGGCCTCATTCAGATTTTAGATACCAAAAAGGAGCACGGTGTAATTATTCACTTTACAGAACAATTGCCTAAAAATATGGAGGCTACTTTTACCGCTGAGGTAAGTGCTTCTGCCAGAGCAAAGGCCAGTTATAACCACACGGCTACACACCTTTTACACCAGGCTTTACGCGAAGTGTTGGGTGATCATGTAGAACAAAAGGGCTCGTTGGTACATCCGGATCACCTGCGTTTTGATTTCAGCCATTTCTCTAAGGTTACTGAGGAGGAGTTGATGCGAATAGAGGGTTTGGTGAATCACAGGATTCAGCAGAATTATAGCTTGGAGGAGTTTAGGAATATCCCGATGGATGAAGCCAAAACCATGGGGGCAATGGCCCTCTTTGGAGAGAAGTATGGCGATACCGTTCGTGCTATAAAGTTTGGCGAATCGATAGAGCTGTGTGGAGGGATCCATGTGCAAGCTACCGGAGAAATTGGTTTCTTTAAAATTGTGTCAGAAGGTGCTGTAGCCTCAGGGATTAGAAGGATTGAAGCGCTTTCGGCCAGTGGGGCGCGTGAGTATGTGGATAAACATCTGCATACCCTGGATGAGATAAAGCAGGAACTTAAAAACCCCAAAGATCCCGTTTTGGCCATCAAAAACCTGAAGGATGAAAACAGCGAGCTGAAAAAGCAGATTGAAGAGCTGGTGCGTGAGAAGGCAAAAGGTGAAAAGGTGGAGTGGATGAATAATGCAGAAGATAAAGGCGACTTTAAACTTATAATTCAAAAAACAGCGTTAGACATGGGTGCTGTAAAAGATTTATTGTTTCAGATTAAAAATGAAAAAGGAGATATTGCGGCCATAATTGGTGTGGATCAGGGAGAGAAGGTGCAAATTGCCATTGCCTTTTCTGATGATCTGGCGAAAGCCAAAGGCTGGCATGCCGGCAATATGGTGCGTGAAGTGGCTAAGGAAATTAAAGGCGGAGGCGGTGGTCAGCCGTTTTTTGCAACTGCCGGGGGAAGTGACCCCTCCGGATTGGACAATGCTATTGAAAAAGCTAAAACTCTATTGGTATGAAAAGATTTTTGATTCTTGTTTTTTGTGTAAGTACAGTGGTTGCCAAAGCTCAGCCGGAGGATAAGGTTATCTACTATGAAGATTCAAAGGTGAAAAGGTCTCGCGTAAGCCTGGCGTTAAACCTTAATCCCAACTGGACCGACAGAAGGTTGATCGATGAGGGTGTGCCAAGTACCGGATATTACATGCTGAAAAATGATCAGGCCGATGGAGCTTTTCAGCTGAACTATGGTTTGGATGTGTTTTTTAGGTTGGGCTCAGCTTTAAGGATAGGTACCGGATTTGGTATTGCTAATGCGGATTTTAGTGTTAAAGATGCCAGCTATTCTCTTAACCGTGCGGACACCATTTTGGTAGATGTAAGTACCCAGGTTGCTATGTACACTATTCCGCTTAAGCTTAATTTCAATACATCATTAACGGATGCATTCGATTTGGAAGTGATTCCACAAGTGCAGATGAATCTTATAAACTTTTATGAGAACAGTTATACGCCACAAAATGGTAGTGCCAAGTTTAAAGATGATTTTACGGATAAAACACGCTCCATAACCTACACGGTAGGTATTGCCCTTGGAGGTACGTTTAAGCTTACTGATAACTGGGGGTTATTTGTGCGAGGTGATATCCGATACATGGTAAATCCACTTATTGATGAGGTGAATTATCCGCGTGAAGCACTATTTAATATTGGTTTAAATACGGGGCTGAAATACAGTTTCTAAATCTAAGGTGCCAATACGGCTTTTACCTTATCATCACCTGAACCGTCATTAGCGGTAAAGTCTATAGTAATCTGGGTAAAGTCGATATTGGCCTGGCCGGATCCTACAAAACTTATACTGTCTGAGGTTTGAAAGGGAATCTCCAGCTCCAGCCCAAATAGCTCAGCCTTTACTTGTATAAAGGGTTGGTTGTAAAGGCCTTTAATGAAGATTTCATTCTGATTACCTCCACGTACTATTTCCACCACATAACTTTGGGGTGCGTTAATTCCGGTTTTTTCCAATACATTCCAGTTGCCTACAAATTGATCCTGAAAATTGTCTTCAGGAAGCGGTTCATCTTCACATGAAACCACGATAAGGCTGAAAAGCACAACAATTAGGGATATTCTGAGATTACTTTTCATGGGCCAAATTTGTTAGATAGCAGGTTACTTCTTTTTCTCTTTTGTAGTTTCGGTCTCCTTTTTCTTACTGTGGATGGCATTTAATCTTTCCACTACAAGTGGAGTTATATCAAAGGCATCATCTGCGGTAAGCAGGCTGCTTTGGCGGCTGTAGCTAAACACATAATCCAGTTTAAACTCTTCTTTGATATCCTCCAGCACAAGGTCCATGTCCACCATAAGGAGTGAATCCAATTTACGCTCTTCCATAGCTAGTTCACGCTGCTTGCTTTCGGCATATTGCTGAAGGTTTTGTCTGGCTTGTTGTAATTCCAAATCTGCCTCTTGAAGCTGCTGCTGGCTTAGGTTAGCGGCTTGCTGCTGCAAAATGGCCAGACTCTCCTGAAATCCGTTGGAACGGTAAGCTAAGTCAGCTTCCATTTCCTTGGCCTTAGCTTCAAGCTGGATTTTTAGTTCCTCGCGATAATCGTAGTTTTTGGCCAGTGAGTCTGAATTTACATAGGCTATTCTTGCTTGTCCAAACTTCTCACTGTTCAGGGCATCTTTAACCTCTGAAGCATCTGCAGTATTTTTTTTGGTGTCTTCTCCGCTAAATTCTCTTACAAATAGGTAGCCTACAGCTACTAAAAGGATAATGCTTACAACAGTATTGAATGTCTTCATGAGTGATGTTTATGCCTTAGAGGCAAGGTTATTAATCTTGGGCGCTAAATTAATCAAATTGATAAGCCCTTTTTTATCGTGTTTTTTTGATTGTGCTTAGGCACTTTGCTGATAAAGTTAAATGGTTACGCTATTTTTAGGCCTCAAAATTTACATACTATGAAAAAAATATCCGCCCTTGTGGTTACAATGTTCTTTCTAATAACATCCCAAAAGGCGGTGGCTCAAACTGAGGCTATGTTTTTTACCAGTATGGGTGATTTTAAGGTGTTGCTTTACGATAGCATTAAACCTATTACTGCTGGTAATTTTATAAGCCTTACAAACGCCAAATTTTATGATGGTGTTATTTTTCATAGGATTATTGAAAATTTTGTAATTCAAGGTGGTGACCCTACAGGTACGGGTACTGGTGGTCCGGGATATAGCATAGCTGATGAATTTGACTCAACTCTAAGTAATGTTGTGAAAACACTGTCAATGGCCAATAGCGGTCCAAATACAGGAGGTAGCCAGTTTTTTATCAATCTGGTAAATAATGAATTTTTAGATTTTAATAAATCGCCACTCACCTCTGCTCATCCTGTTTTTGGTGAGGTAATAGGAGACTGGACTTTAGTAAAAGCTATTTCTAGAGTTAGCGTAGATGGTCAGAATAGGCCAGTGACGGATGTTGTGATGGACAGCGTGAGAATTGTAGCTCCTGGCTTTGGTTTGGAGGAACTAAATCTAAATCACCGAATTAAACTCTTTCCAAATCCATTAGCCGAAAACTCAAGTCTTTTTTTTGAAAGTACAGCCAATGCACCCCTGAAGCTAAGCGTTTATGGACTTGATGGAAAAGTGATTTTTGAAAAGGATATAATGGTTGCGAGTGGCAGCAATACTATTGCCCTGGAGGAACTGTACTCAAAAACCCTGGCCGCTGGTGTTTATCAGTTGGCACTATCGCAGAATGGGATTTTTGGATACGCAGCCATAGTAGTAAAATAGTATCTGGAACAAGTGATTGCGAGAATGAAAGACAAAGAGAAAAAAGAGTTTGAAATACCGGTAGCCGGTAGTCTTGGGCTTTTAGCTTTGGGCTACGGAGGTGTGCAGGCCTGGCGCAAGGTTAGAGATGAAGCCATGGCCAAAATCGAAACCAATCCTAAAAAGAAGTAGTTTGGAGTTATGAGTTTTGCGCAGCAGTTTTTTGGTAAAGCTCTACATGAGATTACAGCAGAGGATATCCTTAGGTTTTTCTCAAAACCACAATATGAAGGTTATCACCTGGAGTTTAAAAGCGGACAGGTACGGATGGATAAAATACTTAAGGAGATTAGTGCCTTCCTTAATGTTGATGGTGGTTTTATGATTATTGGCGCACCACGCGAAACTGAAGTGAGTATAGGTGAGGAGCATTACACTTTTGGGTTGCCGGATCCATCCCATATCAAAAGTCCGGATACTATTTCTGATTCCATTAATAATTTACTGGAGCCAACACCCTCGGGCATTAATATAGCTCAGGTGGTTTATAATGGTGGTAGTGTTTTTTTACTGGATATTCCACCAAGCTCTGTTCCTCCGCATCAAGTGGGGCCCGTGGGTACTTATTACGTAAGGGAGGGAGCTGTTTCACGCCCCGCCAATCATTTGGAGTTGGAGCGCTTATTTTTTCAAAAGCGGATGCCTGATTTATTGCTGAAGATTGCCCTTGTGCGAAACATTGATTCCGTTCAGATTCATTTGAGCCTTATCAACCAAAGCTCAAAATCAGCTGATCTCCCTTTCGTGGAAGTGTCTGTTGATCCCGTAAGGGGAGAAGAGGGCAATACGTTTTTTAGGAAGATTAAATATACTGAGCCTTATCTGCCCAAAGGGGTAGAATGGCAGGAGGAACTTGAGGTATTTCCTCAAAATCCGGTAATCTACCTGCGTGTGGATTTTTGTTGCAAGGATGCACCTCTAAAAACCAAAGCAGCCTTTGTAAAGATTACCAAAAATGGTACTGAGTTACTTCAGGTGTATGACTCTGCCACTGTTTATCAGTTTAATGCCAACGACTTTTTTTATCAGTACAGTTATTTGCTGGGGTAATTAGCCTTCCTTCATTATCTCTGAAAATATTCGGAATGATTTAATACGATCTTCCAAATTGTACATATTGGAAACCACCATCAGTTCATTTACCTGGGTGGTTTTTAAGAAGTTTTTAGTTTGCTCGCTCACACTGGCCCTATCTCCCACAAAGCTGTATTTCAACATACGCTCAAAAGCTGGGTTTTGTGAAAGTTCTTTTATTTCAGCGGTCATTTCTGAGGGAGGCTGCATAAAATCCCTCTTATTGGTAAGTATCCCCAAAAACATTTTTATAAGGGAAGTGGAAAGCTTTTCGGCTACTTCATTGGTGTCGGCAGCAATTACATTTATGGCCGCCATGGTATAGGGCTCTCTTAATTGTGCCGAAGGCTGAAAATTATTGTGATAAATATTCAATGCTTCTATGAGTTGTGCCGGGGCAAAGTGGCTGGCAAAGGCATACGGTAAACCTTTGGCTGCCGCCAGATGGGCACTATCGGTACTGGATCCTAAAATCCAAATCGGCACATCCACGCCTTCGGCTACGGTTGCACGTACCAGGCTTTTTTCATTGTCAGTAGAAAAGTACTTTTGAATCTGTTCAATCTCATTAGGGAAGTTGTGCTGAGCATGCATTCTATCACTTCGGATGGCCTGTGCTGTAACCTGATCGGTTCCGGGAGCACGTCCCAACCCAAGGTCAATTCTATTGGGGTAGAGTTGGCCTAAAGTTCCAAACTGCTCGGCTACTATAAGTGGAGAGTGATTTGGCAACATAATGCCTCCGGAACCTACTCTGATGGTTTTGGTGCCTCCGGCCACATGGCCAATCAACACGGCTGTGGCGGTGCTGGCAATGCTTATCATGTTGTGATGCTCGGCCAGCCAAAATCGGTTATAGCCAAATTCCTCCACCTTTTGAGCAAGGGTAAGGCTGTTTTGTAGCGCTACTGCCGGCCCTAAATCCTGGCCAACAGTTGCTAATTCTAAAACGGAGTAGGGCGTATTTTGAAGTGTTGCTGACATGGTTTATAAATCTTAGGCAAAGGTAGCTGGCCAGCTTAGCGCTGGTGAGGTTATTTAGCTGTTTTGTTTGATGAGCATATAAAATTCAGCTATACCCTTACTTTTGAAAAATGAAGACCAAGCAACAAACCTTAAAAGATTTACCATCTCCCAAAGGGATGCCCTTACTGGGTAACCTTCTTCAGTTTAATGCCAATGAAAAGCACACCATTTTAGAACAATGGGTAGAGGAGGTTGGTGAAGTGTTTAGCATCAGTCTGCTGGGCAAAAAGTTTTTAGTGTCAGCCAATCCCGAAATTAATCTTGAGATTTTGAAAAGCCGGCCGGAAAAGTTCAGGCGCTTTCATAAAATCAACGAAATATTAAGTGAAATGGGCGTAGTGGGCGTATTTAATGCCGAAGGGGACCAATGGAAACAACACCGTGAACTTACTGCTGAGGCTTTAAATGTGAAAAACGTTCGCAGCTTTTTTCCTGTTTTAGAGCAAATCACCAAACGGCTGCACAAGCGGTGGAATATTGCTGCCGCTGAGGGAGGGGTGGTGGACATCCAACATGAAATGGTGCGCTACACGGTAGATGTTACCACCAGCATTGCCTTTGGTTACGATATCAATACGCTGGAGCAGGAAAAGAATTTGATTCAGGATCACATGGAGAAGATATTCCCCATGATTAATAGTAGAATTACAGCTCCCATTCCTTTTTGGCGATTGATGAAATCAAAGAAAGACAAAGAGCTGGATGTAGCTCTTAAAACCATAGAGGACTTGGTGCATCAGTTTATTGAAAAAGCAAGGGTGCGGTTGCAAGAGCAGCCCGGACTTGAGGAGAATCCATCTAACTTTTTGGAGGCGTTATTGGTGGAGCAACGGAAGAATCCCAGTTTTACAGATGCTGAGGTGTATGGCAATGTGTTTACCATTTTGCTGGCCGGTGAGGATACTACTTCCAATTCCGTTTCGTGGACACTCCATTATTTGGCGCAACATCCCGAAATATTTAAGAAAGTGAGGGCAGAGGCCGATCAGATATTTGGGGATGCCAATTGCGCTGGCTCTCATGAAATGCTGGCAGAGTTAAAATATACCGATGCTGTTTGTCAGGAGGCGATACGTTTAAAGCCCGTAACGCCCAATTTGTATATGGAGGCCTTGCGGGATGTGGTTGTTGAAAATCTTGAAATAAAGAAGGGTACCACCATAATGATGCAAAACAAGGTGGGACAAACGGAGGAGAAGCACTTTAGTAATGCCGATCAGTTTATCCCGGAAAGGTGGATGCCGAATGGTTGCCCCATGCATACCGCTCACTCACCACAAATGATACGAGCCTTTGGTGCTGGCCCACGGTTTTGCCCGGGTAAAAACCTCGCTATTCAGGAAATGAAAATTGTAATTTCCATGATCTGTAAAAACTTTGACTTAACCCTTGCCGTAAAACCCGAAGAGGTTAAAGAAGTTTTTTCATTCACCATGTTTCCGGAAGGATTGAAGGTGAGGTTAGGGAGGCGGGGGTGAGGCGTTATGATCTCGCGAATTTCAGTAATAGGGTATAATCCCCTTTGTCGGCCTCTTTTACAGCTTGGAGGTAAATTTCTCTGATTTGGCTTTCTTTGGAAAGGTTTGCCGCGCCCCAGCTAAACACAGAGCGCTTGTAAATTTTTTCAGCTATAATGTCTGCTATCAAACGGCTGTGCCTTCCATTACCGTTGGAGAAACAATGGATGCTTACTATACGATGTTTAAATCGAATTGCAATTTCATCCGGTGAGTAGGTTTCATTTTGCACCCAAAATATGGCATCTTCCAACAGCGCTTTTAAAGCCATTGGAATTTGCCATTTATCAAAGCCAAGGTTTTTATCTGATTTTCTGAATTGACCAGCCCATTTCCATACTTCGCCATACATACGCTTGTGCAAGGTTTTTATAAACCGCTCTGTGAAAATGGTTTCAGCTTTTAAAGAGCGGCCCAAAACCCATTGGACCGCTTCTTCAATGTTCTGCTGTTCAAATTCATCCAGCTCGCCTTTGGTAGCAATGGAAGGAATTAATAAACCTTCTTTTTCCTCTTCATCCAAAGGGGTTTGTCCATCGGTATATTCGAGATTTAGTCCCAAAGTACTTTAGGCATTTCGCGTTTCAGTTCATCCGCCCTTTCATCAATGGCCTTCTTTATCCGCTCCTGCGAGTTTTCCTGGTCTTCCAGTTTCATGGTGTTCGAAGTTCTCGAAACAATTTGAATAGCCAACTCACGCGCCTTCCTGTCAATCAATGCTTCAAGAGAACCATCTTTGGGAACCAGTCCGTAAACAAGTTCCACGTCTAAAGCACGGGCAGCTTGGCGTAGGGAGTTTAGGGTTATGGAGCCATCTTGTTCGCGTTGCTCAATCTCCGTAACACTCTGTTTTGTTATGGATATCCGATTGGCCAGTTGTTGCAAAGACATTCCAAGTGCTGTGCGGATTGCTTTTAACCAACCGATAGGCGGTGTGTTTGCTTCTTTTAAGGCAGAAAAAGCTTGAATTTTGGATTCAAGCTGTTGTATTTGTAGATTTCGTTTTTTCATTTAGTAAGGTTATAGCCTGACTTTGTGTAAGCAAAAGTAAGGTTATAACCTGATGAAACAAAACAAAAGTAAGGGTATAGGCTGACTGATTGTGATCTAAGTTGTGTTGTAGCTTAAACCGAACTTTGGAAGCCATTCTCGCCAAGACACTAATAAATCAGGTTACTAAGAGGTCCTTACTTTTTTCAAGATCTCTTTCTGACCACAGGATGAAATCAGCGTTCTTGGCTTTTAAAGCATCCAGATATTCCCTTTTTATCTCTTTGTCAATATCATTTATTATTGCCACTGCTGAGACCTCCTTTTTTGTCAATTTTTCACGAAGAGGCTTAATGTCATCCCATGAGAATAGGAAGGTGGGAAGGTTTGATTTATTTATTGTATTGAATGATTTTAGAACAATTTCTTTATTCCTTTTAGCTATTTGAAAATCAAAAGTGAACTCTAAACCTGTGTTGCCTTTAGAAATAAAGTCAGGGGTGTAAACTACATCTAACTTATCCAAGTAAGCCCTTACATCTTCTTTAAAAATTGAAGCAACATTTTGGCTAGAGAGCACATAAAGGTCGCTTATTTCTAATATGGCTGATCTAAGTACATGACAAAAAACAGCAGCCTTCCTAACTATCAGGTAGTTTCTATCAACTAAATCCAATTTAGTCCAATTGGTCATTGCTGTCGGTTTTTACAACTTTTGCCGTTTTTATGGTTTCCTTAATTATTTCATCCAGCTCTTGGGCGGAGCTGTTAATAAGGGGTAGAGCGTTAATACGGTCTTCATTATTGAGATTTGCAAAAAGATCAATCAAACCTATTAACTGGGCTAAGGGTGCTCGCACAAGGTGAGATTGCGTCCATGAGATTTGTCGAAGTTGCTCATTCTGCCTCTCAATAGCCTTTTCACGCTTTACATAATCTGTAATGTCATAGGCCAATCCAATCATTCCAATGCGCTCTCCCTGGCTTCCTATTTTAACTTCGGCAGAAACCCTTAAATACTTAACTTCATTTTTAATATCAATTATTCGGTATTCAAGATCCACCAAATCTCTACATCTTCGTGCTTCGTCAAATTTTTTTAATACGTCAAATTCATCATCAGGATGTAAAAAAAGCCTCCATCTGATTCTATTCATTTTGCAATCGATGTTGGGTAAACCATATATGGCCGCTACTCCATTGTCAAATCGAACATACTCACTTGCAAAATCCAATTCCCAAACACCAATTTTACTTGTTTTGGCTGCTAATCTAAATCTCCGATTGCTTTCCAAAATTTCCTCCTGCCTTTGTGCAGCATCTGCCAAAGCACCATCTTCAAAGGAAACTAAATGACACCCGGGTGTAACGTTTTCTTCAAAGCGAAATGAGCTCAAGTAAATTTCACCATCTTTTTTGCGGAATGGAATAACCGTATCCCCATCCTTATTAAGTTTGAGTATTTGATTTAGAATGGAAAAACCTGTATTAAAAGCAAAAACTGTGTTTGGAGATATGGATTGGCTTTCGCTCTCAGAATAACCTAAAACCTGTGCGGCAGCATAATTTAAACTTACCTTCTCTTCCGAGCCTTCTAAAAGTAGCATCGGGCATTTAGAGTGTTGCATCACTATTTTACACGAAGTGGAAAAAGTGCTTTCAGGAGCGTTCCCAATTGTTGTTTTCTCCAGTAAATGAAGTGACTTTTCCAGTGTTTCTAAGCACAACTCATCTTTCACTATATAGTCTTGGATAAGAGATGTCTTTAAGTATAACTTGCCCCATTCCAATTCATTATTGCCTAATATGAAGAGCTTTGGAGTACGGGGCAGGCAGGTAACAAATAAGTCGTTAGCGTGATTGTAGAATAAGATCCCAATGCAATGCAACTCCGGGTTGGAGGTTTCAAATTCATTAGCATCATTTAGATTCTCAAAATAAAGAATGTCAATATCCCCCCAAGATCTTTCGCCTAAGATATTCTTAATGCGAGCTGTGTCTTCAGTAGCTTGACAAACTATTATATAGGTAATCTTATTTCTTTCTCCTTGCAATGCCTGATTTTTATGAGATGGAAAACCATGAAACGTAGCTCATATTGTGGCAAATCTATCCACTTTATTTTGATGGAATAGAAACGTTAAATACAAAGTGTATAAATGCTTAGCTGAAGTGCAAGTTTGAAATCATGGGGAAGTTATTAGGTTGATGAAATTGCCTATTTTTTCAATCTCCATTTTTTATCTAATTCATAATTCGCTTCTTCAATCCAGCGATTGATTGCTTCTTCATATACTTTTTCATAATGCCTCTTATTGCTCTCAAAATCGAGCTTGCCTAAAGAGTGCAATCGCTCGTGCTCTTCATTTTCAAGATAATACGCTATTGACTCCTCTAAAGATTGAAATTCTTGTTCGAGTAAAATTCGTAGAGTATAAATGGGTAGTTTACTGTTGTAGCGATAGTAGTAATTGGAAGGAAAAAAAAGATATTGATCAATATAAATATCTCTGATTGAATCTGAGGAGAAAATCGAGATGTACTGACCAGGTAAGCCATCTCTGCCTTTGTTGTAATGTTCATAACCACTACCGCTAAAAGTTTCTAAAAGTGTACTATCAGTGGAGGATAAAACTTTCGTTAAATCGATTCCCATTTCAAGGGCAAGGATGGTATCAGGATAGGACCAAATTCTTAAATCTCTTGTGTCCGGCCTTATTTTCGTTGAGAGCAATTCCTCTTTATTCCAAGAAGAGTACTGGAATGGTTTGTTTTCCTTGTATTGTTCTTTGAAAATGAAAAACTCCGTCACGAGAACTGATTTATAGAGGCTGTCTAAGTCTTTGTAAATAAACAAATGAGAGTTATAGTAGCTGATGTCTACGGAGTCTCGAGTTTCCCAATAACATGGCTTGGAGAATTTTATAAACTCAATCTTTTCCGATATCAATAGGGTCTGGATGGAATCACTGGATTTTTCGGAATCTATAGTTTTATAAAAGATGTTTCGTGACTGTGCTCCTAAAAGAACTGTCCAAAATAAATTGAGTGAAATAAAAAAGAATTTCATTTATCCTGATCATTTAAATTAACCCTTCCAAATCCTCCTCCACAATTTCCGGCAGCGTCACCTTCAGTCCCGGGGTTCTTTCCATTTCGCGTTTTATGGCAAATAGGGCAGGTTCGTTACGGGCCCAGCTTCTGCGGGCAATACCGTTATTTACATCATAAAGGAGCATACTTTGCAGTCTGCGGTCGGCATCTTCGGTACCGTCCAGCAGCATTCCAAAACCACCGTTTATTACTTCGCCCCAGCCAACACCACCACCATTGTGGATGCTCACCCAGGTAGCACCTCTAAAGCTGTCGCCAATTACGTTTTGTATGGCCATGTCTGCGGTAAACTGTGAGCCATCGTAAATATTGGAGGTTTCGCGGTAAGGGGAGTCGGTGCCACTCACATCGTGGTGATCGCGGCCTAAAACCACTGGGCCAATCCTTCCCTCTTTAATGGCTTTGTTGAAAGCCGAGGCAATTTTAATTCGCCCTTCTGAATCTGCATATAGAATACGCGCTTGCGAGCCCACCACCATTTTGTTTTCGCCAGCAGCTTTAATCCAGGTAATGTTGTCCTGCATTTGCTGGTTAATTTCATGAGGGGCGGTAGCGGCCATTTCAGAAAGTACATCACATGCTAGTTGGTCGGTATAGGCCAGGTCTTCAGGTTTGCCAGAGGTGCACACCCAACGGAATGGCCCAAAACCATAATCAAAGCACAATGGACCTAATATATCCTGCACATAGCTGGAGTACTTAAACTCGCGGCCAATGGTAGGCGCAGGGTTCATAACATCCGCTCCAGCGCGGCTGGCTTCCAGTAAAAAGGCGTTGCCATAATCAAAAAAGTAAGTGCCCTTAGCGGTGTGTTTATTTACGGCAGCGGCATGTCTGCGAAGGGTTTCCTGCACCAGCTCTTTAAACTTATCAGGATTGTTGGCCATCATGTCATTGGCCTCTTCATAACTCAGCTGAACGGGGTAGTAACCTCCGGCCCAGGGGTTGTGCAGTGAAGTTTGGTCAGAGCCCAGATCTATGTAAATATCTTCTTCAGCAAAGCGTTCCCACACTTCCACCACATTGCCTTCATAGGCGATGGATACCGTTTCCTTATTGGTGGTGGCCTCTTTTACACGAGCCACCAACTCGTTTATGTCCGAAATAATTTCATCTACCCAGCCTTGCTCATAGCGCTTACGTGAGGCACGTGGGTTTACCTCTGCAGTTACCGAAACACAACCGGCAATATTGGCCGCCTTGGGTTGAGCTCCACTCATGCCACCTAGTCCTGCCGTTACAAACAGGGCTCCGTCATTCTGTTTTTTACCGATTTTGCGCAAAGCATTAAGCACTGTAATAGTGGTGCCATGCACTATGCCCTGTGGCCCGATGTACATATAGCTTCCGGCCGTCATTTGCCCATATTGGCTCACGCCTAAAGCGTTCATCTTTTCCCAGTCATCCGGTTTGGAGTAGTTGGGGATAGTCATTCCGTTGGTAACCACAACCCTGGGTGCATCCTTGTGAGAAGGGAATAAACCCATGGGATGTCCGCTGTACATGTGCAGAGTTTGTTCATCTGTCATTTCCGATAAGTACTGCATGCTAAGCAGGTATTGCGCCCAGTTTTGAAAAACGGCACCATTTCCACCGTAGGTGATCAATTCATCTGGATGTTGTGCTACGGCCGGATCCAAATTATTTTGAATCATCAGCATAATAGCCTTGGCCTGTTCACATTTTCCGGGATATTCTTCAATAGGGCGTGCGTACATTTTGTAATCCGGCTGAAAGCGGTACATATAAATGCGGCCATAGTCCTTCAACTCTTGAGCAAACTCTGCTGCCAGTTCCTTATGCCACTGTTGTGGGAAGTAGCGCAATGCATTTTTAAGGGCCAACACCTTTTCCTCATTGTTGAGGATGTCTTTCCGCTTTGGAGCGTGGTTACTTTCAGGGTTGTATGCCTTGGCCCTGGGTAACTGGGCAGGGATGCCCTGTGCTATAATCTGCTTAAAATCGGTAGTGCTGGTTTGCATGAATCTATTTTTTTCGGAATGTATTGGTCTTTTTGTCGTAGCCATAGGGGCAATGCTTGCAGCCGCTTTGGCAGCAATGGCCCCGCTTCAGGTGGTATTCTTTAGTGAAAACTATGAATCCCTGCGGGGAGTAATAAAAGTCTTCTTTTTCAAGTTTTGACATTGTGCAAATTTACGTATTGCGGGCTGTTGCTTCAACGCAAAGGCGCAGAGTTCGCAGAGTTTTACTTTGCGAACCTTTGCGTTCTTAGCGTCTCCGCGTTGAAGAAAATTACAATATACCTTTGCGAACTAACCCTATGGAAGCCTTCCAACATCTAAACTCCCCCCTCCAACACCTCGATACCATCAAAGGTGTGGAAATCTGGCTGAAGCGCGAAGACCTTATACATCCTCACGTAAGTGGGAATAAGTGGCGCAAGCTCAAATATTATGTAGAGGATTTTTATGGCAGCGGAAAAACCCACATACTCACATTTGGTGGTGCTTTTTCCAATCATTTGGCGGCAACGGCAGCATTGGGCAAAATGGCTAATATCCCAACCAAGGCATTAGTTAGGGGCGAAGAAGTACAGAGCAATGATACCCTCGATTTTTGCCGTGAACAGGGAATGGAAGTGGAGGCCATCTCGCGAAAGCGATATGACACTAAGGATGACCAGGAGTTTTTGCAGATGATGGAAGAGACACTGCCCGAGGTGTATCTCATCCCGGAAGGTGGAAAGGGCAGCTTGGGTGTAAAGGGTTGCACGGAGGTTTTATATGAGGTGGATGCTGGTTTTGATTATGTGTGCTGCGCAGGTGGTACCGGAACTACCATGGCTGGTTTGTTGCTCAGTGGATATGAGTCAAAGTTCATGCTTTTTCCTGCGCTCAAGGGCGGGATATTTTTGAAGCGCGCTATTGCTCAATCTATTCTGGAGTATGAAAAGGCCTTTTCAACAAACCTTAATGGAAAAGAATTGGTGAATCACCGTTTGGCTGTAGCCGAAAATTATCACTTTGGCGGCTACGGAAAAGTGAAGCCGGAATTGATTGATTTTATGAATGGCTTTTACCGGAAGTACAATATTCCTTTAGATCCGATTTACACGGGGAAGATGATGTATGGCATTTTTGAGATGATTGAAAATGGAGAATTTGAGGGCGGCACAAAATTATTAGCCATACATACCGGTGGGCTACAGGGAATAAAGGGCATGAACAAACGTTTGGAAAAATCAGGAAAAAGAATTGAATATGAAGGTTAAACTCTTATTGATACTCACTTTAGTAAGTAGTGTGTTGTTTGCCAATGGTGATGTGGAGGCATACATCAAAAAGTATAAAGGCGTGGCTATTCGCGAAATGAAAAAGCACGGCATACCGGCCAGTATTACCCTGGCGCAGGGAATATTGGAATCGGGCAGTGGAAAGAGCTATCTGGCACGAGAGGCCAATAATCACTTTGGAATAAAGTGCCATGAGGATTGGAAAGGCAAGCGTGTTTATCACGATGATGACTCTAAAAATGAATGTTTTCGCTCCTATAAAGATCCTGATGAAAGCTTTAGAGATCATTCGGAGTTTTTAACCACTCGCTCTCGCTATGCTTTTCTTTTTGATGAATCACCAACGGATTATAAGGCCTGGGCCAAGGGTTTGAAAAAGGCTGGCTACGCTACCAATCGCAAATATCCACAGCTGCTGATTGATCTTATTGAAAGACATGACCTCCATAAATATGACCTTAAGGGTTATCATGAAAGTGAGAATGTAGATACGGCTGCCGTAAAGCCTGAGTTTGAAATAAACCCTTTTCAGGTAAATGTATCTTCTAACCAGGTGAAATATATTGAGGCCAAAGAAGGGGATACCTACGAAGCCATAGCCGCCCAGGTGGATGTGCGTGTACATAAGTTACTTGAGTATAATGACCTTGCTTTTGATAGCAAAATAAAGCCGGGCGACCGTATTTATACTCAGCCTAAAAGGCGTAAAGCTGTGATTGAACATGAGTATCATACCGTAAAGCAGGGAGAAACCATGTATTCTATTTCGCAGCAGTTTGGCGTAAAACTTCGCTATCTCTATAAATGGAATGATATGCCTGTAGGTGCGCAACCCTTTATGGGGCAGGTTTTGAAGTTGAGGTGAGGCAGAAATCAGAAACCCTAAACTCTAAATCAGAAACAAGCACCAAAATACCAAGGCTTGAAAATTTAAAACAAGGAGCGTACAGGGCTTGGCGCTTGGAATTTCAAATTTTCTGATTTGTTACGGGTTTCGAGCTTCGGATTTAGGGTTTTTCCATCAACTCCACCGCTTTCTTCACCTCCTCTACCGGCAGCTGACAAACTTTATCCTGACAAACATAAATTTTAGTAACTCCTTTTACATAGCGGTTTTCCAGTAAGGGTAGTTTGCAGTCCTTTTCAGATTTTATCCAAATCACATTGGGGAGGTAATTCTGTTGCAGCTTTAGGTATTTTTCATTGGCTTCCTTTCCGGAAATAGCCACCTCATAATGTGGGTAGGTAATACGAAGTAAAAGCTGCCCCCAGTTGCTATAACTCTCGCCATAACTCAACATCCGCTCTTTACTTACCTGATTTATCATGTGGAGTGCCTGCTCATGGTAAGCCTCGTTATCCAAATAATGACCAAGCATAAATAGATTTTCGGCCATAACTGAGTTGGAAGAAGGAATGACATTATCCACCGTCTCCAGACTTTTGGCTATAAGCTGTTTAGATCTCAGGCTGCGCATATAAAACAAGCCCGTGGCTTTATCCTCGAAGTTTGCCTTTGCATATTCCATCCATTTAGCGACTTGCTCCAGGTATTTTTCTTCTCCCGTGGCTTCAAACAGATGAAGGAAGGCCTGAATGCTGAAAGCGTAATCTTCAATTAAGCCCTCAATAGTGCTTTTCCCTTTTTTATAAGAGTGGTAAAGTGAGCCGTCCTTGCGGGATTGGTTTTTAAGCAGCCAGTTGGCGGTCTTAATAGCGCTGGCTAGATAATCACCACCCTGTCCCCCCTTGAGGGGGGCTTGGGAGGTGATTTTATAAGCATCAACTAACCCTGAAATCATAAGCGCATTCCAGCTGGTGAGTGATTTATCATCAATCCCCGGGCGTATTCGTTCACTTCGCTTTGTGAGTAGCAGTGAATTCCAGTGGGCTGCCTTTTTATCCCATAAAGAAGCTTCACCCTCTGAAGGTTCAAAATCACTTCTCATCAATATGATGTTGCCATGCTCCCACAGGCCTTTTTTAAGATCGTAGTATGTGGCAAAATCTTCCCACTCTGCTTTGGGAATAATGGATTGTAGCTCTGCCTTGGTCCAAACGTAGAACTTACCTTCTTCGCCTTCGCTGTCTGCATCAAGTGCTGAATAGTATTCTCCGTCAGGGCCGCTCATTTCACGCTCGAGCCATTCTATGGTTTCAAATACAGTTTTAGCGTAAAGCGGATCCTTATATTTTTGATAGGCTTTGCTGTATAAGCTTACTAGCTGGGCATTATCATAAAGCATCTTTTCAAAGTGAGGTGCCTTCCAAAGAGCATCGGTGCTATATCGTGCAAAGCCACCACCCACCTGATCGTAAATGCCGCCATAGGCCATTTTTTTCAGCGTAAGCTTAGTGTGGTTTAATGCTGCCACATCTCCCGAAAGGTGACCATATTGAAGTAAAAACTCATAATTGTTGGGGATTGGGAATTTTGGAGCCCGGTTTGGTCCACCTTCGGTATTGTCAAAACTTTGCTTCCAACCATTAAAAATGGCCGTGGCATCTGATTTTGAAAAATCGGGTTTAGCAGTATTAACTTCAACCAACTCTGATTGCCGTACGCCTTCTGTAAGGTTTTCTGCGTAAGCGAGCATTTTGTTGGGGTCATTTTTATAGATATCCGAAATCTGCCTCAGGGCGCTCATCCAGTCTTCCTTAGGGAAATAAGTACCTCCCCATACGGGGCGAGCATCGGGCAGGGTAATCACATTTAGTGGCCAACCGCCAGAGCGTGTCATTAATTGTACGGCCGTCATGTAAATTTGATCTACATCGGGTCGTTCTTCCCTATCTACTTTTATGCAGACAAAAAGCTCATTCATCAGCGCTGCAGCCGTGGAATCTTCAAAAGTCTGATGTTCCATAACGTGGCACCAGTGGCAAGCGGAATAACCTATGCTTACAATCACTAACTTGTTCTCCCGTTGGGCAAGTTCAAAAGCTTCATCGCCCCACGGAAGCCAGTTTACAGGATTGTGCGCATGCTGCAGCAAATAGGGACTGGTTTGGTGTATTAATGCGTTTGTGTGCTCTTTATCCACTGTGTTTTGATTTTGGGCATTGCAAGATGAGCAAAGTAATATTATAAGAATGCCGAATGAAAAAAGATGTGTTTTGTAGGGCATTTATTGAGTTGAAGTTAACGTTGAGGTAACATTAGAATTTTGACTTTTGCCCCTCATTTCGCTAAAGGTAAACATTGATGGAAACCTATCAAATAGTTGTTATAGTACTTGTATTATTGGCTGTTGCCGATCTTATTGTTGGGGTTAGCAATGATGCTGTAAATTTTCTTAATTCAGCCATAGGTTCTAGAGTTGCGGGACGCAACACCATTTTGATAATTGCAGCTGCGGGAGTTTTGTTTGGTGCCCTGTCTTCCAGCGGTATGATGGAGATTGCGCGAAAGGGAATCTTTAACCCTGAGGTTTTCACATTTGCAGATGTGATGGTGATTTTTGTGGCAGTTATGGTGGCCGATATATTATTACTCGATATTTTTAATTCGCTCGGTTTACCCACAAGTACCACGGTAAGTATAGTGTTTGATTTACTTGGAGCCTCGGTTGCGGTGGCTGTGTTAAAATCCTTTGAAGCCTCTGCTGGCTTTGCAGGTGTGGCACAGGCTATAAATATAGAAACTGCCGTGGCTATTATCTCGGGGATATTTCTCTCCATAGGTGTGGCCTTTACTATTGGGGGTATTGTGCAATATCTGTGCAGACTGTGGTTTTCTTTTAGTTTTGACAGATATCTGAAATCTCACGGAGTTTTATTTGCCGGAGTTGCCATCACCATTATCGTTTACTTCATGCTTATTAAGGGCGCCAAGGGTAGCTCTTTTGTTAGTGCAGATGTTGCTGGTTTTATAGGTTCCAATACCTTAATGTTGCTTGCAATTGTGCTGGTAGTCTCTTTGCTTTTGGTGTTTGCTCTGGTGAAAACTATCAATGCCCACCCCTTGAAGATTGTTGTATTTGCGGGTACATTTTCCCTGGCTATGGCCTTTGCCGGTAATGACCTCGTTAACTTTATTGGTGTTCCACTGGCTGGTTTTCATTCGTATGAAATGTGGAGTGCTCAAGCTCTTGGTGCCGGTGTGTTCTCTATGGAGCAGCTTGGTGGTAAGGTTCAAACGCCATTCATTTTTCTTTTTCTGGCCGGGCTGATTATGGTGGTTACGCTGTGGTTTTCGGGTAAATCACGTAAGGTTACCGAAACTGAGGTAAACCTCGGGAGGCAGGATACAGGAGAGGAGCGCTTTAAACCAAACTTTTTGTCGCGCGTGATGGTGGGAGGCGCACTTACCATGGGCGGATGGTTTAGTAAAAAATTGCCCGATACCATGATGCGAAGGATGAACATTCGTTTTCATCAACGCATTGTGGAAATATCTGATGAAGATCGTCCGGCTTTTGACCTTGTGCGGGCTTCGGTAAACCTTATTGTGGCCAGTTTGCTTATCGCGATGGCTACCTCTTATAAATTACCACTTTCTACTACCTATGTTTCCTTTATGGTGGCGATGGGTACTTCTTTGGCCGATAAGGCCTGGGGTAGAGAAAGTGCAGTATTTAGGGTGGCAGGCGTGCTGAATGTTATTGGCGGCTGGCTGATGACGGCTCTTATGGCCTTTTTTGCAGCTGGTATTTTGGCTGTAATGATTTACTACGGTGGACCATGGATGGCAATTGTACTGGGAGTTGTAGCCCTGGCTTTTTTCGCTACCAGCAATATTCGATTCAATAAAAAGCAAAAGGTAGAGGCCAAACTTAAGTCTCAGGAGTTGAACCCCGAAAAGCAGGAGAAACTTTTTGACGTACTGAGGCTTGATATAGTGCAATTGTTATCCCATGAAAGGGATATTGTAAACCTCGCTTTTAAGTATTTAAAAAAGGAAAAGCAGAAGCCGGTTAGGAAGATGAATGCCGAGTGGGTCAGCTTTCTGGATGATGCCAAAAAGCTGAAAGGGATAGTATATACGCAAGTGCTAAAAAAATCGGCACATAGCCAGGAGTATGGAGTGGCACTGCTTTACAATCAGCATCACATAGAAGATTTGCGGATAAATGTTGAAAAGTTGGTTAAGATTATTACCGAGCATGAGAAGAATCACCAGTCTTTGCCGGATGATAATTACATGAACAGAATTTTGGAATTAAAGGATAACCTGCTCGAATACGAAGAGTTGATTATTTTAAAGCTTACAACCGATAAGCTAAAAAATATTGATGATGTGTTAAGGGCAAAAGGAGCATTGCAGCTTAAGTTTCAAGATGCCCTTACCTATATTATGGTGATTTCCTCCCAAAAGAAAATCGCATCCGGGCAGGCCAATGTGTTGTCGGAAATCATACTTATCCTTAAAAATATTGTAGCTATTAAAGCCAGAATTCTACAAAATTATCAGCGTGGATCTGATGCTGCGGGTACTATACTGGACGATCTGCTTTAAAAGTCGTTCACTTCTTTTATCTCGGCTTCAATAAACAAATTGGTGATGTCTACTTTAAGTTGAGGGAAATCCTTTGGGGCAATTACAGCGCCTTCTGTGTAGGTTTTTTGGTTAGCATATTTACCGTTGGCATCCAATCTGTTTACAATAAACAACCTTTCGGGGATGCTTACGGCCCAATATTCCTTTACGCCATACTCCTCATAAAGATCCATTTTCAGGGTAAGGTCTTTTTTGCGGGTAGAGGGAGAGAGTATTTCCAAAACAAAGTCAGGAGAGCCCACACAACCACGGTAGGTAATCTTTTGCTTATCGCAGATAATGGCGATGTCGGGCTGTACAATGTTTCGGGTTTGCTTAAAGCCTTCACCTTCTTTTACCAGATAAACATCGTAAGGGGCGGTTCTTAAACTGCATATATGACCTTTTAGATAACCGTAAAAAAGGAATGATAATTCTCCACTCAAGGCCTGATGTGGGTCAGCGGGAGGCGGAGACATCTTAAAGATTTTCCCCTTAATAAGTTCTACGTAACCCTCAAAGCGCCATCGCAAATAGTCACTCGCAGTATATTCACCGCTAAGGTCGGGCTCTTCAAAAATCAGAGGTTCTTTATCGTTAGGCTCGTAGGACATACTTCAAAGTTAAAACTTTCCGTTTCTCTTTACTAAGCCACTAAGCCACTAAGCCACTAAGCCATGTATATACTTAAGTTGTTTTTCCTCACTCTTCTCTTTTCGTCCTGCCAGAATAATTCATTTGAAGCCGCACATGTGGTAGAAATAACCGATGTGAGGAAGCCCACTTCCTCAACTGTTAAACACTCTGAAGGGATGACTGTGAAAACACGGTTTTCACCGCCAGAGGGTTATACTCGCGATAGCTTATCTGCTGGATCCTTTGGAGCATACCTCAGAAATTTAAAGTTATTACCCGATGGAAGTCCTGTGGTTCTTTATGATGGCACCGAGCAAGATGTACAGAGGCATGCCGCCATCTTGGATATGGATATTGGAAAGCGCGATTTACAGCAATGTGCCGATGCCATAATGCGGATTAGAGCGGAGTACTTTTTCTTTCGAAAGGAATACGCTAAAATTGGGTTTCACTTTGTGAATGGCTTTTATGCAGAGTACCAAAGATGGGCCAGGGGAGAGCGAATTGGTATTAAGGGAAGCAAGGCCTACTGGTATGGGAATAAACCTGAAGACTATTCCTATTCCAACTTTCGTGATTACATGATTATGGTGTATTCCTTTGCAGGAACGCCTTCTTTGGAAAAAGAATTAAAACCAAAGAAGGTAGAAAGCCTGGAGATTGGTGATGTGTTTATTCAGGGCGGAAGCCCTGGCCATGCCATGTTGGTGATTGATGTAGCTAAAAATGAAAAGGGTTCAAAAATGTTTATGCTGGCGCAGAGTTATATGCCCGCTCAAAGTATTCATATTGTAAAAAATCCTGGGAATACCAACCTCTCCCCATGGTATGCTTTGGATGCTATTGAAACCTCTTTGGAAACCCCCTCATGGCGGTTCTATCCATCAAACTTGAAGTCATTTTGAATAGAAAAGGCTCCAGTTAATAACCAGAGCCTTTCATTATTACAGATATGTTAGAAGCTATTCTGCCGTAGCAAAATGCTTATAGAACAACGGAATAGTTTCAATTCCCTTGTAGTAGTTCCACAAGCCGTAATGCTCGTTTGGTGAGTGGATGGCATCGCTGTCCAAACCAAAACCCAATAGAATGGATTTTACCTTTAGCTCACGCTCAAAAAGGGCCACGATGGGGATGCTTCCACCACTGCGCACAGGTATTGGCTTTTTGCCAAAGCTTTCTTCCATGGCCTTGCTGGCCGCTAAATATCCTCTGTCATCGGTAGGCGAAACATAAGGGTCGCCCCCGTGATGAGGTGTTACTTCAACCTTTACAGATGCCGGTGCAATGCTTTTAAAGTGATCCATAAAAAGCTGAGTGATTTCTTCCGGGGTTTGATGTGGTACCAAACGCATGGATATCTTGGCGAAAGCCTCAGACGCAATTACGGTTTTGGCACCTTCACCGGTATAGCCACCCCAAATTCCATTTACATCTAATGTAGGGCGGATGGAGTTGCGCTCCATAGTACTATAGCCTTTTTCGCCATACACATCTCCAAGGTCCAGCGCCTTTTTATATTTCTCCAAATCAAATGGAGCTTTGGCCATTTCGGCTCTTTCCTCAGCGGAAAGTTCCTCTACCTTATCGTAAAATCCAGGAATGGTGATATGGTTATTTTCATCGGTAAGGGAGGCAATCATCTTTGCCAGAATATTGATGGGATTGGCCACAGCGCCACCATACAACCCTGAATGAAGATCGCGGTTAGGGCCTGTAACCTTTACCTCTACGTAGCTAAGTCCTCTGAGGCCAGTGGTGATGGAAGGCGTTTCCTTTGAAAGCATTCCGGTATCCGAAATAAGAATTACATCACACGTAAGCTTATCGTGATTGCGCTCCACAAACCAGCCGAGGTTTTTACTTCCAATTTCCTCCTCACCTTCAATCATAAACTTTACGTTGCAGGGCAGGCTATTCGTTTGGTTCATCACCTCAAGTGCCTTTACGTGCATATACATCTGCCCTTTGTCATCACAGGCACCGCGGGCAAAAATGGCTCCTTCGGGGTGAATTTCCGTTTTGCGAACCACAGGGTCAAAAGGTTCCGTTTCCCAAAGATTCATAGGGTCTGGTGGTTGTACATCATAATGGCCGTAAACCAAAACCGTAGGCAGGGCAGGGTCAATTATTTTTTCGCCATATACTATTGGATAGCCGGGTGTAGGGCATATCTCCAGTTTATCCACTCCTGCTTTTTTTAAGTGGCTTCCAACCACTTCGGCCGCTTTCATTACATCTCCCTTATACTTGGAATCTGCAGATATGCTAGGAATACGAAGTAATTCCTTCAACTCCTCTAAAAAGCGATCTCTATGTTGCTCAATATATTTTTTCTGTTCTTTCATGTGCTAAATTTGATTCAAAGATAAAAGTAACCTTGAACGTGCAAGGGCAACTTGGGTTTAGTTTATATGAAGACAACAAAAACAGAGGTAACCACGGATTTGGTGGTAAAACGGAAGGGTCAACAGACTTGGGAAATTCTCCTGATAAAGAGAAAAAATGAGCCATTTGCCGGTAAATGGGCCTTGCCGGGTGGTTTTGTGGAAACTGATGAAAAGGTAATAGTAGGCGCGGTACGTGAATTGAAGGAGGAAACCGGTATTTCAGTAACCCAATCGCAGCTGAGGTTTATCGATTACTTTGATACTCCCGACCGTGATCCGAGAGGAAGATTGATAAGCTTTGCTTTTGAGGCGGTGATAGATCCTGACGTAAGGGTTGAAGCCGGTGATGATGCCGGTGATGCCAAGTGGTACTCTGTTGATAAATTGCCAGAACTGGCTTTTGATCATAAGGATATAATAGAACGCTGCTTTAAGGAATAAGCTGCCTGTATGAATTACAAAAGGTTGAAATTGTCGAAAACATCTATCCTGAAATTATAGAATTAAACAATTAACCTTTAATTTGTATGAAGTGCCGAACCTAACGCATTTCTATCAAATGAGAAATTTGTCTTTTTTAGTACTCTTATTGCTGGCAGGCCTGAGTTCTTGCAAAGAGCAGGATAAAGAAAAGGCCCGAAAAAGAGCCAACCTTATTAGTAATGAGCCTGTGAAATTTGGTGAACGACTGTATGTACGGGTAGATGAGTTAAATTACGACTATAGCTATAGGCTTCAAAAACCTGATGGCACGTGGAAGGATGTATCGTCTTATGAAACACAAAGTGCAAGGGCATCAGATGCCGGGCTTTACACCTTAAAAGTTCTTAAAGTGGATAGCACTGAGTTTACACGCTCACTTTATGTAGACGTACTTCCTGCTAATTTCAGCTGTTCACCAAAGACCAACTCAATGGCATGGCCTACAAAGTTCAATTTCAATTTTACTGAGGTTATACAGGGAGTGGAAGCCAGTACCTACTATGTAAGAGGAAAATCAAGTAAGGGATATTTAACCATTTTGTTTGATCACCCTGATAAACCTTCAAAAGATGCCACATATATGAGTAGTTTTTATGTGAGTGATGGCAGCGAAGGAGAGGCCCTGGCCTATATTACAGATAATTCGGGCCCTTTTGCCGGCCAAATCTACTATGTGGATCAAAAACAATATATCCACGTAAGAAAAACTGCCAATGGTAAAATGGCGGTAATACTTTGCGATGCTCTTCCTATGGGGGGGCAGTCTTTTGAACAAATAGAGGCAAGACTTGAATTTTAAACTAACATTTATGAAAAGATGGGCCGTAGTTTTTGTTTGCCTGATGGCTATAACTTCCTGTGAGATTAAAGAAAACAATTCGGTAAGGAGAATAGCCCCTGATGTGAGGAGTAATTCGCCAGTAGCCTTTGGGGAAGAACTGAAAGTATTCACCCTTAATTCTACCGAGGAGCATTATTATGAAATGACTTTCCCTGACGGGAGATCGGGGAGCCTGTCTGATTACACTAGTGCAGAAGCTCGATTTAGTGAGGAAGGTCTGTATATTGTTTCATCCTATGATGATGAAGGATTTATCGGTAAGGATTCAGTATTTGTTGATATTTTACCAGAACCTGTTTCCTGTACTCCTGATATCAATAAACTCACCTCACCAACGGCAGGCGTGGGCATGTCTTTTACATTTGTTGGCAGCAGGTCGGAAGGTGGCGATCAACGCAGGGTATATGCCAACTCAAGCTCCGGAGATTTTGATATGGTGTTTGGCCATCCCGAAGACCCTGCAAAGGAAAGTACTTATATATGCCGCCAGCAAAGTAGTTTCAACACAGCCGATGAGGTAAGTGTGAGTATGAACCTTGGAGGAACTTTGTATGGTGGTACCCCGGGGCAGTATGTAAACGTTAGTGTGGAGAATGATAAAACCTATTTTACCTTATGTGATTTTGAGATGAGCAGGGGTAATACCAAGTTTATTATTAGTACCAGGCTGGAGCTGGACTAGCAGCCAAAAACGCCATTAATAGCAATGACTAAAGCAAATACTTTTAGAATAAGTAAGTTGATCTTACTTTTCCTTACACTGTTCATTACAGCTTCCTGTGAGCGCGCTCATAATAGAAGCCGCAAAATAATTCCCGTGCTAAAAAGTAATTCCCCGGTAAATTATGGTGATACCATAAGGGTATTTGTGGCCAACGAAGTAGTGGAAAGACAGCGATACATTATAACGGCACCTCCGGGGCAAAGCGGGATTTATGGCACAACGCTTATTGAAGATAACGCAAGAAGCAAAAATGAAGGGTTGTATTATGTTACGGCATCTTTAGATGGAGGTGAAATAGTGGGAAGGGATTCAGTGATTGTGGAAGTTATTCCGGCCCCAATACCTTGCCAGCCGGATATAAATACGGCTAAGTCGAGCAGCCTCGGGATAAATATGACTTTTACCACAGTGGAAAGTAAGATAGAGAGAAAAGATTGGCGCAAAATAACAGCCTCCTCTCCGGAAGGATATATCAGTTTTCTTTTTAAGGGAAAAACAGACCCTGATAAAGACAGGACTTATGTGACAACTTTTGAAAATGGAGTTAACGGCTCGGATGCGGTTTATGTTAAATTATGGCAAAAAGGATCGAGTGGCTTATCAGGCGCATCAGATCAATTGTTACACGTAACTAAGGAGAATGGTAAAATATATTTTACGCTATGCGACTTTCAGATGGGATCTACTCGAATTAACGCCAGGGTGGAACTCAATTAAAGTTGCTCGGGAATGGGTGTTTTATGGCTCCAAACTCAGTTTATAGGGATATTATCCCGTCTCCTGTTACTTGCGTTCCACATATCAGTAGTATTTTTTAGATTTTATAATGCAGATGTATTAACAGCCTATAGGTATTAAGCAACAACCAAACATGAAGAACAATAAATACCTTTTTATTTTGCTGATAGCAACACTTACCGGTTGTGTTGAAGGCTGGAGAGACAAAGGACAAAATCACAGAGGGTTTATACTTGAGGCTGAAACTAATGCTCCGGTCCACTTTAATGAAAGGCTTGAAGTAAAGGCTTCGGAATACTATAGCGACTACATTTATACGATGACCTATACTAAAAGCAAGCCCTACAGCCCTAACTATGTGGATATAGAACATGCAAGGTATTCGGATCAAGGGTGGTATGTGATAACAGCTCAGAGCGATGACTTTATTAGAAAGGATTCAGTGTATGTAGATGTAATCCCGTCAATCATTCCGTGTGCACCTGATTTGAATGTAGTAGAAAGCACCAACGGAGCGACACATATGGCGGTAAATGCAATAGAGAAGATTGACAACTACGGGCGGTATATAATAAAGGCGGAAGCTCCGAACGGATTGGTGAAGTTGATATTTAGTACTAGTGAAGCCTCCGATACAGCGGCTACATTTATTACTTCAAGCAGTCCGTATAGTTCAGATGAGGTTGAAGTTGAATTTCAGGTTTACGGCCCTAGTATCCGTTATTACGAAAGTGAGCCAGAGCAATTAGTGCATCTCTCGTACGAAAATGGTAAAAGAGTAATTACTTTCTGCAATTTAAAAACTAAGAGTTATTTGGGTTTAACCTTTAACGGGAGGTTTGTGATAGAGTAGTGGCTTTACAACTGCTGATTAATAACCAATTCCCTTAATCCAATTCACCATCATTTCATCCGAAAGCAATTTTCCTATTACCCGGTAATCTGAATCACCTATAGGATTGCCGGCAATCAAATCTTCCTCCAGCACACCAATATCCGGCTGGTAGTAACTGCTGTGGATGAACTTAGCCTTGCCTGCTTCTACTAGTATAAAGCCCACATGTATGTCCAGTCCAACAAGGTAAAGGCCATCACCGCTTTTGTGTAAATAGCTTTTTATATCTTCAATGGGCTTGTTGCTAAAACGCTTAATGTTATTGGGAGCCAGCTTTTTTATAAATACCTCAGAGGCAGACTGTGACCATTTTACCCTGGGAATTTTAAAGCCCAAATCCGTAATCACATTATTCACAAAGTAGCCACAGGCAATTTTCCCTTCACGGGGATTGCGGGTAGTTCCGTTAAAATCCCAGGGGGTGCCATACCACTTGGGAAATACCTCCTCAGAAACCGTTTTGAGCAAATAGGCTCTGGCGGATTTGATTAATGAATCTTGTTGGGCAGAGTCCGCAGGGTTATACAGGCGTTGATAATTCGCTCTTTTAGTGGCTATGTTTTCTAAGATTTCGGGATATGTGCTCTCTTCAGGTATAAGAGACGAAAAACTGAACAATCCTAAAATAAGGCTGAAGACAAGAGTTTGCATAAGCGTTGATTTAGAAGGAAATAAGGGGACTATAAAGTGTTTTTGGAGGCCAGCTAATGAGTCCAGCCAATATTTTTTGTTTGTTCTTCCCAAAAATCATACTTAAAGATAGGTGGGTTTTACCTTTTTTACTTTTTAAATATGATGTCAATACTTCCACATTCATATTCAACAGTTAAAATTAAAGTGTCTTTTGTCACGCTTTTTAAAACAAACTGAGCGGAGCCTTCTTGTTTAACCCCATTTTCGGAGAGTTTAAAAAGTTCAATCACATTGTCGACAAGTTTGTAGCTCGCGTTAGCTGTTCCTTCACTAGACTTAAACTCAGCCTTTCCATTTGCGGTGAATTTAAAAGTAGAGATTGGAAAATAGTCAACACCTTTACAGTTTTGATTTGTAGTTGTTACAGAATTGAAATTCCAGGTTCCAACAAGGTTTTGTGAATTTTGACTGTAACCTAAGGTTAGGAATAAAGAGAAAATTATGGCAGTAACTGTCTTTTTCATATAGAAATTGAGTTTGTGAACGTTTATTGTTTTTGGTAATTGTGTAGGCTCCCCCTTTTTAGTACGGTTCTAAATTATAAAATACTTACATTTTTCAAAGCTTCTTGGCCGTAGTGAAGCGTAGCGGAACGAAGGCCAA
>JBLWXT010000029.1:0-53747 GCA_048267305.1 Owenweeksia sp. | reverse complement strand
TGTTTCTTTGTTCCTCTTTAGAATGGAGAAAATATTTGCCTGAAATTAGTTACTCCCCATAAAATTACGCTGATCCCTATTCTGCTTGTCAATTCCTTTCTCATAAAGTCTGAAATATAAAATGAATTCTTCGGCAACATCTATGTACCGAACAGAGTTTTCGTGAAACGAAAATGATTTGGAGAGCAAAAATGGTTCAAGTCCTTCTTCATCATGTGTTCTATAAGTGTTGTCACCATAAACGGCAGGTTTACCTTCACTTCCCATTGAGAGTGGCCAACTGTGATTTTGGTTGTATTTGTCAACTTTGTTATTTGATACAAGACAACAATAAATACCAGCAGAATCATCACTATTCTTTGAATCCTCTGCATAGATTTTAAGCCAGCCATTTTTAATTAAAAATTTGGATTCGATTTCCTTTTTTTTATCCTCCAGAAGGAAATAGTCTTTTTCCATTTTGTTTTTTTTTTTTACAATTGGCTTTTACTTGTGGCTAACGATTGGTATATAAAAAGTAGCGGATTTATAAAAACTAACTTTTAGTAAAGCAATATACTTATTTAAAAACAAAAACGGTTCAGATTTACACCTGAACCGCTATTTTTTATATACGTTGTTGTAAGCCGTTTTTATTTCACAACGGTAGCTTCTAACTCAACCGTTAATGTAGCAAAAAGTCCTTTTACCTCAAGTAAAGTAGTAGCTTGTTTGATGCCATATTTTTGAAGAAATGGGACATAGACATCCATACAAGTTGTGAAAAAATTTTGAGTTGAAGTAGTGTAAACATTAAGTCTTACTATGTTTTTACAATCATAGTCTGCTTCATTTATTAGTTGTTCTAAGTTCGCTATTGTCTGAGTAAGTTGCGAACGCATATCTGCACTACTTGGCACACCATTAGAATCCAAGGCTACTTGTCCCGAACAGTAAAGTGTTCCTTCTACTTGTTTTACTTCTACTGCTTGAGCAGAATTTGTGTTTTTACCCCAAGTCCAAGGGTCAATTGTTTTTTTTTCCATTTTATTATTTGATTTTAATTTAAGATACAAATGTAAAATGGGTCGGTGACAGCCCTGTGGCAAGGGTGAAAACTAATTAATGATATTTATCAAAAAACTCCTGTAAGGACATATTGTGAGGTTTGAAGTTCTCTAAGAGAATCTCCATTTTATTAATTCTGTCGAGGCGGAAATATCGAAAATCCTTACGTAACCTACACCAAGCAACTAACAACCAATTCTCTGTGCTTAGCAGAGCAAAAGGTTCAATTAATCTATTTGTTGTTTTGTTAGATTCGTCTATGTATTCCATTTTAACAAGACTATAGTTAGTGAGTGCAAACTGCAATTCGGAAAGGTTATTACTGTTTCTTTCTCTATTTATATTTTGGTCAAATCGAGTACGGTCTGAAAGTAAATTGGCTTTGTCTTTTTCACTTTGCCTCAGCACCGCTTTTATTTTATCGATTGCTTCTGAGTAATCTTTGATAAATGAAGAATCTTTATTTTTCAACACCAACTGTTCTGCAAGAATTAAGGCGTTTGCTTGACTTTCGGTAAACATTACAGGTGGAACTTTATAGCCAACCATTAAAGTATATCCTTTTCCTTCTTCTGTTAGTACTGGAACACCTGATTGTTCCAAGGCTTTTATATCTCTGTAAATAGTTCTTTTACTAACTTGAAATTTACTTGATAATTCCGAAGCAGTCAAAATTCGTTTAGTCTGTAATTGAATTAAGATTGCTGTTAATCTTGATAGTCTATTAGTTTCGGAGTAGTCCATTTCTCAATGTATTTTTGTTAAATGGCTTATTTACCACAATAGATACTTTTATTCAATTTTATTTTGTTCAATCAAATTAGCCAAACTCTGATTGAATGAGGATAATTTGTTGCCTAAAATTGAAAAGAAATCTATGTCAGCATTTTCAACCGCTGATAATGCTTTTTGCAAAACATCTGCACCTTCAACTGTTAATTTAATCACCTTTGCTCTAGTGTCAGTTTGGTGTTCGTGTCTATTTATAAAATTCTTTTTTTCCAAAGTTCTCAAAACTTTGGAAACCATCATTCTGTCTGCATTACTTTGATTGGCAATGTCAACTTGTGTAACAGTATTACTTTTTTTTGAAAGCCAACCTAATGCTGCCAGCAACACAAACTGAGTCTGAGTCAAATCCAAAGGGTCTAAAACGACTTTAAGTTTACGTTGCCATAGCATAGTTACTTGTCCAAGTAAATAACCTGGACTATCTTTTGGACTTTTAAAACGAAATTCAATCTCTTTCATTTTAATCTTTTGGTTGTAAAAAAGTTAATGTGTAACCATCTGGGTCTGTCACAATAATAGTTTTTCCAAATGGAGTGTTGTTAATTGTGCCTAAAATTGCAATTCCTTTTGCGGTTAGGTCTGTCTTAAAATCTTCCATAGTACCGTCAATAGCAAACCAAAGTTGAACGCCAATACCAAGTTCTCTGTCATCTAAGTTCTCCATAGGTGTTCTTATAGCAAAACTTGCTTCGTCTTTTTTGAATTTAAAAACACAGGCGTATGGATTACTCATTTGAGATTCTTCAAATCCTAGTTTGTTTGTGTAGAAGTCTTTGGATACTTTTAAATCTCTTACTTGAAGAGATGCAAATTCTAATTTTCTCATAGTTTTTATTTTATGTTGTCGCAAATATAATATTCACGACAACAATATGCAAGTGTTTTTATACATTCTGTTTTTTTTTTGGTTTCCAAACGATGCAATTAGTTTTTTTTGTAATTTTATTCAGAACGAGTTGTATATATAATAGTAAATCTTAGCAGATAAACACTGATACTACATTTATAAAATTAATTTTGTCAGAGGACTAAAAGCTACATATATGTCTTAATCTAGTTGTAATCTTTTCATTTTGCTATTATTTAAGTTCTACACATTTAAAATTTAAACCTTTTAATAATTCTACAACTTTTATTTTTGAACAATTTTCGCTTTCTATTCTTAAAATGTTGTCATAATCTTCAAGATCAAAATTCCATTTAGATTTACATAGCAATTCATCAAGGTGAGGTTTTAATAATTTTATTTCGGATTTACTTTTTACACTTGTTTTAAAAATTGATATCATTATTAGGTGAATTTTATAGGTAACTCAAAATTTTCTTATCAATATAAAATGTGCCAAAAGGAATGAAACAAGCTAAAATAATTTTCCAAGTTGTTGTTCTGAATTTCCAGTTCTGTTCAACACCGATACTTAATGCATTTATGACAAAAAGTAGAAATATTGCCCCGTGTATAGGCCCTAATGATTTTGTTAAGTTTGGATTATCAAAATAGTATTTCATAGGTACAGCAATAAATACAAGAACCAATAGTGAAATGCCTTCTAAGAAGCCTATAATTCGAAGCCTGCCAATTTTAGTTTTAAGTAAGTTTTTCATAATTATCTGAAATAAGGTCTGTTTGCGATAGGGGAAAATGGCCAAGGAATTGCTATAAAGATGATTAATAGCGCAATCGAAAACCAAATTAACATTGTTTTGAATTTTTCCTTGTCCATTGATTTTCGCTTTGTCAAGGAAGAACCAACTGTTAATAGTATAATTGCGGATAACATTAGAATTATGTGCACTAAGCCAAAAAAAGTTGTGTCAACGTTTTTTATAGATTCATCAAAGTTTGTCCAAAAGTATTTTGTGATTGGACTCTGAATATAAAGTATAATACCTATTATAAGTTGAGTGTGAGCTATTGTTGCAGTCCAATGTCTAACAAGATTGTCTAGCTTAGAGAATTGTAAATTTTGGAAGTAACCCCTATAAGCTCTATAAATTGAATAAACAAGACTTGTTAGGACGAGCCAACGTACAATAGAATGGAAAAATATTAGTGTTTGGTACATCAGTATTTTATTAAATAATGACGCAAAGATAACAAAACATACTAATCAGTATGTTTTGTTTAATGATTATTAATTAAGATTACTTAAATAAATTTTAAGCTCTTCTAAATAAGAATTATAACAATCGTTGTTGTTGGTGATTTTTCCAAAGTTTCTGATGCCCCAATAGCTTGATATAATAAAATAGGCAACTTGTTTCGGGTTTACATTGCTACGCACTTTACCATTTTTAATTCCCTTTTTTATATTGTTCTCAATGGTAGTTTGCCATTCAATAATTAATTCTTTAAGTACTTTTGTGAATTCGGAATTCCATGGAGTCATTTCTTGTGCTAAATTACCAGCCGGACATCCATATTCAAGTTTTAAAAAATTATTTTCTAATAATAGAGATTTGGTCATTAAATAAATTTCCTCGATTGGTTTTGTGGCATTTTGTAAAGGGATAATAAAAGAATTTTGCATTGTTGGTTTGACAATTTCGTTGATAATAGCAATGCCCATTTCATCTTTTGTTTTGAAATGATAGTAAAAAGCTCCTTTTGTTACTTTTGTTGTTGCTATAATCTCGTCAATACTAGTAGTTTGGTAGCCTTTCTTATAAATTAAGTCAAATGCTTTCTCAAGAATGTTATGTCGGGTATTTGATGCTTTTGTCATAAAAGATACTAATCAGTATGGTTTGCAAAGTAATCAAAAAACATCAATTATATGTCCTCTAATGTTTGTTCTTTATTCATAATCAAACTCAAAAATATTACATTCAAATTGTCGCAAACATTATAATAAAATTAGATTTTTATGGTATCTAGCTTAGGCTTTTATTTTTTAATCGTTTTTAATTCCACATCCCATTTGATTCAGTTAAAATTATAGGAGTTTTATCTGTGATTAATATTGTTTGTTCGTGTTGGGTTACATAGCCTCCTTTATTTCCTACTAAAGTCCAACCATTATTTAACTCCACAGCAATAGTTGAGCTTGTTGAAATAAAAGTCTCTATTGCTACCGTAGTATTTTTTTTAAATCGTTCTCGATTTGTTCTAACTCTATAATTTAAAATATTTTCAGGTTCTTCGTGTAAACTTCTACCAACTCCGTGACCAGCCAAGTTTTTAATGACTTTAAATCCTGATTTTTTAGCTTCAGTCTCTATTAAATATCCAATTTTAGAAATTTTTACTCCGCCTTTGATTTTGTTTATTGCTTTGCGTAAAATGTTTTTAGAAGCGTCAACAAGAGGTTGGTGATTATGAATGTCTTTTCCAATTACAAAAGAACCTCCATTGTCAGACCAAAAACCATTTAGTTCTGCTGATACATCAATGTTAATTAAATCTCCTTCTTTTAATATTTTTTTTTCTGATGGTATTCCGTGAGCAGCTTCTTCATTTACACTTATACAAGAGTAAGCAGGGAATCCATAAGTTTCATAAGGTGCAGATTTAGCACCGTAACTTTTTAGGATATCTCCTCCATACTCATCTAGTTCTTTAGTTGACATTCCAACTTTAGCGTATTCTCTCATTAATTTTAGTGTAGTTCCAACAACTTCACTAATTTTTTTCATTCCGATTAATTCTGATTCTTTTGTTATTGACATTTCTATTTTAGTTTAGTGGTTTTTTTTAATGGCTTACAACGTTTAGTATATGAAAAGTAGGCGATTTCGAAGCACCAAACTTGTGGTAAAGAACAAAGTCTGATACGAGCTAGAAGCCTTAATTTTACTAATATTTCGCCTATTTTTTATATACATTGTTAGGCGTTCGTTGTTTTTATTCTTTCTTTTTTTTGATTTATTAATAATTCGTCCAAGCTTTCCATTGCCAAAGTGTAACCTTCTTTGAAGCCCATTTTAATTATGGTTTCAAGTTGCTCCAAACTTTCATATGAAATTTGAGTTGTCACGTATGTCTTTTCTCCATTGTCCTTAAAAGAAACATCCCATTTGGATTGAGGCAGTTCTTTATTAATTATTGCATTTTCGTCTGCAAAGCTGTCAATGCCCGTGAACATTCTTTGAAAATCAATTATTTCGTAAGTGGTATATGCCCAATGTTGTTCACCTGCTGGTCCGCACATAGCATAATGCCAATGCCCACCTTCTTTAAAATCCATTGATTTCGTTTTTGCGTTCCAAGGTTTTGGTGCCCACCATTGTTCTAAGATTTCACTTATTGTATAAGCATCCCATACCAATGACACTATTGCGTTAAATTCTCGTTTTATTGTAATTGTATTATTGTCTTTGTTTACAGTAAAGTCAAATGCTAAATCCATTCTTATTTTTTCTTTTTAAGGTTTACCAAAACTTTGTCCAATTCATTAAACCTATCTTCCCAAATTGCCCTGAATTGTTCAAGCCATTTATCTAATTCTTTCATTTTATTTACTTCTAATTGGTAATAAATTTCTCGTCCTTCCTGTTTTTGTTGCACCAACTCACATTCTGTTAATATTCTCAAATGCTTAGAAATGGCTTGTCGAGAGGTGTCAAAATGTTCTGCTATGGCATTTGGCGTCATAGATTGAAGAGCGATAAGTGTAATTATCGCCCTTCTTGTTGGGTCTGCAATTGCTTGGAAAATATCTCTTCGCATTTTAGGTTGGTTTATATATCAAAGCAATAATCCCACAATCAAAATTCCGAACATCTATAACGCTAAATTTTTGCATTTCCGTCAATTCTTTAAAAATGGGCATTCCATTTCCAATTGCAGAAGGGTTTACAAACAAATGTAATTCGTCAATGAGTTTGTTTTTAATGAGTGCAGAAACGAACTCACCACCACCATATGCAATAATGTCTTTACCTGGCTTATTCTTTAAATTAGTTATCTCTTCAACCAATTCGCCTTTTGCAATTTCGGTGTTTTCCCAAATTGATTTGTCAAGTGTTTTAGTAAATACGATTTTTTTTGTTGAAGCATATTTAACCCCGCCCTCATATTCCGGATTGTTGGGGTCTTTGGCAACATTTTCCCAATGCGGAATAAAGCCTTCTGCCAATTTTCTTCCTAAAACTATTGTGTCCACAGGTTCAGTAATCTCCCGTACATAGTTTAAAATGTCTTCTGTCCAAGGAAACTGCATCCAATCCATTTCTCCATTTTGTCCCGAAATAAACCCGTCAATGGTCATTTGGACTTGTAATTTCAATTTTCTCATTTTTCTATTTTTTTAAATTGTGAAACTAATCGGTTGCAAATATATACGCAATCATTCGGTTTCGCAAATTTATTTTTAGCTGGAAAATAGAACTTCAGAAATCTCTTTGTGGTGCTTTCAATGACGCCTAACGTCTGTATAAAAACAATTGCTTTTATATCGCTTATATACTTGGTGCGTTAACGTATTGGTTGTTAGTTTTTTAAATAGCAAGTTCCTTAGCCGTTTATAAAACGTTAAACGTTTGTAAGCGGTGGGTAAATATTTACTTCCGGCCAAATTGAGAATTAATTCTGAATTATTTAGAGCTCACCCAAAATTATAGTTGAAATTGTTTGTTGGGTTACCATTGCAGAATAGCGCCTATCGCGCCTTTACTAATACTTGCCATCAACGGTTACATCACTCCACAACCCCACCATCTCCCATATACGCCCTTTGCCATATTGCCAGCTCCTGCCTATCACTGCAAATTTGTGCCGTTGTCAGTTGATAACGTATTGGAAAACTTTTATAGCCCGCTAATGGTAACATTGCGCATAATTACCACTTTTGGGCGGTGACAAAATTCTCCACATATCGATACTTACTGATGGCAGGCGTTCTTTCAATTCTTACAGCCTGTGGAAACCTCAGGGAAGGCTTAAAGCCCTCTCCTGCTGCCAGTAAAAAGTCTAAAGCTCCACAAATTGAGCATGAAGCCTTGGGCAATACCAAATCGCCATGGGTGGTTACTGATGAACCCAAAAGCCGCAGCAAAAAGAAAAAGAGTGAAGAGGAGGATTCTAATGAAGAGTCATCTACTGATTTACAAACTTTTATTGATGCATGGAAAGGCACACCGCACGTAATGGGTGGCAATACCCAAAAAGGTGTGGATTGCAGCGGATTGGTTATTCAATGCTACCTACAGGTATACCAAACTGAGTTTATTGGGCGTAGAGCCGAAGACCTGTTTAGTGAAACCAAACACGTAAAGCGCAATGATTTACGAGAAGGTGATTTGGTTTTCTTTAAAATCAGTGGCAGGCGAATAAACCACGTGGGCATTTACCTTAGCGATGGCAACTTTGTACACACAAGCTCCAGCAGAGGTGTTATGATAAGCAACCTAAGTGAGGCCTACTGGAATAAGCGTTTCTTTATGGGCGGGCGTAAGAGTTGATTTTATTTTTTTACTAATCAACTAAATCAATTTACATGAGAAAATTAGCCGCATTGGCCGCGTTATTAGTGGTAGCGATTGCCTGCGAAAAAACTGAAGATACAAATTCACAAACCTCCACAGCCCCAACCCCATCCATCACAGTAAAAGGTGTGGATGCCGTTCTGGCCGCTATTAATACATCATCCACCACAGAGGTGCCGGTAATTGGCACAACTACTATTGTTATAGGCACAGCCTCAGCCAATTTTTTTGATGGTAAAGGAGGTAGCAGCAGGCAAAATGCCGGAAAAGTTGAATGCATTAGTGAAGAGCTTAAGAATAGTGATAACTCGTATTTCTATCAGCCTTCTCAAACCAACCCATCGGGCTTAAGCTTTGGAGCTTCTGTAGGTTGGAAAGTTGCAGGAAATGGTAATGTACCCGCCATAAATGAAGTGTATAACAAGGAGGTTCCGCAGATTGGCGCGCTAACAGGTGCCGGATCAGAAGTAAGCCGCGGAAGTGCTTTGACCTTAGGTTTTAACCCCAATGATCTCTATACGGATATTAGTTCTGCCGATTCTATTCTATTTAATGTGATTGATAAAAACGGAAAGATACTATCGCAAACCAAAGCCAAATCGGCCACCTCGGCTACTTTTACTGCATCAGAGCTGGGAAGCCTGGCCGAAGGCTTTGCCTTCCTTCAGGTGGCAGCCTACAATTATCAGATTAAAGACTATAGCGGCTATAAAGTGGCGTATATCAATCAAGGCGCAAATACAAAGTCTGTTACTTTAAAATAATCAACTGGCTAATCGCTACTGCAAAATGCCGATTCATAATTATGAATCGGCATTCCCTTTTTTAGGGTAACCAAGCTGCTGTATTTCTGATACTTTTGCCGGAACCATGCCCACCCACAACAGAACAATTTTATTGCTTTTGCTTATAGCCCTTTTTACAGGCTGTAAGAAGCCTGATGGCGATCCCGGACCATCACTTCCCGATCCATCTGCACCTTCCATAAAGCTCACCACCATTGGTGGCACCAATAGCACCTTGCAGGCCACCTACCTTAGCACAATTGTTGACTCAGGCTTTATCGGCCGCATCACCTATATACAGGGCCTGGGCCACGCCTATTTAAAAAGCAGCAATGGCGCTGTCATTAAACCTGACTGGGTGGCCACCGAGGGAGTTCAACTCAGGGAAAAACAAGGAAAATATTCCAGTTCACCGGGCGCCACTCAGGGCATTGACTTTGGAAGCTCTGTTATCTGGCAGGTTTCAAAAACCATTTTAAATCCTGAAATAAATGAAGTATTGCCCTATAAGGTTCCGGAAATCGGGGATGTAAATGTTAAAGACAGTCTTCGCTCCTCCTCTACTTTTAAGATGATAATTGACCTTGATAACCCATTTACCAGCTTGGGTAAACTGGATAGCATTTCTTACCTGATAAGAGGAAAGGAAAATTCGTTAATCAAAAAGACAGACAAATTAGATTCGGTGGATTTTAGTGTGGCGGAACTCAAATCCCTTGGAAAAGGGAAAGCTTACATACAAGTAGAAGCCTACCGATTTGAAATCAAAACCTATAGTGGTTTTAAAGTAGCCTTTATCAACAAAGGCGTGCTCAATAAACCTGTTTGGATCTACTGATGTTTTGTGAAAGCGATTTTTGTGCCCTTGGCAATTCCATATTGATCGCAAAATCCTCCTTTTACTTCCAATACAAAAGATGCCGAACCTTCAGAAGGCAAGCTCTTTTCACTTAACGGTTCAGCGTTTTTTTGAATGCTTACCACCTCGTTTTTGCTATTGATGTAAATGATGTCAAGAGAAACATAGGTATTCTTCATCCAAAAAGACTGCTCCTTCTCCTCAGACATTAAAAACAACATCCCTGTATTGGCATCCATACTCTTGCGGTACATCATACCATACTGGATTTCCTCCGGCTTCTCAGCCAACTCTATTTTTATTTCCTTAATGGTATCATTACCATCAACAGCTATAAAGGCTAAATCACCTTCATGCTTAAATTTAGGCTCATACACCTTAGTTGTAGAAGGTACCTTAGCATCGGCCGAATTTTCAGAATCAAACGGAAAAACAGTAAACACCAGCCATAATCCAAAGGCCACTAAAAGAAACAGCGCTACTATCCGTTTTGTATTTCTATTCATCCCCCTTGTTTTTAGAAGCTATCACAAAGTAAATACCGGCAATAATCAGAGGTATGCTTAAGTATTGGCCGGTGTTGAGCGATTGCCCCACTTCGCGGGTAACCTGTACCTCCTTAAAATATTCAATAAAAAACCGGAAGCCCCACAGCAAAATCAGGAATACCCCAAAAATGAATCCTTGTCGGTTGGCCAGCTTCCTTACCAAAAACAGTCGATAAAGAGTAAGGAAGATCAGGAAATACGCAAATGCTTCGTATAACTGCGTTGGACTTCTGGGCACGCCCAAAACCTCTACTATAGCTATGTTGGGTTTAGATTCATCCCATTGTAACGTGGCTCCTTGGGGGAAAATAATGTTCTTGTTCTCTTTATCAAATGAGTTTACATAGGGAATAACCTTCCCTTCAATAGTGGCAGTAGCCACCTCTTTGGATATGCCGGGAAGTATTTCAAACTGCATCCTATACAATGGATAATCGATGGTATCGGTAATTTCCTCTCCACTGAGCTTCGTATATTCTACAGATTCAATTACGTTATCAAAGCTCGCCATAATACGCTGGCGAGGAGGATCCGTAAAAACAGTTTGCAGGGCTGAGTTTTCTATATCTCCATAGATTTCGCTGTTAAACCAATTACCCACCCTTATCAGTACAGCGGCAAGAATTATGGTAAGCACCAGCCTGTCAAACATCCACAAGGCGGGTTTCTTAAGTACTTTTCGGCTATAAATAATTACGGCAATGATAATGGCTACGGCCGCTCCATGACTGGCCAGGCCGCCCTCCCATACCATTAATATTTCCATGGGATGCTGAGAATAATAATCCCATTGATAGAAGAATACATGCCCCAACCTGGCACCAACTATTGTGGCAATTACAACGTAGGTAAGCAGGGTATCGAGTTTTTCCTGTGGCACACCCTCCTTCTTAAAAATCCGCTTCATAAGCAGATAGCCCAGCACAAATCCAAGGGCAAACAACAAACTATAATAGCGAAGGGTTATTATTCCGAGATCAAGGCCCCGGCTCATATCCCAGGTAATGGTAAGCAGTGATTGCATAAGCGATTTTTAACGCGGTGAAAATAACAACTTTAATAGGTTTGAACCCGTTGCCGCGCTGCAAATTTCGGGTATTAACCTTTTAAACGGGCCAAGCCGGTTTTAGCTTTTTGATGTACTCCTTCATAAAAAGGATAACCGGAATACTTTAAAGTTCTTTTATAATACTCAACGGCCTTTGCTCTATTGCCCTGCTCCTCGTACAAAATACCAAGCTGCAGCGCACTATTACCTACTGCAAAACTGGATGAGGCATTGGTTACTCCAAGCGCCTTTGTAAACCATAAAGTGGCACTGGTGTGCAAACCCATTTCCTGCTTAATACGACCATATCTGTAGTAATACTCAGCTTCCTCTGCTGAGGATTTGCAGCAAGCAGCAACAGGAGCGCCTTTAAGGGCCATCTCAGCTCTTTGGTACTCACCAACATCAAACAGCACCCTTGCTTCTATAAGTGTTTTATTAAAGCCTGCCATAGCTTCCTCCAGGGCCTGTCTGTCGGCACCCGTATTTGTATTTCCCTTGCGAAAGATGTTTTCGCGCATTTCCTCGGCCTTTGCTTTATTTCCTTTAAGGAGATAATACCAGCTCAAATATCTATAGGAGGATTTCACATAAACTCCTCCACGATTAGATTCCAAATACTTTTCAAAGTAAAAACCACAGCGATCAGGCTCTAAGCCAAGTAATATTTTGCCCTGCATATAATCCAAATAGGCAAATTGAAAGTAACGGCTTCCCACAGGACGGTTATCGAGCCAGTTCAGTGCCTTTTGTGCATTGCCATTTTCAAGTTCCACCAAAGCCTGAACAAAAATGAGAAAGCTGCTATTGGCAACATCAAGTCCCAGTTTTTCAGGACTAATATCACTTGTAGCCCCCAGCTGATAGGTAACGTAGGAGTATACAAAACCCGCATAAGGTCTGTAAAACTTGAGATCATCATCGGCAGAAAGGCGCCAGAAGGCTTCTTTTACCATGGCTATTCCTCCCTGAACGCTACCATCAAAACCGAGAAGCGAGGCCAAAGACCTGTAATCATCAGGTAAACTGCCAATACCCGCATATAGCACACCTAGTGGGATTTTGTTGGGCATGAAGGAAGGGAAACGACTGGCATTTTCTGTAAGCAGATTGTAGGCTTTGTAAAACTGCCAGGCGGCCTTTATGTTATTTTTAAACTTCCCGTTAAGGGTAGCCTGCGCCACGTATATTTCTCCCAAAAACAATCTGCGATAGGGATTGGAATCTTCTATTTTGCCAATTTCCACTAATAAGGCATCAATTCTATCCTGTACTTTGGCATAATACGCCTGATCCTCATTAGTAAATATCTCCGCACACAACATCACGGCCTCCAGGTAATCTCCGGTTTTGTTATTTGGATATTCAGCCTTTTCGGCTGAGACCAATAACTTGGCCTCGACAAAACGGAGTTGGGTGATATACACAAATGCCTTTTTATAGGCTGGGGTATATATGGCATCAGCGGCCAGTCCTTGCGTGCAAAGGAGAGTGCAAACTGATATTAAAATTAAAATTGATCTCATAAAAAAAGGGATCACAGGATCCCTTTAATACTATATAAAATTAGCGAGCTTATCTTATTTTGTAAAAGACTTGAAGAGCTTTTCCATACGCTCCTCTTCTTCCTTCGCCAAGTCTGGATCTACCAAAACACGACCTGAATGCTCATCAGTGATAATTTTTTTGCGTGAAGCAATTTCCAACTGACGCTGTGGGGGAATGGTAAAAAATGAACCACCTGAAGCACCACGCTCTACTGCTACCACGGCCAGGCCATTTTTAGCACCTCCGCGAATTCTTCGGTAGGCCTTTATAAGGCGTTCTTCAATTTTTTCGGCAAATTCCTCAGACTTTTTCAAAAGTGCATCCTCTTCCTTTTGAGTTTCATTCAGGATACTTTCCAACTCACTTTTCTTAAACTCAAGGTGAGAAGTCCTTTCCTTATGCTTGTCTGTGGAAGTTTTAAGAATCTCCTTTTTATTTTCGATTTTGGCTTTAAACTCGCGAATGCGTTTTTCCGCCAATTCGATTTCAAGATTTTGAAATTCGATTTCCTTAGTAAGCGCGTCAAACTCACGATTATTACGTACGTTTTTCTGTTGGGTTTCGTACCTCGCTATCTTCTCTTGCGCATCCTTTATCAGGTTTTTCTTGTTCTTGATTTCTGAATCAAGTTCATCAAGTTCTTCCTGCATTTTTGAAATGCGCGTATCCAGTCCCGCAATTTCATCTTCCAGGTCTTCTACCTCAAGAGGTAGTTCACCACGGACGTTTCTGATTTTATCGATTCTGGAGTCAATAAGTTGAAGATCGTATAAAGCGCGAAGCTTTTCCTCAACGGTAACTTCTTTAGCCATAGATGCTTATAAGTAATTTATCGGGTTTGTGTTCGTCTCCGTTAAAAGAATGGCAAAAGTAGGGAATTTTTCTATAAGTACTTGAGCTATTAATTCTTTTGTAAACTGCTCATTTTCATAGTGCCCAATGTCGGCCACAATGATTTCATTTTCAGCATCGAAGAACTGATGATACTTAAAATCAGAGGTTAAAAACACATCGGCACCACTGGCCTTTGCCTGGGGTAAAAGGAAACTCCCGGAACCACCACACCACGCAATTCTGCTTACCTGGTCTTTAATCAGTGAAGTATATCGCACAGTGCCTCCAAAAGTATCCTTCACTTTTTGAAGGAAGTCTAAACTATACATTGGCTCCGGCAAATGCCCTAGCATGCCCGAACCAATTTGCTGGTGGTAATTTTCCAACGGATAAATGTCATAGGCTACTTCCTCGTAAATATGTGCATCTATCATGGCCTTTACCACAGCATTCAATCGGTGTGCAGCTAAAATCATCTCCACCCTTACCTCCTTCTCATATTGGCGCACCAGTTTTTCCCCTACTGTAGGATTGGTATTTTCACTACCACGAAAAGTACCGGTGCCATTTATCTGAAAGCTACATTCATCATACTCCCCCACCTTTCCACCACCAGCTGCATACATGGCCTCTACTACTGCATCCTTATTTCCCTCAGGAACAAACACCACCAACTTTTTCAGTACACCTTTTTTGGGTGCGAGTACCTGCATATTGGTAATACCTAGCTTTGATCCTATCATTTGATTTACGCCTGTGTGCACATTATCCAAATTGGTATGAATGGCATAAAGGGCAACATCATTTTTAATGGCCGCCATTACTGTACGCTCCACATAATTTTTCCCTGTAAAGGACTTCAGCCCACCAAAAATTATGGGGTGGTGAGATATAATCATTCCACAACCCTTAGCTATTGCCTCTTCCACCACCTCTTCGGTAACATCTAGTGCGACAAGTACTTTCTTAACATCCGCCTCAGGATTGCCCACCAGCAGCCCCGAATTATCATAAGACTCCTGTAATGCCCCTGGAGCGACTGACTCCAGGCAGGAAGTGATTTCTTTTATCTGCATAGGGCTAAAATAATAGAAGCTTTGGGAGCTGCAAAGAAATTAATACAACATTATCTTCAGCACAGCCGGAGCAATAATATAGGAATGGTTTGATCGTACCATACCGATTGAACTTATCGCCAGTAAACCCGCCCGCTTATCACTTACAGAAGGCATCACTCCCCACTGCACATAGGGTTCCCAGCGAAAACGCTTATTGCCCAGCGAAAAGCCCACGGCAATACTTCCACTTATCAAAACTTTCTCGTTATCAATAATGCGCTCATAGGTGCCGTAGCTGTGTTCAATTACCACAGGTTGCTTTATATGCAGATAATTTCCATACACGGCAACTTCACCAAATAGCCTAAAAACGCGGGGTCTGGTATATGCTCTGCCAAGCACACCCACCGAAAACGAACGATCATGGAACTGTTTACGATCTCCCAGATAGTTATATTTATAATTGAGCCTGGGGTGATAATTGGCATAAGCCAGATCAAGACCTAAGCTATAATTTGAGGATTTTAAAGGCTTTTCAATGCAAAAATTGAAAACGGCAAAACGAGCACGCTCCAGTTTATTGCCATCTTCATATACATAGCCGGCCAAATCTGCAATTCGCTTCCAGCTAATATATAACTCCTGGGCCTTGAGGTTTGTGGAGATAAAAACAAAAAGGCTAATTGTAAGGGCTTGTCCAAATGGTTTTGAGATTTTCATAAGACCAGCTTTAAAGTTCAAGTCTGAATGTCATACAAGCCTCATCTGTATAACCATTAGAAACCTTTACGGTAGAAGAGGTGGCCTCTGCATGATCCAATCGAAAAACATAATCACGACAATCATCGTCATAGTACTCATCGTACTTATGTTTAAACTGAACTTTACTATCCCCTTTATTGGTGAAAATCATAATCTCTGATTTATCAATGGAGGGGTTGATGGGGACGTAAAACACAATGGAAGGGTAAGCTGCGTTTTGATAATTTGTAAACACCTTAACATCCTCTGTTGTGTAAACCACCGAGTCTACTATTAGCGAGGAGTCATAAGTATCCAAAATGATATAAAAGTCATCGCAGGTTTCGAGGCATGGATCACAGGTACTGGCGGTGCATAAAACAAACAGTATACAGGCAGCGAGGTGGGAAAAGTTTTTCATGGTTGACGCTTTTTTAGCACAACGTAAAATACACAATATTGGTTGGGTCAAAAAAAAAAATCCCGTCTCAGCTAAGCCGAGACGGGATTTCAATTTATTGAAACTTAAAGGGAATTATTTCTCCTTTTCGTTTTCTTCCATTTGCTTCTTAAGCTCACTTAAGGCGTCAAGATCACCAAGAGTTGAACGCTCAACATTAGTCTGTATTTGTTTTACAGCCTTGTTGGTTTGTTTTTTCTCAACCTGATCTTTCTCAGCATTCACTGCCTTGTGGATTTCGGTTTTAGAAGCTACAACCCTACGGTTATCCTTGTTAAACTCGATAATCTTAAAGTCAGTTACTTCACCTTTCTCGATGTTGGTACCATCTTCTTTCACCATGTGACGACCTGGTACAAATGCTTCTACTCCGATATTTTCGAAACGGATTTCAGCACCTTTATCCACAATCTCAATCACTTTACCTTCCATCACGCTACCTTCTTCAAGTAGAGTTTCGTAGGTATCAAATGGATTGTCCTCCACTTGTTTATGACCAAGGCTCAATCTGCGGTTTTCAACATCAATATCAAGTACCACTACGTCAAGTACAGCTCCAATAGAGGTAAACTCACTTGGGTGCTTCACTTTCTTAGTCCAGCTAAGGTCAGAAATGTGGATCAATCCATCAATTCCTTCTTCCAATTCTACAAATACACCAAAGTTGGTGAAGTTGCGAACGGTACCTTTATGCTTAGAACCACTTGGGTATTTGGTGGTAATATCAGTCCATGGATCTGCGCTCAATTGCTTGATACCAAGAGACATTTTACGATCTTCACGATCAAGTGTAAGCACTTCTGCTTCTACTTCATCACCAACGTTCATAAAGTCCTGAGCACTTCTTAGGTGAGTACTCCAGCTCATTTCACTTACGTGGATAAGACCTTCAACACCAGGAATGATTTCTACAAAAGCACCGTAATCAGCAAGTACTACTACTTTACCTTTTACCTTGTTACCTACTGCAAGTTCCTGATCCAACTGATCCCATGGGTGAGCTTCAAGCTGCTTAAGACCTAATTGGATACGTGTTTTATCCTCATCAAAGTCAAGGATTACAACGTTCAATTTCTGATCAAGCTCAACAACCTCAGATGGGTGATTGATACGGCTCCAGCTTAGGTCGGTAATGTGTACCAAACCATCTACGCCACCAAGATCGATAAACACACCGTAAGAAGTGATGTTTTTCACCACACCTTCCAGCACCTGACCTTTCTCCAGCTTGCCAATGATTTCCTTTTTCTGTTCTTCAAGGTCAGCTTCAATAAGAGCTTTGTGAGATACTACCACGTTTTTAAACTCGTGGTTAATTTTCACAACCTTAAATTCCATTGTTTTATCTACGTATGCATCGTAATCGCGAATAGGCTTCACGTCAATTTGAGATCCTGGCAAGAATGCCTCGATACCAAATACGTCTACGATCATACCACCTTTGGTACGGCACTTCACATAACCGTTTACTACTTCCTCATTGTCATGAGCAGCATTTACACGGTCCCAAGCCTTAATAGCGCGGGCTTTACGGTGGCTCAATACCAACTGTCCGTCTTTGTCTTCCTGCTTATCAACCAATACCTCTACCTGATCACCAACCTTAAGGTCAGGATTGTAGCGGAATTCGTTTAAAGAAATAACACCCTCTGATTTGTAGCCTATGTCAACGATAGCCTCGCGATCAGTCATATTGATCACTTTACCTTCGGTTACAGTGTGCTCATCAATAGTGGTGATGGTTTCCTCATAAAGCTTGGTAAGTTCCTCTCTTTCCTTTTTGGTTTTGGATTTAAGGCCATACTCAAACTCGTCCCAGTCAAATTCAGCTTCCACTTCCACTTCAGCAGCCTCTTCCTTTACAGGAGCGGCAACTTCTTCTACAGTTTCAGTTTCTTCTGCCTTTGCAGGAGCTACTTCCTTCTCCTTTGCAGGAGCAGCAGCTTCTTCAACAGCTTCATGAGTTTCAGCTTTTACTTCGCTAGAAGTTTTTTCGTTTGCCATTTCACCGGCATCCGTTTTTTCAGCCTTGGTTTTTGCTGCTTCAGCAATTTCCTTAGCTTCTTCCTTTACTTCCTTAGAAGCATTTTCAGTATTTGCCTCGACAGCTTTTTCAACTTTGTCTTCGGCTGGTTTTTTGTTTTCTTCTGACATGAAGAATTAAAATTTGTATTCCGTACTCGGTAAGGGCTTTAAGAAATCGAACTACGAAAGATGTTTAAATATTTGATTTACATAACCTTTATCGCGCCCCGTGCTCCACGAAAAAAGGGGTGCAAATGTAAGTATTTTCAAAAACAAAAACACGGCATTGCAGCACTAATTATCAGGAAGAAATAAAATCGTAAACCCCTGGCCTTTTGCCATAAACCCAAAAAACCGCAAGAAGATTTACTCCTTGCGGTTTTCAGTTATCTGTAATCAGCAGTTTTACTTCTTTGCAAACTGTTCTTTTAGCTTTTCTGTAGTAGTACTACCAGGACGCTCCAGAGGGAAACCAAGTGCACGATCCCAAATTAGGCTGGCAAGTGTACCTAGCGATCGGCTTACACCAAACAGCACTGTATAGAAATCGTACTCGGTAAGTCCGTAGTGCATTAATAGTTGACCGGAGTGTGCATCAACGTTTGGCCATGGGTTTTTAACCTTACCCGTGTCCTGAAGAATTTCGGGCACAACTTCATAAACGCGGCTCACAATCTGGAATAGATCGTCATGCGGCATGTGTTTTTGAGCAAACTCACGCTGGGCTGTGTAACGAGGATCAGTTTTACGCAATACAGCGTGTCCAAATCCAGGTACTACCTTTCCATCATTTAAGGTTTGTTTTACGTAAGTGGCAATTTGTTCCTTTGAAGGAAGTCCTCCACCAAGCTCATCGCGCATGGCAAAAATCCAGCGAATAACTTCTTGGTTAGCCAGTCCGTGTAATGGGCCAGCAAGGCCATTCATACCAGCGGCAAATGATTGATAGCAATCAGAAAGTGCCGAACCTACCAGGTGGATGGTGTGGGCGGAAACGTTTCCACCTTCATGATCCACGTGAATAGTCATATAGAGGCGCATCAACTCATGGAACTCTTCATTGTCAAAACCCAGCATGTGTGCAAAGTTTCCAGACCAGTCTAAACTTGGGTCTGGTTCAATGTGAATACCATTGTGATACATTCTGCGATAGATGTAAGCGGCCAAACGTGGCAGGCGCGCAATAAGGTTCATTGCATCTTCAAAGGTTGGATCCCAATAATCAGCCTTGTTAATTCCGTTGCGATAAGCCTTTTTAAATTCAGACTCTGTGCGCAACGCCATAATACCAGTTACAAACTGCGTCATTGGGTGGGTGTGCATGGGTAAGGCATCAATCACCTTAAATACGTGTGGTGGAATTTGTGCCCTACGAGCCCAGTTATTGCTTACCCTTCTTGCCACATCATCATCGGGCATCTCATTATAAAGCATTAGGTAAAAAATACCTTCTGGCAACGGTTGCTCACCTCCAGGAAATTTAGGTAATTTTTCCTGAAGCTCAGGAATACTGTATCCTCTAAAACGAATCCCTTCTGCGGGGTCAAGTTTGGATGTTTCGGTAATCAAGGCCTGCATCCCACGCATCCCTCCGTATAGTTGGGATACTTTTATCTGACCAATTACTTCATCGCCATGAGCGGCAATAAAATCCTTTACATCTTTTTGAGCAGGCTCTATTTTTGATTTGAAGTGCTCTTTAAGTCTTTGCATCTTTGACATTATTGGCTGGTTATTTTATATACTTAAAATTTTTCCCTGGGTAAATACCTGTATCACCAAGTATTTCCTCTATTCGTAGCAACTGATTGTATTTGGCAATCCGGTCGCTTCTTGAAGCTGATCCCGTTTTTATTTGGCCACAATTCAAAGCTACGGCAAGATCAGCAATGGTACTATCCTCAGTTTCACCTGAGCGATGACTCATCACGCAAGTATAACCATTATTCTGCGCTTTTTGCACAGTATTTATCGTTTCTGTCAATGTACCGATTTGATTCACTTTAACCAGAACGGAATTGGCAATTCCTTGTTCGATACCTTTTGACAATCTTTCCACATTTGTAACAAAAAGATCATCTCCAACCAACTGCACCTTATCACCAATAGCCTCTGTCAGTTTCTTCCAACCATCCCAGTCATCTTCTGCTAATCCATCCTCTATGGAAATAATAGGATATTTCTCAATCCAGTTGGCCCAATAAGCCACCATTTCTTCGGAGGTAAGTTGCTTACCCGTACTTTTTGTGAAGGTGTATAAGCCTGTCTTCTCGTCATAAAACTCCGTAGAAGCTGCGTCCATTGTGATGTAAACATCTTCCCCAGGTTTAAAACCTGCTTTTTCAATTGCAGTCAAAACCGTTTCTATAGCCTCTTCATTGGATTTGATGTTTGGTGCAAAACCACCTTCATCGCCTACATTGGTGCTATATCCCTTGGCTTTCAATACACTTTTCAGGTGATGAAAAATTTCAGTTCCCATTTGCAAGCCTTCGGCAAAAGAGTAAGCACCAAAGGGCATTACCATAAACTCCTGAAAATCGATGGAGTTATCAGCATGAGCACCGCCATTAAGGATGTTCATCATTGGCACGGGAAGAGTACGTGCATTAACCCCTCCAATGTAATTAAATAATAATTGTCCATTTACCGCTGCTGCGGCTTTGGCTGCGGCCAGAGATACGGCAAGCATGGCATTGGCTCCAAGATTCGCCTTATTGGGAGTTCCGTCAAGTTCAATCATAGCCTGGTCAATACCAACCTGATCTGTAACCTGCATACCCACTAAACTTTCGGCTATAGCCTCATTTACATTTTGAACGGCCCTAAGCACACCTTTACCAAGGTATGTTTTTTCATCGCCATCACGAAGCTCCACAGCCTCGTGTATTCCGGTGGAAGCGCCTGAGGGAACAGCGGCTCTTCCCATATGACCCCTATCGGTATACACTTCAGCCTCTACCGTTGGGTTTCCTCTACTATCTAATATTTGCCTTGCATGGATGCCTGTAATAACTGCCATTTCGGTTATTTTTTATGTTTTTTGATTAATTGGATAAAGTTGTCAAATAAATACGCTGAATCGTGGGGCCCGGGGTAAGCCTCAGGGTGATGCTGCACCGAGAAAACCGGCCTATCCTTCATCTTCATTCCTGCAGGTGTATTATCATTCAAATGATAATGGGTAAGTTCAAAGTCCTCACTCTCCTGCACATCTTCCATCTTCACACTAAAGCCATGGTTTTGGGTAGTGATCTCTCCCTTGCCCGTTACCACATTCTTTACAGGATGATTAATTCCTCTATGGCCGTTAAACATTTTATAGGTACTCATACCATTAGCCAGTGCAATGAGTTGATGCCCAAGGCAAATTCCAAATACAGGAAGGCCTGAGTCTACAATCTGTTTAACCAATTCAATGGTATCCTTCATTGCGGCAGGATCACCGGGTCCATTTGAAATAAACAGCCCGTCAGGATTCCAGTCCAGCATTTCCTGCAATGAACTGGTCATCGGAAACACCTTCATATAGGCATCTCTCTCATCAAAGTTCCGAAGGATATTGGTTTTAATACCGAGGTCCAAAACTGCAATTCTGTGGCTTGCCTCAGGGTTTCCAAAGAACATGGGCTCTTTTATGGACACCTGGCTGGAAAGCTCAAGTCCTTCCATGGACGGCACATCAGAGAGCTTGGCCCTAAGAGTATCAATATTATCAATTTCGGTACTGATAATTGCATTCATGGCTCCCTTATCCCTTATGTGGCGTACCAGAGCTCTGGTATCAACATCAGAAATAATAACCTTATTCTGCTCTTTAAAATAATTGAAAAGGTTGCCGTTACTTCCTTCACGGCTATGGAAGGTGCTGAAGTTTTTACATACCAGGCCGGCTATTTTAATACCTTCAGATTCCACCTCTTCATCCTTAACCCCATAATTACCTATGTGGGCATTGGTAGTAACCATTATTTGCCCCAAATAACTCGGGTCGGTAAAAATTTCCTGGTAACCTGTCATTCCGGTGTTAAAGCAAACCTCGCCTGTGGCTTCTCCATCAAGGCCTGTTGCTTTTCCCCAAAACAAGGTTCCGTCTTCCAGCAGAATCACTGCTTTTTTTGTTTGGTAGTTACTCATCTCTATGAATCTGAGGGTATTAAAGTTTATTGCAAAAAAAAAGGATAAGAACTAAATATCCTTACCCTTTTTTATATCACAACTGATGGTTATACACTATCAATCTTTCTTTTCTTCTTCGTTAGCGGTATCAGCTTCTGCCTTTGGCTCTTCCTTGGCCTCTTTAGCTTCAGCTTTAGGAGCTGGTGCAGCAGCGTCAGCTGATGCCTTCTTTCCACCTCTTCTACTCTTGCGAGTCTTAGCTGTAGATGCTTCTTTACCGTTGGTGTAGATTTCGTTGAAATCCACAAGCTCGATCATACACATCTCAGCGTTATCACCAAGACGGTTACCTGTTTTGATAATTCTGGTATAACCACCCGGGCGGTCACCAATTTTATCAGCCACCTCTCTAAAGAGAGTGCTAACAGCATATTTGTTCTTCAGATAGCTAAATACAATTCTACGGCTATGTGTAGTGTCATTCTTTGATTTAGTAATCAAAGGCTCTACATAAAGCTTAAGAGCTTTGGCTTTTGCTACCGTAGTAGAAATGCGCTTGTGCTCAATAAGCGATGCCGCCATGTTGGCCAACATTGCCTTACGGTGAGAAGCCGTACGACCAAGATGATTAAATTTCTTTCCGTGTCTCATCGTCTCTTATTCCTTATCCAATTTATATTTAGCGATATCCATCCCAAAGTGAAGACCTTTGGTCTCTACAAGCTCATCAAGCTCAGTAAGAGATTTTTTTCCGAAGTTTCTAAACTTCATAAGGTCATTCTTAGTAAAGGTTACCAAGTCACCAAGAGTTTCTACTTCAGCAGCTTTCAAACAATTCAAGGCTCTTACAGAAAGGTCCATGTCAACAAGCTTGGTTTTCAAAAGCTGACGCATGTGTAAGATTTCCTCATCGTAGTTATCGGTATCTGCAGTTTTACTGTCTTCCATGCTGATTTTTTCATCACTCACCAACATAAAGTGGTGGATCAAAACCTTAGCAGCTTCGGTTAAAGCCTTCTTAGGGTGGATACTACCATCGGTAGTAATCTCCAGAATCAGCTTTTCAAAGTCAGTTTTTTGCTCTACGCGATAGTTCTCGATACTGTACTTTACATTCTTTATAGGAGTGTAGATAGAATCGATAGCTATGGTACCAAGTGGAGCATTGCTCTTCTTGTTTTCATCTGCAGGCACATACCCACGACCTTTCTCTATGGCCACTTCAAGCTCAAGCTTTACAGATGGATCCATATTACAGATCACCAAATCAGGATTCAACACCTGAAATGCAGAGATAAACTTTCCAAGATCACCGGCAGTAAGTTTGTCCTGCCCGCTGATACTGATATTTACCTTTTCTTCTTCTAAATCCTCAATCTGTCTTTTAAAGCGTACTTGCTTTAAGTTAAGTATGATTTCGGTAACGTCTTCCACCACACCTTTGATGGTAGAAAACTCGTGTTCTACACCTTCTATTTTTACAGAAGTAAAGGCAAAACCTTCAAGCGAAGAAAGTAATACTCTGCGAAGAGCATTTCCTACTGTCAATCCATATCCTGGTTCCAACGGTCTAAATTCAAACTGACCCTCAGTCTCAGAAGCATGATTCATTATTACCTGATCAGGCTTTTGGAAGTTTAATATTGCCATAGCAAATTATATAGAAGTTTATAATATGATTACTTGGAGTACAATTCCACAATAAGCTGTTCCTTGATAGTCTCAGGGATCAATTCTCTTTGTGGAGTACTCAAAAATGTGCCAGTTTTGGTTGAGTCATTCCACTCAATCCATGGGTACTGGTCTTTACGGCTCGCCAATGAATTGGTAATAGCGCTCAAAGACTTTGCTTTTTCACGAACGCTAATCTGATCACCAGCTTTTACCTGATAAGAAGGAATGTTTACAACACTACCATTTACCAGGATGTGGGTATGCGAAACAAACTGACGCGCAGCTCTTCTTGAAGGCGCTATACCCATACGGTAAACAACATTATCCAAACGAGATTCACATAACTGAAGTAGAACCTCACCAGTAATACCTTTTGAGCTTGAAGCCTTGTCAAACATGTTTGCAAACTGGCGCTCAAGGATACCGTAGGTGTATTTTGCCTTTTGCTTTTCAGCTAACTGAATCGCATATTCTGATTTTTTACCTCTTCTACGAGCGTTACCATGCTGTCCTGGAGGGTAATTTTTCTTTTCAAAAGAACGATCAGGGCCAAAGATTGGATCTCCAAACTTTCTTGCGATTTTCGTTTTAGGGCCTGTATATCTTGCCATTTCTTCGCTATCTAATTAATTTCTTAAACTCTTCTTCTCTTAGGAGGGCGACATCCGTTGTGCGGTATTGGTGTGATATCTACAATTTCAGATACCTCAATCCCTGCATTATGGATAGAACGAATAGCAGACTCTCTACCATTACCTGGTCCCTTTACAAAAACCTTTACTTTTTTAAGACCAAGGTCCATAGCTGTCTTTGCGCAATCCTCAGCAGCCATTTGGGCTGCATACGGAGTGTTTTTCTTAGATCCTCTAAATCCCATTTTACCTGCAGAAGACCAGCTTATCACTTGTCCTTTGGTATTGGTAAGAGAAATAATGATATTGTTGAAAGTAGCGTTTACATGGGCTTCACCCACTGAATCTACTATAACTTTTCTCTTCTTGGTAGCTTTACCTGTCGCTTTCTTTGCCATAGCTCAACCTAATTATTTAGTAGCCTTTTTCTTGTTAGCTACTGTTTTACGTTTTCCTTTCCTGGTGCGGGAGTTATTTTTAGTTCTCTGACCACGAAGAGGCAATCCATTACGATGGCGTACGCCTCGGTAACATCCGATGTCCATTAATCGTTTAATGCTCAACTGGATTTCAGAACGAAGCTCTCCTTCCACTTTAAAAGTTTCTGAAATAAGATTTCTGATAGCTGTTAGCTGATCATCGTCCCAATCCTCTACTTTAGTGTCGTAGCTAATTCCGGCATCATCCAGAATTTTTCTGGCCCTACTACTTCCGATACCGAAAATATAGGTAAGGCCAATCTCGCCTCTTTTGTTTTTTGGTAAATCTACTCCCGCAATCCTTGCCATAGGTTATCCGTTAAATATTATCCTTGTCTTTGTTTAAACTTTGGATTCTTTTTGTTAATCACAAAAAGAACTCCTTTCCTACGTACGATTTTACAATCTACGCTTCTCTTCTTAATTGATGCTCTTACTTTCATTTTCTTAGTATCTGTAAGTTATCCTGGCTTTACTTAAGTCGTAAGGAGACATTTCAAGCTTTACCTTGTCTCCGGGTAAAAGTTTTATGTAATTCATCCGCATTTTTCCGGAAATGTGAGCGGTAACAACGTGTCCGTTTTCCAACTCCACCCGAAACATTGCGTTGCTTAATGCTTCGATAATTGATCCATCTTGCTCAATTGCAGATTGCTTAGCCATAGTTCTCTTAAACCTCTGTTAAAATGCGCTTACTGCGCGTCCTTTTAGTTTTCCTGATTTCATCAACCCATCATAGTGACGGTTCAACAGGTAACTTTCTATTTGTTGTAATGTATCCAAAACCACTCCCACCATAATCAGCAAACTCGTACCTCCATAGAAGTAAGAAAACTGAGTATTCACACCTGCTATCATAGCAAAGGCAGGTAGGATGGCCAACAATGCCAGGAATATAGATCCGGGAAGAGTTATACGTGATAATACTGTATCTAAAAATTCTGCTGTTTGCTTACCTGGTTTGATGCCGGGGATAAATCCGCCATTGCGTTTCAAATCCTCTGCCATTTGGTTTGTATTAACCTGTATGGCAGTGTAGAAGTAAGTAAACAATATGATCAACACTGCAAATACAAGGTTATACCAAAATCCCTGAATGTTGCTAAACATGGAAACCAATACATTCATATTACTGTCTTGCAAGCCTGCGTAGCTAAGTACCGTTACCGGAATAAACATAATTGCCTGAGCAAAGATAATAGGCATAACCCCAGCTGCATTCACCTTAAGTGGAATGTACTGACGAGCTGATGCTCCGGCAAAGGTTCTACCTCCGGCAGTTCGCTTGGCATACTGTACTGTAACCCTTCTCACGGCTTGCACCAGGGCAACCGAAAGCAGTATCACAATAAGGAGCACTGCAATTTCAATAATGAATAGTACCAAACCTCCATTCAAATCCATCTTAGATGCAAATTCCTGAAGGAATGCCTGAGGAAGGCTAGCGATGATACCCACCATAATCAATAGTGAGATACCGTTACCTATTCCCTTATCTGTAATTCTTTCTCCCAACCACATGGCAAACACGGTACCGGCCGTTAATACGATAATCGACATTATCCAGAAAAGGCTGGGTGAAATCGTTAATTGTACATTTTGGCTCATAAGGTTAGCTATATAACCTGGTGCCTGAGCTGCAGTAATTGCGATGGTAAGAAAACGAGTAATCTGATTGATCTTTCTCCTACCGCTTTCTCCTTCCTTCTGCATTTTTTGGATACTAGGTACAGCCATTCCCAATAACTGAATCACAATGGATGCAGATATATAAGGCATAATACCCAATGCCAAAATAGAAGCGTTGGCAAAAGCACCCCCTGTAAATGCATTCAAAATACCAAGGATCCCTCCATCAGCCTGATTTTGAAGTTGTGTTAAACTGTCGGGGTCGATACCGGGAAGAACAACGTTTGATCCCAAACGATATATGAACAAAAGACCCAGGGTAAGAAGGATCTTTTCCCTGAGTTCTTCAATCTTCCAAATATTTTTTAGTGTTTCGATAAAACGCTTCATGCAATTCGCATTATAGAGTTAGAGCTTCGCCACCGTGTGCTTCGATAGCTTCTTTTGCGGTTTTAGAAAATCCGTGTGCTTCAACCTTAACTTTGGCTTTTAGCTCACCTCTTCCTAAAATCTTTACAAGATCATTTTTGTCAACCAAACCGTTATTGATCAACATTTCCATATTGATACTGTCGGTAGCTTTACCGTCATCCACCAATTTTTGAAGTGTATCAAGGTTGATACCGTGGTATTCCACACGATTGAAATTGCGGAAACCAAACTTAGGCACCCTTCTTTGAAGTGGCATCTGACCACCTTCAAAGCCAATTTTAGTTTTGTAACCACTACGAGACTTTGCCCCTTTGTGACCACGGGTTGAAGTGCCACCATGGCCAGAACCTTGTCCGCGGCCTATACGCTTTACAGACTTAGTAGATCCTGCAGCTGGTTTTAGATTATTCAAACTCATTACTAAATATCTTAATAAGATGTTACTTAACTTCTTCTACTTGTACCAAGTGAGACACTTTTCTTACCATTCCCAAAATTTGGGGAGTGGCCTCGTGCTCAACTACCTGATTCATTTTGCGCAATCCAAGAGCTGCCAAAGTTCTTTTTTGATCTTCAGGGCGCTTAATCTTGCTGCGTACTTGTTTTACTTTTATAGTAGCCATTACCTTATTCTTTATCCGTTGAATACTTGTTCTACAGAAATACCACGTGTTCTGGCGATAGTTCCTGCATCACGCATTTTTAGCAAACAGTCGAAAGTTGCCTTCACCACGTTGTGTGGGTTAGACGATCCTTTAGACTTCGCCAATACATCATGTACACCAAGGCTCTCAAGTACAGCTCTCATTGCTCCACCGGCAATTACTCCGGTACCATGCGATGCTGGTCTTAAAAACACTCTCGCTCCACCAAATTTACCAGACTCAGCATGAGGAATGGTACCTTTAATAAGAGGAATACGAACCAGGTTTTTCTTGGCATCCTCAATTCCTTTTTGGATAGCTTCAGAAACTTCTTTTGACTTACCGAGACCAAAGCCGGCTACTCCTTTTTCATCACCTACCACAACGATAGCTGAAAAACCAAAAGTTCTACCACCCTTAGTAACTTTAGTTACCCTTTGTACACCTACCACGCGGTCTGTCAATTCCAATCCGCTGGGCTTTACTCTTTGTACGTTCTTATGACCTTTTAACATCTCAGTGTCTTAAAATTTTAGTCCTGCTTCCCTGGCACCTTCTGCCAATGATTTTATTCTTCCGTGGTAAAGATATCCGTTACGGTCGAAGGTAATTTGATCTATACCGCTAGCCTTAGCTCTTTCGGCAACCATTTTACCTACCGCCTTGGCGATATCACTTTTGTTACCATCTTTAGAAACTTCTTTATCTAAAGAAGAGGCTGCCACGATAGTCTTGCTTGTTTCATCATTGATGACCTGAGCGTAGATTTCGTTATTGCTTCTAAAAACAGATAGCCTGGGTCTTTCAGTAGTACCCTCCACATTTTTTCTAACCCTGCGCTTAATGCGCAGTCTTCTTTCTGATTTGGTAAGTGCCATATCTTATTATTTACTAGCGGTTTTACCTGCTTTTCTTCTGATAAATTCACCAACGTATTTAACCCCTTTACCTTTGTAAGGCTCTGGTTTACGGAAGCCGCGGATTTTAGCTGCTACCATACCCAGCAATTGCTTGTCGTGGCTTCTCAATATCACGATAGGGTTTTTACCTTTATCAGATACTGTTTCAACCTTTACTTCAGCTGGTACCTGAAACAGGATGTTGTGAGAATAACCTAAGGCAAGATCGAGATTCTGACCTTGATTAGATGCTCTATAACCAACACCTACAAGCTCAAGTTTCTTTTCGAAACCTGCACTTACGCCTTCAATCATGTTGGCTAAAAGTGCACGATAAAGACCGTGGTTTGCTTTGGTTTGCTTTTCCTCATTGGCGCGTTCCAAACTTACTTCTCCGTCTTCCTGCTTTAGAGAAATGCTATCCGGAACATCCTGAGATAACTCTCCCAACTTACCTTTCACGGAAATAGTGTTGCCACTAACATTCAACTGAACGTCTCCCGGAACTTTAATTGGCGCTAATCCTACTCGTGACATTGTATAATACGTTCTTTAAGTTCTATTAATAAACGAAGCAAAGTACCTCGCCTCCGATATTATCCTTCCGGGCCTGCTTATCTGTCATCAATCCTTTTGAGGTGGACACGATAGCAACTCCCAAGCCATTTATTACTCTTGGCAGGTCTGCACTTGAAGAATACTTTCTTAAACCTGGTTTACTTACACGCTCAAGCTTGCGAATTGCAGCAGCTTCAGTAACACGGTCATACTTCAAAGCAATCTTGATGGAGCCTTGTGGGCCTTTATCTTCCTCTACTTTGTAGTTCAATATATATCCCTGATTGTGTAATATTTTGGTGATTTCCACTTTTAGGTTTGAAGCGGGAATTTCCACGATTTTATGTCCTGCCATGATGGCATTACGAACACGTGTCAGGTAATCTGCGATTGGATCTGTAACCATTTCTTAAAAAATATATTTTACCAACTAGCCTTTTTCACTCCCGGAATCAAGCCATTGTTGGCCATCTCTCTAAACATCACCCTCGAAACACCAAATTGGCGCATATAACCTCTCGGACGACCGGTAAGTTTGCAACGGTTGTGCATTCTTACTGGTGATGCATTTTTTGGTAGTTTTTGCAATGCTTCGTAATCACCTGCTGCTTTAAGTGCGGCACGCTTTTCAGCATACTTTTCTACTATCTTCTTCCGCTTTACCTCGCGGGCTTTCATCGATTCTTTGGCCATAACTATTTCTTAAAAGGGAATCCGAAATTTTGTAAAAGTGCCTGGGCTTCCTTGTCTGTATTTGCTGATGTCACAAAAGTGATATCCATACCTGTAATGCGATTTGCTTTATCAATATCTATTTCAGGGAAGATAATTTGCTCAGTGATACCAAGAGTGTAATTACCACGACCATCAAAACCACTATTCTTAATACCGTTAAAGTCACGGATACGAGGAAGTGATGTCCAGATAAGACGCTCAAGGAATTCGTACATCTTTTCTCCGCGCAAAGTAACCTTTGCACCGATAGGCATACCTTTTCTCAACTTAAAGTTTGAGATATCCTTTTTAGAATAGGTTGCAATTGCCTTCTGACCGCTAATGCGAGACATTTCGTCAATTGCATAATCAACCAGCTTTTTATCAGCGGTAGCCTCTCCAATACCTTGAGAAAGTACGATCTTTAAAAGACGGGGTACTTCCATTACGTTGTTGTAGCCAAACTCTTTGGTAAGAGTTCCTACTACCTCCTCGCGGTACTTCTTCTTAAATGTAGGTACGTAGTTCATTACTTAATGATCTCTTGTGTTTTCTTAGAATATCTTACCAACTTACCATTGTCATCCTTCTTACGGCCAATGCGTGAAGCAGTACCACTGCCATCAACAAACATCAGGTTTGAAAGGTGAACAGGCGCCTCCATTTCGGTGATACCACCTTGTGGGTTAGCTGCACTTGGTTTGTTGTGTTTTTTCACCAGGTTGATACCTTCCACCAATGCCTTGTTCTTATCACCAAGCATCTCGATGACTTTTCCGGTTTTTCCTTTGTACTCACCGGCTAAAACCTTTACGGTATCTCCTTTTTTAATGTGAAACTTTGCCATCTTTCAGTTATTTACAATACCTCTGGTGCCAGAGATACTATTTTCATGTATTGTTTATCACGAAGCTCACGGCCCACCGGTCCAAATACACGGGTTCCGCGCATTTCACCTTGAGTGTTTAGAAGCACACAAGCATTATCATCAAAGCGGATATACGAACCGTCAGGTCTGCGTATTTCCTTCTTTGTGCGTACTACCACAGCAGTAGAAACGGCACCTTTCTTTACGTTACCAGAAGGAGTAGATTCCTTTACAGAAACTACAATTTTATCACCTATAGAGGCATATCTCCTTTTTGTTCCGCCTAATACACGTATACAAAGTACTTCCTTTGCTCCGGTATTATCTGCTACTTTTAGTCTTGATTCTTGCTGTAACATGCTTACTTCGCCCTTTCAATGATTTCTACTAGTCTCCAGTTTTTGGTTTTACTCAACGGACGAGTTTCCATAATCCGTACGGTATCACCTTCGTTGCACTCATTCTTTTCATCATGAGCGTGGAACTTCTTAGTAAGCTTAATAAACTTACCATACATCTCGTGTTTCTTTTTACGCTCTACCGACACAGTAATGGACTTGTCCATTTTACTGCTGGTTACAACACCGATACGTTCCTTTCTTAAATTTCTTTTAATATCTTCCATCAGAAATTTATTTCTGTTCGTTTAATTCACGATTGCGCAACTCGGTAGATAATCTTGCGATATCCTTGCGGGTGCTCTTTAATTGAATAGGATTTTCCATAGGTGATATGGTGTGACCCATCTTCATCTTGGCGTAAGTCAACTTGGTTTCTTCAAGTTGTTCTTTTATCTCCTGGGTAGTCATTTCTCTAACAACAGATGCTTTCATAGTTCTCTAAGGTATTTTAGGCACCTACGTAATCCCTTCTTGTTATAAATTTAGTCTTCACGGGCAACTTCTGTGCGGCCAGGCGCAATGCCTCTGCAGCTACTTCAGAGCTAACACCATCAAGCTCAAATATGATACGGCCAGGCTTCACAACTGCCACCCAGTGGTCCAAAGCTCCTTTTCCTTTACCCATCCTTACTTCAGCAGGCTTACTCGTGATTGGCTTGTCTGGAAAAATTCTGATCCATAACTGCCCTTCTCTCTTCATATACCTGGTAGCTGCAATACGAGCTGCCTCAATTTGGCGAGAAGTGATAAAAATTTCGTCCATGGCCTTGATAGCGAAGCTACCGAATGCAATCTCCACCCCACGGTGTGCATTGCCTTTCATGCGGCCTTTGAACGTCTTTCTGTGCTTTGTCTTCTTAGGTTGTAACATTGTAAAATGCTCTCTTTAAAATCTTACTTACGTTTTCCTTTTGGGCCTCTTGGTCCGCGGCTTGCGCGATCCGGAGCACCACCTGGCTTCCCGCCTTTCCCTACTGTACCCAAAAGGTTACTGAGGTCACGCTTACCATATACTTCTCCTTTCATAATCCACACTTTAATACCTAGTTTTCCGTAGGTGGTTTGTGCTTCAGCCAGAGCATAATCAATATCAGCTCTAAACGTATGAAGAGGTGTTCTTCCGTCCTTATACATTTCCGAACGAGCCATTTCCGCCCCATTCAATCTACCGGAAATCATCACTTTGATTCCCTCCGCTCCCATTCTCATGGTTGCAGCAATACCCATTTTTGTAGCTCTTCTAAAACTGATACGACCTTCAATCTGGCGTGCAATGCTATCAGCTACTAATTTGGCATCAAGTTCAGGTCTCTTAATTTCAAAGATATTGATCTGAACTTCTTTCTTGGTAAGTTTTTTAAGCTCCTCTTTAAGCTTATCTACTTCTTGTCCACCTTTTCCGATAATAATACCAGGACGGCTTGTAGTGATAGTAACAGTTACCAATTTAAGTGTGCGCTCAATAATGATACGACTTACACTTGCTTTTGAAAGACGAGCATACAGATATTTTCTGATTTTGTCATCTTCGGCCAGTTTATCGCCATAATCGCGTCCACCGTACCAATTGCTTTCCCATCCGCGGATGAAACCTAATCTGTTACCTATCGGGTTAGTCTTCTGTCCCATTCGGTTATGAATTACTATCGTTAACTTCTTCTACTACTTCTTGCTTGTTCTTGGCATCCACGATAATGGTAACGTGATTGCTTCTTTTGCGAACGCGATGTGCGCGGCCCTGCGGTGCAGGTTGAATCCTTTTCAGCATTCTGGCACTATCAACAGAAATCTCCTTTACATAAAGTCCGGCATCATCTTCATTAACACCTTCATTTTTTTGCCTCCAGTTGTGAGAAGCTGAAAGCAAAAGCTTTTCAAGCCTCACACTAGCATCCTGACTACTGTGCTTAAGTACGAAAAGTGCTTTTTGTACTTCCATTCCGCGAATCATGTCAGCCACTAACCTCATCTTACGTGGGGATGTTGGGCAATTGTTAAGCTTTGCTATAGCCACGGTCTTCCGTGCCTCTTTCATCGCTTCTGCTCTTTCTCTTTTTCTTGCACCCATGTCTTAAGTATTAGCGCTTTCCTTTATCTTTCTTATTTCCACCATGGCCGCGGTAAGTACGTGTTGGGGAAAATTCACCCAACTTGTGTCCTACCATGTTCTCGGTAACGAATACCGGCACAAATGTGCGACCGTTGTGTACGGCAATCGTTTGTCCTACAAAATCAGGAGAGATCATTGAGGCTCTGGAGTAAGTTTTAATTACACCCTTTTTACCTCCCTCTACGTTCTGATACACTTTGCGTTCCAGCTTATAGTGTATATATGGACCTTTTTTAAGTGACCTTGCCATTTCTTATTATTTTTTCCGTCTTTCAACAATATACTTATTGGACTCCTTCTTAGGTGTACGTGTTTTGTAACCTTTAGCAGGGATGTTAGTCCTTGATCTTGGGTGACCTCCAGAGGCTCTACCTTCACCACCACCCATTGGGTGATCTACCGGGTTCATCGCCACACCACGTACTCTTGGTCTTCTTCCCAACCATCTCGAGCGGCCTGCCTTACCAGACACTTCCTGAGAGTTATCAGAGTTACTAACCGCTCCAATAGTAGCTTTACAGGTAACAAGGATCATTCGGCTTTCTCCACTTGGCAACTTAATGATAGCATATTTACCATCACGGGCGGCCAACTGAGCTGATGAACCAGCACTACGAGCAATTACAGCTCCTTGTCCGGGACGTAATTCAATACTATTGATTACCGTACCTAGTGGAATATCAGAAAGGAACAATGTGTTTCCAATTTCCGGAGTTGCATCCTTACCGCTAACTACTGTCTGACCATCAGTCAAACCATTAGGGGCAATGATATATCTCTTTTCACCATCTGCGTAGTAAAGCAACGCTATACGTGCAGTACGGTTTGGATCATATTGTATTGACTGAACAACCGCAGGAACACCATCCTTATCGCGTTTGAAATCAATTACACGATACTTTCTTTTATGACCACCACCTAACTGGCGTATTGTCATTTTACCGGAGTTATTTCTACCACCAGACTTATCCTTACCTTTCACCAAGGATTTCTCTGGCTTGGATGCGGTAATGTTTTTGTTGTCATTAACAACCTTAAAACGCTGACCTGGGGTTACCGGGTTTAATTTTCTTACTGCCATCGGTCTTAAATATTACTATAGAGGTCAATGGTTTCACCGCTTCGTACTTCTACGATGGCTTTTTTGTACATTCCTGTACTCCCAACAACAACTCCGTTTTTAGTATTTCGACTTTTCTTTTTTCCAGGAATAAGCATGGTGCGGATCTTCTCCACATTCACTCCATACAGGCTTTCAATAGCTCCTTTGATTTCAATCTTATTTGCGTGTTTGCTTACTACAAAAGCAAAGCGATTGTTATCCTCGCTATCAGCCGTGGCCTTTTCCGTAATTACTGGTCTTATCAAGATGCCCATTGCTTATTTTCTTAAAAGGTTTTCCAGTTTTTCTAACGAATCTTCTGTTAAAACCACATTTTGAGCCTTCATAAGGCTGTAAGTGTTTAAATCTGAAGCAGTTACAACGTCAGACCCCTTAAAATTTCGGGACGACAAATATATACTTTTATTTGACTCACCAAGCACTACTAGAGACTTTTTTCCGTCAAGACCTAAAGACTTGATTACATTGATAAAATCCTTAGTCTTCGGAGCGTCCATTTCAAGGTTCTCCATTACCTGTATTTTCTTCTCAACAGCCTTCATGGAAAGTGCTGATTTACGGGCCAGGGCCTTAACCTTTTTGTTTAGCTTAAAGCCATAGTCGTGAGGACGTGGGCCAAATACAGTACCACCACCTCTCTGTAATGGAGACTTAAGTGATCCTACCCTTGCGTTACCGGTTCCTTTTTGACGAAAGAACTTCTTAGTGGTACGAGAGATTTCTCCACGCTCCTTCGACTTGTGAGTACCCTGACGCTGATTAGCCAAGTATTGCTTTACATCCAGGTAAATAGCATGATGATTTGGCTCGATAGAGAAAAGGTCATCAGATAGATTTACCTTACGTCCAGTCTCCTTGCCTTCTTTATTTAATACTGGTAGTTCCATCACTTGGTAATTATTACGATTGAATTTTTAGCTCCAGGAATTGATCCTGACACCACCAAAACATTTTTTTCCTTGTCCACCTTAACTACTTTAAGGTTTTCTACCATAGTTCTTTTTCCACCCATGCGGCCGGCCATTTTCATGCCCTTAAATACGCGTGATGGATCAGAACCGGCACCGATAGAACCCGGTGCACGAAGGCGGTTATGCTGACCATGTGTAGCTTGTCCAACACCACCAAATCCGTGACGTTTAACTACACCTTGAAAACCTTTACCTTTTGATTTACCTACTACATCAACAAATTCACCTTCGATGAACATGTCTACTGATATCTCATCGCCAAGCTTTGCTTCGGTTTCAAGAGAGTCAATTTCTATAGTGTGTCTTTTGGGAGTGGTTCCGGCCTTTTTAAAATGTGCTATCTGAGCAGCAGCTACATTTTTTTCAGACTTGTCACCGTAAGCAATTTGAATTGCTTCATAACCATCAGTATCGTTGGTTTTAACTTGTGTAACTACACAAGGGCCGGCTTCGATGACAGTACATGGAATGTTCTTTCCATTTTCGTCAAAGAGGCTTGTCATACCGATTTTTTTACCGATCATTCCAGGCATTTGATATCCTTTTAAATATTACTAATTTCTTGTACTTACACTTTTATCTCTACCTCAACTCCACTAGGCAGCTCCAACTTCATCAGAGCGTCAATGGTTTTTGAAGATGAAGAGTAGATATCAAGCAACCTCTTATAAGAGGAAAGCTCAAACTGCTCTCTCGCCTTTTTATTTACGTGAGGTGAACGAAGTACGGTATATATCCTCTTGTTTGTAGGAAGAGGAATTGGGCCATTAATAATAGCTCCGGTACTTTTCACAGTCTTTACGATCTTCTCAGCAGATTTATCTACCAAGTTATAGTCGTACGATTTTAATTTAATCCTGATCTTCTGACTCATCTTAACTTATTGTCTTATGCAGGTTGTTTCCCTTTAACTTTTGCAATCACTTCGTCCGCAATATTCTTAGGCGCTTCTGCGAAATGTGAGAATTCCATTGTGGATGTAGCACGACCCGAGGACATAGTTCTCAAAGCTGTTACATATCCAAACATTTCAGAAAGTGGAACCTTAGCCTTGATTACCTTAGAACCGGCACGGTCTCCCATACCTTCCATTATACCTCTACGTCTGTTAAGGTCACCTACTATATCTCCCATGTTTTCCTCCGGAGTAAGTACCTCAACTTTCATAATAGGCTCAAGCAACACAGGGTTTGCCATAGGCAAGGCCTCTCTGTAAGCCATTTTAGCGGCAAGCTCAAAAGAAAGTGCATCTGAATCCACTGCGTGGAACGATCCATCTTTCAATGTCACCTGAAGGCTATCAAGAGGATATCCAGCAAGTACACCATTCTTCATGGCCACTTCAAAACCTTTCTGTACGGAAGGAATAAATTCCTTAGGCACATTACCACCCTTAATGGCATTATTAAATATCAACCCTGGTTTCTCAGCATCTCCAGGCTCGATGGTTACTACGATATCCGCAAACTTACCACGACCACCAGACTGCTTTTTGTACACTTCACGGTGATCAACGGTACCGCTAATAGCTTCCTTGTAGGAAACCTGAGGAGCACCTTGATTTACTTCAACCTTAAATTCTCTTCTCAAACGATCAACGATAATATCAAGGTGAAGCTCACCCATACCGCTAATGATTGTTTGGCCTGAATCCTCATCAGTTTTCACTGTAAAGGTTGGATCTTCCTCAGCTAATTTTGCCAAAGCCATTCCCAACTTCTCTACATCTGCCTGAGTTTTTGGCTCTACTGCCAAACCGATTACAGGCTCAGGGAAATCCATTGATTCAAGAACAATAGGCTTCTTCTCGTCACAAAGGGTATCTCCTGTTTTAATATCCTTAAAACCAACCAATGCACCGATATCACCAGCGCCAAGGGCGTCAATCTGGTTTTGCTTATTAGCATGCATCTGGAAGATTCTTGAAATTCTTTCTTTTTTACCAGTACGTGTGTTCAACACATACGAGCCAGACTCAAGCACACCTGAGTAGGCACGGGTAAAGCACAAACGACCAACAAACGGGTCAGTTGCAATCTTAAATGCCAATCCTGCGAAAGGCTCATCAAAGCTTGGCTTTCTTTTTTCTTCTTCCTCTGTATCGGGGTTAGTACCCACAATAGCTTCAACATCCTGTGGAGAAGGAAGGATTTCCATCACCATATCAAGCATAGCCTGAACACCTTTATTTTTAAAGGCTGAACCACACATCATAGGCACTACTTTACCAGAGATGGTAGCTTCACGCAATGCGTCAAGTATTTCTCTTTCGGTAAGTGACTCAGGATCCTCGAAGTATTTCTCCATCAAGGTATCGTTAAACTCAGCTACTGCTTCCAATAACTTTTCACGATACTCAGTAGCTTCTTCCAATACATCAGCAGGGATATCAATTTCCTGAAAGGTCATACCCTGATCTGAATCATTCCAGGTAATACCACGGAAGTTTATCAAATCAACCACACCTTTAAAGTCAGCTTCATTTCCAATTGGAATTTGAAGAGGCAATGCATGGCTTCCCAACATTTCCTTTACCTGACCACAAACCTTCAAAAAGTCAGCTCCCTGGCGATCCATCTTGTTTACAAAACCAATACGGGGAACATTGTAATTATTGGCAAGCCTCCAGTTAGTTTCTGATTGTGGTTCAACACCATCAACAGCACTAAAAAGAAATACCAAACCATCCAATACACGAAGAGAACGATTCACCTCTACGGTAAAATCAACGTGTCCGGGGGTGTCAATAATGTTTACGTGATACTCAGTACCACGGTAAGGCCACTTTAGGGTGGTAGCTGCAGAAGTAATGGTAATACCTCTTTCCTGCTCTTGCTCCATCCAATCCATGGTAGCGGCACCATCGTGTACCTCACCAATTTTGTGACTAACACCACCGTAATAAAGAATACGCTCAGTGGTAGTGGTTTTACCGGCATCAATGTGCGCAGCAATACCGATGTTCCTTGTGTATTTAAGATCTCTTTTTGCCATGACTCAGTGTGGGGTCTTGTCTTTTATTATTTAAACCTTCCAAAATGAGCAAAAGCCTTGTTAGCTTCAGCCATTTTATGAGTGTCCATTCTTTTCTTAACAGCAGCACCTTCTTCCTTGGAAGCAGCAAGAATTTCAGCAGCCAGCTTACCAGCCATTGACTTTTCGTTGCGTTTGCGCGAGTAGCTAATTAACCACTTCATGGCGATAGATACTTTACGATCCGGACGAATCTGCATTGGTATTTGAAAAGTAGCACCACCTACTCTGCGGCTACGTACTTCTACGTGAGGCATCACATTATTAAGTGCTTCCTTCCACAACTCCAATCCGTTTCCTTCCTGAGTTTTTTCCGATACAGCATCTATGGCATCATAAAAAATACGGTATGCAGTACTCTTCTTGCCATCAAGCATCATCATGTTAACGAAGCGGGTTACCAACTGATCGTTATACTGAGGATCTGGCAACAATGGTCTTTTCTTAGCTCTGGTCTTTCTCATCTTATTCTAAATAGAGAATTATTTCTTATCCTTTGGTCTCTTAGCACCGTACTTACTTCTGCGCTGCGTACGACCGGTAACACCGGCAGTATCAAGTGCTCCACGCACAATGTGATAACGCACACCTGGAAGATCCTTTACTCTACCACCACGCACCAAAACAATGCTGTGCTCTTGTAGATTATGACCCTCACCCGGGATGTATGCGTTCACCTCATTACCGTTAGTCAACCTTACCCTAGCTACTTTACGCATAGCTGAGTTTGGTTTCTTTGGAGTAGTTGTGTACACACGAGTACAAACTCCCCTGCGCTGTGGTGAAGATTGAAGAGCCGCTGACTTACTCTTCTTAGTGAGTGTTTCGCGTCCTTTTCGTACTAATTGCTGTATCGTTGGCATATACCTTTATATATAAGCTGTTAAAAATCAACAGGTACCCTATTTTTAGGGGACTGCAAATGTAAAACCTTTTGGCAATGTGGCAATAGGTTGTAAAAAAATGTTTTAAGTTTTTTTACTGAATGCCGTTTCTATATGATTTTCAAGGGGGTGAAAGTACTTTAGAAAGGCTCTTCAACATTGCGATTAGAAAGGTTGAGGAAGCAAAAATGCCTTTGATGGACTGCCCCTTGCCTTTTTGCAGCCCGCAAAGCTAATTCAGTTTACTTAAAAAATAGCACAATGATTTTCCCCTGTTTTTGAGCATAGCTTTAACAGAATCTTTTAAAGTAACGGGCAAAACTTCATTCGCCCCTACCCGATAACCAAATGCTAATTACGATGAAGCACCAAACTCGTGAAGTCTTAATAATGAGTTTACTGTTTTAAAACTCTGTATCGCCCTGCGGTACCATCCTGATATATCATTTCAAGAATATAAACTCCTATTTGCAGATCAGTTAGGTCTATACCATTATCTAAAATGTTTGCTTTAAGCAGCAGTCTGCCATCCATATTGTAAATGACCACCTCATTGACGGACACTTCTGATTGAATCTGCAGTTTGTTTTTTACCGGATTGGGGAATAGCTCCACCGTGGGTAAGGCAATCTCGTTTGCAGAAAGGGTTTGCCTATAACACTCCGAAACGGTGTCTCCGTATATTTTAGTTTGGCCATCAAACACACATTTTACATTATACATGGATAAGCCATTGTAGCACTCGGGCAAGGCTTCAGTTAAAAACCCTAAAGCACCAATGCCCTCCACCCAGGGGCGGAAAATATTCGCAAAAACAGGATTACTGCACTGACTGTTGGGATTTGCCGGGCCAAACTCCAGCACCTTACGGGTGATGCCGTTAAAATCTAAAATAGAGTAAACTGAATCCACAACAGCTTTATCAGGCTGGCCACCCCTCAAACCGTTGTAACTTACGGTATCACCTTTACTAAGGCCAAAATCATAAAACTGATCGTTACTATTGGCCGTAAAAAAATGGATCCCTAAGGTACCCGCCACAGTATCTTCATCCAGGTAGGCGAGCGTTGTTGTGGTGTTCAGGCTGCTGTCCTTTTCTACCAGTAGTGGATAGGTCTGGCCCATAAGCAGCGTATCGCCATCAATGGCAAACACCGTGGTTTGTACAAATGCACCGCCCGAGGCGTGCTGGCTGTACCACACTTTACCCTGCTTTGCCATGCGGAGATATTGAGCAGAAGCACCAAAGGAAAGAGCTGAAGTAAGCAGTAGGAATATTAATTTTTTCATTGGATAATAATTTTTTGATTGTAAACTTCACTTTGCCCCTCTGTAATTTTTAGCAAATACAGGCCTGGGGCTATATTGGTGAGATTTATTCTGGATTTATAGTCATTTATGGGCCCTTGATAAACCCGCTTGCCTGAAGTGTTGTACACCTCGGCCATCAGGTTTTTAACTAATTGCCCCTCAGGTATTTCTATAACGAACGATCCTGCACTAGGGTTGGGATATACCTTTGCATTATAGACTATATGCCGCACTTCGGGGATACCAATCGTATGGCAATCCTTTACTGCACAACCATATTTATCCGTTTTCAACATCCAACTGTATTGAATTCTAACTGGGTCAAGGTCATTATCCTCATCCCCATATAGACCAAAGTGAACAAACCCCGAATCTGGCGTTTCAAGAAAGGACCAGATGTGTGAAACATCAGCTGAATCCAGATGCAAGTAGGTCTTCAACCAAAGGCTGTCTCCAATGGGTGAGATTTTAAAACCGGAGGAATAGTCATATGATGGCGGTACCCTAAGCTCACCTGCCAGATAGTAGTTGCCATCTGATGTGTGCTGTAAATCCCTAAAGTGAAATTGCCCATATTTTGGCCCCAGCATTTTATCCCAAATTATATTGCCCAATGTGTCCATAGCCCCAAAGCGCAGTTGGCTGGAATCTGCATAGCCCAACGTACGTGGCACTATCCGTAAATATTGCCTTTGGGCAAAGCGGTAGGTGCCATCACCTTGATCAATCGTGGCAAAATAATCACTCCCTGGAGGGTTTACAAAATCCTTTTTCCATATCAAATCCCCGGTTTCCCTATCGAATCGGGCAGTCATTGAATAAAAGTTAGTATCAACACCAGCATAATAAGTAAATACCTGGCCGCTTATCAGGGCACTACCATAATTATCTATAGTAAGATGTTGGCCATAGTATCCGTAATGCAAGTTTGGAAAGTTATCCTCAACCCTCTTTTCCCAAACAACATTAAAAGCTGTATCAAATTTGGCGACCCAAAGGTCATATTTTCCAATGCCCCCATTAATGCTAAAAACATATCCGGAAACCATAAAGGTAGAGTCGCTATCAAACTCCAAATCATATATTCGAGGGAGCCTTCCTTCAAACTCAATGTGCTTTCTGGTGAACATTGTATCTAGGTTTTGGTCAAGTTTCCAAAATGTTACATACAGAGAATCACCTCGCACAAAATTGGTTTGAGCATAGTAATATTGCCCATTATTTTGTTTAAGACATTTTGCGCAAGTTCCTGTATAGGAATTGGCTCGTAATGTATAAGGTTTGGTTACGATTGCGGTGCCGTTAAAATCCAACCGGCCAAAATGGATAGTGTTTAAGCCTAAAATGTAAGTGCTCGCTACTACATAGGAACTGTCATCAACCAGTATAGCTGGTGCGGGTGAACCGCCAAAACTGGGGTAGATTTTATTGAGATAGGTTTGGGCTGAGAGTATTGAACTTACAGCAAGAAAAAGTAGAATTAGTAGGTGCTTCATAAGGCGAAAATAAGAATAGCAGCCGCTTGTGTGTGCTGCTGCTATTGTCAGTTTTATGCTTGTAAGTTATCTGGTTAACCATGGTGTTATAGGTCACAATTGCTAGCCCAAATAATTTTTACGAGATCCGAAATATTTGAGTTCAAAGCAAATATGGCTAAACAAATGGTGAGATTTTACTCCACTTTATGATTTCCCTATATCAATTTGCGGTTATACGCTTTTAGCTTGCCAATAGCCTGTTTGAGTTTGTGGTTTAACATTCTTGGCCTTTTAAACTGCTTCTCCCTTTAAGATTGCTCATTACTACCCCATACCTATATATAAGTACTTTGCCAATCCGTAGAGAAAATGCATGAATGATTATCTGAAACAACTCAACCCCTCTCAGCAAGAGGCGGTTAAAGCTACCGATGGCCCCGTAATGATTATTGCCGGTGCCGGATCTGGTAAAACCAGGGTGCTCAATTTTTAAGCTAACCTGCTATTGATAAACGGTAATACCAAAAGCCGGAATTGTTGACCAAGGTCTTTCCTCAAAATCCTTATCATTATGATCAATCCATATGAGGTGACTATGTATATTTCGAATAAAGCATTGATTTAACAAATGTTGATTAGGGTATGAGTTCACCATAATAGCCGATCCACATTTTTCCGAAGGATTTTTAGAATCTATACACCCCATCCACTCAATACCTACGAAAAGCCCTTCCTTCGGGAGCACAATATGTAAGCTATCCAGATCAATTTCGGCTTTTCGTGATTTTAAGTCCCTTATGTTAATCAATAACTCTTTAAACGGCCGTTGTTCTGGCCTGCCTTGTTTATTCTTAAAAAACACCAGTTTACAAACAGCGTCACGATCAGTTAAAAGCCTGTTGAATTGAAAGTGAAAGGACCTGATCATCTTTTCCGTAGGATATGGGTTATCAATTAACACAACTATTTGAAAACCTTCAGATGCAGTGCTTGGCAAAGCCCTTTCCTTAGCATAGCCCAGAAAAGAAACCGACCTCTGATTTCCCGGTGTGATTTCAACTTCTTCCAGCAACTCACTTTTTTCTTCCATAAATATGGTATCAGGTATTCTTGTAGGAAGCAGATGAATGGTTTGAAAACCAATAGCCGAAACAACAAGAGAATCCATCACACTTTTATCAGTTATTTCAAACAAGCCCTGATTATTAGAATAAGTACCGCCTAAAAGCTGGTTATTAAGGAACCAGTACACGTTAGCGTACTTAATAGGAGAATTATCACTACTGTTTAGCAAGTAATATTTCTGACCAAAGAGTAGGTTAAACGTTAAAAAGGGTAAGATTAAAATGAAGCGCATGCTCATAAAGTCTATGTAACATATCAACCTTGATGGCTTTTCGCGCATCAAGGTTAAATTAACTGATTTAGCAAGGTCTATCAGGAAGTTCATTTCCTTCACTGACTTTTATGAAAAATATGTAAAAATCATAACTTCTCGTTTGCTTACCCCAAAGGCAAGGCCCTACGTTATATTCATCCCTACCAAAAAATTTCCTCCCATGAGGTGGCCCCGGATCACCATTAGGATCACCTATAGTTATGGTGAAGTCAAACCTCTGGGTTCCTTCCCAGTCTTCATGGTTATTAATATCATTATATTGAGTAGTTACTCCCTGTTCGATATCCTCGGCAGTCATCACATAATTAGCACGATCCACATCAACAAAGTAAACCAAATCTCCCGATGTTCCATCCACCGCAAGGTATCCTCGGGAAACTGTATCGCCAGAAAGCGTAACTGGAAATACATCAAATGTTCTTTCGGCTTCATCAGTGGTTTCAATGGCATCACCTAAAGTGTAAGCGACACCATAAAAGTCATCCAGGTAATCAGTCGTAGCCGATTTATGGGTCAATTTATGATTTTCATCCACCTCATTGAGGCTGTCTTTTGAACATGAATAAACAAGTGCCAAACTCATAATTGGCATAATTAATTTGAGAGCACATTTTTTCATAATTAAGTGTATTAAAATATTGCCTACTCATACGCTTTTCGGCTAACGCGGCACTTAATACATTCAGGCCTGACTAATTAATTGCCCTGTAAAGCAAAAAAAAAAACGAATCTGCAAATTTTACGTACATTTTTTCTTACAAAGAATATCATCTCTTACCACATCAGGCTTTGGGGTAAAAATTTAATATTTTAACAACCCAACCTCTATATCATCACATTGTCCCCACTCGATTTGTCCCATACCTATATATATAAGTACTTTGCCAATCCGTAGAGAAAATGCATGAATGATTATCTGAAACAACTCAACCACCATCTGCTGGGTGGCTTCATAACTTCCATTAATCACCTTTAGCATATAACTGCCCTTCGGCAAGCGAATCTTGGCTATGGAAAATTGTCAAGTCGGCTAACGTCTTAGGGGTCAACATGGTTTTCGTTGGATAGCAGTATTCCTAAAAATCCAGGCGCTTTTTCGTAGCTAATAAAAAAAACCGCCAGTCATATGATTGACTGGCGGCAGCTTTTACTATTCCAGTAAAATGTTCCTACTCCCTTTTCACTTGTAAAATGTAAATGTAGCTCCGACCTGTGTTATCCTCTATTCGAATGAAGTAACTACCACTTGCTAAACCCTTCACGTCAACCTGAGCATGATTTTCTGAAATGGTGACATTCTCTAAATCCTTATAGCCACTTCCATTGGCTCCCATAATTTGCACTTTTTTCACGAACCGGTCTTTGAAAACCTTAATATCCACAACATCCGATGCAGGATTAGGATAAACTTTCACGGCTTCCTCAATAAAGCTTGCCGACTTTTTGCTTATCCCCTCCTCTACTTCCGACCAATCCTTAAATTGAATTTCTTCAGCTAATTGTTGGTCATCATCTGGTCTTTGAATAACTATTTGCGTATTGTCATCAAATGCATACTCTAACTTCTGAATGGCCTTATTATTCTTAAAAACCTCACGAGCAGATGGCAAAAAAGTTCTTATTAACTCAACATCAATATCTCGTCTTTTGGTATTAGGCAAAGGTTTAGAATCTATAATAACCCATGCGCGATAGCCAGAGCTAAACTTGACATACGCATTTTCTTTATTAATACTCACATTGTTTAGCCCGACTTCTGGGGGTAGGTTCTTTGCTAACATACAATCATCTTCACAAGACCCACCTTCGAATCCACTAACATTATCACAGCAAGCCGTCTCCCATAATGTTCCATTGAAGACAGTTATAACTTCTTTACAATAAGATCCAGAAGCGTTACACACGGTTGCCTTAGCACTAACCTCCACTAAAGAGACAATATAGGCTAATCCAAAAAGTACTGTTTTCATACTATAAATTTTTGGTTAAACATATTAGATTAACAGCAACATTCTATCTTCCAACCGGCTGGAATTTGAACATTATCGCAATCTGCTTCGAACCATTCACCATCGATACGCACTCTATCAATGCGCTCACAACCTGAACCATCCTCTCTGCACAAATAAACTCTTGCCTGAGCAAATGACACAGTTCCAACAAACAATAAAGTAAATACTAACTTTTTCATTTTTAAAGGTATTAAGTTAAAACACATTTGAAAAACGCAATCATCTTAACAGGCCTGTTTCAAAATTACCCCATAAAGCAAAAAAAAAATAAAACAAATCTGCAAAATTTTCCATACATTTTTTTCTTACCTATTTTAAAAACCCTTGCCCTTCCTCACTTTGCATAAAAAATTTAACATTTAGATGGTGTTCATCTATACACCATGCGTGTTAACCCCTGTCAAAAACTCCCCTTGCCCAATACCTATATATATAAGTACTTTGCCAATCCGTAGAGAAAATGCATGAATGAATATCTAAAACAACTCAACCCCTCTCAGCAAGAGGCGGTTAAAGCCACCGATGGCCCCGTAATGATTATTGCCGGTGCCGGATCTGGCAAAACCAGGGTGCTAACTTATAGAATTGCCTACCTGATGGCCGAAAAGGGCGTAGACCCTTTTAACATACTTTCACTAACCTTTACCAACAAGGCCGCCCGCGAAATGAAGGAGCGGATTGGAAAGATTGTTGGCCCTTCTGAGGCTAAGAATCTTTGGATGGGAACCTTCCACTCGGTGTTTGCCAAAATACTGAGGATAGAGGCCGACCGCCTGGGCTTCCCCTCCAACTTTACCATATATGATGCTGAGGATAGCCGCAAGGTGCTGGCCAATGTGGTTAAAGAACAAAGCCTGGATAAGGAAATCTACAAGGCCAAAAGTGTGGCGCGTAGAATATCGGCATTAAAAAATGCGCTTATTACCCCAAAGGAGTATTTGCGCAGCCCCGATTTAATGGAAGAGGATTCGGCAGCCCGCATGCCTCAAATGGGAGACATCTACCGTGCTTACGCAGAAAGGTGTTTCCGCTCCGGAGCCATGGATTTTGATGACCTCCTCTTTTACACCTTTATATTATTGAGGAAGTTCCCGGAAGTGCTGGGTAAATACCAGGAACGCTTCCGCTATATAATGGTAGATGAGTACCAGGATACGAATCACGCTCAGTACCTCATTGTAAAATCTCTGGCCAATAAATTTGGAAATATATGCGTGGTGGGCGATGATGCTCAGTCTATCTATGCCTTCCGTGGGGCCAACATCAGGAATATCCTTAACTACCAAAGAGATTATGAGGATGTAAAAGTGTTTAAGCTGGAGCAGAATTATCGCTCCACCAAAACCATAGTAGGTGCTGCCAACAGCCTTATTGCCAAAAACAAGGAGCAGCTGCAAAAAGACGTTTGGACGGACAACGTACCCGGAGAGAAAATTGTGGTACATAAAACCGTGAGCGATAATGATGAGGGCAGTTTTGTAGCCCGCACCATTTTTGAAAAGAACATGAAGGATCATGTACCCTTCAGTGATTTTGCCATATTATATCGCACCAATGCTCAATCACGGGCTATGGAAGATGCCTTGCGGAGAAAAAATATTCCCTACCGCATTTATGGGGGACTGTCCTTTTATCAACGTAAGGAAGTAAAAGACCTCCTCGCCTATTTCCGATTGTGCATCAATCAAAATGATGAAGAAGCCTTTAGGCGCGTTATCAATTTCCCGAAAAGGGGAATTGGCGATACTACAATTGAAAGACTTACGGTAGCCGCCAATGCTCAGGGAACAAGTATTTGGGGGATTTGCAGCAATCCCATCTACTTTCAAAATGTAAATATCAACCGCCCCACTCAGGTTAAGATTCAGGATTTTGTAACCAAGGTGGAGAGTTATAGAATTTTGGCAGAACAGGGAGATGCCTTTGAAGTGGCTGCCCACATTGCCAAAACCAGTGGCCTGATGCGAGAGTTGAATGAAGATAAAACTCCCGAAGGCATTAGCCGTACCGAAAACGTACAGGAACTTTTAAACTCGGTAAAGGAGTATGCCGAAGGCCAGCAGGAAATTGAAGATGGCAACACCAGTCTTTCCGGCTTTATGGAAGATGTGGCCCTTATTACGGATGTAGACACCAGCAAAGATGAGGATAAGGACAAAGTTAGCCTGATGACTATTCACCTTGCCAAGGGTCTGGAGTTTCCTATAGTTTTTATTGTAGGGATGGAGGAAAGTCTTTTCCCCAGTATGATGGCTATGAGCAGCCGTGCCGACCTGGAGGAAGAGCGCAGACTGTTTTATGTAGCTCTTACCCGTGCCGAAAAGGAAGCTATCTTAACCTATACTCAAATGCGCTATCGCTGGGGTAAGCTTATAGATTGTGAACCAAGCCGCTTTTTAGAGGAGATAGATGAACAGTTTCTGGATATTCAGGTGCCGGAGTTTACACCATTTAGCGGCCCCTTTGGTGATACAGATGATGATGCTCCCAAGCAACGTATGCCTTCGCGTACTGCCAAACCATCCGGCAACAGCCCGCGGAGAGAACCACAAAGAACAATGCCCACGCGCAAAAACCTGCGCAGAATGCCAGCTTCAAATGAAAGTAACCAAACCGGAAATTTTGAGGAACTTACCGATGTAAACCCTGGTGACCGAGTGAAACATCAACGCTTTGGCATGGGCACAATTAAGGAATTAGAAGGTGCCGGACCCAACAAAAAGGCTATAATACAGTTTGACAATGTTGGTGAAAAGAAATTATTACTCAAATTTGCCAAACTCGAAAAGGTCATTAATTAGACTTTGGTAGTTATATGTTAGTATTTAGTAAGTTGCAGGCATCACCTTTTTTAAATCTGACAAAGTCTAAATACTAAACACTCTGCACTAACTACTCATTACCAAAATATACACACGTGGATACAATAGACATGGAATACAATACCAGCCTGCCGGGACTTATAATTCCGGAGTATGGCCGAAATGTGCAGAAGATGGTTCATCATCTGCTCAGTATTGAGAATGACGAGGAGCGCAACAGACAGGCGCAAAACCTCATTGAAATTATCGGAAACCTAAATCCGCAGGTACGCGATGTGCCGGATTTCAGACATAAACTTTGGGATCACCTTTTTATAATGTCAGAGTTTAAACTCGATGTGGAATCCCCATATCCAAAACCTTCTGAAGAAAGTTTTAAGGAAAAGCCCGAGTTGGTGCCCTATCCAAAAAACAACCGCAGGTATCGCCATTATGGCAATGTTATCCGCAATATGATAGAATATGCAGTGGCTCAACCTCCCGGTGAAGAAAAGGAGAGATTAAAGATGGCCATCGCCAACCACATGAAGAAAACCTACCTAATATGGAATAAGGATACAGTGGATGATGCGGTGATTTTAAAGGAGATGAATGACCTTGCTGACGGCCAACTCATACTTGACGATATGAATTTGATGGCCAAGCATGACTTGGTGAAAAACGCTCCGAAACGCCAGAGTAATCCTCATCAGAATAAAGGCAAGAGCAACAACCGCAGACGCAAGAATTATAAAAAGTAATCCAAAAACATTTTGAATCTTGGGAACTTTCCAAATTACAGGAGGTAAAAAACTGAAAGGTGAGCTAACTCCTCAGGGCGCAAAAAATGAAGCTTTACAAATCATTTGTGCCACGCTTCTTACCCCAGAAAAAGTTACCATCAGCAACGTACCCGATATTGTTGATGTAAATAAGTTAATCGACATATTGGCCGATCTTGGTGTCAGCATTCAGAGGCAGGGGCCCGGTACATTTAGCTTTAAGGCTGATGACCTAAACCTTGGCTACCTCGAATCTCCTGAGTTTAAGGAAAGAGGTGGAGCACTCAGAGGTTCCATTATGATTGTAGGGCCTTTATTGGCACGCTTTGGCAAAGGTTATATCCCAAAACCAGGTGGCGATAAAATTGGAAGACGCAGATTAGACACTCACTTTTTGGGCTTCCAGAAACTAGGTGCAAAATTCCGCTATAATGCCGATGAATCCTTTTATGGTGTGGAAGGCGAATTAACGGGTACCGACATTTTACTTGATGAAGCATCCGTTACGGGTACTGCCAACATAGTAATGGCAGCAGCCCTGGCAAAAGGCACCACTACCATTTACAACGCAGCTTGCGAGCCCTACATTCAGCAACTATGTAAAATGCTGAATAGAATGGGAGCCAAAATTTCCGGCATAAGCTCAAACCTGCTTACTATTGAAGGCGTAGAAGAACTTGGCGGTTGTGAACATCGCGTATTGCCGGATATGATTGAAATAGGATCTTGGATTGGCCTTGCTGCCATGACGGGCTCTGAAATCACTATTAAAGACGTAAGCTATCCCGACCTTGGTGTAATCCCATCCGTATTTGAAAAATTGGGAATTAAACTTGAGCGCAGAGGCGATGATATTTACATTCCATCGCAGGATCATTATGAAATTACCAGCTATATTGATGGCTCTATCCTCACTGTATCTGATGCTCCATGGCCCGGCTTTACTCCTGATTTACTGAGTATCATATTGGTAGTGGCAACTCAGGCAAAGGGAACTGTTCTCGTTCACCAAAAAATGTTTGAAAGCCGCCTCTTTTTTGTTGACAAACTAATTGATATGGGTGCCCAAATAATTCTGTGCGACCCACACCGTGCAACTATTGTAGGTTTGGATAAGCAAACATCATTAAGAGCAACCACTATGACCAGCCCAGATATTAGAGCAGGTATATCTTTATTGATTGCTGCACTAAGTGCCGATGGCGTTAGCACCATTCATAATATAGAGCAGATTGACAGAGGTTATGAAAATATTGATGAAAGACTGCGTGCAATTGGCGCGGAAATTGTCCGTTTAAACTAAATTTATAAAATCAAATAAAGGGGCTATTAAAAAATATGAGAGTGCAAAACCTTGATCTTAAATAAGCCTGTTTAGAAAAAATCAAAAAGTATCAGAATGAAATTTTTAAAAAAACCGACATCCATCATTGTTTTAGCTGCCATCAGCTTTTTTGCCCTTGGATTTATTGAAGACTGGAATACCAATCCTGAAAATTATGATATTCAAGGTCAAACCTACAACATTGGTGATGCCGCTCCCGAACTATCCTATAAAAATCCTGAAGGAAAGGAAATGAAGCTTTCTGACCTTAAAGGAAAATTGGTACTTATTGATTTTTGGGCCAGCTGGTGTAAACCATGCCGTATAGAAAATCCCAACGTTGTAAAGGCTTATCAGAAATTCAACAAGCAAAAGTTCAAAAACGGAAAAGGTTTTGAAATTTACGGTGTTTCACTTGACAAAAACGCCAAGGCCTGGGCTCAGGCTATTGAGCAGGATGGCTTAATTTGGGAAAGCCATGTGAGCGATCTTAAAGGATGGCAATCAGAACCAGCAGCAATGTTTGGCGTGCGTGGTATCCCTGCAAATGTGCTTATCGATGGTGATGGCATCATTATAGCAAAGAACCTTCGCGGAGCCCAGCTGGAAAGCACTCTTTCCAAACTTGTTAAATAGGGCTTCCTAAAAACACAAATAGATGATTACCCGTTTTAAACCTCTTTCAATAGCGCTAAGCGTAGCAGCCCTCACTATCTTTATTGTTGGATTTACCAACAGTACTATGATGAGCAGGTTTGAAGAACAGGGAAACATCCTCAAAATAGGTGATAAGGCTCCGGATCTGGTATATAAAAACCCAGCCGGAAACACAATTCGCCTATCTGACCTGAAGGGAAAAATAGTGCTGGTACACTTTTGGGGTAGCTTCGCTGAAGGCTCTAAAAGAGAAAACCCGAACGTTGTTCGCCTTTACCAAAAGTATAAAACCGCCAAATTTCAAAACGATGTCACCTTCGACATCTTCAGCGTTTCTCTTGACAAAAACGAAACAGACTGGAAAAATGGAATAAAAAATGAAGGACTGGTTTGGAAAAACCACGTTAGTGATTTACAATTTTGGAAATCGGCACCCGCTCAAACCTATAATGTAAATTCCATCCCCGCATTTTTTCTTTTAGATGAAAACGGAACTATAATAGCGAAAGGCTTATCAGTAAGTCAGGTGCAATCAGCCCTCGAAAAAAAGATTCGCTAACTATATCTTAATGACATTTCAACACCGGCCTGACTCAGGTCGGTGTTTTTTTATGCCATAGTGACACTACAAATCCACTGGCAGGGAATTTGACCAATGGCTGAGTTGAAAAATTTACGCGAAAAATGAGCGAAAGAGAGGAAATAAAAGATCAGGAAAATAAAGATACCGTGCAGGAAGAAGCGAATATTGAAACTCAGGAAGAATCTCCTGAAGTGGATGAATTGGAGGTATTGAAGAAATCGTTGGAAGAGGCAAAAGATCAAAACCTTAGACTGTACGCGGAGTTTGAAAACTTCAGAAAGCGCACAAATAAAGAGCGCATTGAACTTTTTAGCACCGCCAATCAGGAGTTAATGACCGCTATGTTACCCATATTGGATGACTTTAGCCGTGCCATTAAAGCCGAACAAGATGACAAAGCTACCGAAGGCATGAGGCTGATCCATCACAAATTGGAAAACACGCTTGTTCAAAAAGGCCTAAAGCCAATGGACGAAACCATCGGACAGGCTTTTGACCCCGAAAAGATGGAGGCCATTACTCAAATACCTGCTCCAGAGAAAAAACTAAAGGGCAAAGTGGTAGATGAACTGGAACGCGGCTACCTACTTGGAAACAAAATATTGAGATACGCCAAGGTAGTAGTTGGCCAATAAGCACCAAAACCCTGGCTACATGATGAAAGCCAGCTCAATTTTGACTTGTGTTTTCATTAAAACCATGGCAAAGTTTAATTCAATGACCCTGATAAATCAGGTTAATCAACAAACATGGCAAAAAGAGATTTTTACGAAATATTAGGCCTTAGTAAAGGGGCTTCAGCCGAAGAGATAAAAAAGGCTTACCGCAAAATGGCAATTAAGTATCATCCGGATAAAAACCCGGATGACAAGGATGCCGAAGCCAGGTTTAAGGAAGCAGCAGAGGCTTATGAGATACTAAGCAACCCGGAGAAAAGGCAACGCTACGATCAATTTGGGCATGCAGGCATGGGCGGAGCTGCCGGTGGCGGTGGCTTTGGCGGAGGCGGCATGAACATGGAAGATATCTTCGATCAGTTTGGGGATATTTTTGGAGGCGCCTTTGGCGGCCGCAGCAATGGTGGTTTTGGCGGTTTTGGTGGTCGTGGTGGCGGCAGTGGCCGAAGAGTTTTTAAAGGTAGCAACCTTCGTGTGCGCGTAAAACTTACCCTCGAAGATATAGCCAACGGTGTAGAAAAGAAACTCCGTATTAAGCGTCAGGTTCCTGCCGAGGGCATTAGTTTTAAAACTTGCCCCACCTGTAAGGGTAGCGGACAAACCTATCGCGTTACCAATACCATTTTGGGTCAGATGCAAACCAGCACAACCTGCCCCACCTGTAACGGATTGGGGCAAACCCTTGACAAAAAACCAAGCGGAACAGATGAATACGGCATGCTTCGCAAGGAAGAAACAGTATCCGTAAAAATACCTGCCGGTGTAGTGGATGGTATGCAACTGAAAGTTACCGGAAAAGGTAATGCAGGCCCTCTGGATGGCGTGAATGGTGACCTTATAGTGGTTATCGAAGAAGAAAAGCACGAAGAACTGGAACGCGATGGCAATAATCTACATTATGATTTGTACATCAGCTTGCCAGAGGCTGTATTGGGAACCAAAGCCGAAGTGCCTACCGTAAATGGTAAGGCTCGTATTAAACTGGATGCCGGAACTCAATCAGGTAAAATACTAAGGCTCCGCAATAAAGGTTTACCCAGTGTAGAAGGTTATGGAACCGGAGATTTGCTGATTCATGTAAATGTGTGGACACCTCAGCATATTTCTTCCGAACATAAAAAGGCTTTCGAAAGTATGATGGTTGACCCTGATTTCTCTCCAAAACCTACCAAAGGAGACAAGTCCTTCTTTGATAAGGTTAAAGAAATGTTTAGCTAAAGCTTTGAAGCTTTTTTAAATTATTGAATCCCTGTTTCCTCATAATGGAAACAGGGATTTTTTTGTATCAATACATGGGGAATCAAACGGGTCACCTAAATTTTATGGGGAGAAGTCAGTATAAAGTACTTTGGCCGGCAAAAAATAATGGAAATAGATAAGCA
>JBLWXT010000028.1:0-54745 GCA_048267305.1 Owenweeksia sp. | reverse complement strand
ATCGTCTATCGTCTATCGTCTATCGTCTATCGTCTATCGTCTATCGTCTATCGTCTATCGTCTATCGTCTATCGTCTATCGTCTCCCTTTCATAACCACCCTCACTCTTTTTAACATTGGCTTAACGTTATCAACAATTCGTGTGAATTACTATTGGATAAACTCTGTGTTTTCTGTTTGCAAAATTTCGATGTTAGGTAAACTGTGAATTTCAAGGCGATTAGCTTTTTCGCGCTGTTAATAAAACCGAAGAATTGTTTAAAACTACCTCTTGTTTACAGCTCAAGCTTTAGTGAGATTTGTGGAGCAAGCTAATAGACTGGAAAGCTGCCCGATATACAATCCTGTAAAAATTTATTGAAAACCAATAAGTTACGTTGTGATAACGAGGGATAACTATCAGTAAATGAATTGAATTAGAGAATCTGTAAACAGAAAAGAAAAGATGAAAAGCGAGGAGCCCATTTTACAGGATAACAAAAACCGCTATGTATTATTCCCTATTGAGCACAATGATATTTGGGAGTGGTATAAAAAGCAGGAAGCCAGTTTTTGGACTGCTGAGGAAATTGACCTTCATCAGGATCTTACCGATTGGGAATCAAAACTCAATGATGACGAACGCTACTTCATAAAACACATACTTGCCTTTTTTGCAGCCAGCGATGGTATTGTAAATGAAAATCTGGCCGAGAACTTTGTGAATGAAGTTCAATATACCGAGGCCAAGTTTTTCTATGGTTTCCAGATTATGATGGAGAACATCCATAGCGAAACCTACTCCTTACTTATTGATACCTATATAAAGGATAAGACCGAACGCAACGAGCTTTTTAATGCCATTGAAACTTTTGAGGCTATTAAGAAAAAGGCCGACTGGGCTATAAAATGGATAGAGTCCGACTCCTTTGCCGAAAGATTGGTAGCCTTTGCAGCAGTAGAGGGTATTTTCTTCAGTGGTTCTTTCTGTTCTATTTTTTGGTTGAAAAAGCGTGGCATTATGCCGGGTCTTACTTTTAGCAATGAGCTGATTAGCCGTGATGAAGGCCTTCATTGCGATTTTGCCTGTCACCTGCACAATAAGCATTTGGTAAACAAAGTGCCTAAGGAGCGTATCAAACAAATCCTTACAGAGGCCTTGGATATTGAGCGCGAGTTTATCACAGAGTCACTTCCGGTAAACCTTATCGGGATGAACTCTACCCTTATGACACAATACCTCGAGTTTGTAACCGATCGCCTGTTGGTAGAGCTGGAATGTGAAAAGGTATATAACGTGAGCAATCCGTTTGACTTTATGGACATGATTAGCCTGCAGGGCAAAACCAACTTCTTTGAAAAGCGCGTTGCCGAATACCAAAAGAGCGGTGTAGTACAAGGCCAGGATTCACAAAAAATATCGTTTGACGCAGATTTTTAGTGGGAGTACAGGGTATTGAGTAGTGGGTGAATTCCACTGCCGAGACCCCATACTTACTACCTAATACACAATACTAAATACCAATAAAAAATATGTACGTACTAAAGAGAGACGGAAGAAAGGAGTCAGTAAAATTTGATAAAATCACAGCGCGCATTCAGAAGCTTTGTTATGGCTTGAGTGAGCTGGTAAATCCAACTACAGTAGCCATGAAGGTTATTGAGGGGATTTACGAGGGCGTAACCACCTCTGAGTTGGATAGCCTTGCGGCAGAAGTATCAGCAAGCCTTACCACTCGTCACCCGGATTATGCTCAGCTGGCAGCCCGTATTGCCGTTTCTAACCTACATAAAAACACCACTAAGTCTTTCACCGAAACCATGAAGGATCTTCGCGAGTATGTAAACCCTAAAACAGGAAAACATGCTCCGCTTATAGCAAAGGATGTTCATGAAATCATTGAGAAGAATGCAGCCTTACTGGATTCTACCTTGATTTATGACCGCGATTTTGGGTATGACTATTTTGGTTTTAAAACATTAGAGCGTTCCTACTTACTTCGTGTAAATGGTAAAATTGCTGAACGTCCACAGCACATGCTTATGCGCGTGGCTATTGGTATTCATAAAGATGACTTGGATGCTGCCATTGAGACGTACGACCTGATGAGCAAGAAGTACTTTACGCATGCTACGCCAACTCTCTTTAATGCCGGTACTCCAAAACCACAAATGTCTTCCTGCTTTTTGCTAACCATGAAGGACGACAGTATTGATGGTATTTACGATACATTAAAGCAAACGGCCAAGATTTCTCAAAGTGCCGGTGGTATTGGCTTGAGTATTCACAACGTACGTGCTACAGGAACGTATATTTCAGGAACTAACGGAACCAGCAACGGTATAGTGCCCATGTTGCGCGTGTATAACGATACTGCCCGCTATGTGGATCAGGGTGGTGGTAAGCGCAAAGGTTCTTTCGCTATTTATCTTGAACCATGGCATGCTGATATTTTTGATTTTCTTGATTTAAAGAAAAATCACGGTAAGGAGGAAATGCGTGCCCGCGATTTATTCTTTGCCCTTTGGACACCTGATCTTTTTATGGAAAGGGTAAAAACTGATGGCGACTGGACTTTAATGTGTCCGCACGAATGCCCGGGTATGGCGGATACTTATGGAGATGAGTTTAAAGCGCTTTATGAAAGGTATGAAGCAGAAGGCAAAGGCCGTAAAACCATTAAGGCTCGCGACCTTTGGCAAAAAATCACCGAGTCGCAAATAGAAACCGGTACACCTTATATGTTGTATAAGGATGCGGCTAACGAAAAGAGCAATCAGAAGAATCTTGGTACTATAAAGAGTTCAAACCTTTGTACGGAGATTATGGAGTACACCTCTCCTGATGAGGTAGCTGTATGTAATCTTGCTTCCATTGCCCTGCCAATGTATATTGAAGATGGCAAGTTTGATCACAAGCGCCTCTATGAAGTAACTTATAAGGTTACAAAAAACCTTAATCGCATTATCGATCGCAACTACTATCCTGTAAAGGAAGCGCAGTACAGCAACATGCGTCACCGCCCTATAGGTTTGGGAGTACAGGGCTTGGCCGATACCTTTATCAGACTTCGTTTGCCGTTTACCTCTGAAGAAGCCAAACAGCTTAACAAGGATATTTTTGAAACCATTTATTACGCGGCAGTTTGTGCGTCTAAGGATGAAGCTATTGCTGATGGTGCCTACGAAACCTTTGAAGGTTCTCCGATGAGCAAGGGTGAGTTTCAGTTCAATATGTGGGGTGTTGATGAAAGCAATCTAAGTGGAAACTGGGACTGGGCATCCTTGCGCAAGGAAGTAGTGGAGCACGGGGTGCGTAATTCACTTTTGTTGGCTCCGATGCCTACGGCTTCCACTTCTCAGATTTTAGGTAACAATGAGTGTTTTGAGCCTTACACCAGTAACATATATACTCGCAGGGTATTGAGCGGTGAGTTTATCGTGGTAAACAAACATTTGCTTATTGACTTGGTGGATCTTGGTCTGTGGAATGAGGAGTTGAAGAACGATATCATTCGCGCCAATGGTTCTATTCAAAATATCGACATCATACCATCCAACCTTAAGGAGATTTACAAAACCGTGTGGGAGATGAGCATGAAGGATATTATTGATATGAGTGCCGATCGCGGTATGTTCATTGACCAGTCTCAGTCGCTTAACCTGTTTATGGAAAATGCAAATATTGGTAAACTTACCTCTATGCACTTTTATGCATGGGAGAAGGGGTTGAAAACAGGTATGTACTACCTCCGCACCAAGGCTGCCAGCGATGCCATTAAGTTTACAGTGCAGAAGCAGAGCAAGGCCGAGGTTGAGCCGGTAACTGAAAGCAAGCAAACGGAAAAGATTCAGGATAACGATAAGTCGCAAAGAGCGGCTACTGCCGGAGAACGCAGGGTTGCTGAAATGGCAAAGGCGGTAGAGAACTTCAGCGAAACTGAAATTATTGCCTGCTCCATTGATAACCCTGATGATTGTGAAGCCTGCGGATCATAAAACATGGCCTGATATTAGCTGTGTAAATCATAGAGTAGAGTAGTTTCATGACAAAGGCCATCCTGCGCAAGTAGGATGGTTTTTTTATGCCTTACATTTGATGTTGTACTTAACACCTTCCATCTTGAAAACACCAACATTATCTGGTTGTCTTTTTCTTTTGATAGCCTTTTTTCCAGTTTGTTCATTTGGGCAGGAAGCCACTGATCCCGATAAGGTAATACGGGAAGTTTACGAAGTACTGGCAGGCATGCGAAGCTTTGATACGGAGGATATAAACAAAAAGCTGAAGAAGGGAGCCTGGGAGGCGCTGTCCTATGTTGAAACAAGCGATTCTATTGTAATGGAAGATTTAAGCGAAGCTGTTCCCGATTACTATCGTTTTAAGGAAAAGGAGGCCATTGTAAAACTGATAAATCCATCCAACTACAATGAATATGGGCTCGAAGCCGTCATTCCCTATAAGGTTAATGCCGGGGGAGAGATACAATTATTAGACTCTAAAACAGGCGTCGTTAAAAAAAACTGGAAAATCATCTATCTGGATAGCAACTACCTGGCTTTGGATATGGGGGAGTTAAGGGTGTTTTTTACACACACCCCTGTACAGGAGTGATATTCTGTTAACTTTACACAACATCTCAAAATAAAGCAGCTTTAGTATGTCTGGCGATAAGCAAAATCTTGAAATCTCTAAAATTCAAAAGGATATTGAGGAATATCTCAGTCTCGGAAATACTTCCATTATTTTCGATTACCAGGAAGTCAACGGTAACCTTCGATTGGATGTCATTACAGTAAATCCCCGGCACAATCAATCATTTTTATTTCACTCCGTAGAAGGATTCAATAAGATTGATGTACTGCGAAAGATGCAGGAGTATGTGCATACCTTTAGGGATAAGAACAACAGTTATACAATACAGTGGTCTATAAAGGGAGATAACGAGCTGCATACCTCCTATTTTAGAGCTAAGGATATACCAGAGTGTATTGATAAGCTATATTATGGCAGAGACCCCAATAGCATCACCATTTTTAGCGTTGTATTAAATCCTATTGCCTGATGGGTTACACCGCTAAGTTTTGGAGATTCAGGAATTTTTGTACCTTAATTTCGGATTGCAGGATTACACCCGGATAATCAACACAAATATGCCAAGAGAAAGAAGACGAGTAGTAAAGCAGAGAGCCAAACAGATACACAAGGCATCGAAGCCTAAGTTAACTACAAAAGACTACATACAAAGGGCAATAGTTATACTGATTATTGTTGGAATTTTAGCTACAGCGCTCATTTTGGCGCAACAGTAAAAAATCTAAAATAAACTATTGAACTACTCCTGTTAGTAACTCTTTGGGTGTAGGATTTATCCATAAATAAGTCTGTAATATTATCCCTGTAATATTTAGATTACCAGTATGTTATGATAATTTGCTTTATATTTGGAAGTAAGCAAATCATAAAAGAAAAGATCATGGATAACATCACAAAAAAGAGCAGCACGCTAAGAGCAGAATATGCAGGAATTGTGATTTTAATTTCAGCCATTGTTTGTAGCGCTCTTTATTTTGCCAGCTAAACCTTCCGCTCTTTTAAAACTTTAAAGCCCTGTTGTTATATTTATGGCAACAGGGCTTTTTATTTTCCCGTCATCTATTTCGTGAAGGCAAATTTTTCTCATAGGATTCGAAAATAGTCTGTTATATTAGACTCATGAAAAAATTTATCCTCGGCTTTTTTATAGCCGTTATCATACTGCTGGGCATCGTGCTGTTTAATACGTTTACTTTTAAGAGTAAGCAAGTGGAATCCAATATGGCAGAGGTTGAGGTGCCGGCAGATATTTCCCTTCTCTCCAGGGCTATTGCTTATGAAACCATTTCCCATAAAAAGGGAATGATAGACGACAGCGCTTTTGTGGGCTTTCACAAATTTCTGGAAAGCAGCTTTCCCTATGTGGATTCAATACTAACAAGCGAAACGGTAAATGACTACTCATTAATTTACACTTGGGCCGGAGCTGATAAATCATTGCAGCCCCTGGTGTTGGCCGGCCACATGGATGTGGTGCCGGTGGAATATTCTTCGCAGAACGAATGGAAGGCAAAACCCTTTTCAGGGGAGGTGGTTGACGATCATGTTTATGGTAGGGGTGCCATAGACGACAAGGGTAGTATGATTGCCATTTTGCAAGCTGTGGAGCAATTGCTTAAAAAAGGCTTTACGCCCAACCGAACCGTTATTTTTTGCTTTGGCCATGATGAGGAAATAGGCGGGGAAACCGGGGCCAAAGTGATGGCGGAAATTTTAAGTAAAAGAGGAGTGAAGGCCTGGATGGTTCTTGATGAAGGAGGAACTCTTGCCACCGGTATTGTGCCTGGAATAGATCAAACGGTGGCATTGGTGGGTACCAGCGAAAAAGGATATGTGAGCCTGGAAATTTCTGCAGATCTTCCTGGCGGGCATAGCTCAATGCCGGAAAAAAGCAATGCCCTGGAGGCCGTAAATGCGGCTGTTTACGAATTAAAACATGAGCCGATGCCAAACAGGCTTACCGATCCAATTAAGGGCTTTATATCTCACGTAGGGCCTCACTTACCGTTTGCCCAAAAAATGGCCTTTGCTAATACCTGGTTGTTTAAACCTTTAATTTTTTCGGTGTACGAAAAATCAGCGGCTGGGGCTGCACTCATCCATACCACTCAAACGGCTACGGTGTTTAATTCAGGAATTAAAGACAATATTGTGCCCAACCGGGCAAAGGCCATTATTAATTACAGGTTGCTGCCTGGTGATGAACCTGAGGCAATTTTGAAAAGAGCCAGAGAGATAATTAAAGACACAAACGTAAGGGTTATTATTTACGACAGTTTTGGAGTGGCCGCATCACCTGTTTCAAGCTACAGTAGCGAACAGTTTCAGCAACTTTCATCGGCTATCAGGGCTGTTAACCCCGGTGTTTTGGTAAGCCCTTATTTGGTCCTTGGTGCAACTGATGGGAGGTATTATTACAGCATCAGTGAAAATGTGTTTCGCTTTAGCCCAATACCGCTACAAAAAGACGATCTAAAGCGTATTCATGGAATAAACGAACGAATTTCGATTGAAGGTTTCCAAAAGAGTGTGAATTTCTATGCCACCCTTATTTCCAATATTTAGAAACTACGCTTACAGCCTTTTATAGCAGGTTTTAAGGTAAATCCCACAAACACTTATGCCTGAGCCTGAGCAGAGAAAAAAATATTTCCTCCTTAAAGGATTTTTTTTCAGTATAACTTTTTCTACACAAGCCAATGCCAGTTGTGGGTGAATTTAGGTTAGCCTGGAGTTTTAGATGGTGGTTTAATGTAAGTTAACTAGCTACTTTTTTTACAAAGCTGGTCATTCCTATTTCGATATAAAATCAATAAAACGATTTGCAATCTTCTGTTTATGTGGTTGTTAGGTGTTGCTTTTGGGTGTTTGAGTAGTTTTTAGTTCTATATTTGACCAGTTGAAAAAGTTACTCGGCCGTCAGTTTTGTAGGCTTTCTGCAAATGGCTTGCTTCTTCAACAAATGAAACAAAAGAACACTACTCATGAAATTAAATAAGATGTGGCTTGCCGCTATAGGCACAATGTTGATTTTATCCTCTTGCCGCACCGATGATCCTGATAGCTCGGGTTTTGGGAATGTATCTGCAACCAGCGAAATGAAGGTGCCGTCTAGTTTCAACTACAGCACTACTAAAACTGTTCACTTTGATTTTTCAGCCGAATCCATTTGGGGGAAGGAAAAGATGAGAGTTGATATATACGATTACAATCCCAGTGCCAAGGGAGAGATTATTAGTAGTCTTTTTTTAGGAGGATACGGAAACGTACAAGGTTCACTGCAAATACCAGCCGGGCTAAAGCAATTATACTCCGTACTTACTTATCCCGATGGAAGTTCTGTAATGGCAAGGGTTGAGGTGTCAGGAAACTCTATTGAGCATAAGTTTACCTCTAAAAAGAATGTAAGAAAAACAATTGTGGCCAGCCCCGATTGTACTACCGGTTGTGGCACCGTTATTAATAACAATACAGGCTGGTACAACGCGGATGGCGGAGGTGTTTATTGTTTTAAGGGAACTACCAACGGTGGTATCAATGCCAAAAAAGGAAGTACTGTTCGAATTTGTGGTACAGGAACTTTTCAAATTGCAGTGGAGTCAAATGCCAAAGTGGAGATTGTTGATGGGGCTAACGTTACCATTACAAATCTTACTCTAAACTCATCTGCTGATGCGGTTACCATTTATCCAAATGCCACTTTAAACGTTTCAAACTGGGCTACTCCCAATGCAGATATTGTAAATCACGGAACACTTTCTTTTGTTAATCTGGGTATAAACACGGGTTGCACCATAACCAATAACGGAACGCTAAGCGTAACCGGAACTGGCTGGTACACTGTTAATGGCGGTCTTGTTAATAATGGTAGCGCAACATTTGCCGGAAATCTTACGCAAAACAGTGGCGGCACTATAACCAATAACTGCTCAATGGTAATAGCCAAACAGCTAAAGCTGGATGATGTTTTTAGCAATAACAGCTACGTAAGTGTTGAGGGTACTTTATATCTTAATGGCAATGGTGCAATGAAGCTTTATGATGGAGCTATGGTTGTGGCCGAAGATGTTTATATGGATGGTACCCTTGAAGGTGTAAATGGAACATCTGTGGTAAAGGTGAATGATAAGATTGAAGGAAACAGCACGGCCCGTATCAAGGGTAACCTTGAGTATTGTGATGCCAACGGAGTTGAGTCGGCTTTTTATGGTCAGTTTGTTGCGCCAGCAGTACAAGCATGTAATGTATATATACCAACCTCGCCATGTAATCCTGACGGCAATGGAAGTCCAACGATTACTGACAGCGATTTTGATGGAGTAGCTGATAATATGGATATGTATCCAAATGATCCGGAGGTGAGTGGTGCTAGCTTCTATCCTTCCGACAGTACATATGCCACCCTAATGTTTGAAGATCTATGGCCGGGTAAAGGTGATTTTGATTTTAACGACCTTGTGCTTGGCTATTCTCATAAACTCGTTACCAATTCCAATAACGAAGTAGTAAGAGTGGAATCTAAATTTGTTGTTAAGGCAATTGGAGGGTCATTAAAAAATGGCTTTGGATTTCAATTTGACCTTGACCCATCTGTAGTTAGCAGTGTTACAGGCTCACGTTTTACTGAAAACATCACCTCTATAGCGGGCAACGGAACCGAAGTTGGGCAAGCTAAGGCTACGATAATTGTTTTTGATAATGCCTTTTCTGTAGTGCGCGGTAGTGGAGGTGTATATGTAAATACTATTCCTGAGGAGCCACGAAGAGAGTCGGACACCATTTTAGTGGTAACCACTTTCACTGTTCCTCAGTTAATTTCTGCTTTGGGTAATGGGCCTTTCAATCCGTTTATCTTTATCAATGGAGATAGAGGTCGCGAGCTTCATTTAGTGGATCAGACGCCTACAGATCTTATCAAAACCAGCTTTTTTCAAAGTGCCTCTGATGATTCAGATCCATCTATTGGCAGGTATTATAAAAGTGCCGAAGGACATCCGTGGGCCCTCAATATTAAGGGAGATATCAGGTATATGTCTGAAAAAAGGGATATTGTAACAGGTTATCACTTCTTTGCAACCTGGGCACAGTCAGGTGGCAGCCAGGCTACTGATTGGTATCTTGATCATTCGGGTTATCGGGATGCTTCAAAGTTGTATTAAGCAAACAAAAAACTAAAAATATTGAAGCTCTTCCGGGTAACCGGAAGGGCTTTTTTCGTTTCAGTATAAAATGAAAGAACCCCGCATTTCTGCGAGGTCCTTTCGATCAGATAGATATTTGGAAAGAACTATTCCTCATTTTTCACCTGTTGGCGGAAGCAGGGGACGCTTCATTAACGGCTGATCGCTCAACCAGATCCTGAGTAGAGAGATCGATTGTTAATGCTATTTTGGTTGGGCCAATGTCCTTTTGTTTTAATAGGAGCAAAACAAGAGGGTGTTTTCCGGTGTGGATCTTTTGTTTCCACATTATGCCCTTATGTGTTAAGACAGGCTATTATCCTGCCTAAAATGCAATGAGTAGAGATTGGGTGTTAACCCATTGGGCGATAGTGTGCTACGGATTGGGGCTGTGGAATGCCCGTTTTGGGATTGTAGATTCAATTCCTCACAATGAGGTTTGGATACCTCGAAATACCTTAATAAATAACCTCTGAAAGGATATTAGTATTTGCTGGTAAAAGGTTGCGGCCATTTAAAAAGGCAAGCTCTATAATAAAATGAACCCCAACTATATTGGCTCCGGCTTTGGTGCAGAGCTTTACAGCGGCTTCTGCAGTGCCTCCCGTAGCTAATAAATCATCATGGATGATTACATTGGCACCAGGCTTCAGGTCATCCTTGTGGATTTGTACTGTGGCAGATCCGTACTCCAGATCATAGTCTTCAGAATAAACCGCTCTGGGCAATTTGCCGGGTTTCCTGATGGGAATAAAGCCCACTCCAAGTTTTTGAGCAAGGGCAAACCCAAGCATAAATCCACGGGATTCAATACCTATGATATAATCGGGTTTTAGGGGTAGAGCCCATTTCGCCATATTGCTTACCAGCTCCTCGGAGAGGGATGGGCTCGCAAGTATGGGGGTGATATCCTTAAACGAAATACCCGGCTTTGGAAAGTCGGGTATTTCGGCTATGGCTTTTAGTAATTTTTCAGACAGCATTATTTGAAAGCATTTAAACCGGTTACATCCATGCCGGTAATAAGCAGATGTATATCGTGAGTGCCCTCATAGGTTACTACTGACTCTAAGTTCATCATGTGGCGCATAATAGGGTAGTCACCGGTAATTCCCATTCCGCCTAGCATTTGGCGTGCTTCGCGGGCAATTTTCAGCGCAATTTCCACGCTGTTTCTCTTCGCCATGGATATCTGCTGGCTGGTGGCGCGCTTCTCATTTTTTAATACTCCCAATCGCCATACCATAAGCTGAGCCTTGGTTATTTCAGTAATCATCTCAGCAAGCTTTTTTTGCTGTAGCTGAAATCCACCGATAGGGCGGTCAAACTGTATGCGTTCTTTAGAGTATCTCAAAGCTGTGTCGTAGCAATCCATGGCAGCTCCTAAAGCTCCCCATGCGATGCCGTAGCGTGCGCTGTCAAGGCAGCCTAATGGCGCTCCCAGTCCTGACTTGTTCGGAAGTAAATTTTCCTTGGGAACTTTAACGTTGTCAAAAACAAGTTCACCGGTTGCGCTTGCGCGAAGACTCCATTTGTTGTGGGTTTCGGGAGTGGTAAACCCCTCCATACCGCGCTCTACCACAAGGCCATGTATACGACCTTCCTCGTTTTTGGCCCAAACTACTGCCACATCGCAAAATGGGGCATTGGAAATCCACATTTTGGCTCCGTTTAAAAGGTAATGGTCGCCCATATCCTTAAAGTTGGTAATCATTCCGCCAGGATTAGAACCAAAGTTGGGTTCGGTTAAACCAAAACTTCCGATAAATTCTCCGGAAGCCAGTTTGGGTAAATATTTTTTGCGCTGCTCCTCATTTCCGTAAGCGTAAATGGGGTACATCACCAATGATGATTGTACCGAACAGGTAGAGCGAACGCCAGAATCACCGCGCTCTATCTCTTGCATCATAAGACCATAAGAAATCTGATCCAATCCTGCACCGCCATATTCTTCAGGAATATAGGGGCCAAAGGCACCAACTTCTGCCAGGCCTTTTACAAGTTGTTTTGGGAATTCTGCTTTTTGGGCATATTCCTCAATAATGGGAGAAACTTCCTTTTTTACCCATTCGCGGGTGGCATTTCTTACCAAAATATGCTCATCACTAAGGAGATCATCAATGTTGTAATAGTCGGGTGCCTGATATAAATCGCTTGCCATGAAAATCAAATTTTGGCAAATGTAAACAATGCCTGAAATGACATACACTGTTTATCAAACCTATCGTAAACTTCAATAGCTTTGGGGCCTCATGGAGTTACCCATACATCATACCGATTGGCTCTTGGGCGTGTTGCTTCTTTCATTTGTAATAATGATAGCGGTAAGGCTTTACAATTTCGGGCGGCTAAAGGATTTTTCGATTCTGCCATTTCACAGCCGCAGGCGCGATTTGGAAGAAAGTTTTAATCCTGTGCCGGGAAAGGGATTTGTGGATTTTAGCCTCAGCCTGAATTCTACCTTGGTTATTACAATAGCCTGTTTTTTGCTACTTCACCCTTACCGAGGGCAATTTCCACTACTTGCAGATTGGACAGTTTTTCTGATGTTGCTATTTGCCCTGATGATTTTTTTCTTGTTTAAAAATTTTATGGGATTACTCGTGGGATGGATATTTAACAAAAGCGATGAAATAGCAGCGGCACAAAATATTAACCTTGCCTACCGCACCTGGATGGGGATATTGCTATTGCCACTGTGTACCGTGGCCGTTTTTTTTCCTCAGGCCTATCCGGTGTTGTATTTTGTTTTACTTATTGCATTAAGTATAGGCTATATTTTAGCCTTCCAATTTTCGGCTATAAGAATTTGGAGTATGGGGGTTTTGCCGTACTATAAATTACTCTACCTTTGCGCGCTGGAAATCACCCCCTTAATCTTTCTTGTAGGATGGCTTATAAGCCTTGTGGGATAAGGGTTTCTTGACTAGGATTACTAACTCTAATAAGTCGAAATTTTGAAGGTAAAAACCATACTCGTTTCTCAACCTGAGCCGCAAACAGAGAACTCCCCCTATTTTGACCTTGCCGAAAAGAATAAAATAAAGATAGACTTTCGTCCCTTTATTCATGTTGCAGGGGTTGATGCGGCTGAGGTGCGAAAGCAAAAGGTGAATGTTTCCAGTCATACGGCTGTTATTCTTACCAGCAGAAATGCCGTTGACCACTTTTTTAGAATTGCCGAGGAAGTGCGCTTTACAGTGCCCAACGAAATGAAATACTTCTGTACCTCTGAGGCCATTGCTTATTATCTTCAGAAGTATGTGGTATACAGAAAGCGTAAAATTTATTTTGGGAACAACACTTTTAAGGATCTAATTCCACTTATTAAAAAGCATAAGGATGAAAAATTCCTTTTGCCTTCTTCAGATATTTTAAAGCCGGAGATTCCAAAACTGCTCAAGGAAATTAAAGTGGATTATACCAGAGCTGTTATGTACAATACAGTGTCTAGCGATCTATCCGATTTGGCAGACGTGTATTATGATATCCTGGTTTTCTTTAGCCCTTCCGGTATCAAGTCACTTATGGAGAATTTCCCGGATTTTGTTCAAAACAATACGCGTATTGCCGGTTTTGGAACAAGTACTCATAAAGCTATAAAAGAGGCGGGGCTTAGATGTGATATTAAGGCACCAACGCCTAAAGCCCCTTCTATGACTATGGCCATTGAGCAGTACATCCGCAACGAAAATAAGAAGGGATAGATCTTATTTGGGAAGCACTCAGATTAACCGCTCATTTTGTTCTTTTGCAGGATGGATCAGCGGTTTGGAAAACATGAGCACCTAAAAAGCAGGAAACTTATTCAGCAACTCTTTGAGTCAGGAAAGCCTATTAAGGCTTTTCCGCTTTTAGCGGTATATATGCCGGTTGAAGATGTGCCCGCTTTGCAAGCCGGCTTTTCCGTTTCTAAGCGAAAGGTAAAACTTGCGGTAAATCGAAATACCATAAAAAGGCGTATGAAAGAGGCCTATCGGTTGCATCGCAATTATTTTGGCCTTCATGAAAAAAAGGGAATGGTGGTGATGTTTATCTATATCCAAAATGGACTTTCTGATTACCATCAAATTGAAAAAAGCATGAAAAAGCTGCTGCCAAAGCTTGCTGAAATTAATAAGTCACAGCAAGACAATCAAGCCTAGTTTCAGTCGTTTTAAGTACATTCGCTAAACCCTATTTTCAGCTGCCCAGGCTTGAGTAAATGAAATGAGAAAGATGAAGAATATCACAAAGTACACCCTTGGCGCCTTTGCAGGGATAGCACTAATGGCATCAGTGGCCTATACCCCTGATTATTTCGAAATCAGTAAACAGCTCGATATTTTTACCAATGTATTTAAAGAGGTAAACCTTTATTACGTGGATGAAACACAGCCCGGCCAGTTGATGGATGAGGCTGTAAACTCCATGTTGAGTTCATTGGATCCTTACACCAATTACATTCCTGAGGAAATGGTGGAGGATTTTAGAATTCAGACTACTGGAAACTATGGGGGTATTGGAGCTTCTATCCGTAAACATGGAGATGAAATGATACTTACCACGCCTTATGAAGGCTTTGCAGCGGATAAGGCAGGGCTCAAGGCTGGTGATAAGATCATTTCCGTGGATGGTAAACCGGTAAAGGGAAAATCAACAGAGGATGTAAGTAAAATTTTGAAGGGAGCTCCGGGAACAAAAGTAGCCCTGGTGGTTGAACGTGCCGGAGAAACCCTTGCCAAGGAAATAGAACGTGAGGAAGTAAAAGTAAAAAGTGTGCCCTATTACGGTATGTTGGATGACGGTATCGGGTACATTATACTCACAAGTTTTACTGAAAAGGCCAGCCGCGAGATAAAGGAGGCCCTGAAAGATCTTAAAAAGGAAAATGAATTAAAGGGACTTGTACTGGATTTGCGCGGAAACCCCGGAGGCTTGCTTAGCGAAGCGGTAAATGTGACCAACATTTTTATAGATAAGGGAAAAGAAGTGGTAAGTACCAAAGGAAAGTTGGCAGAATGGGAAAAGGCCTATAAAACCCTAAACAGCCCCGAGGATACCGAAATTCCCCTGGCAGTGCTTATCAACCGGGGCAGTGCATCAGCCTCCGAAATTGTTGCTGGTACCTTACAGGATTATGATCGTGCAGTGATTGTAGGCCAGCGTAGCTTTGGTAAGGGCTTGGTGCAACAAACCCGAAAGCTGTCTTATGGTGCACAACTAAAGGTTACTATCGCCAAATATTACACGCCTTCCGGCAGATGTATACAGGCTATAAACTATGCCGAGCGTGCCGAGGATGGTAGTGTGGCTAAAATCCCGGATTCATTGCGTACGCGCTTTGAAACTACCAATGGTCGTGCCGTATTTGATGGTGGCGGAGTAGATCCCGATGTAGCATTGGAAGAAAGAGAAATCAGCAGTGCCATGATAGCACTTTACCGCAATATGCTGATGTTTGACTGGGCCACCAAATATGCCCGCGAGCACAGCTCTATCGCCCCTGCTAAGGAATTCAGGCTTACTGATGAAGAATACCTGGAATTTGTAGCCTGGTTAAAAACCAAAGACTTTGAGTATAAAACCAATACAGAAAAGGCATTGGAAAAACTGGCGGAAGCCTCCAGAAAGGAAGGTTATGAGGAGCAAATGGCTAATGAACTGGCCGCACTCAAAAAAGCATATCAAACGGAAGTGAAGGATGACCTTAAAGCACATCGTGACGAAATAAAGCAATTGCTGGAAGAGGAAATTGTAAGCCGTTATTACTATGACGAAGGCCGTATTGCAAATGCACTGGCTACGGACCCTGACGTATTAAAGGCTCGCGAGCTAATAACAAACAAAGTGGAATACACCAACATCTTAACGGTTGCCAAAAACTAAGCGCATACTTTCTGACGATATTACCAAAAGGCTATACTTCTATAGCCTTTTGTTTTTTGCCCTGCTCTTGCCGTTTCAGGTAAAGTGGCTGCCGCTAACATTGGGCCTGATGGCGTATAGTGCGGTTTGGCTGGTTACCCTAAATTTCGATACAAAGTTTAAAGTACTGGGCAAAAACAAAATGGCCAGTCTTTCGCTGGGATACTTTGTGTGGGTAGTTATCGGAGGAATTTATTCGCAGTATCCTCATGAAGCTGAAAAGGATATTATTTTAAAAATACCCTTTGCGGCCTGGGCTGTTTTAATGGGTAGCTTGTTATTGTTTCATGAACGCCACAGGCAGGCACTTATCAAGGGGTTTGCGCTGCTTACTGCCATTGCTATTCTCCTAAATTTCATTACGTCTATTTACAGTTTCGCTCTTACGGGAGATCAATCATACCTGTATTTTTCAAAGCTGGTGAGCTTTAAAATGATACCACCCCACTATCTGGGTATGTACATCAATTTCGCCTATGCCGTGGTGCTTTATCGCCTGCTGGTAAACAAGCCCTTTTTCGGTAAGAGATGGGTGAGTATACTCTTATTGGCGATCTACTTCATCGCTCTTGTGTTCCTTTCGGTGCGGATGCAGTTTATCACCTTTGTGGTGATTAATCTCGCAGTGTTTGGATTCTTTTATAAAGAGGTCTCCTTCCTTAAAAAAACACTCTGGGCCAGTGGGATACTGGTGCTCATGTTTTCTTTGATGATGATATTGCCCGGGCCACGTTCGAGGATAATTGATACAGTTAATGAGATTGTATCCTTTGATGGAATGGTGAATGACAAGCAAACCAATGCCCGCAAGTTTTTGTGGAGAGAAGGGGTGAAGGTTTGTGCAGAAAACTTCTGGTTTGGCACTGGCACAGGCGGAGCAGATGCGGCTCTCAGTGAAAAACTGGAACCTATCAACGCCAAGTTTTGGAATGGTAAAACGCATTATTACCTAAGGGATAAAAACTACAACTTCCACAATGCCTATCTACAGCATTGGGCCACCCATGGGTTTATTGGCTTCCTCATTTTTATGGGAATGTTTTTGGTGCCCTGGTTTCAAAAATCTACGCCAGTAGAGGGAAAACTCTTTTTAACCGTTTGTGCGCTTAGCTTTATTACAGAGAGTATGCTGCAACGGCAGGCCGGGGTGCTTTTCTTCAGCTTCTTTTTCTCAGTATTTTTTATCATGAAGCCAACCCCCGAGATTGAAAAGGCGTAGAGGATCGCTTATGATTGAACTTCAATCTTAGTTTCGTCTCTCACCAACATCACGGAAAAGAAAACCGCGAAAAGGTTTACTGCCCAAACCCTCTCTAGCATTGATTCGGTGAGCATGGAAAGGGCAAAAAAGAGCAGGCAACTTAGCTGAAGATATTTTTTCTGCCGAAAGGCAATGAGGGCATAACCCAATATAAGTGCTAATAGCAGTGCCAGACCTATAAACCCTGTGGCCATGGTTGTTTCCAGATATTGATTGTGGGCATTAAAGCGATGTTCCAATCCGTTCCAAAACTTACGGTTTTTATAGGCGGCCATTAGCGCTTCGTGGTTATCACCCAGGCCAGTGCCTATTATGGGGTGTTCTTCAATCACATCGCTGGCGCAAAGCCATTCGGCCAGTCGATAGGTAGCACTGTTAAACTCATCGCCCGAAATATCATAGCTCATATCTGGCATTTCAAAATAGCGCTTGCGAGTTTCAGCGGAAGCAAAAACTATGAATAGAGCCATAAACACCACCGGAACCAAAGGCAATAGCAGCCATTTATAAGCCTTTTGTTTAATGGCCAAAACCAATGCCCCTAAACCAACCACGGCAAAAAATGCCAGTATGTTTATCCGGCCTTGTAGCATTATTAAAGTAAAAAACAGGAAGGCCAGGGTACCATAAAGAATAGGTTTTAGTCCGCCTCCCTTTTTCATGATGAGGTAAATGCAAATAAACAGGGCAAAGCCAATGTAGGTGGAAATATAGCCAGGGTGCATCAACGGCTCTGCCAGGTTTTCATAAAGAAGGAAGTAGCGTTTGTAATCGCTTCCCGGAGTGGTATAGAACCATGCTCCATTGCTAATCACCCGCCAAATGGCCCATGCAAACATAAAGAGGGAAGCAGCCACATTTCCCGCAAGGAAAACCCATAACAGCCGCTGTTTAATAGTAGATGTTAGAAATCGAAAATTGGCCCCAATTACCAGTGGAATAAATACCAATCCCAGTTTGAGATTGAGCTTAAAAAAGCCTTCATCAGTGTTTTGAGCCCAAAAAATACTCAGTGCATGAAATGCCACCAGGGTAAATGGTAAAATGAAAAGAGGTGAACGAAGGCTGTGCAACCAATCCGTTTTTTTTAAGGAAAAAAGTGAATGGAGCAAAACTGCAAGTAGAGCAAGATTTACAAAGAGATGTTGGCCAAACGGTAATACAAAAAGCAGTACGGAAAGTAGCGTCCCGAGCCGTGACTCGGTGTTTTTAAATGTTGTTTGTAGTGGATTGCTCAATGCTTTTTTTCCTGCTTTTCTTGATAAAAAAGGGCACCTGAGAGGCTCCCAAAGCGAGCAAAGATAAACTTAATAGCAAGTGGCTGGCACGCAGATAGGGGTTTAGGAAGAAGGCGAAGGCTATAAAAAAGAGGTTTGCCGCAACCAATATCAATGTGGCTGAAACGTGGGTAAGGCCAATATCTAATAGAGCATGGTGAATATGGTTTCTGTCGGCATTAAAGGGCGAGCGTTTGAGTATAAATACCCTTATGAATACAACCCTAAGAGTGTCTAGAATAGGAATGATGAGCACGGCAACCGAAAATACCAGCGCATCAATATGCAGGAAAATGGGGCTGTCGGTTTTTTCGTTGGCCTGAAGAAAGTAAATGGTGAGCAGTGCCGCAAAAAAGCCGAGGATCATGGAGCCGCTGTCGCCCATAAATATTTTTGCATTGATGAAGTTATAGCGCATAAATGCAAATTGTGAACCTGCAATACAAAGGGCAAGGGTAAGAAACATGGGTTCATCTAAATAGTAAAACCAGCTGGCATATACCAGGCTAAACACTATGCCCAGGCTGGAACTTAGACCGTTGATCCCGTCAATGAAGTTGAATGAATTGATAATTCCCAAAAAGAAGATGAAGCTGATGGCGACACTGATAAAATAGGGAAGCTCCCAGATACCAAATAGCCCGTAGAAGCGCTCCAGGCGAATGTTGCCCTGGAGAATGACAATGCCCACGGCTATGATTTGTCCTAGTAGTTTTTTATACGGAACAAGAGGGTAGAGATCGTCCTTTACCCCGGTAATGAATAATACGAAAAGGGCCACCAAAACCGAGTTTAGGGCAGGGTTTGCCTGATTGGCGGTAAAAAAAACGAAGGAAATAATAAGACCTCCAAAGATGGCAATGCCGCCAAGTGGGGTGATGCGATTGCCGTGCTTCTTTCTTTCGTCCGGGCGATCGTATAGTTTTTTAACCAATGACAAACGGATGATGGCCGGAATGGAAAAATAGGTGATGAGGAAAGCCGTGATAAAGGCCAGAAGCGGATAGAATGAATGAATTTCAGCCATGGTTGCAAGTTAGGAACTTAGCCTTATTAGTTTATAAATTCCTTTTACCAAACCGGCCGGCATCAGTCGTACAAATGTTTTCATTATGATGTGGAAAATCCAAATGCCACGATTGAAAAGCCCCATTTTAAAGAGATCGTTTACCTCTTTAAGCTCGTTGCGAAGGTATTTTATTCCCCTTCTTCGGTTGCCAAAAAAATCACTTCCGGTGCGGGCATTTACCAGAGATTGCTGAATGTTGGCGGCCTTATATCCATTGAGGAGAAAGCGTGCCCATAGCTCATAATCATCACCTACAGCGCCATAGTTTCGGTACTTACCCAGTTTGCGCACAGCCTCGGTTTTATACATCACCGTCATGTGGTTAAATGGGCAGCGCCAACGGGCATAATCCCGTATTTCCTTATGAGTTTCCGGAACTTTTCGAACTCCGGTTTTTTCCTTCATTTGCTCATCGTATTCGTCAATCCAGCTTCCAATAATGGAGATTTCAGGATGACTGGCGATATAGTTGGCTTGCTTTTTAAAACGGCTTGGCTTGCAGATGTCATCGGCATCCATACGGGCAATCCATTCATTTTGAGCTGCGTCAATTCCCGCATTCAGGGCCCCTGAAAGGCCCAGGTTTTTTGTGAGTCTTATCGGGATGATGGTGGTGTTTAGGTTTTGCCATTTTTTCAAAACACACTCCAGTTCCGCGGTAAGCGGACCATCCTTCACCACTATAATTTCCCCGGCAGGATAGGTTTGTGTACAAACACTTTCCAGAGCCAGATCAAAGTCGGTGGCTTTGTCGCCTTTATATACAGGCATCAAAACAGAAATGGAGGGGAGAGCCATTAAACTATAGAGCTATAAAGTTTTAAATATTTATTGGCTACTATTTCAGGTGAATAGTCACTCTGAAAACGAGCCTGTGCATTTTGCACAAAATTATCCTTTTGCATATAGCTAAGCAGCACTGCTTCCGCTAAACTGTGCGGATCATTTAGTGTAAATCTACTCACTTCGCTTTCGCTAAAGATTTCCTGAAATACAGGGATGTCTGAACAAACCACAGGTACCCCCAGCTGTATGGCTTCTATTAGTGAAAGTGGAAAGCCTTCAGAAATAGATGGAAGAATAAACACATCAAAGGCAGGTGCGTATTGCCAACCTTGTTTTTGCGGGCCTAAAAAGAAGCAGCGGTCTAAAGCCTTTAGTTTTGCCGCTTCGGATTTTAACTCATCCAACTGCCCTCCGCCCACATGCACATATACCCAATCCGGGTTTTGTGCGATAAATGGCAGTACCTGTTTTACGCCCTTGCGGGGATTTATGGTGGAAATGGAACCCAATACTTTCCGGCCATCAGCCAGTTTCCGTATTTCTTCAATTCTGTTTTGATTTGGTGTCAAATCAATAACCCGGGTGTTGGGAATCACCTCAATATTGTTGTTTTTCCAAAACTTGCTGTAGTAGCTTTTCATGTGAGAACTAAGCACCACATTGGCTTTATGTCTGGCGCAAGCCCAATTCCATATCGGAGAAAAAACCAGGGCCACCAGGGGGTTGTACTGAAACTTGAGATCGTCCTTTAGGTAATTATGAAGTGTGCTAACAGCAGGAGGCATTCTCTTGTAGTTGCGTCTTACATATACATCTGGGCGTAATCCATGCGAATGGATAATGTCAAATTCATTCCAATCCCGTTTTTCATTGAAGCCTATTTTTATGGCGTGTTGATCACTTATGGCTCCTTTCTTTTCATCAAAATAGAAAAGTTGCACCTCATGGCCTTTCTCCCTGAAAAGCTGAGTAAGATCCATAGCCACATTTACAGGGCCTGTAGGAACTAAAGAAGGTATGATCTGGGCAATTTTCATTGCTGGGCTTAGTCCTTAAACTGGTTTTTCCATTCAGCGATTTTATCCAGTGGAATACGGACTTCCATGGCGGTATCTGAATGAATATATTTTTTGAGAAAATCGGGAGCTTCGGCCCTTGCTATTACATTAAGGTTAAAGGATTTTCCCATTTCAATGGCGCGATTGTCTACTGCCAGAATACAGGTGCGCCTTTTGTGATTTAAGGCCCTGATGCCAGCGTGGAGGCGTGTTCCTATGTATTCCACATCTTCGTTGATCAGCACTTTGTCAAAGGCTTCCAGGTGTGGTGCAATAAATGTCACCTTATCGGTGATACCTAGCTTTTCGGCCAGTTCTACATCGTAAAATCCCTGAATCCACAGGTAAACCTTTTCATAATTTTTATAGAGTAGATCAATTACCTCTTTGTCGGTTGTAGCGTATCCATCATAATCAGTGAGGGTTGTAATAACAGACGTTGCCTTTCTGGAGGATATGGTGGTGCAAAATTCCGGTGTAAGCTTCCAGGTGGTTGGGCAGCCTGTGTTCAGCACATTCTTGAAACCAGCCTTGTGCATTATCTCTTTGGTGTAGTTGTCGCGTACGGATTGAGCCCTGTTTTTGCCTAAAACACTTTTGTACAACCAGCGAGAGTACCAATCCAGTTTACCATAGTAGCTGCTGGTACCCACCCCCATGAGGGTTACATTGCTGAGCATGGCGGCATCCACCATATTTATTTTCCACTGATTGTAGATGTACATTTTGTCGTGTAGCAGGTTGGTGCCACATACAATTTGTTCGTGGGTGTTTTTTATAAATTTATAAGAGGCCCTGCGGGCATAATCGTGGGTTGGGGCGTGAAAAAAATAGGCTTCAGGGAATAAGTCTTGCAACTGCTGCATGGAGTAATCCATAATAATGGCATCCCCCATATTGGCTGAGCTCACAAAGGTGTTGAATACAGTTATTTTCTTCATGCAAACAGTTTCTTTTTGTAGCTGAAAACAAATCTCAGAGACAGATTTATCAGTTCACTAAAAGCCAGTAAAAGTAGGCAATTGACAATGGTTACGGATTGGAATATCATCAATAGCAAAATCCCGATTATGTACACGGAGTTGGAAATGATCACCACCTTGCTGAAGAGCCTGATAAATCCGAAGGCCACTAAATAGGGTTGCCCTAAACTATAGCTTACACAGGTTATCAAAACCAAAGGAGCCACATAATACAAGTAGCGTTGGGCGCCATAAAGTTGCCCGCCACCAATCAAATCGGTAATCGGATCTGCCCAAACCCATAGGATAATGACGGTAAGCAATCCCCAACTGAGAGACAGCAGTAATTGGCGCCAGGCCAGCTTTTTATTTAAAGTTTGTGCAATGCGCGGGAAAACGGTTTGTACCAAAATATCGGCAGGAAGTTTTAGAGCGTGTAAAACCTTTATGGCAAAATCATAATACGCCACCTGGCTCATCCCTAAAAAGCTGCCAATTACAAGAACATTAGCTCTTTCGGTAATTACGCTGCTTATCCGTGAAAAGAAGATGGCCAGCCCATCTTTTAGCATAAGTTTAAGTTGGGAAAAAGGCTGTTTAATAAACTTTATTTCCTTGATGCTAAACAATAAAACGAGTGCACCTACACCACCCAAAAGTGCTCCAAAACCATAAAATACAGGCACCAATAAATAATCTTCGGACTGAGTGACGAAGATGAAAATAAGTGTAACAAAGCTCAGGCGCGAAACAAGCTGAAAGATGGTGATGAATTTCATCTTCTCAGTTCCCTGAAAGTACCAGATGGGTAAAAGCATCTCCTGAAAGCAGATTCCAAACGAAAGCAGATAAAGCCACTTATCAGCCCTTAACTGGGGGATGGCAAAAACCAAAATCACCAATAAAATCAATGAAATTATCCATAATCCCGTTTTGAGGGTGAGTACTCCCGAGATAATTTGATTTAGTTTTTCGGGATTATCACGATTTACAGATATATCACGGGTGGCGGTAATATTAAAACCATAATTGATAATCATGGAAAAGTAGGCAGCTATGGCCTGTGCAAAAATCACTGTTCCAAAAACTTCACTGCCTAAAACCCGTATGAGATAGGGGTAGGTAACTAAGGGCAATATCAGGTTTAAAACCTGAAGTGCAGACAGGTAGCCAAAGTTGGCAATCATGCCTTTGTTGGCTTTGGCCTGTTCCTTAAGTTTAGTAAGGTTTTTCATGATTTTGGCAAGCTAAACTATGCGGTTGAGCTTGGCATTGAGTACTACCCTAAGTTGATTGAGCTTATTGAGTGTTTCAATTTGGCTGGTAAGCTCTTTAGCCGGGTCATCTGAATTTTTGAGCTTCAACTGTATTTCCTTAATAATGTCAAGTACGCGTTTTTCGCGGTATCGAAGTACAGTATCCAGGGCGAAGCTCCTTACGAAGTAATCACTTTCGGGGAGGTTTATTTTCTTGCGTTTCCAGTCGTGTAGCTCGTATTTTTCGGTAATAAGGTCTACAATCACATTTACCGTTTCGGCTTTTTGCTGTCGCAGGAAATAATCGGGCCCGAGCACTTCCTCGCGTTCGTCAAGGGCAATGGTCATTTCCTTTAAAATAAAATCAAATACCGGATGGTTAAAGCTGATTTCGTCTTCGGCCAATTCTGTTAAAATGTATTCGGCTACGGATTCCTTCAGGGATTCGTCTTCTACCTCAGTACCATCAGGATTTATAGTGGGTTCTGGTTTTTTCTCACCATCCAGATATTCGTGAAAATCATATTTGTTAGCACCGAAGTTCAACAGCAACCAGCAAAGGGCTCTTTCCTGTTCGTAATGTGCGGTATTTTGAAGGGCGGCCAATCCACCGGATGTGCTGGCAGCTCCGTTTTCGGTGGCTGTAGCCTGTGGATTTTCCACTACTGTAAGGCGTGCTTCCTTTTGTTCTTCCCGCCTTTTTTCCTTTTGTTCTTTTACCTCGTGGTTTTTACGCACCTGGGCCAGTTCTGTAAAAAGGATTTTTTCATCCATCTTCAGCACCATGGCACATTCCTGCACATAGGCATTTCGCTGCAGGGCATCGGGGATTACAGCGATGCTCTCTACAATTTCCCTGGCAGCCTTAGATCTTTCCAGGGGGTTGTTGCCGGCTTCCCTGAGCAGCAGAGATGCCTTAAACCGGAGGAAGTCCTGTTTTTCCTCAGCTATATATTCCTTCAATTCGGTTGGAGAAACCTTGCGTGCGAAGGAGTCAGGATCTTCGCCATCAGGAAAGAGGAGTACCTGCACATTCAGGCCTTCCTCCAATATCATGTCTATTCCCCGTAAGGAGGCTTTGATACCTGCAGGGTCACCATCATAAAGCATGGTGATGTTTTGGGTGTAGCGCTTAATCAGGGTAATCTGATTTTTGGTAAGCGAGGTGCCTGAAGATGCCACTGCATTTTTTACGCCCGCCTGATACAGGCTAATAACATCCGTATATCCTTCCACCAAAAGGCAGTTGTCTTCACGGCTCAGTTCATTTTTGGCCTGATAAAGCCCGTAGAGGGTTCTACTCTTGTGGTAAATTTCACTTTCAGGACTGTTGAGGTACTTGGCAATTTTAGCTTCCTTTTGCAGGGTGCGGCCACCAAATCCCAACACTCTGCCGGTATGGCTCAGGATGGGGAACATTACCCTTCCGCGAAAGCGGTCATTGTTTCGCCCATCTGTAGTTAGCCCGGTTTTTAGCAAAAAATCGAGTTGGTAGGATTCGCTTTGAGCTTGCTTGGTAAAGGCATCCCATTGTTCGGGGCTATAGCCCAGCTGGAATTCCCTGATAATTTCATCAGTAAATCCTCTTTCCTTAAAATAGGAATAGCCAATATTTCGGCCTTCCTCGGTTTCCCAAAGTTGTTTCTGGAAGTAGCTGTTGGCAAAATCATTTACCAAAAAAAGGCTTTCGCGCTCAGATCGTTTTACCTTCTCCTCATCCGATTGGCCCGTTTCCTCAATAAAGATATTGTACTTATTGGCGAGGTACTTAAGTGCCTCAGGGTAGGAATAGTGCTCGTGATCCATCAGGAAGCTCACTACGTTGCCCCCCTTTCCGCTACTGAAGTCCTTAAAAATCTGCTTTGCCGGAGACACCATAAAGGAAGGTGTCTTTTCATTTACAAACGGACTGAGCCCCTTATAGCTACTCCCTGATTTTTTGAGAGTTACAAAATCACCGATAACCTCTTCGATACGGGCAGTTTCAAATATTTTATCAATGGTTTCGCGACTAATCATTAAGAGCTGTAATTGTGTGGCGAAATTAATGAAAATGGGGTGGGTTTGGGAGTGGAAATCAAAAGCCGGTTGCTGTGAATTGGCGATGATTATAGGCGGAGCAGGCCAATCGTAAGTTGTGGCAGCCAAACCGCTGAATTCAGCATGAGATTTGGCTTGTGGTTTACTTCTGTGTGTGACATGGAGTTGTAGGCGAAGGGCAATGCGGGCCAAAAACCTTAGCTCACCTTCCCTGCAAAGGGCGATTGCAGCTTTATGAAAAATGAGGAACCTTTACCTTCTTCGCTATGCACACCAATATTGCCGCCCATTTGGGTTATAATTTCCTTTGAGATGCTAAGTCCGAGCCCCGTGCCTTTGCCATCTGAGCCTTGAATGCGATAGTATCGTTCGAATATTTTTGTTTGTTCTTCGGGAGCAATGCCTCGCCCCTGGTCGGTTACCTTAAAGATGAGGTTTTCATTTTCAACCAGGGCATCAATTTTTACATCTGATCCTTTTGGAGAGTACTTAATGGCATTGGTGAGGAAGTTTATCAATACCCAGGTTGTTTTGTCCTCATCCACATGCAGCATGGGTATATCCGGAGCTATATTTTCGGTAATGGTTACCTCGCGGTCTTCCGCCAGGGTGAGTACGCTATCTATGGCTTCGGCCACAATTTCCCTGGCTCTTACATTTTCGAGGTGTAATTGAATTTTTCCAGATTCCAGCTCATTGGCATTCAGCAACTCCTGAGTGATGTTTAATAGTCGGTTAGCTTCTCCTTCCACATCGTCAACCAGTTCCTCCTGATCTTTGGTAAGTTGGCTCAATCGGACATCCCTAAGGAGCTTAAGGCTCATTTTTATGGAAGAGATGGGTGTTTTTAGCTCATGGCTCACCGTGGCGATAAAGTTGGTGCGGGCTTCATCCTTTTCCTTGTATTCGGTAATGTTTTTTAACATCAGTACATAGCCATCCAAAACCTCCTCACCCTCTTTCTTGGAGTAGGTAAGTATCACCTTTCTGATAAAGTAAGCGGGCTTGCCCTTCATCTTGCCCTTTATCAGTTTGTTGCGGGTATAGCGCTTGCTGGATTTTGCATACTCCAATAAGTCGTCAATGGCAAGCTGAAATATATCATTGGCAAAAACAAAGTCCGCAGCGGGTTTGCCAATTACCTTTTGGTCTTTTAAGCCCAGTAGGTCGCGTGCAAAGGGATTTATGAATAGAATATTGAAATTTGAATCAAGGCCGATTATGCCCTCTGATAATTTACGGATCATGGTTTCAATCCGCTTTTTCTCAGTCATAAGCTTGTCTACATTGAGCTTTTCATATTCTGCCAGTCGTTTCGACATTTTGTTGAAGGCCATACCCAGTTCTCCAAACTCATCCCTGCTATTGATTTCTACGCGGGCATTGTAATCACCGTTTTTTATTTTGTTTATGGCTGTGGCCAGTTTTTCCACAGGCTCGGCAACAATTCTCGGGAAACCAAGCATAAAGGCAAAAGCCACTATAATGCAGAAGCTCACAATGCCAGCCACGGTGTATATTACCTGCTGAGCAGTAGCCTTGGCCATTTCGTTTTGATGCTCAATGGTTTTGCGGTTTAGGGTGTAAACCTGATTGATTTTGTTGTCAATCTGGTCCATTAAGGGTATGAGCTTTTCGAAGTAGTAATCCTTGGTGCGCGTAACCTTTATAAAGCCCACCAACATTTCAAAGTCAACGGAGATAGAGTTGACAATCCTTTCCTCGGCTTCTTCCCCTATGCTCAGTTTCTGCTTTTTCAGATACTCCTCAAAATCATAAACCGCCCGATCGATCTTGTGTTGGACTTTGCTGATACTTACCCTTGAGGCCTTTACAGGTTCAAATGAGCTACGGATTTCGTTCAGGGAAATCATCATTCCGTGCACATTCTCCAAAGATCTGTAGTCGTCCTTTAAAAGCTTTTGATTTTGTACTGTAAGTATATTGAGATAGTGGATGGAAATAACGCTAAGTATCACTATTACTGAAAACAGAAATACAAGGCCAAGCATTATTTTGGTTTTTACCTTCATGGATTTAATCCATCATTGAGCGGGGATTTCGTATTCTTCTATCTTTCTATACAGGGTGGTAAGACCAATACCCATAAGGCGTGCTGCCTCGGTTTTATTTCCTTCTGTGTGTTGAAGAACACGTTGGATGTGGATTTTCTCCATTTCGCTAAGCATAAAACTTGCCGGGGCGGAGGAGAAACCGGTGGTTGATGCCACAAAGGGGAGGGTGTCGGGTTCCAAAACGTCAGATTCAGAAATGATAAGAGCACGTTCGATTACATTTCTCAATTCGCGTACGTTTCCCTTCCATTCATGGTTTAAAAGCATACGCTTAAAATCCTCACTCATGGTTGTTCGGCCTCGCTTAAACTTCAGTGAAAATTCATCCACAAAATTTTCGGCCAGTATTTCTATATCCTTAATTCTGTCGCGCAAGGGCGGCAGTTGAATGGTGAAGGTGCTCAGGCGATAAAACAAGTCGAGTCTGAAGTTTTCCTTGTTTGCTTCTTCTTCAAGATTTCTGTTGGTAGCGGCAATTATTCGCACATCTACCTTGGTTTCCTTAGTGTCGCCCACCTTTAGGAAGGTTCCATTTTCCAAAACCCGTAAAAGTTTGGATTGAAGCTCCTGATCCATTTCACCAATTTCATCCAGAAATAGGGTTCCTCCATCGGCTTCTTCAAAAAGTCCGCGTTTATCTTTCGTAGCTCCGGTAAAAGATCCGGCCTTATGGCCAAATATTTCACTGGCCAAAATATCCTTTCCAAAAGCGGAGCAGTTTACGGCCACAAAGTTTTCGCTGCTTCGTGTGCTGGCCTGATGTATGGCATTGGCAAACACTTCCTTTCCGGTACCCGTTTCGCCAATGAGCAATACAGAGGTATCAGTACCTGCCACTTTTTTGCTAAGCTTTACGGCATGATCCATCAGGGGGCTGTCGCCAATAATGGTTTCAAAGTGATATTTGCTTTTTTCCTTGTCGAGAAGGCGCTGGAGCTTTTGAGCCTGCGAGGCCTTTTCTACAGCTTTTTCAATGAGCGGGATGATTTTATCATTGTCATCACCCTTGGTGAGGTAATCAAAAGCTCCGCTTTTCATGGCTTTTACACCATCGTGGATGGTGCCATAAGCTGTAAGTGATACAATCTCCGTAAGGGGATATTTGGATTTAAACTCAGGGATAAACTCCACACCATTTCCATCGGGTAGTTTTACATCGCACAACACCAAATGGTAGTTGTTGCGCTCCAGCATTTTACCAGCTTCCCTGAGGGTGCCGGCTTCATGCACATCATAGCCTTCAAGGCTGATAATGCGAAAGAGAAGCTTTCTAAGCTTCTCTTCATCATCAATTATTAGTATTGATCCCTTTTTGCTCATATATCCAAAGGTATATTATGCTTTAGTTTGTTGAAACAAGTGGATATCGCGCTGAGGAAATGGTATGCTGATCCCTTCTGCGTCAAATGCCTTTTTCACTTTTTCGTTAAAGTTGTTGAAAATATCCCAATAATCAGCGCTTTTAGCCCATGCTCTTACGTGAATATTTACAGAACTATCGGCCAGTTCGTTTATGAAAATGGTTAGTGCAGGCTCTGGCAGTATGCGCGTGTCGGCCTTAACCAATCGTTCTAAAATTTCCTTAGCCTTGTCAATATCATCGCTGTAGCCTATGCCAAAGGTCATGTCAAGTCTGCGTGTATCGTGGTAAGAATAGTTTTTAATGGCATTGTTGGAAAGGTCTCCGTTAGGAATTACAATTTCCTGATTTTCAACGGAAGTCATGTAGGTGTAAAAGATCTGAATTTCACGAATGGTTCCGGAGTATCCGTTGGCTTCAATAAAATCTCCCACTTTAAAAGGCTTTAACAATAAAATAAGAACGCCACCTGCAAAGTTGCTCAGGCTACCCTGCAGGGCCAGGCCTACGGCAAGACCTGCGGCACCCAGTACGGCAACAAAAGATGTCATTTCCACACCTACCATACTGGCTACGGTAATTACCAGCATGATTTTTAATAGTGCACCTATTATAGATCTTAAGAATGGTTGTAGCGATTCATCTACATTGCGTTTAGTCATGGTTTTGTTAACCACTTTTACAATGCGCTTAATTACCCATAGGCCCACTATAAGAACAATGATGGCCAGTAAAAGCTGAGCGCCATATTTTACTACTAAAGCTATTATCTGATCAAGGTAATTTTCTACTTTTTCCATGTTTTGTGTGTGGTTTAATTTGAAATTATAGGTTTTGATTGCTGTGCTAACGGTGTGCTAAACCAATTGTGCACGGCATTTTATAATTATTTGCTACGGGCAATTACGTAAGCCGAAAGCTTACGAAGCGATGCTGAAGCTTCGTTTTTAGGGAAGTCTTCGAGAAGGGTAAGCGCTTTTTCGTAGTATTCCTCCATGCGCTTTTTTGCATATTCTATTCCTCCGGTGGTTTTTACCATGTTCATAACCTCTACTACCTTTTTGCGATTTCGGTTATGTCGTTTCACCACATTTATCATAAAGCGCTTATCGCTTTTGGATGAATTTTGAAGGGCATAAATAAGGGGCAAGGTCATTTTTTGCTCTTTAATGTCAATGCCTGTGGGTTTTCCGGTTTTGGCCTCTTCCTCATAGTCAAACAGATCGTCTTTTATCTGGAAGGCAATACCGAGGTATTCGCCAAAATCACGCATTTTGGCAATTTGATCTTCATCCGTAATAACAGATGCCGCACCTACGCCACAGCAGGAGGCGATGAGTGAAGCTGTTTTCTTTTTGATAATGTCGAAATACACATCTTCTGTAATATCGAGCTTTCGGGCCTTTTCAATCTGAAGTAATTCACCCTCGCTCATATCCCTAACAGCGGTACTTACCAGTTCAAGTAGTTTGTATTCCTTGTGTTCTACAGAAAGCAACAAAACCCTTGATAGTAAATAATCTCCCACTAAAACAGCAACCTTGTTTTTCCAAAGGGCATTAAGGGAAAAGAAGCCTCTGCGTTTATCCGAGTCATCTACCACATCATCATGAACCAAGGTGGCAGTGTGCATGAGCTCTATAAGAGCAGCACCACGATAGGTGCTTTCATTTATTTCACCCAGCATTTTTGCTGTAAGAAACACCAGCATGGGCCTGAGTTGCTTGCCCTTTCGTTTAATAATATAGTAGGTAATCCTGTCGAGCAGGGCCACGTTGCTGGCCATGTAGCTTCTGAACTTAGGTTCAAAAGCATCCATTTCTTTCTGGATGGGTGTTTTTATTTGGTCTAGCTCACTCATACGGGAGGCCAAAGGTAACCGCTAGGTTCAAGGTTTTAAAGTTTGGGGATTAAAGTTTTTCCAACCCTCAATAATCCACTAAAATGCTAATTCTCTTTTTTTGATTTTGCGGACGCTTCTTTTCAAAAGTCTTCCCAATCCTTCAGGGCTTCCTTATAGGTTTTCTTTTTGGCTCAGGATTTCTGCGATTTGCCATATTTCGGTTGGCCATGTTAAAAACATAAGCCACCTAGGAAAACCCAACCATTAGCCACATCAGCATCAGCTTATTTTCTCAGCAATCTCATTCTTATTCGCTAACTGCCCACAGGCGGCATCAATGTCTTTACCGCGGCTGTGGCGTACTTTAGCTACAATACCATTGGCTTCAAGTGCAGAGATGTATGCTTTTAGAACGGCCTCATTGGCTTGTTGAAAGCGGTCATCATCAGTAGGGTTGTACTCAATGAGATTCACTTTACAGGGAATGTGGTTGCAGAACTTGACCAGCGCGGCAATATCTTCGGGTTTATCGTTAATGCCCTTCCAAACCACATATTCGTAGGTTACGCGCTTTTTGGTTTTGGAGTACCAATACTTCAGGGCTTCCGCCAGATCCGCTACCGGATTTTTGAGGTTGATGGGCATAATGGTATCGCGCACCACATCTCTTGCAGAATGAAGGCTAAGCGCCAGATTGAACTTTACTTCATCATCCGCCAGCTTTTTAATCATTTTAGATAAACCAACGGTACTCACCGTAATCCGTTTGGGCGCCATGTTCAACCCTTCCGGAGAAGTGATTTTGTCAATAGCATCCAATACGTTGTTGTAGTTCATGAGTGGTTCGCCCATACCCATAAATACAATGTTGGTAAGTGGGCGTCCAAAGAAGTTTTCCGCTTCGTTCATTACGGCCACTACCTGATCGTAAATTTCATCTGCATTAAGGTTACGCATTCGCTTTAGCTGGCCGGTTGCACAAAAGTGACAATCCAAGCTACAGCCTACTTGAGAAGAAACACAAGCTGTAATTCTTTTATCGGTGGGGATAAGTACCGATTCAACCACTTTTCCATCATACAGGCGAACGGCATTTTTGATAGTGCCATCGCTGCTGCGCTGCATTTCATCTACACGGATGTGGTTGATTACAAACTCGTTCTCCATCTTCTCCCGTAAGGCGAGGCTGAGGTTGGTCATGTCATCAAAGCTTTTGGCACCTTTTTGCCAAAGCCATTCATACACCTGTGTAGCCCTGAACTGGGGTTCATCAACAGATAAAAAATACTCTTGCAATTGGCTTTTGGTAAAGGCCCGGATGTCGCGCTTTTGAGTCATGGGGCAAAGGTAAGGGGATGGAATTGAAGTTTGAGAAAATGAAAGAGAAGGAAATATTATTGAAAGCTTTTTGTTGTACTATTCCGCTTTCAAATTTTAAACGTAAATCAGTTGCGTAACTGTCTTTTGCTTTTCATTGTGGTTTTGGTGTCGACCTTCAGCAATGCTCAGTTTACTGGGGAGAAAATCTTAAACAATCAAAACAGCAATAGTTGTTTTGGAGCTGTAGCTATTAGAAACAATGTTTTCTTCAATTTCAATTCAGCTGATTATTATAAGGGGTATAGCAAAGAGGCCAAGGTGTATCGATGTGACAACAACATAAACATAGCTGACTCTGTAGATTTAGGCCATTATGGGGGTTTTGATTTGTTTCATATTTCAAATATGATCCCTTTTTCTGATAGTACATTTCTTGTACTTGGTCAGGGCATTTTCGAGAATCCATACAGAGAAGCTTTTAGAGCTTTGGTTATGGACACTTCTCTAAACATAATTAATGTATTTGATGGGGGTCTGAGGTCAGATTCAATTGTTGGTGGGCTTAACGCTTGTGTTGTTGACAGTTTCTTATTTGTTGGTGGATATCAAATGAGGGGGCTCCAAAACCGCTGTATATGATATTTGACGAGAATGGTACCTTATTGAGAAAGGAAATTGTAGAACAGATTCCTTTTGGGGTGGTGAATGCTGTACATCTATTTAAAGGAACTATTTACGCAGGGTTTCGACCATCACAAGTTGCCAGGTTTATTCAAATTGATTCAAAAAGTTTTAAAATAAGTGTGTTGGATACGGGATCTTATGGTTTTTCAACAGGAGGTTTTTTTGACTTCGGTAGTTCTTCAAGTTCCTTTTATGCCTATGGAGAGCATTTTTCCAAATATTTGGGGCTTGCTCAAATTGATACCAATCTTAATCTAATAAAGCTGGATACATTTTCTTCAGTTAACAATCCAAATACTTCAACCCGCTCAACAGTGGCAGATATTGGGATACTGGCTGCTAAATCGGAGCGGGAAATTTATTTTGCAACAGGTGAAGGAGCTTATTACATTCCTCAACAACTTCAACCTGGCCTAATGACAAATATGAAACTTTGGAGAGTTGATACTGGGGGTAACGTTATTTGGTCCGTTCCTGTAAATGATAGCTCGTACTATTTCCCCACCAAAACAGTGGCCACCAGTGATGGTGGTGCTGTATTCTTTTCCATGAAATATGATTGGCGGATAGACCCGCAGCCCAAAATCAGCCTTTCCATTATTAAGCTTGATTCTACAGGCAACTTTGTTGGCCTTACCGAAATTGAGGTGCCTCATCAAAATTTAGGTATTGATGTTTTCCCAAATCCGTTTACGGATAGAATTACCCTTAGTGGTGTGGCCGTAAGAGAGGTGCGCTCGGCTACTATTTATGATGTAAGCGGCAAAGTGGTGCGCGAAATTGCGCAGCCCGAGAGCTTGGAGTTTGACACGTCTAATTTTATGCCCGGTACTTACTTTTTACAGGTAGTGCTTAAAAATGGGCAAACTGGAGTTTATAAGGTGGTGAAGCGGTAGGTACGGAAATTCAGGTGGATTGCATTCATCTCCCAGGCCCCACTTCGGCTCCGCTCAGTGCGAGCTCCTCAAAGGGGGATTTAGCTACACATGCCGTTTACTGACTATCGTCTGTCCGCTATGGACTGTGGACTATAAGCTATAGTCTATCCGCCTCCCTCATATCCCAAAACTCAACTGAAAACTCGTGCCCTCGCCCTCAGCTGAGGTAACAGAAATACCTCCCTTATGCAGTTGCATAATGTTTTTGGAAAGGGTGAGCCCAATACCGGTTCCATTTTTCCTGGTGGAAAAGAAGGGAATAAAAATGGAGGGTAAAATGTCTTCGGGTATACCGTGGCCATTGTCATTTATTTCCAAAACCAATTCGGAGTCCAGCAGTTTGGCGGAGAGTTCTATCCGGCCATCGGCCGTTCCTTCCACGGCATGTATAGCGTTCCCGATAAGGTTAATTAGTACTTGCTCTATCATCTTTCTATCTGCGCTAAGCGCAAGGCGGCTATTAATGGGTGCCATCTCAATCGTTACTCCTTTCTCCCTGGCTTCCATTTGCATCAGCTGGCAAGCTTCTTTTAAAAGCTCTTCTACAGAAACAACTTCCATGCGGGGAGCAGGCAATTTGGTAAGCTTACGGTATTCATCTACAAAGTTGAGCATGCCGCGGCTCCTGCGGATAATAGTGGAAAGAGCCAATATGATATCATCAATTTTCTCTTTATTCAGCTTTTCGGGAGCAAGTGCCTCACCGTTTTCATCGGTCAACATATCCCTTATGGTTTCGGATAGGGAGGTGACGGGTGTTACGGAATTCATCACCTCATGCGCCAAAATGCGGATAAGCTTATGCCAGGCATCAATTTCTTTTTGCTCAATTTCATTTTTAAGATCAGAAAATGAAATAAGCCTGTATGTGGCTCCCATAAGGGAAATATGATTCAAATCGAGGTAATACTCACGCATACCAGCTGTGGTTTGCATTTGGATCAAACGCCTTCCTTCAATAGTGAAATCGCCTAATTGGCGTACAAAATCGGGTTTCTTTTTGCTGAGCATATCCCAACTGCGGAAGTGTGGAATGTCCAGCATTTCCTGGGCAGCGGGATTCACCAACTCAATAGTATCCTGATAATCAACTATGATAATTCCGAGGCGGATATTTTCGAGCGCCAGCTTCAAGAGTTCTGTTTGTCCCTGCTTTTCGGCACGGGAGGTCTTCATGGTTTCTATCACCTGACTAAAGCTTTCGCTAAGTTCCTTAAAACTCCCGCCAAGGACACTGTTGCCAAAGCTCACCGCATAATCTCCATAGCGGATAGCATCTAAAAATTTCCGCAACTCGCGATTCATCCTTTCGGTAAAGTAGATGAGCTCTGCTGTTTGTCCAATAATGATGAGCCCCAGCAAGATGGCTGTAAATACCAGATGGTAATTGTACCAAAGCCATGCAAACAGAAATACGCTGCCAATAAGCAGCCCTATTCGCAGAGAAATAAGGGCGGTAAATTTTTTAGAGGCCATGTTTTTCCATTCTTCGGTAAAGGGCCGCCCGGGTTAGGCCCAAATCTTTAGCTGCCCGCGAAATATTGCCTCGGTATTTATCCAATGCCTTGTTGATGTAGTGTTTTTCCATTTCCTCCAGATTCAGGCCAACAGGTTCATCCGCATGGCTGTTGCCCTGGTGCAAGCCAAGGTGGTCAATTACTTTTCCTTCGGAGAGGATTACAGCACGCTCAATGGTATGCTCTAATTCACGGATGTTCCCAGGCCAGCGGTATTCACAAAGCTGATCCATGGCCCGCTCTGAAACCTTAAGAGAACCTTTGTGATACTTGTGGGCAAATTTCTCCAGAAACCTTTTGGTCAAAATAGGAATGTCTTCCTTTCGCTTTCGCAGAGGAGGTACTTCCAGTTCCACGGTGTTTATCCTGTAAAGTAAATCCTGGCGAAAGCCATTTTCATGCACCATTTGGTGGATGGGCATATTAGTGGCGCAAATCAGGCGCACGTCAATACTTCTTTCACGGTTTTCGCCAAGGCGCATCACCTTTCGGTTTTGGATAGCGGTAAGTAGTTTTGATTGTAATGAGAGGTCGAGATTTCCGATTTCATCCAAAAACAGAGAACCTTCATGAGCCGTTTCAAAGCGGCCGGGCTTATCTTCATTGGCATCTGTAAAGGCTCCCTTTTTATGCCCAAAAAGTTCACTTTCAAAAAGGGAGTGGCTTATAGAGCCAAGGTCAACCGTAATAAATGAGTTTTTATTTCTGGGCGAAAGACGGTGCAGTGCCATGGCTAATACGCTTTTGCCCGTTCCGTTTTCTCCCAGTAATAGTACGTTGGCATCGGTAGCTGCAATCTTTTCTATGGTTTTCATAAGTTCCTTCATGGCGGGCGATCGCGATATGAAGTCCTCATTCTTGATGCCGAGGTTTTCCTCAAGCGTGGTTTTGGTTTGATGGAGTTGCTCAACTTTTTTTACTTCACGCCCATACTTTAATGCCGTGCCTATGGTTGTGAGTAGCTTTTCATTGGTCCAGGGTTTTAGCACAAAATCAAATGCTCCTTTTTTTATGGCCTGTACGGCCGTCTCCACTTCTCCATAAGCCGTCATCAGTATTACCTGGGTTTCGGCACTCACTTCCTTTATGTGATCCAGCCAGTACAAACCCTCACGGCCATCATTTACGCCCTTCCTGAAATTCATGTCAAGCAGGATGAGGTCGGGCTGCGATTTACTCAGAAAGGAATTGATTTCACGAGGGTCGGAGGCTGTGTGTACTTTTTCATAATGCTGCTTTAACAACAGGCGTGCACTGGTGAGCACGTCCTCGTCATCATCCACAATCAAAATGCAATAGCTTTTCTCCATGCTGTGAAAGTAAAGATTGCTGTTCGAAATCGTACAAACTACTGTTCGAAATCGAACACTTTTTTTTAGAGGTGATTTTTTAAGTTATTGAAAATAAGGCTTTTATTTTTTGGGCATATCCTTAGTAATAGGGGTTGGCACGAAAGCTAAAACATAAAAATCATTTCTTATGAAAACTATAAAACTAGTAATGGCCAGCCTGGCCCTGGTAGCCTTCGGTTTACCAGCCATTGCCTCAGGAGGGGATGAAGCTCCAAAGCCACTTAAGTCAACGGCAATGTTGAATGCCGATATCTACGATCAAATAGATGATTTGAAGCTAAACGACTTTAAACTGACTGACGAAACTGTGGATATCTACTTCACCATTAACAGTGAAGGCAAGGTAATACTGAATGATGTAACCGGAGATAACTGTATGGTTACAACCTACATCACACAAATGTTGGCCGATAAAAAAATGAACGTAGCGAGCGAGCTTCAAAATGTGAAGCATCATATCAAAGTGCGCTACGTGGTGATCTAGCTCTGGTTTTAAATGCCCCTGCCATCATTATGCTTGTCTCCAGAATGCTCATTTGCAATATGTAAACTGCGCTTCTGTTGACTTCGCAAGCCTCTTTAAAAAGCATTTTAATCCAAAACTGAAGACAGAATTAAAAAATTCCGGATAAGCTGTGAATCAGCAGCGTTCTTTATTAGCTGGACAAAATTGGTTGTTTAATTAACAAGTTCAAGTAGCAGAATTTTAGGGTTAATCGGTTATCCTCCAGCCCCTTTTTTCCGGGATTTTTTTAAATATTTAATTGTGGCCTCCTATGAGTCAACCCCTGATCAACAATACCTTTTCTTCCTGTAGGTAGAATTTTGTGTTAAACGTTAAATTGGTCGGGGGTTTTTTATTTCCCTTCAAGATTGAGGGGCACCGGGAAGGGGTGGTTATAATAACCGGTAACTATTTAGTTTGCGGGCTTCCCCAAAAATCTACTTCCACTGCCCTTAAATCCCTGAAAATGATTTTACCTTTCGGGCACATATGATACACTTACATCACATTTCCAAAATTTATCGGTCTGCCTCGGTGGAAACTCATGCCCTGAGCGAACTTAACCTTGAGGTAAATGAAGGGGAGTTTATATCTGTAATGGGTCCTTCTGGCTGCGGAAAAACCACACTTCTCAATATTATTGGTTTGCTCGATAACTTTGATGGAGGTTTGTATGTGTTTGATGATCGCGATATCCGCAAGCTCTCCGAAAAGGAAATGGTACGAGTGCGAAAGGCCAATATTGGTTTCGTATTTCAAAATTTTAACCTTCTGGAGGAACTTACTGTTTTTGAAAATATAGAGCTGCCTCTGGTGTACCTGGGCATGCGCACCGCGCAGCGCCACCAAAGGGTTGAGCAAATTCTGGATCAGATTTCACTGGGCCATAGGCGAGAGCACTTTCCCTATCAGCTTAGTGGTGGCCAACAGCAAAAAGTGGCCATTGGCCGGGCTATAGTGGCAAAGCCGAGAATAATTCTGGCCGATGAGCCAACCGGTAATTTGGACTCTGCTCAGGGGAATGAAATCATGGAAACCCTTAGTCATCTTAATGAAAAGGGAACAACCATTATTATGGTAACTCATAGTATGAATGATGCCGCCTACAGCAATCGCATTATTAAGCTGATGGATGGTCAGATTGTATCGGAGAAAAAGTTGATGCATGCTTAGCATACGCCTCAAGTTCGCTATTAGAAGTCTGTTGAAAAACAGAACTTATAGCCTGCTCAATATCACAGGGCTGGCCATAGGCCTGGCGGTGAGCATCATTATTTTTCTGTATCTCCGTAGCGAGCTTAGTTATGATACCAGTGTGCCCAATCATCAGCGGATTTACAGGGTTCAGTCTGATTATAAAGTAAATGATGAAAAGGAGCGCTTTGCAGGAACCAGCCTGGGCTTGGGGCCGCTTCTAAAAGATGAGTATGACTATATTGATAATTATACACGCCTCCACCACATTGATGTAAATGTGCTTTTTAAGCACAGGGAAAGACGCTTTTATGAAGAGAACATTGTAATTGCCGACAGTAACTTCTTTGATGTTTTTGAGATACCCTTTGTATTTGGTGATGCTGAACAATCTTTAAATAAACCACTGAGCATTGTGGTGACAAGGTCTTTTGCCAAAAGATATTTTGATGAGGAGAATCCATTGGGTAAGGTGGTTAGTACCAATAATCACGATTATAACGTTACCGGGATGATAGAGGATTTGCCGGCCAACACCCACCATAAGTTTGATGCCGTATTGAGCCATAGCTTATTTTTTGAGCCGCTTTCGCGGGAAGAGCAAACCCAAAACCTTTGGTACACCAATATTTATACTTTTCTGGAAATTGACAATCCGTCTGACGTAGATCGCCTGTATCGGGATTTTGATTCCTTTTACGATAAGTATATGCAGGCTGTGGGTGAAAATTTAGGGGGCTACTACCGCATTTTTCTTACTCCCTTAGATCAGGTGCATTTTGGAGAAAAACTGCAGTACGACCAGGCAGGTGGTGATAAGGCCTATCTCTATGCCTTTGCGGCTATTGGTATTTTAATTTTGGTTTTGGCTTGTATCAATTATGTGAATATGGCCACAGCCCGCGGTATGCGAAGGGTTAAGGAAGCCGGCCTTAGAAAAATACTAGGTGGCAGTAAAGCGGAAATCCGTCTTTTGATTTTTTCAGAATCTCTGGTGTTGAGCCTTATGTCGCTCCTCCTGGCATTTTCGCTGGTAGAGTTGGTTTTGGAGCTTACTCCGTTTAATGAGGTTTTAAAAAAGGACCTTACTCTTGATTTCTGGCGTTTTCCCGCTTTGTGGTGGTTGCCGCTGGGCCTGGCCTTGTTGGTGGGTTTTATCAGTGGATGGTATCCGGCTATCACCCTGGGTAAAGTGCCTGGCCTGGCCGCTATACAAGGTGGCTATAATGCGGGTAGGCAAAGTGTAAGATTACGTAGGTTTTTGGTGGGATTTCAGTTTTGCGTATCCGTGGCAGTGGTTATTACGGCACTGGGTATGTATCGCCAAATGGATTATGTAAGCAATAAGGACCTGGGTTTTAATAAGGAGGATGTTTTACTTATCCCCATTCAGGATACTGTTTTAGCCCGAAAGATTCCAGCGGTGATAGATCAGCTGGAAAGGAGTAAATATGTTTTGGCGGCAAGTACGGCCCAGTCTGTGCCCGGAGGAAATATGGATCGTGCTCCCCTGAGCATTGAAACTGTGGATGAGGGTATTTTTTTAAGAGATGTGGTGGATATAATGATGGTGGGACTCAATTATTTTGAAACCATGGAGATTGATATTTTGGATGGTCGCGAGTTTGTGGATGCGGATAAATACAGTGATGGAAAAGCACTGGTGGTAAATCAGCAGATGGCCAGGGCAATGGGCTGGGATCACCCCATTGGGAAGAAATTGAGGTGGGGATTTGATGAATCCGGCAACGAAATATACGAAGGGGTTGTGGTAGGCGTTTCCGAAAATTTCAATTCACATTCCCTGCATCAGCCTATAGAGCCTACTGTAGTTTTTCTGCAGGAAAAAAATATTGGTACCATGCACATCAGGCTGGATAGTGAAAACCTGATGGCGGCCCTTACCGATGTGGAAAAAATTTGGGGAAAGGCCGATCCTCAAAATCCGTTTCAGTTCTCCTTTCTCAATAAGGATTTGATGAATTTATACGAGGAAGAGCAGCGTCAAAGCCGTCTTATTTTGTACCTCACCTATCTGGCAATTTTTATCTCCTTTTTAGGATTAACAGGCCTGGCATCCTTTACCACCAGCATTCGCACCCGGGAGATTGGTATCCGTAAAGTACTGGGCGCGGATGTTCTGCAAATGGTAAATCTCATTTTTAGAGATATGCTGAAACTTATAGTGATCTCAGTGGTTTTAGCCATTCCCTTTGCCTATTTACTAATCAGAGTATGGTTGTCGGGTTTTGCCTACTCGGCCTCTCTCGATCCGTTTATATTTGCATTTTCTGCAGCCTTGGCCGTGCTGCTGGCTTACCTCATAGTTAGCTATCACTCGCTAAGAGTAGCGAGAAGCAGCCCCGTTGATACCCTTAAGTATGAATAATTACCAAACATATTTTTTTTAATTAATGAGACAATTTTCAGTTATCGCACTTATGCTAGGTCTTCTGTTATCCCTTTCGGGGAAGGCCTTTCAACCCTTTCAAAACGAAAGTCACTATCAGGTTTATCTCGATCTTAATGAGGTGAAGGATGATAGGCTTCCCGTACAGATGGTTACCCCAATTATATTTAAGGATAGTGTGCAATTTCATATGCCACGCATAGTGCCCGGTACCTATGATGTGCACAATTATGGCCGGTTTCTATCAGAGTTTAAAGCCCTCGATTCAAAAGGAAATGAATTAAAGGTTAGAAAAATTGACCTGAACAGATGGATGATTTACAGTGCTAAAAAGCTGTACAAAATCACCTATAAGGTGGATGACACTTACGATTATCCTGAAAAGACAGGCATTTTTGAACCCGCGGGAACCACGCTTGAAGATGATGTATATCTCCTCAATAACTTTGGTTTTGTAGGTTATCTCGATGGCTATAAGAATCATCCTTTTCGACTTCAGGTGGAAAAGCCTAAAGGTTTTTACGGAAGTACGGCCCTTGTGGGAGAAATAGGGGATACCGTTGATACTTACGAAATCAGCAACTATTTCACCTTACATGATAGCCCCTTGATGTATAGTGTGCCGGACACTGCATCGCGCATGGTGGGTGGTGCCAGGGTGTTGGTTTCCATTTACAGCAGGGATGGGGAGGTATCTGCCAAAAAGAGCCTGGAGGAGATTAGCCGTGTGCTGGATGCCACGGCCCAATATTTAGGAGGAAGCCTGCCCGTGGAAAAATATGCCGTACTTATTTACACCGTGCCTTTAGATCAGGCCGGAGCCAGCTATGGTGCCCTTGAACATCAAACATCCACAGTGCTTTATATGCCTGAATTTGCTGATGAGCAATTCTATAAAGGGGTTTTGGATATTACCGCACATGAGTTTTTCCACATTGTAACCCCACTGGGTATTCATTCGGAGATGATTTCTGACTTTGACTTTATCAACCCAAAAATGTCTAAACACATTTGGTTGTATGAGGGCGTTACAGAATACAATTCACATATAGTGCAGGCACGTTCGGGCATTTATTCCCTCAGCGAGTTTTTAGAGGTGGTGCAGGATAAAATGATAAGCAGTGATGATTTCGATCAGGGAATTCCGCTTACTGTGGCCAGCGAGTTTACACTTACTTTCCTTAAGGATCAATACCATAATTTTTATCAAAAGGGAGCATTGGCAGGCATGGCGCTTGACCTTGAATTGTTGAAGCTATCTAACGGAAGTTACAGGTTGATAAACCTTTTGGAAGACCTTGGAAATACCTATGGTGCAGATACCTTTTTTGTAGATGCCGATCTGTTTGATATTATTTCGGAGGCCACCTTTCCGGAGATGCGCGAGTTTTTTGCCCGTCATTTTGAAGGAGCGGAGCCTTTCCCCTATCAGGAATTAATGGAGATGGTGGGCATTTTATATGTAGATGAATATGAAGCACAGCGCCTAACTATTGGTAATGTGGATTTGGGCTACAACTTTGAAACCAGCCGCCTGCGTATTGAAGATGTAAGTGAAATGGATGACTTTGGAAAAGCCCTGGGATGGGAAGAAGGAGATGAAATAATTGAATTTAACGGGCAGGAAATTACACTGCAAAATGTGCAACAGATAATTGGCGAATTTTACCAAAATACCAGGGTGGGTGATAAGCTAACCATGCTTGTAGCACGTCCCAAAGGTGAAGAAGGAGAGTATAAGGAAGTGAAGCTGAAAGGGAAGGCTCAAATGACCAGCTACTCCGATGTGCATTTGTTGCAGCCTATGCAAAACCCAACGGCCGCTCAATTGGAAATGCGTAAAAAATGGTTGAATCAGTAGTTATTAATTTTTAAAAAGAAAATTTTATTTTAAGTGATAAAGCCGGCCTTCAATTAAGTGGTGTTCTGATTAAGGGATAACCTTTAGTGAGACCGGGAAGTTCCGAGGAATCGAGGAAATCACCCGGCCGAACTCAGGTTAGCCAAAAATCAGGTTGCAACTTTATTGATAGCCTTGACTTTTTTGGTTCTTTTTGCGTCACCTGAAGCCGTTGGCTGAAAGCATGAGCTAAGACGAATAACCAAAAATGAACAGGAAAAAAAATTACAACGGGCGTTTGGCCTGAGATTATTAAACCTAGTTATGAGAAAAATTACCTATTTATTCCCCATTGCCCTACTGGCCATATCATGCCAGCAAAACACAGCCACTGAAGAGGCAAACGTGTTAACCGAAAAAGGCCTGGGCATTGCCCTTAGCGACTTTGATACCACTGTTGCTCCATGCGATAACTTTTTTGAATACGTGGCAGGTGGCTGGATGAAAAACAACCCCGTGCCTGAAACGGAAGCCCGCTGGGGAAACTTCAATATTCTGATTGAGGAAAACAACAAAAAAGTACGCGGAATACTCGATAGCATTAGCGAAGCCGGTGGACTTGAAAAAGGAAGCTACCAGCAATTGGTAAGCGACTTCTACATCTCAGCTATGGACTCTGTTGCTGTAGAGCAGGCTGGTACAAAACCGCTGCAGCCTGTGTTTGATGAGATCAGTGCGGTAAACACTTTGGAGGATTACAACAATCTGATTGTGTATTTTGAATTACACGGCATCAGATATCCTTTCTCCGGTGGAGTAGGGGTTGATGATAAAAACTCCAATGCCCATTTATTTAGATTGGGCCAAAGTGGTTTGGGGCTGCCAGATCGCGATTATTACCTGAAGACGGATTCTACCTCGGTTAGAATTCAGGAATTGTACAAGGAGCACATTGCTAAAATGTTAACTCTTGCGGGTGCTGATGCCGCTAAGGCTGTACAAAGCGCAAGTGATATCTATGCTTTTGAAAAGAAATTGGCCAATGCTCAAATGAGCAGGGTGGAGCGCAGAGTTCCTGAAAAGGTTTATAATAAAATGCCCCGTAATGAGGTGGTGGCTTTGGCGCCAAAACTGAATCTGGAAAACTATTTCACCAAGCTGGAAGTGTCTTTTGATTCGGCTAACGTAAGCCAGATAGACTACCTGAAGGCTCTGAATAAAATTTTACCCGAAACTTCAATCCCGGTGCTGAAGGAATACGCACGCTTCCATGCCATCAATGCTACGGTTGATTATTTACCTCATGCCTTTGTACAGCAGGATTTTGACTTTTACAGCAAAACCCTCCGTGGAAACAAAAAATTGAAGCCACGCTGGAGACGTACCCTTGATGTAATCAACAGCGGTTTGGGCGAGCAGCTCGGACATTTGTTTGTAGATAAGTATTTCCCTGAGTCGTCTAAAAAGGCTTTAGAGGCTATGGTAGAGGATTTGCGTTCTGCTTACCGCCAAAGGATAAACGGATTGGAGTGGATGAGCGATTCCACCAAAGGAAGAGCCTTGGAAAAACTGGCGGCCTTTAACTATAAAATTGGTTACCCGGATAAGTGGAAGGATTACAGTGATTTGGAAATTTCGGCTGATAATTATTTTGCCAATGGCCAAAACCTAACGCAATACACTATCAAGGAAAATCTGGATAAGCTGGGTAAGCCCGTAGATAAAGGAGAATGGCACATGCCGGCCCATATTGTGAATGCCTACTATAGCGGCTCGTATAACGAAATTGTTTTCCCTGCGGGAATTTTACAGCCTCCTTACTTTAATCCAAATGCTGATGATGCCGTGAATTATGGTGCTATTGGTGGAGTAATTGGTCATGAGTTTACCCATGGTTTTGACGACCGTGGCCGTAAGTACAATGCTTTCGGTAATCTTTCTAACTGGTGGACGGAGTTGGACATCAAGCGCTTTGAAGAGCGCACAGGCCGCATGGTAGTTCAGTATGATCAGTATGAGCCACTAACGCAGGTATTTGTAAACGGACAGCTTACCTTGGGTGAAAATATTGCCGACCTGGGTGGACTTACCCTTGCCTATTACGGTTATAAGATGTCTCATGTAGATGGAAAGGAGGAGCCTCCCTTAATTGATGGATTCACCTGGCAACAACGTATTTTCCTGGGTTGGGGAAATGCCTGGAAAACAAACCAAACAGCGGAGCACATTAGCAACCAAGTGTTAACGGACTCCCACTCACCAGCCCAATACCGCGTAAATGGACCAATGAGCAATATGCCTGAATTTATGGACGCCTGGGGTTGTTCTACTGGCGATGCCATGGTAAGGCCCGATTCGGTGAAGGTTACTATTTGGTAGGGAAATTCAAAATATATAGAAGTTTAAAAAGCACTCCTGAAGGGGTGCTTTTTTTGTTTGGGGGATATCGGAATTTATATCTTTCCGTTCTTGATAACTAAACCCAAAGGAGAGTTTGATTAAAGACACAGCTGGAGATGAACAAAACTCATAAATTCATACTAGTATTTCCAATTCTATTTATTTGGATTGGCGGATCTGCTCAGTTGCCACCATTTTATCACTATGATGGAAGTTCAAACAAACCATTTGAAAATCTGGCTGATATTGCTTCGGATGAAATAAACTTTCATGCCCATATATACAATAAACCTGATACAACGGGCTTGTTGGGAAAATTAAAATCTTTGGATAGCCTTGTTGGTGTAATTGATCCACATTATAATCATTTAGAATGGGGTGGCTGGATGTTTAATAATAAAGTCATTGATCAATTACCAGATGGCATCTATTATGGAGACTCTCTCCAGAAAGGGGCTGAAGGTAGATTTGTTTATTGGGCTTTAGTGAAAGCAACGGGGGGTGCGGTTTTAACATTTGCATATCAAACCTGGCAATTAGGATTTTGCTCGATAGGGATGAATGGTGGAAAAGTCACTTCCGTTTTAAGGAGCAAGAAGCCGTATAGTACTGAATTGTCAGTTGTCAAAATAGGCGAGATGGCTTTTTGGGAGGAAAGAATCCAAAGCATATCAGATACTCGGTATCGTCTGTTTTTTAGCAAAGATGGTTTAATGTATGCGAGATCTAAATCCAGTATTCACGACAACTTCGGTGAGTTTGACTTTTACCATGAAAACGGAGTTCTAAAAGAAAGAGTAGATAGGTACGAGGTGGATGGAGTGGCCTTTGTTACCAGAAACGAGTATGATACGATTGGTAACATTGTGTCAAAAGGTGAACTTGATTTGGATGAAATGACCTATGTAGAGCAATACTTCAACTCTGGCGGTTCAATTCTTAAAACCAAGAGGTACAAAGTTTTTCCTCTCGGAAAATGGGGCGTAAACATGGAAGGTATTGACGATGAAGACGCCCCTCCATATTCATTGGATAAAGGGATTAACGCTTCAGAATTGGAACTTATGGGAGCTGTTCAGATCTTTGGTTTTAATCATTTGTTTGTTCCAATAAAAGAATAACTGTTGAAATTATAAAACTTTGGTGTTCAATACATTACATGATTTTCTAGGAATTTTACTTGTTAGTTCTGTTCACTCCTCTAAACACTATCCTTAAACTTTGTTGGTCGCTATAAACAATATGTCGTATTTTTGTTTACTGTAGCATACAAAATGGATGAGCTAATAGAGAAATATATAAGTCGTGTAAATGGATTGAAGTTCACCTTTGTGCGTTCCTCCTTATCATTTTTAGATGAAGATCATCGCCTGTTGGGGATTAAAGGAGCTCGGGGTACGGGTAAAACCACTTTGCTTCTTCAATATGCAAAGCAACAACCTGATTGGCGCACCAAGGTGCTATACGCCAGCCTCGACAATTTTTGGTTTAGTACAAAAACGCTTTACAGTTTGGCCGATGACTTTGTGAAAAAAGGCGGCCATACTTTATTACTTGATGAGGTACATAAATACCCCGGCTGGGCACAGGAGCTTAAAAACATATATGATGACCTGCCAGAACTCAAAGTCGTGTTTACGGGTTCTTCACTTTTGGAAATATTGAATGCTCGGGCTGACCTTAGCCGCAGGGCGGTGGTCCATCATTTACAAGGGCTTTCTTTTAGAGAATATTTGGCTCTTAAGGCCAATGTTCACCTACCCATCTTTTCACTTAGTGATATTACGGCCAATCATACTGATATAGCCGAAACCATTTTAAAGGAGATAAAGCCACTGGCCCATTTTCAGCATTATCTGCAAATGGGCTACTACCCGTTTTTTAAAGAATCGGAAAACTTGTATTATCACAAGTTGGAGGCTGTAGTCAACTTGATATTGGATATAGAGTTGCCACTTCTGCGAAAGCTGGATGTAGCCTATGTGGCCAAACTAAAACAGCTATTGGCTGTGTTGGCGGAGTCAACTCCTTTTGTGCCAAATATGAGTAAGCTTAGTGAGCGGATTGGGATAAACCGAGGAACCTTATTGCAATATGTGCACTACTTGCAAGAGGCAGGGTTGCTGGTAAACCTATTTAAACAAAGCACCGGAATTTCGCAGTTGCAAAAGCCTAACAAGATATTTTTAGATAATACCAACCTTAGTTATCTGCTGGTGCCAAAAACGGATGTAGGGTCTTTACGCGAAACTTTTTTTGCCAATCAGGTAGGGCATCTTCATCAATTGAACTATCCCGCCAAGGGTGACTTTTTAGTGAATGGGAACATGATTTTTGAAGTGGGTGGCAAAAACAAAACAGGCTCTCAGCTAAAGGATGTACCAAATGGGTATTTGGCTTTAGATGCCATTGAATATGGCACGAGCCGCACTATCCCTTTATGGCTATTTGGTTTTATGTATTGAGCCATCATGTTACATTAGTTACCAATCCCCTTTGGTGAAATCTTTAATTTTGCCCCATCAAATAAATAATTCAATAAATGAGATCACTAAACGAAATTATAAACGACCCAACCACTAACCTTATTGATGTACGTGAGCCTGGAGAGGTGGCTGAAGTGAGTATTTCTCGTGCTACCAACATCCCAATGGGCGATGTGCCAGATAACATTGAGAGGATAAAGGAAATGAAGGGAGATATAGTGGTTTTTTGCCGCTCAGGTGCGCGTAGCGAAAGCGTGAAACAATTTCTTAAGCAAAACGGTATTGATGCCACAAATGCTGGTGGATATGCCGATGTGCAAGTACATTTGATGTAATATTAAAAAAAGTAGAAAAATGAAAAAGCTATTGATGATTATTTTGCCATTAGTAATGGCAGTGGCCTGTACGGCCCAAAAATCACCTGAAGATGTAAGCTCTGCTCAGGCAATGGAGCTGATGCAAAACAAGGAAGTGGTAGTGCTTGATGTACGTACACAGGAAGAGTGGGATAAGGGCCATATTGAGGGCGCTACCCAAATGGACTTTTACTCAGACGACTTTGACGCAAAGTTGGCAGAGCTGCCAAAGGATAAAGAATATGTGGTGTATTGTCACTCTGGTGGTAGAAGTGGAAAAACCGTAGCCAAAATGAAGGCTGCAGGCTTTGAAAATGTGCACAATTTACAAGGTGGCATTACAGCGTGGAAAAGTGAAGGTAACGAGACAGTAGAGTAAAATGGCAGGTTTTAAAGATATAATCGCTTCGGATAAACCCGTACTTATTGATTTTCATGCCGAGTGGTGTGGCCCTTGTAAAACTCTGGCGCCTATCATTAAGGATGTGAAATCTCAAATGGGTGATAAGATAAAGGTGGTAAAGATTGATGTGGATAAAAACCCGCAGCTTTCAGGAAGCCTGCAAATACAAGGTGTGCCTACCCTGATGATATACAAGGGTGGCGAAATGAAATGGCGCCAAAGTGGGGTAGTACCTGCTCAGTCCATTGTTCAGCAGATAGAGAGGTTTTTGTAACTTCTCCTTCTCCTTTTGTGTATTAAGGGTACAGGTCAGGAATAGCTTCCAGTCTGTACCCTTCTTTTTTGAGGTACTCCAGGGTTTTTGGCAGGGCCTCCCTAAGGTTGGGCCACGCCTTTTTGCTATCGTGAAAAACTATAATAGAACCAGGGCGAACATGTTTTTTTACATACCCAAGGCATTGTTCGGGAGCTGTTTGGTGGTCAAAATCATAGCTTATGATATCCCACATTACTATACGATGTGTTTTTTCAATTACTCTGGCCTGTGCTTTTTTTATTTTCCCATAGGGCGGACGAAATAGCCTGCTCTGGTTTACCTTTTCATACTTTTTGAAATTGCTCAGATAATCTGCAGTGGAATTCTTCCAGCCATTGAGGTGGTTATAGGTGTGGTTTCCCAAAGAGTGTTCAGAAGCCTGTAATCTTCTAAAAAGCTCAGGATTTTCCTCTATGTTTTTCCCGATAAGGAAAAAGGTGGCCTTTGCATCATACTGCTCTAGCTGCTTTAAAACCCAGTCTGTAATCTCTGCCGTTGGTCCATCATCAAAGGTGAGATAGACCTGTTTGTTGTTGTTGGGCAGTAGCCATGTAAGTTTGGGATAATAGGCCCGCATCCACCAGGTGGGCCTCACCAGTTTTATCATCTGCCAAAATTAGTGGAAAAAAAAAAGCCCCCGGCAACCGTAGTTGTGGGGGCTTTGGTATTTATATGATCATTTATGCCATACCAAGTGGTCTTAAGGCATTTTGATACCTCTTGAAAAAATCCGTTTCCTGAATGTTTTCACCAGGGGATTCATATTGTTGGTAAATGCGAAGCAGCATTTGGTAATACTGCGCTGCAGATTGAATTTCCTGCTGTATAGCTTCCCTTTTGTTGCCTTTAAATTGCTGGTAGTATGCCAGTTCTTCATCGAGGCGTGTAGCAAAAAGCATAAGCATTTCATTGCCTTTTTCCTTGGCTCCGGCCTGATAGTATCCCTCCAGTATTCCGAAGATAAAGTAATTGAAGGCAAACTTTTCCTCTGGCATTTTTTCCATGGCGAGGTCTAGCACTTCAATGGCTTTTTCTTTTTTGCCTTCAGCATTGAGTTGAGATGCCAGACGTCCAAAAGCATTTCGAAGGTTATAGCTCAATCTGCGGTTGGTTTCATCAAGATAAACATCAGGTAACTCCATATTACCATAAGCAAACTTGTTCATCACATTGTCATACATAATATCGGTGTGTACCTTACCAAAGTCTACCGAACCTTTAGGGGTTGGGTTTTTTACCGGTACAAAGCGGTATGCCAAACCTTCCAGCTGGAAGTAGTCGGTAAGCCAGAAGAATGATTTAGGGCTGTTTCCCACTGTTACACTAAAGTAAATGGGGCGGGTCCAGTCATTGTTGGCAATAAGGTCAAGCACCATAATGTCGCGCTTCGAAAGGATGCTTCCGCCAAGGTTCCAGTCGATGTAGTCTACCACACGTCCAGTATCAGCGGGGCTTAATACATTGTTTTTCAGTACTTGCTCCTTGTCGATGTTTACACGAAGTTGCTTGGTGGGGTAAAACTGTAGTTGTTTATCTCCATAAGGGAAGCGTGTACGTTGATCATCGTTCTTCACCCATTTGATAAAGTCTTCAATCTTCCATCGTCCTTTTACACGTGGATCTTCACGGTAATAGATTACATCTCGGGTACCTTGTTTGTATTGATCGTGCTCGAAGCTAAAGGGCACAGGAGGTGCCTCGTAAGCGGCTCGCTTCATCTGATCGATGTACCAGTCAGTATTTAGCAGTGAGAGGTTTACCACGCGCACATCGGTGCGGTAGCCCTCAATTTCCTGAATATACCAAAGAGGGAAGGTGTCGTTATCACCATTTGTAAACAGTATCGCGTTTTTGTCGCAAGAGTCTAAATAGGCTTTGGCAATATCACGTGCGGTGTAGCGGTTGCTGCGATCATGGTCATCCCAGTTTTCCTTGGCCATAACAGCCGGCACCAGTGCAAGGCAAAGCAATCCAACAAGTATGGCTGTATTGCGGTTTTTCATTTTGGGGCTGAGCATTTCAAACAGGGCTTGTGCGCCAAGTCCGATCCAAATGGCAAAGGCATAAAACGAACCTACAAAGGCATAATCTCTTTCCCGTGGTTCAAACGGTTTGTGATTGGTGTAAATAACAATTGCTATTCCAGTAAGTAGAAAGAAGAGGGTAACGGCCCATGCATCTTTCCAGTCCTTCTTAAAGTGGAAGAACAAGCCTATTAATCCAAGGATAAACGGCAATAGATAGTAGGTGTTTCTGGCAGGGCTGTTTTTGGCGTGGTAAGGAAGGTTGGTTTGTGGTCCCAGGCGGCCTTCATCCAGAAAATTAATACCTGTAAGCCAGTTGCCCTGTGTGAGCTCGTAGTGGTGCTGATCATCATTTTGCCTTCCGGCAAAGTTCCACATAAAGTATCGCCACCACATATGGCCGATTTGATAATCAAAAAAGAACTTGAGGTTTTGCCCGAAGGTGGGCTTTTTATCCTTGTTTTTTAGGCCGGCAATCTTCATGTAATTTTTGATATGGCCGGGGTCATCGCTCCACATCCTTGGGAAAAAGCCGGTATGGCTTTTCTGAAAATTGCGAATACTTCCTTTTCTGTCGTCAGAGATCACATATTTTCCAGCCTCCTCGTCTTTTTCATAAACGGGGGTGCCGTCTAAAAATGGTTTTTGGGGATCGAGCTGAGCATTGAAATACTGTCCGCTCATTACCGGCCAATCTCCATATTGATCACGATTGTAGTATGCTAAAAGCGAAAGTGCATCCTCAGGGTTGTTTTCATCAATTGGCGTATTGGCATTGGAGCGAATAGCCAGAGTAATAAAAGTGGAGTACCCCAAAATGATGTACATTACTGAAAGGATAACTGTGCCCCAAAGTGGTTTATTCTTTTTGCGGGTAAATATCAGCCCAAAGGTAATGGCGGCAATAAGCACCAGGGTCATAAATATGGTTCCACTGTTGAAGGGAAGGCCAATAGTGTTTACAAAGAAGATTTCCAGCTTACCGAAGCTGTTTAGGATAAGCGGAATGATAGCCGCAAATACAACACCCAGTATCAATACAGCAATACCATTGTATAATATAAAGTTTCGGGTGTTCATGTTTTCTACTTTCTTAAAGAAGTAAATCATCATGATAGCCGGGATGGTAAGAAACACAAGGATGTGTACACCAATGGAAAGCCCTGTCATGTACGCTATGAAAATTAACCAGCGGTCAGCCCGATTGCTATGGTCCACCTCTTGCTCCCATTTAAGTATTGCCCAAAAGGCGATGGCGGTAAACAGTGACGACATGGCGTATACTTCACCTTCTTCGGCCGAAAACCAGAAGCTATCGCTAAAGGTATAGGCGAGGGCACCAACGGCACCGGCAAAGAAGATGGAGATCATACGGGCATTGTCCATCTCACCGTGCTTTAATGAGAATTTTTTACCAAGGGCCGTGATGGTCCAAAACAAAAATAATATGGTAAACGCACTACTTAGTGCGGATACCAGGTTTACCATATAGGCTTGCTGAGTAACATCGCCAAAGGCAAACTGGGCAAAAAAGTTACCCATTAGCTGAAAGAAGGGGGCACCGGGGGGGTGTCCTACCTGTAGTTTTACAGCTGTTGAAATATATTCACCACAATCCCAAAAACTGGCGGTGGGTTCTACGGTGGCGATGTAGGTAAATGCGGCTATGGCAAATACAATCCACCCGATGATGTTGTTGAGCTTTGAATACTGATCCTGCATTATGCGAATTTTATGTCAGGTGGCGAATTTATGAAAATATGGAGATGCTAAGTTTGAAAGTATTGTTAAAGACTGCAAAGGAAAATTTAAAGTGGGGTTAATGGATTTTAGAGGATAATGTCAAAATGCCTAAAATAAATATTTGGTGGTTTAAATCTTTGTATTAATTTTGCCCTCCCAATACAAAAGATGCCCTATCGTCTAATTGGCAGGACAGCGGTTTTTGGTACCGTCAGTCGAGGTTCGAGTCCTTGTGGGGCAACAGAAAGGCCTCCCGTGAAAACGGGAGGCCTTTTTTTATTTCTACCTACCCCAGTGCTCGATTGGGTGATTTTAATGGTAATTCATTTGTTTTTAGCTCACTTATTTGAAACCGCAAGGTGTAAAGTTGTTTTCATAAAACTTTTGATTGACGGCAAAAATGTAGAACTTGCCTTACGTTAAAGTTCGGTCCAATGAAATTATCATTATTTTTTTTCTCGATTATTCTTTTTATTTCTCTCAACACGGTCAGCGGCCAGGCCTTTAAGTTGCGAGGTGATACCCTTGTAGGGGAGCACCCTGGTGATTCATATGGTTATAGCGTAAGTATGAATTCTGAGGGAGACATACTGGCAATTGGAGCTCCGTCAAATTCTGACAATGGACCGAGTGTCGGGCGTGTTCAGGTATTCAGGTGGGACGGTGCTTCGTGGGTCCAGATGGGACAGGATATAGATGGTATTAGCTCCAAAACTGAGGCTGGCGGATCAGTACACTTAAATGATAGCGGGAATGTGATAATTATTGGATCTCCTTCCTATAGTGGCGTGGATAGTAAACGAGGTTTGGTACAGGTTTACTTTTGGAATGGCATGGATTGGATGCCTCGCGGGTTGAGTATTAATGGTCCTACTGCCGGATCCCTGGCAGGTAGCTCTGTTAGTATTAGTGGAGATGGGCAAACCATTGCATTTGGAGCCCCCCGTTCGTTCAGTTCATCACTTTCCGGTTGGCCAGGTCAGGTAAGGGTATATCAATGGAGCGGTTCTGCCTGGGTTTTAAAGGGAAATGTGTTTGAAGGCCCAAATCGACAGGCCTGGATGGGGCATTCAGTTGATTTGAGCTATGATGGCAACACCTTGGCTTTTAGTGTTCCGGGAGAAAACACTTCTCTTTATAAAGGTGTGGTAAGAGTTTATGATTGGAACGGTTCAGCCTGGAGTTTAAAGGGTAACAAAATGGAAGTGGGCACTGTTGGAGGATTTTCTCTACATAATGTATCCTTATCAAATGATGGGAATACCATTGCCGTTTCCGACCCGCATTTTCAGGATTCTGTAAATATTGTTGGGCGCGCTCGTATTTACGATCTAATAAACAATGTGTGGCAGCAGCGGGGAAATGATCTTGTTGGAAAAAATATCAGGGATGACTTTGGTATAGCAATAGACCTTGCTGATGATGGAAATAACTTGGTTGTAGGTGCCATGAGGCATCAAAGAACTCTTTCCAATTCGTCAATAACAGGTTATGCACGTGCTTATAAGTGGACTGGTACAAATTGGGATTCAGTTGGGCGGGTAAATGGTCAGCAAGGCTATCTTAATTTTGGTGGAGCCGTTTCTATAAATAAATATGGAAATACAATTGCTGTAGGAGAGGTTAATTTAGCTTCAAATCCGGTTGCGGGCCAGGTTCGGGTATTTGCCTTAGATTGTGGAATTCAGGCAACTGTTGCTGATAGTTCGCCAGTATTTGTAGCAAACTACGCAGGAGGACGCTACCAGTGGTATAGGTGTGACTCTTCGGGCTATACTTTATTGGCTGGAGAAATAAGTCAAAGATTTGAGGCAAGCCAAAATGGTCAATATGCGGTGGTTGTAAAAGACAGTAATTGTGTAGATACATCAGCTTGCATAGCGGCATATAATGTGGGTATTTCAGAAAGATCGCCTGCTTTTTTTGAGTTGTATCCAAATCCAACCACAAATAATTGTACTCTGTTTATTCCTGAAAATATTACAAATGCCGGGCTGCGTTTGTTTGATGCCACGGGGAGGCTACTTCAAAGTATAATTGTTGAGCAAGAAGGAAAACAGAATTTAGCTTTACCTGCAGCAGCAGGTGTTTATTGGGTGCAATTGAGTACTCAACATTGTCAGCATACGGTACGTGTTTTGAAAATTGAGTAAACTCAAATTTTCCTATTACACAGTTTTGGCACTAGAGTAGTAATCTATACACCTTTGTGATCAACAGTTCCGGTCCACAATAATTACCTTGCCAAAACAAAATCCTCATAAAATGAAGAAGCTATTACCCGCAATAATTATAGCCACCACCTTTTTAATGCCCAATCTTAGCGCCCAGGTGGCCAAGGTGAAAAAGGGTATTGGCTATGTTGACGGAAGGGAATGTCTTAAAGTAAGGGGTGAGGCTACCAATGTTACCTATTCTACTTTGGAGGGTGATGAATTGGTTATCCTGAAGTACCTGGAATATAGGGGCGATCGCTATACAGAGATAATTTTCCTAAACGAAGAAATTTCATTTACCTGTAGCTCTTACGGGATCAGCGTAATTTTATGGGGAGTAACTAATTTCAGGCAAATATTTTCTCCATTCTAAAGAGGAACAAAGAAACAT
>JBLWXT010000027.1:0-59147 GCA_048267305.1 Owenweeksia sp. | reverse complement strand
CTTCTTGTGTCATCTTGATCTTCTGTTTGAATGTTAATTTATAAATTTCATTCAGACAGAGTTTAGATTACAGTCTCGACGTTGACCCACAGATAGGATTGTGACCAGTCAAAAACGTTTTGGACAGCTATGAATATTAATAAAAACCGGAACTTAATTTAGCACAATTGCTGTCCTATAAATTGGGGGTAGATCAACTTTTACACTTCTTTTTCCTCTCCTCATTCATATTAGGGCAAAGGCGCCATAGGGTTGATACGGGCTAACAGCCATTATACTCCCTACTTACCACCATCTATCCCCCTGGGAAGTACATTCTTAACATCATCCATAAGAAGCGTTTGGAAATAAGATTTTCAGCTTGCTGAAATCCATACCACATTTCAACTCACCTCCTCACCTCTCCAAATTCCCCAATGCTCAAGCTGAGCGCCCTGCAAAAGCTCACGCCAATACTCATGACCTGCCGTTACTATAACAGCTCCTTTAGGTTGTCCATCATTAAATTCACGGCACGTCAACGGCACATACAAACCAAACACTTAAAGGCGCTACGGCCATCACAACATTATTACCCATAAATAAATCTGTGATTAGATGTCTACACTGCCAAACCCTGTGGTTAGCAATCTCAATCAAGACTTTTTAAATGATAGTGCCTTGGGATGCGCAGTAGTATTTTGTAAGTTTACCTACACCAAGGCCCTACAATCACAAAATAGCCCTTACGGAAACACCAAAGCAAGTGCTCTTTAACCTAAACCTAACTATCATCAACTTACATACAACCTTAGATAGTAGATATCCTCACCTACATTGCCATATGCTTGCTGGGGCAGTTACCTCTAAAAACCCAACTCCCTAATGATGAAAAGAGTAAATGGCTAAAAATGGTGGGGTTTTAAAGGCTCAGGGCCACTTCCCAAAGGAGGAATACAACCGACAACTTTAATTTGGAACAGAAAACTAAATAATGCCCCAAGCTATCTATAAGAGATTATGAACTCTGAAAAACCGCTCTGTCCAAATACGAAACGCTGTGCCACATCCCAAATAATCTAAACAAACCTATGCCTTCAACAATTAAAACACCAGGCGTTTATATCCAGGAATTGGACGCCTTTGGAAATACTGTAATTCCCGTTCCAACAGCTGTACCCGCCTTTATCGGATACACTCAAAAGACTTCTTTTAACGGTAAAAGCCTTATCAACAAAGCGGTAAGAATCACTTCCCTGAGCGAATTCTTAAACATTTTCGGATCAGACGCCCCACAAGTTCAATACAACATCACCCCTGCTTCAGAGAATAGCGACCCTCATACCGTTTTTTCAATTGAAGGTGATGCCTATTCCATATCCAGGTCCAATGTGCATTACCGAATGTATAGCAGTCTTAAGTTCTTCTATGAAAATGGTGGTGGAGATTGTTTTGTGATGAGCATTGGCGCTTATGACTATTCTATACCGGCAATAACAGATACCAATGGTTTTACTAAGGCACTTACATTGTTAAAGAAAGTAGAGGAACCAACAATTCTGGTAATCCCTGATGTAGTTGAAGTTATGGATTCCACCGTAAACTCTTCTTCCGTAAATTATTTGCAAGACAAGTACGCCAAAGCTTATGCCCTTCAAAATGAAATGATTAACCATTGTGGTGAAATGAAGAATAGATTTGCTATTCTTGATATACCTGGCGGTTATAGTGAGAAAGAAGCACATATAACAAGTACTGAATCCTTTAGGGATAATATAGAACCAGCACTCCCGGAATTCAATAGCTATGCTGCTGCCTATTACCCCTGGTTGCATACAACAGTTTACCAACCGGCTGAATTAAACTACTCAAACATCAATAAAAATTCCTACCCGATAGTACTTGAGCTTTTGACAAAGGAGTTTAAAGATGCTAAAACCGCCTGTATAGATCCAAAAATGCAGGACCCAATAAATGCGTTTTCTGAAACACCAGGCATGGAACCCCAAAAGGCAGATGCTATTCTTCAGAATTTGAGTATATCTTATCGCCTATTGTTGAGTGAAATCCTGGCTGACATGAATTTAATAGCTCCCGCTGCAGGTATGGCCGGTATTTACACCACGGTGGATAATAATCAGGGGGTGTGGGTTGCTCCAGCCAATGTAAGTATTCAAAGTACTATTAGCCCTTCCATTAAAATTGATTCTGCAACTCAAGAAATACTAAACGCACCAATTAATGGTAAGTCAATATGTGCCATTAGAGCATTCACAGGCATGGGTAATCTCGTTTGGGGGGCCAGAACCTTGGATGGTAATTCTAATGACTGGCGATACATCAATATTAGAAGAACGATTATTTACATTGAACAATCTATACGCGATGCGGCTAAAGCATATGTTTTTGCACCCAACGATGCAGGCACATGGATAAATATAAAAAGTATGATTAGCGGCTTCCTTACAGGATTATGGAAACAAGGTGGATTGGCGGGATCCAGGCCTGCCGATGCTTTTTCAGTACACGTGGGACTGGGAAGCACGATGACTCCTCAAGATATTCTGAATGGAATTATGAACGTAGCTGTTAGAGTGGCTGTTTCTCATCCTGCAGAATTCATTGAAATCACATTCCAGCAAGAAATGCAAAAGGGATAAACCTTAAGAACCCCATTGAGAAATTCTACTATCTCAAACACAACCTCTGTTCGGGATACACGCTATTCACCAATGGTTATACTTCATTAGAACCCACTAAAAATAAATGATAAAGCTCTTTAGAAAAATCAGACAAAACTTACTTACTGAAAGTAAATTCAAGAAGTATCTGCTCTAAGCTGTTGGAGAAATCATCCTTGTGGTTATCGGAATTTTGATTGCATTGCAAATCAGTAATTTGAATCAGGCAAATAAGGATAGGGACTATGAAGTAAAAATGTTGTCAGAAATTGAAAATGGCCTCCGGATGGATCAGGCCAATTTGCAAGAGCACATTGCCGCATATACAACCCTAAGGCAGGCCGTAGATCATTTTACCACACTTACAAATGACCAGGTGATCTTCAATGATTCCATGACATCCCAACTATGGAAATTAAATATCGGCAGATACCTTCAGTTTAACAGAGGACCATATGATGCCCTCAAATCCTCCGGTATTGATCGCGTTTCAAACGACAGCATCAGAAATCACCTTATTAATTTCTTTGATTTTAAATTACTGGAGTTTCAAACTGAAATTGAACACAGCACCAGACGCTACAGGTCCAATGTAGATTTGCTGCTCTCATTTCGTAAAAACCCCCACCTTGATGAAAACAACAACTGGGTAATTAACCGTATTCCTGAAGACATCCTCCAAAAACCAAAATTTATATGGCTCCTCACAGATATTGAATGGCGTGCAAGCAACTCTGTATATGCAATCGAAGAATTTACCCCAGAGATAGAGACACTGATTCGGAGTATTAATAATGAAATCACAAAGGACTAACCATAGTACAACATTACCTCCCTGTCCTGGCAGACTCAAATGCCATTTCACCAGCGCCTAAACTATGTGTTGACCGATATTCGGAGATGATGAGTGCTGTATCCACACCCTAAAAACCGGACAGTTGCAAATTAGAAGATACTGATTTTCAACTACCAAAACTAAAAAACGCATGAAAAAGCTGGAAGAGGAAAACCGAAGGCTGAGGCAAATGCACGCTGACCTGACCCTGCCAATAAAGTGTTCAAAGTCGTCATCTCAAAAAAAATGTACCACCCCTCCCGTCAAACCTACAGCTTACCCCCGGTTTCGGCCACTCGTCCATAAAGAACCTCTACCCTCCGGCTAATTCATGAATTCGCTTACTTTGCAGCAGGTGCGCTGCACATGCAAAACATACATTTTGGAAGAAGCAATACTACTATTCTCAGTTTACTACTGCTACAACTTACCAAATTAAACTGTAGACACCTGATCAATATTTACGGGTATGTCTTACACACACATTGGTGATTGGTATTGCGAGAAAAAACAATGGAAATATTAAAAGAATAGACGGAATTTATGCTTTTTACTTCAATTGACTTCGCCATATTTCTACCAATTGTTTTTGCACTATACTGGCTTCTATCAAACAAAAGTCTGAAACTACAGAACTCTCTAATAGTTGCAGCAAGCTATGTATTCTATGGCTGGTGGGATTGGAGGTTCTTATCCCTGATTCTGTTCAGTACTGTTGTTGATTATCTCGTTGGCCGAAAACTAAAGTCAGAAGAAAATATATCAAAAAGAAAAATCCTGCTATGGACAAGTATTTTAGTGAATATTGGTTTTCTCGTTTTCTTTAAATATTACAATTTCTTCCTGGATAATTTCATAACAGCATTTTCATTCTTTGGAACTGACATAAGGCCAAGTTCACTAAATATTGTTTTACCCGTAGGAATAAGCTTTTATACTTTCCAAACATTGAGCTATACCATTGATGTTTATAAACGAAAAATAGAACCAACAAACGACTTCATTGCCTTCTCTGCATTTGTCAGCTTCTTTCCTCAGCTAGTTGCAGGCCCTATTGAACGGGCCACTCATTTACTGCCTCAGTTCTATAAAAAGAGATCTTTTGAATATGCAAAAGCGGTAGACGGTATGCGGCAAATACTCTGGGGCTTATTTAAAAAAATTGTCATTGCAGACAATTGTGCAGAATTTGCAAATGAAATATTCAACAATTCTGCTGATCTATCCGGCAGCACCTTAGTGCTTGGCGCTCTGTTTTTCACCTTTCAAATCTATGGGGATTTCTCTGGTTATTCAGATATTGCCATAGGAACTTCACGTCTCTTCGGTTTTGACTTAAAGAGAAACTTCAACTTCCCATACTTCTCAAGAGATATTGCAGAATTTTGGAGACGCTGGCACATTTCACTGTCAACCTGGTTTCGGGATTACCTCTATATCCCATTAGGTGGAAGCAGGGGTGGCACCTGGATGAAAGTTAGAAATACCTTTGCCATTTTCATTGTGAGCGGATTTTGGCATGGCGCCAACTGGACATTTATTGCCTGGGGAATATTAAATGCCATTTACTTTTTGCCACTGCTATTAACTAACAATAATCGCAATAACTTAGACATAGTAGCACAAGGAAGGCTTTTCCCCAGTATAAAAGAACTCGCTTTAATGCTGATGACTTTTACATTGACGGTTTTTTCATGGATATTTTTCAGAGCAAACAATATCGAACATGCAATAAGCTATATCTCCCAAATTTTCTCTCCTTCCCTTTTTTCAATACCTCAGTTTACAGGAATAGACAGAGCTCTTTCAACTATACTTCTTGTTGTAACTTTTGTATTGATTGAATGGAAGGGAAGAGAAGCACAGTATGCTATAGCCAATTTAGGACTTAAGTGGAATGCTCCCCTGAGACACGCTATGTATTATGCGATTATCATAACCCTATTTTGGTTTGGCGGTAAGGAACAACAGTTTATCTATTTTCAGTTTTAAAAATTTATATGAAAAAATTTGTTCTTAAAGCAAGTATTTTTGTTTTGCCGTTTATAGCTTTATTTATTCTTAACAGCATATTCTATAACCCGCAAGAAGGAGATCTGATTCGGATTGGATATTTATATTCCAACCCTACACCTAAAAGTCTGGTAAAAAGTAAATATGATTTACCTAAACGATTCAAACTTTTATCTGAAATAGACATAAAATCTAAAAGCAAATTTGATGTCGCTATCATCGGTGATTCCTTTTCTGAGCAGGAAAGACTAGGTTATAAAAATTTTCTTGGAAACAAAGGGGTATCAGTATTACACATTGACAGATTTATTTCAGGAAACAACCCAATACAAACCCTTATTCAATTGTTGAATTCCAATATTTTCAATAACATAAGTGTCGATTACATCGTACTACAGTCAATAGAAAGGTTTTTAAATCAATTAACCAAAAACATAGATTACAACATGACTATTGATTTAGATTCACTATCACATCAGATCGATAATAATCATACACCGGCACCTACCTACGCCTTACAGTTTTTCTCTAACACTACTTTCAAAATACCATTAACCAATTTACAGTACCTCACAGAACCCAAACCAAGGTATTCCCAAACCTATAAATACAAATCCAATAGCAATAGCTTATTTTCAAATTCACCTGATGACCTATTATTTTACCAGGATGATATTGACAAATTGAATGTGAAAAATGATTCTCTAGCTATTGCTAATAGCATTAGTGTTATAGAAAACATTAGCAACATCGCGGCATCGCACAACATCAAACTAATAATGCTGGTTAGCCCTGATAAATATGACCTTTACTATCCGTATATAGCTAACAACGGCAGTTTAAATAAACCTCTGTTTTTTGAAATGTATGAAGCTTCTACAAAGGGATACACTAATGTTGATTCATACAAAATTCTAAGTGAAGGGATAAATAGGGAAAGGGACATATATTTTTATGACGATTCACACTGGGCCCCAATAGGAGCAAATATCATAGCGGATGAAATCCACAAAATTATAAGCAATTAAAGCGCATACAATCTTTTGAAAATGCGCTTCCGCCAGTTATAGGGCCTACACCTCAACTGGCAGACCAGCCGGGTATTACACACATCTGACTGAACATGCAAGTAAGCTTTATCTGGCGATAGTGAATAGCGTAACCCCATTTCATTGCCCTATTATCAATGCGTTAGCTTTGTAACAGCAAATCCAACTGCTAAATGATGACCAAAAGTAAAATAGGAAAGAAGGGAGGAGATAAAAAGAAACATAGCAACCTTCTTGCTAAAAAAAAGAAAAAGGAGCGCGAAGCCTTGGAAAAGCGCAAGGAGAGATTGACGGAAATGAATAGGCTGGAGCAAAACAGGCATTAGTAATAACAAAGGCATTGACTCTGTTAAAAGTCATTAAATTCAGTAATCATGACTGATTCATCCAATATTTGCCTGGCTTGCGGGCTATGCTGTGACGGAACCCTAATTGGTTTTGTAAAGCTCGATAATGAAGAGATACCTGCAATAAAGCAGATAATGGATATAGAGGATGAAAATGGTAATGGCTTCTTTCTTCAACCTTGTAGAAAATATTGTGATGGCTGTACCATATATGACCATCGACCAAAGCAGTGTGCTAAATTCAAGTGCGGACTTTTAACTTCCGTAGAGCAAAAGGAACTGGATTTTAACGTAGCCGTTGACATGATCAAGGTGGTGAAACAAAAAAAGAGCGCCATAGAGAAAAAGATAAGCATACTCGAGTTAAACTTAAAATCCCCTTCATTTTACTTTAAAATGGTGGAATTGAGAAAATTGCTGATGAAAGATAAGTCTCAATCCAATTTACCAAAAAAACATCTTGAATTAATATCAGATCTCAATGAACTGGACACTTTGGTGATGAAAGGCTTTGGCGTGACATTAACCTAATGACTTTGGCCTGATAAAAACACTTGTTGCTAGCACCTTTACATGCTTTGTTCCATTTATGAATCTTTAATCAGGTAATAGTAATTTAGTCCGCTCTCCAAAATACCGAGAACTTGTAAACCGATATGGATGGATTCTAAAAATGATGTAAACCTTTTTTCTGACTCAAAAACAAAAACTGTAAGCAGAGGTACTATTTTACAGCAAGCGGGAGATACCACCAATATTGGCTACAAAGTGGTGAGTGGATGCCTAAAAAGCTATGTACTGGATAAGTCCGGCAAGGAACATATTGTGCAGTTTGCCCCGGAAGATTGGTTTATTTCTGATATGGACAGCTTTTATAACCGGCTGCCCTCCGACTTATATATTGAGGCCATTGAAGACAGCGAACTAGCTATATTTAAAAAGGAGGGCTTTGCTGATTTACCTGACTGGAACCGGGAAGCTCTGGTTGAGATAAACACTAAGCTGCGAAACAGTTTAATTGCCAGCAACAGAAGGCTTATTTCGCTGCTTAGTGCCACTGCCGAACAACGCTACATTGACTTTACCGAAACCTACCCAACCCTGGTGCAGCGCCTCCCTCTTAAGCTCATCGCTTCTTATATAGGCATTACCCCCGAGTACCTCAGCGAGCTCAGGCGCAAGCTTGCTCGAAAATAGCACTCCCTTCATTTCTTAAGGTAGCTTAAGTTTTAATTACACAGGCCCACTGATCTTTGCCCTGTTATTAATTAAAATTTAAGAAAAATGAAAACACTTAGCTTTATTGGAATGGTTGCAGGAATTATAACATTATCTGCTTTTACCATCAACAACTCCATCAATTGGAAAATTTCTGACGGGTATTCTATCAAATTTAGTAGTGAAGATCCATCCGGGGTGTTTACCAAACTCAAAGGAAACATTGCTTTTGACGAAACCAACTTATCCGCTTCATCTTTTGATCTTGAAGTAGATGTAAATTCTATCAATACCGGCAACGGAATGCAGAATAAGCATGCTGTAGGCAAAAAGTGGTTTAATGCCGAGCTGTATCCTACCATCCACTTCATTTCTGAAAAGTTCGTGAAAACGTCAAAAGGCTATCAGGTAATAGGTACGCTGGAAATGCACGGAGTAAAAAAGGATTTCACCATGCCTTTCACTTTTGTAGATAACACTTTCATAAGCAGTTTTACTGTAGACAGAACCGAGTTTGATCTTGGCGCTACCAAAGGCATGTCTGCCAAAGTTCCTCATGACATCACCCTAGACATCTCGGTGCCGGTATCCAAATAATTTAAAAACCACTTATTATGAAAAAATTACTTGTGCACGGAATAGTAGCAGGGCTTCTGGCAGCAGTTGCCGGAGTTATTTACCTCAATATTTACCAGGGCGCCTTTGGTGTTGATTACGATGCTGTTATTAATGTTGGGTCTATTGTGGGCGCAAGTATTATAGGTTGCATGCTCATGACTTCCGGCTATGCCGCACTGCTAAAACTCAACAGGCAAAACCTGACAGGCTGGTTAAACATTTTAATCGTGGTACTTTCCTTTGCCAGCATCATCAGCCCCATTGGTATGAGCTTACCACTGGATGTAGAATTTCCGGAATTATTTCCAGGCCTGGTAGTGCCCATGCACTTTTTCCCCGCACTGGCCTTTTTTGCAATCCATCCATTTTTTCAAACAAACATTAAAACTCTAGAAAATGACAACTACTAAAAACAACAAAGCGCTCAATATTACACTGTGGGTAGCACAAGGATTATTAGCCCTCATGTTTATCATGGCAGGAATTACCAAAGCTACTCAACCGCTGGAGGCATTGGTAGAATCGCTACCATGGGTAAGCTCTACTCCCTTGGCTCTGGTGCGCTTTATCGGCATTAGCGAATTACTGGGAGGTATAGGTTTATTGCTGCCGGCAATCCTTCGCTACAAACCATTTTTAACCACATGGGCGGCAATTGGCATCGCTACCATCATGGTTTTTGCAGCTGTTTTTCACGGTTCAAAAGGTGAATTTGCAGCTATTGGAGCCAATGCCGTAATCATGGCTGTAGCACTATTTGTGGCTTGGGGAAGATCTAAGAAGGCTCCTATCCAGCCCAAATAATACAAGGATCATTCATACTCACCGGATTCAGCTTACAAACTGTTCCATTAAATAGTGAGGTTATAAAAATGCAGAATCACTCCGCAGCCTCAACTATTTATAAATCTTATTAAAATTTAAATCAAAATGATAACAATAACAGGAGCCACAGGACAATTAGGAAGTGGCGTAATTGACAGCTTAATTCAAAAGGGATTTAATCCTTCAAACATTTCTGCATTAGCAAGAAGCGAAGAGAAAGCGCAGGCACTGAAAGACAAAGGTGTAATCATTAAAATAGGCAACTACAATGATTATAACTCATTGGTAGAAGCTTTTAAAGGAACTGATAAACTGCTTTTGATTTCCAGCAATGAAATGGAAAACAGATCTCAGCAGCAGGTGAATGCCGTAAAGGCGGCTAAGGAGGCAGGCGTAAAACACATCCTTTACACCAGTATTCAGCGCCAGACAGATAGCTCAGATTCTCCCATCAACTTTGTGTTAGATTCGCATATAGCAACGGAAGAGGCTATTAAGGAAAGTGGAATGAATTATACCATACTTCGCAATAACCTGTATATGGATATGTTGCCATGGGTTTTGGGCGAACAGGTATTTGAAACAGGTATTTACTACCCGGCACAAGATGGCAGAATAGCCTACACTATGCGCAGCGATATGGCCGAAGCTACTGCCAATATTTTGATGGGTGATAACCACGAAAACAAAGACTACAATATTTCAAACCCACACTCATTGTCTTTTCAGGAGGTGGCCGTACAGCTTTCAGTTATTTCCGGAAAAACAGTGCCCTATACAAGCCCTACTGTAGAAGAGTATAAAAATACCTTGGTAGGCGCTGGTGCACCGGCAGAAGTTGCAGATATGCTGGCAGGATTTGCCCAAGGCATTGCACAGGGAGAATTAGTGGCTGACGATACCGACTTACCTGCATTGCTGGGTCGTGAAGCGGTGAGCTACAAAGAATTCCTAAACAGCTTATACGCTCAGAAATAATTCCATATTTACCCAACTTAAATGTTAAAGCCATGCAACGAAAGGACTTTATAAAAAACATTTTTGGGGCATCAATTTTAGTATCTATGGATGGATTTTCGTCAATAGCACAAGCAGTTTCAAATATGAGTGAAAATATAACCAGTTCAAGTGAATTTGCCTCTTTTGGGGCAATTCACTTGAATAATACCAATCTGGAAAAGTCAAGCCTATTCTGGACCAAAATTGTAGGCATGAAGCTGAGAAAAGCTTCCGATAAGGTTGCTGAATTTGGAACAGAAAACCACACACTGGTGGTAGTGCACGAGGAAGCTAAAACCGGCTTTAAGAAAGGCTATAGCGGACTTTACCATTTTGCTGTTCATGCGCCCAACAAAGCTGAGTTTGCACGTATGCTCCACCGATTAATGGTTAATAACTACCCCTACTCTCCTGTAGATCACACCATGTCAAAATCCATTTATCTGGATGATCCTGATGGCATCAACATCGAGTTTACCCTCGAAACGCCTGAACGCTTTAAACGTGTGATTGCCAAAAGAGGCATTCAAATAGAGGATATGGAGGGTAACCTAAGAAGTGCATCTGATTACCTCAATACAAATGAAGTTTTGAAAGACCTGGAGGATAGAGATGTATCTAAAATCATTTCTAAAAATTCTTATCTGGGGCACTTGCATTTGTACGCCAACAATGTAGAGCACTCAAATGCTTTCTATAAAAATATAGGCTTTATACCTTTCAACTATTTACCCCAGTTTATGTATGCCGATCTGGGAGCAGGCGGTGCTTATCAACACCGTATAGCCTTAAACTCCTGGCATGGTGTAAACAAACCTTTGGCTCCCAAGGGCAGCGCTGGCATGAAGCATTTTCAGATAAACTTCAGCACTAAGGAGAAATTAAACCATGCATTAAATAATGTTTCTGAATACGAGAAAAAAGAGGGTGGTTATTGGTTTAATGACCCTACAGGAAACAAGATTTCCCTAACGAACAGCTAATCTCACATATCCACCTCATTACCCAAAAAGCACTTTTATGAAAACAATAAAATCGAATTGTGACGAAGAAGGCGGAAAGCTAATGCCACTCATTAACCTCAGCAATTGTGGCGGTAAAGAAGATTGTGTTCCCGCTTGCCCCTATGATGTTTTGGAAATGCAGACTATAAGCCCTGAGGATCGATTAACACTAAACTTTAAGGGAAAGCTAAAGACTTTCTTTAAGCCTAAAAAAGCTTACGTAACAGATCCCGACTTATGCCACGCCTGTGGAATATGTGTGCAGGTATGCCCCGAACGAGCTATTAAACTTGTTAGAGTAAATAACGACTAGCGCTTGAAAACAAACACAGCTCATCTCTTAATTTGTAAGATGGCGTTATGAACTGTTGAGCTTTCCCATCTCACCACACAAACTGCCACATTCCCGAAGCATAAAACATATTTATTAAACATACTTCTACATATCGGTATTTATCTATATGTTTGCGCCATGGATGAAAAGCAAATTGTAGATATAAGCAGAGCGTTGGCCAACCCTACCCGTTTGCAAATTTTGGAGTGGTTAAAAAATCCGGAAGACAATTTTCCTCCACACGAAACTATAAAGCATTTTAATGATGGCGTTTGTGCCACTTACATTCAGGAGAAAACAAATCTCTCGCAATCAACCATTTCAAACTATTTGACAATGATGGAAAAGTGTGATTTGCTGATTTCCACCAGGCATGGAAAGTGGTCGTACTTCAAAAGAAATGAAAGCACAATAAAGAAATTTGGCTCCTGCTTCACTTAAAAAAATTTAAACAAACATATCTAAATACTTAAATATGACCATATATGAATACGGTGATTGTTGACATCCTTGGCTGGCTGGGCTCATCCCTCATTATATTAGCCTACATACTTACCTCAAACAATTTTGAGCGCTTCCGTAAAGTCAGTATTTATATGAATCTCATAGGTGGTTTACTAATTGCTTATAACTGTTTTGAGAACCAAGCTATTCCTCCGTTTGTAACTAATCTGATATGGAGCGGAATAGCTATCTATTCATTAGTAAGGTCTGCCAGAAGAACACAAATCAAAACTCCTGGGAATTAAAACACAATTGATATGAAAATTTTAATAATAGGAGGAAATGGTACCGCAGGAGTTCTGTTTACCATTGTCTTTGCGGCCTTATTAACACTACCCGGCTGCAAGTCTGTAAACCCCGAGGCCTTTGCAGAACCTGCCTACAACAACCTTAAGGGCACTTATACCCGCAACATTGCACAAGGATGGACCAGGCCGGATGAAAACACCGAGGTCATTCCAGACATTCCCCATTTTCAGGTAATACAACTCAAAAGCTTTAGGCGGTTTACCTATGTGGATTTGAATGACACCTTAGTGCATAAGGGTAAATGGAAACTACGAACTGATACCCTTTTGCTGAAATTCAATAAAGGTGGAGCAGAGCGCACCTATCTCATCAGTATGGAAACCTTACGCGATGGAGCTTGCTTTAAAATGCCCAACTCCAATCAAGCAAGCTTTTGCCGATCCAACAGCGAATTGGTTGAAAAGTATGAGAAACCCAGATCGTTTGGCGAGCAGAACTATCACCCCAACGGTGAACTGGAATCACATGGAATGATTACCTATTACTACAACAAACCTGATGATGAAATGAAAAAACGTGAAGGCCAATGGCACTTTCATGATGAAACAGGAAAGCTAACTGAAGTTGCCTACTATTGGCGGGGAAGAAAATTTTGGAGGAAGAGGTATAAGTAGTAATCCCATAATGGATTTTAAATTTCAACAGAAACCTTTACATCACTGCCAACAGAAAGACCAACATGATGCGAAACAATTAAAGGCTCCGAAACACCTTCAAGCAAAATCTCAATTAAGTAGGTCTGGCCCAAAAACCTACACGATGTAACCTCCCCTTCCACTCCTACATCACTAATCACAAACTGATGTGGCCTGAGATACACCTCCTTTTCGGACGTAATTCCAAACAGTTCTGCTTCCTCAACAGAGAGTTTATTTATTGCTCCAAGTAACTTCCCTATGTTTTCATTTTTGGGATGCTGATAAACCTCCCGTGCCGTTCCTCTTTGTACTACTCTTCCCTTGCTCATCACCAAAATCCTGTCGGCCATGTGTAAAATATCGCTCGGTTCATGGGTTACAATTAGCATAGCCCTTGGTTTCCATTCCGTTTTCAACAGATGGATCAAATCCATTTTAAGAGGGTAATCCAAATTGGAAAAAGGTTCGTCCAGTAAAAGCACATCAGGCCTCGCGCTAATGGCGGTAGCCATCGCAATGCGCTGTTTTTGCCCACCGGAAATGTCCGCGGCCCTGTTTCCACTTACCTCCTTTAGTTTTAACTGTTTTTGGAAGTGCTTTAAAATCTTCTCTCTACCTGAGTTGCTTTCAGCTAATGAATTGCGCAACACATTATCCTTTACGGAGAGGTACGGCATAAGGTCAAAATCCTGATGAACGAGTTTTATCTGATCGTGGCCCGCAACAAGGCGCTCATCCGGGCCGGGAATTGGGTTACCATCAAAAAGCAACTCACCACTATCCGGTTTTAACAAGCCCCCCAATAATTTCAGCAAGCTGGTTTTCCCACTACCGCTTTCCCCTATTATACCAAGGGTTTCGCCCTCTTTCAGTGTAAAGCTTACATTTTTGAGAATGGCTTTCTCTCCATAAGAGAAATGGAGTTTTGAAACTTTGAGAATAGGATAGAATTTAGATGTTTTCGCCAAAATATTCAGAATGTAGAATGTTTCACTTTAGGGCAACTTTTCTCATCTTTGCATTATGTCGGCCAAGAAGAAATTCCGCACCCTGGTTTTTTATCAAAGCTACTTTGAAGAATTTTTTATTAAGCAGCGCAGCAAAGTAAAGAATAAGATTATCTGGACTTTGAATTTAATCGAAGAGTTAGAACGAATTCCTGAAACTTATCTCAAACACATTAAAAATACAGATGGGCTTTATGAGAGAAGGGTGCAACAAGGCAGTGACATCTTCAGAATATTTTGCTTTTTCGATAATGAAGATTTGGTGGTACTAGCAAATGGGTTTCAAAAGAAAACTCAAAAAACGCCAAAAAGAGAAATTGAAAAAGCACTTAAAATAAAAGACAGGTATGAAAACGAAAACAAATTGTACAATTACGTTAGATCAATTTAAGGATAAGCACTACGGGAAACCTGGTACTGCTAAGCGAGATGAACTGGAAGCCGGGTATGAGAACTTTAAAATCGGGGCTATGATTCATGAAGCCAGAATAGAAAAGGGATTGACCCAAGAGCAATTGGCAAAAAAAGTGGGAACCACTAAATCATATATTTCCAAAATTGAAAACGATGTAAAGGAGATCCGCTTTTCCACCCTCAAAAAAATAGTGGAACTGGGCCTTGAAGGAGATTTACAACTTTCAATAAAACTTTAACCTTCAGGCACCATTTCTGCCGCAATTTTAGCCGACATTAAACTGAGCGGAATACTGGACCCGGGATGTACCGTTCCTCCACAGAAGTAAAGGTTTTTAAATTCCTTACTAAAATTGGGATGGCGGAAGAATGCCGAAAAATTGCTGTTAAACCTGTTTCCATAAATGGAGCCAAAGGCACTGAGGTATCTTTCGTCAATCACCCGTGGATCCATCAATTCCTCTGCTTCTATCAAAGGTTCAATGTCCGTATTCAAAATTCGGTTGATTTTGGCAATCATATTTTTGCGTGATCGTGAAACAATTTCATCCCAGTCCTGACCCGTATTATTGGGAACGTTTATCATGGCAAACCAGTTTTCACCTCCCGCAGGGGCATCTTCAGGACATTTTTTGGAAGTAATATTTATGTAAATGGATGGATCGTCCATAACATTGTTCTCATCAAAAATGGTTTTAAACTCCCCTTCGTGGTCGTTGCTAAACAATATGTTATGAACCCCCAGTTGATCAAATTTCTTTTTGATACCCCAGTAAAACACTATGGCCGAACCTGATTTAGGCTGATTCAGAATTTTGGTGGGCTTCCTGGCCTGCGGCATAAGATTGTTGTACAAATAATACACATCCATATTGCTCATAAAAACATCGGCAGTAATGGCTTCTCCATCCACCACTATACTTTCCACCTTATTGGCCGAAGTATTTATTTTTTCCACTTTTCTGCCAAACTCAAACTGCACACCCAGCTCCTGGGCCAGTTTATAAACTGAGCCACTAATCTGCTCCATTCCGCCTTTGGGCAGATAAGCCCCGAGGTTTATCTCATAATGCTGAATAACATTGAGGGTGCCTGGTGCCTTAAATGGATCAGAGCCATTGTAGGAAGCATATCGATTAAAAAACTGCACCATTTTAGGATCCTTAAACGTGGCTGTATTCACCTCGTTCATCGTTTTAAAGGCGTCAATCTTTCCGAAGTTTAAAATGCCTCTAAGTGTTTCCTTAGTAAGGAAGCTTTTAACCTTGTGGAGGGATCGCTTCACAAAAACCTCTTCCGTAAGATCATTGATTTCAGCTACTTTTTCCAGATAATCCTGAACGGTCTTTTTATCATCCAGCGTACTCTCAGCCACACTTTCCGCAAATTTATCCGTATCAGAATGTCCGATAATGGTTTTTCCATCCTCATAAAAATATCTGAAGATGGGATCTAACCTCTGGTATTGGAAATAGTCATCCGGATTCTTTCCCGCAAGGATAAAGAGATCCACCACATTTTGAGGAACGGTAAAAATGGAGGGGCCATAATCAAATCTATAGCCATTAACCGTTCGGGAGCAAAGCTTCCCTCCCGGGAAATCGTTCTTCTCATAAACAGTAACGGCATAGCCCTTTAGCGCCAGGCGAACGCTGGCTGCCAGGCCGGCAATTCCCGCCCCAATTACTATCGCCTTGGTGGTTTTTGTATTCTTCAATGGAAAATATATAATGTCAATTGTAAAAAGGCCCGCCAGTATTCGACCTAAAAAGTGGCGCTGCAAATTGAATCAAAAACCTTGAAAAATCAACTATTACCTAAAGTAAAGACGATCGCTGGCCATTGGTAAATCTGCTAATTTCAAACAAGCTGTTCATCCCTCCTTCAATTCCCTTTAAAAGAATAATTTTGCCGCACTTTGTAAAAATCCGGTGTTACCGGATTAACATCCCCCAATGGCCTACATGATAGAAGTAGAAAATCTTTGCAAAAGCTACTCCGATAACAGCACAAAAGCAGTTAACGGGCTGTCATTAAACATCGCTAAAGGCGAGTTTTATGGATTGCTTGGACCCAATGGGGCGGGTAAAACCACAACGCTGGCCATGCTCTGCGGTATTATTAAACCTGATGCCGGGCATATTAAAATTAATGGACTCAAATTGAACAATAATCTTGAGGCCATTAAGAGAATGATTGGCGTGGTGCCCCAGGATTTGGCACTGTACCCCACTCTTGATGCCTATGAAAACCTGCGATTTGTGGGGATGATGTATGAGATTCCAAAAGAGATCCTCAACCAGCGCATCAATCACCTCATCAATATTTTTGGGCTTAGCGGTGTTGCCAAAAGGAAACTTTCAACCTATTCGGGTGGGATGAAAAGAAAGGTAAACCTCATTGCAGGAATCATACATGAACCCGAGCTTGTATTTCTTGATGAACCTACAGTGGGGATTGATATACAGTCAAAAAAGGTGATTATCGACTTTTTGAGGGATCTTCACAATAATGGTGTTACCATTATTTACACTTCTCATAATATGGAGGAAGCAGAAATGCTTTGTTCAAAAATCGGAATCTTAAATCTTGGAAACAAAGTACTGGAAGGTTCGCCTGCCGAGCTTACCGCCATGAATCCCAAATTTCATAAGCTGGAAAATTTATTACTCCACTTTGCCGATACCGGTGAATTAAGCCTTAACCCGGAATGAAGCAGTTTTTAGCAGTTCTCTATAAGGAAAGTTTGCTGATATCCCGCGACAAGGCAGGCTTAGGGTTACTTTTTATAATGCCTGTGGTCTTTATCCTCATCATGTCCATTGCCCAGGATTCGGCCTACAAGAGCCTCACTGAGTTTGGCATCCCTGTGATCATTGTAAATGACGACCAGGACAGTTTAGGTTATTATGTAGAACAAGGATTGGAGCAAACGGAGTTTTGTAAGCTTCACAAAACCATTAATGGAAAAGTACCTACCGAAGAGGAAGCCTATGCTGCCGTGGCCAATGGCGATTTTATGTTTGGTATTATGATTCCTGCCAACGCCACAAAATCCATTCGCAATAGCGTAGAGGCACTTATCACCAGCACCCTTAGCGATACCTTGTCGGCAGAAGATTTTAAAAAAACCGATGTGGATATCAAAATCATATACGACCCCACTACCAAAAAATCATTTGTAACCACCATTTCCAGTACGCTTCACGAATTTATCTCAAACCTAAAGTCGCGTATTATTTTTGAAACCTTTGCCCATGAGGTAAAGCAGTTTCTACCCTCCGATAATGCCCCACTGGGTTTTGAAACTACAGACGTTATTCACTTTAGCGAAGCCTTTGCCGCTGGTGAAGACTCTGAAATTATACCTAACTCCGTACAGCACAATGTACCCGCCTGGACCATCTTTGGGATGTTTTTTATAGTGGTTCCGCTTGCCGGCAGCATTATCAAGGAAAAGCAGGAAGGCAGCAGCATCCGCCTAAAAACACTGCCCGGACCATACGTCTATAATCACCTGGCTAAACTGTTTGTTTATTTTCTCGTAGCCCTTATACAGTTTACACTGATGATGTTTTTGGCAAAACTTCTTCTGCCACTTATCGGCTTACCTGATTTACAGTTCGGAAATCAACTTTTCAATGTTTTTGTGGTAGCCATTTGCTTGGCCTTGGCCTCTACAGGTTTTGGAATGTTTACCGGGACGATTTGCAGCACCTACCAGCAAAGCGCCATTGGCGGCTCTCTTACCATCCTAATATTGGCAGCCCTTGGTGGGATTTGGGTACCCTTGCACATTATGCCAGAGTACATGCAGGTAGTGAGTAAGGTTTCTCCACTCAACTGGGGTATTGAAGCCTTTTATCTTATGTTTTTAAGAGATCAGGGATTCCCGGAAATTTGGCCTTATGTACTGAGTTTATTGGCCTTCTTTGCCATTAGTATTTTAGCCACCGTAGTTGTAATACGTTTCAGAAAAACGTAATGAATATCCGCTATAAGCCTGCTCACTATTTCACTTTAAGTCATCCCCTACTGGGTTCTGGCCTGCGAAATTATCTCCGCCTGCTTGTTGCCAACCGCTTTCGCATTGATCCCCGGTTTTCCTTAAAGTTCCTGTTCTCCTTTGCTACGGTACTTTTCTGGACCCCCTTGCGGCTCATTGAGAGTATCTTGCTTTACAGCAGAATAAAGAGAACAAAAGTAGAAGCGCCCATCATCATTTTGGGCCACCCACGCAGCGGCACCACCTATGTGCACTACCTCCTCGCTGCCGATCCCGGTTTGGCATACAGCAACACCTATCAGGTATTTATGCCACGGATTTTCTTCTTTTTCGGGAAGTATATTGGCAAAATGATGGACCCTATGATGCCCAAAAAGCGGGCTATGGATAACCTGACCATGGGAGCCTTTAAACCTACCATGGATGAATTTGCTCTTGCCAACCTCAGCGATGCCAGCTGGTGCAATGGTTTTTACTTCCCAAAAAATATTGGTCTGTACTTTATCAAATATGTGAGCTTTGAGGCTGGCAGCGACAAAGAGAGAGAACGCTATAAAAAATCCCATTTGTGGTTTGCCAAAAAAATGCAACTCCTGTATCCCGGTAAGCGGCTCATTATAAAAAGCGCGGCTACATCCTCAAGGGTAAAAGAACTGTTGGAAATATTTCCGGACGCTCGCTTTATTCACATTTACAGAAATCCTTACCAAACCTATCTCAGTACAGAGAGACTCTACGAAAAAATCCTTCCACTGTTTGGCTTTCATAAAGTGAGTAATGAGTTTATTGAGCACTACATTATTGACAGTTACCGCGATTTTCATCAAAAATGGTTTGCAGAAAAACTTCTGATTCCTAAAAATCGCCTGGTTGAATTTTCCTTTGAAGAATTTACAGCCAACCCCATCCCCATTCTTACTGATGCCTACAAAACACTGGATATAAACTTAACAGACGAGGCTCTGTCAGCCATTAAAGTGGTAGCTTACAGTCACTCTGCCTACCAACAAAATAAATATACCGACCTACCGGAAGAAACAAAACAAAAGGTGCGCAAACAGTGGCAGTTTTGCTTTACCCAATGGGGATATCCCATCTAAATTTTCCTTTTATTTTTGCCAAAAATTGAACCTATGACCAATGTGGAAGTAAGCCATGAGCTTTTGAAGTTTATCCAAAATAATTTGGTGGACCAAAGCCTGGTTTTAACTCCCCAAACCCAACTTCAGGGAGAGGCCGGAATAGACTCCATGGCCATGGTGGAAATCATACTTTTTATAGAGCGGAAGTTTGATGTGAGCTTTTCGGATGAAGAGTTAAACCCCGAGATATTTCACTCGGTAGAAGTACTTGCAGAAGCCGTTGTAAAACATCTTTAGAACGTGAGCTCCACCAAACTCAGTGGTGCCGATTACTTCTTCCTGGTAATTGCCCATCACTTAAAAACTCAGGGAATAGCGGGGCTGGATTGCCGCTACATTATGAGGCTGGATAGCTTATTGCCAAAGGAAAAGCTGGAAACGGCAATTTCGGCATCCCCCTATTTTCAGCTGCTTGAACGTACCCGAATACAATTTCGTAAAACCGGTATCCCAAAATGGATATTGGAAACCGAAAAGGAACCAAGCCGGCTTATTGAACATCATTCCAATTCAGATAAAATTCCTGAAAAAGCATTTGAACAGTTTATACCTCTTACGGAAGGCAATTTATATCGGATTGATCTCGTTCAGCATCCTACTTACAGTACCGTGGTTTTTTCATGGCATCATCTAATCTTAGATGCCTTTGGCGCCAGCCATGTTCTGGCCTCTGTAAACAACCCAAAAATTGCCAATGTCTCAACTTTCTTTGGCGATGAGATAAAAGAAAGTAAGCGTAAACAGTGGTCTGATTTGATGATTGCCAAAAATTTTTTGAAAGACACCACTAAGGATCCTCTTCTGAGCATAAAGCCACGGTATAAACAAAGCTCGGTAACCCATCTGGAGAAACGCTTTAGTGTGGATGAAACGGCAGAAATACGAAAGCAAATACATCAGTATAGCCGCGGAGGTATTGAAACCCCATACCTCCTTGGCAATATTGCCATTGCCTATCAGCAGGTGTTGCAGCAAAGAGGTGAAAAAAGAAAGGATATTTGGGTACCCATACCCATGGAGCAAAGAAAAGCCGGGGTTTCCGGCCCTATTGTAGGCAACTGGCACAGCTTAATCTTCTTCCGGATTAAAGCCGCTTTGATAGACGATAAAAAGGCCATGGTTAAGGATTTGAATAATCAGCTTTTTGAACAGGTAAAATTGGGCATTCCCCAAAAATATGCAGGAATGTTGAGGCTCTTGCGACACCTACCCATACCCTTTTATTACAAGCTCATAAAACGACCCAATGGCAATAGTCTCAGCGGAATGCTCTATAGCCAATCGCCATCACACCAGAGCCTCAGCAGCTTTTTGGGCTGCAGGGTAACAGATACTACCCCTTTACCACCAAACACCTCTCCTCCCGGCATATCCTTTCAAATAACGACATTTGATAACAGGCTTAAAGTGATTGTACAGTATAGCGAAAGCTATTTTTCCGAAACAGAAATCAGAAATCTGCTATCAGCCGTTGAAAATGAATTGATTGGAGAAAATGCATAGTACACAAATTGAAGCAGATGTTTTGGTTGTTGGAGGTGGTGCTGCGGGCATTGCCGCGGCTATTGCCGCAGCTCGCAATGGTAATAGTGTGGTGCTTATTGAAAAAAATGCACAGTTTGGCGGTAAGGCCACTTCGGCAGTAGTAGGAACCATTTGCGGTGCCCATTACAGAAGTTCCAATCCAAAATCCAGCTATGTTACCACCGGATTTGCAAGCGAATTTTGTGAAGCCATTTCTGAAAAAGGAAAAACCAAAGCCATCCACCATTATCAGGGAAACCTCCATTTTTTGCCCTATAAACCCTTTTCCTTTTCGTTGGTGGCAGATGAGCTGCTAAAGGCAGAACCCAACATTCGCATATTTCACCATGCTGTAATTACTGATGTAAAAGTTGAAGCTGCCCGAATAAGTAGCGTATCCTTTCTTAATTACAGGGAGGAAACCATCATAATTCCAAAGCAGCTGATTGATTGTACAGGCGAATCCACCGTTTCTATACTTGCAGGAATACCCACAGCCGCACAAGAGTATTATCAGGCCTCGGCCATTGTTTTTTCCTTAGAAAACATAAAGCCCAGCAATCCTATTCAGCTTTCGCTAAACATTATCAGAGCCTTAAAAAAAGCCATTTTGGAAGGTCAACTACCTCCGGAGCTCGACAAGGTTTCATTGGTTCCCGGATCATTATCGGAAGGTTCGGTGATGTTGAAAATTGCATTGCCCTATCTTATTGACAACAGTCCAAACAATAAAACCGAGGTGGAACAACTGGGCCGACAGGCCGTACAACAGGTATTTAATTGCATCACCAAACGGGTATCCTTTTTACATAATGCTCATTTAGGTATGGTGGCCTCTGAGGTAGGTACACGCACGGGTCAGCTTTCTGAGGGATTGCAAACCCTGTCTAAGGAAGATGTTTTAAATTGTGTAAAACATCATAACGGAATTGCCAAGGGATCATGGCCGATAGAAATCTGGATGCCCGGCAAAAATGCTGCACTACAATTTTTTGAGGAAGATGCCCACTATGAAATTCCTGCCGGATGTTTAGTATCTAAACACTTGGAAAATTTATACTTTGCGGGCCGAATAATATCGGCAGATCAGGAAGCTATTGCCAGTGCCCGAGTAATTGGCACCTGTTTGAGCACCGGATTTGCGGCTGGCACTTTAGCGGCATTTTCGGCAGCAGGAAAACCCACCACTGCAGCAATAAATAACATTAGAGAAAAGCAGGTGTATTGCTAATGCAAAACGTTTTTGACATACTTTCAAATGCGGCCAGTAAATGGCCTGATAATGTGGCTATTTACGACCGTGAAGGTCAGCTTACATTCAAAGAACTATACGCTGAATCTAAAAAGCTGGCAGAACAGCTAAACGACAAAGGTGTTTCTAAAGGAATGGGGCTGGGCGTTCAGGCAATGAATAGCCGCGAATTTATTATCGGATTGTTTGCCGGAGTTGGATCAGGAGCTACAGTTATGCCTCTATCCCATCAATTGCGCCAACATGAGATTGAAGAAATAATCAAGGAATCAGGTCTTCATTTTATAATGGACGATCTATCTCAAAATAAAAATGGTACTCCGCTGGGCGATCAAAACACCTTTCAGCTCAGCAAAACATCTACACTGCCTGAGCAGGTAATAGCTTCTCATGTTACTAACCCTGCCTTTATTCGCTTTACATCCGGTACTACCGGAAAGTCAAAGGGAGTAGTGGTTTCTCACGAATCCATTTATGAGCGGGTACAAAGTGCCAACAAGGCCCTTGAACTGGGCGACAAGGATGTGGTAGTTTGGGTACTCCCCATTGCCTATCACTTTATGGCCAGTATTGTACTATATATCTATCATGGTACTGCCATTGCACTTGCCGAAAACTTTATGGCTCCAACTGTTCTTCAATGTATCCAAAAATATAAGGGCACATTGCTTTACGCTTCACCTATGCACTTGCGTATGTTGGCTTCAGATAAATCGGGAACAATGATCCCTAGTCTTAAAAAGGTCATTTCAACCTCCACAGCCATTAGCAGTGAAATTTGCTCAGACTTTTATAACCGATATGGAAAGCCCGTGCGGCAGGCCTACGGCATTATTGAAATAGGTCTCCCATTGATAAACAACCAAGCTCCGCTGCAACATCCCGACTCGGTAGGTAAAGCTGTGGATGGCTTTAAAATTGCTATTCTTGATGAGCATGGAACAGAATTGCCTGCTAACGTAGAGGGCCTTTTGGGAATAGCCGGCCCCGGTATGTTTGATGCCTACCTGAATCCACCACTGATGCGCAATGAGGCACTGACAAACGGATACTTCCTTACCGCAGATCTGGCGATAAGAAACGAAGATGGTTTTGTGTTTATAAAGGGAAGAAACAGTGCCGTAATAAATGTTTCCGGCAATAAGGTTTTTCCGGAGGAAGTGGAAGCCTTGCTAAATAAGTTGCCAGAGGTTAGTAAATCCCGAATTTATGGGGCACCACACGCCATTATGGGGCAAATTGTTCAGGCTGATGTGGTTGCAACTTCAGGCTATACCATTGATGAGGAAGAGCTTATTTCCTATTGTAGAAAAAACCTATCCTCCTTTAAGATTCCTCAAAAAGTGAAAGTGGTGGGAGAAATTGCCATGACTGGCAGCGGTAAGATTAAACGTCACTGAACCTGTAATCATTTGATTACAAAGAAATTTATGTGAAAATTTTATCCTTAAAACCCAACCTGGACTTAATTTTGCTCGTTATTAAAACTGTACAGACATTTACTGACACCTGTATCAGCAAATAATTTACCCTAAAAAACTACTCGCATCCGATGATTGCAAGATTCGCAAAACCTCTGATTCTTTTACTAAGCATCTCTATATTAATCACTTCTTGCAGCAAGGATGTATTTTATAGTGAGCCTATGGCTCCACAAAGTGCCTTGGAAATGGCCAAACAGGAGGCGGACCTCAGTTTGTTTGTAGAAGCAGCCATGCTTTCCAATCTTGAGTATGATTTGGATCCGGGAGCCACTTACACCCTACTTGCCCCTACTGACTCTGCCTTTTACAGCTTTCTCACGCATTTGGGGGTATCAACAGTTAGTGAATTAAAGTCACTTTTAGGAAATGAAGATTTCAACCTCTTTGTGCGTTATCATATCCTTGAGGGAAGGGTAAGAACAGAAAACCTGACTGATGGCTACGTAGTTACTTTTGCTGAATTACCTGATGGTGATAGACTTCACAGCTATATGTCTCGAAATGGCTCCAACACCTATATCAATGGCCATTCAAAAATCAGTACTGCAAACATCATCGGATCTGTAGGTGTTGTTCACAAAATCTCAGGCGTTATTACTCCGCTTACACTTGATGGACTTACGAGAGTAAATCCGAAGTTTTCCAAACTAAGCGAAGTAATTAATTTTACACAACCTCGATTGGATTCTATATTGAAATCAGGAGATTACGGATATCATACCCTGTTTGCCCCTACGGATGCCGCCTTTAATCTTTTTCTAAACTATTATGGATATACGGATCTCTCCACACTATTTGGTTTAATTACCGAAGATCAGCTAACTGATGCCTTAAGATACCACATCCTAAAAGCTAAGGTGCGTGCAGAGGATTTTCAAAATGCCAAATACCAAACCCTGCTTGCCGGGTCATCCTTAAACATCACTAAAGATAATAGCGGAACCATTGTTATTACCGATGATAAAGGTGTTGCACTTATTAAAATCATCAGCACCAATATTGTAGGTGTAAATGGTGTAATGCACACTATTGACAAAGTTCTTGAGTTTCAATAAACCTCCTGTACCCGATATGGAACAAGGCTCATTACAGCATTGAAGGAATATTTTCCGCGCTGATTAATCCAATTGGGAAATAACATCGTAAATAGAAGTGAAGAGCGGCAGGCGTAGCGCAAAATACCGCAGTAAAATTTTTTGTTTGGTTGGTTGAAATGCCGGTAGTGTTAAATATCTTTTTAACGTTACCGGCTTTCATCATTTAATATATCCAACAAGATGTTTAGAGCTTGCTGGTTATTATCACTGTTAAAGGTTTGAATAATATCCTCTTTTTCGTTGTTGGTAAGATGCCAGCTTAGTGAAACATCGTTTCTGTCATGCAATAGAGAAAAGCGCACCACTTCCACGGGAAGTTCGAGCTCATCCCTGCTCAACTCCATCAGCAGGGATTTGTTATAAATCTGAAGGTTGTGGAAGCTTTTTAACACCCCACCCAAGGGCAGAGCCATCTTATCGAGTATGGTTACTGTTTCATCCTTTATAGGGATTTCATCCGGTCTGTTTGCCTTTATCTGGAGTACTATTACTCCACTGGTATTTTCCTTAAGCCATTCCTTCATGGCAAATATGTATCTCAGCGAAAGTTCAAAACCGTCATTATCCCTAACCCCCGCATCAATGAGCTGTATATCGGGCTTGCTTGGCATGTTTACCAGGGGAGTGATATAGGGAAAGGAGGCGCTTAACCTCAGCGCTGTTAAAAAGCTCAGATTCTCTGCCTCCTGATTTTGAAACAGCCGTAAAAACTCCACGGCATTATACTCTCTTTCGCGGCCCACGCCCTGATAGGGCTTGGTATAAGTAAGGTAAGAAGTACCCTGTGTGCTCATCAGCAGCTTCCTTCCATCTCCAACAATTGTGGGCCCCAATACCATCCAGGGCATTTCCGAGTTCATCTCTAGTGGCTTATACTCCCCAAATTTCCTGTTGAGAATCCCCAGGGTATTTTCGTTAAGCCGCTGATCAAAGGAGTAGCCTCTGTCCATAGGGTAACTTTTGCCATTGTACTCTATACCCTTTAACCTAAAAAAGAGATCATTTACAGCAAGTGTGTAGGTCACTGGATTCAGTAAATCCTTAGCCATCAGGCTTTTTAGGGTATCGCTATCCAGATTTACAGGGGCGCGATTATTCTGCTCCAAATACTTCAACTCCCGATAAAAGGCAGCACCCAACATTCCTCCCGATGATCCTGTAATCATGTGGATATTATTGTAAACACCACCATCTGTTCGCTTGTCTATTTGCCGGAGTACTTCAAGGCTCCACAAAGCAGAGCGCAAGCCGCCACCACTCACATTCAGAATGATAAGCTTAGGCTTACCACCATTGTTTTTCATTCGCCATTTCTCCAGGGTTTGAGCAGCCTGTTGCTTGTCGAAGTTCACAATGGAGTCTGTGGAAATTTTGTCGAAGTTCTGAGTACTGTAATCCGCTGGTGCCACATCGTAGTTCATGCCATAGGCGTAGTTCAACGATTTAAACTTATCTATCCCGGAAAAGTAGTTGAGCACCACAATTACAAGCACACCAATAGTAACCGTCCATGTTTTTAAGCGGGTGTAAAAGGCACCCGTAACCATTAAGTATAATGAAAAGATAAGAAATATGGTGGCCCCCGCAGGGATGACAAAAATGCTGTAGTTGCTAATTAAACTCAGGCCTATAATCGACACAATAAGAATCACAAAGAAAATGGACGCACTAAAATGATGTTGTTGAATGGTATCCAATAACACTCCACTTTTATAATGGCCGGCATCACGTGCAAGCTTAATGGAAAAGGGACCTTTGAGGTAATAGTTAATACCTGCCTTTCCATGGGGCCTGATTTCCCTGCTTGTTTTTATGATTTGAGGAATAGCTTTAAGAGCTCCTGCTTCCCTACTCTTTTCATCAGGATCTTCAAGTATCCTTATGGTATGGGTGAAATAATAAAAAGTGAGTGTAATAATCACCAATGCCCCCAAAAAGAGAGCTGAAACAAAAAGAATAATCAGTGGGGTATTAAGGCCCTCAGCTATCAACAACCTGATAATGGCATAAGCGTAGTAAGCAAAATAAGCCACAGGTATTATAGAATTGTTAAGGCTAAACTTCCAAAGTGGCCTGCTGGTAGTGGCCAAAAAGGGATAACGATAAGCATAGTAAATATAGCTACTGATATGAAAGGCCATTACAAATAGCCCCATGGTTACCCCAACTATAAAATAACTGAAAAAACTAACCTCATCCAGATACTCTGGTGTTAAAAACAAATATCGCAGCCCATAGTTTTGGGCTATAAGGCCCGAAGTAAAACCAAAAATAATAAGCCAAAAAATGATGAGTAGGTGGCTACGCCTGATGTGAAGTAAAAAAAGTTGAACCGGGAAAAATGTGGTAAAAAAATACCAGCGGTCCTTAATCCAGTTTATCAGTGCGCTTACCATATTTAAGTATTAAAGTAAGCCAAATTGAGTGAAGTGATGGGTAAAGTGTTTTTTATGCAGCTGGCACCACTCTTCCGGATTTAGATTTCCAAAGTTTGGGTGAATAGCTGTATGTTTCGGATTTTCCTCAAAAAAGGAGGTCATCCTGCCGAGCTCGTCCAGCAGTTTTGTCTTCACTTCTTCCAGATCTCCTTGAAGTGACGGAACTGTATTATAGGCTTCGGGCTTTGGCAAACCTTCCGTAAAAGGTTTATCACTCATTAAATAGTGTTTATAGGCCGGTAGTCTTTCCTCTGGTGTGCTTATCACGTCCTCGATGTTCTCAATACTCAGCACCACACCTATACGCAAGTGATCCACCATTTGAACAACATTCATCTCACCCCATGCCGGCCGGGCTTCTGCCGTAAGTTCTTTAAGTTTTTGCGGAACCACTGTTCCCAGAAAATAAGCGTTGGTCATTTTATCGTTTTGAGATTTTAACCATTATGAGATTGTCATTAACCGACTTGGGCATGTTGGCATACTTAGCCTGACTGCTTACACTGAATATGGATTTATCAACCTTAAAATCCAATAAAGCCCTTTCAAAACCTCCAGCCCGCATGCCTGTAAGCTTGCTGTCGTTGATGTTATCAAATATCACAAATTCATAATAAAGACCGGAACTTTCCTTCATCATGTCTGCAATTAAATTCAGCATAAAATCGCCACTGGGGTAAAGTCTTCTTTTATTCGGAAAAAAGGTAACCGCCAACACGGGTGCTCTCAAATCTACCTTAGCAGTGTTTTCGGGAATTGGTACTACGCGATCTGTATTCTTTAATACCAAAATTTCCACCCTCCGGTTCATGGCCTTATTCTCATCAGAGGTTTCCTTAAACATGGGTTTTTTATTGCTAAACCCTTTATGAGTCATCCTTGAGGCTTCAATACCATTACCTACTAAAAAATCGTGTACCATCTTGGCCCGATCTTCCGAAAGCTCCATATTATCATTACAACACACATGGCCCTGCAGCTGAATTTTAAGATCCGGGTACTTCTGCATTACACGAAGTAAATCTTCGAGAGTCTCAAAACTGTCACCAACAGGTATGGGTTGATTTCCCACAAAGTTGAGATTGGGGATACGTACCCTGTTCCCTGTTTTAAACTCAAGGTCAGTAAGCTTCAGGTTGGGCATGGGCAATGCACCGGGATCAACATGGAAATGTATTTCGCACCTTCTGTTTTTGGCACGTGATTCCGGAGAATTATCATACTTGGGGCGCTCCTCACCATAGTAATCTGCTTTTACCTTTAAGGGATCCAGGCCTTGTAAAACCAAGTATTGCAATATGCTGGAAACTCTGCGCTTAGAAAGTTCGCGGTTGTATTCAATCCCGGCAAGGCTGTCGGTATGACCATATACCTCAATTTGCTTGTAAACAGGTATAGGAATAATAGCGAGAAGGCTATCCACCTTGTCCTTTTGCTTGCGCGAAAGGATGCTGCTATCCAAATCAAAGTTTACCTCCAGCACAAGGGTGCTGTCCTTTACCTGAGCCGAGAGCAGAGAAAGGCTACAGAAAAAGACAAGGCAGATTGTAAAATATCGTGTAATCAATTGTTTCAAGAGTGTTTTCCTAATTCTTAACGGAGAATTGGAAGTTTAGTTATCAATAGTAGAGCCATGCATATATGTTATGGTGTTGAGCAAAGACGTAAAGTGGGAAATTCTCCATACTCATCAAAATTAAAGATTATCTCTCCCTCATAAACATCTCTCAAAATAAGTTTGCTCGCAATACCACGACCTCTAAGAGAGGTGTTATTACCCATATCCATTTGAATAACTCTACATAATTCAACCTCTCTTTCTCCAAGTTCAAAAAGGGAATCTGTTGAAACAGCCCAAAATTGAGCCTTTACAATGGAACTCCCATTGTAGTAATTGAATTGATATAAAGTGTACTCCGATAAAGAGGAAGTATCCGCACTTGTAACTTCAACTTCAATTATTCTCTCCAACGGAATAGTTGTAGTGAGAGAATCCTGGGCAAATCCTGCCTGAGCAAAATTCAGAAGTATTAATGTGAATATCAGCTTTTTCATTTAGGACAGATCTATCCGTACATCTCCAAACATACAAAACCCCGACCGCGCAAGGCGCAATCGGGGTTTATATTATGAACAGTAAACTGTTACAGGTGAATTACCTCATCATAGGCCGCTGCAGAAGCTTCCATGATGGCCTCACTCATAGTTGGGTGAGGGTGTACCGATTTTATTATTTCCATACCGGTGGTTTCCAGTTTACGGGCAACTACAACCTCAGCAATCATTTCGGTTACGTTGGCACCAATCATGTGGCAACCTAAAAACTCGCCATACTTGGCATCGTAAATCACTTTTACAAAACCATCTTTTACACCTGCTGCACTGGCTTTACCGCTGGCAGAGAATGGGAATTTACCCACCTTGATTTCAAAACCGGCTTCCTTAGCGGCTTTCTCGGTATAACCAACAGAAGCAATTTCAGGTGAGCAATAAGTACATCCAGGGATGTTGTTATAATCTAATGCTTGCGGATGATGACCGGCAATTTTTTCAACGGCAATAATTCCTTCTGCGGAAGCAACGTGTGCCAGTGCCTGACCAGGTACACAATCACCAATAGCCAAATAGCCATCAACATTGGTATTGTAATATTCGTCAACAGTAATTTTACCTCTTTCGGTTTTAATACCAACGGCCTCCAGTCCGATGTTCTCAATATTGGCTTTTACACCAACTGCAGAAAGTACTACATCGCACTCTATCTTTTCTTCGCCTTTTTTAGTTTTTACAGTCACTACACAACCACTACCTGAAGTATCTACATTGGTTACTTCACTCTGGGTCATAATCTTAATTCCTGCTTTCTTAAAGCTGCGCTCCAATTGCTTTGATACCTCCTCATCCTCAACAGGTACAATGTTTGGCAACAATTCTACAATAGTAACTTCGGTACCCATGGTTTGGTAGAAATAGGCAAACTCAACCCCAATAGCACCAGAACCAACAACCACCATTTTCTTTGGTTGCTTATCGAGGTTCATTGCCTGGCGGTAACCGATAATCTTTTTACCATCCTGCTTTAGTGCTGGTAATTCCATACTACGGGCACCGGTTGCAATAATGATGTGCTTGGCACTGTATTCGGTAATTTTTCCGTCTTTATCCTTTACATCCAGTTTTTTTCCGGCTTTTAGGGTTCCTTCCCCCATAATAACCTCAATCTTATTCTTTTTCATCAAAAACTGAACGCCTTTACTCATGCCTTCGGCTACGCCACGGCTTCGTTTCACAATGGCTCCAAAGTCTTTATCCACCTTTTCGGCCGACAGGCCATAATCAGCAGCATGATTAAGGTATTCAAAAACGTTAGCACTTTTGAGCAACGCTTTGGTAGGGATGCATCCCCAGTTAAGGCAGATACCACCAAGGCTTTCGCGTTCAACCACAGCTACTTTCAGTCCAAGTTGTGCACCTCTGATGGCTGCAACATATCCTCCGGGGCCACTGCCCAACACTATTACGTCAAAACTCATATTGATTGTTTATTTTGATTCGATTGTAAGATGCCGCGAATTTAAAGAATGTGAGCCACAGATTGCCCGGATTTAGAATTTTTAGCACTCATAAAATCAGCCTGGTTTATTTCACGGCTATGCCCGAAATCTCCACATTTACATTTTTAGGCAGTCTGCATATTTCTACCGTTTCGCGGGCAGGTGGGTCATTTTTAAAGTAAGTTCCATAAACCTGATTAATGGCACTAAAGTTTTCCATATCCTTAACAAAGATGGAGCACTTAACCAGATTGCTGTAATCCATGCCGGCTTCAGCCAAGATGCTACCAAGATGATTCATCACCCACTTTGTTTCCTCTTCTATAGTGTCGAGCATCAATTCGCCAGTCTCAGGATTTAAGGCAATTTGACCGGATATATAAAGAGTATCGCCAGCCATTACAGCCTGATTATAGGGCCCGATTGGGGCGGGAGCTTTGGGGGAAGTGATTATTTTTTTCATTTTTATTTGAATTTGAAGATTATAAAAATCGAGGGCCCGGGGATTTGAAGATTTTAAAATTGATTTTGTTGTTCAATTGCACCTCTTTGCGCACTCCTATAGCTTAAAGCTTTGGTCTCCCATTTTAAATCTTGCGATTATACTTTCTTTGCAGCGAAGATATTGAAGCTTGAGAATTTTAATAATAGATAACTACGATTCATTTACCTACAACCTCCTGCACTATGTCAGGCAGTTTGCAGAAGATGTTACTGTGGTTCGCAATGATGCTATCTCAATAAGAGAAGCAGAGCCCTTTACACATTTTATTATATCACCCGGCCCAGGACTTCCCGCCCAAGCGGGAATTACAATGGCCATAATTGAAAAGTACCACACCATCCGCCCCATACTTGGGGTTTGCCTGGGCTGCCAGGCCATAGCTGAGTTTTTTGGAGGAAAACTCTACAACCAACAATTAGTGGCACATGGTATTAAGCGCCCGGTTTTAAAAACCGGAAATCCATCTGTATTACTACAGGATATGCCCCAAACCTTTGACGTTGGCCTATATCACTCATGGGCTATAGAAGAAAACAGTTTACCTGAGGAGTTGGTGATAACAGCAAAAAGTACAACCGGAGTGGTAATGGCCATTGAACATAATCTCTATCCATTGTTTGGCGTGCAATTCCACCCTGAAAGCATAATGACTGAAAATGGAATTTCAGTAATAAGCTGTTGGCTGAGAAATAAAAGAGAATTTTCCTAAGGAAAGATTTTACAAAAAGTTAAATTACAGTTATTTATGTAAAAATAACTATGAAATGTGCTTTTTGAAAACGATATTTGAACTGACCTCTTTTATATCAAGTATGCCCATTTTCTCTTAAGATGATTGAAGCTCCTAAACCAGATAATGAAAATGACAGGCTTCAGGAGCTAAAATCATTGTCAATACTTGATACTTTAGAAGAGGAGGATTTTGATAATCTTACTGAATTAGCATCTCAAATTTGCGGTACCCCTATCGCTCTGGTTAGCTTAATTGATGAAAATCGGCAATGGTTTAAATCTCATCACGGACTGCCGGTTTCAGAAGCACCTCGTGAATATTCCTTGTGCGCACATGCCATCAATGATCCCGAAAACATTTTGGTTGTTCCGGATTCGAGAAAAGACCATCGCTTTCACGACAACCCCTTTGTAGTAAATGAGCCCAAGGCGGTTTTCTATGCAGGCGTACCTTTAGTTACAGAAAATGGAATGGCACTGGGTACTCTGTGTGTTATGGATCTTGAACCACGGGTACTTAGCGAAAAGCAACTCAAATCGCTCTCCGCCCTTTCGGGGCAGGTGGTAAATCTGCTAAAACTCAGAAAACGAGAATTGCAGTTGGGAGATACTATTTCCGTGCTTACTTCAAAAAATGAAGAGCTGGAGAAGTTTGCCTTCATCGCTGCTCATGACTTAAATTCCCCACTCAAAAATATCAGCTCCCTCACCGAAATGCTTATTGCCAATCACAGCAGTAAAATGGAAGCAGATGCTGCCGGAGTTGTAGAATTGATTGGACTGTCAGCGGCAAAATTACGTGAGCTTATTGATGGCCTGTTGAATTACAGCAAAAATGAGAGTATAATAAGTGAGCAAAAAAACCTGCTGGACATTGACGAACTCATGAGTTTTATCCACACTATTTTCTGTTCATCTCCCGCAAATACCATTAAATGGAATTGTCAGCTAAAATCCATTTATACCAATAAAACAGCCTTACATCAAATACTCATAAATCTTATTTCAAATGCCCTGAAACACACCAACAGTAAAGATGTGAAAATTGAAATAGGAATCACTGAAAAGGATGGATTTTATCATCTTTATGTAAAAGATAATGGTCCGGGAATCAAGCCTAAGTATCACAAAAGGATTTTTGACATATTCACCACCTTACCGTCAAAAGTAATGAGGCTTGTACCCACTAATGGTATAGGGCTGGCTACTGTTAAAAAGCTAATTGAATCTCTCGGTGGCGAAATTTATGTAGAATCAGATGTAGGCTTAGGCGCTACCTTTTATCTCTCCCTCAAGAAGTAAGTTTTTCGCTAATCGGTTATCTTTCAAAATCACCAATCCCCCTTTGCCTAGTAAGCTTAAGATCGCTAAGTGTAGATGCCTTTACCCTAATGGTAAGTGTGTACGACTGCTGAAAGCCCATTGGAATCCATGAGCATCTAAGCTCCCAGCAATGCAGATTTCTGTAAAAGTCGAATGAGGTGTAGGTAAAGTCATTGGCAACCAAATCGTAGCCAGTACTAAATCCCACTCTCCAGTTTTCGGTTACCTCAAAATCTCCCGAAATATCAGCTGATTGGGTTACGGTTGTTTTTATACCGGAGTAGCTCTTGCTTAAGTTGTAGTTAAGGTTTAAGGTCCAGGGCACATCAAAATCCACATAACCCAACTTTCTGTAATAATCTATGTCGCCATCTGTAATGCCCATATCATTGGTTTCGGGCAAGCCATCAATTTTACCAGGCTCCTTGTCTACCGGCCCCTGCTCTCCCTTATCCCTTCCCTTTTTATTTATATTAAACCGCTCCGGACTAAGATTCAGCCCCATGGTGAAGCGCTGACTGGTAACCCTGGCAAACTTTCCATTTACATCAAAGGCAAACTCATTTACCCTTCCTATTACACTCCCTGTGGAATCGAGGCTTTTATCATAACCATACAGGTCAAAGCTGGCAGAATAGTTAAGGGATATTAATCCATTAAAAACCGAGGATCTTGCACTAATATTTACCGGAGACCACTTGTACTCTTCGGCAGCCATGTTATAGGATGAATTCAAACTCAAACCTTCAAGTAACCGTATTTTCTTTAGGCCGCTACTATCCTGCTTATCTCGAACTTTGGCCTCCAGTGTGTTTTGTAGTGAAAAGTTCAGCGAACCTTGCCTCCCCTCTCCCGGTGAACCGTATAAATTATTGCTATATCGGCTGAATTTATCGGTGGTACCATCCTCCTTGGTTTGCAACTCCTGATAATATCCCCAAAAATCAGTACTGAAATCCGGGCGGTAAGATAATCCCACAGAGGGTGTGGCTACATGCCTAATGGCCCTCAGGAAACCCTTGTAGCGCCAGGTGCCATATAATTTGGTGGAAAGACTTGCACTGGCTCCAAAATCGCGTGCCGAGTAAAATCCTTGTGTGGTATCCTTTACAACCACCCTGTAAGTTGGCACTCCATTTACGGTATCAATAATGCTCTCGCGATCAAGTCTTGAGAAATACCACCGCTCATTATAACTTACACTTGGTGTCAATACAAAATTCTTAAACACCTTATAGTTTGCACTTATAGGAATACGGTGCTGAATACCACTTCTTGAACTATCACGAAAAACAGTTTCTGTGAAAAAAGGCTGGTTTAGTTTAGTTTGAATTTCATTTTTACCCGTAAGGCTATAGCTATACCCAATTTCTTCATACCACTTTTTATCACCTACCCTCACCTTTCTTTTAAAAGGAAACTGACGGTTTACACCAAAATTCACATCGGGCAGGGTAACCGTCATATCATTGGTTTGGTTGTTTTGGCTATGGTTTACACTTGCCGTAAGAGTGTATGGCTTTCCCGTCCAGGATTTATTAATACTTACGCTGGAGTTAAGACGGTTTTGAAGTACATCCGAAGCATTGGTACTGGTAACCTTGTAATAGTTGGATGATGCAATATTTACACTGGCATTGAATCTAAAGTCTGGCCTGGCCTTGGCATCCTGATTATGACTCCAGGTTATGGCAAAATCCGACCGATTATCAAAAAACTCGCTGGCAAATTCGGCAAACTCCTCCTTACCAAACCTAATTTTATTGTAGCTGGCAGATAGGCTTCCGTTGTATTTATACCGCTTAGAATAGCCACTGGCAGCTTTTAATCCATATCCTCCCTGCGTGTAAATATCTCCCGTAAGGGTAAGATCAAAATACTCACTGGCTGCCCAATAGTAACCGCCATTTGTTAAAAAATAACCTCTGTATTCATTTTTACCATAGGTTGGGATGATAATACCTGACTTACGAGTTTGGATAGTGGGAAAAAACGCAAAGGGAACCATCAGGGGTGTTGGGATATCCAGTATTTCCAGATAGGCAAATTTGGTTACTATCTTATCTCCCGTAATAACCTTGGCTTTGGGGGTATTTATTTTAAAGTGAGGATTCTCATGGCTGCAAGTGGTATAAGATGCATTCTGCACGTAGAGTATCTTGTCTGATACTTTTTTCACTTTATCGCCATGTAAAAAACCTTCACCCTCCTGGGTAATCACCTTCTTTATCTGTGCCTTCTTACTCTTAAAGTTATAGCGCATGGTATCGGCACGGTATGATTTACCACTTTCCGTAAAAATGGGTTTTTGAATGATAGCACCTGAGGTATCCTTAATTCCGGTGGCCAAAACCTCGCTGGTATTAAAGTTTATTTTAATAAAACCGGCCTTTATTGTAATGTCCTTATACTTCACCACTGCATCTCTGTAAAGGAAGGCTTCGCCTAAATCCAGACTACCCACAATGCTATCGGTGGCGGTATACTCCACCATTGAAGGCAGCAAATCATCTTCAGCGGGATATAGAGGGGTTGCATATACAGAGTCGGTGCTCAATCTGAGCCTCTCTCCGGTTAAGGGATCTATCCTAAAACCAGCGGTATCATTTGAAACTTTGGCAGAATCACCTGCAAATGGAACAGTGTTGGCAGGAGGAATTGAATCGCCAGGCTCTACCTGAGCAGAAGCGGGTACAATTAAACCAACAAAGGCCGTTAATAAAATGATAATTTTTAGCACCCTTTTGCTCAAGATGACCTATAACTTTGCGTGAGAATTTTGTGGCTTAATATTAGAGCCGCCAAAGCTAATCAAAAAACAGACCATTGAAGAAGAGCCTTGTATTCATAATACTTTTAGGACTATGGAACATTAGTCCGGGTGCAGCCAGCCGCACCCCAACATCAGACGGTGTAAAGGTGGTGGTGATTGATGCCGGCCACGGAGGGCACGACCCAGGCAACCTTGGCACGCGCAGATATAAGACCACCGAAAAAGATATCGCTCTGGCTGTTGCCCTGAAAGTTGGTGGCTACATTGAGGAAAACTTCGCGGATGTAAAAGTGATTTACACGCGAAAAACGGATGTTTTTGTAGATCTGAAAGAACGTGCGCAAATTGCAAACCGCGCAGGAGCCGACCTCTTTATCTCCATACATTGTGATGCTTTTACTAACAATACGGTTTCGGGAGCTACCTCCATTGTGATGGGAAGAAACCATGACGATGACAATTTAAGGGTGGCCATGCGCGAAAACTCCGTGATTTATCTGGAGGAAAATTTTGAAGAAAAATACGAAGGCTTTAATCCAAATGACCCCGCCAGCTACATCATTTTCACCCTGTACCAAAATACCTTTATGAATCAGAGCGTAAGCTTTGCACAAAAAGTACAAAACCAATTCAGAGACAGAGTACAGCGCAAAGACAGAGGGGTAAAACAACAACCCCTTATGGTTACAAAAATGGCCACTATGCCTTCCGCACTTATTGAACTTGGATTTCTCACCAATCCCGCTGAAGAGGATTACCTCAATTCGGAAAAAGGACAAACCTTTATGGCCAGTGCTATTTACAGGGCTTTTAAGGAATATAAGGAGGAGCGGGAATCCTTTAACCTCTCTACAAAACCTCACCCTCAAAAGCAGGAGGTAAAACCCATTGAAAAAGTAGACGAACCAGCAACAACCGAAGCCGAAAATCCTAAGGCCCATGAAGTTGCAAGGGAAAAACCTGCAGAAACAATTGAGACCAGTAAAGTGTACTACACTGTACAAATTATTACCAGCGGTTTAAAAAAGGAGCTAAAGCCCGAAAACTTTATGGGCGTGGAAGGTGTAACATATTATGAAGACAAGGGACTCTATAAATATGTAGTGGGACAAAGCCCAACCATAGAAGGAGCAGAAGCCCTTCGTCAAAAAATGAAAAACGCTGGATTTAAGGACGCCTTTGTAGTAGCTTTGGCCAATGGAAAAAGAGTGTCTATTGAAGAGGCCCGTAAGCTTCTTGAATAATATTTTTCATCTTTGTTAATCATAAAAAAAATACCACTTGAAAGTAAGTAGGGAATTCAAAGTTGGCCTTATTGCCATCATCGCCATGGTGCTCCTTTATTGGGGCTTTAATTTTTTAAAGGGCCAGGATGTTTTTGAAAACAAAAAAGTGGTTTACGCCATTTATGATCGTGTAGAAGGACTAACCGCAGCTAAGCCCGTTTATGTAAATGGCTTTAAAATAGGAATGGTTGACGATATCTATTTCCACCCTGACGGTTCGGGTAGGCTTATTGTTACCTTTAATATTACCTCCGATTTTAATGTCCCAAAGGATTCCAAGGCCATTATTCAAAGTGCCGACTTGTTGGGCGACAAGGCCGTTGGGCTAATTTTAGGTAAAAGCGGAGAAAGCCTTGCTTCTGGCGATACCCTTTTTGCAGAGGTGGAACTTAGCCTGACCGAAGAAGTAAACAAGCAGGTAGCTCCATTAAAAAATAAAATTGAAAAACTTTTCGGATCGGTAGATACTGTACTGGTACTTCTTTCCGGATTTCTTGATGAGAATGCCCAGAACAACTTTGGGAAAACATTCAGTTCATTGAAAAACAGCTTTGAAAGCCTTGAAACCACTTTAGACAACCTTGACAAAACCGTGGCAACATCTCAGGGTGATATTGTATCCACCTTTGACAACCTTGCCAAAATAACCGGTAACCTTGAGGAAAACAGCGAGGAGCTAAGTACTATATTCACAAACTTTAGTGCCATCAGCGACTCCCTTTCCAAGGTCAGGTTTCAGCAAACATTTAAAAGCCTTAACGATGCACTTGTTTCGGCCAGTGAAGTTTTGGAAAAGGTAAATACTGGCGATGGAACTGCCGGTAAGCTCATTAATGACCCTGAACTATATGACAATCTTAAAAAAGCCTCTGAAGAACTAGACCTTCTTTTGCTTGACATTAAGTACAACCCGGGCAGATATATTGATTTATCCCTTTTTGGAAAAAGAAAGGACTATAACGAAGAGGAACTGTTGAAAAAGGATCAGGCTACCAAAGACAAAAAGAAAGCTCAGGGCGGAAAATAAACCAACACCAACACTATGCATTTCGATATTCAAAACATCATATTCATATTAGTATTAGGTATTGCCGGCTTCCTATTTGCCAAAAGCTGGAATAGGATTTGGCGAAATATCCGATTGGGAAAAGAGCAAAACCGTACCGACAGAAAGGATGAACGATGGGCATTAATGGGCCGTGTGGCCTTTGGGCAAACCAAAATAGTTCGCAGACGATATGTTGCAGGATTCTTCCATGTGGTAATATACGCTGGTTTCCTCCTCATTAATATTGAAGTAGCCGAAATTCTAATTGACGGCATCTTTGGTACCCACCGCCTGTTTGCCGAACCCCTTGGTGGATTATATGATGTGGCCATTAACTTCTTTGAAATACTGGCCGTTTTTGTAATCATAGCCTGTGTGGTATTCCTTTGGAGAAGAAACGTTAGCGTTGTTCCCAGATTTAAAGACTTGAAAGGCTGGGCCAAAAAAGACGGTAACAATATCCTTATTATTGAGTTGGTGCTGATGACAGCCCTCCTTACCATTGGTGCTGTGGAAGCCAATATGGAAAACGCCAAGGCCGGCCCATGGATTATTTCCGGAATGATTGCCCCCATTTTTGAAGGAGTATCTCAGCAAAACCTTGTGATAATTGAGCGTACCGCATGGTGGCTGCATATTATCGGGATATTGGCCTTTCTAAACTACCTCCCCTATTCCAAGCACTTTCACATTATTCTGGCTTTCCCCAATGTATGGTATAGTAAACTGGAACCTAAGGGTGAGTTTACCAATATGGGCAGCGTAAAAAAGGAAGTTGAAATGATGATGGATCCCAATGCTGATCCTTATGCCGCGCCACCCGAAGGTGAAGCAGCTACTCCTGAGCGCTTTGGCGCCAAGGATGTAATGGATTTGAAATGGACTAACCTTATGAATGCCTACTCATGTACTGAGTGTGGAAGATGTACAGACTCCTGCCCGGCCAACATTACCGGCAAAAAGCTTAGTCCACGTAAAATTATGATGGATACCCGCGACCGCCTCGAAGAAGTAGGTAAAAACATTGATGCCAACGGAGGTGAGTTTAAAGATGATGGAAAAAGCCTGCTGGGAGATTATATTACCTCTGAGGAGCTTTGGGCCTGTACTACCTGTAATGCCTGTACCGAAGCCTGCCCCATAAATATTGATCCCCTGGCTATTATTGTTGATATGCGCAGATATTTGGTAATGGAGGAATCATCTGCCAGCCAGGCTATTAATGGTATGATGACCAACATAGAGAACAATGGCGCCCCTTGGGCCTACCCACAGGCAGATCGTGGAAACTGGATGAATGAAGTGTAATAGTAATGTGAAAGGGATTCAGGTTTCCCAAAACCTGCACTAATGAAGAAAGAAGATCTTACTAAAAACCTTAAGGAGGCTACCCTAAACGGACAGCACATAAGCCCCATTCTGCCAGAAGATATTAAAAATTACCTTATAGATATTGACGGTACCATTTGTGATGACATTCCAAATGAAGAGCCGGAACGCATGGCTACTGCCGAAGTTTATCCCGATGCACTGGCTACTTTAAACAAATGGTATGACGAAGGCCATATCATAACCTTTTTCACTTCGCGTACCGAAGCTCACCGCGAGGTAACCACCGAATGGCTGAATCGCCATGGGTTTAAGTACCACGGTATGCTAATGGGCAAACCACGCGGTGGAAACTATCATTGGATTGACAACCACCTGGTGAGAGCTACACGCTATAAAGGAAAATTTACAGACCTGATAGACAAGGAAGTAACCATACAGGTTTTTGAAAAGTAGAATGAAAAAAATACCGTTACTCATATTAACCGTATTAATGCTTGCCGGCTGTGAGAAGGATAACTTTCTGCGGTTGAACTCTAATGAAGAAGCTAAGGGCTACATCCCAACATATGTGAGTACTAAAAGCTTCCGCAGCAATGAGGGTGATACCATTTTTCTGAGCAAAATTTCCTCAGCCAACTATTACGAAAAAGCAACGGCCACAGGTGGTGATTATGGCCATCTTGGCGAGTTGGATTATATTGAGGTGGAACGCACAAAGTTGGTAATCGGTAGTGACACACCCTATTTTAGGATAAATGTGGATTTGGTTACAAATTACAATGCCTCGCTGATTACAAACGGAGAAGACAGGTTGACCTTTACCCTGAATGAAGAAAACAACCCTGCTACCCAAAAACTGGAGTTCTCTTATACCGATACCTTAAATTGTCTTACGGCTGATTATGCCTATTCGGATACGCTAAAACTTCAGCTAAAAACATTTTATAAAGTATATTACAATCCCAGGAGCAGTAGCTCCAATGCGGCATTGTATATCAACAAAACAAAAGGACTGGTGGGTTTTAAAACCTCAGACAATAAAATTTACGAACTGATCTCAAACTAAATGGAAACTGAAACTATAAAGGTGCCTACCATGGCCGAGGCAATGAATAGCGAAACCAGGCCCGATGTGCTTTTTTGGGTAGGATGTGCTGGTAGCTTTGATGATCGTGCAAAAAAAATCACAAAGGCATTTGTAAAAATATTAAACAAAGCCAACGTAAATTTTGCGGTGCTTGGCGCTGAGGAAAGCTGTACTGGCGACCCCGCAAAACGTGCCGGCAACGAATTTTTGTTTATGATGCAGGCCATGACCAATATTGAGGTGCTAAATGCCTATGAGGTAAAACGCATTGTAACCACCTGCCCCCATTGTTTTAATACTTTGGCTAATGAGTACCCTGAGTTGGGCGGTAAGTTTGAGGTAATGCACCACACCACCTTTATCAATAACTTATTGAAGGAAGGAAAACTGACCATTGAAGGAGGCCATTTTAAGGGAAAGCGCATTACCTTTCATGACCCATGTTACCTGGGCCGTGGGAACGGAATATATGAAGCACCACGTGAGCTTATCCTGAAACTGGATGCTGAGCTGGTGGAAATGCGCAGATGTAAAAGCAACGGACTTTGCTGTGGTGCCGGTGGCGCCCAGATGTTTAAGGAACCGGAACCGGGTAACAAGGACATTAACATTGAGCGTACTGAGGAAGCCATAGAAACCAAGCCGGATATTATTGCTGCCGGATGTCCGTTTTGCAATACCATGCTTACGGATGGTGTAAAAAACAGCGAGCGCGAAGGCAAGCTTCCGGTAATGGATTTGGCCGAAATGATTGCGCAGGCTGAAGATCTGTAAAGGAATTTCTGATTGATGTTCCAACGAATTTGATGAGCGTACTTTTAAACTGTAATTGATGTATTTAGATTTTGATAATATGCCCGACAATTCACGGGTTTGGATCTTTCAGGCTACCAACTTTTTGGAGTTTGAAAAACTGGAAAGGATGAGCGCTCGCCTTATGAACTTCTGCGAAAGCTGGCAGGCACATGGCAAGGATTTACAAGCATCATTTAAAATAATGTACGACCGCTTTGCCGCGGTGGTACTTGATGAAGCCAGTTATCAGGCCACAGGCTGCAGTATTGATAAACTTACTCATCTCATACAGCAAATGGAAGCTGAATTAAGTGTATCTATGCTGGATCGTACACAGATTGCCTATCGCGATCCGGAGAATGGCCTTATTGACACCATCCACATGATGAACTTCAGAGCAGCACTGGAATCTGATGATATGAATGCAGAAACCATTGTGTTTAACAACCTGATTACAACTAAGGGGCAACTCAAAAATGAATGGGAAGTTCCTGTGCGACTGAGCTGGCACAAGCAGTGGTTGCCAATTGCGTAGCCACCCAACTAAATAGCTCTTTTCTTCGTTAGCATCATAGTTTTAAACTCAATAAATATGAAGAAATACACGCTCCACATTATAGTTTCACTTCTGTTGATTGGCTCCATTTCGCAGGCCCAGTCAGGTGAAAACAAGTTAAAACTCTACAGACTTGATGTATCCGCAGGTTTATATACATCCAAGGATATCTACTCCTCTATACAGTTTAACACCAGCGATACCTGGGGTAAAAACTCAACGGCCACCTATTTTTTAAGCACATCTTTTTACAAGAAAAGGAAAACTGAAGTGGGATTGGCTTTTGGTTACCAAAAGCCCAATCTGGAAAACCGCGAAATTAGAGGTAACGATGGCTCAGTCGGTAGTATTGACGTACAGTATTATACCCTTATGCCACAGGTAAGGTTTAACTGGGTTACCAGTGATGACAACCTTTTTGAGATGTATTCCATTTTTGGATTTGCCCTCACTTTTGTGGATGAAAACTATACCAACAATGTAGATATCGATGGCTTTTATCCCGTTCCCGGAGCACAGGTTACCGGTTTAGGCCTTCGATTTGGTGATAAATTCGGTGGTTTTATTGAACTTGGTTTTGGAACCAAGGGAATGATGAGTGGTGGACTTTCCTATAGGCTATAAACTCTGAAACCATGAAAACACTGTCATTCGCTTTTATATTGTTTTTTGTCGCTGGAAACTTAGCCGCTCAGGGAAATGTAAGTCTTGTACGACTGGAATCTTCCATAGGTTATTTCACCACTCAGGATCAATTGCTGGCAGAGGATGTTACAACCATCTCAAGCACTCCGGGCATTGGTGTTTCCTACAAAGGTGCTCAGCCATCTGTTTTTATTGGAATTGGATTTTATTCCTATAAAAAACTGGAAATTGGTATGGAAGCGGGTTATCAATACAGCTCCACCGCTAATTCGCAATATTACAACCAGCAGGGGCAAATCCTTCAGGAGAGCATCACCATATCCTCATTTATGGTAACACCAAGAGTACGCATGAACTGGATTCGTTCTGAGGATGACATCTTTGAGTTTTACTCCAGCCTAAATGTTGGGCTCGCCTTTTCAGACTATAAGTATTCCATCCGCACCGAAGAAAATGGATCCTACCCCCAGCCTACCGGACATCTTTGTGCCGCAGGTCTTAGATTTGGTAAAAAGTTTGGCGGTTTCTTTGAAATTGGAGTTGGAAACAAAGGTCTTATGAACTTTGGACTCTCCTACCGTCCGTAATAGCAATAATCCTATGCAGGCATCATCACTCACAAAAAAGCAAATTATGATACGCCCCATATTTACAGCAATGCTATTTGCAATGGGCCTTGCTCCAGCTTTTGCCCAATCGGGTAGCAGCGGTAAAAGCGGCCTCAACCTGCATCGTATTGAAGCATCCGCAGGTATTTATACTTCCAAGGATATCTACTCCTCCTTTCAGTTTAACAATGATGTAGTTTGGGGCCGTAATTCAAACCCTACCTTCTTCCTGTCGGTAAACTTTTTTAAGAGTAAAAGAATAGAGTTAGGGGTAGGCTTAGGTTATCAGCATGCCTATCTGGAAGATGACATATTCTTTAATGATTTTATTGTAGGCGATTTAAACCCAATTGGCCAAACTGTTGATTATTACACCGTATTACCGCAGATCAGGCTCAATTGGTTTCAATCAACGGACGGTTTTTTTGAATTGTACTCCGGTGCCGGATTAGCTCTTACGCTGGTTGCTGAGCAATATTCAAATAAGCAGGGAAACACCTATTATCCAATTCCCGGGCTGCATATAACAGGCATGGGGGTACGGATGGGTAAAAAAATTGGTGGTTTTATGGAAATCGGGGCTGGTAGTAAAGGCTTTATGAGCGCAGGTATCTCCTATCGATTATAACACCCTTACTTCTTTAATCGCCTATTTCGCTAAGAAATCTGCGATCTTTTGGGATATTTCAGCAGCACGATGCAGCACCATTATGTGCTCTCCTCCTTCTATTACCTCCGCTCCATTGAGCTTATCCAAAGGGAATATTTTGTCCTTATCACCATGTACCCGCAATGTGGGAGTTTTAATTTCTGCCCCTTGCCATTTACCAATGGCCGTTACAGCCCATTTATAGTATTCAGGTGTAAATCGCTCAGCCATTTTTTTGAATTCCACAATCTCCTCTTTATCAGTAATACCTAATACAGGTGAAGATTGCACAGCCGCCCACTTAAACATAGAAGCCGGCATCAGGTGCGATAAACCCAAATCACTACCCAAATTCATTTGGACAGGCTTTTCATTACGAGATGTTACAGTGGAAATCAAGATCAACTTCTCAGGTTTTAGAAACCTACAGATTTCCTGAGCACAAATACCCCCAAAACTAACTCCACCAAGTATAAAGGGTTGATTAGAATCTATATCAGATGCCATTCTGTGCGCATAGGCTTCTAAATCCTCATTCTCTATTGGCTCCAGCCATGGTATAAAATGCACCTTATAGCCTTCCGGGAAGGTGAGGTTTTGATAAATCCAATCATCGGCACCAAGGCCGCTTAGGAGGTAAATGTTCATTTCTCAGAATTCATATGGGTTTTGATTTCAGAAAGCAGTGGTTCATAAAGCGCTGCACTTCCAGCTATTATTTCTCCACCAAATATGAAGTTATCACCACCCGAGTAGTCGCCCACCTTACCGCCAGCCTCACGCACTATAACCACTCCAGCTGCGACATCCCATGGACTAAGGCCGTATTCAAAGAAGCCGTCAAAGCGGCCACAGGCCACATAGGCCAAATCGGTAGCGGCAGAGCCGAGGCGTCTTACTCCTCTTGTTTTGCCAAACAATTCGGCCAATAGTTTTAAGAACGACTCCATTCTCCCAAAATCATAATAAGGAAAACCAGTAGCCATAAGGCTTTGCGACATTTCAGCATTAGCGCTTACGCGGATAGGCTTACCGTTCATATAGGCACCTCCATCCTTCCAGGCGGTAAACATTTCCTTTTGGCCCAACTCGAAAATAACTCCCAGAATTACCTCATCCTGATCCATAAGGGCTACTGAAATAGCAAAAACAGGAATGCCATGCAGGAAGTTGGTAGTACCGTCCAGCGGGTCTATCACCCAATTAAAGTATTCTGATTTTTCAGTGGGGGTATCTTCTTCAGTAATAAAACCAGCCATAGGTAAAAGCTCACGCAAGGCGTCCACCAATTGTTGTTCAGCGGTTTTGTCTACATAGCTTACCAGGCTGTTGAGGCTTTTCAGCTCAACATCGGCTGCACGTACCTTATCCTTTTCAGCAAGGATAAATTGGCCGGTGGTGCGGCAAATGTTTTCGAGTTGGTGGGCGATTGCTTTTAGGTTCATTTGATTTAATGCATTAAATGAGAAATCATCCATCAATCTATAAGACTTAAAGGAAATCTCGCACCGTAAATCACTTTAACACGTTATCTGGACAAGTTTACATATTCAATAAAAATCCTTTCATATTTTCATTTAAATGCTCAAAACATCGCGCTCCGCTTGATATAGATGAACTCTCGAGGATATCAATTACCCTTTGTTCAGGGGTAAAAGTATAATATCCAGAAATTAAACTTAACCCATCAACATTGTCCTTATTTAAATGAATAAGGGTATTTCTTATTTTTTGAAAGTGTTCAATATCTCTTTGATAAATAGACAAAACTCCCAGAAGATTACTCATCTGAGGGTAATGCGATATTAATTGAAAAGCTATTTTTTGAATCACTTGAGGATCTCCCCAAGTTGCCTCTTGGAATGAGCCTATAATAGAATCCCCATAACTATGGCTTTTTCTTCTGCCTAATTGAAATAAAAGATAGTGACAACATTGTCTGTCATTATATTTTGGAAATATGCCGTTAACTCTATTTTTTCTAAAATCGAATCCCCCAGAAACATGAGAAATCCAGAAGTCCCGCCAAAAGTTGTTCCAGCTATTCCAAATTATATTCAAAATACCTGATGACGCTATCATCTGTTCCTTGTGGTTAGAATAATTGTATAATTCAGAATAATTACGGCAAACTTCAATGAAACGAATTCTCTTTTTCCTTAAATCCACCATCATTCCTGCAGTATACTTAAGATGTGCTTAATTCTAATTAGCCTGTTTTTCTGACTATGGGTTGTTGCTATTGAAGCTTTAACAAACTCTGCATTTGTGCCATCCTCTATTTTTTCGTTAGCTTCTGTAATAATTCTGATTAGAATTTCATTAGCTTGATTCGTATTGTTACAAAACTGCCCTGTTGACATTAAGCCATCTAATTGACCTTGCTCAATAGGAAATGAATACTTATTAAAGATTAAAGCTCCCATTAGCGAGTAAAACATATACGACTGCACTTTGCAATCCTGAAATACCTGAGAAAAATTGTCTTTAATAAACTTGAACGAAGATACTATGACATCCTCTATTTCATTTCGTCTTTCAAACTGCTCATCATTATCTTTATAAATTCTTTCCAATTTTATTGCTGATCGATTTTGAACACCTTCAAGTTTTAATTGACAGCACTCAGTAAGTAAGTCAGCGTCCATCATTCTTGCGATATCTCTTAAAGAAAGAACTTCATAAGTCTCAAAAAACGGTGTGATCATTTCTGTCAAATCACTGATAAACCACTTGAACTCGCCTTGGAATGTTGCATGTCTTTTTTCCGAAGTATTTAATGGCAAGGTGTATGAATTTATCCTTCTAAAAACTTCTAAAATCTCTTCTGTTGTAGCCGTAATAATATTGTCCGTTGATACTTCATAACTCAGCAGTGTACTTTGAACTTCCGGATCTAAATCTTCAAAAAATTTACCGCCATATTTTTTACTTACGACAGTTAACTTAAATTTATTATCGATAAAGTCCCTAATGGTAGTCAGTCTTTGTTGACCATCGATGATTTCACGCTTTGATTTCTTTGTTTTCAAGTCAACTGTTTGTCTCAATACTACTTTAGGAAATGGAAATTCATTAAGAACCGTATCAATGAAATAAGTTCTTGAGTTGTTTGGCCATAGACCCTGAGACCTTTGATAAGATCTATTTATTACTAATTCACCAGACTTCATTTGGTTGTACAAATCTGATATGGGCAATGTGTTTCTTAAAATTTTCATAGTTTAAAATTTATACTAACAACAACTTGTTGGCAAATGCACCAGAATAGTCATATAGTCACTTTTTAAAAATACTTTTGGTTGAATCTAAGGGTTATAATATTACAGTAAGAATAGAAAAAAGAAACTAAGATTTAGGCTCCCCAATGTACTTCGAACAAATCATTCAAAAAAAAAAATCTTATACCCACCATAAACCCGCCTGCTTCAAAACATAATTTGTACTTCTCCCACCTTCACCAGAAACAGACAAAACACCTTTCTCCACCAAATCCTGGATATCTCTACGGGCAGTGTCTCTATGCACCTTGGTCATCTTTGCCCATTTGGAGGAATGTAATTTGCCCACAAAGTCTCCCAACAGTTTATTAATCATATACACTTGCCTCTCATTGAGAAGCGTGGTTTTGTGCATCTCCCAAAATCTAGCCTTTACTAATATTTTTGATAGAGTATTATTGGTAGCTTCCAATGCCTCCATTAATCGTTCAAAGTACCACACCAGCCATTGGCTTATATCTAAACTTCCCTTCTGGGTAGTCTCAAGCACGTTATAATACCCTTTTTTAGATTTCATAACCTGGCTCGACATACTGTAAAACCGTTGATTGGTTCTGTCTGCCCTTGCCAATTGAGCATCACCAATAGCCCTGGCTATTCTTCCATTACCATCATCAAAAGGGTGTATGCTTACAAACCACAAATGGGCTACAGCCGATTTGATTACCGGTTCCATTATTTTATCGGTGTTGAACCATGTTATAAACCGGTTCATTTCCAATTCCAAACGCCCAGCTTCGGGTGCCGTGTAATGCACTTTCTCCTTTCCCATTGGCCCAGATACCACTTGCATGGGGCCATGTTCGTCCTTCCTCCAATTACCCACAGTAATTTTTTGGAGTCCGCTCCTGCCCGTGGGAAACAAAGCAGAGTGCCAGCCATATAATCGTTCCTCCGTTAAGTTTGAATTGTAGTTTTGAGTGGCGTCCAGCATCATTTCTACCACGCCATCCACATTGCGGCTCGCATTGGGCAACCCTGCAACATCCATCCCCAGTCTCCGCGCTACGGACGAACGAACCTCTTCCGGGTTGAGCAGCTCTCCTTCTATTTCGCTGCTTTTTACAATGTCTTCCGTCAAAGTCTCCAGTACAGCTTCCTCCCTAAGTTCAAAACCCATCCCTTCCATTCGCCCTATCAGCCTGCCCTGTGCATCGCGCACCCGGCTTATATAAGGGAGCAGTGCACTGTTATCCCATGTAAAGTTTGGCCAATCTTTATTTTGATGTATATACACAGTGAGGATTTTAAATGCCGTATAATGTACGGCAAATATGAGCCGTAATTGCCGAATCTCAAAATAATTGCCGTAAAATTTACGTCAATTATATAATTTATTTGACGTATCGGTTTTGCGACTTTAGTCCTTTCCTAAAAATTTGAACTACTCAGATACCTGAAACTTATACCCAGTGCCATGCACATTCACAATGTTCACTCCAGGGTTTTCCTTTAGATGTTTGCGGAGTTTGGAGATGAATACATCCAGGCTGCGGCCCACAAAGTAGCCGTCATCTTGCCATACGGCTTGTAATATAACCTCGCGCTTGAGCAGCACATTTTGGTTTGTGGCAAAAAGGGCCAGTATATCGCCCTCCTTTTGGGTAAGCTGGACTTTCTTTTGGTTGGTGTCTAAAATCAAATTGGCATGATCCAGCATATAATTGGCAAAGGGAATCATTCCATTTGTGGCGGGCAGCAGTTTCCCTCTTTTCAGTATGGCCTTTATTCTAAGCGACAATTCTTCAATACTGAAAGGTTTGGTTACATAATCGTCTGCGCCCAGTTTAAAGCCTTTTATGCGGTCTTCCTTCATTGCCTTGGCCGTGAGAAAAATAATGGGGATGTCCTGGTTTACTTTTCTAATTTCTGCCGCAAGGCTAAAGCCATCCATATTGGGCATCATCACATCCAGAAGGCAGAGGTCATAGGGTTTCCGATTAAAATCAGTTAGGGCCAGTTGTCCATCCGGGAAGTGGGTTACTTTATAGTTGTGGTTCTCCAGAGTGTCTTTTAGGAGGAAGCCCATGCTTTTATCGTCTTCTACAAGGAGTATGCGTTTTTTTATTTCCATGAATTTAAAATCTCATTTAATTCTTTCTTTCATTTTGGCTTTATCAACTATTCCTTATCGTTAGTTTCAACCCTCTGCCAACCCAAGTTGCAAAAGCAACTTTGGACTGGCATTCAAGAAAATCACGTTCTGTAGCCGCAAGGATTTACTAAGACCGGGAAGCTTCGAGGGACGAGGAGATCACCCGGCCGCAGTTAATCTTTGCAATGGCAGGTTGTTATTTTTTTGTCAGCCTTGATTTTTTCTTTCTTTTTTATCAACCGAGGACGAAGGACGAGTTCACGAACTCCAATTAAAACAACATTAAGTGAGTAACTAAAAAAAGGAAAAGAATAAGTTTTAGCCTTCATTTTGGCTTGACCCAAAACGAAGCAAAAAGTCAAGCCTCCTTATAATTTCTTTAAAAACTACGGCTCACCAACCCTTCAAAGCGCAAGCCGTTTCGCTGCGCTTCACTTCCGCACTTCTCTTGGCTTGCCTTCACCTTGTTTTATCACAGAAATTATAAAATGCCGGTCCTGCACATAAGCGTTACGAGGGTAGAAATATCTTAAAAGTACTCCCCATCCCTTCCGTACTATTAAACGTAATCAAACCCCCAAGTTTCTCTACAATCAGCTTAACATAACTAAGGCCTAGGCCATAACCTTTGGTGTTGTGTAGGTTGCCGGTTTCGGCCCTGAAAAATTTCTCGAATATCCTATCCTGACTGGCCCTGCTCATGCCAATGCCCTTATCTTCCACTTCCAGACTAATACCTTTCTTGTTACTACTGGTGCGCAATGTAATCTCCGGCTTTTCTCCTGAATACTTTATGGCATTTTCAATCAAATTGTAAATCACATTGGAGAGATGGACTTTATCTGCCAGGAGCGTAAAATGCTGCGCATGTAAGGCTTTTACAATGCTGCCCTGCCTTTGCTGCATAAGCGGCTCAAAACTTTCAGATACACTTTCAACAATCTCATGCAGGTTTACTTCTTCCAGCGTAAGCGTGTCATTTTCCTTTTCCATTGCCGAAATCTGCAGCACGCGATCTACCAAATGATGCAGCCTGTCGTTTTCGGCATAAATGATATCGGCATATTTCCTTAGCCTTTCGGGATCCATATTGGTAGTTCGAATAGCATCTGAAGCCACAGAGATATTGGCAATTGGCGTCTTCAGCTCATGGGTCATATTATTTACAAAATCCTTTTTGAGCAGGGCCAGTTTTTTACCCTTCATAATAGAAACCATAATAAAGGTAAACACCGCCAAAATCACCAACAGGGTTAATGAGGAATACATCCAAATGCCCATGGAACTTAGCAGATAAGTGGTTTTGTTATTCAAAAGAATTTTGAAATCCACATTTGCCTTTTCATCTCCCCTGGCTTTACAAGCAATTGCTGTGGTGTCTCCAACTCCCGTAAGGGTATTGCCCAACAGCACCAGGTTAGCGCGGGGCTCTACCACGGAGTATGAAAAAGCCATATCCAAATCCCGGCTGGTAAACTCTGCCCGCAGGCAGCTATCCAATGTATGGAGGCTGAAATAGCAATCGGTATTTACATAATATTCGTTGGAGGAAATCTTGTTAACCGGGGCTATTCTGGACGTAGAATCATTATTGAGCTTCAGCAGTTTATCGGCTACAGAGCGCAGGGCGATATTCACTTTCTCATCAAACTGACGTTCTTCTAAGGCAAAGCTCTTTTTAAACCAATAGGCCTGTGTAATAAACAGGGTACCAATGGTTAAGAGCATTAATACTAAAATGAGTCGTATATTTCGTGAAGACATAGGAACGAAAGTAGCCAAAACAGCTGTCGGACGGATGAAATTTACATTTCAATAACATCTTTTTACAATTCATTATCAGCCGCCAACTCTTTATAGCTGTAGGTTTGAGGTATAAATAATTTCATCATGAAAAAAGCACCTTTATATATCAGTATTGCCACAGCGGTGATTGGAATTTCAGCATTTACCTTTTTTGATCATTCCACAGCTGAAGAAGCAAATCCGTCAGAACTAATGGCTGCATCCAGCAATATGTCAAAACCAGTTCCAGGACCTGTATATGCCGCGCCACGGGCTTCGTGCATGGATTACAAACGGTTGTATTCGGTGCGTAAGCGCTACTCAAAGCGCATTACCAAGGCACAGATTAAAGAGGCCAAACTGATTAATGACTTTTTACCACACTACCCCGGTGGGTGGATGGCTGAATACATTTCGGTGAAAATTATAGGCGATGTAAATGGGCAAACAAAAATGGCCGTTGGCCCCGACAACCACATAACAGCAGAACAAAGAGAATTGCTAAACACTCTTGAACCACTGGACGGGATAGCCATTCAAATAAGGTATAAGGCAGAGAACTCCATTACCGGAGAAATGGAATCCTCTTTAATGCAATATACCATGGGCGTGGTTCCTGATGTAGATGCTGAGTACCCCGGAGGGCAAGATGAATTGGTTAATTATCTCTCAGATAATACTTGGGATGTTATCCGAACCTTGGGTTATGATCAATCTAAAACCACAGCAATACGATTTACCATAAACCGCGAGGGCAAGCCCGAAAGCATTGATGTATTTATTAAATCAGGTAACGATACTGTGGACAAAGTTTTAAAAGACGCGGTAGCCAATATGCCCGCATGGAAACCAGCTCAAAACTTTAATGGCGAAAAGGCCAAACAGCAGTTTGAATTTATTTTGGGGGATGGGTGTTGATCCGGCATTAAAGAACAACAAAAGTCCTGACAGGTTTTTGAAGCCTGTCGGGGCTACATATTCACGAAATGCCTGTCATTTCATTTTTTGTTTGAATCCAAAAGAAAAAGCACCAGACATATTCCTTTTCCCAAAAGGCAGCATACTCCTGAATCCACTCCCCCTCATTAACACTGGAATAAGGTCCAAATTCTTCTAACATTAAAAAGTAATAATAAGCATCTTTAGCGTCATCGGACTTATTGAATGTTGAGCCATCTTCTAACGGCACGAACTCTACTTTCTTTGTGATAAGATTAAACATCTTTCCAACATCAGCAAGATTATCTCCAACCTTTTCCATGTTGCTAACGATATGAATATCATCGGTCCACTCATATACATTAAAGGTGGAATTGTTGTCCTTGATGAGTTGATTAAGCAGCGTACTCTTTCCTATTAAAAGGAAGCTGAGTAAGTACACCACTAAAGCCCCAAAGGCGATTACTATAATTTTCTTAACTCTAATCATAAATGTGCTTTTTGGAAACAAAAAGTACAGCCTTACCCACTTTAATCACAAAGTTCATTTGTGCCAGGCAAAATGCTGAGCTAAAACACCCCATTTTCATTGGGTGAAGCCTTCTCTATCAACTGGCCTAAATCCCAAAGCTCTGCTATCCGGTTATTTTCAAAGCGGAAAATATGGACAACGGCAATTTCCATATCCTCTTTTACCACTAAGGAATGTGTTACTACGGTTTCGCCATCTTCAAAACAATGCCTTACCTCTAAAGCCTTGTTTGGGCTTGTTTCATGAGCTTCCTGCATGGCGTTTTGCAATGAGGTCCTATCACCTTTAAAGTATTGATTGTGGTGTATGAAGTCAGGTGTAACGTATTGATCAAAAGCCTCCTTGGTTTGGCCACCGCCTGCTAATTGTAGAAAGGAGATGGCTATTTGTTTTTGGGTCATGATATTAAATTCTGTTTAATCCCTTTTAACAGATAAACTTGAAACAGGTAAACAATAATACGAAAGGGCAAGTGTAATACTTTACTCAAAAAACCATTAAGCTTATAATTGCTCGATAGAATCAGAATAACTTCAGATTCTGATTTGATGAGATCATAACCACCGGTTTCTATTTGAAATGGTCCATTGGAAAGATTCATTACATGACCGACTCTGAAATCGGACGAGGCATTAAAGCTAAATCTATACTTCTCATGTGGCTTCCATTCCAGTATTTCCTGTCGAAAAGTTGCACCATTGGAGAATTGTGCAACTCTATATCCTCCAATCCCAGCCCTAATAACATTTGCTGATAAGGGCTTGGGAATTCCTAGCAACATCAGAAGCACTGGGAATTCAAACCTCGAAACCTCCACATTAGTTATCTCCTCCCAAACTTGAGCCGGAGTGGCTTGCAGGCTGATTTCATTAAACACAAAATTTGACTTAAAACCTGTAAAAAAGCTCATTGCACCTTAAATTAGTAGCACTAACATAAATCCCAAATTTTTCTCAATATATGCTACACCAACAAGTTTAAGGAATGATATGACTATTTACTTTTGGGTCATAATAGATTTATTCAAATATGAGATTAGTAACCTATAAGAACAAGGGTTTCACCTTCTATAAACTTTTCTGAAAAATCCTTTTCGAAATCCCTTAATCGATCAGCTAAAATATACTTCTTCAGATTCTCAACTTCATTCTTAGTAAACAGGAATGCATCGGGAGGATACTTCAAATAAAAGGCCTTCTTAACGCCCTTTCGTTGAAATGATAGTTCTTCATAATAAAACCCACTTTCCGTTTCAGAATCAACCTCTCGCTGAGATAGAAAGCCTGAATATGCTTTTCTCAACTCTGGGTTTTCAACTAGTGGCAACCAATCTGTTGAAACCGATGACTCCTTTATAATTTTAATTAAAAGTATATCTAAGCCCATTCGTTCTATTTCTCCAAATTCTCCTGTTTAGACTAGGTGAAACCTGTTTCGAAGTTACTGAATCACGGCCTCCCCAACTTTCTCTTCAAACCTCACCATTCCATCCTCATCAATATCCTTTAAGGTGATGATGGTTTTTGTATTTACCAAGTCAGGGTTCCAGTGAGTTTTTACTTTTACGTAGTTCTCGGTAAAACCGGTAATAAATCCATCCTTAAAGTTGCCTTCAAAAAGTACTTCTTTGGTTTTGCCCAGCTGGCTTTCGTAAAAGGCCCTGCGCTTTTTAGCAGAAAGTACACGTAGCATTTTACTGCGCTTTTTACGTACAGCATAATCTACCTGATCAGGCATTTCATCAGCGGGAGTATTGGGGCGCTGACTATAGGTAAACACGTGGAGGTAGCTTATCGGTAGTTCATTTAAAAAGTTGTAGGTCTCCATAAACTGCTCATCCGTTTCACCGGGAAAACCGTTGATTACATCCACACCTATGCAGCAATCGGGAATCAGTTTTTTGATGGTAGCAACGCGTTCAGCATAAAGCTCCTTTTGGTAGCGCCTTTTCATTTTTCCCAGTATCTCATTATTCCCGCTTTGTAGCGGAATATGAAAGTGAGGAACAAACCTCTTGCTTTGGGCTACAAACTCTATGGTTTCGTTTTTCAGCAGATTGGGCTCAATAGAGGAGATCCGAAAACGGTCAATGCCCTCCACTTCATCCAAAGCCTGAATTAGGTCTAAAAAAGTGTGTTCATGCCTTTTGTTTCCAAACTCGCCTTTGCCATAATCGCCAATGTTCACACCTGTTAAAACGATTTCCTTGGATCCCTCTTCTACTATCTTTTTGGTATTGGCAATTACATTTTCCACGGTATCACTGCGCGAAATACCTCTTGCCAAAGGAATAGTGCAGTAGGTACACTTATAGTCGCAACCATCCTGCACTTTTAGGAAGGCACGGGTGCGATCACCAATAGAATAGGAACCTACATAAAAGTCGGCCTCATCAATTTCGCAACTGTGTACCTCTCCTATTTCGTTCTTAGTAAGGTCATTCAGGTAATCGGTAATCTTGAATTTTTCGGTAGCTCCCAATACTAAATCCACTCCATCAATCTGGGAGATTTCCTCGGGTTGTAATTGGGCATAACAGCCCACGATTACGGTAAACGCATCCGGGTTAGCCTTCAGCGCCTGCTTTACCCAGTGTTTACATTCCTTATCGGCATTATGGGTTACAGAGCAAGTGTTAATCACATACACATCAGCCGGTTGCGAAAAATCAACCGTAGCATAACCCTCCTTCTCAAAATCACGTGCAATGGTGCTGGTTTCAGAAAAGTTGAGCTTACAGCCCAACGTGTGAAACGCCACCTTTTTACCATTCAAATTCATGGGGCAAAAGTAGGAGGAATTAGGGCATGCAACAAATTGGTTATATCAACCAAGGCCTTTGGCCGTTCCACTTATAATTGCATATCTGCCAACAAAATAAAAAGACCGACTAAAAGCTATTAGTCGGGCCTTTCATAAAATCCAATAATCCTGGAAATTCCCTATCTCTTTATGAAGGTGTGTAAGTAACTAGAACTTTCACCCAATATTCTAATTGAGTACATGCCTGCTTTCAAATCTTCAATGGAAATACTTGCCCCTGCACCACTATCGACATGGGCACTTGTTGATTTCACCAACTTACCCCTCAAATCGTATATACTAATGGAGCAGGTAATACTTTGTGCTGTATTGGATTTCACTCGTATCACGTCTGTTGCGGGATTCGGGAAAACTGAAATGATTCCCTCCAATCCAGTTTCCGAAACACTAGCAAAGCAAGTGTCATAAGTAACATTGAGTGTATCTCTGCTGACACAGCCATTATTATCTGTGCGTTGTACGTAATAGGTACCAGCCTTCACAACTTTAAAACTACTTAAGGTTGTAGCATCCTGCCAAAGGTATGACGCCCCCGTTTGAAGTACATTTAGAATGAGTGTATCCCCATAGCATAGCCGGGCATCTGCTCCCAAATCAACGGGCACAACAGTATGTGTACCCACTACAATGGTATCTGTACTTGAACATTTATTCTTGTAAACTTTTACGTAATAAGTTCCAGGTGTATTTACCACTAGAGTGCGGTTAGTAGTGTTGTCAGACCAACGGACACTATCTCTGCCGGCTCCGGCATCAAGTGTAACTGATCCTCCATTAGGGCAAAAATCCTCATCTGGCCCAAGGTTTAGGCTTGGTGGTGCACTAACCAAAATGTTTTTGATAATGGAATCCGAACAGGTACCGTTTGAAACCACAAGCTTCATGGCATAATTCCCTGGTGTAGTATACCTATGACCATAATTTACCGAAGTGGAAACCGAGCTGTTGTTAATGTACCATTGCCTGCTGGTAGCGCCCACGCTGGTATTTCCAAAATATATGGAATCACCAACACAAATAGTATCATCCGTTGCCACAAAAGAGGGAATAGCCGTGCAACAGCTGGTAACCACAAGACTGGTATTTGATGTTGAAAGTGTTCCGGCATTTAGCCTTCCATTAATTACCACACTGTAAGTACCAGCCGGTATCACACCAAGGTTTACATTATGTACCGGAAAGCTTAAGGCTCCAAGGCATATTGGTCCTAAAGTGTAATCAATATCAACTGTAATTGTTGATCCAACAATATTCACGGTATTTCCCTGATGTACTGCATTGAGGCAAAGCAGTGTAATATTTACATCCAACATTGTATTTGTACAGCTGGTGGCAGGCAGTCCGGGAAAAGAGAAATTTGTAACGCTCACCGTTTGTGCAGAAACGTTTAGAGTGAACAATAAGGACAGTATGGTAAGAAATCTTAAATGGTTTGGATAGTGGTTTCTCATGATGGTTTTTTTTCGTTATTAGTAAATGTATTAATAAAAACAGCCTGTTTGAACTCAGTGAAATACTAAAGTACCTGCCACGCAAAAAACATCAACTCTTTGGAAAGGCAGAACAGAAATAACTCACTTTGCCATGAGGAATACTATATGTGGTAAATAATCGGGAAGCCAGGCTGCATGGTGATGGTACTAATCTAACAGATAGTTTAAACTCCACCACTTATTGAATCAGAGATAGTCTTTTGACAATTAACGGACTAAGGATGATATTTTCTTAATTTAAGCAAAACAACGGGCCATTACTCGGCCACCAATTCAAACACGCCATAAAAGATAGCCAACCACACCAGGCCTTTGGCAAGGAAAAAGCAAAAGAGCAGGATTCCAACCTTCCAGCCTTCTTTTTTAATCAGCCCTTTCCAGCCGTCCTGTTTTACAATGGTTCTATATCGCTTAAACATCTCTAAATCTAAAAAAAAACAACAGGCCTATAAGCCGGATTCTGTCCCCGATAGCTACCGGGGCCTTATCATTTAACTATTCTGCCTACCCTCCGGGCTCGGACGGGTCGCCCTCTTATCTCTTTAGCGAAGCCAAAAAGAAATCCCCGGTTTACATGACATTTCACCCCACGAGGTTTACCTTGCTTACCAATGTCACCACTGGCAACGGTGGGCTCTTACTCCACCTTTTCACCTTTACCGCTACCAAGGCAGCGGAAATATATTCTCTGTGGCACTTTCTGGCGATCCCGGTTTTACCGAAACCTCCTCCGCTTTCACGGAGCATGGCACCCTATGTTGTCCGGACTTTCCTCTCCGATAGCTATCGGAGCGATAAGGCGGCCTGTTGCAATGGCAAAATTAAGGTAATTCTTAGGGCGATACCACAAGGGTCGGGCTTTCCGTTACTATCCCCAAAAAGAATTTTGGGGGATATCCACTGCAATCCCTATCGCAGGCATGCCGCTAATACATCTCCACCTCAGTGGCGCCCTTGCCATACTCGGCATAGCTGGCATCGTAAAACCGCAGGTTATCCATGCGCTCCAGCATGGTATGTATTTCCTCTTTTAAGCGGCCCTCTCCCACTCCGTGTATCAACACTACTCGCTTATTACCTCCCGCACGGCATCTGTCTAAAAATTTTCGTGCCTCCCTCAATTGTATCTCCAACTTTTGAAAGCTACTAAAGTTTTTAGGAAACTCCACCAGCTCATTAAAGTGTAAATCCTTTTCCAACAGGCTTCTTGAGGCGGGCTCAGAACTTCTCCTTGGGCTGCTCGGCTCATCCTTTCGCTGCACACCATCCACCTTGAGAGCCATCTTCATCACCAACTCCATTTCCGGATACCAATCGTCAAAACCGTGTTCATCCTCTATAAGGTATTGGCCATCCTTATAGTCCAACACCTTTCCTTCGCCTATTTGGTTTAAAAATGAAACCTTATCTCCCTTGCTAAACTTCATAGTGCAAAAATATAAAAGCCCCCACTTGACTGAACCAAGTGGGGGCTTTAAAACAATTATTAAACTGATCCTTATTCCTTGATCAGTCTGCGTACTGCAGTATACTTACCGTCAGTTACTTCTATCATATAAACACCTTGTGCCAATTCAGAGATATTAAGG
>JBLWXT010000026.1:0-61152 GCA_048267305.1 Owenweeksia sp. | reverse complement strand
GCTTATCTATTTCCATTATTTTTTGCCGGCCAAAGTACTTTATACTGACTTCTCCCCATAAAATTTAGGTGACCCCAGAATAGAACGTTCTATTATGTTAATGATTATGGTGATTTAGACGAGGTTTTAACAATTGAACCCAAACTAATTAAAGTCAAAATCAAGTACTTGAAGGAGTATATTACCATCAGAGATATGAATTTCGTGGTTTGTTATGACTATATGAGACTTTTAAAAAAGATCCCTTCAGACTGGAATATCCCTTATAAAGATGAACTTATAAAACAGCCAGATTACATTTATAGTCACTTGATTAGAACAGTATCTGACAAAACTCAAAGTTGGATAATGGGAAAAGTATTCATTAAGCCAAATGAGGTTAAAAAAACACATTACGACCTCGATTATTCTGAAAACCAAAGCTTCATAATAGCAGTTGATGACGAAGGTGAATTGGTTTATGAAAATTGTGGTGAAAAAGATGGAAATCACTTTACAGTCACATATTTCAAAAAAGACGTTTTAACCAAATACTATAATGAACCAACAAAATATCAAGTTGATGGGTTCAACGTTAGCTCGAAATTTTTTAGATTAAAAATTGATAATAATGTAGATGATTATGTTCCTGTGTTTCTTGCTAATTTGAGAATGCTCCCAGAATTGGAACAACTTCATTGGAAGCAGTATAACATTCCACCAACAGAAGGAATGAACATCAGTAGAACCTATTATAGAGCCATGATCGAAGGTCGATGGGCGGAGCATCCAGAAACTGTTGATTTGTCATTTAAATCGAAATACAAGAGTTTTAACAAAAAGTGGAAAGCCAAGTTTGGTTGGGAATTGTATAAACCATTGTCTCAAAAAGATGAGTACATATTCACTGCTTTGCACCAAATAACGAATAACAACATTAAGGCTTTCTGCGAGCAAACTTTGACTCTCGTTAAGCTTACAATTGACAGATTAAACGAAAAAGAGATTGCTAAAGGATTAGTTCTTGATTCAAAAATTAGAGGAATCTCAAAATTTGAGAAATTTTTAGAATCGAAGGAAATGCAAATACCTGAAATGTTCGAGTTTCTAAGGAATCTTCAAGATTTACGCTCTGGTCTAATCGCTCATACATTTAGTGAATCAAATAAAGATTGTAGAAAAGCAATTAAATACTTCGGAATTGAAGATGACACGTATATTAGTGTTTTGGAAGAAATATTCGCTAAATCAATATCCACGCTTAATACGTTAGAGAAGTATTTCGAACTAAATGAATAAAATGTGGCTAACACACCTATATTAACTTAGCATGCAAGAAATTAATTATGATTTAGGAACATTGGGGGAAGGAATTGCTGGCGCATTTTTATCAATTATCTTCAATGGTGAGACCCAAAAAGAAACTTTAAAAGGGGAAAATCAAGGCGCATTAGACTTACAATTAAAATATCCGACAATCTCGGGAGTCAAAACCGTTAGACAAATTGCGATTCAAGTTAAAACAGGTAAAAGTTATGTCAGGTGGAATAAAACAAATTCACACTACACATTCCAAAATATTCAATCAGCGCATATAGATAAATGGCAAAAAAATAACCAACCAGTTTTAATAATTTGGGTGAATCCTTCAAAAAAAACTGAACTATATTGGAAACTTATAAATTCCAAATCCTCCAATGAAATTTTGCATTTATCACCAAATCACATACTCGCCCCTGAATCTCTATTTGAAATAAACAGATTGATCAGTATAGCTTACAAAAAGAAAGGTGGTGTGCCCAAAATAACATTGAAAACATTTGAGAAGTTGTCGGATGTAAGAAAATGGGCAAAAAAGAAATTTCAATTTATTAAAGGAGAGTATGAAAACGAGATTGGAAAATTTGAAATATCCAACTATGCTTTTAGACATTTAACAAAAGCAAGTAGAAATAAATCACATGTAAAAGAAAGTCTTCTTGTATTACCTAATCTAATGACTTTCTTAAATGTCAATCCACATCAAATTCAAACTATTTCCAATGACGAATGGAATACTGATTTAAAAAATGATAAATACAAAAATATCGTTAGGAGGGTTTTATTTATACAGAAATGTACACTTTGAAGATATGCGATCCGCAGTTGTCTACATTCGATTTAAGGAAACAATTAATTATCCTTTAAACTGGAAGGAAAATTTATTATTAAACGAACAAACAAAATACTCTCTAACTTTAGAAAGTATTTACAGAAAAAGCTAAAATAAATACGCCCTTCTCTCTTCACCTGCCTGTAATTAACAGAAACAACTTAATGAATTGCTAAAAAACACTACAAAATAATCCCGTAGTTAGGAACGAGAAATGAAGGACGTATTTGAGTTATAAAGATAATAAAAAAGTGTGGCTAACACAACCTAAGAAAACATAGCCGCCCCTTCGGGGACGGCAACGTTTCTTAGCTTTAACCGTTACTCAGCGCACTGCATTCACTTTTATATCCCGGGTATAATCTGTAAAATCAAAATCCAATAACTAGAAAATACTTCCGGAATCTTCAGTCAGCCGATTCCCTACTACCCACTCTCTACTCTTTCGCTTTCTGCATCGGATTTTTAGCGTCTCTTTCCTTTTTTTGATAAAGCTCAAAACGGCTGGGTTCGTTTCTGGCGGGCCAGTAGTTGTTGTCTCTATCGGTGTCGGCAGTTTCCAGGTAAGGGTCTAGCTCAATGTTGGTCACTTTCTTTTTAAACAAAAACACCTTGGTAAATTCCATTTCATTGCCAATCCAGATTTCTGCCGGCATGCGTTTCACTTCTTTGGTACCATCAGCAAAAGTAAATTGGAGGATAACCGGCATTACCAATCCACCCACATTGCTGAATTTTACTTCGTAGAAATTAAAATCACCATCAAGTAGCTCTCGCTCTTCAGGCTTCATGTTTTTTACAAACGCCTTGTATTTCCTTCTGTCATTTTCAAATACACGGTATTCATCATTGTTATTGTAGTAATCCTTCATAGCCGGATTCTGATCTACAATGGTTTTTCCCCTAAGGAGCGTATCATTTCGTAAATCACCAATAAAGCGGTCATCGCCTTTGGCGGCATCGCGCTTTTCGGCACTTGCCTTATCGGGATCCGGGTTTTGAAATTGGTAGTGCTTCACATGATCTAAGGAGATATCAACATGCTCAGTGGAATAAAACCAACCTCTCCAAAACCAGTCGAGATCAGTTCCGGACGCATCTTCCATAGTGCGGAAGAAGTCGGCAGGAGTAGGGTGTTTAAACATCCATCGCTGGCAGTATCGCTTAAAGGCATAATCAAAAAGCTCGCGCCCCATTACGGTTTCCCTTAAAATGTTGAGTGCTGTGGCTGGTTTGCCGTAGGCATTGTTTCCAAACTGGAGTATAGATTCAGAGTTGGTCATAATAGGAACCATGTCTTCCGGTTGAGATTTCATGTAATCCACAATTTTATGAGCTGGTCCTCTACGTGAAGGATAGTCCTTGTCCCATTCCACTTCTGTTAAGTATTGACAGAAGGTATTAAGTCCTTCATCCATCCATGTCCACTGGCGCTCATCAGAGTTTACAATCATAGGGAAGAAGTTGTGGCCCACTTCGTGTATGATTACGCCAATCATGCCATATTTTGTGTTTTTAGAATAAGTGCCATCTGCCTCCGGGCGGCCACCATTAAAGCAAATCATGGGGTATTCCATACCAATTCTATCAGTATGTACTGAAATGGCCACAGGGTAGGGATAGTCAAAAGTGTATTTACTGTAAACCTTTAGTGTGTGCGCGACAACTCGGGTGGAATAGCGCTCCCAAAGCGGATTTCCCTCTTTTGGGTAGTAGCTCATGGCCATCACGGTGCGTTCGCCAAACTTTACGGCCATGGCATCCCAAATAAACTTACGTGAAGAGGCAAAGGCAAAATCACGTACGTTTTCTGCTTTAAAATGCCAGGTCTTGGTTTCCTTTACTTTTTTCTTTTCAGCTTTCTTAGCTTCACTTTCGGTGATGATAAAAACGGGATCATCAAAGCTTGTGCGGGCTTTCTCCAGTCTGTCCTGTTGCTCTTTGCTTAATACTTCAGATGCATTTTGAAGTTCACCGGTAGCGCCCAACATGTGGTCTGCAGGAGTGGTGATTTTTACATCATAGTTTCCAAAAACCAGGGCAAACTCCCCACGGCCCAAAAACTGCTTGTTTTGCCAGCCTTCCACATCATTGTAAACGGCCATGCGTGGGAAAAACTGAGCAATGGTATAGAGATAATTATCTTCTTCAGGAAAGTACTCCAATCCACTACGTCCGCCATACTTTGCGCGTTCCTGAATATTGTACCACCATTTTATGGAGAAAGTGAAAGACTCGCCTTTTAGAAGAGGCTTTTCAAGGTTTATCCGCATCATGGTATTGTTGATGTAAAATGGAAGCTTTTCACCAGCCTCATCTTTTACATACTCAATTTTAAACCCTCCGTCAAAATCATAAAACAGATACTTTAAATCCTTTGCTGTCATCTTATTCCTGATGGAGCCCTTACGGGATTGCTGGGTCATGCTGTTTTGAGCACGCATATTCTGGTCTAGCTGTAGCCAGATGTACTCAAGCGGATCCGGAGAGTTATTGGTGTAAACCACGGTTTCATCACCATAAATACGTTGGTTTTCATCGTCCAAAGTTATGTTCATGGTATAGTCGGCCTGCTGCTGATAGTACCACGGGCCAGGGGCTCCACTTCCCGTTCTGAAAACGTTTGGGGTAGGCAGTTCCTCGTAAAGTTGTTTGAATTTACTTTCGTTGGTGTATTGAGAAAATCCTGTGGTGGCAATGCAAATGGCCAGAAGGGCCGATATCCAATTCTTCATAAAAATAATCGGTAAATTTTGTGGGATGGCGAATATAAGATTTTAGCACTTTTAGCTTTTAGACAATAGCTATTAGCGACTTTGGGGTTGTGATAGTTTAAAACGGCCAGCTCTGATAACAGAACAAAACGGCCAAACCAAAGGCAGTACCCGAAAAGAAAAGATTCCAGGATTGATTTTTGGCATTTAGCATCATCTGAAAAATAACCATTAATAGCAATATGATAGCTACAATAAGTAGTTGGCCAAGCTCTACTCCAAGATTAAAAGGAAGCAGGGCACTCCAGTACCTGGTTTCTCCCAGGGTAAGCATACCATAATAATTGGCAAAGCCGAGCCCATGAATGAGCCCAAAAATGCCTGCAATCCAAAATTTGCTTTTAGATTTTTGATCCTGCCCGGCCTTAGTGAGGTTAAACAGGGCCGTAATGCCAATAGTTACCGGAATAAGGAATTCAATTAGCTTTTTATCAAACTTCACCAAATCAAAAGCGGAGAGTGTAAGTGTAAGTGAATGGCCTATGGTAAAAAAGGTTACAGCCAGAATGATTTTAAGCCAGTTTTTGGGTTGATATACTGCTGTAAGGGCTACTATAAAGACGATGTGGTCCAATGCCGCGGGATTCACGATGTGCTCGTAACCTAACCTTAGATATGTGTTGAATGCGCTCATGACTAATTATTAGTTACAATCAATCGAAATGTAATGTGCGTGTAGGCTTACTCTTCTCCAAAAAGGCAGATTCCACCTTTCCACGAACTTCAATATTTACAATGTTTGATTGGTCATCAAACCTATCAAAAAAAAGGGTGTTGGTAATGGTTAGCACTTTTACATTAACATTTACAGGTACTTCCAGATAAACGAATACAATATCCTGTTCTATTTCCTTCCCGATGTATCGGAAATTTAATTTTTGATCGTTGCTTTTGATGGAAAAGTGACTTAAAATGTAGGATGAGATCAGAGTATCGGCCTTGGGATGGACGTCTGCTTTGCCCAAATTAAGAGCCTTATTGGTGGAGGCCAGTATTCCGTCCTCCAGGTCATCCATAAATATTTTCATGTATAGTTGTAAGCTTTCCGTTTTAGGGTTAACCTCACCATTGCTAATGGAAACGTGAAAGTTGTGCGCGCCTGTTGATGCGCTCAAACAAAGGATAAGAGTTAGTAGAAAATTCAAGCTGTTGTATTTTCAGGCAAATGTACTTAAGGCAACCCAATCATTATCGCGGGTGTAATTTTCACTCAGTTATATTTGCTGTAAACTTTTGTTAAATGAAGAAGCTTGTTTTAGCCTTGCTGGCACCTGTAGCCTTGTTTTCACAGAATTATGAAAATGTGATGATATCCAAATCATCACCTATGAGGAGAGGTATTTGTGAACCTTCTGTTTCCATTAATAAGGCAAATCCGGCCAACGTAACGGCCGGAGCCATTTTGGACAGGGTTTTTTACTCTAATGACAGCGGGAAAACCTGGACAGCCGATACCCTGAAATCCACTTATGGTGTTTGGGGAGATCCGGTTTTGATTTCTGACTATGAAGGCAATCAGTACTTTTTTCACCTTTCGGATCCTACCGGAAAGAATTGGAAGAGCGAAGAAATACTGGATAGAATAGTTTGCCAAAAAAGTACGGATGGTGGCAAAACCTGGAACAATGGCTCTTATATGGGATTGGCACATCCCAAAGATCAGGATAAGCAATGGGTGGCGGTAGATCCCAATAACAATAACCTTTATGCCACATGGACACAGTTTGATAAATATGGTAGTAAGAACTTTGCTGATAAAACCAATATTTTATTCTCTATGTCTATCGACCGGGGAGAAAGTTGGAGTGAGGCTGTTCAAATAAATGAACTTAGTGGAAACTGTCTGGACGGTGATAGTACTACCGAAGGAGCAGTGCCGGCAGTTGGTCCTGATGGAGAAGTTTATGTGGCCTGGGGTTTCAATGAGAAAATATATTTCAATTCATCTTTGGATGGCGGCAAAACCTGGAGCAACACTAATGTTGAGATAGCTGAGCAGCCTGGCGGTTGGGATATTGATGTACCCGGATTGCAGCGTGCCAATGGAATGCCTGTTACTGTATGTGATGTGAGTGACGGCCCAAACCGAGGGACCATTTACGTGAACTGGGTGGATGATCGCAATGGCAATTTTGATGTGTGGTTTAGTAAGAGTACTGACAAGGGAAAGACATGGAGTAAACCGCAGCGGATCAATGATGATACATCAAAACGCGACCAGTTTTTTAGCTGGATTGCCTGTGATCCCGTTTCCGGGTATCTGTACACTGTTTTTTATGATCGCAGAAATACCAAGGGTAATGAAACGGAAGTGTATATGGCCAATAGTGTGGATGGCGGCAAAACCTGGAAAAACGAAAAAATCAGCGAAAAGCCCTTTACGCCCAATGATAGAGTCTTTTTTGGAGACTATAATCATATTGACGCCTTTGACGGAATGGTTCGCCCAATATGGACCAGGATGGAGAAGGATGGGGGAATGAGTATTTGGACAGCGTTGATTGACCCTAAGGATTAGTATACAGATTTCATGAATAACATGGATTCTTTGGATTGTGAACCTCATAATTCGCACTATCAATTAGTAAAACTTTGTTTGCTTTGCCAAACAACAAATTAAAAACTGAATGAATTCCCAACTCCCAACTCCCGAATCCCGACTCCTGATAGTTTCCACAAGTAAATTACACGGCTCAGAATACATGTCTTACCTCACAGAGGAGGTGAAAGACTTTTTTGCTGGTGCTGATGAAATTCTTTTTATCCCCTATGCCAGGCCAGGCGGGATAAGTTTTGAGGATTATACCGAAGCACCACGAAAGGCTTTTGCACCAATTGGATTAAAAGTGCGTGGTATTCACGAATTTGATGATCCTGCGAAAGCAATTAAGGAAGCGAAAGGAATTTTTACAGGAGGTGGCAATACCTTTTTACTGCTTAAAACCCTTTATGAAAAAGGTTTGATAGAACCTTTGCGAGAAGCGGTAAAAAGCGGAACTCCCTATATGGGAAGTAGTGCGGGTAGTAATATTACCGGTCTAACGATAGGTACAAGTAACGATATGCCGATAGTATATCCTCCAAGTTTTGATGCCTTGCGGCTGGTTCCATTTAACATCAATCCACATTATCAGGATCCTGATCCAAACTCTAAGCATCAGGGGGAAACACGTGAAATGCGAATTAATGAATTCCATTTTCAAAACAGCCAGGCCGTTATTGGCCTTAGGGAAGGTAGCTGGCTAAAGGTGGAAAACAACAAGATTGAACTTAAAGGGAAATTAAAAGCCCGTTTATTTGAAAAGGGCAAAGAGCCAAGGGAAGTGTCTCCGGGAGATGTTTCCTTTTTACAGTCTTAGCTTTTGCCCAATAATGTTTTCAGGAAAGTTTGCCCTGGGGAAATAAGAAAAAGCCCCATAGGAGGCTTTTGAAGTATTATGTCAAAAAGAAAAACAGCCTACTTTCTGGCATTTTGCAAGGTGTTTTCCACACATTGGTCAAATAAATCACCAAGAGGAATGCCGACATATTCGGCCTGCTTGGGTAGAATGCTCTCTTTACTAAGCCCGGGGATGGTATTTACTTCAATAAAAAAAGGCACACCATTTTCTGTAACAATATAATCTACGCGAGCCAGGCCATTCAGGTTTAAGCTTTCGTAGATAAATTCGCTTTCCTCCATAATTTGCGCATAGGTTTCATCGCTAATTCTTGCAGGAGTTACCTCTTCAGAAAGTCCACTGTATTTAGATTCATAATCAAAAAAGTCATTTTTAGGGACGATATCGGTGGCAGCCAGGGCTTTTACATAACCGCGATGGTTTGTTACACCGCAACCCACCTCGGTACCTTTTACCATTGCTTCAATAATAATCTGACTGTCTACAGCAAAGGCTTTATCAATGGCGGCTTGCATTTCGCTGTAACGGCTTACTTTGGTAATACCAATGCTGGATCCACTGCGGTTTGGCTTTACAAAGCAAGGCAAGCCAACACGGGCCACTATTTCCTCAGGGTTATAGGTTTCGTGCTTAGCCAGATAATAGGCTTCGGCTATGTTTACCCCCAGTCCTTTTAGCAACATACTGCACTCTGCCTTATTAAAGGTAAGGGCACTTTCAAACTGCCCTGATGAGGTTTGCGGCATATTAATAAGATCGAAGTATCCGGCAAGGGGGCCATCTTCTCCCGGGGCACCGTGAATAACATTAAAAACTACGTCAAAAGCCACCTTTTCGCCATTTATGGTGGTTGAAAAATCATTGAGATCAATGGGGTGTTCTTGTCCCTGGTGATCCTGTACCACCCACTTTTCGCGGGTGATCACAACCTTATAGGGGTTGAACTTGATTTTGCTGAGATTATCGTAAACTACAGTACCTGATGCTATTGATACCTCATATTCAGACGAGAACCCGCCCATAACCACGGCTACATTGTGTTTCATAACGTTTTGAAAAAATCGAAGGCAAAGTTAATTTTTAAAGCACACGATAAACGAGCTAAGGCCATTAGTACAAACAAAAAAAGCACCCCTAAACGAGGTGCTCTTATATCACATTGTAAAGGTGTCTTATTTACTATCCAACTGGCCAAATACCTTTTGCAGTATGGCATTTATCCTGGCTAATGGATTGGAGCGAATGTCGGCTTCCTCTTCAGATACTTTTAGGAATAAACCATCTAATCCACGCTCGGTACTATAAACCGAAAGGTCGGCAGCGGCAATGGTATTTACACCTGCCAGTTGGCCAATAGTAGTAAGCCCCAGGCTTGTATTTAAAATGTCATTATAAGACTGTACAAAAGCCTCGTACTCATCAACAACACTGGTGTTCCCGATTTTTACAGCTTTAAGACTAGCATCAATTTTAGGCTCATACTTAGTAAAAAGTGTGGCCTGTGTGCGAGTTTTGAGGTAAGAAGTAGCAGCCGTACTGTCGCCTCCAAATAAAATATTAAAGCCATCTTCAATAGTAATGTCAGTAATGGCTTCCACAAAAATGGGCCCTGCGGTTTTAGCCGCATCTTCTGCCGCGCGATTAATGCCTTTTATCAATTCATCTTCTTTGGTTTTTAGTCCTGGGATATTTAATCCCAATAAGGAGTTAGAATAGCCATTAAAGAGCTGCTCACCTGTAAAGGTTACGCCTAAATAAGTTATGGACTTTACCTTAAAACCAGCAATGCTAGTTTGCACTTCTGTTGGAAGAAGTATGCGAACTGCCAAATCCTCATAATAGCCATCCTCCTTACTTAGAGTGGAAGTTGAGGTATCGGTACCCACTTTTAATGCAGACTTAAGGCCTTCTACAATCTCTTCGTCCGTAAGGTTTGTGGAGCCCAAAATGTCTTCAACAGAAACATCATCGCAGGAGGATAAAGCGAAAATGGCTAAAAGGCTAAATGGTAGAAGTAGTTTTTTCATTATGTTGATTTAGGATTGAATTTATATAAGAACTGTGCCAACCTTACATTTATTTTTTACGTTAGCTATTTAGGGTTAAGGGGCTGAAATTTTGAAAAGAAAACAAAGTTCAACTAAAATTATCATACATGAAGTATTTCTATTCCATAATGGCCACTGTTCTTTTTCCAACATTTCTTTTTTCCCAATGTATTGCAAATGCAGGGCCAGACCAGCATGCATGCACTAATTTTCAAAAAGCGGATACTATTAAATTAGGAGGACTACCCACTGCTTCTGGCGGAACTGCACCCTATATATACAAGTGGAGCTATCTGAATAAGCAGAGCTCTGTATTCAAGTTAAAAGCCTCATATCTGTTGAACGATACCACTCTAGCCAACCCCGAATTTTACAGCGATCCTGGAGCAGAAGATACCCTGACTTTTGTTTTAGAAGTGTCGGACATCAATTCCTTAACCTGCTATGACACGGTATCTATTTCACAATCTATTTTTACTTCTCACTTAGGTCAGTATGGGATGAATGTGGATGCAGGGGATACTATTACTTTTTTATTTGGGTCTAATATTTCCAGCAATTTACCCATCCAAGATTATTTGTGGCGGCCTAATCACGGTATGATTGATTCCACCAGTCTTAATCCCACACTTGCTCCAACAAAAAGCATGGTTTATCATGTGGTGGTTACTGATTTGGCAGGCTGCACTGTAAAAGGGGGTGATTACGTATTTGTAACTGTAGATTATGTTGGCTTGGATGAAGCCCATCTACAAGATGAAATCAAGCTGTATCCAAACCCTGCTCAAAACTATCTGGGCATTTCTTTTCCTTATGAGGTTGCTTCTACTCAACTATCCATTTTAATTAAGGATGCCAGTGGAAGAAGTGTGAAAACTTTTACTCATGAAAAAGGAGGGGAGTTTAAGGGAGAAATAACTCTACCAAATGGACTGTACTTTGTAGAAATAAGCAATCAGGGTGTACATATTGGTAGATACAAACTGATGGTTGAGAATTAGAATTTTGGCGTTAAAAATCCAACGTCAACTGCACGTAACTCTCCTTCTCTTCAGTTTCAAGATTAGATAAGGTAATTCCTAAAAGCCGTACAGGCTTTTGCGGAAAGGGTTGGTGCAACAGTTCAATTACTTTAGAAAAGAGCTCATCGTGGTTATGGGTATAGTGTTGAAAGCTGAAGCTGCGAGTGTGCTGCTCAAAATCAAAATCCTTGATTTTAAGGGTAACCGTTTTACCACGCGCACTGGAGGCTTCAATGCGTTCATGCACCGTGGCCATAATTTTCTCCAGTACCTCTTCCATTTCTTCTCTTGATTTAAGATCGGTAGAAAAAGTGCGCTCGGCTCCAATTGATTTGCGAATACGATCAGGCTTTACGCGACTTTTTTGTAGCCCACGCACAATGTTATAGTAATGAATACCACTTTTCCCAAACTCACGTACCAATAAAGTTTGATCCCAGCTCTTAATATCTCTGCCATGGTGGAGGCCCAGGTTTTTCATTTTCTCGGCTGTTTTTTCACCAATGCCGTAAAACTTACGGAGTGGCAGAGATTCGAGAAAAGGAATGACTTCATCGGGCATTATGGTTTTTTGCCCATTGGGTTTGTTGATGTCGCTGGCCACCTTAGCCAAAAACTTATTAATGGAAATACCAGCCGAAGCGCGAAGTTGGGTTTCTTCATAAATCCGTTGCCGGATTTCTTTGGCGATTCGTGTAGCTGTTTCAATGCCCTTTTTGTTTTCGGTTACATCAAGGTAGGCTTCATCCAGCGAAAGGGGCTCCACTAAATCGGTGTATTCAAAAAAGATTTCGCGGATTTGCCGTGATACTTCCTTGTATTTATCAAAGTGGGGCTTTACAAAAATGAGGTCTGGGCATTTGCGATAAGCAATGGAAGAAGCCATGGCCGAACGTACACCAAATTTCCGTGCCTCATAGCTGGCGGCTGCCACAACCCCCCGTTCCTTTGATCCGCCAACTGCCACAGGCTTGCCACGCAAATCAGGGTTGTCGCGCTGCTCTACAGAGGCGTAGAAGGCGTCCATATCTACATGGATAATTTTGCGGATGTATTCGGAGGGTATCAATTATGGTAGCAGTTGGTACAAAGTTACAGAAGTAGAATTCGAAAGAGGTAAATTGTATTTTTGAGAACGTTTGAAAATATTGATTAATTGATCACAAAAGAACCAAGGCATTGAGACCAACCTTTATATTGACATTCCTCTTTTTTATCGGAAAACTAAGCGCTCAATCGACTTATATGAACTTGGATACCATTTATAAGTACGACTTTAATTTGGGGCACACTGTAAATAACGGAGACACGGTTTATTGCAGTGCCGATGGAAATAAAATATCCTTACAGGAATTTAGAAAATACTCCAGGTTTAGCGATTCTTTCAGGAAATGTAAACCATGTTATTTAATTGTATTGGGCGCTAATGATAAAGTCATTCGAGAGGGAGTTCAATACACAGATTGTGCTGTGGGTAAGAGGATAGAATACTACCCAAATGGAAATATTAAAAGGATTGGCTATTTCAAAGAAAATACAACCGGTAGTTGGAATGATATTTTTGATCGCGGATTTTGTTTTGTTTATGAAGGGCGATGGATATTTATGGACGAAAAGGGGGACACACTTTATTCTGAATTTTGGGAAAATGGAAAGTTTATAGATCAGGTTCCTGAACAATCCGAAGCCGAAATATGGGATGTATCTCTCGTAACGGATTCCATTGAATATAATGGTCAATTGTTAACTAATGATCAGTTTTTATGGATAGATTTTATTCCGAGATTTAAAAACAGTAATACGAGAGTGGATCTGTTTTTGGAATGTACATTTAGATATAAATCAAACTCAAAAGATTTAAGAGTGGATGTCGGTCATTTTAGAAAGATTGACATCAACGAAATTGAGAATGAGTTAAATGTACCGAAGGGTGAGGTCTACGAATGTGATGTGTTTATTTATGCCGACAGAAAGTTTGTTAAGTGGAAGAATATTCAATTGCAAAATCAATAAGTATTATTAACAACATGAATTACAGCGGTTTTAGGTTTAAAGCATTTAACTTAACTCAATCCCGCAATTGAAAAGTTGGCAGATGCGTTGTGAATAATTCCAGGCTTATGATAACCTGTAAATAGAATAGAGAGAAAAAAGATAATAAGGGTAAGAAGTCTTTTCATGGAGCTAAGAAGATTTAAAGAGTGTTGGTAATAGTAAATACCTTGGCGAAAAAGGTAAACCCGCTCTGATTATTACAACCAAAGCGGGCTTGTCCTATTTCCCTATTCCTATTTTTTCATAATCTGAAGGCTGATATCACCTTCCACTACAGTGTAAATGCCAGAAGGGAGATTGCTCATGTTTAGCTCGCTTCCTTCTACTGTCATTATTTGTCGGCCTGTAAGATCGTAAAGCATACCATTTTTTACCTCACGGGTAAACTTAACCGAACCGTTAGTTGGGTTTGGATAAACCTGTAGAAGATTGGTGAGATCCTTTTCTTCTAAACCAATAGTTCCGCTGATTTCATAAATAGAAAGTGTACCGGATACTTCGTTGGAAGTTACCAATAGGTTTTTTCCATTGGGGCTTTGAGCTGCAGAAATGAACTTAATACATTCAGGAGCAAGGTCACCAGCACCGGGCTTATCAGCATCAATGCTGAAATTGCGATTTAGATAGTAGCTTACAAAAGATGGGTTGGCAGGAGTGGTAATATCATAAACCATTACACCGCCCATTCTTTCAAGACCGATGAAAGCAAAGCGGGTTCCGTTGATTTCAGCAACAGCAATAGCTTCCGGCTCTGAGCCTTTGTCATCTGAGCGGCTCTTTTGTGAGTTGTTGTCATCATTATTGGAGTTGAACTCATTTGGATACTCTTGCAAAAGGGTTTGGGCAAACTCATCTTCACTATCGTATACCAAGTTTATCTGGTTATCCCAAATGGAAAAGGAGCGTGCTCCGTAAGAGTAAAGCTCATCAAAGTCTCCATCTCCGTCAGTATCACCTAAGGAGGTGGTGATTAATAAACGACCCAATGAATCTTGCATTTGTAGGTTGGCAGCATTAGGAAATGCGGTTGGATCAAGAGTGATATCTTTCACGCGTTCCTCTTCAGAATATTCACTATAGTCGCGAGAGTCACCCTCGTTTGCAGTGGCAAGATATAGTTGTCCATTGTCTTCAAAAGCCACCATGGCATCTGGCTGATACATGCCTTTTACCGGCCAGTTACGGATGTTTACCGAGGCACTTTTGTTGCTGGCATCCATTTTATTATTTCCGGTAGACCAATCCTTAAAACCAAGAGCTTTAAGACTAGTGATGGTTTTGGTGGCAAGGTCTATAGTGGTAATGGCGTTGTTCTCCTGACATACCACGTAGGCTGTAGCAGAGTTTGCCGAAATGGCGATATACTCGGGCTCAAGATTGCGGGCAAGCTCGGGGCGCGTACCTTCAATTTTAAGGTTGTCAATTTGCCATGTGGTAGAATTTCCGGATCCTGGGGCACCAGCATACACAATACCTACAGATACATTATAGGTAAGGTATTGGTGCAAGCTAAACTTGCCGGAATTAACATCTGCATAACTTCCGCTGGAAAGCGTAAGGGAAGAAGTGATAGTATCCCAATTGGCGGTTGAAGGGTCAGCGTTTACCGCTTCATCATAATCGGTAGAAACCAAAACTTCAAAAGTTCCACCACTAAAATTTTTGGCGTTATCAAAAGAGAAGTAAGCAGAATCCAATCCGCTAAGGTTTACAGCTGGGGTGATCATCCAACCTACAGTTGGGCCATCAGAAGCAAAGGCATTGGCTTGCGCAAAATGATCTCCGCTGTAATCATTGTAATACCATGATATAGAGCCGGAAACTTTGGCTATAATCACATTGTCCAGGCTGTCATTGGTATTCTCAAAATCTTCAAGATATTTTACAACCGGTCCAAAGTTTCTGATGTTTGGATCGTAGTTGTTGTTGAATGAAGTAAAATCAAGTGTAGTAACATTGGCCTGGCTGAGGTTATTCACCCCTCCGGAAATATCAATGATGGAAACCGTTCCCATTGGGTCTGCGGTATAGTCATCATCAGGCTCACCTTCATTGGCAGTAAGCACTTTGTTGCCATCAGGCGAAAAGATAATCATGTCGGGTAACACACCCACTTCTACAGCAGCTAAAAAGCTTCCGCTGGCATCAAAAAATACAGCCTTACCCTTTTTGTCAAAATCATCATTTTCAACAGCGGCTACCAAAACGCCATTGTGAAAATCAACAGAATTGGCATGATCACCATAAGTAGAAACATCTATAGAATCAATTTTTACAATGCTAGCTGGGTTTGAAATGTCAAATACATCGATGGTTTTGTCGCTGGCATTTACCGCATATAATTTTTGATCAGCGGCATTGTAGGTTACTATTTCCATGGCACCGTCATCAAATACACCAGACTCATACGTGCCGATTACATTAAGGTCTAACAAGTTTTGGGCAAAGGCAAACTGGGTTGCAACTAAAGCCACAAAAAGCATAGTAATTTTTCTCATTTTATAAGGGTTTATTTGGTCGGCAAAGCTTAGCTATACGGCTCCTTATGAAGTAAAGCAGGCGTTAAGGCTTTGATAAGGGTGGGTTAAGAACGATCACCTACATTGCTTAAATGAACTATCATTGATGGATAAAACAAGAAGCTTGAAATTATGAATTGGACAAATTTTTTAGAAACACAGGTTTATGGTATACCATATTTTGTTACTGGACTAATTTTTAGCATTTGGGCGATTCCCTATTATACGGCTCGAAGACTTGAAGGGAAGAACAAGAGTTTTATCCATGAGAAGGTTTCTTTTGTTCTTTTAGAGTTATGTGGTTTTTTAAATCGAATGCCTGGTGAAATTAGAGGTGGAGATAATACAGTCGCTATTTTTCAGAAAGGAAAAGAAAAATTTGTAGCCATTTTACGAGAGAATTTTTTTAATGAGCTTACCAGACTTGAATTTTCGAAAAGGACACTTCAATTATCAGAAATTGAAGCAACTGAGCAATTTAAGATAGTGACAGCGGAGCTTGAAAGGCTTAAAACTCTGAGAATAAGAATCGAGAAATTGAACGGGATTCATTCACTTCATATTGAAAATCAAATCAGTAATCAAATTACAGGCATTTGTTTTGAAATCAGAAAGTTTGAAGAGTCCTATTCGATGAATCTCACCTATGAAGAATTGTTAAAAGAGAAAATCGGACAATTTGGAATAAGAGAGCTTAGGGATATTTATGAAAGAGTCATTCGCCTAGTTCAATTGCTGGTCAAAAAGAACCAAATGGTAATTGAGATTAAATAACAGTGTAATCAAAACCCAACCCCAACCCCCAAATAGAAATTAACAGGCGTGGCCGGAATAATACCCGGGCCCGGGTACCCAACTGCCCTGCGGGTAAAGTAGGCGTTGTTGGTGAGGTTGTTTACACCACCTTCAAAGGAAAATATGCGGTATTCGTAGGCCAGTGATAAATCCAACACCCAATAGGAGGGGATGATGCCGTAAATACCGGTGGAGGAGCTTTCGGCATTAGTGGCTTCCGAAAACTGCTCACTGAGGTAGGTAAATTGTAGCGAGCCCTTAAGTTTTTTGTAATTGGCCTGTAAGCCGGTTTTTAAGTTAAGAGCAGGCACCGACTCTACACGATTTCCCTCCACGGCTGTTTCCTTACTATTGTGATAATAGGCATGGGTGTACGCAAAATTCAGGAAGTGGCTCAACCCAAGGTTTTTGGATTTTGACTTGGCCAACTTCATGATGTCCGTTTCCAGGTAGGTTTCTACACCCAAAATTTCGGCATCGGCTACATTGGTGGTCAGGCGTACAATTCGTTCTCCAAAAAAGTTGTCGATATAGGTGGTTTGTACGCTTCCAATCTTATCGGTATAACTCAACCAATAAACACCGGCATCAATGGTGAAAATGGAGTTTATGTTTCCTCTGATTCCCAAATCCAGATTAAAACCTTTTTCATCTTTAAGATTAGGATCAACAGCTGCACTGGGGTTTACTACGCGTATATCTGTGAATGTTATGGCGCGGTAATTTTGTGAAAAATTGGAGTAAAGCTCCAGCAACTCACTTAGGCGGTAGGCAGCTCCAATACCTGCCAGGAGTATAGATCGGTTGCTTTCGCGTAGTTCGTAGGTGGAGCTATCAATAATGATTTCTCCCGTAAGGGGAAGGCGAACGGAGCTATCATAAAAACCATCGGCTGTGGTGCGGATGTATTCGTAACGTAAGCCAGGCGTAATGCTCAGTCGGTCATTTATATTAAAGATGTTTTCCGTAAAAGCGGCCAAATTGGTACTGGGAAAATCGTAATCGGATTTACTTTTAAGTTCATCTGTAAAGGAAAAATCGGGACCAGTGCCTTTGCTGCCATAACCTTGTTTTTTGGTGGTAAACCCCTTGTAGGCTCTTACTCCAATAAGGAAAGCGGTGGGCAAATCACGAATTTGATATTTGTGCAGAAGGCGGGTTTCATTTCCGATGTTCCGGTAATAGTCCACAATCAAATCACGGTTTTCAAAGCTGCCGGGGTCGGATGGATCGGTAAGTCCATCCTGGCGGTTGGGCGGCCTTAAGTAACCCAATGCCTGCCGGGTACTGGCGATTCCAAAAAAGCGGGAGTTTAAAACCGTTTTGGTGGAAAGTTTATAGTCCAGATTTACCGCAAACAAGTTCCAGTTTACCCTAAACCAATTACGCTCTCGTAAGGATTGATAAGGATCCTGCGCAAATTGCACATCGGTAAGTCCTCCGGCCTGTTGGGCCTCATAACCCATGTTGGTGTATTCTGCACTCAGTTTAAATTTTTTGGAGAAATCATATTGCAATCTTACAAATCCGGTTCCTGCATCAAAATTGGTATTTGGCCTATAGCCGCTACCTGTTCTGTAATTGTAAAAGCTGTAGTAATTCAGTTTGCCGGTTTGTCCGCCAATTTCATTGAATGTATTGAAGTAGCCTACAGAGTTGTAGGTATTCACCGTTTTGGCACTTAGTCGTTTATCACGATTCCCCTCTTTCAGCTTGAGGTTTATCATTCCGCCAAACTGGGTTCCATATTGCAGGGAAGCGGCACCCCGTACAATTTCAATCCGATCTATCGCCTGCATAGGTGGGGCATAGTAACTCTCTGGATAACCCAAGGCATCCGCGGCCATGTCATAGCCATTTTGGCGAGTGTTAAAGTTTGCGGTTCTATCAGGACTTAGACCACGGGCACCCACTCCCAGCTGTAGCCCGGCCGCATCGCTCTCCCATACATTTACGCCCGGTACACGTGAAAATATCTGGCGGGCATTATTGCCGCTCGTATTGGCGGTGATGTTCTTCATTTCAATCACCTCATTTTTTTTGGCGGCATAAATGGCCACACCTTCAATGCTTTTAAGGCGATTATAAACGGTAGTTTGTTTGCTGTCGCCAGTTACTTCCACCACATCCATTTCTGTGGTAGTTTCTTTAAGACTAAAGTTCAGGTATAATTTGTCTTTTTGAATGTTTACAATAGTATCGATGGGCTTGTGGCCAACAAAGGAAATGGTAAGCCTGTGGCTCCCAAAAGGAATGTTATTAATCTCGTAGCTACCATCAATGGCAGAGGAAGTGCCAATGTTTAATTCAGGAAAATAGATATTGGCGAAAGGTGCAGCCTCACCATTTGAGGAGGAAATCACACCACTAACCGCGGCCTTTTGGCCAAACAGCGGGAGGGTGAGAAATAGTATTATAGCCAGGAGGTTAATCCTCATACGGTAGTATCCAAATTTTGGGTGCAAAGCTATCGTTCACTTTTGTGAGATCGGTACTGGGATCAATAAAAAGTCGACTTCCGCTGCCATTTAGGGTAACATAGGCCTCCGCGGTAATTATAGGGTTGGCGATTCCTTTTTTCTGATATTCCTTTTCCAGGAAGTGGGCAAACTGAACAATAAGATCCGGTTGGGTGGCCAACTGCTTTTGCTGATTATCTGTTAAGTAATCTGCAGTTTGAATGTCCCCGGTATTGCCCGTTTCGGGATCGGTAATTTTATACGTGATATATCCTGCCTTTTCCATTAGCATTACACGCCAGCCCAAACGGTAGCCTTGTTCGTGCCAAAAAACATTGCCGCTGTACGCCAAATAGCGGAATGGCCAAATGACTTGCCATAGTACAAAAATGAGTATGGAGATAAGTCCGGCTTTTGGGAGCAGAATATGGGGTCGTTTCACCTCACCCCTGGCCCCTCTCCCACGGGAGAGGGGTGACGTGGTGTAGACTTTGGACGTAAAGATATTTTCTTGATTACGGGGTGATGTGGGAGGATTGGGATTTTCTGTGACATTTTCATCATCTCGTCTCCCTTCTCCTTTAAGAGAGAGGTTGGGGGTGAGGTAGCCTCCAAATATTGGCTTCAAAAAACTCAGCACCGTCTGGTGAAAATCATCTGAAAAAAAGATCAAGGTACTAAAAATCATTACCCATGGAAATACGCCAATAGGGAAGAGTAGCCAGGTGAGAATATGAAAGACTACAACCGCAGCAAAGGCATACGGCCTTGTTTTTTTGTTATAAAGAAAAAATGGGACGGTAAGGTCATACAGCGCACCACACCAACTGAAAGCATAAGCCACCCATTCATAATCCAGCATAAAGCCGATAAGTGGCATATCTGCCTTGGCGGGAAGCCACATTTTTAGGGGTAATGCTTCCAGTAACCAATCGGGATTGAGCTTGGCTAGCCCGGCATAGAAATACACAAAGGCCAGCTGCAGCCTTATAATATTTACATACCAATGGTTTCCGCTTTCGCGGGATGACACCCTCCCCAAACGTACGTCTAGTGAACTTAAGCGATGGGCAGGAAGGAAAATCAGCAGAAAGGCCACCAGGCTAACAAAGTAGTAATGGTTGAGGTAGTTGGCTACATCCAGCAATTCCACGTAAGTGAAAGTGAGAAAAAACAAAACAGCCGAAAGGCGGTAAAACAAACCAAGCGCAATACCAATTGCCGAAAGAGCCATCAGGGCAAATACGGCATACATCCAATCTCCGGGCAACGCCTGAACCCACTCAAAACCATAATACTTAAAGTGGAAAGGAGGTGCTATATAGAGGTCGTAAATCCAGCCCTTGACCCAAAAGCGGGTAGTGGCAAACAACATCAACAACCCGAAAATAATACGGAAAACAGCGAGCGGAGCGAGGGAGGTTTGTAGTCGGGAGTTGGGAGTCGATAATTGTCCAGAGTGATTATTTGCCTTGTTTTTTTTCAACTATAAACCATTTTATTAGATCTAAGAAGTGTGGGGAGGGGAGTGCTCAGTTAATATCACCCTACTTAAACTCCAGTTGGATTTTTCAATTTTCCTTACTTTGCCTGTCACCCCGAGTAATTCGGCTGCGAAGCAAGCAGAATTGTATCGAAGGGTCAATCTCCATCATTATCACTAAAGGTAAGCGTTACCGATAGAGCAGAGGTCATATCCACTTTTACCAATACCAAGAGTTTCTTTAGTCCATCATATAGTTCTTCCACCTTTTCAGGAGAAGAGGTTAGAGCTTCCGCCAGGCTGCCATTCATGGTATTTAACTGCGTTTCTACTTTAGCTGTTTGATCTAAAATGGCTTTTGAAAGAAGTTGGCCATTGCTCTTTGCATTAAGATGGTTGAGGTAGTCATCAAATCCCTGCTCACCACCACCCGTAAAAAGTGTTTTAAAAATAGATAGATTTTCAATCAAAAGTTCTTTTGATGTTTGGCTGCGATAGGCTTCCAAATATATTTTATTGGGGCCGCTGGTCAAATCTTTGCCCAATGGTTTTCCGATTTTGGTAACCATCATAAACTCCAAATGACTACTCATTTGGTTTACCGTTTGGCTTAATGATCCATCTAAACCACTTTGAGTTTTTTCGGCATATTGAGCTACATAGTTATCGCCTAATGGAGACCAAAGACTGGCAATTTCAAGGGATTCCTGATATAGGTTTTTACAGCAGGCCATTAGGTAATCCATTCTCCGGCTGTCATTTGAAAGAGTTGTTACAGTAGAGTTGATATTTTCCTCAAAAAGAAGATATTCAATGGCGGGCAAGCCCTTGGAGGTGGCTCCTTTTCCATTGATAAAGCTTTCAGTAATAGGGTCGGTGCCGGAAATAAAGTCTTCGATAAAACCGGTGTTGGAGGCCCACTTGTCAATCAAGCTATACATTTTAGTATCGTTGAGCGGGCCAAACTTTAAAAGCTCAATTTGCTTAGAAGCCTTTTTGGCGTTGAGCCAGGCAGTTTGTAATGTTTGCAATGAAGCTGCATCGCGTGTAGCCTGAAATTTGGAGGAAGCCTGTTGAAGACTATCTGCCACATCCACGAAATGAAGAAAAGTGGGGAGTACAATGTTTTCTCCAATATTGGTAAAAAGGGCTTTTCGGTTGAAGTTGTCTTGAGGAGAATTGTTCTTTTCATCTTCTTTGCAGGATGCCATTCCTATAATTAAAAGTAGAAGAGAAAAGTACGTGGGGCGTATCATAAGGATTCCAGAAATTTAATCAGTTTATCACGTTTAGCAGCCGATAGGTTTTCTACAGCCTCTTTAGCAGCCTGAGCTTCTCCACCATGCCAAAGCACCGCTTCCATCAGGTTTTCGGCTCTGCCATCGTGCAAATATCGGGTGTGATTATTTACTACATCAAATAAACCAATTCCCCATAAGGGAGGAGTGCGCCATTCGGTGCCGGTTGCTTCATAATCGCCCATGTTATCGGCTAATTCGGTGCCCATATCGTGCAGGAGTAAATCGGTATAGGGGCGAATGGTTTTGTTGGAAAATTCGTCCATTTCGGGATGTTGCCCGGTGGTGATTTTAGGGATATGGCACTTGTTACAGCCAATTTGGCTAAAAATGGCTTTACCTTCCAATACGTCTTGCTGGTCATGATTTCTGCGAGCAGGAACTGCCAGACTTCGCATATAGATCACCATTTTATCCAGGTCATCATTATCAATTTCTGGGCTTCCGCCAGAAGGAGCACTGCCACAATCTACCTGCCCATCTGCACAATTCTCATTGGGATAAAGCCAGGTGGTGATGCCCATATCTCCGTTAAAGGCAGCAGCCGTTTGCTGTATAATGCTTGGCTGATTTGCCTTCCAACCAAATTTACCAACCGTGCGAGATTGGGTTTCATCATTCCAAACATAATTGGGGCGACCGCTTATTCCATCCTTATTAAGATCATTAGGATCTGCCCAGCTTAAAAGTTGTTCTTCAGAAATAGCTTCTAAAAACCCAAGTCCAATTACCTGGTTGGCAATGCGGGGTGAAATGATAACATCCGGATCCAACGGACCATAAGTGAGGCCGCTAATAGTATAGATAGGTTTTTTTAGGGTGTAGGTTGTTCCATCGGCAAATTCTCCTTGTATTATTTGGTGGTTGATGGTCATTTCGCCCTCTGCTGACACACCGCTTACACCTCTGTCTTGTAACTGGCCGCCATAGTGAGGATCGGGCTTTTGGTGTCCGTTTTCATCCAAAAGCATTTTAGAGAGACGAAACAAAAGTCCTGTGCCTTTTTCTCCGGGGAAAGCCGGTGGTCGGCCACGTCCATCTTTAAAATGGCAACCGGAGCATGCTCTGGAATTAAACATGGGGCCAAGCCCATCCCTCGCAGTGGTGGATGAAGGGGCTTGAACCCAATTTTGATTAAAAAAAGAGTTTCCTACAAAAAACTTTAACTCATCATCTCCCTGCAGTCCGTCAATCTGAAATCCAAAGGCATTTGGACCTTCATTAAAAACGGTTCCGGGACCAGCAGAAAGTTCTTCTCCTTCTTCAGTCAGTAGCTGTGTACTTCCATTCTCATCTTTTTGGCAAGAGCCAAAGGCGAGAAGGATTGACACTACAGCGGCTCCAAAAAGGATTTTATTTCTGCGCATGTTTTGTACTTATGGAAGTTCGGTAGAAATGGTAATGCCTAGTGCAGAAGCAGCCTCGGCAATTTTATCGCCCTGACTTTGCAAGCTTCTTACTGTTGTCATAATCGGGCCGTTTCCACCTACTTGCTCCTGAGTAAGCGCCTGATCAAAAGGCACGGGAATAGCTTTAGCATCAGCTACACTGGCAGCAGTTATAGTTTCCAATTCAGTGGCTAATGAGCTGTTCACCTTAGCCAGCAATTCATTCAATGATGCTCCGCTCACTGTGCTGCCATCAGTACGGGTGTAAGTACCCATATATACATTCTGAATGCCTTGAGCATTAAGGATAATATCACGGTGGGTGTTGTCAGAAAAGCAAGAATGTTCGTCTTCCTGGTCCTGATTGTCAAGAGCCACATAGATGCGCTCTCCGGCCAATTCTGATTTACTCAATACGCCCATTCCTGTTAACATTTTTTTGATGCTGCTATTGGCATCATCGCCAGTAAATGTGCTGCGATAGTTATTGCTGCCATCAGCCCAGGCGTCTACCAAGGTTTTGAGGTCGTCAACCAAAATATCAGCGGTAACCATCAGGTACTGACCTCTTCGAAGCTGATTGTCATTTGTGCCGCTACCATCAGTTACATAGTCTGTGTAGGCACGGTCTCCAGGGCCGTTGGTGTTAAAATCCTGACCCCACAAAAGAAATTCAATGGCGTGATATCCGATAGAAATATTCTTTTCGCCACCATTTTCATTAATACCGCTAAGGGTACTTTTATCTATGGTAGGGAAATCGGTGGGGTTGTTTACAATGTTGTCCAAAGTGCCGGTGCCGCCTGTTCCAGTTTGTACATAGTCAATGTAGGCTTCATCAAGTGGCCATGCATTTAGTGCGCCCTCAGGACCATTTTCATCGTCAATCGGGCCAGAGTAAAAGCGGTACACTTCTGTTTGGCCATAAGGCTCACGTGCTTCCAGCCATGCTGTTTTGGTATCATCAAAACCTGTTTGAGTGGGGTTAGCCACAAAATCGTCAATCTTAGCTTTAAGAATTACGGCTTTGTTGTAGGCATCCTCATAGCTAGAATGAACTATATTGGCGTAGTTGGATACTACTTGCTTTTTTAGAGATGCATTGGGGTCAACATTGGTTTCTTCGTTATCCTTATCGCAGGAAGTGAAGATCATTCCTCCTGCAAGAATGGCAAGGAAGCTTGTGCGTACTACATTTTTCATTATATATTATTTGTTGGGTTAGATAAAGTTTTTCCTAATCCCCATCATTATCCTGATAGGTAATCAGCACACCCATAGCTGAGGGCATGTCGGTTTTTAGCAACACCACATTTCTCTGTATTTCAAGATAGGCAGCATCAACTTTTGAAGTTTCATTTACCACCGAATTGCTAAACGGATTGGGAACCAGCGCTAAGGCTGCTAAAGCTGCCTTAAACTGATTGTCGATAGCCACATCAAGGGTTATGTCGTTGTGTTTGGCATCAAGGGCAATCAGGTAGTCGCTAAGGCTTAAACCTTTTTGAGATTCATTAAAGTAGGTACCTCTATAGAAATTGTAAATGGCCTGAATGTTGGCTTCGGCCAATTCGAGTGAAAATCCGCCATAGTAGGCTTCACAGGTATGCGGGTAGGGTTTTCCGAGTGTTTTCTTCCCGGCAGGAAAACCGATTTTGGCGTTTTTGATAATCTCGTAATCCTTATTAATGGCATTTACCATTTGTCCCAGCGAGCTTCCTATATCTGTTCCACTGGCATTTATAAAGTTGTTGTGATGTGCCTTCCATGCTTGGTTTACCGATGTGGTAAGCGATTCGATATCCTGCATTAAAGCCGATAAATAGGCTTTGGCATCTGCGCTGTTTTCAATGTTTGAATTGTGTCCGAAAAGCAAATAATCCATAGCTGGAAATCCACGGGCATCCAGTTGTGATGCTGCACTTAGGTTGTAGTTTTTGGCAGTAATATTATTTACAATTTTCACTGTGTCGGCCGGGTAGGTATTCAGTGACGCCCGGAAGGATACATCCTCTGAAGGTCCCATTTCAAAGGGCTTTACATATTGAAATGCCAGATAGGTGATTTTGAACTGTTGCCTCACTCCTTCGAGGTCTACCGTACCATCATTACTGGTGTATGCACTAATCTTAGCGGAGAGGGTTGAAACCTCACTATTGAAGTTTTCGAAAGCGGGCAACACTATATTATCGGCCCAATTGGTGAGCATGGCTTTGCGGTCAAAATCCACTTTATTGTTTAATGGATTATCATCCTCACACGAAACAAAAAGCACTCCGGCCAAAACGGCTGGAAGTGCTTTTTTACAAAAACCAATGAATTTTGCTGCAAACATTAAAGATTGTCTTTTACGTCATTAAGGTTATAAGTACTGGCCAATAGGTCTTTTACAGTATTGAGGTCGGCTACAGAAACTTCATAAAGGTTGCTCAGGTTGTTGCTTATCAAATCGTTGATTTGAACATCAGAAAGTTTTTGCGTGGGGCTAAAGGAAAGGCTCCAGATAAAACCAATAGCTTCGGATAGTTGATGATTTCTCAGGGCGTCATCGGCAAGATCTGCCTTAGCGCCATTGAGGTAGTGGATGGCCATTGCCACAGAAACCAACTCCCAGGTATCGCGAACTTCTGCAATGGCGGCATCACGGGTGGCGTAATCCTTTCTGTTGATAGCATCGCGTCCCTTGATAAAGGCTTTCATAAGTTTTGAGTTTACCGCCAGATGATCATTAACGGCATTGGTATATTTTGCCCAAAACCTGTTGTAATCGGCTGTGTTGTCATAAGTAAATCCGGCAGAGCCAAAGTTATTTGGAACACCCCAGTAACCGAAGGCTTCATCCCAATGGTGCTGCATTTCGGTTCCTTTTCCTTCCTCTACAGTTTCATTGTCCACATTCATTTTACTATCAGATAGGTAAACAGAAGTGGTTTGGTAATAAGCCAAAGCGCCCATGCTTCCCTTTTCAATAAGCTGAGCTAATTCATATCCCTCGTCATTAAAAAGGTATTGCTTGGTAGCTCCGCTGTTTTGCACAAGGCCTGCAGTACCATTACTGCCTGTGCCCGGGTTTTGGCTAATTTGCTCAAGTGACTTTATCCATCCGCCAATGGTTGCTCCGCCCTCATCAGAATACTTATCGGCAATTTGCTTGGTAGAACCATTGAGTTCTGTCTTTGACCAAGTATAGTTTTGATTAGTCAACATGCTGATCACCTGACTTTCATCAATTGCCGAACCGTCATTACTGGTCTTTACATAACTTACTACTTCATTTAGCATATCCAGTCTTTGATCCTGACCAGAATGATCTACATTTTCAAAATTGTAGGTGGTTGGCAGTTGTTCAACGGGTGAACATGCACAATCGGATTCATCCTTATCACAGGATACAAATAGCACTGAAGCTATTGAAAGTAGAGAGAGGGTAAGTTTTCTCATGGGTTAATCTTATTTAGACTCATTTAAAATAGAGCGGCAAATGTAAAAACGCGGGCTTAGCTGAACAAGTTTATTTAGAAAACTTCTAAATAATTTAACATAGGCGGTTTAATGTGCTTGTTTACAGCAGCCTTAGTGGGTTAACATTGGTGGGATTTAGAAAAAAAGCCCACAAATGAGTAGGGGCTAGATAAGTTGAAGCCTGTATTGAGAAGGTGTGCAATTCATCCATTTTTTAAAGTTCCTGATAAAGGAGCTTGCATCTGAATAGCTGAGCAGATAGGCTACGTCATTGATTTGCAATTCAGGATTTTTGAGGTAACTCACGGCAAAGTCCTTTCTTAATTGATCTACTATTTTTTTATAGGTATGATTTTCTTCGCTGAGTTTCCTCTGGAGGCTACGCACACTAGTGTTGAGATTTGCCGCTACCTGCTCTATAGTAGGAAATTGAGGATTCATTAAGTTGAGAGCACATTGTCTTACCCGTTGATGATAGGCTTCATCCGTTTTTAGCGATGCCAGTTTTTTATAGGCATGCTCTACCAATATGCGCAAAAGGTTATAGTCTGCAGTAATTATGGTTTGGTTGATATTTTCTGTATCAAAATAGAGTGCAGTTTCCGGCTGGTTGAAAAGCATCGGGCATTTAAACAGGCGCAGGTATTCGCTGAGGTCAGTAGGTTGGTCAAAGTCAAAATGGATTTTGGAGGGATAACTTTTGCCCACGGTAAGGGCATTAAACTCTCGTATGGTAAAGGCCAGCATGCCCTCTATAGTTTGACGTGTAGCAAGGGGTGACTGTTTTACCCAATGGGAATCTGCAACAAAAGCCAGTTTATAGAATTCACCCATATCCACTAGCTCAAGAGGTATGGCTCTGCAGCCCAACATGGCAAATTCGCAACAGTACTTCATGGCCTCCAGCACCGTGCGGCTGGTTTGGGTTATTTGGGCTATAAGCCCGGCTGCAGCCAGATTCATTTGTTCGCCAGAGTGTATCCCAAAGTATTTATCCTTGGTAAGGAACACAATCTCTTCCATTATGGCATTATAAACTTCAGAGTTTAATCGAATTTCCTCGTGCCCAAGTTCTTCTTCAGTATAGCCTGTAAGCTTAATGAGCCGCTCTATATCCACACCTTGCATTCCTGCAAATTGGATGAGGTTTAAAATAAATCTTCCACTAAAAGTCATGCTCCAAAATTAATGGAAAATGGCTTTGGCGTGAAATGTCTATTTGTTGGCACGGCATTCCAATTTACTCGCAAAAGGGCAGTGCACCTTTGTATCAATATTAAAAGTGAATAATATGAGAAATATAGAAACGTCAACAGTGATAAATGCACCAGCTTCGGAGGTTTGGAAAACGCTAATGGATTTTAAGAGCTATCCAAACTGGAATCCATTTATTAAAACCCTAAAGGGAAATGCCGTTGTGGGCGGGCAGCTTACGGCCGAATTATGTCTGCCCGGAAAAAAGCCAATGATCTTTAAGCCTACGGTACTACGGGCTACACCAAACAAAGAATTCCGTTGGATAGGTAAACTTTGGGTGAAGGGCCTTTTTGATGGAGAGCATTATTTTGTGCTAGAGAAACTTGATGAACAACGTACTTTGTTTACGCATGGTGAAAACTTCAGTGGCTTGCTTTCCGGCCTTTTGTTTAAGATGATTGAGGAGGAGACTAAGCGAGGTTTTGAGGAGATGAATGAGGCTTTGAGTGAGAGGGTTGAAAAAAGAGTACTATAAACCTTGCTTCAAGTCTAAGGAATCAAATACGGCTTTTAAAAAATTGTCATCACCAGTTTTATCTTGTCTGACAGAGATTATCATTAGCCTATAAAAATCTTCATTCCATTTATGCAGAATGTCTACAGATGGGCTTTTGGAGTAGTATTTTTCACGACCCTTCAATTTTTTGGAAGCAGAGTCAATTATCCTAGTCAATGCAGACCTGTCAGTCTTTAATATATAAAGATGTTGAATTAAGAAGTTTATATTAAAAAAAGCTAATCTCCTTATTGATTTGAAGGAGCCGGGCAAATCAGTGCTTTCGATTTTTTTACGAAATTCATCCTGGAGGTAAAGTGAAACGCCTGATAGCCCATAAAAGTTGTTTGTATATAATAATATTGGATATATGGTTAGCTTTTTTGAGTTAATTTCTTGATTTTCAAAACCTAATTCTTTTAACGAAGTGATGTGCTTTAATAACTGACCAGTCCCTTTTTTTTCTGAATTAAATTTCTGATCAATGTTATTTTTTATCACTTCGTAGTCGTTGGACTCAATCGTTTTAGCATTGGAAAATGCATCTTTTAACTCAAAAAGCAGGATGTTGGAGCCAATTCTCACATAGGCATCGGGCACCCCCTGACCTGTCCTCTCATCGAAAAGAACCACGTCATGTTTTCTGTGAAAAATCGATTTTATTAGTTTTCGAAATAGATAACCTTCTGTAGAGTTCTCAGCTATGAAATTTTTAAATTTCAATAAGGTGCTGAATTCTGTTTCAATTCCTGAATGCTCATAGAAATCAAATAAAAGTCCCTGAAAAATTTTTCCACTGAACATGTTCCAATCTACGACTATGAATGAATTCTTCTCAAATTCATAAACTGGTTTACTTTTTAGCCCATTATAGTTTAAGCGCTGGTCTGTAAAGTCTTTTCTATATTGATCGGGATCTAGGCTTATCTTCCTGTATACCTTATCATAAGGCTCTTCTGCTTTAATGAAAGCAGGTGCTAGCTTGCTCGATGAATAACTGTCCCAAGCACCACTCAATTGAGAAGCTAAATTAAGTATGTAATGCCAGGAGTTAGTACTGTTATTCTGTTTCAGGAAATTTTTAACATATTTTCCGTAATCACTTTTGAACTCAAGAAAGTCAAACCAACATTTGGCCTTGACCATGTCAAGGATGTAGTTGTTAAATTGATTTAATTGAGATTGTACTGCTAACATGGGCCAAGTATTCTTTCGATAACCGGCCAATATATCATTATCGTTTAGAAAAGTAATCTTAGAGTACTCTTTCTCTGAGATTAGTAAATAAGCCTTAAAGATGTTAAATTCCTGTTTTGTGGTTGTATCGGCTTTGGTTAAATCTTCTTTTTGTTGGGTTAACGCAAAGTGTAGAAATGCCAGGTTTAAGTGCTGCGAAAAAATGGCTACTGAACTTTCGGACTTTTGGCTAAATGCAATTAAAACGCTATAAATTTTACGAATTACTTCTGGATGTTGTCTGTGGAGCAAAAACTTTAAAATATTGGATTGGACCACTGTATTTTCTTCTTGTGACAGGTAAAGTTCAGCATTTAAAACTCCCACAACAGCTATCAAAATAGAGATAGGAACATCAAGAAGTAACTCTTCAGGAGTTTCAGTGGCTGACCCAAAGAAATCCTTATAGGTTGGTGTGATAATTGTTTTCATTTACATCTCCTCAAAAACCTCTTTCGCAGCTTTCAAAGTCTTTTCAATATCCTCATAAGAGAGAGCGTTGCTCAAAAACCAGCTTTCATAAGCTGATGGCGGCAAGTATACACCACGCTTTAGCATTCCATGGAAAAACTGTTTGAAGTAATCATTAGCTCCTTTGGCCGCTGAAGCAAAATCACGAACGGGCTCATTGGTAAAATGAAGACTAATCATAGAGCCTCTGCGGTTGATTGTCCAGGGCAGGTTGGTTTCTTTCAAAGCTTTTTCCAGGCCTATGTGAATCGCTTCACATTTATCAGCAAGCTCGGTATAAACTTGAGGGTTTTCTTTGAGATGCTTCAAAAGGGTGTAGCCTGCAACCATGGCAATGGGGTTTCCACTAAGGGTTCCTGCTTGGTACACGGGGCCATTTGGAGCCACATATTCCATAATGTCTGCTTTGCCGGCATAAGCGCCAACGGGCATTCCTGCGCCAATTACTTTTCCATAAGTAATTAAGTCAGCTTCTACGCCAAGGGCTTCTTGCGCTCCACCAAAGCCCATTCTAAAACCACTCATCACTTCATCAAAAATGAGGATAATTCCTTCCTGAGTACAGATCTCGCGTATGCCTTCAATAAAACCTGGTTCGGGAAGTATACAGCCCATATTGCCGGGGATTGGCTCTATAATCAAAGCTGCAATTTCGCCCTTATTGGCCTCCACTACTTTTTTTACACTTTCCAAATCATTGTATTCGGCAAGCAAAGTATCCTTTGCAGTTCCTTTGGTTACGCCCGGGCTGCTTGGGTGGCCAAGCGTTACAGCACCACTTCCGGCCTGTATCAAAAAAGCATCACCATGACCGTGATAACAACCAGCGAATTTTATAAACTTGTCTTTTCCGGTGTACCCACGAGCCAAACGAATGGCACTCATCGTGGCTTCAGTTCCGGAGTTTACCATGCGCACGCGCTCCACATTGGGTATGCTTTCGCAGATGAGGCGGGCGAGGTCAATTTCCATTTCGGTGGGTGCACCAAAGGAAGTGGAATCAGCTACTTTTTCCTGAATGGCTTTTACCACAGGCTCCCAGGCATGACCCAAAATCATAGGTCCCCATGAGGCGATGTAGTCTATGTATTGGTTTCCATCCTCATCATACATATAGGCACCCTTGGCATTCTTTATAAAAATGGGATCACCACCTACAGATTTAAACGCCCTTACGGGAGAGTTTACTCCACCGGGAATATATTTTGATGCGGTTTTGAAAAGGGATTTGCTTCTTTCGGTATTCATATTGTTTTGTTTACATCAACGCAGAGGCGCAAAGCGCGCAGAGCCACGCAGAGTTATTCTTTAAAGTTATTTACTCTTCTGGTAATGCCGTCAGTTAATTTCGAGACATTGAAGTTAATTAATAGTCCAAGGGGTTTGTCTGCAAGTTTGAGATAAGTTAGTAATTGAGCTTCATGGATCGGAAGCACTATTTCTAAGGCTTTCAATTCCAATACAATCTGGTCTTCAATCAAAAAATCAATTATGTAATCCTTTTGAATGGAGGTTCCTTTATATATTAAAGGAACTACCGTTTGTGCTTGGAAGTTAATACCTCGCTCTTTAAACTCCAGAAATAAACAATTCTGATATACAGACTCCAACAAACCAGGCACTAAAGTTTTGTGCACTTCTATAGCCGCACTTATAATTTCTTTGGAGATGTTATTTAAATGAGAGTTAGACATGATAGATTACTCCTTAATTAATGTATGTTTCTTCACCGCAGAGGCGCGGAGGTCGCAAAGTTCCCAAAGAAATTCAAGTAGTGTTATTTACTCTGCGTTCCTCAGCGAACTCTGTATCTCTGCGTTGAAGTAGTTAAGCAGCAAATAAGCGCCAAGACATCAAGTTTTGCAGAGTTATTTTGAGTTGATCAGTTTAATAATATCCTTCACAAAGTAAGTAGCTATCAAATCTGCTCCTGCTCTTTTGATAGAAGTCAACACTTCTACCATTGCTTCCTCTTCATTGAGCCAACCTTTTTCAGCGGCAGCTTTTATCATGGCGTATTCTCCACTTACATGGTAGGCTGTTACCGGAACCGGAGACATATCTTTTATTCTGCGGATAACGTCTAGATAGGCTAAAGCAGGTTTTATCATCACCATGTCTGCCCCCTGCTCAATATCCATTTGGGCTTCCTTCAAACCTTCAACGGCATTTGCAGGATCCATTTGGTAGGTCTTTTTATCCTTTGGAATATCGACCAGGTCAACTGGTGCAGAATCCAAAGCATCCCGGAAGGGACCATAGAAACAAGAAGCATATTTGGCGCTATATGCCATGATTCCTGTATTGGTGAATCCGGCAACATCCAGAGCAATTCGCATGGCTTCAATACGACCGTCCATCATATCGCTGGGGGCTACAAAGTCGGCACCGGCTTGTGCATGACTAATGGCCATTTCACAAAGAAAGCCCACGGATTCATCATTGATAATTTCACCATCTTCCACGATGCCGTCATGTCCAAATTCAGAATAAGGATCAAGAGCCACATCCGTCATCAAACACATTTCGGGCACGGATTCCTTAATCATTCGAATGCCCTGTTGCATCAAACCGTCAGGATTCAAGGCTTCTTCGCCTTCATTGTCTTTCAAGTCATCTTCCACTTTTACAAAAAGTAAAGCCGAACGACAGCCCATTGCCCAAAGCTCTTTTACTTCTGCTTCCAGCAAATCCAAGCTGTAGCGGAAATGGCCTGGCATCGAAGCGATTTCTTCTTTCTTGTTTTCACCTTCTATCAAAAATAATGGAGCTATAAAATCGGAAGGATGTAATCTTGTTTCGGCCACCATTTCTCTCAGGGCAGCAGATTGACGTAATCTTCTTGGTCGGTGTAACATGTTTTATTAAATCTCTGAATTTGAAAATTCGACTATTTGAATATTTGTGTTTTTCCCATTTGGAGTTCCACTGACAATAGGAACTTCAATTGTACTGTGGAAGGTTTGTCCATCACAATCAAAAGACAGATTAACTGAAAAATTGGTTACCCGATTTTTACTTTTAGCTCCATCCAAAGACCAAAGGGTATACTCATTAGTAGATGAAGAATATCTATCTCTATCCTTAAGACCAATAAGCGTTACCTCAGGAGAAAACGGTGTGCAATAATCATTGAAGCTCTCAGGTGTTTTAATTCGAACCAAGAACTTTTCTTTACTGCCATAAGAAAAAATAAGAGTTCCTATAAAATCAGAATCTGTTTGATCCTGCTCGAATGCTACATAGAATTTTAAGTCTGAATTTGGAATGGAACCTAGACTGATTTCGTTATGGCCTTTGATTATAGAGTTCTGTTGATAATCAAAAATCTCAATTTCATCTTCCGAGCCACAACAACCATAATTAATGGTTTTAAAAGTGTGAGCATCAAAAAATATAATATCACACTCCTTCTCAATTTCCAACAAGGTTTTTCCTGGAGAATCAAGTGAGCTTAGCTCGATTTTGATATTTTTTTCCTGGGATTCACAGCCTGTGCACGTCCTAGTTGTTGAGGTTTGTTTTAATAAGTAATTCTTTAAATCACTGTAATCTCCATTGAGCGTTAAAAATTTAATACTATAGTTGGTTTCCACCACTTGATAGTCATAACCCGAATTTGCATCGCCAGATAAGATTTCAAAGGTTGATAATCCTTGATCCTGAAAAATCGCAGTGTTATTGATTTTAACGTCATCCTCTTTTAAGGTATCCAATTCCATTTGAACATCAAAAGTGGATTTGTTAGATTCACTACTCGAACTGTTAGTACAGCCAATTAGTTGCATAATCAACAAAGTGATGATTAAAAACCTTTTCATAATTGCATTTTTCAAAATTTTATGGTTGGTCTTAAATCAAACCCAGTCTTTCGGGTTTTTCAATATCTCTAAAAGCCTGGCTTCCTCGGTGCCGGCTTTGGGTTCTACGTTGTAATCCCATCTTACCCTTGGCGGGAGACTCATTAAAATACTTTCGGTACGGCCATTGGTTTTTAGTCCAAACAAAGTTCCACGATCGTGAACTAAATTGAACTCAACATAACGGCCTCTTCGCAATTCCTGCCAGTAGCGTTGTTCATCAGTCCATGGCATGTTCATTCGCTTTTCTACGATAGGTAAATACCCGGGTAGAAATGATCGGCCCATGTCCATATCAAAAGCCATCCAGTCTTCAGCAGTGCGCTGCCCATCAGGTTTTAGGTAGTCGAAAAAGGTTCCGCCTATTCCGCGCGATTCATCCCTATGGGAGTTTCGGAAGTATTCATCACACTGTTTTTTAAACTTTGGATAAAGATCTGATCCGTGTTTATCAGCTGTGTCTTTCTGCGTTTTATGAAAATGAATGGCATCCTCTTCAAAAAGGTAGTAGGGAGTTAAATCTGTTCCTCCACCAAACCAGCCGTCAATGCGTTCGCCAGCCTTGTCATACATTTCAAAGTAGCGGTAGTTGGCATGTACAGTAGGTGCAAAAGGATTTTCGGGATGTAGCACCAGGGAAATACCGCAGGCAAAAAAAGTGTCGCCTTCAGTTTTCATATTGGCCTTTAATGCATCCGGCATTTCACCGTGAACGGTGGAAGTGCTTACTCCGCCTTTTTCAAAAACCTTTCCTTTTTCTAATACTCTTGAGCGGCCACCTCCGCCACCCGGGCGTTCCCACAGGTCTTCTACAAATTTTGCTTTGCCATCAATCGCCTCAAGGGCCGAGCAAATCTCGTCTTGTAAGGTGCGTATATATTGGGTGAATTGTTCTTTCATTGGTTTGCAAAGGTCTTACTAATTCACTCCCAAATCCAAATCACCACCTCGTAAATAGCTACTAAATAGGTCGGAGAAATTGAATCCGGCTACCAATCTTTCTTTATTGAGTTTAGAATGTTCGGCTAATGCCCAAAGCACCATTTCCATAATAAAGTAGCGAGAGTCACTTTCATAACCATCCGGTAAATTGTTTTTTAAGAAACGCTCCATTGGCTTAATGGAATCCAGGGTCCGCTGGTATTCGCTATCACTGGCGTCAGTAAGTAAATCAATGCTATTTCCCTTGCTAAACCACTCCACCAATTCGTTATACGGGTTCTCTTTATCTGCTGATTTAATGTTCTCCAGTGATGGAAGAAAATCCGCAATAAGTGTTTTTACCGCACCTCCAATAAGGTTTTCGGCTACCATGGCCGAACCTTCCTGTTCTCCTTCATACACTAGCTCCACCTTCCCGGTAATGGCTGGGATAATTCCTAAAAAATCCAGTAAGCGAACTGTGGTTTTATCAGAACCACTTACCAACATTCTGCGCTCAGCAGTACTTACCAGATTTTCAAGTGCTGTTATGGTTAATCGTGCTGATACTCCGCTCTTCGCATCTATATACTCATTTTCACGAGCTTCAAAAGCTACCTGCTCCAATAAGTCACGAGCTACATCTGGTATAGCGATGGTGTCAGTTTGTTCTTTTTTCAGTTTTGCCTCCTGTTCGGTAATTTTCCTTGCAGTCTCAATATCTTCCGGGTAGTGCGTTAAAATCTGGCTTCCAATTCTGTCTTTCAGCGGAGTTACAATAGAACCACGGTTGGTGTAGTCTTCAGGATTGGCAGTAAACACAAACTGAATATCAAGGTTCAGTCTAAGTTTAAATCCTCTTATCTGTATATCGCCTTCCTGCAAAATATTAAAGAGCGCCACCTGAATACGCGCCTGTAAATCCGGAAGTTCATTAATCACAAAGATGCTGCGGTTGGCCCGAGGGATCATTCCAAAGTGAATCACGCGTTCATCAGCAAACGATAGTTTGAGGTTTGCAGCTTTAATGGGATCCACATCACCAATAAGGTCGGCAACCGTTACATCTGGCGTGGCCAGTTTTTCATAGTAGCGCTCATCACGATGAATCCAGTAAATAGGAGTTTCATCACCCTTCTCGGCAATAATTTCCAAGGCAGTTCTCGAAAGAGGTTTCATGGGGTCATCTGCCAATTCACTACCTACAACTGCAGGGATATATTCGTCCAGCAATTTCACCATCATGCGGGCCATACGCGTTTTTGCCTGTCCGCGTAAACCTAAAAAGTTAATGTTATGTCCGGAAAGAATGGCTCTTTCCAAATCGGGTATTACCGAATACTCAAAGCCATGTATTCCTTCAAATACATTTATTCCTTTTTTGAGATTGGTGATGAGGTTATCTCTAAGTTCGTCCTTGATTCCCTTTGGCTTATATCCTGATTTTTTCAGTTCGCCAAGGGTGGTGATTTTTGTTTTGTCCATCTATTTTATTTCTGCTCAGCGCGATTTTTAAAGTCGGCCAGCACTTTATTTTCAAATTCTTCTGTATCGTTAAATTGAGGTTTAGCCTCATCCGCCAATGTGAGCACGGTAGTAATACCATCCTGCGTTTTGGTCAGTTTATCTCCTTCACGGGATTTTATATAAAACCTGTCTATAGGAGTGCGACCTTCCTCAGCCATTCCCTGTCCATATAATTTAATTGTATCGCCATTTCGGAGATAATCAAATACATATGGTTTTGCCTCCGGGTTTTTAATAATTAGAAGTGAATTTTCCGTTACCCATAGTTCGGCATAGGTGTCTTGTTGGGTGTTAAAACCCCAAACTCCGGTAAACTTTGTTTCACCGTCTGAATCGCTGCTGCAAGAGGTGAAAGTGAGGGTTGATGCGAAAAGGGTAGCAAGTAAGAATAGTTTTGATTTCATGATAAATGATGTTGATTTTGTTTAGTTCAAAAGTAGGAGCAAAGTTTTAGTGGGCAACGCTAGCGGATGGTTCTTCTGCGGTTTGTTTCATAATCCTGAAATATAAATTCGCCAAGTCCTTTGAGCCCCGTAAAAAAGGCCTTGCCCTTATTGGCTTGGGTAAAATCCTGAACAAACCTTTGCAGGTAAGGATCCTGAGCAATCATAAATGTAGTAATCGGAATGTTCATTCTGCGGCAGGCAGCGGCCTTATTAAGGCACTTGTTTACAATATAGTCATCCAGTCCCATGCTGTTTTTATAGTAAGTGCCATCAGGCTCTACCAGGCAACTTGGCTTACCATCGGTAATCATAAATATCTGCTTATTGGAATTTTTCTTCTTGCGGAGTAAATCCATGGCCAGTTCCAAACCTGCTACTGTGTTGGTATGATAAGGGCCAACCTTGAGGTAGGGGAGTTCAGCCAAATCAATTTGCCATGCATCGTTGCCAAATACAATTATATCAAGAGTGTCTTTCGGGTAACGTGTTTTGATTAACTCTGCCAGCGCCAGTGCTACTTTTTTGGCAGGTGTTATTCGGTCTTCACCATATAATATCATGGAATGGCTTATGTCTATCATCAGCACTGTAGACATCTGTGCCTTGTAGAAATTCTCCTGTATTACCAGGTCGTCATGCGTCATTCCAAACTGATCAATACCCTGATTGATGTAGGCATTTTTAATGCTTTCATTCATGGCAATCTGATCCATGCTATCGCCAAATCGATAATCGCGGGTTTCGGAGGTTTGCTCGTCTCCCTGGCCTGTATATTTTGTAGTGTGATTTCCGGTGTTTGATTTTTTGAGTTTCCCGAAAATCTGTTCTAAAGCACTACTGCGGATAGCCCGTTCGGTTTTGGCTGTCATGGAGAGCCCTCCGCCTGTTGGGTCTTCAACCTCTTCACGGAGGTAACCTTTCTTCTTTAGATCATCAATAAAATCATCAAGCGTATAATCCTTGGTAGTGAAGTTATATTCCTTGTCCAGCTCATTTAGCCAGTCCAGGGCTTCGTCTACATCACCGGAAGTGTGAAGAAGCAGCTCCTTGAAAATATCAAAAAGCTTCTCGAAAGTAGTTTTGGCCTGGCCGGTATATTGGCCAAATCGTAGCCCAAGTTGCTGTGAAGTTTTCATTCGTTTCATCTCGTTCGAAAGTAGTGGATATACTTTGGTTAGTTGATAAACGCAGCCTGTAGGGCAAAAGGTTTAAGCAATGGAAAAAAGAGGCTAGTTATTGTTCTTCACCAGTTTTGTGGAAAGAACCTCTTTATCGCCAGCTAAAACCTTTAGTACGTATGATCCGGCCCGGAGTGGCCCCAGGTTGAAGTACAATTCGTTTTTGCCAGCCTTTCCCTGCTGATCTACAATTTTGGCAACCATAGCTCCTTTAATATCATAAATATACGCTTCCACCTGTTGGTCTGCCTTAAGTTCAAACTGCACCACCATATCGGCAATAAATGGGTTTGGATAAACTCCGTTGTCCGTTCCTGTGACAATTGTTTTAGTAGAAACCTCGGATGAGTAAGAACAGCCACGGGCATCAGTAACGGTATATTTAATTACATCGCCATCACAAATACTATCCATGATATTGCTGGTAGTCATAACCGAGCCGTTAAAACTAAACATGTAGGGAGGGATACCTCCGGAGGGTTGAAGTTCCAGCCTTCCTTTACAGTAAATGCTTTGATTGCCGTCCGGCACTGTGGCCACTACAATTATTTTATTTGAGTCGGGGCTTGATAGTTCATTTAGCCAGGTGGCATTTCGGTTTCCGGTACTTCCAAAGTAACCGGCTGTCCAAATTTTGCCGGGTTCATTAAATTTTGGCTGTATACCGAAATAGTCTCCCCATCGTTCATAGCTATCAGAGTGTCTGTCGGTGTAATCTTCACCCTCCTTAATACGCATGAAATCAGAGTAAGAGCTGTCATTGCCATAATAAATGGCGCCTACTCCCGGGAAATCTGTTGGGGATGTATAGTTCATTCCGATAATGGCTTCTATATCACAAAATTCATTTCCTGTAAAGGCAATATTGGGATAGCCAAAATCGAGGGAGTCATCACCATAAATATTTCCTGTAATACTCTGGTTTTCCATGCTTGGGTTTTTAATGGTTCCATGGTATATCGCAGCTAGTCCGGTTGCGGGATTTACTGTTGTAGAAACAAATTGAATCCAATCATCGTTGGTGATGGCTCCCAGCACGCGGCCATCGTTTGTTTGTAGCCCTTTGGTGGGGTCATTCAGGTCGGTGTCCATCTGACGACCATTGGGAGGTACACCATAGTTGGGGCTGGTTTTGGCCATGGTAACAATCAGAGAATCGTCCTCAACCTTCATTACAAAAATGGTATCGTTGGTTACGTCAAAGTTGCGGTTAGAAAGAAAATACTGAGAAGTGGTAGAACTACCTATTCCTCTTACGGGATGTATGTTTCGGGTAAATTGGCCATTAAACGTCACCTGTGAATAAAGTGCGGTGGTCATGTTACTGTCATTATCATAACCTGCATTTTTATCCATTTCCCAGATTACCGAGCCATCAAATCCTATTTGCCATGATACCCCGGGTACAATCAAATTTCCGGTAACGTACAGCTTGTCATTTGTAATGTTGATAGCAGGAAAGTCTGTCCAGCGGTTGTTGTTTAACGGATTTCCGGGAAGGGTATATACATTCCAGCCATCAATGGGATTGTTGCTTTTTGAAAAGCATACCATGATTTGGCTACTGGCCGGAACATTGTTTTTTAGAAAAGCCAGGATAAACCGATCGGCTTTTTCGTCATATAAAAGCTTGGGGTCGTAAAAGTTGTCCCTAAAACTGCCGTTGGCAACTACGCTTAGGGATTGTAATTCGTTTGGCAGTATAGTGGTGTCTTTATTTAAGTCATATGCCCATATCACACTGTTAACAGCTGCCAACACTATCCCGTCATTAGAAACTGCAAGGGTATTGTCATTCGGAATGCCACCGCTATAATTAGTGGTGTTTCCCAGTACTGTTCTCGAAAGGGGAAAGCCTTGGCCTAGAGCAGGCTGAGCAGTGGTTTTTTTCTTTGGGCCAGATTTAGGTGTGCTTTTCAGCGGAAATTGCTTTCTACTTTCAATCTTCTGCCTCATCAAAAAGGAGCGATAACTATCTCCGTCAGGACTTGGAGCCTCCAGGTTTATAAGAAGTGCATTGAAATCATCTTTTACCTGCCTGGGGTCAAAAGTGTGAGATCGCTTAATGTTGACTTCCTTTTTGTTATAAGTAGTCTGCGCAGTTATGGTGCTCACGCAAATACTCAGGATTATCACCAGAAAAGGGAATTTAATCATAGGGATGGGACTTTGGTCAAAGATAAAGAGAACCATGCTTTGACAGAAATCAACTTGCTACTATTTATATGTATTCAAAAATGAGGGGTGAGGTAAATTACTTGTTTGGTAATGAGTTTGTTTCAGTAGTTAAATCTTTACGTCTTGTTGTGTCTTCCGTTTGATTATTGTTAATGGGTGGTTAAATTATCAATTAGAAGTCATTGGCAAACAGGTGGTTGAGTAGTTTTTTTAAAGAAATAGAATGGGTGTTTGGCTTTTTTTACTACTTTGCACATTCAAGGGGTTATTAATTAATGCATTACATTCATGAAAAATCTGTATTCAGGTGTTTTCATCTCCGCATTAATGGTAGTAGTTTTTGTTTTGATATCAGGTTAGCACTGATCAAGTCAAAAGCCATTTATGTTGGAGCAAAAGGCTAACTTTTCTGCACTTTCAAAAGCAAGCCAACGTTAACAACACAAGAATCCGCTAAGCGTAAAGCCTGGCGGATTTTTTTTGGAAGTATATTTCGGTGAGGCTGCTCCTTCTTTTCTATCTTGGTGGTCTTAACTCGTCCCTATGAAGATTATCAAAATTCTCCCTCTTGTATTTATTTTTCTTGCTGTTTCCTGTAAAGAGAAACCAAAGAAAATACCTCCATTCAACCAAAGCTTTTCGGCCTATATCACCGCATTTACAAGTGGTATAGTTTCTAAAAAAGCTAGCGTACGGGTAAGTTTTACAAGGGCTATTGGCGACTCTGCAAATACATTGGCAGATGATGTGTTGCTGTTGGATCCTGAAGTTGAGGGCAAACTTTCGATTTTAGACCATAACACGCTGGAGTTTATTCCCAATGAAGATTTGGAGCCAGGCCAGGTTTATACAGCCAGGTTGAACTTGGATAAACTCATGGAGGTTCCCGATTCCTTAAACGTGTTCGAATTTGGATTTCAGGTTTTGCGCCCCGATTTTGAATGGGGAAGCCTGGAGCTTTTGGCCACGCCAGAGTCTCAAATGGAATGGTATAAACTTAAAGGAACCATTATTTCTGCTGATGAAGAGGATTTTGAGGAATTACAAGAACTTATAAAAGCGGAAGTAGGAGGGGAGTCTCAATCAATACGCTGGCAGGTGGGGGATCATCACTTGCAATATGTGTTTGAGGTGGATAGCATTAAGAGAACGGAGAAGGCCCGGCAGATTTCTCTTGTTATCAACAAAGATGTAAAAGGCACTAAGCAATTAGAAAACCGAAAAGTGGAGTTACCTGCCTTGGGTGATTTTAAGTTTTTGGATTACTCCATGCAGCGCAGTCCTGCCAGTCACATAAGATTGAGCTTTTCTGATCCCATTGATCAAAGTCAGGATTTAAGCGGGCTCATCACTCTTAAAGGAGTGGATAAACTTCGCTTTGAGATTGAGAATACCGCAATTTTGGTTTTCCCGGAAAGTGAGACCTACGGTAGCAGGCAACTTGATATTTTCCCGGGAATTAAAAATATACTCGGCTATAAGTTTAAGGAGCAAAAAACCTTACAGCTTGAGTTTAAAAATGAAAAACCTCAGGTAAAAATTATTGGCAATGGAAACATTATTCCGGTAAATGAAAAGTTGATGTTGCCTTTTCAGGCGATAAGCCTAAAAGCAGTGGATGTTAAGGTGGTGAAAATCCCGGAAGGCAACATTTTACAGTTTTTACAAAACAATAATTACAACGGGCAAAGTGAGCTGTATCGCGTTGGAGAAGTTGTAGCTACCAAAAAAATTGACCTTGCTGCAAAGGGAAGTCTTAAGCAATGGAATACCTACTCTGTTGATATTTCAAATTTGGTGAAGCCCGAGGCCGGAGCGATATACCGTGTTTATTTGAGCTTCAGCAAGGATTACAGTATTTATGAATGTGTAGAAGTGGAGCACGAACCCGGGGGTGACGACTATGAAGATGAGTATTGGTATTATGATGACTATTATTACTACGATAATAGCGATTATTCCGCCTTTAACAGGGATGATTATTACTTCACTTACCCAAGGGGCTATCGCTGGAAAGAGCGCGATAACCCCTGCCACGTTTCCTATTATCACAGTGATCGGTTTGTAGCCAGAAACCTTTTGGCAACCAATCTTGGGGTTATTGTAAAAAGTACCCAAGCCGATGAACTCGATTTTACCGTTACTGATATGGTGAAAAATTCTCCGGTAAGCGGAGCGGAAATTACACTTTACAATTATCAGGGCCGCAAGCTGAGCGACACCAAAACAGATGGTGACGGATGGGCGAGAGTTAAAAGAACCGGCCGACCCTATTTTGCAGTGGCATCCAAAGGCACTCAAAAGACGTATCTCAAAATTCAGGATGGCGAAGCACTTTCGCTGAGCAACTTTAATGTTGGCGGCAGTAGCGTAGAAGATGGCCTAAAAGGATTTATTTATGGTGAACGTGGGGTATGGCGCCCGGGTGATACCATCTTTCTTGGATTTATTCTGGAGGATGAAACCAACCGTTTGCCGGAAGGGCACCCGATAAACTTTAAGCTTACCGACCCGCGCGGAATGATAGTGGACCAGCAAGTGCAGTACAAGGGAGAGGATAGGATATATCGCTTTACCACACGTACGGTTGGCTCGGCTGTAACAGGTAGTTATACTGCTCATGTAAGGGTGGGCGATCGAAATTTTGATTATCGCGTAAGAGTGGAAACAGTGAAGCCCAATCGACTAAAAGTGGATCTGGATTTTGCTAAGGAAATTCTGGAGGCTGATGGTGAAAAGGCCAAAGCTTCCCTTGCGGTGAATTGGTTAACGGGAATTCCGGCAACCAATTCTAAGGTTAATATAACTGCTAATATTTCCAGCGATTGGCGCCCTTTTGAAAAATACGCTAAATACATTTTTAATGATCCTGTAAAGCAATTTGATGCTGTTGAAAAAGAGGTATTTGATGGTGAGGTGAATGCTGAAGGTAAAGCTCAAATTGATTTGGATTTGGGTAAGCTGAGTAATGTTCCCGGTATGCTAAAGGCAAGATTTGTAGCCAAGGCATTTGAAGGTGGTGGGGATTTTAGCACGGAGTATCTCGATAAAAAAATTGCACCCTATGACAAGTTTATTGGTATGCAAATGCCAAGCCCTAAGCGGGGCCGTTTTATGGAAACCGATCAGGATTATAGTCTGAAGATTAAAACGGTGGATGCACAGGGAAAACCAATCAGCATGAATAATCTGGAAGTTAAGATTTATAAGATTGAGTGGCACTGGTGGTATAACTCCGAAAGGGAAAACCTGGCCCGCTTTGTAAATAATGAAATTACCCATTTGGTGAGTAAGGGTACGCTAAGTACCGTAAACGGTGATGGAACCTATAAAATGCGAATCAACTATCCGAACTGGGGGCGCTTTTTAATTAGAGTAACAAGCCCGGATGGAGGCCATAGCACGGGGCAGGTTACTTACTTTGATTGGCCCAGTACCCGCCAGGGCGAGCGGCCTGAGTTGGCAGGAGCCACCATGCTCAGTTTTTCAACGGAAAAGGAAAAGTATAAAATTGGTGACGAAATAGTGGCTAAAATACCGGTGAGCGAGAATTCGCGAATGTTAATCACCGTGGAAAGTGGAACAGGAATTTTGAGTAAGGAATGGGTCACTACCAATGGCGATGTTTTTGAATATAAAGTGAAAGCCACCGCTGCCATGGCGCCCAATATTTACATCAGCGCAAGCTTGTTGCAGCCACATGCTCAAACTACTAATGATAGGCCAATAAGGCTTTATGGCGTTGTTCCCGTAGAGGTGTATGATCCGGAAACGGAACTTAAACCAGTGATTGAAACCCGGGAAATTTGGCGGCCTGAAACGAAAGTCTCTGTAAAGGTTTCAGAAAAGAATAAGCGCGAAATGACCTACACACTGGCGGTGGTAGATGATGGTTTGTTAAATCTTACCCGTTTCAAAACACCTGATCCCTGGAACCATTTTTACGCTAAGGAAGCCTTGGGCGTTAAAACCTGGGATATGTACAACGATGTGCTCGGTGCTTTTGGTGGCAGGCTGGAGCAGGTTTTCGCCATTGGTGGTGATGAAGCTTTGAATGCAGCCGAAAAAAGTAATATGAATCGCTTTGTGCCCATGGTTCGCTTTATTGGGCCATTTACCCTTAAAGCGGGTAAAACAGCAAATCACGAAATAGCGGTGCCTAATTATGTGGGCTCCGCCCGAATAATGGTGGTGGCCGCGGATACTAAAAATGCCTATGGCAATGCGGAGAAATCGGTTAAAGTGAGGAAGCCTCTTATGGTACTTACTTCCCTGCCGAGGTTGCTTAGTCCGGGAGATGAGGTTACACTGCCTGTAACTGTATTTGCCATGGAAGATCAGGTGCGCAATGTTTCGCTTAAGCTGAAAACCACTGGGGATGTGAGTATAATCGGGGAGTCTTCTAAAAAGGTGAGGTTTACCAAAAATGGGGAGCAGGTAATCGATTTTAAACTGAAAGTACCCGAAGTGCGAGGTAAGGCCACAGTGAGAATTGAAGCTACAAGCGGAAAGGAAAAAGCCTATGATGAGGTAAATCTGAGAGTGCGACTGCCCAATGCTCCTGTGCAGGAAGGATTTTCGTTTAGCCTGCAGCCAGGTAAGGATACCACGATAGCCTATAACCCTATTGGTGTACCGGAGAGTAATACGCTTACGATTGAGGCGTCAACTATTCCTGCCATTAATCTAAATCAACACCTGCATTACCTTTTTGGGTATCCGCATGGTTGTACGGAGCAAACGGTGTCTGTGGCGTTTCCTCTTCTCTATTTAGAGGACATAATGGATTTGAGTGCTAACATGAAATCTGTAAGAAAGCAAAATGTGAATATTGCTTTGATGAAGATTTATGAACGCCAACACCCTAGCGGACAAATAAGCTATTGGCCAAATTCATATAGTTATCGATACAATCATTATGTAACCAGTTATGCCGGCCATTTTATGATAGAAGCCGAGCGTAAAGGGTTTCAGATTACCAATGGCGTGTTGGATCGTTGGAAGAAATTTCAGCAAAGTGCCGCGCGAAACTGGAAACCTGTTTATTACAATAATACCCTGCAAAATGAGCTGGAGCAGTCTTATCGACTTTACACCTTGGCCCTGCATAAGAGCGCTGAAGTAGGCGCCATGAACAGGATGCGGGAGTTGGATCATTTGCGAGCACCCTCTCTTTGGCAATTGGCATCGTCCTATTTTTTAATTGGGCAAAAAGAGGAAGCTGCAAAGTTGGCTCAGCGTGCTATTGAGGCGGATTTCAAGGAATCCTATGGCTATAGCTATTTCGGGAATAGCCTTCGGAACAAGGCTATTTCACTTATGGTGCTTAATGACTTAGGTAGAAAAACCGAAGCATTGAAGTTAGGTAGAGAAGTTGCCAAACAGCTAAATGAGCGAAGCGGTTGGTACACCACCCATGATTTGGCCTTTGGGTTAATGTCCATTATTCAGACCTATGGCGAATACGCTAAAAAAACTGGCGATTTAAAATGGAGTTATAAAGCCGGAGCCGAAGAGTATAATGGTGTAACCAGGGGTACATTCCAAACTTATGAGGTAAGTAAAAATGAGGACAAGGACTTTGTTTATACTGTAACCAACAGGAGTGAAGTCCCCATGAATTATAGTGTGAGCGCCTCGGGAATACCAATCAAGTATGATCTTCCGGCACTTTCCTCTTTCCTGTCGGTGAATGTTAAATACATGTTGCCCAATGGCAAATCAATTGACGAAACCAAAATTAAGCAGGGACAGGACTTTGTAGCCCAGGTTACCATAAGCCGTTTTGGAAATGCCAAGGGTTATGAGAATATGGCGCTAACTCAATATTTCCCCACCGGGTGGGAAATACTCAATACGCGTCTGTTAGAGATCCCTGAAACCGATGAGGGCTATTATGATTATAAGGATATCCGTGATGACCGGGTTTACACCTATTTTAATTTAGATCGCAATACCTCTGTAACATATAAGGTTCGACTCAATGCCACCTATGCCGGACGTTATTATCTGCCACCTGTAGAAGTTGAGGATATGTATAACAATGACATTAAGGCGCGGGTAGTTGGTAAATGGGTTGAGGTTGTGCGATAGTCGGGAGTTTGATAGCTTCGAGAATAACTACGGATATTGGAAATCGGGATTGTGGGATCAAAAGGGACATGTGATTTTATGTTTAGAGAAATGCGATACATATTGATTTTACTAATAGCCACATCTTGTACACTTGCGAAGAATGGACAATATGAGTCAAGTTTATCGTCAACATACTTTATTCAAGTCAGTCAGGTCTATCATGATTATGCCGAAGGGAGTACCTACTATTGTCTGCTTGAAGGAAAGGATCTTCAAAAGACCAAGAGAGCTGGGGCAGACGCGCTCTACTTGGTAACAAAATCAGGGGCTAATGTTATAGATACATATTATTTAACCCAAGGGCAGTTCGATAATTGTTGTGTGTATGGACACAATCAGTCGGAGGTCGGAAGTGATCATGAATTAGCTAAGGAATCAAGGAAATATGTAACACTTCTAGAAAGTGGAGTAATTACGATTATTTTAGATCCAGCTTTGGCGTGGAAAAAGGAGCTAAAAGGAAAGAGATTTGATGAGTTTGTTTCTGTATGGAAGGTCAACGCTACTTACTGCACTTGTGCAAATGTGTATAATCTAACTATGCTTCAAGGTGCGGTTCAAGATTCTGCTATCTACCTTAAAACAATTGATGTTGCAGGTGCTTTAGGTAATGAAGAGATAAAAATTTTCAAAGGATTTTGGTAAGGTGATGTATGCGGGAGCACGTTAGTTAGGAATTGAGAGTAGGGAGTTTGACAAAACAACTTTCAGTTTGGCATTGGCTACCGTCAGGAATTTTCTCCGCGAAACTCCGCGTTCTTTGCGCCTCTGCGGTGAATCAACTTTACTCCAACGCGGAGGCGCGGAATTCGCTGAGCATCGCGGAGTGAAAAATATGAAACAAAAAAAGAAAATACTACTCCTGATTTTGCTATTGGCCTTTGGCCTGTGGTTTTATTTTCTGTTGCCTAATAAACTTTTTGCTGCTTCCTACTCCACCGTTGTTTTGGCGCAGAATGGTCAATTAATGGGAGCACGCATTGCCGAAGACGAACAATGGAGATTTCCGCTTGCTGACTCATTACCAGAAAAATTCACAAAGGCCATTATCACTAAAGAGGATAAGTACTTCCAATATCATTTGGGTGTAAATCCGGTTTCATTATTCCGGGCATTATGGCTCAATATTAAGGAAGGAAAAGTGGTTAGTGGCGCGAGTACGCTAAGCATGCAGGTTATCCGCTTAAGCCGGGGAAACCCGCCTCGTACGGTTTTGGAAAAGATCTATGAAATAATTCTGGCCACACGGCTAGAGCTAGGTTATAGCAAAAACGAAATCCTAAACCTGTATGCCAGCCATGCCCCTTTCGGGGGAAATGTGGTTGGGTTTGAAGCGGCTTCCTGGCGATACTTTAATCGCAGCCCGGAGAACCTGAGTTGGGCAGAGTGTGCTACGCTTGCTGTACTCCCCAATGCACCTGGGCTAATCCATCCCGGCCGAAACCGCTCTTCTCTGATAAAGAAGCGCGATGAGCTTTTAAGAGAACTATTGAATGAAGGAGAGATTGATGAGGATACGTATGCCTTGGCGCTTCTCGAATCTATTCCAGATGAACCAGTTGATTTGCCTCAATTGGTTCTTCACCTTACCGCTTATCTCGATTTACAACAAAGTGGCCAGCGGCATTCTACAAGTTTGGATGCTGCTTTACAGGAAAAAGCCCAACAAATTGTGGATGGTCATCTACATGAGCTAAAATCCAATCATATAAATAATGGCGCTCTTTTACTGATAGAAAACAAAACAGGGGCAGTGAAAGCCTATGTAGGTAATGTGAGCAATGGAAAGGATTTTTACAATGATATGCTCAGAGCATCGCGCAGTTCAGGTAGCATATTGAAGCCATTTCTATATGCTTCTATGTTGAGTTCAGGAGATTTGTTACCAACTCAGTTGGTAGCGGATGTACCTACGTTTTTAGGAGGTTTTCGCCCGCAGAATTTTGTGAATGAATTTGATGGGGCTGTTCCCGCTGATGAGGCACTATCTCGTTCCTTAAACATCCCCGCTGTATTGGAATTAAAGGAATTTGGAATAGAGCGTTTTCTGCGAAAGCTGCAGCAGTTTGGCTTTTCCACTATCAGCCGTTCGGCTGATCATTATGGGTTGTCTTTAGTTTTAGGAGGTGCTGAGGTTACCGCCTGGGATTTAGGTCGGGCCTATTATCACATGGCAGCTAGTCTGAATAATTATCCCGCTACAGCGGAAGGAGATGAGGTAGAAATTCCGGAAGTACATGTGGAAGGAGTAGCTACGCCTCTGGATAAAATTCCGGTGAATGTAGGTGCGGTTTATGAAACCTTTAATGTGCTTACCACGCTCAATCGCCCGGATTCAGAAATGGGCTGGCAGCGATTTGGTAATTCAAATATTGCATGGAAAACAGGTACCAGCTTTGGATTTCGCGATGCCTGGGCGGTGGGGCTTACTCCCGAATATACCTGTGTGGTTTGGGTTGGGAATGCAGATGGTGAAGGTCGTCCGGGGTTAATAGGCGCGCAAGCTGCGGGCCCCATACTTTTTAGTTTTATGAATAGTTTACCACGAGCTGGTTGGTTCGAAACTCCCTGGGATAATCTTACTGAAAAGGAGATTTGTAAAATCTCGGGAATGTTGGCAGGCCGCGATTGTCCGGATATTGAATTAAATAATATTCCAATAAGCACTAAAGCGGCTGAAGTTTGTCCCTATCACAAAACAATACATACTGATAGGGCAGGGAAATATCAGCTCTCCATAAATTGTGCTGGTGATGCTGAGATTCATGCAAATCAATGGTTTGTGTTGCCGGCTGGCCAGGCCTGGTATTATGCCAAAAAGCATCCCGAATATCAACAGCTTCCGCCCTGGAAACCCGGTTGTGGATATGAAAGTCAGCAATTGGTGGAAGTTATTTATCCAAAACAAAACGGACGTATTTTTATACCACGGGAGTTAAGTGGTCAAAGCAGTAAGGTTGTGGTTGAGGTAGCCCATCAGCAACCTGAGGAAAAGCTGTTTTGGCACCTTAACGGGAAGTATCTGGGAGAAACTCAAACCTTTCACCAAATGGCACTCAATCTTGAAAAAGGAGATTATGAATTGTTGGTTGAGGATGGAAATGGCAATTTGGCCAAAAGAAGATTTAGCGTAGTGGAGCGGGACTAAAAAAACCCCGACAATGCGGGGTTTTGTAGAAAAATCGAATGGTGTTTAGGTCTATTCCTCAATTCGGATTAATGAAATATGATAATGGCCATCATCTTGATCGAGGGCCGCTTCAAAGTAGGCATCGTAAGCCTTACCGTCCTTTGTAGTGTAGGTGCCTGAAAAGTAGCGGGTGTCGTTGGCATACTTTCCTTGTGATTGAATTTTACAACTTTCAGCGGGATGGTTTTTAAAAAACTCACTCAACACTTTTCCTGCTTCTTCCTTATTGTGTTTTACAGGGTCCGCCAAAAGCTCAAGCGTTACGCCACCCTCATTGCAGATATAAAGAAGTTGAGGAACCTCTCCCCAGCTCATTTTTTGTTCAATCTGGCTTTTCATATCGCCATGAGCGAATGCTTGTGAGGAGATAAAAAGCGCTCCAACAAATAGCGTCAGGGTTATTATTTTTTTAGATAGTTTCATCTGATAAATTTTTTAGAAATGGGCTGACCTGGCAGCAAGCCAGCCCATTGTTGTTTGTTATTTGCTCAACATAATTACCTGGCTGGCCTGAGTTTTGCCGCCTGCGGAAGAAGAATACTTGATGAAGTAAATTCCACCAGGGTAATTGCTTAAATCCCATTGCACATCTTCGGTGGTGGTTTTGCTAATCAAAACCTTTCCATTGACGTCCGTAAGAATAATGGTTGAAGCAGCCCCATTTGTATTGCTAGGCAACTTTACATTTAGTATACCATTGGTAGGATTTGGATATACTTCAAAACCTGTGGCCTGTGCAGCACGTGCTATGGCTGATTTGGTGTTAACATCTCCGGTTTTTAAATCCATACGGAAAGAGAACCCACCACGGTCGTTTGTTTTACCAAGGTTTCTAACGGCTATTACCACTTCATTTGAGCCTGATTGTAAAACAGTATCCAAATTGGCGGTCGTAGTAAAGTTAAAGGCATCACCACCCTGGTACCCATTTTCCACCGCTCCCTGTGTGCTGAAAATAGCATCATGAGAAGGGTTTTTGTAGTTAATACGGCCAAAGGTGTTAAGCAGGGCTACCTCCACACCGTTGATGTAAATATCGGCCTGGTCATCTGCATTAATGCGAATACGAGACTCCACATTATCCGCAGAAGTAAGATCAAAGGTTTTGCGGAAGTAAGTTATGCTGTGCTCTGTTTTAATTACTTCAGCGCTATCAATTGAGTTTACGTGGTTCCATGGGTAGGGTTGGCCTACTTCTCCCTTTAGTGTATAGGTGGAAGTTGCGGGTAAGTTGCCATTTGCACCTAGCCAGTTGCCTGAGTAGTTGGTTGGAGTTACTATGGTACTTTTTTCCCATGAGGTATCAGAAACAAGAAGAAGAGAATCACCGGCAGCACCTTTTACAAACCATATGGGGTTTGAGTAGGCGAAGCCTGTTCCGCTTTTTAGCTCCATGCGGATGAAATTTCCGGGAAGCACATTTGCCTGTAGGCTTTGAGTGAAATTTTTGGTACTTGAAGGTGTCCATTTCTGGATTTCAACACCATTTTTCAATAACCTTACATAATCGATATTCTGTTCTGAGTTGCTATAGGCTTCAAGGTCTATGGATACCATTTTTCCACCGGCAGCAACTTTTACATCACTACCCATCATTTGGCCTTCAATGGTGAAATTAAGGCGAGGACCATTGGTGCCGTAGTAACATCCCTTATCGCGAATAACATTGATAATCTCTTGTTTGCTAAACTCAGTCAGGTATGCCATGATGTAGTTTTTACCAACTACGGCAGGGTTATGAGCATCACTATTGGAGATACCTAAAAAGCGCAGGCCAATGTTGTTTAATGAGTCCCAATCTTGAAATGTAAGGGCATTTACAGAATGTGTGGCGTGGTAAAAGCCGTTCCAAACCTCAAGTCCGGTATGGTTTCTTACGGTGTAATCTCTCCAGGGCAGGCCTGGGTAATGGGGGTGGGCCAGATAGAAAAATCCTTTTCCGTATTGAGTGGACGAATTGTTGGTAGAGTCAATCATTTGCTGATGGGTGTAGGTACCCAATTGCCATGGAATAAGAGCTCCGGTATTGTAGGCCAGGGCATGTCCGCGGCTGGTGGTTACCTCTTCGCCAGTCATAATAATCATATCATCATAAAGGGCATTTTGAATATCTACATCACCTTTTTGATTTAATGTATTATGATCCGTGGCCGTCATAAAGCTCAATCCGGCATTGTAGCCAGCCGTTACGTTTTCAGCAATTGTACCTACACCATCACTGTATTTTGAGTGAGTGTGGTTATCGCCAGCATACCAGCCAATACCTGTAATGGATGCAGGGAAAACACTTTCATAAGAGTTGTGAGCTGAGTCAGTAACCACGAGCTTGTTTAACCCGCGGCCACCTGAAGTCGCAACATATTTTATAGTAACGTTTAAAGTATCGTTGGCAGGAATACCATTTATCCAAAGGGGTAGAGAAGGGCTTGCCAAAGTCATATTCGGAATGCTGATCACATCTATCAAAGTACTGTCGATATTCACGGAGTTGGTATTGGTAAACTTTACGGTAAGTTCAATAGTATCTCCTACAGATTTCACGGCTTCATCATAAATCAATTCATAGGAAAGGCCCGTTTCATCCTGCTTAATATCTGCGTAGATATCTGCAATAGCTTCTGGCTTATTAGCAAAACCGGCAGAGGAGCGCACAGCCACTTTTCTGTTCCAGTTGTAAGTTTCTCCTGGGGCAATGGTAAGTTCATCTTTAAAGCTCATCCAGCGGGTAACACCATAAGCATAGGCAGAATCTGCATATTCACCATTGTAGATAATTCCTAACACGGGAAGGTCAGAACCATACATGGCCATCCATGGAGCATTAGGGGTAAAGTTAAAATCAGAAGAAGCCCCGAAATCCCCGGTTACATCACCAATGCCCGGTAAGTATGAGGCCTGTCCGGCTCCATCATAATCCAAAATATCCCCGGCCCACAGCTCTAGTGTTTGGCTTGAGTTGTTTACCACTTCGGTATTTACGGTAAAGAAGTAATCTCCAGGGTGGATGGTGTAAGTTGTAATTACATCTACATCTGTACGATAGATAACAATGCTTCCCAAATAGGTTTCCTGAACTTCATTGGCAGCAAGTGAGGTTGTGTCTGGTAATCTGAAAATTCTACCCTTTGCAATTACTGTCGCTTCTGAGCTGCTTACATTTTGTACGTAAACGGTATCGTTAATTACTCTTTCCCTCGCCCACCAATCTTCGAGAGTATCATTAGTGTAGGATAGCTTGTTTAGCTGAATCCAGTCAATCATATCACGGGGCTCAGATTTATCAATCATATCCAATGGGTTTCCTTTAGATGCAAACTTTATTTGATAATCTATAGTGGCTACACTTATGCCTACTGCGATTTTATCATTTTCAAGGATAATGTCATTTTCTCCAATCATGGATAAGGAAGATGCGGGAATTTTTTTGCCAAATCCAGCCCAAACATCCACAGGTGTTAGTGCAAACCCATCGTTTATGGTGAAATCTAGAATGCTGTCTACTGCCGCATCAATGGATCTTGACTGGGTAAGATGTCCCAGGGAAGTAACCGTAAAGGTGTATACATCCTTTGGGATAAAGGCCGCGTAGTTTCCGCTGGCGTCTGTAGTGGCTTGTGCAACAATTTCAGCATTGATGTTTTTAATTTTTACATCTGCATTTTGCACCGGCTGTCCATGTACATCTTCTATTTTTCCGGAAACATGAGTGAAGATGTTTTTTATGCTTTTGTCATAATTCAAAAGATTGTCGGCATACTTTGCTATACAATCCTGAGCTTTGGCGTAAGTGCCATTTACAGAACTATTAGTGATGTGGTAAAAGGCAATTTCAGTGCTCTTTCCGGCAGGAATATCAGCACTGAACCAGGCTCCGTATAAATAGGAAAGGCCAACTAAGGCCACGGGTTTGTTCAACAACCAGGCTATACCATGACTTGGCTTGCTGGAAAAAGTGCTGCCCTGCGGTCCGGCATATATGTAGTTGCTTGTCCAGCCAGAACCTACTGTACCTGGATTTGCGCCTAAACCATCTACCCATGAGCCTTGGTAGGTTCCGTCAGGATCCATTTGGTACTGAAGATATCCATTGTAGTTTGAAGCACCTTGGTTGGTTAGCTCTACATTGATTTTTACAATAGGCAAATCGTTTGACAGTAAAGTATAGCTTACCGTCCAAAGAATATCACTTTGGGCAGCTACCCTTCCTGATGCAAATACTGTATCCAGGCCGGAGCTTACCCACATTGTATCTAAATCGGGATTTTCGCTGGCTCGATTCCAGTCTCCGTGGGTGGAGCTGCTCAGTAAGAATTGTGTCCAATCAAGATTTTCACTCTCGATTCCTTTAAAGACAATATCCATTAAAGCACCGCGGTGTTGGCCGTGCTTGGCATTGTTACCACTGTTTAAGGTGCTGAATGATACAAATAGAGAATCGCTTTGCAGATACCAAAAGTCAGTACCGTTTACGATGTCATCGCAATGCGAGTTTTCTGCTGTGTAACCGGGGTTCTGGTTGGCCTTTCCTGCGGTGCCGGTAGCATAAACCTGTGCGCTAATTTCTCCTATAAAGAGAAAAAGTAACAGAAATGCACCCAACAGGCGGAAAGTTGTGTGATTTGTCATGGTGATGATTGTTTTGAAGATTAGAGGACAAAACTCATCTTCACCTCTTAAGTGGGATTAAATGCCGCGTTATCTAAACTTAAAGTATTTAAGAAATTGAACCACAAATGGTAATGTTAATTTTATGTCAAAAATAGTAGCGTCTGTTTTGGAGCTTTAAGTGTTGATCCGGAATTATATGTTGGGATTTCAGAAAGTGATCACGAAGTTTGCCTACCCATAAAAACTGAGATGCAACAACAAATCAAATCATTAAGAAGATTCAGGAAAATAAGTATAGCAGAAGGTATTTCCTTTTTGCTACTTCTGTTTATAGCTATGCCATTAAAGTATTTTGCTGATGCGCCTGCTATGGTAAAATATGTGGGCTGGGCACATGGCGTTTTGTTTGTTGCTTACCTTATCGTTGGATTGCAAACAGCCATTGTATGTAAGTGGAGTATAGGTAGAGTAGTGGCAGGGGTAATAGCTTCGGTGCTGCCGTTTGGCCCCTTTGTGTTTGAAAAGAGTGTGAAGAAAGAGGAGTTGAAATTGAAGGAAGAATCGCAGCAGTCTTAATCGACTCACTTAAACATATTATGCAAACTGGTGTAGGCTACAGTAAAAACAAAAATGCCCGAAAAATTATTTCTCGGGCATTTTAATATTTGTTTTTTTTAAGAATTTACTGCTTAATAACCTTTTGGGTTTTGATGCCATCAGGAGTTTGTACCATAAAAATGTAAATACCTTCGGCCTGTGAGTTCAGGTTCACTGTAACCTGCTTTTCGGTAATTTCTTTTTCAATAATCAACCTTCCTGTCAGATCAAACACTTTTAATGAACTGGCACTTTGATTCTCAAGTTCAATGGTATAAATACCTGTTCCCGGATTTGGGAATACATTAAGAGCTGTGGAGATACTATTGGCAGGCTCTTCAGGTAGTGAGATTTTATATTCCTTGCCTTGGTAGTAATACAATCCTCCACCATGAGTACCCACAATCATATCAAGATAACCGTCATTATCTAGATCTGCTAAATCAGGTGCGGTACGCATACCAGAGCCATAGTTGGATGTTTCTCTAAATGCAGGTGTTTGGTCAAAAAGAATATTGGGTCTTCTTTGTGCTACTCCCTTAAAAGCTTGGTCACAGCCATGATCTCTGTCCACATACTGGCCAAATACACTACAATTGTAGCCCATGTCCATCATTTTAACGGGTGCATTGTTGTTTACATTGGCTGATTCCTGAAAACAAATTTCTACAATAAGGTTAGACTTTCCGTCCCATAAAAAACTTTTGTTAAATGAAAAGGGACTCCATCCCTGTGCAATGGCAGTGGCATTTGAAGAGTATACTTCCGTAAATCCACCAGTTGAAAAATTGTTTAATACACTGTCTGAAGTCATCTTGAGCTTAACAAACATCTTAGCGTACAGTGTGCCGTTGTTGGTGCTGGTAACATCAAACGAAAGTCCATTAATAAGACCGTGGACAAGGCCTGCAGCCTTAAGTTCTGATGCTCTGAGTAAGTATTGGTTTCTTCCGGCTTTTTGAATAATTCCGAATGGCGTTTCGTCAGTAAGCCCAACGGTAATATTACCTGTACCAACAATAACCTGTAAGTTACTGGGCATGTTTGAAACATGTGTAACACTGTCATACTGACTGATACCCTTGTCTTCTGATCCTACAAAAATGTTAATTAAACCATTTTGCTCAAAAGCTACAGGAGTTGCATTACCGCCCCCTCCGGTAGCTTTTACATCTATACCGCCATAGCTAGTGTTTTCGAGAGTGAAGTTGGGGGTTGTTGATGAAGAGTTTACATAATAGTACACTTTTCCTTTTTCGTTGCCAACAAGCAGGTCTAAATCGCCATCCTGATCCATGTCAAATAAATAAGGCGCAGCATTATTACCCACATTTAATCCTGAGAGTGCTATTTGAAAAGTAAAGTTTGGGTTAGTAGCACTGCTGTTTTTGAAATAATAGAGGTTTCCATTTTGATCTCCTACAATCATATCCAAGTCACCATCCCCATCTAAGTCACCAAATGTGGGAATGGTACCCGCATCCAGACCAGGGTAGCTGGAGATATTAGCGAAGTTGGTATCCAGAAGGGTGAACTCTGGTTTGGTTTGAGTACCTGTATTAATATAGTAATGATAAAAGTGATTGTTTGTGATTCCATCTACGAAAGTGGTATTGTTGGCCACCACCAGATCCAGAAGGCTGTCGCCATTGAGGTCGGCAAAACGAGGAACTGCGCCACGGCCAAGGTCTATCATGGTGTTTTGCATAAAGTCATTTTGCCTGTAATTAAATATGGGGCTTGTGTTGCCTCCTGTGTTTTCATAAAGTATAATACTTTGTCTGTCTTGCGATCCATCACCAAGATCTGCCGGTGTAACCAGTAAATCAGGCTTGCCATCAAAGGTTACATCTTCATAGGTAGCCATTGGAAATTGATAGACATCAATTGCCTTGTCATAGGTTGGATAAAGTGTATCCTGAGAGGTGAAATGCGTGCTGTCTAAATCTCCACCGTTGTAGAGAGCTATCATATCGGTATAGCTTACATTCCCCAAAATCATATCCTGAAGTGAGTCTCCATTAAGATCGAGTACCAAAATTGTGCTGCCAGTGTGTAGTGTTTTCTTTTTGAAGGGAGTACATGAGTTTAGGGAAACCGAGCGGTATACACCACTTTCTATAAAATGTCCCCAGCAGCGTTCCTTTACTTTAAAATCTAAGCCGCAGTTAGCCCGGTTTTCGTGAAATTCCATAATAACCCCTCCATTCTCAAAGGTTACAATGTCTAAATCCCCATCCATATCGATATCTGCAATACCCGGGATATCAGCAGAGGTTACAAACAGATTGTTGGTAGTGGTGGAGCTTGAGTATATTGTTTGAAGAGATCCCTTTGTGATGTCATCAAATGAAAGTTCGGAGACGGAAGTGTTTTTCCAAACTTGAATATCGCTGCCCACATTGAAGAATATATCTTTTTTGCCATCGCAGTTATAGTCTCTCAGGAGCATCCATGATTTGGCCTGGGGAAAAAACTTGGCATACTCGGGTGCATATTTGTAGGTGTTGCCAACTCTCAGATAAGTTTGTACCTGCCTGGTGTTCCTGTCAAAAATCAAAAGGTCCTCCACATTGTCAAGATTTAAGTCAATGGCGTTTACCTGCCCGTAGTTTACACCACCAGTCCAGGCATTTATCAATGAATCACCGTCCTGAATTACCTTAACACTGTTGGTTTGAGTAAAATCATAAAGGTTTGTTGGGCTTTGTCCAAAAGCCAAAACTCCTATAATTGAGAATGAGATTGTTGAGAGTAATTTGTTCATATCAGTTGATTTGTACAACAAAGATATTCGAAAGAAAAAGACCACGACCCGGGGATAAGTTTACGCACATTCTTATTTATTGCTTGATTAAAATGACAACATGTAGAGGATAAGTTTATTCACATTGTTATTTATAACCTGAAATTCTATATTTGCCGACCATTTTCAGAACCCTTAAAAACTTCCTGCACTAATGCAAAATAAAGGAGTTATTCGATTATTTGCCATTGTATTTGCTTTGGCTTGTCTTTACCAGCTGTCATTTACTTACATCGCTTCCAGCGTAGAAAGTGATGCTGAAGAGTTTGCCAACGGTGACTACGCAAAGGAACAACGCTACCTTGACTCTATGAAGAGCGAGGAGGTTTACAACATCTTTATCGAGAAGTTTACCTATGCCGATGTGAAGGAAAGAGAGATTAATCTTGGTCTTGACCTTCGCGGTGGGATGAACGTTATTCTCGAAGTACAGGTAAAAGATATACTTGTAGCCCTCTCAAATAAGACGACAAACCCGATTTTTATCGAAGCTTTGGATCGTGCCACCGAAAAGGCAACCAATAGCCAGGACGATTATCTCACCAACTTTTTTGAGGCCTTTGACGAAATCAAGGCAGAGAAAAAAACTCAACTCAACCTTAGTGATCCTCAGGTTTTTGGCTCCAAAGACCTGAATGATAAATTAGGTTTTAATGCTAATGACGAAAAAGTAAAAGAGGAAATCCGCAGTCAGGTTGATGCCGCTGTAGAAAATACCTATACTGTACTTCGCGCTCGTATCGACCAGTTTGGTGTGGTTCAGCCCAATATCCAGAGACTGGAAAATGGCGGACGTATACTTGTTGAGCTTCCTGGTGTAAAAGATCCGGATCGTGTTAAGGGACTTCTTCAATCTACTGCCGAGCTGTCATTCTGGAACCTTTATGATGGTTATGAACTTTCAGGTTTTCTTTCTGCAGCCATCGATAAAATCGGATACATAGAAACTAAGGATACTGCTTCTTTGGGTGGTTCCGATGCCGCTGCTGATGATGATATTTTAGATTTTCAATCGGTAGAGGATGAAACGGATAGCAGCACTACAACAGAAGGTGATACTGCAGCAACTGATGCAGCTGATACAGATGATCTAGAAAGTGATTCTACACTTGCTCCAAATAAAATCAGCCCATTCCTAAGAGTATTTATTCCTAATCTTGATCAGGAGCAGCGTTTTGCTCCGGGGCCTATTGTAGGTTTTGCAAGAGTGAAGGATACAGCTGAAGTAAATAAATATTTGCGCGACCCTAAGGTAAGAGCATTACTAAAAGGAGAGCAGCGGTACACTCGTTTCCTTTGGACGGCTAAGCCTACTGAAAACGATATACTTTATCTATTGGCAGCCAAGGGGAATCGTGAAGGTACACCGGCCCTTACGGGAGATGTTATTACTGATGCACGTCAGGATTTTGAACAAAACAACAGTGCTGTAGTAAGCATGACGATGAACTCCATCGGTGCCAGCAAGTGGCAAAAACTTACAAAGGAGGCTTCAAGTCAGGATCCTAAAAAGAGTGTGGCTGTAGTGCTTGATAACTACGTCTACTCTTTCCCAACAGTACAAGGTGAAATCCCAACTGGTAATACTCAAATTACCGGAAACTTCACCGTACAGGAAGCGCAGGATTTAGCTAATAAGCTTAAAGCGGGTAAACTACCTGTAGCTGCAAAAATTATTCAATCTGAAATCGTTGGGCCATCCTTGGGGCAGGAAGCCATTAGCGCGAGTTTATGGTCATTTGTTATAGCTCTTGGCTTTGTGATGCTTTATATGATATTTTACTACAGCGGAGCAGGTGTTGCTTCTGATGTGGCGCTTATCGTAAACATGTTCTTCATATTTGGAGTACTTGCTTCTTTGGGAGCTGTACTTACACTTCCCGGTATAGCGGGTATCATCCTTACCATTGGTATGGCGGTAGATGCCAACGTACTTATTTTTGAAAGGATTAGAGAGGAACTTGCGCAGGGTAAAGGTTTGAAACTGGCTATTCAGGATGGTTATGACAATGCCTATAGCTCAATTATTGATGCCAACGTTACCACCTTCCTTACCGGTGTGATTCTTTACCTTTTCGGTACAGGGCCTATCCGCGGATTTGCAACAACATTGATTATCGGTATTCTTACCTCTTTATTCTGTGCCATTTTCATCACTCGCCTGATGTTTGACGCCAGACTTACGGCTAAGAAGACAGTGGCTTTTGCTACCAATGCTACCCGCAATGCCTTTAATAATTTCAGTATCGACTTCTTAGGCAAGCGTAAAGTTGCCTACACCATTAGTAGTGTGATTATCGTTGCCGGTATTATTTCACTTGGCGTGAGAGGTCTTAACTACGGTGTTGACTTTGTAGGTGGACGTACTTATCAGGTTCGCTTTGATCAGCCGGTTAATTCTGGTGATATTGCCACTACTCTTGGAGCATCATTTATTGATGACCAAAATAATGAGGTTGTGCCTGAGGTGAAAACCATTGGAGAAGACAATCAGGTTGTAATTACCACCAAGTATAAAATCAACGAAACAGGAACTGAAGTTACTGAGGAGATAAAAACCAAGCTTTATGATGGCTTAAAAGGTTTCTTTTCTACAGAAATAACCAAAGATGAGTTCTTCTCAGAAGCTACCGGAAGCGGAAATATTGGAGTTGTTGCCGAACGTCAGGTAGGGCCTACCATCGCAGATGATATTAAAAAGTCTGCTATTTGGGCAATCCTGTTCTCACTAATAGTAATCTTCCTTTATATCCTTATCAGGTTTAGCAAGTGGCAGTTTAGCCTTGGAGCCGTTGCCGCGGCATTCCACGATGTTCTTATTGTTTTGTCAATCTTCTCTATCTTCTATGGTGTTTTACCATTCTCCCTGGAGATCGATCAGGCCTTTATCGCAGCCGTACTTACCGTAATTGGTTACTCGCTGAACGATACCGTGGTGGTGTTTGACCGTATCAGAGAGTATCTGGCCAAGCATAGCAAGCGTAAGGATATGGATGTGGTAGTGAATGATGCCTTGAACAGCACATTGAGCCGTACCGTAAATACCTCGCTTACCACCATATTTGTATTGCTTATTATTTTCCTTTTCGGTGGTGAGTCTATCCGTGGGTTTATGTTTGCCATGCTTATTGGTGTTGCCGTAGGTACTTACTCTTCGCTTTTTATCGCATCACCATTGATGCTTGATACTTCGCGCAAGCAGTTTGCTAAAGAAAGACAGACAAAGGATTCTGTAGCTGTTTAATACAGTACACAGATATAAATAATTGAAAACCCCCGTACACACGGGGGTTTTCTTTTTTAGGTTAGGTTGTAATGTTTTCTTGAGAAAAGAAAAAAGGTACTGTTATAAAATCCAAGTAAAAGACAAAAAAGTATTTTTGTGATTCAAGGAAGTGCGTGAACGACACT
>JBLWXT010000025.1:0-61261 GCA_048267305.1 Owenweeksia sp. | reverse complement strand
ATGTTTCTTTGTTCCTCTTTAGAATGGAAAAAATATTTGCCTGAAATTAGCTTCTCCCCATAAAATTACGCTGATCCATTATCATCACCTATAGAAGTTGGATGTAGATCGGTGTGAAGGCCCTTTTTAACAACTTTATCAGGTTGTTATTCAATTAATATCCAACTCTTCCTTCGCTTTTGTAACTCTTAAGATGATAGAGTAAATAGGAAGCTCAAGGAGCAACGCTCAATGAGGAATTCTAAAAGGAATTTATTTTAAATATTTAGTGTCTGAATTAAAGTGTGCTGAGGTAGGCCGTGCCTTGTAGATCAGATAGTTTCATAAAAGGTGGAATAAGTTGCCAAGCAAGCCTTGTAACCCTTTTGTGATTAAAAAATATTGTTTTCTAAAAATTTAAAAGCCGCCTGATTTCCTTTAATCAGACGGCCTTCAACTTAACTAGCTGAACCTGAAATTATTTAACAACAATCTTCTCGACCGTGTCTTCTGTTCCGTTCTGGATACGTATAAAGTATATTCCTGAGGCTAAATCAAGATCTTTAATCTCAATACTTTGGGATTGAGTTGTTTGATCATTTAATGATCTAATCACTTTGCCACTTCCGTCCATAACGGTGATGTTTGTTTCACTGTTAATAGGTTTGATAGATTGGATTGTGAAAGTACCTGAGGTGGGGTTTGGGAAAACTTGCCAGTTCTTATTTGATGCGGCCTGTTTGTTTAATGTATTGGTGGGTGAAGACTTATCAGAGGAGATGTCACCAACGCAATCAACATTAATCTTGTTGCAAACTTCAAATATACAGCAGCCCTGATCTTTTGATCGCCCAATCACAGTTAAGCAAACGTTGTAGGATCCAGTTGATGAATATGAGTGGTCCACGTGCTGACCTGTTCCATAGTTGCCATCTCCAAAATCCCAGAACCAGCCAATTACCTCACTTATTCCATTTGGAATGCCCTCAAAAGAATATTGACAGCAAGCGGGGTCAAATTCAATATTGAAGTTTGTTTCTTCAAGGTGACAATCCTCGCATTCTTCGTCTATAGTAACTTCGAAGCAGTCTGTTGTTGTACAACATTCTTTAGTGATCGGGTTGAGAGTTAAAATTTCATAGCAAACATTGTAAGTGCCTGGTGTATTATAGTAATGCGTAGGATTAAGGGTTGAGGAGCTATATCCATCACCGAATGTCCAAGTAACGTTCACCACTTCCACAGGTGCAGTGGTAGCAATACTTACTCCGCTTAAATCCAGCTTGCACGCCTCTATCTCGGGATTTAATTTTAAATCAAAGTTGCAGGGGCTAGCTGTACAATCATATTCCACTATTTTAATATCATCAATGCCATAATTGAAACTACCGGGAGCACCAGCAGACGTTTGGCTTATTCCCCATCCAATGCTTGTTGTTGAAGCAGCAGTATAAGTTCCACAGATTTTAGTCCATTGATTAGGAAGTCCTGCGGTATTAAAAGTAGCTATGGTAGTTGCTCCTAAACTAAGGGCAATGGTGGGGCGATCTGATCCAGTACCCACATCAGGATATACCCAGACTGAAAATTCATAGGTTCTCCCTGCTATGACAGAAACCGCCCCTGGGCTGAACATTATAGGATTGCTTCCTGTGGATTGAACTACACTGTAGTTTTGGGAACCTGTTGTGTGATCGTTAACACCATTTAATGAAGCACACTTTGCTGATGCAACGGTAGTGTAACAATACGTGTTATTACCACATGTGCATTGATTGTTCAATGTGGTAAGGTAATGTGTATTACTGGAGAAATCCTCTGTAAAAACAGTATTCAACTGATTGCAGGAACCTCCACATTGAGCTTGAAGCGATGTGAAACTAAAAAGTGCCATTACAAGCATTAGCAGCTTTGGAATTGTCATAACTTTTTGCATGATAAATTGATATTTTGGAATTAATATTCTGTGAATATCAGTATTACATCTTGCAAAATATGGCTGAATTTGTGGATGACTGTTCTCAGTTTGTACTTACACTCTATGGGTTTGTACAGTAATGATTATGAAGCTCTAATATGGTCGGAATGTTTAGATTTTGATTTCAAACGGGATAAATTCTATCTGAATTATGGGTGTTTCCGGTAAGCAGGTACTTAAATGCGGAGCTTTATATAATGGTAACTTGAGGGAGGAAAAGATCTAAGAAATAATCGAGCGATTTGTTGGTGGTCTCCTGGCTAATACGTCTTTCACGTCCATCAATCCTAAGATTGAGCTCTACCAGAGTGAGGCCGTCAGCATTAATATCATAACGCGGCCTAATGAAATACTTGATCTTTTGCATTCGTCCGTTTTTAAAAATTCCTTCGTCCTGCTTTCGTCCTTTTTTTTGGACAAATGCAAGCCGATAAAACGGACCTTACGTAATGCAGAAGGCTATAACCTAAAAGGGATCGCATTGCTGCAATCCCTTGTATAACCTCCTAAGTGAGATTTTAAGCGGTCCGGACGAGACTCGAACTCGCGACCCCCTGCGTGACAGGCAGGTATTCTAACCAACTGAACTACCGGACCAATATTTCTGTAAAACCGCTACGCTTTCGTAACGGGAGCGCAAATATAAATACTTTCAGTTTCCTACCAAATAAAAAATGGGGATCTAATGAGTGTAAGTCTCTAATGCGTTGAAAACGAATAAAAAAGATTTCCAAAAAATATTTAATTGCCCTCTTATATGACCGTGGCAGGGCATAATGTCTACACCACCCTAAACATAGGGAAGTTGCTCTAAATGTTTCGCAGGATAATATTTTCAATACTTAAATAATTGATAGGCAGATTATCATGTAGGAAAATCATCTCCCACCTGTTTCTTTTTTACATTTAGGAAGTAGTACAACCAAATTTCATCATGCCTTCTGTTAAAAGACTATTATATTCTTCTTTTTCTGTTCTCTTCATTTTGGTGATGTTCAGCATTTCGACAAGGGCCTCTCATGTAGTAGGAGGTGAGATTACCTATACCTGTTTAGGAAATAACACTTATGATATTGAGCTGCGGCTTTTTAGAGATTGTTCGGGTATTGCCTTGCCCGCCAGCGCAACTATACAGGTTTATGATGGAGCACGGGTGCACTTGGGATCTTTCTCCGCATCTGTCTTGGGTCTTTCCTATCTTAAAATTTCAAAACCTGCATGCGCTACAGTTAGCCCCAACTTTTGCGTTCAAACCGGGAGATATCCATATGCAAGTATCACCCTGCCTCCATCTACCAGTGGCTATGTTTTCGTTTTTCAGGAATGTTGTCGAAATGCCAATATCAGCAACCTGGGCGTGCTTAGTAGCTCTCCCGGAATAACAGTAACCAGCAGTACTTCTGCCACTCTGCCTTGCAACAGCAGCCCAAAGTTTAACAATAATCCTCCGTTGGTAATACCTTTCAACTTACCGGTATCTATAAATGCTTCAGCTACCGATCCTGATGGCGACTCACTTTATTATGAATTATGCTCCCCCTTGATGAACTCACCATCCCGAGCGCCATTTGATACCATACCTTTTGTAAGTGGCCAGTACAGCAAGAATCCCATTCCATCCGTTCCCCACATATCTATAGATCCGGGTAGTGGGTTTATCTCAGGGAGCATATCTCAAATCGGAAATTATTTAGTGGCTATTTGTGTCCATGAGTACAGAAACGGAGTGCACATTGGGAGTATCCAAAGAGATTACCAGTTTAATGCTGTACAAGCCTGGCGCCTGTTTGCAACTGTACGACCCGATAGTCTTGTGAAACCTGACTGCGCAGGCTACAACAATGGAAAAATCGGACTGAGTGTAGTAGGTGGCACCCCTCCGTACATCTATCAATGGTCTAATAATGCCCACACCCGCTCCATCAAAAACCTTACAGCAGGTAATTATACCGTGGTTATTACCGATGCCAATCGATGCACAGATACATTGACCATAGCCTTGAATGAGCCCAGTGGAATGACTTTAAATGTGCTTACCATTAAACCAGCAACCTGCACCGGAATAAATGACGGAGCGGTAACTGTAGAAATTACTGGTGGCACCAAACCCTATACAGCCTTATGGGATAATGGTGTTTCGGGCTTAGTCAACAACACACTTTACGGAGGTACTCATAAACTTTATGTTAGCGATAGCCTGGGCTGCAGAGATACCTTTGAGGTGGTGATTGGCGAGCTCAACAATATGAGGTTGGTTTTAGATAGCCTGAGAAATGTGAGCTGCAAGGGCGGGCATGATGGCTTTATTGAAGTAAAGGTTACAGGTAATGTTGGCCCGGTAAACTTTGCATGGTCCAACGGTTCTCAAACTAATCAGGCAGTGGGCTTAAGCGCTGGCGTATATAATTTAAGGGTTACAGACTCCAAGGGCTGTGGCCTGGTATCGTCATTTGTTATTACTGAACCGCCTGTATTCAGGGCCAGGGTTGATTCTACAACTAATACTTCATGTGAAAATGTGCAGGATGGAAAGATCCACCTTACTATGAAAGGAGGCACTCCTCCGTACACTATAAATTCTGCTGTTGGGGAAGTTCACTCACGCACCATTATTAAAATGCCGATGGGTAATTATAGCTTTTCTGTAGTTGACTCACTTGGGTGTAAAGTGCTTTTAAATGCCACCATTGGTATTAACCCACCGCTGGTATTCACAAATATGGAGATAAGGCCACCTACATGCCATGATGGTGATGACGGCTATGCCAGGCCTACCGTTGAAGGAGGAAAGGCCCCTTATACCTTCCACTGGTCCAATAAAAAAGCAGGGCCTTATCAGGATAATCTAAAGCCAGGCAGGTATGATGTTTCTGTGGTGGATAAAAATGGATGCAACCTATACACCACTTTTGATGTGCCATCTCTTCCTGTTCCTGAACTTCATGTAACATGGGAGCCATCAACCTGTATGCAAAAGGCGGATGCTAAGGTTGCAATGGAGGTGGAAGGGCCACCAAAGCAATATGATTATTTGATAGATGGTATCCCTTTGCAGCAGATTAACGGAAAAATTCTGGCGGGCTATCACACAGTCTCGGCTATAGATGAGGATGGTTGTGAATTGAATAAAAACATAAGAATTGAGAGCAGCCAGGAAAGGGTTTTGTTTATTCCCAACACTTTTACACCCAATGGTGACGGGCTTAACGACCATTTTGAAATATGGGCAGACGAAGCTTGTTTTCCCAATCCGAAGCTAAGCGTGTTCAACCGTTGGGGACAAGAGGTGTTTAGTACCGAGGATCCATTCTATGAATTTTGGGACGGAACAATTGACGGGGCTGCTGTTCCCCAAAATGTCTATTACTATATTTTCGAATCAGATCACTTTAGGGTAAAAGGACATATTACCGTTTATTTTTAGGCTGTAAGAAGATTTCCGCCATCATACATCTGGCGCTGCCGCCTCCGGTTTTTTCAATGGTATAAAGTGGTGAGTGTACAATTCTGACATGCCTGTCCAGTATGTCTACCTGATCCTTTTTAAGAGATTTGAAGGCCTGTGTTGACATTACTAAAAGCTTTTCACCTTTGGTGTTGGCCACTTCCAGCATATTACCGGCAAACTGATTCATCTGTTCAAGGCTTATGTCTATTATTTCATGTCCGGTAGATTCAAGCTTGTGAAAAATCTGTTCCCGTTCCTTTTGATCTTTTATGGATTCACCACAAATTACTGCCACATAAGTGCCAATACACATCATCACATTAGTGTGGTAAATAGCTTTTTTGCCTTTGTCAAAGGCATGAAACAGAAGTGGGGTATAATTGATGGATTCGCAAAATTTCTCGAAAAGTTCAGGGTGGGTTCTTTCTGAAGCACAGGCAAAAGCTACCCTGAAAAGGTGATCAAATACTATACTTCCCGTGCCTTCCAAAAATTTACCATCACTTTCATCTGATGATAAATCCACAGTACGGTGTACCTCAAAATCCCTGGCCAACATTTCCAGGATATCTGCTCTTCGCTCCAGCCTTCGGTTTGGCGCAGCCATGGGGAATAGGGTTATTTCACCTGTGTGGTTCATGCTTATCCAATTATTTGGAAATAGCGCGTCTGGTTTAGTAGGGGTGGCAGTATCATCAATTACAGTTACTTCCACATGGTTTTGCCTTAGCTTTTTCACAAAGGCGTCAAACTCGGCCAGTGCCTCAGCATTTATATCCTTTTGGCTAAAATTTAAATCCTTTGATTGAAAGGAGTTGGAATCTTCTGTATCAGGGTTAAACCCAAAGGCTGCAGGACGAACCATAAGCAGGCGGGAAGTACTTTGACGCATAATGTTTAAATCGATTTTAGCTTGTTTATATCTCTAAGAATCATTCAAAGATAGGGGGCGTAATTTTCTTTAGTGAGGAATAAACATCACTATGTAAATCACAGGCTTCATTCAGTTACTTTCGTATACCGTATTAAAAATTAAATGACACTAAACCAAAAGGTTAAGAAGGTTAACGAATTGTTCGACTTACTGGATAAGGATATCAGGAAATTCGCATCCACAACGAGCCTGCACTGCCTTGTAGGCTGCGGTAAATGCTGCACCAAGCCCGACATAGATGCCACTGTATTGGAGTTTTTGCCCTTGGCCTTGCACTACTTTATGAATGGGCAGGCGGAGGTGATGCTCGAAAAATTTAAGGAGAAGAATGTAACCTGCCACGTATTTAACCCCACTAATACCGAGTTGGGTTTAGGAAATTGCAGTAATTACAATTACCGGGGCTTGATATGCCGATTGTTTGGAATGTCAGCCGCAAAAAGCAGGGCAAATGATCTGCAGCTATACACCTGCGGAATCATAAAATCATCTCAGGAGGATGAGTATAAAAGAACTGCCGAACAGATAAAAATATCGCGACAAGTACCCATGGTAACCGACTATTACCAAAGGCTAAATAGTATTGATTCTACTTTGGCGGGCCAATATTATCCTATAAATGAGGCTACGCGAAGGGCTATTGAATATGTATTAAACTATTACACTTACAGGAGGTTGCCCCGCGGAATGGCTAAGGCTAGCTAGCTTTGTTGAGGGTAACGGTGAATTCTGTTCCCTCGTTTACCTTGCTTTGAAATTTTATGGAGCCTCTCATGGCCTTCACAAAATCATGACAAAGAACCAACCCAAGGCCAATGCCCTTTTCACTTTGGGTTCCTATACCCGGTTTTACCTGTGAGCCAAAGATGGCACTTTGCTGTTCTAAAGGAATTCCCAGGCCCTTATCCTTAACGCAGATTTGTGCTTTGCCATCTTCCAACTTTCCACTAATTACAATTTGTGTATCAGTGGGCGAAAATTTAATTGCATTATTAATTAGATTTCGCAGTACCAGGTGGAGCATTTCCGATTCACCCAAAAGAGTAACCTCTTCATTTTCCATCTCCAATACCAGTTCTATGTTCTTCCGGTCAGCTTCCGGCTTTATCAGGCTGATTACTTCCTTGAGATGTGTGCCCAGTTGCAATGGCTTTAATTCGGTTGCCTCCAAACTATTGCGCACAGACCAATTTAAAAGATTGTTGAGCAAATTTGAGGCATTGTGAGTAAGGCCTAAAAGCTGACCGTTTAAAAACGATCGATCAGCAGGATCCAGTTCATCCATATCCAACATTTCCAGATAGGCCCTGATAGAGTTTAGCGGACTTTTTAAATCATGCCCGATTATGCTGAAGAGGCGATCCTTCTCACTAACAGTGAATGATAATTCTTCGTTTTTCTTCTGAAGCTCCAATCTTCCGTTTTCTGCAGCCTTCTTTTCAAAATTGTATGAAGAGGTGAGGAATATGCCCAGGATACCAACAAAAATGATACACGGAATGTAGGTGATGGTATGATCAAAAAATCTTTCGTTGGCACTGAGATATTGCACTTCCGTAAGAGAAGGGTAGAGGGTTTCAGTGAGTAGGATGGCGGGTACAATAACAATATGAATTCCGATCCACAGGGGTTGAAATTTTCGGGGAGTAATTACAATGTTTAAAATTAGTGTTATAAAAAAAGTATACACTATCGGTCCTGAAATCCCCGAATTCAGGAAGTAGGCCCCTGTTAATAGGACATAACTCAATATAGCAAAAGCCATACTGGCCAGGCTGAATTTTCCTTTAAAACGAGAGAGGTAAAATAACAAGCCGGAGGCACAAACCATCATGCCTACCCAAAATGTCAGCTCAACATATCCAAACACGAGGTTGGCAGCAGCCATAAGGCTTAATAGAAGAGTCATGAGGCCACTAATAAGGTTGAAGGCTCTGTTTTCCATGGGAAATTCGGAAAATTCTCCCGTGAGAAAAAGAGACAATCGCTTTAAAAGTTTTACCATGCAAAAAGAATGTTAGTTGGTTGGAGAGTACTGTTTAAAATCTAAAGATTGTAAGGGTGTGAATTTCTGTAAAATATTTTAATCGATAAGCTTATAAAAAACGATGAAACAAAATTGGGGTAAGAACCCCCACCATCACCCGCTGGCGATGGTATAGGGGGGTTCGTCACTCCAACCAATTATTATAAAACTGTTTTACCTGTAATACCCCGCCTGGCATAAGTAAAGCAGTGTGGATTCTGGAGTGGTTGAACCCCCGCACCTGCAAGCAGACAACGAGGGTTCGTCACTCCAACCAATGTTATTTACTTTGGCTTATGGATTCCATAGATATAAGTCTCTGAAATTTGAGTTTATATCGTCCATCAGCATAAAGCAGTTGTCATTTGTTTTCTTCCCGCGGCCACCTCGTCTTTTTCCCTTTCCTCTGCAAATCCCAAATCCCTTAAACGAATAGGCAATGCCAATTTCATGCGTACCAAAGGTGCGGTGTGGCCCAAGGCTGGAGATGGTAATGTCATAGCTATATCCCACCGTAAAACCATTAAGGCTTACCAAACCCTGAATAATTAGGGCATCCACATTTTTATCTATGAGGATGAAATTTTGTCTTCTGAAGCCCAGGTTGATTTTGGCATAATGCTCAATGTCCTTGGCTATCATTATGGTGTTGGAGCGCAGGTGTGCCTGATTGTCGGATATCATCCCCACCGAAAAGTAGTTCGGTTTATTTACAAATTTTTGAAGTTGGAAGTAGGTGAAGAAGTGAAAGGTATATCGCGGTGCCAGACGATTATCGGTATTGAAAAAGGTTTCTACAGGCCTGTTGAGATGAAATGCAGCAGCTCCAAAGGAAACATAGGAACCTTTGCGGTTTACTTCTGCCTGGGTACGAAATCCGGCACTTACATCAAATATCATGTTTGATACGGGCTGATAACCGTGAATTACCGATGGCTGGTTTAAATAACCTTCGTAAGGGCTAAACTGATCACTAAAAGTGAGATGGCTCCAGTCAATGGTCTTTTGTCCTACACCTATCGAAAGTCCTCCCGAGGAAATAAATTTATTTCGATACATCTTTCTGCCCAGCCAGCGGCCCAGTTTACCCGGAAAATTAACAGACATCTGCAAGGTGGCATTTTTGGTGTTGAGGAATCCCTCGCCCTCAGTGTGATCGTATCCTATTAAAGCCAAGCCTACTCGTCCCTGCCCACAACCGGCATTGGCGTTAAAGGTGTTGGTCATAAACTTACCCGGCACATTGGTCCATTGCAGACGGGAGTTTACCCCAATGCTGAGATCTTCCGAATAACCGGCATAGGCCGGGTTCAGATAGTTTTTATTGAGATTGAACTGCGAGAATACAGGGTCTTGAGCCCGGGCCATTAGTGCCCAGGCTACAAGTCCCGCGGTTAGCAGCAATCTAACGTATGAGGGTAACTGTACCATAAGGTTTTCTTATATTTTTTCCATAGTCTTTGCCCTCCCAAATAGTACCATCGTTAAAAACGGCCTCAATTTTCCATACATAGGCTCCCATAGGAAGCTCAGTGCCTTTTGTAGCATGTTTTCCATCCCAGGGTTCGTTCGGAATGCCGTTTTCATCAAGAGAGGTGGATTCAAAAATTACATTGCCCCACTCATCAAATATCTGAAGACGGTATTTTTCCATGGAGTGCCCTGCCGGAAGGAAGTAATTGGCACCACCGGCACCCTCCACACCTGGTGCAAAGGCATTGGGGGTAAATAGCAGGTAACCCTTAAGGTTTAAGGTTTCACAGATGGTGTCACCACAACCAAACTCATTGGAAGTATAAAGACAAACTTCAAACTGATGATCGGTCTCAAAAAGGTCAACATTGTAAATATGCCTTGGACTCTTTTCGAAGCTGTGCTTACCATCGCCAAATGTCCAGTAGTAGTTGGTGTTTTTATCGGTAAACTGGCTGGTGTTTACAAAGTTGAATGTTTTGCTGTTTATCTCGGAATGTGTAAAGCTTGCAACAGGTGTGGGGTGAACTACAACATAACTGTTGTACTGTACGGTATCGGTACAGCCACCATCTGATTCAACTTTAAGACTTACGGTATAAGTGCCCGGATCTGTATAAACATGGGTTACGTTGGGCATGCCACTGGAGAAGCTGCCATCACCAAAGTCCCAGGTCCAGCTAACGATACGGCCGGGGCCATTAAAATTGTAAATGGAGGTGTCCGTAAAGTTTACGGTAAGGGGTGCACAGCCTTCAAACACATCGCCAACAAAACCGGCTTTGGGGAATGGGCGGATGTAAACCGGCTTAATGATGGAATCTACACAACCATTGGCATTGTAAGCTACAAGCAACACATCGTACGATCCGTCTCTGGTATAAATGTAAGATGGATTAAGCAGGGTGGAGGTAGAGGCTCCGCGGTTTCCGTTGAAGTCGAAATCCCAATAGTAACCTGCAGCACTGCTCGACTGATTGATGAAGTTTATCTGTTGTGGAGCACCACATTTTTTACCTAATGAATTGGTGGTGGTAAACTCCGCTGTACTTATCGGGAAGATGTTTACCACGCGCCTTGCGCTATCTGTACAACCAAAACTGGTGCTGTGAATGAGTGTAACGGTGTACATGCCCGGAGCTGCATACGTATGCTGTGGGTTTGGCATCACAGAAGTATTGCCATCTCCAAATTTCCAGATGGTGCTGATAATTTGCCCGCTATTGGTGCTTGACGAATCAAAGAAGGCAATCGGCTGTCGGTTTAGGCAGGCATTTGGCATGCTGAAGGCCACCTCAGGTTTGCTGTAAACGGTTACTGTTTTACAAATGGAATCCATACATCCGTTTACTGACATCACCGTAAGGCAAACAGTATAGGTGCCTGGGTTTTGGTAGTAATGTGTTGGGCTGTTTAAATAGGTTCCTGTGCCGTCACCAAAATTCCAGCTGAAGCCACTTATTGAGGTGGCGGAGGTAGTGCTTAGGTTGGTAAATACCACGGCTCCGTCTTCGCAGGTACTGCCGCTATGTGTGAAATCGGCAGTAGGAGACGGGTAAACCGTAATGATTTTATAGGCGGTATCTGCACTACAGGCATCGCTTACATACTGCGCAATAACATATGTACCGGGCGTAGTATAGGTATGGATGATAGAATCGCCCAATGCCGTTGGCTGGCGACAAATTCCGGTAACCGTATCAAAATCCAAACACCAGGTGGTGTTTATACCCCCAAAGGATTTATCGGTAATAGTAACTGTAAGTGGGGCGCAACCTTGCTCTGGCGTGGCTCCAATAAAAGCCTGTACATTTTTGGGATGTACTGTAATGTTTAGTGAGATGGTGCTGTCGCCACAATCGTTGGCAGCAGTTAGAAATACGGTAAAAGTAGTGTCGTGCACGCCATTGTTTACAAAGGTGTGATTCTGTTGTCCCCAAACCCAAATGGTATCGTTGGTTGGAGTTATCTGATAAAAGCGGTTTAACGTATCAATTACCCCATCGCCATAATTCATTACCAGATAATCCGGTCTGCCCTTCACCAAACCATCCAGTTGGAAGGTGGCAGTGAATGGCGTACATCCACTATAGGAAGAGGGAAGCATTCTCGGAACCGGCATGGATTTCAGCACAATACTGTCCAAGTGGGTGGTAATTCCACAGCAGTTGCCAACAGTTTGGCTGATGTAATAGGTAGTGTCTGCTCCGTAGTTAGGTAAAAAGGTAGGTAGCGGATTTGGGTTTCTTTGGTTGGTGCTGTAAAGTACCGTTGGTACACCTTGTCTGTTCAGCACATATACCTGCCATTGGTACGTGTCAATCAGGCCATGGCTGCTATCTGTAACACTGGTGTTAAATGGTCCACATTGTCTGATGCTGTCAATGCTGAAGAATGCGGTGGGGGCTTCGCTGATGTAAAAGCTTTTTTCAATGGTATCGGCACATCCAAACTGGCTGCTTACAATTAACCTTATCGGAAAGGTGCCGGTGCCGCTAAACGTGTGTGTCGGGTTTTGGGTAGTATATTCTACGGTTCCATCGGCATTAATATCCCAGCTCCATTGCGTGATATTCCCGCCAAGGCTAAACAGGGTAGAGGCATCCGTTAAACTGAAAGCCTGATTGATACAGGCCGTATCAGCTCCACAGGCACTGCTCATGCTAAAGTTGGCCACCGGGCGTGGGTATATGGTTATAGTATCGTAAGTGGTGTTTACACAACCTTTATCGTTAGTGGCGGTAAGGCTTACAGTGTATTTTCCGGGTGCGGCATAGCGATGCAGCGGGCTGTGGCTTGTGTCGCTATTTCCATCTCCAAAGTTCCAGCTCCAGTTGGTGATGGGGTGGATGCTGTTCGTATTGTTTATAAACACTACACTGTCATTCAAACAGCTGTTGGCGGCACTCCACTGTACATCTGGGCGGGCAAATACAGTGATGAACTGTATCACTGAATCTTTACATCCAAAGCCGGAATAAGGCACCATCTTAATCTCATAGATAGAATCCTGAGTAAAGCTGCTGTTGGTAAATGTTTTGGTTGGATTGGCCAGATTGGAGAACAACACGCCATTGGAATACCACTCCCATGCGGTAAAGCCTGCTACAGTATCCGTAAAGTTTACAGTTAATGGGCTGCAACCATCATATGCGCTTGCGCTAAATCCCGGGAAGGACTTGCCAATGGTGTAAATAAGATTTTCAACGGTATCGCTCTTACAGTTGAAGATGCTTACAGCCGTAAGCCTTACAATTATCGAGTCGCCCGGTTGTGCCAATAAGTGGTTGATAGCTGCTGCAGAATTGTAAGTGGAAATTACGTTTCTGGTTTTGGCATCTAATATTTCCCAAACATAACTTGTGTTGGCAGCAGGGTAGTGGATGTTGTTCACCACACTTGAGTCAATCAGCCATGGAGCACAATCCGCCTGTGTTAATAGGGTAATGCTTGCCTTGGGATCCGGATGAACAGTAATGCTATCGGTAATGGTATCTGAACAGCCAAATGCGTTGGTGGCAATCAGTGTTATTACATAGGTGGTATCCTGTAATCCAACATTGGTAAAGGTTACCGTTGGTACGGAATCACTGCTGGTTTGGCCATTGTGGAAATCCCAGAAGAAGGTCATGTCCGCTCTGCTCATACCTGTTTGATTAGGCGAAGAGGTATTCACAAAATCAAGAGTGAATGGTCCGCAGGAATCTGTGCTTGAAACGCTAAACCCTGCTTGTGGCTTAGGGTATACGGTATATGTTTTACTGATGGAATCGCGACAGCCTTTTACCATATCCACCACAAGTAATTTAATGGTGTAAACTACGCTGTCGTTGGTGCTCAATGGGAAATCAAAGCTTGGGGTGGCAGTTCCTGCTCCTGTAATATTTACAGATGGAGTACTGCTCCACATATAGCTTAGGCTGCTTCCTGTTGAGTTGTCCGTAGGGCTCACACTTATTGGCGAACATGCCGCGGCCGGCAAACTGAAATCGGCCAGTGGGCGGGTGTAAATGGTGATTGACTTTGTAATGGTATCGGTACAACCATCCACGGAAGTGATGATAAGCGAAATCTGATATGTACTATCGCTGCCAGACTGATTGTTTCCGAATACTATTTGTGGATTTACGGCAGTGCTGTCAGAAATCCAGGCAGTAGGCGAGGAGGTGCTCCACAAATAGGTAGCTCCAACTTTTCCTAATGAGTTGTTGGTTACAAATATGGTATCCCATGGACAACGATTGGCAGCCATGCTGAAATCAGCAATGGGTTCCGGGAATATGGTTACTGTTCTTTCGGTGGAATCCTTACATCCTGTTCCTGCTTCCACAACCAATTTAATGGTGATGGTGGAATCCGTAGTAAGGCTGTTATTCACGAAAGTGAAAACCGGAGCTACACCACTGCTGTGGAATACTCCATTTACATACCAATGTCTGCTTGCTCCGGCAGAAGCTGAATCCTGAATATTAACCAATAATGGAGAACAACCACTATCAGGCAGCAGGTTGAATTTGGCCACCGGATTAGGAATGGTATACATCAATTGGGTAGCGGTATCGGATTTACATCCGAATGGGCTGTTGGTGATTAATCTCACTATAACCGAATCCGCGGCTGCAGTAATAATGTAGTTTAAGTTAGCTAAGCCTGTATCCTGACTAAGGATACTTCCATTAGTGGAAAGCAGTTGCCAGTAGTATTGTTGGTTGGCGGCATTGAAAACACTGGCATTAACCACAGATGAATCAATTACAAATGGAGCACAGTTGGCGGTGCGGGTTGCAGTAATAATAGCCCTGGGATCCGGGTGAACCGTAATGCTGTCGGTGATAGTGTCGCTACAGCCAAAGGCGTTGGTGGCGATTAATGTTATAACATAAGTAGTGTCCTGGGTGCCGGTGTTGGTGAAAGTGGCGGTGGGCACAGAGTCAGTGCTGCTGCTGCCATTGTTGAAATCCCACAAGAAGGTCATGCTGCTTCTGTCCATCCCAGCCTGATTGGCTGAAGAAGTATTTACAAAGGCAATAGTGAATGGTCCGCAGGAATCTTTTGTGGAAACACTAAAACCAGCCTGTGGCTTTGGGTAAACGGTGTAGCTGCTGCTGATTGAATCCGTACATCCTGTTACGCTGTCGGTTGTAGTAACCCTGATAGTGTACACTACGCTGTCATTGGTAGTTAATGGAAAATCAAAGGAAGGCGTGGCAGTTCCTGCTCCGGTAACAGGCACCATCGGAGTAACACTCCATTGGTAGCTAAGGTTGTTTCCAAGGGATTGATCGCTTGGGCTCACAACTATAGGTGAACAGTTGGCAGCCGGTAATGTAAAGGTGGCCGTTGGGCGCGAGTACACCGTAATCATACGAGAAACCGTATCAACGCAACCGTTGGGAGAAGTAACAACTAGTGTAACTCTGTACGTGCTGTCAACTCCACTTTGGTTGTTGGCAAATACAATTACTGGATTAGCTGAATTTATATTGGAGATCCAGGCACCATGAGCATTGGTACTCCACAAATAAGTTGATCCGGCCTGGGCAGTTGACAGGTTTTGGGGGATAACGGTATCCGATGGGCATCCGCTGGCCAACATGCTAAAGCTTGCCTGAGGAGAGGGGTGAATAACCACCGTCCTTTCTATAGAATCCTTACATCCGGTACCCGCTTCTACAACCAGTTTGATAACAATGGTGGAATCCATTGTAAAGCTGTTGTTCACAAAAGTGAAGTTGGTGGCGGCCCCTGTAAACTGAAATACTCCGTTGAAATACCAGTGTCTGTTTGCGCCCGCTGAGGCTGAATCTAATATAGAAACGCTAAGAGGTGAACATCCACTGTCCGGCACCACGCTAAAGTTGGCAATCGGGTTTGGGATGGTGTAAAATAGTTGCGTGGCCGTATCCGATTTACATCCGATTGGGCTGTTGGCTATAAGCCTGATAATTATCGAATCAGCAGAAGCCGTAATGGTGTGATTGAGATTGTAAAGGCCGGTATCCTGAGAAAGGATAGAGCCATTGGTACTCAGTATTTGCCAGTAATATTGTTGGTTGGCCGCGTTAAAGGCAGTGGCATTTACCAGGGATGAATCAATCACAAATGGAGCGCAGCTTGCCGTGCGGCTGGCTACCATAATTGCTCTTGGGTCCGGATGAACAACAACTGTATCTACAACAGTGTCGCTACAGCCAAAAGCATTTGTGGCAATAAGGGTTACGGTGTATGAGCTATCCACAACACCTGTGTTGGTATAGGTGAAAACAGGGGTGGAGTCGTTTGACGTTAGTCCGTTGCCGGCATCCCAAAAGAAGGTCATCGAGCTTCTGCCCATTCCCGTTTGATTGGGGGTGGAGGTATTTCCAAACATAATGGTGAAAGGTCCGCAACTGTCCATCGGAGTATTGCTGAAACCTGCCGTTGGGCGTGGATAAACTGTATAGGTTCCGGAAGTGGAATCGCTACACCCATTAGTGTCAACTACTGTTAAGCCGATGGTGTAAACCACCGAGTCGCTAAAACTGGCCGGGAAATTAAATTGTGGGTTAGCAGTATTCAATCCGGTAGCGGGCACACTTGGGCTAATGGTCCAGCTGTAGTTTAGTGCCTTGCCGGTAGATGAATCTAATGTGTTGATGGCAATAGGTGCGCAATCTGCAGCTGGTAGGCTAAAGTTGGCTACTGGCCTTGAGAAGATCGTAATGTTTTGAGTAGTGGTGTCGGTACAGCCATTTGCTGAGGTAACCCAAAGGGTGATGGTATAGGTAGAGTCAAATCCACTTTGGCTATCCTTAAATATAAATTTGGGCTGTGCAAGTGTATCATTAGTGATAGTAACCGCTGCGGAGTTGATAGCCCATTGGTAAGTGGCTCCCTTGGCAGAAGAATTATTGCTAACGCCTATAGTGTCTCCGGGGCAGCTGTTTGCAATTATGCTAAAATCGGCAACCGGTGTTGGGAATATGGTTATGGTTTGTTCGGTAGAATCCTGGCAACCTGTACCCGCAGTAATAATAAGCTTTAGGATAAGCGTGCTGTCCTGAGTAGTGGAGTTGTTTATCAGGTTTAAAACCGGATTTAAAGCTGTGCTGAAAAGGCTGTCGTTGAGATACCAGCTGTGTGAAACTCCGGCTGAAGAGGAATCAAAAACGGAAACACTAAGCGGAGAACACCCACTGTCAGGTACCATTGCAAATTTGGCCACCGGACTGGTAATGGTATAAAAAAGCTGTTGGGCCGTATCGTTATTACAACCAAATGGGCTGGTGGTTATCAAACGGATATTCACAGAATCACCATCCTGTAAAATGGTATGGTTAAGGTTGTAAAGACCGGTATCACTTTGCAGTATACTGTCATTAAGATTGAGCACTTGCCAGATGTAAAGATTATTGGCAAAGGGATACTCAACTGCATTGGCTACACTGCTGTCAATTACAAATGGAGCACAGTCAACAGAATAATTTTGGATGATTACCGCTTTCGGATCCGGATGAACCGTAATGGTATCCCTGATAGAATCCACACAGCCATAGGCGTTGGTTACCACAAGGCTTATGTAGTATGAGGTATCTGCAACACCGCTATTGGTAAAGGTTATTGATGGAACGGAATCCGTGGAGGTTTGTCCGTTTCCAAAGTCCCATGCAAAAGTGAGATCGGCCAAGCCTTGCCCGGGAATATTGCTGGCAGAACCATTTACAAACTCAACCGTCATTGGTGCACAGCTATCATTTACTGAAGGCGTAAATGCCGCAGTGGGAATAGGATATACAGTGTAGCTTCCGCGGGTTGTGTCAATACATCCGTTGGTGTCCGTTACCAAAAGGTTTATGTTGTAAACTACAGAATCATTGTAGGAGGCAGGGAAATTAAATACCGGGCTGGCACTGCCGTTTCCGGTGATGGTGATGGCCGGACTTACACTCCAGTTATAGCTTAGGTTTTTTCCGGTGGAACCATCAATTGGAGAAAGGCTAATGGGAGCACAGGCCGATGCGGGCATGCTGAATCCTGCAACTGGTCTGGCGAAAATCGTAATGTCTTGAGTTGTGGTGTCGCTACATCCATCTCCCGAAAGGGTGATAAGTGTAATGGTGTAAGTAGAATCAAAACCTGATTGGTTATCTCCAAAAGCAAAAGTTGGCGCAGCGGCTGTGCTATCCGAAATATAAATGGAAGGACTTGAAACCGACCATTTGTAGGTTGCTGCTCCCTTTACAGTTGAAAGCTGGGTGGCAACTACACTGTCATCTGGGCAAATACTTGCCGGAATAACAAAGCTCGCCAGTGGCTTTGGCTGTACAACTACGGTTTTGCTGATTGAATCTCTACAGCCTGAACCGGCCGTTACCACCAGCTTAATGGTAATGGTGCTGTCCTGAGTGTAACTCTGATTTGTAAATACAAATGCTGGGCTTACCAGGCTAGAGGCCAATGTTCCGTTTATGTACCAGTAATGGTTGGTTCCTATACTTGATGAATCTATCATCTGCACAGCTAATGGAGAACAGCCCGAAGCGTTATCTACATAAAAATCAGCCTCCGGAATATCCATCACCCGGATGTTAAGGCTATCCATATAATGGCAGCCGTTAATGTCTAAGTATTCGTAAAAGATTTTGTGAGTGCCAATACCAGCCACAAGTGGCGAAAAACTGTTTCCGTTTACTCCCGTTCCACTCCAAACACCACCGCTGTGAGAGGCATCGCTAAAGTCGTAAATCAGGCTGTCGTGACAAAGTGCAATATCGGGACCTGCGTCTAAAACAATTAGTTCATATACATCTATTAAAACAGAGTCGTAAGCCACACACCCCAGGGAGTCAGTAACTTCCAGTACATAAGTAACGGCACTGTCTAATGGATACCTAAGTGTGCTTGCTAAAGTATCGTTGGCTACATTGATAGCAGGCAGCCATTTGTAGGTATAGGGAGGATGACCACCTGTGGCAAATCCCATCAGGTTGGTGGTGTCGTTATAACAAAGGATTTGATCAGGGCCGGCATGTGAAACAAGTTGTGGGGCCACTTCCAGGTAAAAGGAAATTGAGTCTCCACAACCCAGTGAGTCGCTTATGCTAAGGTGTAGGGTAAGGCTGCTGCTTAGGTTGCTGAGGTATAGTGAATCTCCGCTTTGTGAAACTCCGGCAGGCGTTGAACTCCAGTTAATGGTATAGGGCTCCAGGCCTCCGCTTACCCTGGCTAGTTGTGAAAAATCTGAGCCATAACAAATTAGCGTATCTGGAATAGAATCAAAACGTGGAATGTCATAGAAGGAAATTTCCATGGTGTCTATATCCGTTCCACAGCCGTTGGTTACTCGGCTTAGGATCGTATAGGTGCCTAAAACGCTAAAGTCAATATGTGGAAATTCTGAATTTGTATTGGTACCACTGATGAATGACCAACCCGTTGCCGGGATAATTTGCCAGTCATAGCTTAGTGGTGAAAGGCTGTCATACTTCTGTGGGGTAAACGGTGCGTTGGCAAAGTTTATATCTCTAACACCACAAAAGGCCTGATCAGAAGGAAGGTATACGGTTGGGGCATTTTGCACCACCAATGTCTTGCTAAACTGAGAAGTATCACAGTGATTACTGCTCTGTACCGTAATCGTATAAATACCACTGGCGAAAAAGTAGGCCTGCAATAGAGAATCCGTAGCACCTGTTAGCAAAGTGTATCCGGTAGAAGGGGTTATGTCCCATTGCAGGCCCGTTGTATCGCAAAATGTAATCAGATCATTGAGGTAAAATGCCGTTACAGTGTCAGGGGCACATATGGTGTCCTTATCTATACCAAAGGTTGGGTCGGGGATAGAGTCTACACAGATAATCTGAACAACGGTGTCAATCTCACAACCTGCCTGATTACCTACATATTGTTTAATGGTGTAGTAGCCCGTTTTGTGGAAATCCACACCAAGGTCTGGCGTTCCTGCAAACCAGTTCATCGGATTTCCACTTCCGTTGAGGCTGCCCAGATATCCCGTACTAACGGTATAGGTGGAGGGAGAAATTTCCCAAACCAGGGTAACGTTGGTGTCACAACCGGTAAGGGCATTGGAGCTTCCCCAGGAGCGATCGTTTACAGGTGCCGTTTGTCCTATACATACTCTTGGCTGTACCTCAAAAGCCGCTGTGGCTGGGTCTGAAATGTAAATAGGCTCAATGGAAACCGTTGTGTTTGGACGACAAGGGGCCTGAGCGGTAATTTTAATTTCAAATGAATTGGCGTAGCTGTAGCTGCTGTATCCACATGATGATTCAAAAAAGGTGTGGCTGATGCTATCAGGCGGTGGGTGGGTGTAGGTTATTGCCGGTGAGCCGTCATTGGTTGTTACTGTATAGATGGTACCCGGTGGGTTGCTGGAGGTTTTTAGTACATCAAACCAAATGGTAATACCGGTGCTGTCTTTTGGCAAACATTTTACACTACTACCCTTGGTGGCCAAACCAACCGCGGGGTTTCCTCCGTAAAACAACTTAATGGTATCCGTTGCCGGGCAACCATTTCCACTGTATAACGTAAGTGCCACTTCGTAAAAACCAGTGGAAGCATAGCTGTAAATCAGCGATGGACTGGGGAAGGTGGTGCCTGTTTGGGGCGCTGAGCCATCTCCAAAATCTATGGAATAGGAACTATAGCTCGAAGCTGGTGTGGTGGTGTAAAACTGAAATGTGGAATTGGCAGGCAAACACCTGGTGTAGGTGAGCTGTCCATTAAACATAATCGGAGATCCCTGGGCAGCAAGTTGTGGGTTGGGCGTGTTTAAAACGGTAAAAATACGGCTGGCTGTATCTGTACAGGGGCCGTTTTGATAATGATAAATAATTTTGTGCGTGCCTAGTCCCGCTATGGCGGGATCAAACATTCCCCCCACTATTCCGGGGCCGCTAAAGTATCCGCCCGGTGGACTAAAGCCCGTGATCGAATCCTGACCAGCCGTTCTGCAGAATACAGTGTCGGCAGGATTGAAAGTTACTGGGGTTGGTGCCGCTATTACTACATATAAATTGGCAGTATCTGCGGGAATGGTGTCAATCAATCCTATTACTTGTACTGTGTAGGTGCCCGGTAATGTAAAGTTTATAAGGTGTGGACCTGCGCCTGTATCAGCTGCTGGTGAAGCTCCTGCAAATGTCCATTGGTATTTGTTGATGCCGGAACCACTGCCGCTAAAGCTTATGGATGAAGAACCACTTGAGCATAGGGAGATGGTGTCATTTACAGCAGAAGGATTGCTTGTAATGATCATCTGTCCGTGCAGGGCAGTGCTTATAATGAAGAGGCAGAGTATGAATGCCTGCTTCATAGCAGGGATAATATGTAGGGGAGGAGTAGCCATACCTGAATGGATTTTCAGGACGATACCTTAAGTGTATGACAGACTACTTGCCGGATGATTTAATAAAGCGCACCGGTACTACAGAAGGTAATGGTGGTTTGGAAAACAGTAGTGAAAAATAGAAGAGAGTAGAGTTTAGTTTCATGACTTGAACTTTTTATGAGTGTGAGTTTGTTTCAGCACCAAATATATGCAAATACCAATGTGATTACCTAATAAAATCAAGTCTAAAGTATTGAAAGTGAATAAAGTAGGGGTTTGTTTCTGATAAGGTCTACGCTTGTAAAATCTATTACTGAACACCTACCATTATAACTTTTTCTACAAGAGATTTTTGAAAAAATATTGATGTAAGGCATGAGATTAATACTCAACTTGTTGAGGATGTAGGGGAACTCTTCAACTATTACGCGAGTTATGTCATTTCTAAGCTTGCTTTTGGAGAAAATGAAATCCATTAAAGGTTTTAGCTCCAATGCCATATTGCTGCCGCTGGTTTAGCGCCTTGCAGGCTAACTCTTACTGCCGGGATTGTTTTTTTAAAAAGCTGAAACAACTTTTTAAGAGAGGCAGATGTTAAACGATCTATTCTCTCATATCACAATTTGCTGTTCAAATCTTAAAACCATAAACTACAATTGAAAAAAATAGCTCTGATTGGTGGTGGCCCCGCTGCCTTGTTTATGTTTAAACGCCTGGTGCAATCCCCTTTAAAAAAAATAGAGGTCTCCATTTTTGAGCAGCATGGAAAATTAGGTGCCGGAATGCCTTACAGCCATTACGGTTCTTCAGCAGAGCACATTACAAATATTTCGGATAATGAAATTCCGGAGCTTAAAATGCATCTGAAGGATTGGTTGAGTCATGCGCCAACCGAAATGCTGAAAGATTATTCAATATCTGAGAAGGAGTTTAATGAGGATAAAGTTTTACCTCGGCTTTTATTCGGTGAATATCTTTCTGCTCAATTCGATTTGTTTCTCGCTCAGGCCAGAAAAAATAAGCTTCCAACTAATGTATTTTACAATACACGAGTGGTGGATGTTGAAGATGTAAAAAACAAAAAGCAGGTTAAGGTAACGGTAGAAAGTGGTGAGACTCTTAATTTTGATGAGGCCATAATTTGCACTGGACATAGCTGGCCTTGTAAAACCGAAGGTAGTATAACAAATTGGTTTGATTCACCCTACCCGCCTCAAAAACTCTCCCAAAAAGTGAATTTTCCAATTGCCATTAGAGGTGCCTCGCTTACCGCTATTGATGCTGTGAGAACACTCTCTCATGCCAACGGATGTTTTACTAAAAAGGAAGATAATACCTATCACTTTAAGCTGAATCCGGAAAGTGCAGGTTTTCATATCACCCTGCATGCCATTGGAGGATTGTTGCCCGCATTGCGCTTTCATTTGGAAGACAATCATTTGGAGCCTGCACATATTTTTACTGATGAGGAAATTTACAGCATTAAGAAAAAAAATGAAGGGTTTGTACCGCTGGATTTGATTTATGACCTTAACTTCAAAGAGGTTATCCAAAGGAAAAACCCTGAGCTTTTCGCAGAAATCAAAGGGATGTGCATAGAGGATTTTATTTCTTTTATGATGGAAAAGAGAAAAAAAATAAACGCATTTACTCTATTAAAATCTGAGTATAAAGAAGCTGAAAAATCTATTAAGAGAAATGAGTCGGTAGTTTGGAAGGAAACATTAAGCACTTTAAGCTATGCGGTAAACTATCCTGCAAAGCACTTTTCAGCTGAGGATATGATTCGCTTAAAAGAGCAGATAATGCCTCTCATTTCTATAATAATTGCCTATATGCCACAAAGTTCAGCCAGAGAACTAATGGCGCTGCATGAGGCTGGGTTAATTGAAATTAGGGACGTGGATTCATCCAGCAGCGTAGTGCCCGGCAAATCCAAAGGTGCTGTTTATAAATATAGCTGCGGAGACGAAAAGTATTTCCCAATGTTTATCGATGCCATTGGCCAACGCCCGATTTTCTACAATCAAATTCCCTTTCAAGGTCTCATAAAAAAGGAAACCATAAGTGCGGCTTACCTGAGGTTTGCTTCCCGAAAAAGAGCCGAAAAGGAACTGGAATCTGGGAATAGTGCAGTACTTAAAGAGGAGTCTGGTGGCTATTTGCTGCAAGTGCCTGGCATAAATATAAACGACTATTTTCAACCATTGGATATTTATGGTGTGGCTAACCCTCGCTTATTTATAATGGCGGTGCCTTTTATTGCGGGCATTAATCCCGATTATTCGGGTCTGGATTTTTGCGAGACGGCCTCTGAAAAGATAATTCATAAAATGACAGAAAGCCAATATCCGTAAATGCTCAATATGCACCTCCGTATTCTTACTATAGTGAACCCTGATTAACATGCCGGATCAAAAGGGAAGGGGGGGATCTCCCATGAGCTGTGTCTGCCGTTTTTATTCAGCTATTTCTAGCTAAACACAAACCCCTTGTGAGGGCCGTTTTTCCTTTTTGCTGTAATAACGGTTCACGTTAATCGAATATGCCTATATACTTCTTCATGCATTTGTAGTTCAAAAGCTCTGAAAATCCGTTTTTACGCAAAACCGAACCCTAAAAGTAATGCTATGCTTACGCTGTATCTGCTAATCAGGGATCTATTTTGAGCCCTATGCTCACCTTCCCGAAATTTTTTTAAAATTTCTTCTTCGGAAAAAGTGATAAACGGCTTTGCGCCCTGTGCCTGACTGCAACACAGAGGGGTGTGTAGAAAAAGTTATAGTGTAAGTGAATTGGCAAAAAAAACTTTTACAGACTTGTAATGAATTGTTCTCCAAACACATATACATTTGGAGGGTCATTTGAAACTCAAAAAAGATCAAGTCATGAAACGTTACTCCACTTTACTCATCATTGCCTGTTGGCTAGTTTGTTTATTTGTGCTCAGCACTGTTACCCTCCAACTCGATTCTGTTGAAACCAAAAATATGGCTATACAGAAATCTCACGCTACACAGGACATTACGGCTCAAGTAGCCATGTAGTAAACTCTCCGTTTTCATGCGTCTACTCTCCATGAATTTTGCCCACTCATCAAAAACTGACTAGAGATCATTTTTTTGATTGGAACCGACCAAGGCTCCGGCCGCGGTATATATAAATTATCACGAACCCTCGCTCTACTCCAGTTCGGGTTCCAAATTAGCAGGTATTTTAAGTCATGAATGTTACTCCAACCGGGATGTTAAAATCCCTATGGCTCTTTTTATTTCTGTTTGTAGCATTTCAAGCCACGGCTTCACACATTGTAGGGGGTGAAGTTACTTACCAGTGTCTCGGAAATAACTCATACAGAGTAATTGTCACAAAGTTTCGCGATTGCAGCGGTGTGATAATGCAGCCAACCACCAATCTCTCTATCCACAGAGGCAACGGTAGCTGGGATACCCTCCTTTTTATCCCTAAGGGACCCTCATCTTTTATAAATGTGAGTAAGCCCGGGTGTGGAGTCCCTACTCCCAATATTTGTATTGAAACAGCCAGGTATATTCTGGATTCAATTCACCTCCCGCCCTCCATTTTCGGGTACACCCTCTATAATCAGGGATGTTGCCGAAACTACAACGTAAATAATATTTTAGATGCATGGAAGGTGGGGTCCACCTTTCCCAGCCAGATAGTGGGTACTGGAGGCGGATGCAACAATAGCCCTGTATTCAACAAGTATCCTCCCGTGGCCTTTCCAGCAAATGTGCCACTCGCGGTTGATGTAAGTGCTACTGACCCTGATTCTGATTCTCTTTCCTACGATTTGTGTTCACCCCTGGATGACGACAATGCCACACCACCCTTTGTAAATGTTCCATTTGCTCCGGGATACTCTGCGGCTAATCTGGTGCCTTCAAGTCCTCCGCTAACCATCAACAGGTCAACGGGCTTAATCAGTGGTACTATAACTTCCGTGGGTAAGTATACCGTTGGGATTTGTATTACCGAGTGGAGAAACGGAATGATTGTAGGTACTGTTAGAAGAGATTATCAGTTTACAGTTATTCAGCCCTGGGCCGTATTTGGAAGTGTAGGTGCTCAGAGTGATGCCACCTGTGCTACCATTAATAACGGTTCGGCTACAATAGTGGCCGGAGGCGGGCAGGCACCATACTCCTTTGCCTGGTCTGGCGGTGGAAGTGGCCCTACAAGAACCAACCTTGCACCAGGAACTTATAGCGTTACCATTACCGACAACCTGGGGTGTAAGGATGTGGTAACCGTGGTAATTGGAGCTAGCCCCGGATTTACCGCTACAGTAAGCAGTCAAACAGATGCCGGATGTGGAAATGCTGGTGGCGGTAGCGCCACTATAGCGGTTTCTGGTGGTGCGCCCCCTTATACCGTTACATGGCCGGATGCTTCAACAGGTTTTACACACAACAATCTTTCGGCCGGCTCACATGCCGTAGTGGTAAGCGATGCCACTAATTGCCCAGATACCATTGTAGTGAATATAGGTGCAGTAGTTTCTACCCTCGCGGCTACAGCGGTCGTTAGCAATGAATTTTGCGCGGGAAGCTTTACCGGTGAAATTGATGTTACCGTTACTTCGGGTAATGCGCCTTTTAGCTTCCTTTGGAATGATGCCGTAACAACTGAAGATAGAACAGGACTTACCGCAGGAAACTACTGGGTAGCCATTACCGATAATGGCGGATGTACCGATACCCTGCAATTTACCGTTGGAGCAGGAAATGGCATTACTGCCGTTTTTGACTTGATAGGGGATGTTAACTGTGCGGGTGACGACAATGGATTCCTGTCTGCCAATGCTACAAATGCACGCGGGCCATTAAAGTACTTGTGGAGCAACAACTCTGCACTGTCGTCAATCTCTGGTTTGTCTCCCGGTACTTATTGGGTGGTAATTACCGATTCAGTGGGCTGTAGTGACTCTATTGCAACAACTATAAAATCACCGGATAGCCTGGAGATTAACCTTAGCCAGTTAAAGCATGTAAGCTGTAATGGATTTTCGGATGGAAGTATTGCTGTTACCGCTCATGGCGGAAAGGCCCCTTATACCTATGCCTGGAGCAATGCCAGCACCTCAGCTTCTATAAACAAACTACCTGCTGCCAGCTATACGCTGATAGTAACAGATGCCAACGGCTGTAGTGTTAGCAGCGTTTTCAATGTTAAGGAGCCTGCTCCTTTGCAGATTTCCCTTAAAAGTATTTCTCACGAAACTTGCAACGGTAGCAATGGTGCTATCTCTGTTGCCATAAATGGTGGAACCAGGCCTTATGCCATTAGCTGGAATAATGCCCTAACAGATTCAACCATTCAAAACCTTGGTTCTGGTGCCTATACCATAAATGTTACCGACTCTAATGGTTGCACGGCTTCTGCCTCTTACACCATAAACCCGGCATCTCCTTTAAATCTCAATATTGATTCCATCGCTACCGCAACTTGTGGGTTGAATAACGGATTTGCTTCCATATTGGCTTCTGGTGGCGTGAGCCCGTACTCTATTGTATGGAGCAATGCTCAAACAGGTTTGTATGCCGCCAATCTCGCTGCCGGAACTATACAGGCAGTTGTTACTGATAGCGTTGGATGTACCGACAGCATTAGTATTGTAGTTCCTAATTCCGCAGGGATGTTGGTTAATGTGGATAGCATCAGCGCCCCAAGCTGTGCTGGCCTTTCAGATGGTTTTGCCAGTATTTCATCAAGCGGTGGTGTAGCACCACTAACCATAAAATGGAGCAACTCTGCTAACCTTACTTCCACAAATAGCCTTCCTTCGGGAGCTGCTTACGTGGTGGTGATTGACGCCCAGGGATGTAAAGACAGTATTAGCTTTAGCGTGCCAGCCGTTCATCCTCTGCAAATAACTCTTGACAGCCTGATCAACCTGAGCTGTAATGGCGCCCTGAATGGAAAAATTAAAATCACCCCAGGCGGAGGAACACCTCCCTATAGCTACAGCTGGACCAATGGTGACACGACCTCTACTCTGAACAAGCTCGGCAGCGGAAGCTACGGAGTAACAGTAACCGATGCCCGGGCTTGTTCTATCTCTGCCACGTACAATATCTCTGAGCCGGATAGCCTTCAGCTTTCGCTGAAAAGCCTTACCGATGTAACCTGCTTTGGCGGAAACAATGGCCAGATCGCACTTAGCATAAAAGGTGGGACAAAACCCTATAGCATCCTTTGGAACAACTCTCAAACTGATAGCACGGCCATTAATTTGGTGGCTGGAAATTACTCCGTAACCATTACCGATGCCTCGGGATGTAGTAAAACGGGCGCTTATACTATAGTTGAGCCAGGTGCCTTCGCTCTAACTCTTGATACTGTGATTTCTGCAAGTTGTGGACAGGTAAATGGTTCGGCAACTGTAATGCTAACGGGCGGTAGTGGTACTTCAACGGTGAGATGGAGCAATGGTCAAACAGGTCTTTCAGTGAACAATCTGGCTGCCGGAAACTATACGGCTATCGCTACTGATAGTTTGGGCTGTACCGATACATTGTTGGTAAACATCTCAAATGCGGGTAGCCTGCTTGCTGTTTTAGATAGCAACGCTGCTCCGGGCTGTGTTGGTGGAAGCGATGGTTTTGCCAGTGCCAGTGCCACAGGCGGAACAGCTCCCTATTCTTATTTATGGAGTACTGCTGATACTACTTCAAGCATCAGCAATCTTCCATCTGGACAGGCATGGGTAGTGGTGTCTGACAGCCGCGGTTGCTCAGATAGCATCACATTTACAGTGGCTAGTGCCGACACTCTGCAAATAACTCTTGACAGCCTGATCAACCTGAGTTGTAATGGCGCTCTGGATGGAAAAATTAAAATCACCCCAGGCGGAGGAACACCTCCCTACAGCTACAGCTGGACCAATGGTGACACGACCTCTACTCTGAACAAGCTCGGCAGCGGAAGCTACGGAGTAACAGTAACCGATGCCCGGGCTTGTTCTATCTCTGCCACGTACAATATCTCTGAGCCGGATAGCCTTCAGCTTTCGCTGAAAAGCCTTACCGATGTAACCTGCTTTGGCGGAAACAATGGCCAGATTGCACTTAGCATAAAAGGTGGAACAAAACCCTACAGCATCCTTTGGAACAACTCTCAAACTGATAGCACGGCTACTAATCTTATTGCTGGAAATTACTCCGTAACCATTACCGATGCCTCGGGATGTTCGGTTTCTGCAAGCTATATTATTACTGAACCTACTCAGCTGACTCTTACTCTGGATTCGGTTTCTACCGCAAGCTGTGGACAAAACAATGGTGCTGCGCGAGTATCTGTAACAGGAGGAACTCCTCCATATACCTACAAATGGAACAGCGGTAGTACTGCTGATTCCGCCACCTCACTAGGCAGCGGTGTTTATTCTGTAGTGGTAACCGATGCGTTGGGATGTGCTGATAGCTTATTGCTAACCATCCCCAATGCAGCTAATCTCAGTGTGGCTCTTGACAGCTCTGAAAATATCTCCTGCTATGGTGGGGCTGATGGCTATTTGGCCGTAACGCCCCTGGGTGGTGTTCCTCCCTATACCTATAATTGGAGTAATGGTGATACACTGAGTGCCATTGCCAACCTGCATGCCGGAAACTACTCTGTAACAATAACTGATAACAGAGGATGTAGCATCTCAGCTAGCTATAAACTTACACAGAATGACAGTTTGCGTATATCCCTTAAGAACCTTGTAAATGCGGGTTGTGATACAGCCAACGGCCAAATTGCAATTGGAGTAAAGGGAGGAACTAAACCATACACCATCCTTTGGAACAATAGCCAAACCGATAGTACAATCTCTAATCTTACTAATGGAAACTACTCAGTTACCGTTACAGATGCCAATGGTTGTTCTGATTCTGCAACTTATACAATTACAGCTCCTCCCGGACTTAGCCTTCAGCTCGATACTGTGGTTTCTGCTAAATGTGGTGCGCCAGTTGGCAGAGCAACGCTTAGTGTGGTGGGTGGGGTTGCACCTTTTACTGTAAACTGGAGTAATGCTCAAACAGGACTTTCGGCCACAAATCTTATGGCGGGTACTTATACCGTGAATGTTGTAGATAGCAATGGTTGTACAGATTCCCTAACTGTTGTGGTTGCAAATGCCGGTGGTTTTACCGCAAGTTTAGACAGCATCTCAGCTCCATTCTGCGGGGCTCTTAATGGATATGGCTTTGTAAGTGTTACTGGCGCATCAGGACAGGTCAACTACCTGTGGAGCAATGGTGATACTACGGCTGTTACTTCCGCTTTACCCTCAGGTCCGGGCTTTGTTCTTATCTCTGATTCCATCGGATGTACTGATAGTATCGCCTTTACACTCGCTAGCTCTGATTCCCTGAAAATTACCGTAGATACCCTTCAAAACGTTAATTGCTATAATGCTTTTGACGGAAAAATTTCAATCTCCCTTACCGGAGGAACACCTCCCTACAGCTACAGCTGGACTAATGGTGACACAATCTCTACTCTGAACAAGCTCGGTAGCGGAAGCTATGGAGTAACAGTAACCGATGCCCGGGCTTGTTCTATCTCTGCCACTTACAATATCACTGAGCCAAACAGCCTTCAGGTTTCACTGAAAAGTATTACCAATATCAGTTGTACAGGACTTAATGATGGTGAAATAGCAGTTAGCGTAAAAGGTGGTACTGCTCCATACAGCTTACTTTGGAGTAATGCTCAAACTGATAGTACGGCCAAGCTGCTGTTTGCAGGAACTCACATCCTGTATGTTACGGATGCCGCAGGATGCCGGATTACAGATACCTTTCATATTTCGCAGCCCGACACTCTGAGCTTTGGCATTGACTCTTTAGTGCCGGCTAGCTGTGGAAAAGCAAATGGGTATGTGAAGTTTATAGGAGTAGGAGGTACCCCGCCATATATTTTTGAGTGGAATACCGGGCAGTTGTCTCCGGAAGAAGACAGCCTCATGGCCCAACTTTATACCGTAAAAATTACCGATGCCAATGGTTGTATCTATAGTGAGCATATTACCATTCCTGCTGTCAGTCCTCTTTCGGTGCAATTGGATACGGTTATTGCTCCTCTTTGTGTAGGTGATGCTAACGGAGCTGCAACCATTACAGCAACAGGCGGAACAGCTCCCTACAGCTACAGATGGATGGGCGGTGACTCTACCTCCACAGTGCAAAATCTAACGAGTGGAATTACCTATGTTATTGTAACCGATGCCAGAGGTTGTACTGATAGTCTAAGCATAATGGTGCCTGTTAAGGATTCTCTGCTTATTACCGCGGATACTGTAGGCAATCCAAATTGTTATGCTGCTGCGGATGGCTTTATTAATCTTAGTGTTACAGGCGGAAACGCCCCTTATTCCTATAGCTGGAGCAATGCAGATACCTCTAAAAATAGGGCCAACCTTACAGCAGGTAGCTACACGCTTACCGTTACCGATAACAAAGGTTGTACTGCAACGGCTACTTATATTTTAACTCAGCCGGACAGCCTTCAGCTTTCGCTGAAAAGTTTGAGGGATGTGAGTTGCAACAGCAGTGCTGATGGCGAACTGTCTATAACCATTGCCGGAGGAACAAAACCGTATTCTATTGCGTGGAGCAATGCTCAAACCGACAGTACCATTACAGCTTTGGTGGCCGCTACTTATGTAGCCACCATTACTGATGCCAATGGCTGTTCAGTGTTGGATAGCTTTAATGTGCAGCAGCCTGCTGCCTTGGGTATTTCTTTAAACTCAACTACCATGGCCGGCTGTGGTTTGGCCAACGGTACTGCCGGTATTTCGGCAAGCGGAGGAAGTGGCTCTTATAGCATCAGCTGGGATAATGGCGAAAGAGGTTGGGCAGCCGATAGCCTTTCGGCTGGAGCACACCTGGTAGTTGTAGTCGATAGCAACGGTTGTGCAGACAGCATCATTGTAAACGTACAGGCTGCGCCTCCTCTTGTGGCAACAGTGGACAGCATCAAGTCTCCTACCTGCAGCGGTGGTGGTGATGCCTACTCGGCAATAAGTGTAAGCGGGGGAGTACCTCCTTATTCTTATCTGTGGAACAACAATGTCAATCAGCCAAACAACTATAACCTGCAAAGTGGTAGGGCAAGTGTTGTCGTTACGGATGCTCTTGGCTGTAAAGACAGTGTATCGGTTCTCGTTCCACAAACCGATTCCATTAGAATCAGCTTGGACAGTATTCACCATGTGTTGTGTTATGGCGATCCTTCAGCCTATCTCGAGATTGCTGTAGATGGCGGCACTAAGCCTTATGCCATAAACTGGAACAATAACTCCAGGGGAAAAGTGCTTCAAAATGGCGCTGCCGGTATTTACTCCGTTACCGTAACTGATTCTAATGGCTGTATGAATACCGCTTTGTTTGAAGTTACAGAGCCGGATACCTTCTACATTATTGTTGATAGTATAAAAAATGTAACCTGCGATGGCAGTGATGATGGAGCGGTGTTTATGCGTGCTTCCAACGGACATGTTATTTCAAGTATTCAGGCCAATAGGGGTAAGGTGGGATCCTCCAATGTGTCTCAGCTTGCAGCTGGTAGATATAGCTTTTGGATTGAAAATACCAACGGCTGTGGTACAACGGTCGAGTTTGAAATCAAAAACCCCCAACCTATTAAAGTGACCGAATACAGAAACGTTTCCCCAGGATGTGATGATGAAAGCAATGGTATAGTCGAACTGAGAGCTGATGGAGGAAATGGCGCTCCTTACTTCTTTGTTTGGGATGATGGCGTTACCAATCCCGATCGCTATGACCTGCCGGCAGGAAAGCATTCGGTGATGGTTACTGACGTCAAGGGATGTTCCACCACCAAAAACATTTATGTGGCTCCTAAAAAACTGGCTATGGATTACAGGCTGGATGAAGTAGGTTGCTCTGAGCAGGCTGATGCCCGCCTCGTGGTGCATGCCGCGGGGGCAACCTTGCCTTTCACTCTTTATATGAATGGTGAGAAGGTTTACCAAAACCAAAAAATAATGGCAGGTAACTACACCCTTACTCTGGTGGATGCCGATAGCTGTGCTACCTCAAAAAATGTGATAGTTGAACCTAATAAGGGAGCTAATCTGTTTTTTGCAACAGCTTTTACACCCAATAACGATGGCCTTAATGATACCTATGAAATCAAAGGTTCCGATGAATGCCTGAGCAATGCAAGACTTGAAATATTTACCCGATGGGGTGGAAAGGTTTTCTCTACTGACAGACCCTTTGAAGTGTTTTGGGATGGAACGGTAAACGGACAACCTGCTAAGGTGGACATATATATGTACAACTTTATCTCAGATGAAAAACAAGTAACAGGATATTTAAACGTACTCAAATAGACAACCAAATCAATAAAGTCCGGTCATTATAACTCTGACTTCAGCCAACACTCGAACTAAAAATAATGGTGGATTTTGGTTTTTGGAAAGCGTCTCCGGTAGAAATATCAGAGGCGCTTTTTTTAGCACCTAATCCCCAGATCCCTATTTGCTGGTCTTGTTCCCCTTGCTCAACCATTGCCCCCAAAGCCAGGAGTAGGGGTGGATGTTATTGGTTGGGCCGGCAGAATTGTATACAGGCTTATCCTGATTCACCCATTCAAAGATTCCTCCGTAGAGGTTATAAACTTTTGTGAAGCCTGCCTTCTGCAGTTTTTCGGCAATCTTCTCACTGCGGTAGCCTACCGAGCAATATACCACCACAGCTTTATTCTTATCCATATCCTTGAGCGCTGATAGGTCAAACTTATCATAGCCCACAAAAGTGGCTCCAATAATATGACTTACCCGGTACTCATCCGCCTCGCGGCTGTCAACAAACTGAACGTCAGACATGCTTTGCAAATCCTCAACGCTCACTTCCTTTACTGTATGCGATAATAATCCCTGAAGCAATAAATCATAGGAAGAGCTTTTTACACGCTGGCCGGCCATGGTAAATAAGAGTATGGATAATATGGATGTACAGGCAATCTTCATAAAACAGAATCATTACCCCCTGATTACAAAAATGTTCGGGAAAAATTGAAAATCAAGCTTACTTAAGCAAGGTGATAGTTCCGCGCTTGGTAAGGGTTTGTGTCTTTCTATACAGCGGATAAGTGTACTCTATGTTGTAGGTGTATACGCCTTGATGATCGGCTCCCTCTCCGTCCCAGGGCACATTTAACGAATTGCTTTCAAATACCTTTCGTCCCCATCTGTCAAATATACTTATGCGGTATGCTACTATTTCCTCTGCACAACTAGCTTGTATTAGAAACTCGTCATTTTTACCATCACCATTTGGGGTAAAGGCATTCGGAATATACATTTTACACTCGGTACAGGTGGCGGGTTCTATTAATATGGTGTCAACATAGCTGCAGCCGGGAGTAGTGATCCTCACCGAATATTCGCCCGGTTGTGTTACTATGAAGTTCTTGCCCGTAAAGCCCGTGTTCCACTCTACAGTTACATCAGGCGCACTGATGGTAAGGTCTATCCGCTGATCTATACATATAATGGTATCCTCCGGCAATTGAGGTAAGTCGTTTTCAACCAACTCCACATAGTCAATTAGATAATACGCTTCCTGAGGGTTGGAGGCTCCGCTAAGGGGAACTACCCGGGTACTGATATCATCTCTGAAGTTGCCGATTGTGATGAACTTTTCACCACCCTTGGCTTTAAATACTCCGCATATAGCCGTCCAATAGCTCTCAGCAATAATTTCATCCACAGCCATAACCTGAGGCTTGTAGTCCAGCAAACTGTTTGTCGGTATAGTGTCAACAACAGTGTCCGTTATCAACATTCCAATGCCGTTTATCCCATAGCTTTTTCCGACAGCATCATTATTTAACGGTTTTACATAAAAGGTTACACGGTAAAATTTACCGGCCTCAAGTGGCTTCTTTAATTCTCCGTGTAAATATTCCCGGTTGAAGTTGGTGCCGTTGTCACCATACACATTAATTCCCATAAAACCTTCACCATCAAAAGGCAAGGCATCATTGGTGGTGGTGGGGCTTCCGGGAAAGCCACATGACTGGTGAAAGTAATCGGGAGTACCAAAGTAACTGGTCCACGGTGTGGCTATATCCTCAATATCATTGCTGATAATCGGGCAGGGGCCTACATTTTCGAAGCTCCCGTTTTCAACGAGATTTTGGCTCCAAAGTAAACTGGTACATAGAGTAAGGGCAAAAAGAGCAGCTGTTTTCATTTTCATTTTATCTGGTGCCAATATCATAAAGTCGGTCAATATCTGAAATATCAAATGAGCTAACAAGCCGTAAAAATAAGTTAAACATCTTGTAAGTTTATATTTGCGCTAAATATTCAACTTCAACGTGCAAAATTATTTTGCCCATCAAACCGCTGTAATCGATAAAGGGGCTTCTGTTGGCGAGGGCTCTAAGATATGGCATTTCAGTCATCTGATGTCCGGTTGTACAATCGGAAACAACTGCAATATCGGTCAAAATGTCGTCATTTCACCAGGTGTTACACTCGGTAAAAACGTAAAAGTCCAGAATAATGTGTCAATTTATACTGGTGTTACCTGTGATGATGATGTTTTTTTGGGGCCCTCAATGGTCTTTACCAATGTGTTAAACCCCAGAAGTGCTGTTGCCAGACGAAACTCCTACATCCCCACAAAAGTGGAAAGGGGAGTTACCATCGGTGCTAATGCCACCATCGTGTGTGGAATAACTCTCGGTAAATACTGTTTTATTGGTGCCGGAACCGTGGTTACCAAAAGTGTAAAACCTTATGCCCTGATTATTGGAAACCCCGGTAAACAAAGCGGCTGGATGAGTGAATATGGCCATAGGCTCAATTTTGATGAACTGGGCATGGCAGTGTGTGAAGAATCACGCGAAAAATATCAATTGAAAAATGACACAGTCGAAAAGTTAAGCTAAATGACAGTTAAAGAAGGTGTTATAAAATTTGGCCTCGTGGGCTGTGGCCGAATAGGTGCTCGTCATGCTAAAATTATTTCAGAAGAGAATAATGCCCAACTCGTGGCTGTGTGCGATCTCAAAAAACCAGACCTGGGAGACCCGCTCAACCATATCCCTTTCTATTATTCCATTGACGAAATGCTTAAGGCTCATCCCGAAATGGATGTCGTTAGTATTGCAACTCCCAATGGACTGCATGCCAGTCAGGCTATAATCGCATTGGAACATGGACGCCATGTTATAATCGAAAAACCCATTGCCCTGCGAAAGGCGGATGCCGAAAAGGTGATTTATACTGCCCTCCATAAAAGCCGACACGTATTCGGAGTAATGCAAAATCGGTACTCCCCGCCCTCGGTTTGGATTAAAGACCTGGTCATGGGGGGTAAGCTCGGAAGAATTAACATGGTGCAGGTAAATTGCTACTGGAACAGGGATGAGAGATACTATTCAGGGCAAACTTGGCACGGCACCCGCGAAATGGATGGCGGTACCATTTACACCCAGTTTAGCCATTTTATTGATATTATGTATTGGCTCTTCGGGGATATCGAAAATATAAATACCAGGCTCACCAATTTTAATCATAAGGATCTTACCGAGTTTGAAGACAGCGGCATTGTGAGCTTCGATTTTGTGAATGGAGGGATGGGCGTTATCAACTTTTCCACTTCCTGCTGGGATCAGAATTTTGAAAGTAGCATTACCGTTATTGCCGAAAATGGCACTGTAAAAATTGGTGGTCAATACATGGATAAGGTGGAATACTGCCACATTAAGGATTACACCATGCCCGAAATATCACCCTCAAACCCACCCAACGACTATGGTGCATACAAGGGAAGCGCCAGCAATCATCACCAGCTTTTCACCAACGTCATCAACGTCCTCAGAGGCCGCGACTCCATTACCACCAACGCCCTCGAAGGACTAAAAGTGGTAGAGATAATTGAACGAATTTACAAAAGTACCTAACTGCACAAACCCCAAACCACAAACCACAAACCCCAAACTACAAACCACAAACCCCAAACCCCAAACCCCAAACCCCAAACCACAACCCCCAAACCCCAAACCCCAAATTAACCTAACTCCTATAACACTGGTAGACTTTTAGTACTTTTGCAGCCGCTTACTGATAATATATGCTGGCCGAAAGCTATCAAATCCCATTTGTTTTAGGCGTTATTCTACTAATGATAGTAGTGCTCGTAACCGATAAGGTGAAAACCTCTTGGGTATTCCTCTGTGCCATTGCCTTGCTGATCGTTGGAGGAAGTATTGGGGTGGAAGACTTTCTGGAGGGAATTGCAAACCCATCCATACTTACCATCTTTACACTCATCATTATTACGGCTGGTATTAATGATCATATAAATCTCGCAGCATTTTTTGAAAGGCTTTTTGGAAAGGCCGGTAATGAACGTTCTTTTATTTTAAGGATGGGCGTCTCTGTTTCTGCCGTAAGTTCCATAATGAACAATACCCCCGTGGTGGCCATGATGATGCCCTATGTATATCAGTGGGGTAGAAAGCATAAAATCAATCCATCCAGATTGTTGATCCCCCTTTCGTTTAGCGCTATTTTGGGTGGGGTTATCACCTTGATAGGTACATCCACCAACCTCGTGCTCAATGGTCTTTTGGAGGAAAATAACAGACCTCTGCTCGGATTTGCCGATTTCTTACTCCCCGGACTGCTCGTTACAGCCGGATGCCTGATCTTTATGTTTTTATTCGGACCATGGCTGCTTAGGGATAATAAGGAAATCCTCAGGTCCCTTGAGGAAAAAGCCCGGGAATACCTCGTGGAGTCACGTGTACTCAATGGCTCCGAACTCATCGGAAAAACCGTGGAAAAGGCAGGACTCAGACATCTGGAAAGTGTTTTCCTTACCGAGATTGTGCGAGACAATAAAAGAATAAGCCCTGTAAGACCAACAGAGGTGTTGGAGCAGGGAGACGTCCTTTTATTTGCCGGGGAAATGGCAAATACACTGCAGGTAATTAATAAGGTAAAGGGACTCGAGCTTCAGGATCGCTCTAAGTTTGAAATAAAAAATGATGCCGAGGTTATTGAGGCCATTGTTACTCAAAACAGTACCCTTGACCACAGAACAGTGAAGGAAACCAGCTTCCGGGAAAAATACGATGCTGCCATTATTGGTATCCACCGCCTCGGAGAAAAAATCAGCGGGAAAATCGGTTCCATGGAACTTAGAACTGGGGATCTGCTTTTGATTACTGCCGGAGCTGAGTTTAGAGACAGAAGCTCCAGAACCAACGATCTGCTTATTGTAAACACCATCACTCGCTCTGCACAACTCCCCAACTGGCGCCTCTGGACATTTTTGGGGGTGACAGTAGCATCCGTAACTCTCATTATTGCGGGTTTAATTGGCCTGCTCAGCGGATTGCTGCTTATCCTTTTCGCTCAGCTTATGCTCAAGATGACGGACATGGAAAACATCAAGAAAAATGTAAGCCTCGATTTATTGCTGATACTCATTGCCGCCCTCGCACTCGGAAAGGCTCTTATCGGCAGCGGAGCAGCAGAATACATCAATGAACTGTTTTTTGCCAATGCCCAATCGTGGAGCCCCCTAATTACCCTTTGTGTGGTGTTCCTGGCAACCTTTGTGCTTACTTCACTCATTACCAATGTGGCCGCAATCACCATTATATTTCCCGTTATATACAGCCTCGCAGCATCTTCCGCTTTGCCGGAGGAAGCCCTTTACCTCACGGCCGCTTATGCTGCCTCATGTTGCTTTGCCACACCTTTTGCCTACCAAACTAACCTTATGGTTATGGAAGCAGGCAACTATAGCTTTAATGATTTTATACGGATAGGCATTCCCGTCAGCTTGGTCTACGCATTAATATTTCTAACCTTTGCCACCTTTAAATACAGCCTGTTATGAGCGAAAAGCTACATATCATTCCACATACCCACGATATTACGGCCGATGACAGAAGGAATCTTCGAAATCACAACTCCTTTGTGATTTGGTTTATCGGTTTAAGCGGGTCTGGTAAATCCACACTCGCAAGCCTCCTGGAGAAAAAACTTTACGAGAAGGGTATGGGTACCTATATTCTCGATGGCGATAATATCCGCTCCGGATTGAATAAAGACCTCGATTTTTCCGATGCTTCCCGCAAGGAGAATATCAGGAGAATAGGTGAGGTGGCAAAACTTATGGTCGATGCAGGAGTGATTACTCTCACCGCTTTTATCTCTCCATTTAGGGAAGAAAGGGAGTTGGTGAAAAACCTTGTCGGTGCCAATAGATATGTTGAGGTGTATGTAGATTGCCCGGTGGAAGAGTGCGAAAAACGCGATGTGAAGGGCTTATATGCAAAAGCTCGTAAGGGCGAAATCTCAAACTTTACCGGGATAAGCTCCCCTTTTGAAATTCCCCAAAACCCTGATGTTACAGTAAAAACGGCTGAGATGTCCGTGGAAGAGGGGGTGCAGAAAATTTTGAATGTAATAGACAGAAAGTTGGCAATTGGCAAATAGCAATTTCAACATACAAATAGCAATCTACAGCGTACAATCATTAAAAATAAAGAAAGGTACACGGGTTTTAATACTCAGTACTAAATACTAATTACTCAGTACTAATAAAATGAGATATTCATTAACACACCTAAAAGAGCTTGAAGCCGAATCCATTTATGTAATGCGTGAGGTGTACGCTCAATTCGAAAACCCGGCTATCCTTTTTTCAGGAGGTAAGGATTCAATTGTGCTTACTCATTTGGCAAAAAAGGCGTTTTGGCCTGCTAAAATTCCTTTCCCGCTTGTGCATATTGACACCGGACACAACTTCCCCGAAACCATGGAGTTTAGGGACAAGCTGGTTAAGGAGCTCGGAGTGAAGCTTATCGTTGGTAGCGTGCAGAAGTCTATCGATCAGGGTAGGGTGAGAGAGGAGTCTGGTAAAAATGCCAGTAGAAACGCTCTCCAAACAACAACCCTCTTGGATACCATAGAAGCCAATGGCTTTGATGCATGCATGGGTGGTGCGCGTAGGGATGAGGAAAAGGCAAGAGCTAAGGAACGCTTCTTCTCACATCGCGATGAATTCGGACAGTGGGATCCTAAAAATCAGCGACCCGAACTTTGGAACCTTTTTAACGGTAAAAAGAATATGGGAGAAAACTTCCGTGTTTTCCCTATTAGTAACTGGACTGAAATGGACGTTTGGCAATATATTCTTCACGAAAATATAGCTATACCTTCCCTCTACATTGCACATGAGCGCGAGGTCTTATGGAGAAATAACTCCTGGCTGCCCGTTTCTGAGCACATTAAGGTGGAAGAGCATGAAACACCGGAACGCAAAATGATTCGATTCAGAACCCTCGGTGATATTACCATCACTGGTGGTGTGGAGTCTCAAGCTGATACTCTGGCCAAAATTGTGGAAGAAGTAGCCAGCGCACGCCAAACCGAAAGAGGAAACAGAGCCGATGATAAAAGAGGCGAAACCGCTATGGAAGACCGTAAGAAGCAGGGATACTTTTAAGTGGGGAGCAATTAGAAGTACCCAATTGCTACTGCGAATGTGTGGCTTATTCGCACTTCTCTCTAAATGAAAAAATAAAATTTTAAAAAAGAAAACATGTCAACAATGCCTTCATCCCCCAACACTTACCTCGATATGCAACTACTGCGCTTTACCACGGCCGGCAGTGTAGATGACGGGAAAAGTACCCTTATTGGAAGATTGCTGTATGATTCAAAATCTATCTTCGAAGATCAGATTGATGCCGTTACCGCTAGTAGTAATAAAAGAGGACTCGAGCATGTAGACCTCTCCCTGCTTACTGATGGACTCAAGGATGAACGTGAGCAGGGTATTACCATAGATGTGGCATACAGATACTTTGCCACCCCCAAACGTAAGTTTATTATCGCGGATACTCCCGGACATATTCAATACACCCGTAACATGGTTACCGGGGCTTCCACTTCAAACCTGGCCCTCATTCTTGTGGATGTAAGACATGGTGTTATCGAACAAACTTGCCGACATTCATTTATCGCTTCTCTTTTACAAATCCCCCATCTTATTGTGTGTATCAATAAAATGGACCTCGTGGATTACAGCGAGGAAGCTTACGATAAAGTTGTGAAGCAATACAAGGACTTCGCCTCTAAGCTGGATGTAAAGGATATCAGATTTATCCCTATCAGTGCATTGCATGGTGATAATGTGGTAAACCGATCTGAAAATACCAACTGGTATCAGGGCGAAACTCTTATGCACACCCTCGAAACCATTCATATCGGTAGCGACCAAAACCATATCGATTGCCGATTTCCCGTGCAAACCGTTATTCGTCCTCATTCTGATGAATATCACGACTACCGGGGTTATGCAGGACGTATTGCCGGAGGTGTGTTTAAGCCAGGTGATGATGTGATGGTGCTTCCTTCCGGTTTTACCAGTAAGCTTAAATCCATCGATACCCTTGAAGGACCTCTCGAGGAAGCTTTTGCCCCTATGTCTGTAACACTTACTCTCGAGGATGATATCGACATTAGCAGAGGTGATATGATTGTGCGCCCAAACAACCAGCCTGATGCTACTCAGGATTTGGATGTCATGCTCTGTTGGTTGAACCAAAAAGGACCAATGCCGGGTGCTAAATATACCATCCGCCATACCACCAACGAAGCCAGGTGTATTATCAAAAATATCCTGTATAAAGTGGATATCAATACCCTTCACCGTTTGGAGGAGGATAAGGACATTAAAGCTAATGATATCGCTCGTGTACAGATTCGTACCACCAAACCCCTCTTGATTGATCCCTATAACGATAATCGTAATACCGGAAGCATCATTCTTGTGGATGAAGCTACCAACGAAACAGTGGCCGCAGGTATGATCAATCATTAATCATTACGCACTACTGTAGTGCAGGCTCATTGAATGCCGCCACATCTTCCACATAGTATCTATGGGAAGATGAGGCGGCTTTTTTTTATAACCAGAGCCTTGCCCAAAAAATACACTATACAGGCCTTTGCTGCACCCCCTGCTGCTGCTCCATCCTTCTTTCAAAATCTTACGCATTTCAAATAACTTTGCTTTCAAATAAGCTGTTCTTATCCCTTGTCCTTTTTGCGCTTTACTTGATATCAGCCATATTAGTGCTTATTGTGAATTTCTAATTATCAATTCACCCTACCTAATTACCCATTTCGAAAAACTATATTTGCCGCTTGAAATTTTACCCGTTCATACTGATGAAGAAAATCATCCTTTTGTTGTTTATAGCCTCGGTGGGCGTGTCTTGCGTCTCCCGAAAAAAGCTTACCTATCTGCAGCCTGTTGAAAATTCAACAGATACTACTGCCTATAAACTCTCCAGATCCAAGTATAAAATTCAGCCTAACGACATTTTAAGCATACAGGTGCGCTCCTTTGATCAGGAAACTACCGAAATGTTTAACAGCTCTACCACCGGAAATCTTAATAATTCTGCGGGTGACCTCGTCTTTTACCTCAAGGGCTTTACAGTCGATTTTGAAGGAAACATTGAAATGCCCATCCTCGGACGAATCAATGTAGTGGGAAAGGATATTGAGGAAATTCAGGTGCTCGTGGAGTCTGCTCTCAATAATTACTTTAAGGACAATGCCGTGTTTGTAACCGTACAGCTGGCAGGCGTGCGATTCAGTATAGTGGGATCGGTTACCCGACCCGGTAAGTATGTTATCTACCAGAATCAGGTGAATATTTTTGAGGCCATTGCACTGGCTGGAGATATTGCAACAGTCGGAAACAGAAAGGAAGTACAGATATTGAGACAAACTCCGGAGGGCATTAAAATTGTGGAGGTTGATTTAACCTCTCAGGCCGTGCTGTCTAATCCATATCTCTTTATACAGCCCAATGATATTATCAATATCAAACCGCTGCCCGCCAAGTCTTTCGGAATTGGTACTACAGGGTTCCAAACCTTTGCTTCTATACTGGGTGTGTTAGCTTCTACTGCTACCCTCATTTTTACTCTTACCCGAATTCAATAAGCCTACTTCGCCACAATCTATAATTATTCATGCGACAAGTTAACAATCCGGAATTCTCGCAACAGCCTCAGTCTAAGGAGGAAGAAACCATTGATTTAAAAGCGATCATCTTTCGCTTTATCAATGCATGGCCTTTGTTTACAATGGTCATTCTCTTTTCTTTAATTACGGCTTTTGTAATTAACAGATATACTCAGCGTGAGTATGAGGTTAAGAGTTTGATATTGGTGGGAAGCGAGGATAAAACCGGAGGCATGCAGAGCTTGATGACTGCCATCGGATACTACAATCCCCGCCTTACCTTTGAGAATGAAGTCGTGGTTCTAGAGTCCTACGGACTTACAGAAAGAGTCATTAAAAGTCTGGATTTTGAAGTGAGCTACCACAGTGAAGGTAGGCTCAAATCCTCTGAACTTTACAGAAACGCTCCATTTACCGTTGAATATGACCCCGCTCACATTCAGCTCGTACAGGGAGATTTTACACTTGTCCCTAAAGATGGAAATTCTTTTAGCCTGCAGTTTCCCGAACGTGCAGCCCTTTACCATTATGACTCCGCTGCATTTATTGACAACGATGAAGATCCTAAAAGTGTGGAGTTTAAAGGTGGCGATTTTGAATACGAACAGTGGATAGAATCCGAAAACTACAGATTTAGAATCTTAAGAAAACCCTTCACCAAGGGCCTGTTGCCCGAAGGTAGATATCGTTTTAAGTTCCACGATTATAAGGCTTTGATTACCTTTTATAACGAAGCCCTGACCATTACCCCCGCAGCAGAAGGGAGCTCAGCCATTGAACTTAAAATGGTAGGGCCTACTCCCGAAAAGTTGCAGGACTATATGAATGCCCTCCATCAAAACTATATTACACTCGGCCTCGAAAATAAAAATGAAATTGCCGAAAATACTCTCAAGTTTATCACGGCCGAGCTTACCGAAATTGAAGACTCACTCAGAAGGGTTGAGGGTATTCTTCAGGTATTCAGAACCGAAAACAAGATTATTGACCTTACTGCTGAAGGTAAGGAGGTCTACAACAGGCTGTACGAACTGGAAAATCAATATTCACAACAATCCACACGTCATAAATACTACCAGTATCTGTTTGATTACCTGGGTAAGGACAGGGATTTTGAAGCCATAGTGGCTCCCACATCCATGGGGGTGGATGATCCATTGGTGATACGCCTCATTGGTAACCTCAGTGAATTATACGTCCAACGAAACTCACTTGGGGTGGGTATCAGAGCAAATAACCCTCGGGTGCAGGAAATTGATTCTAAAATCAGTTCCGAAAGAAAGGTGCTTCGTGAAAACCTGAAAAATATTCTCGGCAACTCCGAAATTCTCCTCGAAGATTTCAGAACACGTATTAAAAGCCTCGAACGGGATATTTCATCTTTCCCCAGTACCGAAAGGGAGTTGATTAATATTCAAAGAAAATTTGAACTCAACGAAAATCTCTATGTTTTCCTCATGGAGAAAAAGGCAGAAACAGGTATTGTTAAGGCCAGTAACCTTCCCAGCAATAAGGTGATTGACAGCGCCCGCATCATGGATACTCCCGTTAAGCCCAAGGGTGCACTCAACTATGCCATTGCCTTTATCCTCGGCCTGATATTTCCGGCCGCCTTTATCCTCGGACGAGATTACTTCGATACCAAAATCCGAAGCAAGGAAGATGTGGATAAACTTACCAAACTACCTGTCGCTGCCGTAATCGGACACAATATGAAGGATACCAATACCGTGGTGTTCGAATTCCCTAAGTCTTCCATTGCAGAAGCTTTCAGGGCATGGCGCGCCAATCTTAAGTTCCTCGCCAAAGAAGGTGTGGAACCCCAGGTAATGGCCGTTACTTCTTCCATTGGTGGCGAGGGTAAAACTTTTTGCTCCATCAACATTGCCAGTGTACTCTCTTTGGGGAAAAGAAAAACCATACTTATTGGGGTTGACCTTCGTAAACCTAAAATATATAACGATTTTGGACTGAAAAACGACTTTGGATTGTCTTCCTACCTCAGTGGGCAGCATGATCTGGATAAGGCCGTACAAGGCACTAAATTTCCGCACCTCGATCTTATTTCTGCCGGGCCCATCCCTCCAAACCCCAGTGAGCTTATCATGAGCGAAAGGTTTAAAAACCTTATTGAAAAACTCAGGGAAGATTATGATTATATCGTACTGGATAGCCCACCCATTGGTTTGGTGGCAGACCCTTTCGAAATTATGAATCATACGGATGTTAACTTTTACGTGGCCCGCCAGGATTATACAGATAAAAACCTGCTTATCCATGCGCAGGAACGCTACGAAAGCGGCCTCCTTAAAAATACCGCACTGGTGATTAACGACTATAGCATTTCTCAGGGTTACGGCTATGGCTACGGTTATGGTTACGGCTACGGTTATGGCTACGGCTATGGATATACCGAGGATGATAATGAGCGTCCGGGGGTTTTTAAAAGAATTTTTAAACGTTAATGAAACAACGGAAAATGAAAACAATACTTCAAGATAAAAGCATTGCCATTATTGGACTCGGATATGTTGGCCTCCCGCTGGCTCTCGAATTTGGAAAAAAGTATAAAACCTTCGGGTTTGATATTAACTCTAAGCGCGTTAATGAACTTAGGGACGGAAAGGATCATACCTTAGAGGCAGACCCCGAAGAACTAAAGGCTGCACTTGTGAAATCATCCGATGACCTCGATAGGGGCTACGGACTCTATTTTACCGATAAAATGGACGAAATCGCTAGTGCCAACGTCTATATCGTTACTGTTCCTACGCCTATTGATCAGTTTAAATCGCCAGACCTCAGACCTCTTATTTCCGCTTCTGCCGCCATAGGTAGTGTTCTCAAAAAAGGCGATATCGTTATTTATGAATCCACTACCTACCCAGGTTGTACTGAAGAAGACTGTGTACCTGTACTGGAAAAACAGTCCGGACTCAGGTTTAACCAGGATTTCTTCTGTGGATACTCCCCCGAAAGAATTAACCCGGGCGATAAGGTTAACACACTTACCTCCATCATGAAGGTAACTTCCGGCTCTACACCCGAAATTGCTCAGGTGGTGGATGGCCTCTATAAATCTATTATTACTGCTGGTACTCACCTCGCACCAAGTATGCGCGTGGCCGAAGCCAGCAAGGCTATCGAAAATGCGCAGCGCGATGTTAATATTTCCTTTGTAAACGAATTGGCGCTTATTTTCGATCGCATCGGTATTGATACCAAGGATGTGCTCGAAGCAGCCGGTACCAAATGGAACTTCCTTAAATACCAGCCGGGTTTGGTGGGCGGCCACTGTATAGGCGTAGATCCCTATTACCTGGCTCATAAGGCACAGGCCCTGGGATATCATCCTCAGGTTATACTCTCCGGTAGAAGGGTGAACGATACCATGGGAATGTTTGTAGCCAATAAGGCCATTAAGCTCATGATAGAAAAAGGGGCTCGCGTAAAAGGAGCGGATGTCCTTATCCTCGGTATCACCTTTAAGGAAAACTGCCCCGATATCAGAAATACCCGCGTGGTGGATATACATGCCGAATTTCAACAGTTTGGATGTAAGGTGGATGTATGGGATCCCTGGGTAAACACCCAGGAGGTTCTAAACGAATACGGTATCAAGGTAGAATCCGACTTCAACAATATTAAGGGAAAAAAATACCAGGCCATCATCTTAGCCGTGGGACATAACGAATTTGCCGCTATTGACCTTAAGGATCTTAAGGGACAGGATTGTGTGGTGTTTGATACCAAGGGCTTCTTTGATAGAGACCTGGTGGATGCCAGATTGTAGAATTACCAATAAATATGCTGTGTAGGTTTACCAAACCATTTTAACAGCACTGTCTTTTATTATCCTTCAAAAAGGAGGTTTATGGAGCAATTCTAAGAGATTTTACCAACTATGTCCTTAAAAAAAAAGGCAACCAAAGGTATACTGTGGGTAGCTGTTGAACGATTCGGTCAACAACTGTTGCAAGGGGTGGTGTTCATCATTCTCGCACGCCTTTTAAATCCCACGGATTTTGGCTTGATGGGCATGTTGATGATCTTTTTTGCCATTGCCCAAACCTTTGTGGATAGCGGTATGGGAGAGGCACTTATCAGGGAAAAGGAAATTACTGATGAAGACCGGTCCACCGTATTTTGGTTTAACCTCTTTATCTCCATCACCTTTTATGGCTTATTATACATCTCCGCACCCTGGATTGCTGACTTTTACAATCAACCTCAGCTGGTAAGTCTTACCAGGGTTATGGGCCTCAACGTCCTCTTCTTTGCCATTGCAGTGGTACAGCGCGCGGAAATGACGCAGCAATTACAGTTTAAAAAACAAGCACTCGCTCAGGTGCCGGCAATGGCTCTCTCTGGAGGGATTTCTATTTGGATGGCTTACGCAGGCTACGGTGTGTGGGCCTTAGTCGCGCAATACCTTTTAAGTACTCTTTTAGGGAGTGTGTTGCTGTGGATTTTAAGCCCATTGAAAATCGGATTCGCTTGGAGCAGAGATTCTTTCAATAGATTATTTGGCTTTGGTTACAAACTTTTGCTCTCAGGTCTTCTCAATACTACGTTTGACCATATTTATAAGTTGGTAATTGGAAAAATGTACTCATCCGCTACTTTGGGACTTTATACACAGGCACAAAAATTACAGCAATTGGCAAGTAATAACCTTGCAAATATTATTCAAAAGGTTTCCTATCCCGTACTTGTGCAGTCTGGTGGGGATAATGCCGTTCTAAAGAGCGGATATAGAAAAATTATTAAACTCAGCTCAAGTGTAATATTCCCTTGTATGATCACTCTTGCTGTTTTGGCCGATCCCATCGTTAGAGTTGTTTTAGGAACGCAGTGGACTGGGGCTATTCCCTTCTTGCAGTTGCTTTGTATTGCCGGGATGTTTTTCCATCTTAACTCAATAAACCTCAATATTCTTAAACTCAAGGGGCGTTCAGACCTCTTCCTCAAACTCGAAATTATTAAGAAGGTGATTATTAGTATTTCTGTACTTGTTGGTTTGAGATATGGAATTTGGGCGCTGCTCATTGGACGTGTGTGTAATGCTGGAATTACATTTTTTATCAATACTATATATACTCAGCGCTTTATCAATTATTCCGTAAAGGAGCAAGTCATGGATGTATTAAACGCTCTCTTACTTAGCATGCCTCTGTTGCTAGTTGGTTTTGCCGTTTATTACCTTTTTGATATTGATAAACTAATGGCCCTCTTGGGAGTATTACTATTTTTAGCCCTGGTTTATTTGTTTTCAATGATCTTTATTAAAAATAGTAGTGCAAAACTTGGGATGTCGTTTATCCAACCATTGGCACGTAAAGTTTCTAAGCGATTTAAATGAATACATTGAATATACCAAAACAGCTTATTCTTAACTACCTCAAATATTACGTGTAATGGAAAGAATATTTCTACTCGGCTCAGAAAGATCAGGTAGTAACCTGCTCCGAACACTTTTGGGCAACCACTCCAGGCTTTCGGCTCCTATTGCCCCTCATTTTATTGATAATTTTATCAATCAGTATCAATTTTACTTGCCGTTAACTCCAGAAAGCAAAACTCAGTTGCTCAAGGATCTTGAAAGTTATGTTAATCACTCTTTCAATATATGGAACCTGAAACTCGATATACAGAGCGTAATCAATAACTATCCCTTAAATAGCTTTGTGGATTTTGTGGATGCAATTTATTCCGAAAAAGCCAAAGCTGAAGGTAAGTCTGCTTACTTTTCTAAGGATAACCATAACCATCGTTATGCCCTGGGTATACTCAAATCCCTGCCCACGGCAAAGTTTATCTACCTCTACCGTGATCCGCGTGACCAGGTGGCCTCATGGCTAAGAAAACCTGTACACCTACACACACCTTTTCAGGCTGCCAGAAAATGGGCCAGCGAGCAAAAAGACATTAAAACTCTTAAAGAGTTTTATGATGTGGATATGCATTTCGTGAAGTATGAAGACTTGGTAGATGATCCCGTAAAGGTTATTTCTGACACGTTGAATTATCTCAACCTCGAAGTGGAAGAAGCGTGTTTTACTACCAAGGCCGATAATAAGGAGGCAGCGATTAATCCCCTTTGGGATAATATCAATAAGCCTATTAAAAAGAAAAACTACGGAAAGTATAGGGATATGCTGGACGAAAAAAGCTTAAACCTCGTGGAAAACCTTTGTGGACCCATGATGGATTATCTCCACTACCAAAAGGAAACTAAAGGTGAATGGGTGCAGGGAAACAAATATTTATATTTTGCCACAGACAAGGTTAAAGATTTGAAATCCAGAAAGAAGAACAAAAAATTCATGACCGAGGAAATGAGCTCACTAAGGGATAAGCAAAGGTTTCTGAATGACTTATTTTCAAAATTCAACAAGAAATGATACCTGTAACAAAACCATTTTTACCGCCACAAGCTGAGTATGAAAAGTACCTTACCGGTATCTGGCAGCGGCAGTGGCTTACCAATATGGGCCCTCTGGCCAGTGCCCTGGAGCTTGATATCAAAAAATACCTCAACGTAAAGCATCTCCTCTATGTTACTAATGGTACCGTAGCTCTGCAAATGGCCATTAAGGCCCTCAACCTTAAAGGCGAAATCATTACTACTCCCTTTTCTTTTATTGCCACTACCAGTAGTATAGTGTGGGAAGGCTGCACCCCCGTATTTGTGGATATTGACAGCAACTCCCTCAATATTGACCCTGCTAAAATTGAGCAGGCCATTACCGATAAAACCTCTGCCATTCTCGCTACACATGTATATGGCAACCCCTGTGATGTGGAGCAGATTGAAAAAATTGCGCAAAAACATAACCTCAAGGTGATCTATGATGCCGCACATGCCTTTGGCGTGGAGGTTAATGGTAAATCCATTTTTGACTATGGCGATATTTCCACTTGTAGCCTGCATGCCACCAAGCTCTACCACAGTAGCGAAGGCGGGTTGATATTTACTAAAGATCCCGATCTGCTCAAAAGGCTCGCCTATATGCGAAACTTCGGTTTTGACGGTCCCGAGGCTTTTGCTCTACTGGGGCTTAATGGTAAAAACTCTGAGTTTCACGCAGCTATGGGCCTCGCAAACCTGCCGTATATCAGCGCCATTATTCAAAAGAGAAGAAGCCTCACTCAGCGATACGAGGAAAAACTTAAAAACTTTAAGGCCAGAAGACCTCAATGGCACTCCCTGTCTCAAAATAACGGTGCTTACTTCCCTCTGGTGTTTGAAAGTGAAGAACTACTCCAAAAATGTGTGGATAAACTAAAAGGTAGCGAAATTTTTGCCCGTAGATATTTCTACCCCTCACTCGCCAACTCCGTGCCCTATGTGGTTAAGGCTGACCTGCCTGTTACCGATGATATCGCGCACAAAGTACTTTGCCTCCCTCTTTACTACGACCTTACAGAAGAGGAAGTGGATCTCATTTGTCGCCTTTTACTAAGAGTTCAAAACAATTAGCAGGAATGAAGTTAGCTATAATGCAACCCTATATATTTCCTTATGTAGGGTATTTTCAATTAGTTCATGCAGTTGACTGCTTTGTCTTTTATGATGATGTCAACTTTATTAAGAGAGGATGGATTAATCGAAATAATATATTGATTAACGCTAAGCCTCATTTGTTAAGCTTCCCTTGTATTGGTGCCAGCCAAAACAAGCTTATTAACGAAGTAGAGGTAAACCTAAGCGACAAACAGTACTCTAAGCTTTTAAAGTCTGTGGAAATGGCCTATAAACATGCGCCATACTTTGATCAGGTAATGCCGCTTATCAATGCCGTGTTTAGTTCAGAGGCCACTAATATTGCTCAACTGGCAGCATTGAGCATTACGGCCGTTTTTGAGTATTTAGAGCTTCCCCGCGATTTTAAATTCTCATCACGTGAGTTTCAACAGTCCAGGGGGCTCGAAAAAGCCGATAGGCTGATTCATATCAGCAGCGAGCTTTCAGCATCGCATTACATTAATGCCATCGGAGGTATGGAGTTATACGATAAGCCCTATTTCGAAGAGAAGGGTATTCAACTCAGTTTCCTCAAACCCTGCTTAGCTCCTTATAAGCAGTTTGATGAGCCTTTTGTGCCTGCACTCTCTATTATTGATGTTTTGATGTTTAACAGCAAACAGCATACAATACAAATTCTTGATAATTATGAATTAGTATGACCAATAAGATAGCTATACATAGTGTCCCTCGTTCCGGATCAACATGGCTCGGCAGTATTTTTAACTCCTGTCCTCAGGTTATTTATAAATATCAGCCCCTGTTCTCTTACGCAATGAAGGGGTTTCTCAATCAAAACTCATCCGCCCAGGATATACATGACTTTTTCCAGAAGTTGTCAACCATGGAAGACGACTTCATGGATCAGCTTGCGGACAAGGAAAAAGGTAATGTGCCTAATTTTGAAAAAAACAATGCTGATGTTGTGGTGTACAAGGAGGTGAGATACCATCACATCCTCCATAATATGCTCAAAAACGACTCCGATGTAAAGGTTATTGGTCTCGTAAGAAATCCCATGGCTACCATAAGCTCATGGCTTAATGCCCCAAGAGAATTCAGGGCAGATGAAGGCTGGAAAGTGGATGACGAATGGAGATGGGCTCCAAAAAAAAACCAAAACAAAATTGAAGAGTTTAACGGCTTTGAAAAATGGAAGGAAGTGGCACTGCTTTTTGAAAAACTGAGCAAACAGTATCCTCAGCGCTTCTATCTCCTCAATTATGACGACTTGTTGAACAATACTTTACAGCAGGTGCAATCCCTTTTTGATTTTGCCGGTATTGTAATGACTCCCCAAACGGAAGACTTCCTGAAAAAGAGCAGGTCGGTTTCTGTAAATGATGCCTATGGTGTGTATAAAAAGAAAACCGCTGATGATCAGTGGAAAAATAAACTCCCTGAAAGTATAGTAGAGACTATAAAAACCGATTTAAAAGACTCCATACTTCAAAAATACCTTTAGCCTCATGACTTTAGAAGACTTTAAGAATAAGTATCAAAAGGCAGAGGTGGAACTTTTCCCACACAGGGTGGAACCATTGCCGGTAGTGAGTGTGTGTGTGCAAACCTATCAGCAGGCTCCTTACATCAAAAAGTGCCTCGATGGCATTTTAATGCAACAAACCTCTTTTCCTGTAGAAATACTATTAGGTGAAGATGGCTCATCGGATGGTACCCGCGAAATATGTAAGCAGTATGCCGAAAAATATTCCGATAAAATCCGTCTCTTTCTCCACACCAGAGAAAACAATATCCACATTAACAACAAACCCAGCGGTCGCTTCAATTTTTTGCACAACCTCCTTTCTGTAAAGGGAAGGTATTTTGCCATTTGCGAAGGTGATGACTACTGGACTGATCCCCTCAAGCTGCAAAAACAGTTTGACTTTTTGGAGAAAAATTCAGACTACACCGGAGCTTACACCAATTTTGATAAGTGTGATATTCAGGGAAATATTATCGAGCAAGGTGTTTTGGATAATAGCCAGCCGCCTTATTTTGACGCTATAAATGTACTCGGCCACCACTCTTCCCAAACACTTACCGTATTCTATAAATACATCCCCTCTGTTATTTCTGATTTAACATCTGATGTGTTTATGAAATCAATAAATGCTGATAGAGTTATTTCAGTATTGATGGCACAGCAGGGTAAGATTAAATTTATGGACTTTAACTCTGGTGTGTACCGCTGGGGTAGTGGATTGCACTCTTCTGCCATTACCGATAATAAGATTTTTGAACGTCTCGAACTTTACAAGGGGTTTAAGGAATACTTTGTTGCAAACGATAAGCTAATTGCAGAGATAAACGCCATTATGAATGGCTATTACTCCAGGGCTATTGTGCGATACTTCCTTAGGATGAAGATGGATAAAGTATTCTCTTTAAACAAACAAAGAGTATCCGAAACCGGTATAAAGCACGTAAACTGGCCCGGGGTTTTTGCTCAATATTTTTCTAATGCCCTTAAAAGCAAAATAAAAAAGTAAAACATGCCAAAAAAAGTTTGTTTTTTTCTGGGTAGCCTCCAACTGGGCGGCATTGGTAAGCTTTCCATCAACCTTATCGAAGAGTTTCTAAAAGAAGGCGTGGAAGTAGACATATTCCTTATGAAGGATGGCGGTGAATATAGCGACCAGGTGCCGGGTGAGGTTAATATATTTTGTGTGGAAGGCTCATGGATAAAGCGCGTTAAGGGTTTTTTAAAATATCTTAAAACCCAAAAACCAGATGTGTCTATGTCCGCAAGGCAAAGACAGGATGTTATTAATATCCTCTGTTGCCTCTTATCCTTTCCTAAAGTTAAGCCGGTCGTTTCTATTCATACTAACCTTACTGCCGAAATGGAATTCAAAGGCCGTGGCACCAATACCATGGTTGATAAAATTGCAGCCTTTTTATACCGCTTTGTAGATACATTTATTGCCGTATCAGCAGGAGTGGCAGACGATTTTTCTAAAAGAACAGGCGTGCCTCGTAATAAAATTGAAGTCATTTATAACCCCGTGTTTAAACCCTATGTGGATAACGGTGCTATCACCTTTAAGTTTACTGAGTTTAAGGCACGCCACAGCCATTACATTATTGGGATGGGGCGGATGTCTCCTCAAAAGGATTTTGAAACCCTTATCCGCGCTTATGCACGCTTGCCCGAAACTGTAAATCATGCTTTGGTGATAGCTGGTGATGGGCCATTGCGCCCACAACTCGAAAAACTTATCGAGGAACTGGGCCTCAGGGAGAAAGTACTCCTCCTCGGATTTGTGGATAACCCCCTCTATTATTTAAAAAATGCTGACCTCTTTGTGCTTTCTTCAAAGTGGGAGGGATTCGGTAATGTAATAGTGGAAGCCCTCGGGGTGGGCACTCCTGTAGTTTCTACAAATTGCCTTAGTGGACCCGCAGAAATTCTGGAGGATGGTAAATATGGAAAACTGGTGGAAGTGGGTAACGTAGAGCAATTGTCCGATGCCATTACACTTAGCCTTAGCGAAAAGCCGCAACCCGATAGATTAATAGCAAAAGCTGCGGATTTTGATGTAAAAACCATTGCCGACAAATACCTTAAACTACTTTTGGCAAATTAGAAGAGATTGAGATATGGGTAGCGCATTAAGGTTGTGGTTTTATTTAATCATCGCCTCATTTTTAATACCAAGTATTAGTCTGGGGGTTTTTTCCTTTAGGCCGGATTTATTCCTGTCTGTGGGATTGGGCTTTATTTTTATTACCACTGGTAAAGTGGCTAAAATCCCTTTCAAAATTCAGCTCATGCTGATGTTGGCCCTCGTCATAACAGTCCTCATGTTCCTTTCAGATAGTATTGGGCTTTCGGTTGCTTCAAATTCAACTCGACTGTATTTCCCCACTGAAGCTATTCAAATACTGGCCCGCGTCATGGCTTTTGTAGTGTTTTTTGTGGTCGCCTATAGAGGCTGGTTTTCCTATATAAAACTGCACAAGTGGCTCATCGCCTTCTTTTCTATTTCCCTCCTGTGGGGAGTGCTTCAAAGAATGAATATTAGTTTGGTAAACACTATCTCAAAAAATGTTTATGCCGCCAGTAGAATGCAACAGTTATCTTTTGGTGATGATGGCTTAAGGGTATTCGGTACGGCTGGTAACATTATCGCATGGGGTGGATTTTGTGTTTTTATTTTTTGGTATGTATTCTTTAAGGAGAAAAGAAGATTGGTGAAAATCAGCCTTTTGCTTCTTGTTGTTGCAAATCTCATATTCAGCGCTAGTCGTGCATCCATTATTGCTTTGGTGGTGTCTTTCATTTTTATTCAAATCTTTAGGATTAAGTGGGATAAAAAGATGATATGGAACTTCGTAAAGGTGATTTTGGGTATACTTATCCTTTCTGTTACAACCTATTTAATATTGTCTAGCTTTTTTGGTGAACGTTTAGAATATTTAATATTCAGATTTTCATCAACCACAGCTGATATGACCAGTAGTGGAAGGGGAGCTCAGTTAGATTTCTTTTTAGGCATGCTGGCCGAAGATCCTGTTTTACTGTTTTTCGGATTGGGAAAACCTACACTCGATCATATGGGCTATCTCGAAGTGGAACCTGTTTTCTTATTAGTGGCCTATGGTATTTTGGGAGCACTTCTGCACTACTATCTTTTGCTTATTATTTTTAGGTTAGCTAAGCGGGTTAAGTCTTTTGATAGAAACACCTATATGTTGATTGTGGCCTGGATAAGCTCCTATATGGTGTTCTCGGTGGGTTTTTTCTTTTTTAGAGAGCTTGTAGTGGGGCTTCCCTTTTGGTGGCTCTCAGGCTTTTTGTTGGGGAATGCATATCGATTTCAAAAGCAACAGCTCCCCAATCAAAGTTTAACCACAAACAACAATACTACCAACAACAATACTACAAATTCAATCTACAGTTGAAATAATTTGTTCTAATGTCCATACTTCACATAAGCTCTTATTTTTCGCGTAGCAGTTTGTACCTCAATTTGGTAAAGGGTATTAGTGAAAAAGGTTTTCGTCAGCAGGTTTATATCCCTTGCCGGTCTCCCCATGATATGGACAAAAACAGGGATGACAGCCTGCCCAATACCTCCTTCTTTTATGATCTTGTACTAAAAAAGTGGCACCGCATTTTTTACCACAATAAGATTAGTACGGTTTACAAAAGTATGTGCCGTATGGTAGACATACAAAATGTAGACTTGGTGCATGCCCACTGCCTTTTTAGTGATGGCGGGCTGGCTTATCGCCTGAAAAGGGAAAAGGGAATACCCTATATAGTGGCCGTCAGAGGTACGGATATCAACGCCTTTTTTAGAAGGATGATTCACTTGCGCAAGCATGGAGTGGCTATACTTAGAGAAGCTGATGCAGTGATTTTTATAAACGGAGATAACAAACGCGAGGTTTTTAGCACGTATTTACCCGCCCAGTACCATGATGAGATAGAAGCCAAGTGTCATATTATCCCTAATGGTATAGATGATTATTGGCATCAGCATGCGGCCCGGCCTAAGGACTTAAAGCCTCAGAGCCTTAGCCTCCTCTATGTGGGTAATTTTTCGGAAAATAAAAATATACCCCTGCTCATCAAAGGTGCATGGCTCTTCGCTTCTCAAAACCCCGAAACCAGCCTGAATCTTACCCTCGTTGGCGGAGGGGGGCTGGATTGGACTGGCGAAGGCGATGTGGCTATTAAACAAACCCTTGAGCAATGTAAACTGCCCAACTTCAGCATTGAGAAAAGGGGAGTGGAAAAAAGTAAAGACCAATTGAGGAAAGCCTATTTTGCTGCAGATATCTATATTATGGTTTCTAAAAGAGAAACCTTTGGATTGTCTTACATAGAAGCCCTTAGTCAGGCAACACCCATTATTTACACCAGTGGCCAGGGCGTAAGTTCATTTTTTCAGCAGTTGGAAGTGGGATACGCCTCTCAAATCAATTCTTTTGAAAATATTTCTGAAAGTATTTGCCAGGTGGTGAATCACTACCCAAAGCTTTCAGCTAACGCTATAAATAGATTTAAGGATTTCAAGTGGGACAGAATTGTGGAAAAATATAATGGCATATATCAATCCATTAAAAAATAACCTACCTAACAGGCATGTATAGAATTTATCAGAAACACTTACTACTCAATGGCGATCTTCATTTGGAACCCTCGCTTACTCCCGCTCTAAACGATTTTAAAAAATCCTCGGCCCTCTTTTACAGGCGTATTGTAGAGTGGGATGTGGAAGAATCCAATTTCTATTATATTATTCAGGATAAGGCTTTAACAGAGGATGACTTGCGCTCCAAAGACAGAAATGCTCTTAGAAAATCTCAAAAAAACCTCACCTTTCAAAAGGTGGAGCTGGATGTGCTCGTAGAAAAAGGACTGCAACTCTACCTTACTCTTCCGGCCGATGGTGACACGGAACTCAGTTCAAACTCTTTTAAAAAATACCTTAGTGCACGTAGCCAAAACCAAGACTATTGGATAGTGTATAATGAGCAAAATGAATGTGTGGGATTTGCCGTATGCACCGTCTTTAATGAGTCTGTGGATTTATCTATACTCAGGGTTTCGCGGGAGGATAAGTCAAACGCTGTTTATGGTTTAGTGTTTAAGTTAAACGACTTTTACATTAGGCAACAAGGCAAGATGTACATCAACGATGGTTTTAAAAGTTATTTGCACGGTGCCGGTTTTCAAGACTGGTTGTGTAAAAAGCTCGGTTATAGAAGGTGCTACGTTAATGTGAAAATTTACTCCAAAATCCCATTAAATATAATTCAGGCCCTGCTGTCAGTATATTCCTCCGGCTCTAAATTAAAGTCGCTCAAAGCGTATCTTAAAGACTATAGCCTTGCAAAGAAATAGTCCAATAGTAAAGTTAGCCAGGAGGATAATGGGCTTCAATCCCATTGGTGTGGCACTAATGAGTCCTTTTCATTATTTGCTTCCCAAAAGGAATGTGGGGCGTATATATATAATCGGAGCTCCGCGATCAGGCACCACTATTACCTATCAAAAAATCCTCAAATCCTTTAACGTAAAGTATTTGGATAATTACCTCCACATGCTTTTCGGTGTGCCTTTTTTAAGGGGCTTGTCTAATAGCTTTAAGCCATCTGAGGCTGAGCATAGCCACCATGGTTTTGTGCCCGGCCTCAGAGGCGCGGCAGAAGGCCTGCACTTTTGGAAGTACTGGCTCGGCTTGGATACCACCATCAGGGATATGAATACAGCCAAAATCAAACACCTCAAAAAATATATCGATTATTTGGAGTGGAACAGGCGACCCTTTTTGAGTTGCTACCTCGGTATGCTTGGCCATGCACAGCAATTGGCAATGGTTGATCCCGATGTGTTTTTAATCCTCTTACAAAGAGACCCCCTCGAAGTGAAAAAAAGCATGGCTAAATGTTATATTGACAATGATATGGCAGAAGATAAATGGTTTAGCCTCCATGAGGATGTTCCACCCCCTCACGGACGCGAGAAAAAGGTGCAACAGCAAATAGAATTGTACCAAAGACTTATTGCAAGCGATCGTTCCGCACCACCCGCCAATGTTGTAATGCTTACTTATAATGAGGTAAAGGAATTTAGCCCGGCTACCCAACAGCGAATTTTGGAAAAGTATAATCAGTTTGCTGATTCAAGAAAATTGTCAAAACTTCAAATGAGAAACCATGGTTAGTGTTGTTATGCCTGCGCATAAATATGTGCCCGAAGTGCTGGACTCCATCCATTCAGTTCTTCAGCAAACCAAATACCTCAAAGAGCTGATTGTGGTAGATGATTCCGGTGAGGGATCAGTCGTTAGCCAGATTGCTGCAAATATTAGCGATCCGCGACTTAAACTGCTGTCAAACGAAGTTAACCTCGGTTCAGGGCCTTCCAGAAACAGGGGAGTGGCCGTGAGCACCGGAGAGTACCTGGCTTTTTGTGATGCCGATGACTTATGGCTGCCTCATAAACTGCAAGCCCAAATCGAATTTATGTTGGCGCATAAGGTCTTTTTTACCTTTAGCAGCTATACGGCCTTCGATCACCTTTCCGCTAAGGATCTTTACACCGTTAAGTGTGATAAGCCTTTGGGGCTTTTTGATTTTGTCAAAAACACCCTCATTTGTACCTCCACCGTAGTATTGGATAAGCGTGTGTTTGATGGGCAGGTGTATTTCCCGCCCATTCGCACCAGTCAGGATACTGCATGTTGGCTCGGCTTGCTCAAAACAGGCGTTAAGGCTGTGCCTCAGGATCAGGTCCTCGTTAGATACCGGGAGGGAAACCAAAAAGCTACTGCCAATAAACGTAGTGCCGCATTTGATTACTATAGATTGATTAGAGTGGCACTACAGCTTTCACCTATCCGTGCCTTTTATTACTTCTTGTGGTATGGCTTTAATGCCGTAAAAAAACGAATGAACTGATGACCACTTTTCAACATTTTCAAAAAAGACTACTGGATGTACTGCTTTCAGGCATTGGTCTGCTATGCCTGTGGTGGCTTATTCTTATTGCAGCTGTTGTAGCCCGTTTAGACACTGGCCTAAGTGGTTTTTTTACCCAAACCAGGGTAGGGAAGGATGCTCAACTCTTTAAGGTGTATAAAATTAGAAGCATGCGCCCCGTGGATGGCGTGATTACCACCGTTACCACAGATCATGATCCCCGCATTTCCAAAGTAGGTCGATTTTGGAGAAAAACTAAAATTGACGAACTGCCTCAGCTCTGGAATGTCTTTATCGGTGACATGAGCTTCGTGGGGCCAAGGCCCGATGTGCCGGGCTTTGCCGATAAACTTCAGGGTGAAGACAGATTGATGCTGAACATCAGGCCCGGTATTACCGGACCCGCAACCGTTAAGTTTAGAAACGAAGAAGAACTGCTGGCCGCTCAACCAGACCCCGAAAAGTATAATCGAGAGGTTATCTGGCCCGAAAAGGTGAAAATAAATATCCACTACATCCATAATTATTCTATAGGTCTGGATTTGAAGTATATCCTCAAAACCATAACACGCTAAACATGTTGCTTAAGCTCCATAAAATATCTCTCATTTTGAGCTTGCTGTTTATCATCTCTTGCAGCGGGGTAAACAAATATGGCCGCGACCTTTCGTTCTCGCAGAGCTATGTTCAAAAAACCAAAATGGGCGTTACATCCAAAAAGAAATATTCACAAATTGCCAATGGCAGTATGAAGGCCTACAACCTCATGTTTATGTCGCGCGGGCTCGGAGCTTTACTGGCCCAGTATGAGGTAACCGATTCTATTAAATATCTTGAGGAGGCTTATCAACTTACTCTTTCGGTAGTAAACAGAGCTCAAAAAAGTAAAGACATTAAGGGCAACAGATCTCCATTCATGGATAATTACCTCTCTTGGATAAACCTCAATCCCAATTATGCCGAACACCCTAATGGTGGTGGACATCTCCAGGAGGTGCCTCTTTTTGAAAGCTACTTTTTCAGGTACATGGCCAGGATGCTCTATTTATCCCATAACATCCCCGCTAGGCACTCCTCAGCCATCATTGCCTCCAACTATCAGCCTATGCTCACATTTATTACTGTTAATGGCTGGGAAAAGTGGTATGAAAGAGGGATAAAGGATGGCCAGTGCTATAAGTACCTTTTTAGAAGCAGAACTCACATGACATCCCATTGGGCCATGGTGGCACTATACCTCGCTAAAATTGACAACAACAGTATCAAGATAAGTCAGTATAATACATTCAAGGAATTGTATGATAGGCAGTTGCGCGACAATCTTAAAATTCAGGGCAATCAGGCATATATCTGGAATATGACCTGGGATAGCTCTTGGCCATGGGGCACAGAATGCCATAAGCCTGCAAAGCCCATTATACAGGACGGATCTCATGGAAATCACGTTATCACTTATGTAGTCGCCTGCTATCAGCTTAGGGAAGGATGGTACAAGGATGATATTCAGCGATTTGTAAATACAGCAAAATTCATACTCTACAATAAGGCTGAAAATCGTTTTTATGGCGATTTAAATAAAAAAACTGTTAAACGATTTGAAAATGGATTGGAATATGCCGATGGCTTTTTAAAATTAGCCAGATATGATAAAACCCTGCTGAAGTATTTTGAAATGGCCAGGCGAAATAACGCCACCACCAGCAGTTTTGAGCATAACGAAATCCAATACGTAGCCGAGTTTAAACTGGCCCAAAAGTACCTGTCCAACTAATGTATAAAAGCATCAAGGCCATAGCCGATACTTTTATTGCCCTTTTATTGCTCTTGGGCCTGTCTCCCTTTATGCTCATTATTTTTTTTATTACCGGCCTTTTCACACAACAACGACTGGGTATGGGTGGCAGGCCTTTTACCATCTACAAGTTTAAAACTATGAAGCAGCCATCGGCCACTCTTGTGGAGGATAAAGACAGGCTTACACCCTTCGGCAGCTTTCTCAGAAAGTGGTCCCTCGATGAGCTCCCGCAGCTTATTAATGTCATTAAGGGGCAAATGAGCCTCGTGGGGCCAAGGCCTTTGCCTCTGCACTATAACCCATTGATTAAAGGTGACTTTAGAAAGAGATTTGAGGTGAAACCCGGACTAACCGGTCTTACACAGGTCAGGGGCCGTAACCTCCTCTCATGGAAACAAAAGTTTGAACTCGATAAAATTTATGCCGAAAACCTGTCCTTTACTGGCGATGTCAAAATTCTTCTTCTTACGTTTGGAGTCGTAATTTCAGCCCGAGGTGTTGATGCATCCCAAAATACTACCATGGAAGAATTTAAAGGCTTTGACTAACAATAAAATTTACATAGTAGGAGCAGGAGGTTTTGGTAAGGAAGTAAAAAGTATTCTCAACCTTACCGAATATTCTTTTGCCGGATTTATCGATGATAAGGCCCGGGGAGAGGATGTACTGGGCTCCGTAGATCATTTCATTAATGCCATTCACCAAAATTCTGAGGCTATCTCCATTGCCATTGGTTCTTCAAGGGTAAGAAGCCAGGTACACAGCCGATTACCCGCTCAGGCCTATTTCCCAAACATTGTTCACCCATCCGTGATTTTACAGCAAAAGGAATCTATTAGCATGGGACGAGGATGCTTCCTGGCCGCAAAATCTGTTTTTACTTGTGATATTACCATCGGAAACTTCGCTCTCATTAACCTCAACTGCACCATTGGGCATGACGTGATTATGGGCGATTTCTGCTCCCTTATGCCCGCAGTAAACCTCTCCGGAAACGTAAAACTCGGACATGGAGTCTTTATTGGTACTGGAGCCACTATTCTGCAAGGCGTCACTATTGGCGATGGAGCAATTATTGGCGCAGGTGCTGTTGTTACCCACGATGTACCTCCCGGACAAACTGCCGTAGGAATCCCCGCCCGCCTGCTCCCCATCAGGTAGTTTCTGATAAATCCCAAATCCCAAATCCCAAACCACAAACCCCAAACCACAAACCCCAAACCACAAACCCCAAACCCCAAACCCCAAACCCCAAACCCCAAACC